>CAWIUH010000001.1:0-331658 GCA_963839255.1 uncultured Acidimicrobiaceae bacterium
ACGTCACGGATGACAGTGCCGCGACCTGGCACAAGGTTCCTGCGATGTCGGGCGTGACATTTCAGCGAATCACGGTGACCGGCAGTGTCATCTACGCGACGATGGCCAAGTGCGAGAGCTTCGATGACCACTGCGTCGACGTCTCGATCGCGAAGTCGGCGCTGTGGCCGATCCACTGGACTGCGCTGCGCCTACCAAGCATTCCGAACAACGGGCTCAACGGCGGCATCCCGGAAGTGTCGGCGGACGTCACGAGCGTGTGGCTCTCGGAGATCGAGAACAACGACGAAGTCATCTGGCGCTCAACGAGTAAGGAGCGACGTTCCACGAGACGATCGAACCGCGGATGGTCAGCATCAACGGATGTGGCCTGGACCTCGTGACTCCTGAGGACGCGTGGGCGCAGTGCCCGACGGGCATGCTGGTGTCGTTCTTCTACTCAAGCGACGGGGGAGCGCGGTGGGAAAGTGTTCCCCAGCGGCCCTTCGCGGGTACCGGCGGGGGATTCCTTGCACCTACGTGGAACTCCTTGGCCTACATCGACTACGGCGAGACCCCGAACAATTTCTACCGAGTCAATATGCGAGACGACGCGGCCGTCCATGTGGGGGAGCGGATGTGAGATCACGCAGTCGCCGGTGTTCATCACCGATGAGGGCCTGGTCGTTTGCACCACCGATCACGGCTCAACACAGTCAACTTTCCTGTACTCAACGAGTGACGGCGGTGCCGTCTGGCACAAGGTCGGACTCGCGACCTAGGGGTTCTCGAGCGAATCGTGGGATCGCGGCCGTTCTCGCGAGCGTGGAGGAGCCATGCTGGAGTGGTGACGAGCGTGGGGAAACGGCTGTCAGCGTTGCTCGTGGTCGCGGTCCTGGTCACGCCGGGTCTGGCGGGTGCCCTTTTGGCAAGTGCCGCCGGCACCGGGAACTCCCCCGACAGCGTCTGGCCCTTGCTCATCGCCCCGGCACAGCGGCAAGGTCTCTTTTACCTCCTCACGTCCCAGAGGTGCGGAGAGACTCGCTGCCTTCATCTGTATCGCACACGCGACATCATCGATCGCACTTGGGACACTGCGTTGCATCTCGCCCAGGTGAGGATGCCTCCCTACGGGCGACTCACTCGAACGCCCCGTGGCACGGTCATGGCCATGGTCTTCACGACGCCCAAGATCGGTTACGTCCTCGAGGGCAACTCTGAAGCGCAGCGACTCTACGTCACGACGAATGGCGCACACTCGTGGCGGCGCTCGCCGATTCCGCGAGGCGACACGATCTGGGGTCTCACCGCGACGAGCACCCATCTCTACGCGCTGTTCGTGCACTGCTCGGCAACGAGTCACCGATGTAACTACATCGATCTTGTCCACGCCCCTCTGCGGGCGGCCCATTGGCGAGGAGTCAAGATTCCCGTCGGTCAGTTCTCTGAGCAACCACTCGGCCAAGTGACTGGGCACGGCGAGATGATGATGTTCGCTGAAACCTCCAAGAACGCTGGCCGGATCTATGTCTCGCACAACGGCGGGAGGAGTTTTGTGTCGTCGACGCATCCGAACCTCAAGAGCTCATCGGGCTGCTCTCTGGTGGCCGAGGATGTGCAACGAGTGTGGGCGGTGTGCCCGAGGAAGTCCCGCGTGGCCCTGGAGTTCAGTGAGGACTCGGGCGAGTCGTGGAGCATCTTCGTGCGCCAACCCCACAACGTGACGTCAACGGGCCTCTTCGCCGTGACGAACACCAACGACTTCAGCTACGTCTATACGGGAGGATCGACTCGCAACATCGTGCGCCTCAACTTTGACGCGAATCGAGAGCACATCGTGGGCACGCTTCGATGTCGCAGTGTGGCGAACTTGGTCTTCATGAGCGTGAGTCACGGATACGCGGTCTGTGGGCTCGCGAACGGTGCAACGGCGCTCGATCGAACGACAGATGGGGGAGAGTCTTGGCGACGGCTCGCCGTGTCGTTGCCATCGAACTAAAAAATGCGCAGCATCCTAAGTGGTGGCACTCACAAGTTGACCGCGAAACTCCTGACAATCCGACAAATGTTGAACAAACACAAGTCGTAATTGTGAACTTCGTTAGAAGCGGTTGATCGTAACGCAATTGGAAGACAAATGACTCCGACTTTCCTTCGGTGGCTGGTAAACACGAATTACGGCGCGTCGCGATACGACGACGTTCTAAAGGGAGACAGCATGAACACGCAAGCAATTCGGGCTAAGCGTTCGAGGTACGGAAGATTTCTTATTGGTGGAGCCGCCGTCGCTTTGATGGCAGCTAGTGCCGCGCTCGTGGGCGTGTTGCCCGCGTCAGCGGCCGACACCCTAGTATTCTCGCCCCAGCCGCCCACCACGGCCGTCGCGGGGACGGCATTGTCCAGTAGTTTCACCGTGACGGGAGGCACTTCTACTGCCACCGTGACGCTCACTTCGACCTGCACGTTGACTGGTGGTGCTTCTTTGAGCGCAACCGTGAATGGAGGCGGCGACGCTGTCTTCGCCAGCGGTGTCGTGATCGACTCGGCCGGTTCGTGCACGCTCGTGGCGACGGAGACGGGAGCCGGAACCGGAACTGTGACAAGCAATGCGATTACGGTTTCGCCGGCGGCTGCGTACCAATTGGGCTTCGCTCCGCAACCGCCTACTACTGCTGGCGCAGGCTTGGCGTTAACTTCGTTCTCAGTTAAGACAGAAGACCAGTACGGAAACCCCACTGGTGCGGGAACCGACGCGATAACTATCACGTCCTCGTGCAAACTCGGCGGAACAGCAACGGGAACGGAAGCCTCAGGAGTTGTGGCCTTCGCCGCCCTGACTCTCGATCAAACTGGGACGTGTTACCTGACAGCGACAGACACGACGAATAGTGGGATTCGTCCTGCTACGAGTACCGGAGTCGTAGTGAGTGGCGGCACCGCCACTCACGTGGCCTTTACGATTGCGCCTCCCGCGAGCGTTCTCACGACGGGCACTGCAGTCACATCCTTTGCGGTTTCGGTTGAGGATGCCAACGGCTTCGTCGATAGCGCGACAACGGGTGACACCGACGTCATCACGATCAGCTCGACGTGCCTGGCTGCATCGGTTCCCGTCACTGCCGTGGCTGGTGTCGCGACGTTCACCACCGTGGAGTTTGCGACGACGGGTAGCTGTGTTCTTACGGCCACCGACACCACTCGTGTCTTGACCCCTGCGACGGCGACGGTGTCGGTAGGTCAGGCACAGGCTGCTGTGACTGTCACAACCAAGACGGGTTACCTTGACGCACCGCTGACCTTGGCGGCTACGGGGGGATCCGGCACCGGCGCAGTGACCTTCACGGTCGTCAATGGAACAGCCACCGGATGTGCGATTACGTCGGGCACCCTGAAAGTGACCAAGGCGGGCACGTGCATCGTGACCGCCACGAAGGCCGCGGTTGCGCCGTACACGGTGGGTATATCCGCTGCGACGACCATAACGATCTCGTCTGCTCCTAAAGCGGTGCGACTCGTCGGTACGGTCAAGAGGGCCAAGACAACGACTGTGACGGTGACTGGTTACAACTTCTCGGGACGCCCGAAGGTCACCAGCAATGTGGCTGGTTTCACCGGCCTCGTCACGAAGGACTCGGGCAAGTCCGTGACCATCCGGATCACCGTCAAGGGAACGAGTGCGAAGCCCGGCGTGAAAACGTTGAGCCTTGCGTTCGCGAACGGCGATCACGCGTCAGTGAAGTACAGCCTGCACTAGGCAATTCTGAGACTCCCCCCAGAGGTTCTCCTCTGGGGGGCGTTTCTGTTTTTAGGCGTCGTTGGAACTTTGGATGGGATGTCGTTTTCCGTCCGCCGGCGAGGGACAGGGAATCCGACACCCCGTGTTAGCGTCGTGGCGATTGTCGAGGGTTGGGTTCGAATGAAGAGCAGTGACCAGAAGTCACGTGAGTCGTTGTCTAACGGCGGTGCGGCACCGGTCAAGGAACGCCAGCGCGACCGTGCCCGTACCAGGAGTGACATCTTGACGGTCGCCACCAAAGAGTTCGCCGAGAAGGGCTACCTCGGGGCGCGAGTCGACGACATCGCGACATCGACTCGCACGACGAAGCGAATGATCTACTACTACTACGAGTCCAAGGAAGGTCTGTACCGAGCGGCGCTGCAACACGCGTACGAACAGATCATTGTCCCTGTCGAGCGCTACGGCGTCGAAGGACTTGAGCCGTTGGAGGCGATTCGCCAGATCGCCAAAGTGACCTTTGACCTGCATGACGGCTATCCGTACTTCGCGCGCCTCATCAGCCTCGAGAACATGAATCGTGGTCGGTTCGTCGGCGGTGAGAACGGGATCGACGTGTTGCCGCGACCCATCATTCCACTGCTGCAGAAGCTTCTGAAGGAGGGACGAACCCGGGGGTCGGTGAAGCGGGAGATGGACGCCAAGGACGTTCACATGTTCATCAGTTCCCTGTGCTTCTTTCGCGTGAACAACCGATACACCTTCGAGGCGAACTTCGGCCGTGATCTGATGTCAGCCAAAGTGCGAACGAAATACCGAAACATGGTGGGCGACGCGGTGGTGGCCCTGCTGTCTTCGCCACCGGACGATTTCTAGTTCCGTCGTGTCACTCGCTACCGATCGAGCTCGTTCTGGATGGCATCGAGGGTCTCGTAGCAACTGAGAACTTGGTGAACCGAGGAGTTCGGCTCACGGCGCTCAAGAATGGCGGCGACGAACTCCCGATCTTGCAACTCGATGCCGTTGCTCGATACGGCCACGTGGGAGAGGTCGATGACCTCGTCGCTTCCCGTCACTAAGTCGTCGTACCGAGCAATGTAGGTCCCGTCGTCACAGATGTAACGAAAGAAGGTCCCCAGAGGTCCGTCATTGTTGAAACTCAGGGAGAGGGTGCACAGGCTGCCCGAGCGCGCCTTGAGTTGGATGGACATGTCGAGGGGGATGCCGAGATCTGGAGTGATGGGACCAGAGAGGCCGTGGGCGACCTCAATGGGCGATTGGGTTTGGTACGCGAAGAGGTCGACGGTATGGGCGGCGTGGTGCCAGAGCAGATTGTCGGTCCAACTGCGGGGCTGACCCAACGCATTGGTGTTGGTGCGACGAAAGAAATAGGTCTGCACGTCCATTTGCAGGACATTCAACTCCCCGCGGAGCACGCGCTGATGGATCCACTGGTGAGAGGGATTGAAACGTCGGGTGTGTCCGACCATGCAGGTAAGACCAGTCTCTCGGGCGAGCGCAGCGACCGCGAGGGCGTCGGACAAGCGATCAGCGAGAGGGATTTCAATTTGAACGTGCTTACCCGCGCGCATGGTCGCGAGAGCCTGCTCGGCGTGGAGCTGGGTCGGCGTGCACAAGATCACCGCATCGATGCTTGCTTCTCTCAGCACGTCGTCCAATTCGTCGGTGGCGAGCGGAGCCCCATAGTTCTGCGCGACGTCGCGCGCCTGTTCGACGCGTCGACTGACGACGGCAGCGATCTCGACGTCGTCGATCTGCTGGAGGGCATCGAGGTGCTTGAGGCCGAAGGCCCCGGCGCCGGCCACAGCCACTCGCATCATTACTCTCCCGCTGACATCTGTGGCTCAACGACGAGGTGACCGACCGCGGTGTTCGAAGCCGGCACGTGATAAAAGCGATGCAGCTCATTAACGTCCTCGCCCATGGCGCCGCGCATGATGAGCCACATAACGAGTTCGATACCCTCCGAGCCCGCCTCTCGGAGATACTCCAAATGCGGCACGTCGGCGAGCTCATCGGGTTTCGCGACGAGTCGATCGAGGAAATCGTTGTCGAAGGGCGAGTTGATCAGCCCGGCGCGAGGTCCTTGCAACTGGTGGCTCATTCCTCCCGTTCCCCAGACCTGGACGCTGAGGTCTTCGTCGTACGACTCAATCGCCCGCCGTAGTGCCTTTCCGAGGTTGAAGCAGCGTCGCCCGGTCGGCGGCGGATACTGGATGACGTTGACGGCCAGGGGGATGACCTTGACGGGCCAGGTCTCGACCTCGCCAAAGAGGAGAGACAGTGGGACCGTCAGTCCGTGGTCGACCTCGAGACGATTCATAACCGTCAGGTCGAACTCGTCCAAAATGAGAGATTGGGCGAGGTGCGCGGCCATGTCGGCGTGACCGGGCACGCGCGGCACGGGACGAGGTCCGAAACCCTCGTCGGCGATCTCGTAACTCTCTGCGCAGCCCAAGGCGAATGTGGGAATCATCTCGAGCGAGAACGCAGACGCGTGATCGTTATAGACGAGCACGATCACATCAGGGGTATTGGCGCGCATCCAGTCGCGACTCCACTCGTACCCACTAAAGACCGGTTGCCAGTACGGCTCGGCTACGCGACGGGTGTCCATGGCGTAGCCCATGGCCGGGATGTGACTCGTCGTCACGCCAGCGGTGATCCGGGCCATCTCAGTCTCCCGATGACTTGGATCGCTGACCCTCGGGCGATCGACCGCCCGCCAGCATCATCGCGGCGTAGTCGTCCTTGGTCATGCCAGTCATGGAGGCGGCCGCGTCCTGGAAACTGATCCCGTCGGTGCCGAAGATTTTGGCGAGAAAGTACACGTTGCCGCCCAGCTCGAGCATCGCGTTGTAGTCACGCGCGAGCACCGCGCGCTTTTGATCCTCGCTCATCGCCCACTCGTCCAGGTACGTGCGTTCGTTCGCTCGGAAGCGTTCGCGATTCTCAGGCTTCATGAGGCTCATGCAGAACTGGTTCAGCGCGAAACCCTTTCTGGACTGGGCGGTAGTAAAGACGATGGTGCCGGGAATGTCGTCGAACTCAGGGTTATCGTTCACTGTTCCTCCCCCCAATACAGGCTACGGGGGTTGTCGACGAGCAGTCGACGCTGAAGGTCGGGCGTGGCCGCGACGCGAGCCATGAAGTCGACGAGGCCGCCGTCGTCGGGCATATGGGACTTGAGATTCGGGTGCGGCCAGTCGGTTCCCGTTAGGACGCGATCGGAGTAGCGCTCAACCAGCGTGCGCGCGAAGGGGACGACGTCGTCGTAGGGCGGACCACGGTGGGTCAGTCGGTCGGGGCAGCTCACCTTGCACCACACGTTCTCGTGCTCGTCCATGAGGCGCAGAAAGGTCGCGAACTCCGGCCCCGTAGGACTCTTCGTCACGTCGGGTCGGCCCATATGGTCCACGACCACCGTCGTCTGGAGTTGGGTGAAGAAGTCCCAGCGCTCTTCGAGGTCGCTGGCTTCGAAGTAGACGACGACGTGCCAGCCGCGAGGCGCGATGCGCTCGACAATGCGGTGGTAGTACTGGTCAGGCTCGACGTCGCCGAGACGCTTGACGTAGTTGAAGCGCACCGCCCTCACGCCAGCGGCGTCGAGGACGTCGAGCTCCTCGTCGCTGACTGTGGGCGTGACTGTCGCCACGCCGCGCGCGCGTCCATTGGCGGCGCGCAGGGCGTCGACGAGAGCCGAGTTATCCGTGCCGTGACACGTGGCTTGAACGATGACGTTGCGATCGAAACCAAGGAAGTCGCGCAGGGCGAACAGCTCTGCTTTGGGTGCGTCGGATGGGGTGTAGCGGCGCTCGGGGGCGAAGGGAAAGACGTCGCCGGGGCCAAAGACGTGACAGTGAGCGTCGACGGATCCCTCGGGCAACGTGAAGGAGGGCTTTGAGGGGCTGTGGTCCCAGTCCAGCCAGTCGGCGTCGGGGACGAAGATCGTGCTCATCGTCCCTGCGCGCGCAGCAGCGCGTCGAGGCGCGGGTAAACCCTGCGCGCGTTAACTTCGTAGAGCGCGTGGCGCTGGGCGTCGGTGAGGGGCGCTGCTTCGATGTAGCGCGTCGTGTCGTCAAAGGCGGCGCCCGTCTCGGGGTCGTTCCCGCGCACGGCGCCAAGCATCTCGGACCCAAAGAGGATGTTCTTCGTCTCGATCACCGACACCAGGAGGTCGATGCCGGGTTGGTGGTACACGCAGGTGTCAAAGTACACGTTGTTCATGACGTGCTCGCTGAGCGGTGGCTTCTTGAGCATGTCGGCCAGTCCCCGGTACCGGCCCCAGTGGTACGGCACGGCACCGCCGCCGTGAGGTATCACGAAGCGCAGTGTTGGAAAGTCGCGGAACAGGTCTCCTTGGATGAGCTGCATGAAAACTGTGGTATCGGCATTGATGTAGTGAGCACCCGTGGCGTGGAAATTGGGGTTGATGCTGCTCGACACGTGAATCATCACCGGTACATCGAGCTCCACGAGGCGCTCGTACATCGGATACCAGGACGGATCCGTCATGGGCCGACCGTTCCACAGGCCGCCACTGGGGTCGGGGTTCAAATTCATGCCCACAAAGCCCAGCTCCAGCACGCAGCGATCCAACTCGGCCAGAGAGTGAGATACGGGTACGCCGGGTGACTGGGGCAGTTGGCCGACGCCGACGAAGGTGGAGGGAAAGAGCGAGGCGACCCGGGCGATCAGGTCATTGCAGGCGCGCGACCAGGCCAGCGAGACCGACTCGTCTCCGACATGGTGCTCCATCGCCGAGGCTCGGGGCGAGAACAACGTGAGATCCGCCCCCCGATCGCGCAGAAGGCGAAGTTGGTTCTCTTCGATGGTGTCGGTGATCTCATCATCGGAGATGGTGGGGTACGCGGGGTACGGCTCACCCGCCTCGTACGATGCAACTTCGAGAGATCGCCATACGGTGTGGGCGTCGGGAGCGGTCGTGTAGTGCCCGTGACAGTCGATGATCATCGACCACCCCAGACGGAGTGTGGAACGCAGACTTCCCCGCGCATCAAGAGCCGCGCGGTTCGCAGCAGCGCGCAGCGACGTACGACAACCTCGTCGCCAGCAGACTCCACCTCAAGGACCACGCTGAAGTAACCGGTGGGATGCTCGATGTCCAGGGAGTGGGTGGCGTCGAAACTGTCGAGATCAGCGATGTCGTGGGCGACCGACCCCGGGATGACGCAGGCGGTTGCGACCGAGACAGCGCCTAAAACCCCAATCGCTTCGTGGACCCGCTTGGGGATAAATGTTCGCGTCGATAGGGCGCCGCCGGCGGTGGATGCAGAGAGGAGGCTCACCTTGGGTACCGTCTCGGTCGCGACGTCACCGAGATTCATCACTATCCCGGCCGCCAGACGGATCGCTTCGACCTTCGCGCACGCCTCAGCGTTCGCCTCGATCTCGGCCGGCGTTTCGTTGCCCGTCAGGCCCACGTCTTCTGCTCTCACGCACACCACAGGCATTCCGTTGTCGATGCAGGTCACTCGAACGCCGGCGAGAACGTCGCTGGCGTGTCCCGTAGGGAGGAGGGCGCCGCACGTCGAACCCGCCACGTCAAGGAACTCGATAGGAATGGCCGCGTGAGTTCCGGGTACCCCGTCGATGTGGGTGTCGCCTTCGTACTCGACGTATCCATCGGGCGTCGTGACCTGGGCCACAGCGAGGCTCTCGGTGTTCTCCATCCAGATCCGTACTGGGGTAACGTCGCCGCCACGTTTGATCAGTCCCTCTTCGAGCGCGAAGGGTCCGACCCCCGCCAGCAGATTGCCACAGTTCTGGTTGTCGGCGACCTCCGCGCGGTCGGGCCAGACCTGCAAGAACAGATAGTCCACGTCGGCGTCGTCGCGACGTGAGGGTCTGACGATTGCCACCTTGGACGTCAGAGGGTGCGCTCCACCCATGCCGTCGATCTCGCGCACGTCCGGCGATCCCATGGCGGCGAGCAAGACGGCGTCCCGGGTCTCTCGATCCGCGGGGAGGTCCTCAGCGTGAAAATAGAGCCCCTTGGACGTGCCGCCACGCAGGACGGAGCAACGAATCGCCGTCTGTCTCACTCGTTGGTCCAATCGCGGTACGTAAGTCCCCGTTCGGCGAGCCGTGCGCGCATCTCGTAGATGTCGAGCCCCAACTCGCCGGCCGCGAGCCGCTCGCGCTTGGCTTCTTCGTTGTCACTTCGCGAGCGTGCGGCGGCCAGCACGTCACTCGCATCCTCGCGTCGCACGACGACGACGCCGTCGTCGTCGGCCACGATCACGTCGCCGGGCTTGATGAGAGCACCCGCGCAGATGATGGGAGTCTGCACGTTCCCGGGCGTCTCCTTGACGGTGCCTTGGGCGCAGATGGTCTTTGACCACACCGGAAAACCCATCGAGGTCAGCTCCGCGACGTCGCGCACGCCGGCGTCGATGACGAGACCGCGCACGCCGTGGGCCACGAAGCTGGTCGCAAGCAGTTCACCGAAGTATCCGTCATCACAGGGACTCGTCGGGGTGACCACGAGAAGATCTCCGGGGCGGGCGAGTTCGACCGCGACGTGCAATGACCAGTTGTCGCCCGGTGCAACTTCGCAGGTCAGCGCGGTGCCGGCAATTCTCACCGGACGAAAGATCGGACGCAGCCGTGGGGCAAGGAGGCCGCGGCGGCCCTGGGCTTCGTGGACGGTGGCGGTACCATACGTGGCAAACGCGTTCACTACGTCAGGGTCAACCCTGGGGGTACCGCGAACGACCACTGCCATAACGCCTCCCGCGTTCGAACCCGCGCACTGCGACCACGTGGACGCTGTCTGATAAAGGTGAGGATACACTAAAAAGTTAATTAGCGTGACCTGCGCCGACGAGTCACATGGGAGAGTCGTGGTCGTTAGCCGTAAGACTCAAGTGATCATCATTGGCGCAGGTCCAGCCGGACTCTTGCTTGGCCACATGCTCACTCGCGATGGTATTGACAACGTCATCATCGAGCGGCGTAGTCGCCAACACGTCGAGTCCCGCGTGCGCGCGGGAGTCATCGAGCACGGGATCGTCGAACTCCTGCGTTCCGTCGGGGCCGGTGAACGCCTCGCGCGAGAAGGTCTGGTACATCACGGCGTGGAGATGTGGTTCGACGGTCAGCGTCACCGACTCGCCCTGAGCGAATTGGCCGACGGACGCACCATCACGGTCTACGGCCAACAAGAAGTGGTGAAGGACCTGATCAAATTGCGCCTTGCGATGGGGGCGCCGATCGAGTTCGACGCTGAGGTCACTCAGTTGGACGGACTAGAGGGCGCTGTGGCGGCAATCGTCTACGAAACGCGAGGGGAGAGTCTTCGCCTCGAAGGCGACTACGTGGCCGGCTGTGATGGGAGTCTCGGTGTCGCGAACCGCTCGGCGCAGGCACTCACTCGAATTGAACGCAACTACCCCTTTGCCTGGCTTGGCATCATCGCTGAAGCTGCACCGGCACATGAAGAGCTCGTCTACGCGCGTCACACGCGCGGCTTCGCCCTCTATTCGATGCGATCGCCGACAGTCAGCCGGCTCTATTTGGGCATCGACGCTCACGACACGCTGGATGACTGGCCCGACCATCGAATTTGGGAGGAACTCCACGCCCGTCTGGCGATTGACGGGCAAGGGGAGATCAACGAGGGACCGATACTCGAGCGCAGCATTGCGGGTCTCCGCAACATCGTGGTGGGCCCGATGCGTCACGGGCGATTGATGCTCGCGGGCGACGCGGCTCACATCGTGCCGCCAACGGGGGCCAAGGGAATGAACGCGGCTCTCGGCGACGTGCGCGATCTGCACCGCGCCCTGTTCGCGGTCTACCGAGAAAACGATGAACGTCCCTTGGACCGATACTCGGACGCTGCTCTTGAGCGGGCGTGGCGAGCCGAAGAGTTCTCGACCTACATGACCCAGATGCTGCACCCCTACCCGAGCGATCCCTTCGAGAGCGCGGTACAGCTCACTCGCTTGCGCCAGGTCTTCAACAATCCCGCGATCGCCGGCGTGCTCGCACGCAACTACGTCGATCTGAACTCGCTCTAGAACCTAGAACGGGTACTCGGGCAACTCGCTTTGTGCGGTGACCCACTGGGTCTCGGTATAGGCCTCGAGGTTGGCGAGTCCGCCCATTCGTGAGCCGTTGCCCGAGTGTCCCGTACCGCCAAAGGGGATGGTGGCTTCATCGGCCACCGTCTGGTCGTTGATATGAATGGCGCCACAGGGAATCCGACTGGCGAGCTCGAGCGCGCGCAGCCCATTCGAGGACAGGATGCCCAGCGAGAGACCGTACGGCGAGTCGGTGGCGAGGGCCACCGCCTCGTCCAGCGAGTGAAAGGCGACAATGGGCGCTACTGGCCCGAACACCTCGTCGGCGTACGCGGGAGCGCTGCGGGGAACATCGGTGAGCACCGTCGGGCGATAGAACAACTCCTCGTAGGTGCCCCCGGCGGCCAAGGTGGCGCCGGCGGCGACAGTGTCAGAGACCATCTTGTGAACACGATCGCGCTGGGTGGCGTCGATCAGCGGGCCGAGGGCGACCGTGCCCGACATCGGGTCACCGACGGGCAAGTGATTGGCGTGCTCGACCAGCGCGCGCGCATAGTCCTCGGCGATGCGAGCATCGACTAAGTGACGCCCCGTGGTCATGCAGATCTGGCCCTGGTGCATGAATGATCCGAACGCGCCCACCGACACCGCTCGCTCAAGATCGACATCGTCCATCACGATGAGAGCGGAGTTGCCGCCCAGCTCAAGGTGAACTCGTTTGAGGTGCTGGGCACCGAGCGAACCCACGGCCCGCCCCGCCCTGGTCGATCCGGTGAATGCAATGACGCGCACGTGGGGATCGAGGACCAGGGCCTCGCCAATGTCCGCGCCGCCGGGAAGTACCGAGAGCACGCCTGCCGGCAGCCCCGCCTCTTCGAAGACCCGCGCGAGCACCACACCACCGCTAAAGGCGGTGCGAGGATCGGGTTTCACAATGACGGCGTTGCCGAGCGCCAAGGCGGGGGCCACCGAGCGGATCGAGAGAATCAGGGGGAAGTTGAACGGTGCGATGACCCCGACGACGCCCACCGGAAAACGGCGCGAAAAACTCAGGCGAGGAAGCTCGCTCTGCAACAGTGAGCCTGTCGGATGAGAGGCCAACGAAGCCGCTTCGTAGCACTCCTGGGCGGCAATGTGGACTTCGAGTCCGGACTTGGGGCCAATGGCGCCGCTCTCTCGCATGTTCCACGGACTGATCTCGTCGGCGTGCTCTTCGAAGAGTTGGCCCGCTCGGCGAAGTACGGCTGCTCGTTCGCTGAAGGGCGTGTTCGCCCACTGGACTTGAGCGGAGCGCGCAACCGCGGACGCCGTGGCCACGTCGGCCACGGACGCGCGACCGGTGGTGCCGAGTTCCTCACCGGTGGCTGGTTCCAGGATCGGCGCACTGCCGTTCCCTCCGTCGATCCATTTCTCGAGGTAGATCTTTCCGTTCCATTCGGTGCCCAGCAGTGACATTGATTCCCCTTCGCGACGCAGTAACGTCACCATACATAGCACACCAAATCGTGAATTAGGCCGTAAGGCCGGTCGACGGCGTGCAGTCCCATCGAACAGGGGGAGCGGTGCTACGAGATCACTGGTACGTGGCGGCACTCAGTACCGAGTTGACGACGCGGCCCATATCGCGAATGATCTTGGGCGAGCACGTCGCTCTGTATCGCAGCACGGCGGGCCGGGCCGTCGCCCTGGCGGATCGCTGTCCTCACCGCGGATACCCGCTCTCGCTCGGAACTGTCGAGGGCGAAGAGTTGGTCTGCGGCTATCACGGCTTTACCTTTAACTGCGAAGGAACGTGTGTGTCCGTGCCCGGACAGGATCGCATCCCTAGTCGAGCGGACGTGCGGCGCTACGAGGTAGTGGAACAGGGTCCCTGGGTGTGGATGTGGACAGGTCGCCACGAACCCGACTACGACAAGCTTCCCTCAGTGCCGTGGATGACCGATACCGATCACTGGGCGAGCATCGCGGGCGTCGCGACAATCGATGCTCGTTTCGATTTGCTGGTCGACAATTTGCTCGACCTATCCCACGAGACGTACTTGCACAAGGGATCCATCGGCACCCCCGAGGTCGCCGAGACTCCGATCGAAGTTGAGACCGATGATGACTCGGGCGTGGTGCGGGTCTATCGCCACATGAACGCGGTTGAATGTCCGCCGTTTTACTCCCGGACCACGGGACTGGAGGGCAAGGTCGATCGCTGGCAGGACATTGAGTACTTTGCGCCCGGGTTCTACGCGCTGCACTCGCGGATCGCGCCTGTCGGTCAGCCACCGTTGCCCGATGGAGGGGACGACCACGCGTATCACATGACGATCTTCTACGGGCTCACGCCGGCGTCCGAGGGCCAAGTGCACGACTTTTGGGCCCTCTCGCGCGATTTCTGTCGCGAGGATGGCGACGTTGACGACTTTCTGATGAAGATGCAGACCAACGTGGTCCAAGAAGACGTGGACGCGCTCACCATTTTGGAGCGTCGCGCACAAGAAGAGGTCGAAACGAGTGAGGTCAGCGTGAAGATCGACAAGGGCGGGCTCGCCGCACGTCGAGTGCTGCGAGCCATGTCCGAGATCGCCGACGTGTCGGGACCGCGATGACGGTGACTCAGTTAGTGCACCATTTAGTTCAATAATGTGATAGAAATCTCGGATAGTCCGTGAGGGGGGAATGATGGTGGAAGAATCTGAAGGCCGCAGTGCGGGCGGCTCGTCGAGTTGGCGCGAGTTTGAGTTCGGTCGACGGCTGGGCATACAGGCGGCGGGCGTGCTGGCCGCCGGCGCGGGCGTCGCATCGCTGATCGACGTCTCGAAGGCCGCGGCAGCGGCGAAGTCCTCGACGATCAAAATTGGGTATGTCTCACCGCAGACCGGCTCTCTGGCGGACTTCGCCGGGCCGGACAAGTACGTCTTGTCGGCGATTAAGAACACCGGCGTCTACAAGCGCGGAATGACCATCGGCAAGACGAAGTATCACTTTGAGATCATGGTGAAGGACACCCAGTCGGAGTCGAATGTCGCCGTCGAGGTCACCCAGCAGCTCATTGCCGCCGGTGTCGATCTCGTGCTCGTGACCTCCGCGCCGGAAACGACGATACCCGTGGCCACGACGTGCGAACAGGCTCACGTGCCGTGCCTCTCGACGGTCGTCCCGTGGGAGGCCTACTGGGGGGGATTCAGTGGAACGTCGATCACCGCGGAGGGCGGGGCCGGAGGGACCGGACCGAAGTACAACGCGATGTTCTTCTTCGGCATCCCGCAGTTCGTGGGCTGTTTCGTGCCCATGATCAAGCGGGTTCAGGCGACGACGAACTGCAACTCGTACTTTGCCGAGATGTTCCCGAACGACGCCGACGGCAACGCCTTCGCGGCGGCCTGGGCGCCGACGGTCAATGCGATCTATCCCAACGAGTTCAGCTTTTACTCGGGACAGAACGGATACACGGACCTCTCGACGGACTACTCGACCATGATCGAAGCGTTCAAGACCAATGGTCCCAGTGGCGGACAGTGCGATCTGTTCATCAACTGCCCTCTGCCTCCCGACTTTCAGACGTTCTGGACCCAGGCGAGGCAGATGGAGTGGACGCCAACCATCGCCACGGTGGCCAAGGTCATGCTCTTTCCCACCGACGCGTACGCGCTGGGGGCGCTCTCCAACAACATCGCCACGGACGCGTGGTTTACGCCCTACGCGCCCTACAAGTCGTCACTGAACGGGATCACGGCGGAGAACTTTGCCGCGACTTACCAGCGGCAGTACAAGACCCAGTGGGTGCAGTCGATGGGGTCCAGTTACTCACTCTTTGAAGTCGCAGTTGAGGCGCTCAAGATGGTGAAGAGCCCGCACGACCGAGCCGACCTGGGAGCCGCGCTGCAGGAAGTGAAATACTCAGGTATGTGTGGACCGATCAACATGAATCTCAAGAGCAAGGATCCACTGGCGGCGAGCCCCGCGAAGGGCATTGCCATCATTCCTCCGGTCGGCATCCAGTGGAAGCCAGGATCCACAAAGTTGGTCGGCGGGGCAAAGTACCTGTGGTCGCCCTACGTCGTGGACAACTCGCTCAACAAGGACGTCAAACTCAACGGCACGCTTGAGCCGACTGCTTCGTAGGCCACACCGTGGCACTTCTCGCGTTGGACGGTGTGTCGAAAACGTTTGGTGAAGTGGTAGTTGCCAACGACATCACGTTCGAACTGGGAGAAGGGGAGTCACTGGGGATTGTTGGGCCCAACGGGGCGGGCAAGACGTCACTGTTCGGCATCATCTCGGGCGACCTCAAACCCGAGAAGGGATCGATAACCCTCGACGGCGTTGGGCTACTGGCGCATGTCGCCGTCGAATCGCGCGCGCGCGGGCATCGGGCGGACATATCAAGTGCCCCGACCTTTCGAGCACTTGACGGTCTTCGAGAACGCGGTAGTGGCCGCCCAACAAGGCGCCCAACTGCGCCGACAAGGCGCGTACGACGCGGCGTATTCTGCGCTCGTGGCAACCGAATTGGCGCATCTGAGCAACCGACCGGCGGCGTCCCTCGGCCTCATGCATCGAAAACGCCTAGAGCTCTGCGCGCGCACTGTCCGCCCAGACCTCGCGTGCTCCTCTTGGACGAAATCGCCGGGGGCCTCACGGACCCAGAGGTCAACGAACTAACGGGCGTCGTGTCCGCTCTACAACGTCAGGGAATCGCGGTGATTTGGATCGAACACGTGGTCAGAGCACTGGTCTCAACGGTGCCCCGCTTGATCTGTCTGGCTAACGGGGCCGTGGTCGCCGATGGACCCGCCCCAGGACGTCCTGGCCTCGGACGCCGTTCGCTCGGTGTACCTCGGCGGCCGGTCCATTGCGATGGGTAACAGGGCCGTTTCGTGAGCGAAGTTCTGTTGGAGGTGTCTCACCTCGTCGCGTACCACGGCCAACTCTGTGCGGTCGACGATGTGTCCCTGCAGGTTGAACGCGGAGAGATACTGGCCGTCATTGGAGCGAATGGTGCGGGCAAATCGACGTTGTTGCGATCCATCGCCGGGTTGCACCACCCCAAAAGTGGCACGGTGCGCTTCAGCGGCCGTGACGTGACGGGACTGGCCCCACACCGTCGCGTTGATCTTGGTATGTCACTCGTGCCCGAGGGCCGGCGGCTCTTTTCGTCGATGACGTTGGAAGAGAATCTGCTGGTGGGCGCTCGGGGTGGGCGAAAGGGCACCTTCGACGTCAAAAAGATCTACGAGCTCTTCGACTGGATGCCGGCGCGGCGTCGCCAGTACGCCTGGCAGTTCTCGGGCGGAGAGCAACAGGCCATCGCCATTGGTCGAGCGCTCCTCGTGAACCCGGACCTACTCATGGTTGACGAACTCTCGCTCGGGCTGGCGCCCATCGTCATCGAGCGGATCTACGCGTTGATTCCCAGAGATCGTGGCTCATGGCGTGAGCGTTCTGATTATTGAACAAGACGTGTCCCAGGGCGTGTCGGTGGCGGGACACGTCCACTGTCTCCTGGAGGGTCGTACGTCCTTGGTGGGTCGACCCGATGAACTGACAGCCGAGCAGATCGAGCGCGCCTACTTCGGCGCCGGAATGGTCCCCAACGTCGGGACGACAACGTGATCTGGCTCAACATCCTCGTCGACGGCGCTCTCATTGGAGGGTTTTACGCGCTTTTTGCGTGCGGTCTGTCGTTGATGTTCGGCGTGATGAAGGTCATCAATCTGGCCCACGGGGACCTGGCGGTGGTCGCCGCCTACGTCGCAGTCTTCTTGGTGCCTCACCTTCACGTGCCCGAGGTTCTCTCGTTCTTGGTGGTCGTGCCCATCTTCGGTGTCGTGGGCTACGTCGTGCAGCGCACCCTTATTCAACGCAGTATCGACCGCGATCCGTTTACCACGCTGCTCGTGACCTTCGGCCTGTCGGTGGTGATCGAGAACCTTCTGCTCATCGGGTACAGCGCGAACGGTCAGGTCGTGAACGTCGGGTCGATCGCCTACAACTCCTGGCACCCAGGTTCTATCTTCTATCTCTCCTACGTCTCGCTGGTGGTACTTGGTTCCTCGGTGCTGGTCCTGGGCGCCCTGCAACTCTTTCTGGCGCGAACCGGACTTGGACGTCAGATCAGAGCCGTCGCCGACGATCAAGAGGCCGCACAGTTGAGCGGCACGAACTATCGCCACATCTTTGGGGTCGCGGCGGCGATCGCGTTCGCGACCGTCGCCCTGGCCGGCATCGCCTACGGGATGATGACCCAGTTCACGCCGACGAGCGGCGGCATCAACCTGCTGTTCGCCTTTGAAGCGGTCGTGATCGGTGGGATCGGCTCTCTCTGGGGGACCCTGGTTGGCGGCATCGCGCTCGGCATCGCCCAGCAACTGGGCGCGCACTTCAATCCCCAGTATCAGGTGCTGGGCGGCAACATCTTGTTCCTCGTGGTGCTCGCCATTCGACCTCAGGGTCTCTTCGGACGAAAGTCGGCGCTGTCGTGAGCGCACACCCTCGACACGACTGCCCTCGTCTCGGTTCGTCGCACGACCCACTCACCCCTGGCCACGTTCGTGGGCGTCGCGGTGATCGTCGCCGTACTTACCGCGGCGCCATGGATCTTTCCTCAGGGCTTCGTCTCGATCCTGGTGAACTTCTTCGTGCTCTTGATCATGGCCACCATGTGGAATCTGCTCGCCGGGTACGCAGGAATGGTGTCCATCGGTCAGCAGGCGTTCGTGGGCCTGGGCGGATACGGCGTCTTGTATTTTGCGCTCAAGGGCGTGACTCCCTTTGCCGCCGTTCCGATCGCGGCACTTGTCGGGGGAGTAATAGCACTCCCGATCACGTACCTCCTATTCCGCCTTCGAGGGGGCTATTTCGCCATCGCCACGTGGGTTGTTGCCGACACCGTCATGATCATCGTGGGCACGATAACGCTGCTGGGCGGCGGCACCGGTCACCTTGTTCCCGGTTTTACGAGTCTGAGTCCGACGCAACTTGATCACTACGCGTATCTCGAGACCTGGGGGGTTGCCTTCATCGTGCTGGTGGGCACCTATCTGTTGCTGCGTAGTCGCATGGGCCTCGCCCTGGCCGCGATTCGCGACAACGAAGTGGCCGCTCGCAGCGCGGGGATCAACGTCGCGCGGACTCGCCGGTACATCTTTGTCATCGCGGCGGCCGGTTGTGCGGCAGCGGGCGCGGCCCTGACGCTCAGTCAGACCTACGTACAGCCCACCAACGAGTTCAGCCTTCAGTGGGCGGCTGAGATGCTCTTTGTCTCCATGATCGGCGGTATCGGGACAATCGAAGGTCCGATACTCGGGTGCATCATCTTCTTTGGCCTGCAGCAAACCCTCGCGCAACAAGGGGCGTGGTATTTGGTGATCCTGGGATCCGTGGCCGTCATCGTCGCGCTGTGGTACCCCCAAGGCCTCTGGGGCGCGGTGCGCGACAGGTTTGGCGTCGAACTTCTACCGGTGGGACATCGGATACGTTTTGACGCCGGTGATCGCCCGCTGGAGCTTCCCGACGCCACGGTCTAGGGGTTCGCTAGGCGGAGACGCGGGGCAGTATGAACTCATTGACGGCGCTGGCAAAGCCGTTGTGGTCGTGCGACGCCGTGACGTGGAGGGCCTGGGACTTGATGGCGTCTGGTGCGTTGCCCATGGCGATGCTGAGCCCCGAGCGCTCGAACATCGCCACATCGTTGCCGGCGTCGCCGATGGTCGCGATGGAGGCAACGTCGATCGATAGGTACTTGGCCAGGAACTCCACGACGGAGCCCTTGTTGGCGTCGGGGTTGGTGACGTCGAGGTAGTAGGTCTGCGACGTGGTCGCTGAGACATCGAACTCGTGTACCGCCTCGAGGCCACGGGCGATCGCCGCCGGATCATCGCTGACGCCGACGATCTTGACGACGTCGGAGCGCAGATCGTCTAAGCTCTTGATCTGCGTGGGTCGAAACTGTACGACCTCGGATTCGTGGGCCACGTGCGGGCCGTCGAGATCGAGCACGAACCAGTCGGTGTTCTGATACACCCAGATCGACACGCCGATCGAGCGAAGAGCCTCAGTTATCGACCCCACGATCGACGAGTCGATGGGCAACTCACTGATCGGGCTCATGTCGGGCTGCACCATCAGTCCACCGTTGAAAGCGCCCAAGGGCGCCGCCAAGCCCAGCGGGTCGACGAACATCGAAAAGCCCCGGGGCGGTCGTGCGCTCGTGATCGAGAACATCACGTCGTGCTCTCGAAGTTGCTCGACGGCGCGCACCGTCTCGAGAGTCAGCACCTTGTCAGTGGTGATCAGCGTGCCATCGACGTCGCTCAGAAGCAAGCGGATCGGTGCGTCAGTCATGTTCGGGCAGCGTCCAGCGGTCGGGCTTCACGACGTTGCCCACCGAGTCTGGTCCCCAACTGCCCTTCGCGTAGGTCTCGATCGGACTTGGTCGCTCGAGGAGCGGTGCCGCGACTTCCCAGAGACGCTCAATGCCGTCGGATCGGGTAAAGAGGGCCTGGTTGCCGAGCATCACCTCGAGCAGAAGACGCTCATAGGCCTCAAGGTTGTTGTTCTCCTGGAAGGAGTCGCGATAAAAGAAACTCATCTTGGCCTGGCCGAGCGTCATCTCGGGACCGGGCTCCTTCGCGAGAAAGTACGCCCGAATCGAGCCGGGGTCCTTGAAGTCGATGATGAGCTTGTTGGCGTCGGGGTGCTGGCCGCTCTTTTGATCAGGGAAGATCTCCATCACGGGCTCGCGAAGTCCGATCGTAATGAGTTGGCGACTCTCGGCCAGGCACTTGCCGGTGCGCAGATAGAAGGGCACGCCCATCCACCGGGAGTTGTCCACCCAGGCGCGCAGGGCAATGAAGGTTTCCGTCGTTGAGTCGGGGGCGACACCCGGTTCGTCCAGGTAGCCCTCGTACTGTCCGCGCAACACCGTCACCGGATCCAAGACCCTCAGCGACTCAAAGACCTTATTGATCTCGTTGCGCAGGGGCTTGGCGGTGAGAGACGTGGGCTGTTCCATCGCGAGGATCCCGAGCACCTGAAAGAGGTGGGTGACGACCATGTCGCGGAACGCCCCGGTGCCCTCGTAGAAGGCGCCACGGCCCTCAATCGAAAGCGTCTCGGGTACGTCGATCTGTACGTAGCGCACGTGGCTGCGCCGCCACAGCGGCTCGAAGAGTTCGTTGGCAAAACGCAGGGCAAGGATATTGTCGATCGACTCCTTGCCCAAGAAGTGGTCAATGCGAAAGACCTGGGACTCATCGAAGTACTCGTCGATCTCCGCGTTGAGCTTGCGCGCGGAGTCGAGGTCGGTACCGAAGGGCTTCTCACACACGATGCGGGCGTTCTTGTTGAGTCCCTGGGTGCCCAGCATCGAGATCACGTCGTGCATGGCGTCGGGCGGGATCGCCAAGTGAAAGAGCCGTCGTACCGCGCCACCGATGGCGGCCTCGGCCTCAGCCACGACGACCGGCAGGCTCTCAGGACCCTCGGCGGGGTCGATGGCGTAGGTGAGATTGGAGGAGAACTCCGCCCACTCCTTGTACGTCGGTGTCTTCTGGGCGAACTGGTTCACCGCGTCGTACGCGTAGGAGCGGAACTCGTCGTGGTTCATCTTGGACGTCGGTCGACCGCAGCCCACGATGCGGTATTTGTCGGGCAGCAGTCCGGCGACCGCGAGGTGATAGAGGCCCGGGAGAATCTTGCGACGCGCCAGGTCACCGGTGATGCCAAAGATCACGATCACGTGGTTGTCGGGTCGCGGGCGAGAACTGACCGAAGCAGGCTGGGAGGAGGAGGTCACGGTCTTTCCTTTAGTTGGGTTTTCCTTCGCGTCATGAGCCCACGGCGGCGCGATCGGCCATGACGAGGGACGAGACCGGCCCAATGCGCCCGGCGGGGATCGAGGGATCGTTCGCCAGCAGTTTGGCGAGGGCGTCACGCTTGTCCTCGCCGCTGATTAGCCAGAGGATTTGGTTAGCTCGCGCGATCGCCGGGTAGGTGAGGGTCATGCGCAAGCGTGTCTTGATACGGCCCAGACAGGGCGACGAGCCGGTCGATGACGGCCAGGACCGGATCGCCGGGAATGAGCGACGCACAGTGTCCGTCGGGCCCGATGCCCAATTGAATGAGGTCGAAGAACGGGGGCAGCAGGGCGGCGTAGTGGCGACAGGCCTCTTCAAGGTCGTCGCTGTCGACGTCCATCGCGACGATGGGTGCTCCCGTGGAGGACAGAGCGCGCGCGCAGGTTCTTCAGGTTACGCAAGTCGTTGTCCTCGCGCACGACTCGCTCGTCGACTTGGTATATGAGCGTGGCGTCCCAGTCCAGGGTTTCGCGAGCCAGACGCTCGAAGGTGGCCCAGGGAGTTTTTCCTCCGCTGAGGGCCATGGTATAGGTCGCTCCTCGCGCCTGCACGGTCCGCGCGCGATCGGCCATGTAGGCGGCCGCGGCGTCGGCGAGTGCCGCCGTATCCTCAAAGACGTGGAGTTCGTGAGGCACTACGACGACCTCTCGACGTGGCCTCCAAAGCCGGCCCGCATGGCCGAGAGCACTTTGGCCGTGAACTCGCCCTCGCCACGCGACTCGAAGCGCTGCCAGAGCGACGCGGCGATCACTGGTGCCGGCACGGACTCATTGATGGCGGCCTCAACCGTCCAGCGCCCTTCCCCCGAGTCCGAGACGTGACCGCTGTATTGGTCAAGGTCGGGCGACGCGGTGAGTGCGTCTGCGGTGAGATCTACGAGCCAGGAACTGATGACGGAGCCGTGGCGCCACACCTCGGCCACGTCGTCGAGTTTGAAGTCGTACTGGTAGTACTGGGGGTCCGAGACCGGCGAGGTCTCCGCGTCGGCCGCGGCCGCCATCTTGCCGACGTTGGCGTGCTTGAGGATGCTGAGCCCTTCGCCGATGGACGCCATCATGCCGTACTCAATGCCGTTGTGGACCATCTTGACGAAGTGTCCCGCGCCGTTGGGACCACATCTCAGGTATCCCTGGGCGGCGGTGTCGCCCTTCGGGACGACCCGGCGTGGGCTCGAGGCCGTCATCGCCCGGGGCGATGGTCTTAAAGATCGGATCGAGGTGAGTGACGATGTCCTCTTCGCCGCCGATCATCAGGCTGAAGCCGCGCTCAAGACCCCAGACGCCACCGCTGGTGCCACAGTCCACGTAGTGCAGCCCCTTGGTCGCGAGGACCTTGGCGCGCTCGATGTCGTCTTGGTAGTAGGAGTTGCCCCCGTCGATCACGATGTCGCCGGGCGAGAGCAGTGCGGCCACCTGATCGAGGATCTCGCCCGTGATGGCCGCGGGCAGCATCAACCAGATGGCCCGCGGGGCGCTCAGCTTTTCGACGAAGTCCGCCAGCGACGACGAGCCCGTCACGTTCGGGCCCTCGAGGGCCGTGACGGCGCTCGCGTTCACGTCATAGACCACGCACTCGTGTCCGTCACGCACCAGGCGGCGCACGATGTTGGCCCCCATGCGGCCGAGACCCACCATGCCTAGCTGCATGGGATTGGTGGTTGTCATCAGTGCCCCTTCTGTCGGTGGCTTCGATAGTACGAAATGAGGGAGTTGGTGGAGGAGTCGTGGGTCAGGGGATCGTCGCTCGCCAGTTCGGGGATGATGGCGACGGCGAGCTGCTTGCCCAACTCGACACCCCACTGGTCAAAGGAGTCGATGCTCCAGATGGTTCCTTGCACGAAGACAGAGTGCTCGTAGAGCGCGATGAGGGAGCCGAGGACTCGCGGCGTGAGCTTGGGGGCCAGGATTACGTTGGACGGTCGGTTGCCCTCCATGACCCGATGGGGGATTACGGCCTCGTCGGCGCCCTCGGCGCGCAACTCCTCGGCCGTCTTGCCAAAGGCCAGCGCCTGGGCCTGGGCAAAGATATTGGACATCAAGATGTCGTGGTGGGCGCCGAGTGGGTTGAGACTCTGGGCGAAACCGATGAAGTCAACCGGCACGATGGTGGTGCCCTGGTGGATCAGTTGATAGAAGCTGTGTTGACCGTTGGTGCCCGGCTCTCCCCAGTAGATCGGGCCGGTCTCGTAGGTGACGTGCGCGCCGTCGTCGGTCACGTGCTTGCCGTTGGACTCCATGGTGAGTTGTTGGAGGTACGCGGGAAGACGGTGCAGGTACTGGTCGTAGGGCATCACCCCGACGGTGGGAAACCCCAAGGAAGTCTCGGTTCCACACCGCGATGAGCCCGAGGAGCATCGGGATGTTCTCTTCGATCGGCGCGTGCAAGAAGTGTTGATCGATCGCGTGCGAGCCGGCCAAGAGCTCGTAGAAGTGCTCAGGCCCGAGGGCGATCATGGTCGAGAGCCCGATCGCACTCTCCATGGAGTAGCGCCCGCCCACCCAGTCCCAGAACTCGAACATGTTGGCGGTGTCGATGCCGAAGGCGCTAACCCGTTCGGCGTTGGTAGAGACCGCCACGAAGTGCTTCGCGACGGCTGAGTCGTCCCCGAGACGCTCAACGAGCCACGCCCGGGCCGAGGTGGCGTTGGTGAGGGTCTCGAGGGTGCCAAAGGTCTTCGAGGCGATGATGAAGAGCGTCTCTTCGGCGTCAAGGTCGGCTACGGCCTCGACGAAGTCGGTGGCGTCCACGTTGGAGACAAAGCGAAAGGTAAGGTCGCGTCGCGAGTAGTGGCGCAACGCTTCGTAGGCCATCACCGGGCCGAGGTCCGACCCGCCGATGCCGATATTGATGACGTTTTTGATCGCCTTGCCGGTGTGGCCCCGCCACTCGCCACGCCGGACCTGGTTGGCAAAGTCGGTCATCCGATCCAAGACGCCGTGAACTTCGGCGACGATGTCGGTGCCGTCCACCACAAGAGCGGCGTCGCGCGGCAGTCGAAGCGCGGTGTGCAAGGCGGCGCGGTTCTCCGAGACGTTGACGTGGGCACCGGCGAACATTGCGTCACGGCGCTCTTCCACGTTCGACTCACGGGCTAAGCGGGCCAGGAGCGAGAGTGTCTCGTCGGTCAGACGGTTCTTGGAGTAGTCGAGGTACAGGCTCTCCGCTGTTGCCACGAGGCGTTCGCCACGATGTGGGTCGGCGTGAAAGAAATCTCGGAGGTGAAGGAGCCGCACGTCGTTGGCGTGAGAGGTGAGCGCGTTCCAGGCGGGGCGCTCGCGTAGGGGTGGGGTCGTCGGCGTGTCCTGCACTTCCACTCAACTTATCGTCTTGGGAAGACGCTGAGCGCGGCCTTCGGGTCGCTGCGGTCGCTCGGATACGAGTGAACGAGTGAGTTACGCGGCGAGCGACTCGCGCTCGTCGAGGAACGCCCACCAGGCTTCGCCGACGAGCCGTGCGGACGCGTAGACATCCTCGAGGTCGGGGTCCAGAGAGTTCAAGGCGTCGAACGTCCACTCGGCGTGTTCGCCCTCGATGGAACTGTGCTCTCGCCAAAAGGCGAGCGCGTCGTCGGCAGCGCCATAGTGGGCCGCAAGTCCCGCACCCTTGGAGTCCGCGATGGCCGCACCCTGGCTCTCGTAGGCCAAGAGGCCGGCCAAAGACGAGACGACACCCTGGCGAGCCACCTGGTCATAGGCAGCCAGCAGCGCGCTCATGGCGGGCGACGGCGAGACGTCCGCGGCCCCGACGAATGCGCCAAAGGCGTCAAAAAGATCGAGGTGACTGGGCGCAGAGACTTCGTCGCTCAGATTGGCGAGCACGAGATCGCGGGCCGCACCGGGTTCGAGCTCATCGCTGAGCTGACGCAGGAACGACGGCATCATCGTCTCAAAGTGTCGGTACTGCTCGGCGTAGGACGTGAGCTCCTCGCGCGAGAGTTCTCCGGCTTCCCAACGACGGTAGAAGGGGTGGTCGAGTAACTGGCGATCGCTCAGAACCTCAAACATGCTTTGCTGAAGGGCGGTGGTCATGCGGCGAATGTTACACGTGAGGTAGCAAGACCTGGCGCTGACCGGCGCGCCGCGTCGTTCGCGTCGTCGAAGGAACGAAAGCCGATCCCTGTAAACTGGCACGTGGCCTCTTCTAATCCTCCTCGTCGCGCGCCTCGAGCGCGACCATCCGCAACTGGCCGCCCGCCTTCTGGCGCCAAAGGCGACGCACGGCGCGCCTAGGAGTACCTCGCGCGACTCACGATCTGGCGTGCCGCGCGAGGATCGGCCCGCCACGCGCAGAGGTCCTTCGGCCTCGAGGGAGAGGTCACCTCGTCGCGACGATTCGCGCCCCGCTCGGCCGTACCGCGATTCGCGCGACTCCTCATCGATGCGTCGACCCCGTGAGGATGGCGAGAGAGACCCTCGGAGTGCCCGTCCGCGTCGACCGCGCGAAGCTGGCGAGCGAGACACGCGTGACTCCGCGTCGACCCGTCGACCGCGTGGGGGAGACGAACGAGACGTCCGCGGTGCCCGTCCACGCCGTCCTCACGAGGGAGGCGAGCGAGACAGAGGCAGAACAACTTCGCCACGCCGTCCCCGTGACGACGAGCGCGATTCGCGCAGTGCCCGTCCGCGTCGACCAGGCGCGCCGGTAGGTCGGGGCGCCCCACGCCCGTCGTCGCGGGGTTCGGCGAGGGCGTCGCGTGAACGCGAACCGGTCCCTCTCACACCCGAGCAACTTCAACGACAGCACGCGGGCGAGCACGCCAGGTCCAAGGGCTGGGGGAGTGTCGCTCGCAAGGGTGCGGTCAACATCGAGAGCACCGGTCAGGAGATGGCCGCCAAGGTTCGACCAAAGGCCCCCGAACCTCAGTCGTCCTGGGAACGCGTTGAGCGGCCGGCCAAGGTGGCGGCCCCCGCCAAGACCAGTACCCGAGCCCCGTACTCTCTCCCCGGCGACGTCGCCGCCGACGTGCGCAAAGCGTTCATCGGGACCGCTTACATGCGCGAGAAGATGGTGCACCAGCTCACGCGAGCGGCCGAAGCCTACGATCGCAAGCGCTACGAAGAGGCTCTCCGACTCGGGCGGATCGTGGCAGACGCGACGCCCGGCGTCGCACCGGTGCGCGAACTCACGGGACTGGCCGCCTATCGGGCCGAGCGTTGGGCCATGGCCAAGATTCACCTGCGCTCTCACTTCACGATCACTCAGGACCCTGAGCACCTGCCGCTTGTCATGGACGCCGATCGCGCACTACACCGCTATCGGGCAGTGGAAAAGACGTACAAAGAACTACTCGAGCACGAACCCTCCACCGATGTGTTGGCCGAGGCGCGCATCGTGATGGCGGCCACCTGGGCTGATCAGCGTCGTTACGACGAGGCCATCGAGCTCCTGACCAAGGCCGGTGCGACCAAGATGCTTCGTAATCCGTCCTATCGCCACGTTCGCCTTTGGTACACGCTGGCCGACGTGTATGACCGCGCGGGCGATACGACAGCGGCTCGCGAGCTCTTCTCACGGGTGGTGCTCGCCGAGCCCGACGCCTACGACGCGCGCGAACGCTTGAGCGAACTGGGTGCGCTCACCGTCAGGAAGAACCGTAAGCGCCGGGTCGCGCCGACGTCGAAGAAGAAGGTCGACTAACCGCGAGACCGCGGCAAAGCCGATGAGTGGCTCAAAGCACACCAGTTAGGATTTGCTCATGGACATAGCCGCGCTCTTGGGCAACGACGCCTCGTTACTTCTGGATCACCAGGCCACCGCGTTTCCCAAGGAACTGCTGATCCCACCGGGACCGACGTTCCTCGATGACGTGTTTACGTATAGCGACCGCACGCCGAACGTGTTGCGCAACTTAGGCACCTTGTACGCGCACGGACGTCTTGGAGGCACCGGGTATCTGTCAATCCTGCCCGTCGACCAGGGCATCGAACACTCTGCGGCGGCCAGCTTCACCCCCAACCCCGAGTACTTCGACCCCGCACGACTCTGCGACCTTGCCATCGCGGGGGACTGCAACGCGATCGCCACCACTTTGGGGAATCTCGGCATTGTCAGTCGTCGCTACATCCACAAGATCCCTTTCATCGTCAAGCTGAACCACAACGACCTCCTGCGCTATCCCACGACCTACGACCAGCAGTTCTTTGCGTCGGTGCGCCAGGCGTTCGATCTCGGTGCGGTGGGCGTGGGCGCGACCATCTACTTCGGCTCTGAGGGATCGGTCCATCAGATCGAAGAGGTCCGGGTCGCCTTTGAAGAGGCGCACCGCTTGGGCCTCTTCACGGTGCTGTGGTGCTATCTACGCAACGAAGCGTTCATTAAGGACGGCGTGGATTATGAAGTGAGTGCGGATCTCACGGGCCAGGGCAACCACCTTGGCGTGACGATCGAGGCCGACATCATCAAGCAGAAGCAGCCGATCAATAATGGTGGCTATAACGCGGTTAAGTTTGGCAAGACCGACCCTCGCGTCTACTCCGAGCTAACGACGGACAATCCCATCGACCTCACGCGCTGGCAGGTCGTTAACTGCTACGCGGGACGTATCGGTCTCATTAACTCCGGTGGAGAGTCCAAGGGCGGCAACGACCTCGCGGCGGCGGTGCGCACCGCCGTCATTAATAAGCGCGCGGGCGGCCAGGGTCTAATTCTGGGTCGTAAGGCATTTCAGCGGCCGATCGAAGACGGTGCCGAGATTATCCACGCGGTCCAGGACGTATACCTCGATCAGTCGATCACCGTCGCTTAGCAATACGCTTCGTTCGTGAGCGACGACGACGACGCGGGGTGGCTGACGTGGCCGAACGCGATCACATTGGTGCGCCTGCTCGCGCTGCCCCTCTTTCTGTGGTTGCTCTTCGGCACCGGCCATCGCGCGATTGCGGCGTGGCTCCTCGGGGCCCTCGGCGCCACCGACTGGATTGATGGCTTCGTCGCCCGGCGCTGGCATCAGGTCTCCAACGTTGGCAAGATCTTGGATCCCACGGCCGACCGCATTCTGGTCATCGCGGGACTCATCGCCGTGGCCGCCGCTGGCGGAGTGCCGTGGTGGTTCGCTGTACTCTCGCTCTCGCGCGAAGTGATCGTGTCGGTCCTCACCCTCGTGCTGGCGGCGCTGGGGGCTGCACGCATCAATGTCCTGTGGTGGGGGAAGGTCTCAACCTTTGCCCTGATGTTCACATTTCCTTTGTTTCTCTTGACCTCAAACGCCCGCCATGCCCCCTTGTCGACGTGGCAGCACGACGCGCGTATCGCCTGCTGGATCATCGGATCTTGCGGGCTGACGCTGTCGTGGGTCGTGCTGTTTGGATACGTCCGACCGGCCCTCGCCGCGCTGCGCGCGGGGCGCGCGAGTCGACAGATTGTGTAAGTTGACTCGCATGCAGATACCCGGTGATCTTCGTTACTCCAATGACCATGAGTGGGCCCGAGCTGAGGCACAAGTGGTGCGTGTGGGCATTACGGACTACGCCCAAGATGCCCTGGGTGACGTCGTGTTCGTCGACCTGCCCACACTCGACACGAAAATGAGTGTGGGCGGTGTGCTGGGCGAAGTCGAGTCGACGAAGTCGGTGTCGGAGATTTACGCACCGGTGAGTGGCACCGTCACTTTGGTGAATGACGCCCTCAAGAACTCGCCGGAACTCGTGAACTCTGATCCCTACGGTGAGGGGTGGTTGTGCGAGATCACCACGACCTCGAGCGATGACTACGACGCGCTCCTCGACGCTGCGGCGTATGGGGCCCTCACCAATAACTAACCAGGCGGCTTTTTTCAAACTTCACTAGTGTGAGGTCCGTGAACTGCCGACGCTGTGGAGAGATTCTCAACGCCAACGCAAACTTCTGTTGGTCGTGCGGAGCTCCCCAGCACGAGTCTTCCTCACCCGAAACGATCGCCGTGCCGGTTGTGAGTTCGCCTGACGCCATGCATCCCGACGCAAATCGGGGACCACAGGGTGAACACCGTGACGAATTGGTGATTGCGGCGGGACCACAAGCGGGCACGCGCATCGAATTGGATGGCGACGTGACCACGGTGGGACGTCACGAAGCGAGTGATCTGTTGTTAGACGACGTCTCAGTCTCGCGTCACCATGCGGTGTTCACGCGCACCGCGAGTGGACGCATTACCTTGCGCGACCTCAACTCGCTCAACGGTACGTACGTGAATGGAAAACGCGTCGAAGAGACGACCCTGCACTCGGCCGACGAGGTGCAGATTGGAAAATTCAAGTTGGTGTTTTGGGAGGCCACACGATGAAAGCGACGCCAGGGGTGATGCGCATCGGGGAAGTGCACGCCGAACTTCGAAAGATGTTTCCTTCGGTGGAGTTGTCGAAGATTCGCTACTACGAAGATAAAGGTCTGGTTCAGCCCAGTCGCAGTCGCAAGGGGTATCGGCTCTACTCCGAGCGGGACGTTGAGTGTTTGCGCGAAGCGATACGACTGGCCCAAGAAGAGTTCGTGCCGCTGCGCGTGGTGCGACTGCGACTCATCGAACAGGGCCTCCTCGATCCACCGACCCCGACGTCCACGGCGCGGCACGCGGCACGCGAGGCCGCGGTCGGCGTCATCAGCGTGCCTGCGCCACAACCCATCGCACCGGCGCGGCCGAACTTGACGGTGGTCGACTCATCCACGAGCGATGACGACTCACCCGCCCCGGTCAAAGAGTATTTCTCGGGCGCCGAACTCCTGGCAACAACCGGGCTATCACCCGAGGAGTTCAATCAGCTACACGCACTCGGCCTGGTGTCGGCCGTGTCGCGCAACGGTGAAACGGTCTTCAGCGCGCTGGACGTACGCGTCGCCGCTCACTCGCGGGCGCTGTTGAGTCGCGGCGTGGACGCTCGACTCCTCGGTTCGCTGAGGCGGGTGGCCGAACGCGAGGTCGGAGTCGTCGACGACCTCACCGTTCCGCTGCGTCAAGGAACCACCGAGTACTCGCCGGAACAGGTGCGCGAAATCACCTCCGACGTGGCGCGAGAAGTCGCCGCGCTGCGCAACGTTCTCGTCGAACGTGAACTCCTTGACTACCTGGCCCAGACCTAGGAATTTGAGGTGCGAGGTCTAGGCTGGCCTCATGATTGAGGTGGTGTTGCGCGCAGTGCGTGTCGACGTGGGATCGTCGACCCCGCTTCTGCTTCTCGAAGAGGTGGGCGGAGAACGCGTGCTGTGCATCTTCATCGGCGCTCCCGAGGCCGCGGCGATCGCTTACGCGCTCCAAGGGGTCGAAGCGCCTCGTCCCATGTCGCACGATCTTCTCGGACATGTCATCAGCGCTCTCGGCGCCCAAGTGTTCTCGGTTGAGATTGTGGACTTGGTGGACAACACGTTTTTCGCGAACCTTCGACTCGTGCGCAGCGGGGACGAGATCGTGGTGAGTTCACGTCCCAGTGATGCCGTGGCGCTCGCACTACGGGTGGGGGCACCCATCCTCGTGAGTGACGACCTTATGGACGCCGAGGGAAAGGTCATGTTATTGACCTCGGATGACGAGGACGACGACGAGTTCGTCGAGCTTGACGCGCCCGACGAAGCTGATCTCGTGGCCCAACTGCGAGAGTTTCTCGATCAGGTGCGCCCCGAGGACTTTGGGGCGTGAGGCGCGGGCTCATCTCGGTGGCCATCTTCGCCGCCTTCGTCGTAATCTTCACCCTCAGCCGGCACGCCATCGACACCTCGACCACGACCACCACGACGTCATCTACGACCACCACCGTGGCGCAGTCAACGACCACGACGACCTCGACGCTCGCGAATTCCACGTGTTCGGGCGGTTCATTTTCCGGTGCGTATAACGAGGGTCAGGGGGCCGCGGGAACCATTTACGCCTCTGTCACCTTGACGAAGACGACGCCAGGAACGTGCACCGTCGACGGATGGCCGCTGGTCACGCTGCAAGACAAGTTGGGCGGGGTGCTCACCGTGACGCCGATCGACGTGCCCAAGGCGGGCAACGGCTTTCAGTTTCTGACCGGTACCGCCAGTGATCTCACGAGTGCCGCCAATCGTGCGCCGAGTTCGCTCTCCCTCGCTCAAAACCAGTCGGTGACGTTTGCCTTGGCGTACTCCGACATCGCGGTCGGAACCGAGGCGTGCGGGAACGGCGTCACGATGAGCGTGCAGTTCGCCGCCGATGGCGCGACGGTTGGTCTAACTCCACCGTCACCGATCCAGCCGTGTGACAACGGCCAGATCTGGCTTAGCCCGTTCTACGCGGCGGGTTAGATCCTCCGCTGCGCGAAGAGCCGTGTTGTCGCGCATCGTGACGGCACGCTGAACCACATGATCTAGCACCTACGATCTCCTTCGTGGCTCGCATCGATCTCAACGGTCATCCGACCTGGGTGAAGTTGCCCAAGAGGAAGGGTCCCACCATCGTTCTGCTGCACGGCGGCCTGTCGGAGAGCGACAGCCTGCTTCGCCCGCTGGCGCCCGGTCTGTCCAAGAGATTCGAACTCGCGGCGTTTGATCGTCGCGGACACGGCAAGACCAAGGACACCGAGGAGCCCTTCAGCTACGACGCGATGGCTGACGAGACGATCGCCTTTATCGAACACCTGCAGCGCCACGTGTATCTGCTCGGACACAGCGATGGGGCCAACGTGGCCTTGCTGGTGGCCCTGCGGCGACCCGACCTCCTGCGTCGCGTCGTTCTGGTCGGGGGGAATTATCACTTCGACGGACTCGTGCCGATGAAGGACTTCACGCCCGAGAGTGAGGGATTCGCCGAGTTCGCCGTCGACTTCGCGCGAGTGTCGCCGGACGGGGTGGAACACGCAGCGACCGTGGTGGAAAAGTCCTTGGCTCTCGTTCGAAGCGAGCCGGCACTCAGCGACGATGAACTCCGCAATATCGCGACTCCCGTCCTGGTGATGTCGGGGGACGATGACGTCGCTCGGCTGGATCACACGGTGGCCCTCTACGAGGCTCTGCCCGAAGCCCAGCTGGCCGTCATCCCGGGCGCGTCGCACAGCGTACTCAAGGAGCGAACGAAGCTGTGTCTGACGATCATCGAGGAGTTCCTGCTTGGTCCGGTGCCGCCGCTCACCAAGATTCCTCTGCGCCGCGCAGCGCGCAGTCCCGAGCCTTCGATGAAACCCGAAGCGTGATCACAGGCGCCGGTAGACTCGGCGCAATGTTGGCGACGGTATCGCGCACACGACTGGGTTTCATGACGTGGTGGACATCGCTCAACGCGCTGACCGGCGACGGTCTGTTGTACCTACTGGCGGCGGGCTTTGCGCTGACCCTCGGCGAGACCTCAACCCAGGCCGCGCAGTGGCAGTGGGGGTATCTTGCCATGGGGCCCTACGCCCTGGCGGCGCTCTTGGCGTTCGTGCTGGCGCGCTTTGTCGTGCGACGCCAACACCTCGTGCGACTTGCGCTCTTTAGCGTGGTCATCGTGGGGGCCGTCGCCGCACCCCTCGGACTCGAAGCTCACTGGCGCCACGCGCAACCCGAAGTCGGTGTCATCGCGAGGGCCGGCGAACTGATCAGCAAGGGCAAGGACCCCTATCACACGTACGACGAGCACGGTCGGTTGGTGGGCGCCATCAAGGACCTGCCCAAGTTCGAATCGTTCTTTCCGTACTTTCCCCTCATGGGCCTCTTTGGTCTGCCCTCCGCGGTCACGCATCAGAGCAAAGGTCTCACCGATGCGCGCATCATCATGACGTTGATGAGCATCATCGTGAGTGGCTGGGCGCTCGCATTGTTGCGAGCGTCCAAGGAACAGAAGCTTCGCGTGGCCCAGGTCTTGATCGCTCTACCGACCGGGGCGTTGTTCTTCGCGACCGGCGGCGACGACATGCCGATTCTCGCCTTGATGCTGCTCGCCGTCGCGGCACTGCAACGTCGCCAGACAAACCTCGCGGGCATCAGTCTGGGGCTCGCGGCCGCAATGAAGATCACGGCCTGGCCCATGGCCGCCGGCGCCCTGCTCGTCGCGCGCAACCCAGAGGGTCGCTCGACGTGGAAGAGAGTGCTGGCGTGGATCGCCGCCATCGTCATCGTGACGACCGTGCCGTTTGCCGTGCGCGCACCGAACGCGTTCATGGCCAACGTCTTTGCGTTCCCCCTCGGACTCGCGGGCGTCTCGTCACCCGCCGCGAGTGCGCTGCCGGGCCACATTCTGACCTCGTGGATGCCGATACTCGGCCATATCTTGGCGCCCGTGTCGTTCCTCATTGGCGGGTACTTCGCCACGAAGTACATCCGCCGCCACTGGCCCCTCGCACTGTCGCAGATCCTGGGGCTGCTCGCGATTGTGTTTCTCGGCTTGATCTGCGCGGCGTCCGCGACGCGCGTGGGCTATGTGATCTACCCACTGAACCTGCTGCTCTGGTCGTCGGTCACCAAAGAGGCGCCCGTTCCCGCTGAAGAACTTGTCGCCGTGGCTTAGATGGTGTCGGAGTTCTGGTAGATGGTGAACTTCCAGTAGACCTTGGCGGTGGTCGACTTGGTTACCGTGATACCGAGCTCCCAGTAGAAGCCGTCGCTGCCGGCCTTTTGAAACAGGGACTGTGGTTCACCGTTGCTGGCGGTGCGAGAAAACAGGTTCCAGCCCCGGGCCTCGAGTTGAGTATCAAAGAACGTCACCAGCTGGTTCGACGTCGCGTGGCTCGTGGCCATCGGTTCGAAGCAGTCGTACTCACCCGCTCCCAGGTCGGGTGTATTGGCACCCGGTTCGGGAACCGTGTTCGTGGGCACGATGAAGGCGTTCTTGAGGTTGCTCGGGACTTCTTCGCTCTGCAGGCAGTACTGCAGCGCAGGCCCGGGCTTGGCGTCCAGGGGCAGACCCCCGACGACGGTAGGAATGGTAGTGGGCACGGTGACGACACCCTTGTTGGTCGCGAAGTCGACAAGGAGAAAGACGCCAATCATGACGACCGCGAGGCCGAGAATCATCCCTGCGGGCCAGAGGCTCGTGGTCGTTGTTAAAGGAGGTCGCGGAGCGGGGGGAACTTCGGGAACATCGCTCACTCACTCCATCCTAAGTGATCAATGGGCCCGCGCCCTTCGCCCAAACGCCACTCGGCAGCGCCTTTGAGGGCGGCGAGGACGAACGATTTTGCATCGCGCACCGCGTCAGGGAGACTGCGTCCCAGCGCCAGTCCGGCCGCGATGGCCGAGGACAGCGAGCACCCGGTGCCGTGATCGTTGTTCGTCACAACGCGTGGTCCGTCAAGGACTGCGAGGTCGTGCGCGCTGAGCAGGACGTCGGGTGAGCGTTCGGGATGGGCGGCCCCTTCCAGGTGCCCACCTTTTACTAGGACGTAGCGCGGACCAAAGGAGAGGATGGTGCGAGCGGCCGTGACCACGTCGTCAAGATTTGAGAGGTCACGGGCATCGAGTCCGCACAGCACAGCGGTTTCGTGCAGGTTGGGCGTCACCAATTCCGCAAAAGGAAAGAGCGCGTGGCGGTACGCCTCCACGCCTCCGTGGGTCATGAGCACGTCGCCACTGGTGGCCACAAGAACGGGATCGACCACGAGGTGGGGGAGCAGGCCTTCGCCGGCTAGAGAGGCCACGCGCTCGACGATCTTGGGTGACGCGAGCATGCCCGTCTTGGTGGCGCGCACGTCAAAGTCGGTGACGACCGCGCGAACCTGCGCGTCGACTACGTCGGGGTCGATGATCTGTACGGCGCTCACGCCCCGGGTGTTCTGTGCCGTGACGGCCGTGAGTGCGGTTGTCGCGAACACCCCGAAGGCGTTCAGCGAACGGATATCGGCTTGAATACCGGCTCCGCCCCCAGAGTCCGAGCCCGCGATGGCGAGGACGACGACGGGTTGCACTCACCAACCCTAACGATCAATGTTCACCGATACGCTGGGTCCGTGGGACAGCTCTTTACCGTCGGATCAGTGACGTCGACCTCTCGACTCGTAGTTGGCACCGGCGGGTTTCGCTCGTTCGACGTTCTTGAAGCGTCGCTGAAGGCTTCAGAATCGACGATCGCAACCGTGGCCCTGCGCCGAGTCGACCCTAAAGTTGAAGGTTCGATTTACGACCTGCTGACGGGGCTGAACGTGACGTTGTTGCCGAACACCGCGGGCTGTTACAGCGCGGAGGATGCCGTCAAGGTCGCCGAACTCGCGCGTGAAGCCTTTGGAACACCGCTCGTGAAACTCGAAGTGATTGGCGACGACCTCACACTGTTGCCCGACACCGCCGAGACCCTGGTCGCGGCCGCCGAGCTCGTACGGCGAGGTTTCGAAGTGTGGGCGTACACCTCTGATGACTTGATCGTGGCCCAGCGACTCGAGCAGCTGGGCTGCGTGGCGGTGATGCCTCTGGGCTCGCCGATCGGTTCGGGCCTGGGCATTCGCAATCCTCATGCCATCTCGCTCATCACCGAACGCGTCGAAGTACCGATCCTGCTTGACGCTGGGGTGGGCACCGCCTCGGACGCCGCGTTGGCGATGGAGTTGGGCTGTGACGGGGTACTGGCGGCCTCCGCCATGAATCGTGCGCTCGAACCCGTTTTGATGGCCGAGGCGCTGCGAGATGCGGTGCGCGCGGGCTACGCCGCCCGTCGGGCGGGGCGCATCCCTACGCGTCTGCACGCAGAAGCCTCCTCGCCAGCCCTGGGTCGGCCGGATCTATTTGCCCTCTAGCCCCGCCATAACTACACTGATGTAGTCCTTCGCGGTAGTCTGAATGGACCTCGGTCGGGAGGGTGTGCGTATGACAGTGACTTCTACAACATTCGGATATAGCGGACCGACGGTCTGTCGCCTTACCGGGGTGACGTACCGTCAGTTGGACTACTGGGCGCGTACGGAGTTGATCACGCCGTCGATCACCCCGGCGTCCGGCAGCGGCTCCAAGCGCTCGTACTCCTACGGTGACGTTCTCCAGGTGAAGGTCATCAAATCGCTCCTTGATTCAGGCGTCTCCCTGGCGCGGGCTCGCCAAGCGGTGGAGTGCCTGCGCGACTCGCTCGGTGAGGACTTAGCCGCGAGCAGCCTGGTGCTCTCGGACTCGGGCTCCGTGCTGGCCGCGAGCGACGGCGACCTCGTCGACTTGTTGCGCGGCGGTCAGGGTGTCTTTAACATCGTTCCTCTCGCCAACGTGGTCGCCGAACTGCGGATCATGATGAGCCAAACAGAACTCACAAAGTCGGAGAAGGGGGCCGCCACGGCGTGACGTCTCCGATGGAGAGCGACGACGCCCGTTGTCGCCACCCGAGTTTGGTATCCAGCGTTCCTCAACCATTCGCCCACCCCAGCGAGCAACTCTTTTCTCAACTTCTCACCCTCTACGGGCTGGAGTGGACCTACGAACCTATTGAGTTCCCCCTCGAGTGGGACGAGCGCGGCACCCCGATACGGGGCTTTCGACCGGACTTCTTTCTGCCCACCCAGCGGCTCTTCATCGAGCTGACGGTTCTCGAACAGCGTCTGGTGACCAAGAAGAATCGCAAGATTCGTCGGTTCCGAGACCTGTACCCCGAGATCGAGTTGCTTGTCGTCTATCAGCGCGATTATCACCAACTGCTTCGCTCGCACGATCTGCGTATCGTGGATGGTCGAGCCGCTTAAGGAGCACCGTTGGATCGCCGTCCTTATCTGTACGACCTGCACGTGGAGTTGGGCGCCAAAATCGTCCCCTTCGGCGGGTGGGAGATGCCCCTGCAGTACGCGACCGGTACCGTCGCCGAGCACCTCGCGTGCCGTCACGACGCGGTCGTCTTTGACGTGAGTCACCTGGGAACCGTGCGCTGCGACGGACCCGAGATGTTCGAGGCCCTCCAGTCGACCCTCACCAACGACCTCAACAAAGTTGATCCGGGTCGCGCGCAGTACACGCACCTCTTGAATGACGACGGATTTGTCGTCGACGACATCATCGTGTGGTGGGTCGGGACCAACGAGTTTGACGTGATGCCCAACGCGTCCAACACCGAGGGCGTCACCTCGGCGTTGCCCGGTGGACACGACGTCACGTCCGAACGCTGCGTGCTCGCCGTCCAGGGACCGAACGCCCGGGCCAAGGCGGCCACGGTCGATCCGCGCTTTGGCGAGGTCGGACGTTTTCGCGTCGAGCGCTTTGCCTACAACGGGGTGGAAGTTCGCGTGGCGGGCACGGGCTACACGGGTGAGGCTGGACTCGAGATCGCGGCCCCCAATGAAGTGGCCGAGGGGATTTTTCGTGCGCTGATCGCAGCCGACATCACCCCGGCGGGCCTCGGCGCGCGCGACACGCTTCGTTTGGAGGCCGCCCTTCCCCTCTACGGGCATGAACTGACGGACTCCTCCACCACCCTTGAGGCGGGTCTGGGTTGGGTCTTGGGCTGGAAGAAGGACACCTTCCGTGGTCGTGCGGCGGTGGAACGTGAGCGCGAACGTGGTGTCGCGCGGATTCTCACGGGAGTGGCGACATCCGATCGCCAGCCGCTGCGCGACGGAGGCGAGGTGGCCGTCGAAGGCGACGCAGTGGGGACCCTGTCGTCGGGCAACTTCTCACCCGTACTTGGTCACGGAATCGGCATGGGCCTGCTGGAGCCGGGGCTCGCGCCCGGTCAACCGGTCGTGGTACATCTGCGCGGGCGAGAGATCGATGCCGAAGTGGTCGCACTGCCCTTCGTGCACAAGGCGTCGTAGTGGCCGACTACCTGCCGCACACGAAAGACGACGTCGAGTCGATGCTGGAGTTCCTGGGCATGAGCTCACTCGACGAACTCTTCGCTCATATTCCGGCCGCGGTCCGCCTCTCGGGTGGCCTCGACATTGACCCTGGCCTGAGCGAGCCCGACGTGGCGGCAATCTTCGCGATCTATACGGCGGCCAACCCGGCGCGCGCCACCAACCTGACCTGCTACGCGGGTGGGGGAGCGTACGACCACGAAGTGCCCGCCGTGGTGAAGGCCCTCGCCAGTCGTTCGGAGTTCGTGACCGCCTACACGCCGTACCAACCCGAAGTGGCCCAGGGAGTACTCCAGGCCATCTTTGAGTATCAGACGTTGATCGCGCGCCTAAGTGGGCTGCCCATCTCCAACGCATCGCTGTATGACGCCGCGACGTCGCTCGTCGAGGCGCTCAACATGGCTCACGGCGCCACCGACCGACAGCGCATGGTGATCTCGTCGGGCGTTCATCCGCACTGGCGCCAAGTGGCCCGCACGTTCGCCCACGGCACAGGACACGAGATCATCGAGGTCCCGTTGCGCAACGGAGTGACGGACTGGTCGAGCGTGGACGTGACGGGTGCGGCGGCCATCGTCGCGGCTTACCCCAACTACTTGGGCGTCCTCGAGGACCTCTCCGTGGCCAAAGACTTGGCGACGCGCGAGGGAGCCCTGTTCATCGTCGGCGCCGACCCCGTAGCGGCCGGCGTTCTTAGGACCGCGGGCCAGTGGGGTGCGGACGTCTTCGTGGGCGAGGGCCAGGCCTTCGGTACCGCGTTGTCATTTGGCGGGCCCTACCTCGGACTGTTTGCCTGCAGCGACGCCCAAGTGCGACGCTTACCCGGTCGCATCGTCGGCGAGACGGTCGACTCCAGCGATCGACGGGCCTTCGTGACGACGCTGCGCGCGCGCGAGCAGGATATTCGCCGCGAGAAGGCGACGTCGAATGTGTGTACGAATCAAACGTTGATGGCCGTGACGGCGGCAGTCCAGTTGGGCTGGCTCGGTACGTACGGGCTGCGCGAGATTGCGACGCGCTGTGCTCAAGGTGCCCACTATCTCTACGATCAGCTCGTCGCCCTCGACGGCGTTCATGCTCTCAGTGATCAACCGTTCTTCCGCGAGTTCGCCCTGCATCTCTCGCGACCGGCGAAAGAGGTGATCAAACAGATGTCTGATCACGGAGTACTGGCAGGTCTGTCGGTCGGCGAACTCTGCCACGGACGTGACCCCTCGGTGGAGGGAGAGAACGACAACGTGCTGCTCGTCACCGTCACCGAACGGCGCACCAAAGACGAACTCGACCGCTACGTCAGTGCCTTGAAGGAGGTCCTCGCGTGAATACGGTTGCTCCGGGAGGACGAGCGGCGTCTGCACCCTTGATGGGTCACGAGACCGAGCCCACGCTGTTTGAGATGTCGGTCCCAGGGCGCTTCGCCTATCAGCTACGCACCACGGGCGTGCCGGCCCTCGCCCTGGATGAGATGGTGCCCGTCGCGCACCTCAACGACGAGGTGGTGGGAATAGCGGAGGTCTCGGAGCGAGATCTCGTGGGTCACTTCACCCGACTCTCGCATCGCCAGTACTCGGTTGATCTGGGCATGTACCCGCTGGGTTCATGCACGATGAAGTACAACCCGAAGTTCTGTGACGCCATCGCGGGCGACCCGGGTCTCAACGCCGTGCACCCCGGCGCTCCCGCCTCGCTCAGCCAGGGCTGGCTCGAGATCATGGCAACATTGGAAGAGAAGCTCTGTGCGATCACGGGCATGAGCGCGGCCACATTGCAACCGGCGGCCGGCGCTGCCGGCGAGTTGACCGGCCTCTTGCTGATGCGCGCGTTCCACGAAGCAAACGGCGAGGATCGCCGGCGAGTGATCATTCCCGACTCGGCGCACGGCACGAACCCCGCCTCGGTGACCCTGGGCGGGTACGAGGTCACTACGGTACCCACCAACGACCGCGGTCTGGTGGACTTGGAGGCGCTGAGGTCCGTTCTCGGACCCGACGTGGCGGGCATCATGTTGACGAATCCCAACACGGTGGGACTCTTTGAAGAGGAGATCATCGAGATCGCCCTCGCCGTGCATGACGTGGGCGGACTCCTCTACTACGATGGCGCGAATCTCAACGCCATCTTGGGCGCCGTGCGACCCGGGGACATGGGGTTTGACATCGTTCACATGAACCTGCACAAGACCTTCGCCACCCCGCACGGCGGCGGGGGACCGGGGGCCGGACCCGTCGCGGTCGCGTCACGACTGGCGGAGTTCCTACCCGGACCAAAGCCGACGAAGCAGGCCGATGGTTCGTACGAGTGGATTGTGCCGCCTCGCTCCATTGGGCGGGTTCACGGTTGGCACGGCAACGCTCTTGTTCTCGCGCGGGCTCTCGCCTACATCGACGTGCACGGAGGCGACGGACTCTCGCGCGTGGCCCAGCACGCCGTGCTGAACGCGAACTGGCTGCGTCAACGTCTGCGCGTCATCTTGCCCGCTGCCTACGATCGCGTGTGCATGCATGAGTGCACCCTCCAGGCGACCGAACTCAAGGCGAAGTTCGGCGTGCGGGGACTCGACGTCGCCAAAGCCCTGCTCGACGAGGGATTTCACGCGCCAACCGTCTATTTCCCACTCATCGTGGACGAGGCGCTGATGTTTGAACCGACCGAGACCGAGAGCGTCCAGACGCTCGAGGCACTCGCTCAGGCCATCGAGCGAATCGCCGAGCGCGCCGCGAGCGACCCGGACTCTTTGCACCGAGCGCCACAAAACACCCCGGTGTCGCGAGTGGATGAAGCGCGCGCCGCCCGCCACCTCATTGCTACGGCCGATGCTGAACGGTGAACCGAGGGATAAGGAGTCCGAGTAGCGCTGACGTTGGCCACGTAGCCGCGCGGAGTCGAGAGCACCTCCGGTGAGCGACTCGCGCCGAGATCGCGCTATGCGGCTGCGCATACTCTCCTCGGGTATCGGCGCACGCCGCGGCGCGGCCATCATGTTGTTCGTCGTCGCCGTCATTGCCGTAGCGGCGGCCGCCATCGGTCCCATGTTTCTCGAGAGTGCCGACACCTCGGTCCTGACGAGCACGACGAGGGCCACGCCTATCGGCCAGACCGACTTACTGATGAACGTCGCGGGTAGCTCACACGAACTGGCCAAGATGAAAGCGGCGTCGCGCGACGCCCAAAGCCTCGGCCCCGGGCTGCTCGCGACCCCGATCTATACCGTCGATGACGCGGGACACTTCGCCTTCGAGAACTCCACTTTCCAGGCGGACATTCTGGCGCGCACCGGACTCTGCGCTCACCTGCATTTCGTCGTGGGTACGTGTCCCCGAGCGCCCTACGACGTGGCCATTAGCGAGAGAAGTGCGAAAACCGCCCACGCAAAGTTGGGGACCGTCTTTCGCATCGTCGAACCCACCACGACGCACGCGCAGGACGTGATCGTTAGCGCGATCTACGTTCAGCCGTCCTCAGTGAACACCGTCTACTGGAAGGAGTACAACTACTTCACGTTCGGCTCCGGAACAGCCAGCAACATCATCCTCGATCCACTGGTGACGTCCTTTCGCACCGCGCTCGCGATGGATTCGATCACCCAGCCGGAGCTATCCGCCGATCTGGCGTGGCGATCGGCGTCCACGTTGATCGGTCCGTCGGCGCTCGCCTCACGTGAACGGCTCATTGAGTCGACGCTCTTGCATCGCTACGATCTGCCCGTGACGTCGGGTCTATCCGGCGTCGTCAACTCCGTTCAGCGCGATGACCGGCTGATGAGTACCGTCGTGCTCGCCATCGTGTTGCAACTGATGTTGCTGTCTCTGCTCATCGTGTATTCGCTGGGGCGATCGATCGTCCTAGATCGTCGGTCCGAGTCGGAGTTCGCTCGGCGGCACGGTTTTCCCCGCTCCGCTCTCATTGCGCTCGCGATTGGCGAACCCGCTGCGCTAATTCTGGCGGCGCTGCCGGTCGGTCTGTTGCTCGCGTGGGGGACGCTCGGCGTCATCTCGCGCACGTTATTCGAGTCCGGTACACCCGTGCGCTTTCCCGTCTCGTCGATTCTCACGGCGTTGGGGGCGAGTATCGCGGGCGTGATTGCGATGACGCTCGCTTCACTCGACCTGTGGCGTTCGCGTGTCGTGGGGGCTCGTCAGGTGCGACGATTCACTCTGGCGATCGATGCCGTCGCCCTCTTGCTCACGGTCATTGGTGTGGTTTTGTTGAGCTCGAAGGACTCGCTCAGCGCGTCCCACGGCAGTTCTCTCACCCTCGCCGCTCCCGGTATTTTGACGCTTGGGGCCTCTTTGCTCGGATTGCGGCTCGTCGCCGCGGCGGTCAACGTCCTCATCTCGCGCACCGCCGAGTCGAATCGGGTGGCCTGGTTTCTCGCCCTGCGCCAGATCGGTCGGCGTCCCATCTCGCTGCGACGGCTCCTGCCCCTCACCGCCGCCACGGCGGTCCTGCTGTTCGCCGTGAGCAGCTTCTTTCTGGCGTCGTCCAACCGCACTCTCGTGGCCCACTTTGACGGGGGAGCCTCCGAGGTCGTAAACGTCACACCGCCCGCCCAGCTCAACTTCGAACACGCGGTGCGGCTCGCCGATCCAAGCGGTCGTCAAGCGATGGCGGTGGCCAACTACAGCTCGTCGACGGGCGACCTCATGGCGGTCGACAGCTCGCGATTGGCCAACGTCGCGTACTGGGAGACTTCCCTGTCACGGCTGTCGCTCGCCCAGCTCGCGCGAAGGATCTCTCCGTCGATTCCCCAAGGCGTGGTCTTTAACGGCACCCGGCTTCGCCTCACCCTCGACGTCTCAGCCGGAACGCCCGACATCGAACTCGGGGTCAACCTCTACGATCAGACGTATCAAGCCAACCCGTCGACGTACATTGGTCCGATCACGGCGGGAACCCACACCTACACCGTCTCCTTGAGCGGATGCGCCGACGTGTGTCGCCTGATCAGTCTCGCGCCGAACTGGAAAGACTCAGACACGAACTATTCGAAGAACGTCTCTTTTCTCCCTCACCGGCGTCTCGGTCGAGAGCGATGGCCCCTGGCACGCAGTCGCCTTTGGTGCGGGAAGGAAGGGTTCGTGGAGCGTCCCGCCGTCGGCGGCCAGGATCGCCTCGCCCTCTTCTTCGGGCGTCACGTTCGACATTCCAGGACCCCAGCTGGCGCTCCAGGGGCTCCTGCTCAACGTCGTCGATCTGCCGGCGGCTCTTCCCGCCATCGTGACGGGAGGCGCGGTTATCTCCGACGCGCCGCCGTCTCCCTCACCCAACGGCGACATTGACATCGACCTCGGTGGGGGACTGCTGCCCGCACACCCGGTCGCCATCGTGTCCACCTTGCCGCTGCTCGGCGGCAACGGCGTCATCGCCGACTACAGCTTGGCCGAGCGCGCGGCGACGAGCAGCGAAGATATTCGCACGTTCCAAGTGTGGCTCGCCCCGGGAGCGAGTCCCGCCATCTTGCACCGTCTCGAGAAAGACGGGGTGACGATCGGCTCAATCACTACGACAGCGTCGCGCCTCAACGTCCTCAATCACGCGGGCGTGGCGCTGGCCTACGCCGTGGCGCTCTTGGTCACTCCCATCTCCGGAGTTCTCGCGATCTGTACGGTCGCCTTCGTCATCATCACCGACGGACGCCGGCGCCGGCGCGAACGCGCGGCGCTCTGGATGGCCGGTGTGCCGATGCGCGAAGTGCGTCGCGCCCAGACCCTGGAAAGCGTGGTGGCTCTGTCGACGTCGCTGATCTTGGGCACCGTGATCGGCTTTCTGATTGACGTGCTGGCGTTGCCAAAGCTGCCCCAGTTCGTGAATGGTTCAGGGGGTCTTCAGATCTCCCACGCGGTGCCCTGGGGTCCGTTCTTTGGCTCCGTGGGGGTCTTTGCGGGACTGCTCGTAGTTGCGGTCGCGATCTCCTCACCGCTCGTGATGCTCCGCAGCACCCGCCGGGACGAGAGTGAGGTGTTGGAGTGAGCGTGGGTGAAGCGACGCCGAACAGCGAGGTTCTCGGCGCGGAGGTTCACCTCTCGGGTGTTGTGCACCTGTACTCCTCGTCGGAGGGTGAAGTCGTGGCGCTGCGCGGCATCGACCTCGATATCCCGGCGGGGGAGTCAGTGGCGCTGCTCGGACCCTCGGGTGCAGGTAAGTCGACGGTGCTCGGTCTGCTGGCCGGAGAGTTTCCGCCTTCGGCAGGCACGGTACAGATTGGAGACCAGGAGATCAGTTCACTGAGCCCCGATGCGCTCTCGCGGCTTCGTTCCCAGGACATCTCGCTGGTGGTCCAGGGAGCCGCCGCCAATCTGTTGCCCTACGCCACGGCGCTGGAGAACGTTTGGTTTGCTCAGCACGGCGCGCGTCGAAGAGGACGCCAGCTTTCGCGCAGTGCGGCCGAGCTACTGGAGCAGTTTGGTGACAACGACCTGGCCGATCGTCGGGTGTCGGACATGTCAATGGGGGAGCGTCAGCGCGTTGCTCTCGTGGCCGGCGTAGCGGTGATGCCACGACTCCTGTTGATCGATGAGCCCACGAGTCAACTCGCGAGCGAGGAACGAGATCGGGTGATCGACACCGTGCTGCGCATTCACCGTGAGATCGAGCTCACGATCGTGGTGGTGACTCATGATGTGGAGGTGGCCAGTCGCTTCGAGCGGACGGTGACAATCCGCGACGGACGAGTGGGCGCCGAAGGCCGTTTAGGCGTGGAGTACGCAGTGATCGGTCGCGACGGCAGCCTCCACTTGCCACCGGACGTGCTCGACCTCTTGCCCCCCGAGAGTCTGGTGCGGGTGATCCGGCTCGATCACGGGGTGGAGTTGCGCCGAGCTGGCGAGGAAGGGTCTCGGTGAGCACGGCGGGCCTGAGCGCCACTCAACTGGGCGTGGACGTTGCGGGGCGCACCTTGCTAGACCACGTCACGCTCTCGGTTGCCCCGGGAGAGATCCTCGCAGTCACCGGAGTGTCCGGTTCGGGCAAGACCGTGCTAGCCCACACGTTGGCTGGCGTACGCCGAGCTGATCGCGGAGAGGTGCGCATCGGTGATGTCGTCGTCGACGCCGATACCGACTTTCTACAACGCCCCGCTCTCGTCACTCAAGATTTCGGCCTGATCGGAGTTCTGACCGCGACCGAGACGGTCGGCTTACCGTTGCAGTCACTGCCGCTGACCAGGGACGAGATACGTGCGCGATCTTTTCACTGGCTTGCGCAACTGGGTTTGGAGTCCTGTGCCAAACGGCCGGTCTCAGACCTGTCGGGAGGTCAGCGACAACGCGTCGCCATCGCACGAGCGCTGGCCAAAGGGGCGAACGTCGTTGTGATGGACGAACCCACCGCAGAGCTGGACCCGGTGAATCGCGGGCTACTGCTCAGGCTACTTGACGCCGAGTGTGCGCGCGGCGTAGCGATCGTGGTGGTCTCTCACGAAAGTGACTTAGTGGAGCGCGCCGACACTGTCTTTGAAGTGACCAAACTCTAGGTGGAAGCCTCGTCCACCTCGTCCTTGTCACTGATCGTTCGCAAGACCAGTCTCAAGAGTCGCGCGAGTTCTTGCTGATCACCGGCGCTGAGTGCGCTGACGGCCAGCGTCTCGTGTCTGTTGAACTCCGGAAAGACCCGCTCGATGAGGCGCTCGCCAGCTTTGGACAGACCGATGGAGACCCGACGTCGGTCGTCTCGATGGGGAATGCGCCGAATGAGCTTTCGCGTCTGCAAAGTCTTCATGACTCCGGTCAGTGTTCCTTTGGTAATCCCGGCTTCGGCCGCGACGTGTCCGGTCTCCTGTTCGCCCCAAATCCAGAGCACCCACAGAACGGTGAACGCCACCCAGCTCAGGTCGTAGTCGCCCAGGACCTCGCGCTCCATGTGATTCCGCACGGCCGAACCAGTTCGATAAATATTGGATACCGCGCTCATCGCGGAGAAGTCCAACTCGTGATCACTGAGGCGGGCACGAATGTCGTGCTCGGCCTGCAAGACGACACTGTCCTTGGAGCTAGCAATGCGTCGTGACATGTTCAGTCCTCGAGGGTCACGCCACCATTGAAGGTGGTGCCCACGGAGCGAAAGTATCCACCGAGAATCTCGCGCGGGGCAATGGAGCGAAGTTCCTCGCTGGGTGAGTCGAAGAGCTCGAGCGTGCCCGAGCCGCCGTAGGCGGGACCGAGATCCACGTTAACCCCCGACATCGTGACCACTTCGTCGATCGAGTCGCGACCGTCGAGTTCGATTCGCGGAAACCAGCGGTGATGCAGCATCGCGTGTCCGTTGACGAATCCGTTGGTGTCGCTCTCGCCGGCCAAGGTCACGGTCGCTTGAGCGAGGCGTCGATCATTCGCGGCGAGCGTCATGCCAAAGGTAGCGCCGGCTTCGAGTCGTGGTCCGGCTCGGCCGCGCGTGACCGGTCGAGTCTGGTGAATGGAGCCGAGTTTCTTGGGGTACCCCTGGAGATACCCGCGCACGAGGGCGAAATCTTTGTCGACCCAGATGAACACACAGCGACTGAAGAGACGATCGTCGTAGCGACAACGCACCACGACGTAGGCCTCCTTGTACTGTGAGCGCACCGGGTCGAGGAGTTCAGCGCCGTCGTCGCCACAGCTCTGCCAGTCGGCCCAGATGAAAGCGACCGCACCGGGGTCCTCGTCGTCGCGGGCGAGGCTGACTCCCTCGGGTAAGAGAGCAGCGATCGCCGACGGGTCGGTGCGGTACTCAACGGTGAGCAGGTCGCCCGAATAGTGCCAGGGCAGAGGTGGCAACATCGAGGCCTGCCCGGAGGCCGTGCGAGGAAAGGGGAGTCCGCGAAGCGTCATACGCCGACCCACCCGGCCTCGGGACGGTCGAACCACATGTGCACCTGGCCCGTACCGATGGCATTTTCGTAGTCCGAGTACAGCTGCCCTGGCGCGACACAGTCACGGCCGCCAATCGCGGCCACCATCATCTGGTAGTGGGCGAAGCGACCTTCGGGCTTCACCTTCATGAACTCATCCAAGTTGTCCACCACGCTGGCGTGATCGCCCCGACCCCAGGCTTCGATGACGCCGTGGTCGGCGCGGCGTGCGAGAGCGGAGAAGATGTGTTCTTCGCCGGCGGCTTCGTGGCGGCGCAGCGTACGCAGGGTGTGAAAGGTGTGGCTCAGCGCCCCCGAGGCGATCAGGATGACGCGCCGATCAATACGCTCGACGGCGGCAGCGATCACTCGTCCCACCGCGGCGAAGTCGTCGGGCTGAGCCGTCTGGCAAGTACTGACCGAGACCCAGGCCTCGTCTCCTTGGAGAAAGGGAAAGAAGTTCGTCGTGGCGTACTGAATGGGCAGATGTTCGTTGGCAATCGGCGTGATCCAGCACTCGGGAGTCGCATCCGCGATAGCCCCCACCAGGGCAGCGAAGGCGGGGTCGCCCTTGGCGTCGTAGGGCATGCTCGACATGCCGCGTGGCAGTTCTTCGGAGGTGTAGAACCCCAACCGGCGCGCCGACGAGGTGATCACGAACTCGACGGTGGTGAACCAGTGGCTGTCAAAGACGATGACGAGATCGGGCTTGAGGACGTCAAAGACGTCGTGGCGCAGCTTGTGCAGCCCCGTGTACAGCGTGCTTTCGTGTCCTTCGTTAAGCGCGCGACGCTCGTTGTCGGGCAGCACGATTGTTGGGACGTGGGCGAGGAAACCAGCCCCCACAATTTCACCCATGCGTGGTCTCCTCCTTTACCTGGTAGGTCTTGAGGTCACTGTAGAAGTCCAGGGCGTAGTCGCCCCCTTCGCGGCCGACCCCGCTGATTCCGATGCCGCCAAAGGGTGCGGTGAGATCGCGCACCAAGAAGCAGTTCACCCAGATAGTGCCCGCGCGAACACCCAGGCCAAAGCGATCGGCCTTCTTCTGGTCGGTCGTAAAAACCATGGCGGAGAGACCATAGGCCGTGGAGTTGGCGAGGGTAATCGCCTCGTCTTCACCGCGAAAGGTCTGGAGTGTGAGAACCGGTCCGAAGACTTCGTTTTGGACGATCTCAGCGTTATTGGAGCGTGGCTCGATGAGGGTCGGCTCGTACCACAGCCCGTCGGGGGTGGTGCGTTCGCCCCCGAAGACGAGCGTGTCGCCGGCGGCCACAGATCGATTGACGAATCCTTCGACGCGAGCCAGGTGTTCGGGGTGGATAAGGGGAGAGACGGTCGTCGAGGGGTCTCGGCTGTCGCCCAAGACGTGCATCTCGGTCTGGCTCGTGAAGCGCGCCAGGAACTCATCTCGGATGCTCTCCTCGACCAGTAGTCGAGTGCCCGCGAGGCAGACTTGCCCAGCGTCGTCGTACATCAGGGCAGCCTTCTCGGCCGCGAGATCCAAGTCGGCGTCGGCGTAGACCACGAAGGGTCCTTTGCCGCCCAACTCTCCGGTGAAGGGAACGAGGTTGCGCGCCGCAATGGTGCCGATCTTGCGGCCCGTCTCGGGCGAGCCGGTAAATGAGATGCGCCGTACTCGCGAGTCCGACACCAGGGCCGCGCCGACCTCTTCTCCGAACCCCTGAACGAGGTTGAACACGCCGGGGGGAAAATCGGCTTCCAAGACAAGGTCCATCAGGAGAGAGCAACTCAGGGGCGACCACTCGGCCGGCTTGAGAACAACGGTGTTGCCCGCCGCCAGGGCCGGCGCGCACTTCCACGTCGAGAGCATGAAGGGAGCGTTCCACGGCGTAATGACGACGGTCGGTCCGGCGGGCATGCGCAGCACCGTGTTGTGGGTCCCATTCGACGCCCAGCGTCGCGGCTCGTAGTGCTCGGCCAAGTCGGCGTACGCGCGGAAGTTCCGCGCACCACGTCCGATGACTCGCAGGCGCAGGCTCTCTTCGAGCATGGCCATGTCGAGGACCTCGACGGTGGCGATGCGCTCCACGTTGTCGTCAATGAGGTCGGCCAGCCGACGCAAATACTTCGCGCGCTCGTGCGCGCCCAGGTCGGCCCAGGCAGGAAACGCCGCGCTGGCGGCCGCGAGCGCGCGATCAGCGTCATCGACCGAACCGCGCGCGACGTCGGCCAACTTGAGCGACCAGTCGAGCGGCGAGCGGTCCTCAAAGGTGCGCGGTGAGGTGACACGTTCGTTGTTAATGAAGTGGCCGGTCGCTACCAGAACGTCGCCCACCAGGACGCGCTCTTCAGTCATGACTCGTACCTCGGATGAACCCGGGGATAGGGGAGGTCTTCTCGCGGAGTCGGGACAGGACGGCGCTGTCCGCGGAACTCCCACTCGCCGCCCATCGCGGTGGAGAGCACTTCCTCGGATGCGGTCGGCTGAGCACCCACTTCGTCGCTCACCGGCTCGGGCGAGGCGACGATGTGATTGGAGAGTTCGCCGAGTCCTTCGACCTCGACGGTGACGACGTCACCAGGTTCGACGGGTCGGGACATCGCGGGCGTGCCCGACAAAATCACGTCACCTGGCTCAAGGGTGATGAGTCGGGCAATGTCGGTGACGAGGTACCACATGTCCCAAGCCATCTCGTCGGTGCTGCCGTCTTGACGCACGACGCCGTTCACACTGGTGCGCATCCACTTCGAGTGAAAGTCCCAGCCCGTGACGAGGCCAGGTCCTAGTGGGCACAACGTGTCCGCACCCTTTACGCGCAGCATGGATCCCGCGTCGGTGTCGCGAAAGTCATGTAGGCCAAAGTCGTTGGCGATGGTGTAGCCCGCGATGTAGTGCGGGGCGTCGGCGAGGGCGATATTGCGCGCCGTGCGCCCGATGACGATGGCGATCTCTCCCTCGTAGTTGAGGTAGTGGCAGTTGGCCGGTCGTACGACGGCACCGCCGTGCGAGTTGAGCGCCGACACCGGCTTTTGGAACCACGTGGGAGCGGGCGGCAGCGAGATCTGGAACTCTCGCACGCGCGAGACGTGATTCAAGTGGCAACAGAGGATCTTGGTCGGTGACGTGGGGGCCAGGTGGACCGCGCTCGCGGCCTGGACGCGTCGCCCGTCGGGTGCGACCAGGGAATCGCCGTCACGAGTGACCTCCACGACGTTGCCGTCGAGCAGAATGCGCCGATATTCCACGCGACCTCCGAAAGTCGTTTGCAATCAAATGATTACCTCACTTTACAAACGTTCGGGCCTCGGTCGTGCTACTTTCGCCAGGGCCGACCCGGGAGGCGATATGACGAGTTCGTTTGAGCGTGTGCGAGTGCTCTGGCCCGACCATTTGGGCCTTGCGCGGGGCAAGTACGTACCGGCCAGCCTCGCCGAACACGGCGCGCGCCACTGCACGGGCACCTGGGCGTTGGGCTACGACCGCGAGATGACCCCGGAGACGACCGGGAGCTACTGGAGCGAGGGCCTGCCCGACTTCGAGGCCCTCTACGACATAGCCGACCTCCGACCAGGTTGGGAGCCCAATACTCGAGTCGTCGTTGCTCACCTCGAACGTCAAGGATCCCCTCTGTCGGTCTCGCCACGGGCGGCTCTCGTGCGGGCGATCAACGACTGGCACGAACGAGGCTTAGAGCCCCTCGTCGGGATCGAACTAGAGGCCTTCGTCTTCGTGCCCGACGGCAACGGTTGGAAGCCGATGGACACGCCCGGCGCCTTCGTCTACGGCACGGGCAGTGCGGTCGATCCCTTCGGACTGATTGACGCGATCTGGAATGCCTGTGCCGAAGCCGAACTCCCGCTCGAGTCGGTCAACTCGGAGTACGACACGCCGCAGTTCGAGTTCACGCTGCGCTACAACGACGCACTGCGCGCGGCCGACGACGTGTTTCTCTTCAAGGTTCTCGCGCGCGAGGTCGCCCAGCGCATGGGCCTGCTGCTCACCTTCATGGGTAAGCCGCTCAGCGATCGAGGTGGGTCGGGTCTGCACGTCAACTTCTCCTTTCAAACGGATGATGGGTCCAACGCGATCAATGACCACGAGGCGACCGACGGTCTCTCGACGCTGGCCAAGCACGCCATTGGCGGGCTGTTGAGTCACCACCGCGCCCTCGCCGGTATCTGTGCACCCAACGTCAACGCGTACAAGCGCTTGCGGCCGGCGTCGCTGTCGGGCTACTGGGCTAACTGGGGCTACGACCATCGAGGTGCCACGATCCGTGTGCCCGGTGAACGGGGCGCCGGCGCCCGTCTGGAGCACCGACTGAGCGACGGAGCCGCGGTGGTGCACAGCACGGTCGCCGCCGTGTTGCAAGCGGCACGACTCGGCGTCGTGCACGAGATCGATCCCGGCAAGCCCGAAGGCGGCAACGGTCTCGACACGATCGACGCCACGGTGGGGGTACCGTCGTCGCTCTTCGATGCGCTCAACGAACTGGAGGCTGACACCGAACTCGTGGAGGCAATCGGATCGGATCTGGTATCGGAACACCTGTCGGTCAAGCGCACCGAATGGGAGCGCTACAGCGCGGCCACGACGGACTGGGAGATACGAGAGTACCTCCCGTTTCTCTAACGGGTCCGGCAAATACGTTGGCTGACACGACACTTGTGCAGTACGACGAGCCAGAAATACGGCCCTAAGATGAATTCGTGAGTCGTCCGCTGATTGGTATCTCGGGGCGGCGCTGGTCCGCTCGCGCGCTCGGTTCGAACGTCCCCACGGCCATGAGTGGCTTGGAGTTCGACCTTCACTTTTCCGACTATCCGCGCTCCATCGCCTTGGCGGGTGGGTTGCCAGTCGAGCTCACGCGAGACGCCGATGCCGAGGAGATGGTGGGGCACCTAGACGCCCTGGTCCTCACCGGTGGCGCGGACGTGGAGCCATCACATTACGGTCAAGAGCCGGACCCCGATCTCGGTGCCGTCGAACCGGATCGAGACGCATGGGAGCTGGCATTGCTCGCCGCCGCTCGCGCCAAGGGCATTCCCGTTCTCGCCATTTGCCGGGGATTTCAATTGGTGAACGTGGTCTTCGGCGGGACACTACGCCAGCACGTGGAGCTCGACGACGGGTCGGGTCACCCTCAGTGGGACGTTGACGGTCACGAGCGAACCCATGGCGTCAACGTGGTCGAGGGAACTGTCACTTCTGGTCTCTACGAAGGTGAGATTGGCGTGAACTCACTGCATCATCAGGTGGTCGACGAGGTGGGGGAGGGACTCATCGTCACGGCCAAGGCGACCGACGGCGTGGTCGAGGGCTTGGAGACGCCGGACGGATCGATCGTCGCAGTCCAGTGGCACCCCGAACTCTTAGATAAGCCGGATCCCACGTTCCAGTGGGTGGTGCGCGCCGCAAAGGAAAAGCTCGCTCAGGCGTGACTCGTGCTGACAGTCGTTCCCGCTACTGCCACAGCACCGGGGTCGCCTGGTGCTCGCCGGACAGACCCTTGAGAGTGAGCGTCCTTGGTTCTCCCACAGAGAAAGCACCACCCAACTTCTCCTTCGCGACCTCAGAGATGAGAATTTCGCCTCCGATCGCCTCGCCCGACAGTCGCGCAGCGAGCACGACCGTTCGCCCGAAGAAGTCACCGCCCTCAGCTTTCGCGTTGCCACAGTGGATCCCCATTCTGACTTTCAGAGACACTCCGCTGGCTCCTCCCAGCAGACTTCGCTGCAGGGCGACGGCGCACGCGGTAGCCGAACCGGCGGCGGGAAATGCGAGCATGAAGCCGTCGCCCTGGGTCTTGACAACGGAGCCCCCGAAGATGACGGTCTGCTGATTCACTACGCTGGAGTGCCGCTCTAGTACTTCCATCCATTTCTGCTCGCCGAGTTCCTCCATGAGTGCCGTAGATCCAACAACATCGGTGAACATGATGGCAACAGTCCCATCGTTCGCAGCGGCTTTGGTCGGCGATTCGTAATCCTTGACCAAGGCCAGGATGTCGTCGACCGACGTCGTAATGGTCCGTCCCCAGATGGCCTCATTGGTGACGGCGAATGAAGCGTGCCAGTGCACTATGCGCCAGTGTGCACCTTCTTCGTGAACCACGAACGTGAACCGTAACGAGAACTCTCCTGAATGCGATGTCGACCCTCGACAGTGCGCGGCGATCCAGCCAACGGAACCCTCTTTCCACGCGTGGACCGTGTCCAACGTCATGTCAAAGTCCAGCAGGCTGTCATCGGTGTGGCGTTCGCCGAAGTAGATCTGCAAGTACGCGGCGATTGTGTCAATGCCCTCGTACCACTCTTCGTCATCGGTGCCGATCATGACCGATCCCGAGTGATGGGCAATGGAGTCGAGCACGGCGTCAGTCTCGTCGGACAGGAAACTCCTTATGAACCGTTCTGTGAACGGGATAAGTTCCGGCGCCGGTTCCACGTGATGAAGATACATCTCGTTGTCGTCAGACGAGCCTTGCTACTATCACGAGTGAGCGATGAGGCCCGCCCAGAAAACCGCCGGCTGAACCCGGCTAATGGCTTCTACCAGCAACACAACGAAGCTGGTAGGGCCGCGCGAAGTACCGTACCCCTGCCCTGACAGGAGGTGGCGGTGAACGTCTATTACGTAATGGCGATCTGGATTGGCATGGCCCTAATCGCAGCGTTCTTCAGTATCCGTGTCGGAGTATCGGTCGCCCTCGTCGAGATTCTCGTGGGGGCCATCATGGGCAACATCCCCGGAATTAGGGAGCACGTTCAACAGACCGACTACACAACTCTGTTGGCAGGTATTGGCTCAGTGTTATTGACCTTTCTTGCGGGAGCCGAGATTGACCCGGTCTCTCTAAGAAAGAACTGGAAAGCGAGCCTTTCGCTGGGTGCCGTGTCGTTCGTCCTTCCTCTCATCGGAGCGTTCTGTTTTGCTCGATTCGTTTTCGACTGGAACTTTCACGCATCCGAGATAGCCGGAATCGCCCTCAGTACGACTTCGGTCGCCGTCGTGTATGCGGTTATGGTCGAGACCGGATTGAATCGTCACGACGTCGGCAAGCTCATACTTGCCGCGTGCTTCGTCACCGACCTGGGCACGGTACTAGCCCTCGGTGGTCTCTTTGCCAGTTACGGTCTGCTGTTGCTCGTCTTCGCGATCGTCACGACCCTTGTCCTGTTCTTTCTCCCGCGAACTCTTCGCTGGGTGACGGCGAACCTCGGGCATAGGGTCAGTGAGCCAGAAGTAAAGGTCATCTTCGTCGTCCTTTTGGCCCTCGGAGGCTTGGCCACGGCAGCGGGGAGCGAAGCGGTCCTGCCCGCGTATGTAGCGGGCCTGGTCGTCGCCGGAGTCTTTATGAACGACCGTGTTGTCTTGGATCGCATTCGCACGATTGCCTTTGCCCTTCTCACGCCGTTCTTCTTCCTGCGCGCCGGCACTCTCATCTCTGCCTCGGCGCTGGTCGCGGGAGCCGGAGTGATCGGCACTCTTTTCCTCGTCAAGATGGTGACGAAGTTCAGTGGTGTATGGCCGACCGCCACCGCGTTTCATCTGCCAAAGCGAGAGCGAACGTATACGACTCTTCTCATGGCCACCGGCTTAACCTTCGGATCCATTTCGGCGCTGTATGGGTTGCAGCACAATTTGATCAATGAGACGCAATACACGGAACTCGTGACCGTTGTCATACTGTCCGCCTTTGTGCCAACACTCATTGCCCAACAGTTCTTCCGGCCATCTGTCGCAATCGCTTCTGATGACGAAGAAGCACTGGGAGAAGAGGACATCTCGCTACCTCTCCGTCGTCCGAAGTCCGCTCCGGAGACGAGTTAGATCACTGCGACGTCGCAGGGCACGGCGAGTCAGTGTGCGAGCGCCATCCCGAGAACGAACAGCCCCGCGCACGCCAGTGGGGTAGTGGTGACGAGCGCGAGCGAGTAACCCCAGTGGTGCTCGCGTTGCAGGATGGCGGGGATCGCGAAGGCCGATGAGAACGTCGTTAATCCACCGCAGAACCCGGTGATCACGACGTCGCGCAGATGGGCATCGGCAGAACCGAGGAAGTGATAGGCGACAAAGCCCGCGATGCCGCACCCGATGCCGTTGACGACCACCGTGGCCCAAGGTCGACTGGTGGGGTGGTGGCGTCGCACGGCGTATTCGGCGAGATATCGCACGACACAGCCGATACCCCCGAACACCGAGATCAAAAAGAGTGTCATCGGTGGTGCCTCAACAGGCCTAGCCCGGCCGCCGCAACACCGCTCACAAGCGCCCCAAAGGTCACAAGTAGGCATCCGCCAACACAGATATGCCAGATCGCGGCGAGATCGACGAACAGGCCGGAGTACGAGGTCAGGCCACCAAAGAACCCGGTAATCACAAGTACTCGGGCGAGGTCGTTGGGATCTCGGTGGCGAAGTGGACCACGTAGTAAACGTGTGGCCAGGTACACGCCAGCGAAGTTGATGATGAGCAGCACCCAAGGAATCTCCTGTGGCCACGTCACCGCGCCGGTTGGATTCGGAAGGTGTTCGAGACCGGTCAGCCAGGCTCGAAGCAGGGTGCCGACGAACCCACCAGCCACCGTGGCTGAGAGTGCTAAGGCGAGTTGGCGCGGCGAGAGAGAGAGATTGGGCATAGGGGGCTACTTAAAAAGTTACTGAACGAGCAGCACAGGAGGAGATTTTGAAGGATCCCCTATGCGTCGCGGCGCCAGTCTCGGACTTCGGGCTGCGGTTGAAAACCAGCCGACCGGTAGGCGGCGACGGCTGCCACATTGTCGCTACCAGTACAGACGGTCGCACTGGACGAACCAAGCGCCCGAAGGGCCACCGCTCCCGCGAGAGTGATGGCTCGGGCGTAGCCGTGCCCGCGGTGTTCGTGATGCACTCCCATGGGCTCAATCAACCCGGGCCTGCCTTCGCCGGCCGACCATACGGTGATGGCGGCGACCGCGTTGTCGTCCGCGTCGAAGGCGAGCAGACACCGAGAGTCGGCGTAGGCAGGACCCGATGCCATCATCCGCCAGCGCTCGTCGGTGAAGGTCGAGTTAGTGAAAGCGGCGCGCTGTACGGCAACTCGCGCGGGGACGAGGTCGGCGCCCACCGCCTCAATGCGAATGCCTGGGTTGTTCACAGGCTGGGAAAGGCTGCGAGAGAGGGGAGTCCACGGTTCATCAGGCTTCCAGCCCGCCGCGTGCAACAGGCCAGGCACGAGCTCGCCACCTCTGGCCTCGACGTAGGCGATCCCAGGGGGCAAAATATCCCGATCAGGATCTACGACATCGGCAATCAGATGGTGCGCGAGGTCTTCATCAGTTTGAGCGTCGGGAGCGATGGCTAGCCGTAGGAGATCAGGGTTGTCCAGGAACCCGATGGCGAACACCTGCTCGTCTCGTCTCCAGATCCGAATCGCCGCAGCAAGTGCCTCTGGACCGAATCTCCAGGCCCATCCCAGGTCACCTGGATGCAGCTGAACCGGCGCGCCGTCGTACTGCCAGTCACGTAACACTTCGATGACATTTTTGAGCTCATCTACTCGTGGCTGGTTCAATAGAATTCGCATTGTTCCAGTCAAACACGGGCGATTGCGCCTCTTCATCTCAAAATCGCTAACTTTACATAACGGACATTATCGGCGATCAATATAAGCGATTCTGCTACCATTTACCGCATGCGTCGGGTACTTTTGGCCGTCTTTTTTGTGGCTGCCAGTTTTGGAATATATGCGCTGCCATCGGGGGCAGACACCGGCCTATTCACGAATGTCGTGCTTTCCTTTGACTTCAGCGATAATTCCTCTCCGGCAGCCGTGAATTACGGCAACGCGGCGGGCTCGGCCTGCGTCACGGCAGGTCCCAACGCGAACTCTGCTACGGGGGCGGTCTGCGTAAACGCGTTCAATATCGTCTCTGACGTCCTGCCACAGAATACGGGTGGCTTTGTCCGAATGGTGGCGATCGCGCCCGTGGCGTCAGGGCAAAACAACATCGTGTGCTCCTTCCAGCCTGTCCTGCAGGGCCAGGTCGAGTGCGGATTCAATTTCAGTGCAAATGGAGTTTGGGAGATCAAGTCCCAATACAGCATTGACACCGTCTCGGGAGTCTCCTCGGTTTCGGTGACAAGCCTGCGCGTCAGCAGCTAGTCGGCTGTAAGTCGATTATTTGGCGTTCGAGGCGCCAAGGAGCGTGACGTACACTTCGCCAATGACTTCGCTCTTTGACGTATCGGGAAAGACTGTCCTGGTTACAGGCGGTACAAGTGGCATTGGCGAGATGATCGCCAGAGGGTTCCTGGACGCTGGTGCCAGTGTCATTGCAGCGTCGCGCAAAGTGGACGTCGGCGAGGCAATGAGCGCCGAGCTTGATTCGACGGGACGCTTCACCTTCGTGCAGGCCAACTTATCCACAGAAGACGAGTGTCGACGGCTGTCGAAGGTCATCGCGTCTGCCACCGATCATCTGGATGTTCTGGTGAATAACGCCGGTGCGACCTGGGGCGCCCCGATGGACGACTACGACGAGAAGGCCTTCGAGCGTGTCATGTCACTCAATGTCAAGGCCGTCTTTCACCTCACGAAGTTCCTACGACCCCTCCTGGAGGCGCGAGCGACCGCCGATCAGCCCTCACGGGTCATCAACATCGGGTCAATCGACGGTCTCCGGGCCCCCGCGATGGAGACGTACGCCTATTCGGCGTCCAAGGCAGCGGTGCACCAGCTCACACGACACTTGGCGAAGTTCCTGGCGCCCACGATCACGGTTAACGCCATCGCGCCCGGCCCCTTCGAATCTCGAATGATGCACGCGACGATCGAGGCGTTCGGCGAGGACATCGTTCGCGCGGCCCCCCTCAAGCGTCTCGGTCGTGACGCCGACATGGCCGGAACCGCAATCTTCCTCGCGTCGCCCGCGGCCAGCTACATCACCGGTGCGGTCATACCGGTCGATGGAGGAATAGCCACTCTGGCCTAGGTCGAGGGGGCCTTGCCGAGGGTGACCTCCAGAACGATGTGCTTCGTCCCGCGAACGATGTGCAGCGCAATCCTTTGACCGGGGTGTAGTGAGGAGATCACCGCGCTCACGTCCTGGGCGCTGGCAATCTTCGTGTTGTTGATACCCACGATGATGTCGCCCTGTTCGACACCGGCCTTGGCCGCTCCGGTCCCCGCAATCACGCTCATGACGACGGCACCTTGAGAGACGCTGAATCCATACTCCTGTTGGAGCGTGGGCGTGAGCGATTCGATTTCGATTCCGATGAAAGCGCCGTGAGTCACGACACTCTCCCCCGCCAACAGGGAAGATAGGAGCGACTGGATGGTGGCATCCGGGATAGCAAAGCCAATGTTTTGAGTGTTCTCGCCGTCAGAAAGCGATCCTGCTACTGCGGTGTTCATGCCGATGACGTCGCCTGCGGAGTCGAGCAACGGTCCCCCGGAGTTACCCGGGTTGATCGCGGCGTCAGTTTGAATCATGTTGTTGAGGGTCTCGGTCGCTGTCTCGGTGCCCGCCGTGACCGTGCGCCCGAGAGCTGACACGATGCCCGAGGTCACAGTCGGTGTACCCGCGGCGAGCCCGAGCGCGTTGCCGATGGCCACCACGGAGTCGCCGACCTCAAGATCGTTCGAGTTGCCAAAGGTCACGGCCGGCAAATTCGACACGTTGTTGATTCGAATGAGCGCGACGTCGTCGACTGGATTCGTTCCCACGAGGGTGGCCGGCTCGCTCTTGGTCGTGCCGCTACGCGTGACCGTAATGGAGCCACCATTCACAGCCGCGGCGATGACGTGGTTGTTCGTGATGACCAGGCCCTTTTTGGAGATGATCATGCCCGTACCCTGGTCTTCGGTTCCATCTCCGTTCACCTTGATACTCACGATGGACGGCAGGACCTTCTGCACGAGTTTGGGGATGTTCATTCCACCCGACGACGCACCGGTGCCGGGCTTGTTGGTTACCTCATTTATCGTGACCCGGCCGCCGTGGGACGATCGAATCCGACGAGGCGAAGTGGCCTGCCAGACCCCCCACGAGGGCTGCGACCAGCAGCAACGAGACGCGCGTGGACCACAAGCTCGTTTTCCTCTGATCTCGTGCAATTGGGGGTTGCCCCACATCAAAGGAACTGGACGACATGGGATCGCGAAGGGTCGCGGGAGCAGCGTCGCTGACGTCGGCGACGGATTGGATCGGTGTCGCGTCGTCGGTGAGCGGCGCCGAGGCGCTTTCGACCTCGGCCTCGGGCGCCGGAACGGTCTCGTTCGCTTCGTCGTTCGGGGTGTCACTCACCCCGACATGCTAGGCAGATGAATTTAAGTTTGGACTAAATGCGACCGATTTCTGTGGTTAGACGTCACCTAGTAGATTAGAAACCTATGTCTCGACGTATTGAGATCGAAATTACGAGTGTGAACGGCGATCTCGCCACGTGGCGCGCCGCGGGCGCCAAGCTTCCCAAGGGCGTCCTGGCGGTCTCGCTCGTACCCGGTGGGCCCGAGGTAGGTCACGTCTATCGCGCCGACATTGAGCAATATATGGAGGGCATCGAAGTGCTCTCGGTAACAGCTCCCAAGACGGCGTCGCCCATCGATCCGCGCAACGAGCGTCTCGAACTGATTCAAGAAACGAAGAAAGGCCCCGACGTCGTCGTAACGTACGCGGGCAAAGGTCGTGGTCCGCGCCGCGATGCTGAAGAGCGCGACGGAGCCCGTCGGCCATCGACCAAGCGCCCCAGCGCACGCCGCGACAAGGATGCCGGGCCCCCCGAACGTCCGTCGAGGGGCCCGAGAAGTGACCGACCCGCCCGTGAGAGCACGGGTGAGAAGGACTCTCCTACTCGTGAGCGGCCCCGGCGTCCGGCTCGCCCGGGAGCCACGCCCACGGTGCTCGACCCGAGCGCCCGCACGGTCCACAACAGCCCCCGTAACAACGACACACCGCAATGCCATGCTGGCGACGCTTTCCCCGGAGCAACTCCCGGTGGCCGAGCAACTGCTGCGCGGCGGCATGCCCGCGGTGCGCGCGGCCGTGGAGCTGCAGAACAAGAACGCATCTGCTCAGGGTCGACCCACCGTCGATCCCGCGACGATTGATCGCATCGCCGAAGATCTTCTCAATCGCACGAACCTCGCATTGTGGAAGGATCGCGCCGCTGGTGCGATCGGAGCGGGGCGCGAACTGCGACTTCGGGACCTTCGCGCAGTAGTCACGTCGGCGAAGACGGTCTCGTTGGACGATGAAGCCCGCGTGCAACTCAAAGAGCTCCAGGCGTCGCTCACCGCGCGTGTGGATCACTTGCGAACTCAGTGGAACGAAAAACTCGAAGCCGCCATCACAACAAAGAACGCGAAGGAAGCTCTCGGGCTCGTCGCGCGTCCGCCCGACATGTCGACGCGGCTGAGCTCGGACGCCGCTTCGCGCGTGGTGACTCTGGTCTCCGAAACTCTCAACGCGGAGCAAACTCCAGCGGTGTGGAACGAGATCGTGGAACTTGCCGCCGACACTTCGATTCGCCGGAACATCAAGCCCTTGGGAATACCCAGTGACGACTCGAGTCGGGCGGTAGCGGTGCACAACGCGGGGGCGATACCTGAACTGGCCAAGTTACTGGGCATGAAGGTTCCACCGCCTCCCCCACCGACGCGTCCCGTGCGTCCGGTGCGCCGCCCGGCTACGCGCCGCGCATCGTAAGAAGTCGAGCCTTCCAACCGATCGACTCGTACAGCGATTTCATCGCCCGGTCTCCTGGCAGAGCGTAGGCATCCACCGGGGGCGCCGCGCTGCTCAACAGGCGCCGGACCAGTGCGGTAGCGATCTTCTGCCGCCGAAAGTCTGGAGCGACGTACACGGCTTCAATGAGCTGAGAGCGACAGAGCGCGAAACCCTTCAACGTGTCGTCGTGATAGATCCACAGCGATGACGACGTCACCGCCATGGTGAGCAGTAGGTCCTGGGGCATGTCGTCGCACAGGGTCGCGAGGAGAGCTACTCCCCCGCGCTTGGACCTGACGTCGTGCAGCGCGTGATTCCACAAGCCTTCAAGTTCTGGAGTCACGCCCTCTGCGAGCAGAACGCTCACGATGGCACGTAGGTCTTAGACGCAGTCACGACAGAGCATGTTCGCCTTGTCGGCAAGTTGGCTCGTCTTTTTGAGCAAGCGGCACGACTTGCATCGAAATTCATCGTCTTGCTTGGGCAAGATCGCCTCTGTGGTGTCCAGCAGGGGGTCAACCTCGAGCGGCGCTTCATCGTCGTCCTCGGGCACGGATGTGCGCAAGATCGTCTCGGCCAAGACTTCGTCGAGGGCTAGCTCAACGTCGGCGTCGTCGACCACATCATCGTCGTCGTCGGTCACGGCGACCGCCGCCACTACCACTTCATCATCGTCGTCGCTGGCTTCGACGTCCACATCAACGTCGGCGAGGACGTCGTCTTCCTCGACGTCATCTTCGATGACGTCCACGTCGTCCTCTAGCTCGTCCTCAGTGACGCTCTCCTCGTCAAAGCCCTCGGCGAGCTCCTCCTCGTCAAATACCTCGTCACTTTCAACATCACTTGCCATGAGTTCCTCTTCTGTAGCGCAGGCATCATATGACTAAATTTCACGTTTGTGCGCTCTTTCACGCTAAAGAGTGCATAAATCTCGGAATTTCTAGCGATTCCGACGATTCCGTTCGGCGGTCCGCTCCGCCTCGAGCCGCTCGAGGTCGGTGTCTGAAAAATCCACGAAGGACATCGCGTCAGCGATTCCCTCGTGACCGGCCTCTTCGCGAATGAGGCGGGCCATCTCCTGGGCCACCCGGCGGTAACTGGGATGGCCCTGGGGTCCGGAGCGCAGTTCGATGAGGTGAAGTGCCTCGCGAGCGTTCATCTGCATGACGTAACGGATCCGAAACGCCAGAGCAACACAGTATTGCGCCTGCTCAGAGAAGTCTTTTCGCACGTCGTAGAAGAGCGCCGCCGAGCGAGCGAGCGACTCTCGGTAGCGTTCGGCCAGCCCGGCTTCTTCCACGACGTCGGGAACGTCAAAGCCGAGGTCGACGGTGAGCGGCTGCCATTCAATCGTGAGCAGCCGGTGGCGTTGGAGATCGCGAAACGCCCCATAGTCGCTGACCACCTCGAAGCGATAGTCCGTACGCTCGAACGCCCGCCCGGGTCGGTGGCGTCGGTTGCCGCGATGTCCAACGTAGGTTGCCAGCAGTCCTCGTCGCTCGTCGCCGCTCATTGCTCCAACACGTCGTGCGGCGTCGTCGTGTGAGACGTTCGAGTTGGCGAAGACAATCGCCTCGAGTACGCGAGACTCCCCCTCGGGGTCAAAGGCGACCAGTCGAACGCTCTCGGCGGCTTCGGCCACCCCGGTGTCGCTTTCTACGAGAGCGCGAGTCGCCGATCGGGTGTCAGCGAGGTAGGCGGTCCACGCGAGACCCCGTTCGGGAACGTCCAGTCGGCGAAGGAACGACGGAATGACTTTGACGAGCTCGGCGAGCATCAATTCGGCGTACTCGCGCACCTCGGGTAACGGATGCGCGCGCATTCGCAAGAGCAACGACTCATACGCCTGGCCCGACGCGTAGATGCCCAGGTTCGACAGGGCGCTCGCGGGCAGCAAGCCCCGCAGTGCGTCGAGGGCTTTGGCCCGAATGGCCTGACGGTAGACAAAGTCAGTGTCCTCGACGGTCTTGGGGAAGCGCAGGGTGAGCCAGTCGGTGAGCTCAGGAAGCAACTCGCGGTACGTATCGAACATGCGATCCATCTCGCCGATATAGCGAGCCCCAAAACGCGAGTCCAGAATGTCGCCGTCGCGGTAGAAGCGATACAGGCCATTGGGCAGACGGCGGTCGTAGCCGAGGTACCGCGTCGACTGTTCCAAATAGCTCATAAGGCGACCGCGTTCTAAGACTTTGGTGAGCAGGTTGCTCGCCTGTTCGCACGCGAGATGAACGCCACCGAGCTGAGCGACGGAGTCGTCCCCGTATTCATAGAAGATCCGCTGATAGAGCTCGTCAGCCCGTTCGAGCCCGATCGTCGCATCAACATTGGCGTCGCCATCGAGCTCGAGGTCACCCACGAACTCATCGAGAAACAGTCGCCGCAGGCTCTTCGATGAACGTGAGTACCTCGCGAACAGGGCACCCTTGACGACTTCGGGCAGGTTGACTAGCGCGAAGACCGGGCCCTCGAGATTGGTGAAATATCGCCTCAGTACGGCCGCCTCCGCGTCGGTGAAATCTTCGGCGACGTAGGGGTGCATGAAAATACGAGACTAGAGGCGAAATTAGTCCGACGGGTGGACGCTGGAGGCGCTGGCGACCACGCTACGCAGAACCGCATCGCGCGCGTCCAGGGCCACGTCGGCGACCTCCGTGAGATGGCGCAGGCGGCCCAGCTGCTCGCAGAGATCTGCCACTTGCTTGGCATTTCGCACAAAATCTCCAGGCGACGTTTGGCCAATTTCCGCATCGGCAAGGTCGAGAACCGTCCCCAGGGTGACACCCCGAGCCCACGCGGCGATGATGGTCGAAAAGTGCGCGTCGGGCTCCTTGAAGTGAGGCACCTGGTAGCGCTCCTCGACTTCGCGGATCGTGGCGTCAATGGTGGCGATCTCCTGGAATCGCTCGACAAGGCTGAGGCGACGGACCTGCCCGAGCCGGTCGTGGTGGACGCGTTTTTTCTTGGCGGTCACGTGATGCCCCGCTCGCTCCGAACGCGCCAGGCGCTTGGATTCGTACACGAAGCACGAGAGCAGACCCGCCAACTCGGCCGGCTCCAGGCCTCCGAAGACGCCCGCGTTGATCGACTCGGCAATCAGCAGATCGCATTCGTGGTACAGCGAACGCAGTAACTGGCCGTTCTCACTCAGGGTCCAGCCCCGTGCGTAGCCGAGCTCCTCGAGGACGTTGCGGCGCGCAATCATCATCTGGGTCAGAGGGCGCTTGGTACCGGCGGGTCGCCGATCGCTCTCGAACTGGGCGAATGATCGCTGGACGACCTGCAGCGCGGTCTCGTAGTCAAAGTGGTTGATGAGGTTGGCCGTGAAGTTGTACGTGGGCCGAAACGACGAGTGCAGGTTGGCCGGCGGCGCGAGCGCGATACGACCGACGTCCTGGAGGGAGAGGTCGCTCGCGAAACAGACGATGGCGTGTCCCTCGTCGTCGAGGCCCCTGCGTCCCGCGCGTCCCGTCATCTGGGCGTACTCGGCACTGGTGAGAAACTGTCGACCCGCGTCGGAGTACTTCATAAAGCGTTCCAGGGCAACCGAGCGCGCGGGCATATTGATACCGAGGGCGAGGGTCTCGGTCGCAAAGACGACAGAGAGCAGATTCTGCTCGAAGCATGTCTCGACGATCTCGCGAAACGCGGGCACCATGCCGGCGTGGTGCCCGGCGATGCCGCGGCGCAACGCATCGACAAAGTCGGCGTACTCCAGGGCGACGAGATCCTCCTGGGAAAAATTAGCGAGGCGGTCTTCGGCGATCAGCTCTATGTCACGGCGTTCGTCGGGCGTAGTGAACAGCAGACCGTCGCGGCGAAGTTGGTGGACGGCGTCATCGCACGCCGCGCGCGAGAAGATAAAAACGATCACGGGAAGGAGGTCCTCGAGCTCGAGCGCGTGCATCAATTCGGATCGACGCGGTGCGCGAAACGGCGGAGGCGGGGCACTTGATTTCGGACCGTGCCACTTCGGTCCTGGGCGGAATTTGCGTGTGGACTTCATGAGCCCGTCAATGCGGCGTGCGTCGTTCGACAGACGCGAGCCATCGAGCAGATCGTGAATCTCCGCACCCGGTTGCCCGCGGCGCACGACGGCGATGTGGTTATGCAGAACGATCGGCCGAGTCCGTTCGACGATCACTGTCGTCGGGCCCCGTACCTCGCTCAGCCAGTCGCCGAGAAAGTCGGCGTTGCCGATAGTGGCCGAGAGGGCGACAAATCGCACCGAAGCCGGTGTGAGGATGAGTACTTCTTCCCACACTCCCCCGCGGTACGGATCTTGGAGATAGTGGACCTCGTCGAGAACCACCAGCCCGAGCGACGTGAGCTGGTCCGAGTCGGTAAGCAGCATGTTTCGCAGAACCTCAGTTGTCATGACGACTACCGATGCGCTGCGGTTGATCGACGTGTCGCCGGTGAGGAGTCCTACGCGCTCTCTGCCGTAGCGCTCGCAGAGTTCGTGATACTTCTGATTCGAGAGGGCCTTTAAGGGCGTCGTGTAGAACGTGCGTTGCTCTCGGTCCAGTTCTCGGCCGATGGCGTAGTTGGCAATCAGGGTCTTGCCCGACCCGGTAGGGGCGCTAACCAGGACATTGACGCGCTTATCGACGGCCTCGATGGCGTCAAGTTGGAAAGGGTCGAGCCCGAAGCCGAGTCCGTCGATGAACTTCTGGCGGTAGTCGAGGAAGGTCACTTATGGAGCATCTTGCCCACGGCGATCGCGAGGAAATAGAACGCGACGAGTGGAGCAGCGAGGGCCAGCATCGACAAGGGGTCGCTGCTGGGGGTAACGACAGCCGCGACCACGGTGATCGCGATGACTGCGTAGCGCCAACTATGCAGGAGCCGTGCGGGAGTAACCACGTTGATGAGTTCGAGGGCGACGAGGACGACCGGAAACAAAAACGCGATACCAAAGATGAACAACATCAAGAGAAACAGCGTAAGGTACTGGTTCGGGTTGTACTCGGTGAGCAACGTCGAACCGCCGATGTCTTTGAGCCACTGGATGGCCTGGGCGAAACTGAAGTACGCCAGCACCATGCCCGCAGAAAAAAAGATGATGGACGCCGCCACGAAGGGAACCGCGTAGCGCCGTTCGCGGTCCTTGAGGCCGGGGGTAATGAATCGCCAGGACTGCCATAGTATGACCGGCGACGAGATGACGAAACCGGCGAAGAACGCGATTTTTACTCGAAGATTGAGCCCGTCGAGAGGGTTCGTGACCAGGAACTTACAGTGGCCGGGGCTCGCTTTGCAATAGGGGTTTTGCAGTATTACTAACAAATGAGTGTAAAAAATAAACGCAAGAACCGCCACCACACTCACGCAGATGAAGATGATCATGAGGCGCCGACGTAGCTCGGCCAGGTGCTCGCCCAGCGTCATTCCCGTTTCCGCGCGGCGAAGTTTGGGCATGCGGGGCTAGTTGAGCGAAGGGTCGGGCGGAGGCGCAGGCGTCTCCACGGGGGTTCGCGGCGTGGCAGCTTTTGGAGGCGGTTTGATCAGGGGCGGGTCTTCAAGCACCGCAGATTCACCCGCGTCACCCGTGGTCGACTGGGCGGCGGCGTCTTTCTTATCGGCGCGATCCGCGAGCTGATTGAGCAGCGAGACCGGGCTTCGCGCCATGCGCGCAATATCTCCCGTGCTGGGTAAGTCCGGTATGGCTTCTCGTACTTCGGACTCCATCCGCTCCTGAAGACGCTTCAGAGCGCGCCAACTCGCGCCGAGCCGGTGGGCCATTTCGGGGAGTTTGTCTGGTCCCATCAGCAAGATAATCACGGCCGCCACAAAGATGAGTTTGATCGGACTGAGACTGATCACACCCCCAGTGTAGGGCCGGTTTCGTCAGGGAATTAGAGGCCTACCTGGTCGAACGGATGCCACTTCTTCGAAAACTTTTGCCGCGCGGCTCAGCCGTGTCGCTCCAGAGACGCGAGCAACTTTTGGAACCGCTCGTCGGTGCTCTTAAAGGGGTCCTTGAGGAGCACCGTGCGCTGCATCTCATCGTTCAACTTCAGGTGGACCCAGTCGACGGTGTAGTCACGTCGCCAATGCTTGGCTGCCTGAATGAACGTTCCACGCATGTGGGCGCGAGTGGTCGAAGGTGGGACCGACGTGGCTCGCTCAATCTGTTCGTCACTCACCATGCGCTGGAAGTGTCCCTTTGCGGCGCGGCGATAGAACAGTCCGCGGTCGAAGTCGGTGTCGTGGTAGAGGAGGTCGATCAGGGCAATCTTGGGATCACCGAGATCGACGCCGTTGCGCTCGCGTTCGCGGTCAATGATCTGGAGTTTGGCGATCCAGTCGACGCGATCCGCGAGGCCCATGGGGTCGCTGCGGTACTGCTCAATCACTTCGCGCCACATGCGCACTGCTTGTACCTGATCAGGGGGCACGTCGCGCACCTCGACGAACTTTTCGGCGCGCTCGCACAAGTCCTCTTGAATCTCAAGTGCCGTGAGGTCGCGGCCGTTCATGAGCTTGACCGGTTCTTTGCTCCACAGGTCGTAGGAGATGTCGCGCAGGGCGTTGATGGGAGAGGCCATCGTGTAGTCGCGCAACTGGACGATGTTGTCCTCGATCATGGCCAGCACGACCGACGCCGTGCCGAGTTTGAGGAACGTCGCGTACTCGCTCATGTTGGAGTCGCCGACGATGACGTGGAGTCGACGGAACTTCTCGGGGTCGGCGTGTGGCTCGTCGCGGGTGTTGATGATGGGTCGACTGCGCGTGGTGGCTGAGGAGATGGCTTCCCAGATGTGCTCGGCGCGCTGGCTCATCGAATACGCGGTGCCCTTGGCGTTGGTGACGACTTTGCCGGCGCCGGTGAAGATCTGGCGGCTGATCAAAAAGGGTATGAACACGTTCTCGAGACGTGAGAGATCTTCGATGCGCTCGATGCAGTAGTTCTCGTGACACCCATACGAGTTACCCGTTGAGTCCGTGTTGTTCTTGAAGAGAAAGATGTCGCCGCGAATGCCCTCGTCGCGCAGTTGGGACTGGGCGTATCCCACAAGTTCTCGCAGGATCGACTCGCCCGCTTTGTCTTGCGCGACGACGTCGCTGAGTGAGTCACACTCGGCCGTTGCGTACTCGGGGTGGCTGCCCACATCCAGGTAAAGTCGACTCCCGTTCTCTAAGAAGACGTTGGACGAACGCCCCCAGGCCACGACCTTGCGGAAGAGGAATCGCGACACTTCGTCGGGACTGAGGCGACGTTGGCCCCGCAGCGAGAACGTGATGCCGTACTCAGTTTCGACACCGTAGATTCGTCGCAGCATTGTCTCGTCCCTCAGCCCAAAAGTTCGCTCACCCGTGCGTCAGTCAGTCGCTCGAACGTACGGCGAGTGCCACGGTCCTCGAGCACGCAGACCTCGAGCTCCTGGGGACTCAGCACGCGATCGGGACCCGCCAACGCGCTGACGGCGTTTCGCAGCGTCGTCGCCAAAGGTTCCACGGACTCTTCAGATGTGGCGAAGCGCTCTTTGATCGTCTCGGCGTCGCCGCCCAACACGGAAAACCGCGGCTCATCGGAAATCGTGCCCTCGTAGGCGACGCGATAGAGCTTGGTCGGGCGAAGTTTGTTGCCCAGTTGGGCCACGAGGATCTCCACTTCGAGCGGTTTTTGACCCTCGGTGAACATGTCGCCTAAGTGTTGGGCGTAGTAGTTCGCCAGCGCCCTGGCGTCCACGTCCTCGCGGGAGTAGGTAAAGCCCGTCGAGTCGGCCCAGCGTATGCCCGCTTCTCGCAGTCGATCGAACTCGTTGTACTTGCCCACGCCGGCGAAGGCAATGCGGTCGTAGATCTCGGAGATCTTGTTCAGCGACGCCGAGGGATTCTCTGCCACGAGGAGAATCCCCGCGTCGTACACGGCCGCCACAATGGAGCGCCCGCGAGCGATTCCCTTCTGGGCGAACTCGGCGCGGTCCTTGATGAGTTGCTCGGGCGGGACGTAGAAGTAGTTGCTCATCGCAGTGTCCCGCCGGGCACGCCGCGTGACTCTGTGCGCCGGGTGTTGATGGCTCGATATCGCTCCCCCACCTCAGCCGCGGGCATCTCCTGGAAGCCGTCCGCGCTCAAGGTCACGATCATGGGATAGATATCGCGCACGAAGTCCGGGCCACCCGTGCTTGGATCGTTGTCGCCCGCTTCGTAGATCGCGAGTGCTCCTAGATCGAGCGCGGCGTCGCGGGTGAGGTTGTCGCGGAACCCCAGTCGAAGGGTTCCGTCGGCGAAGGGCGAACCCGAACCGATCGAGGCAAAGTCATTTCGCTCGTAGCAGCCCCCGGCGCCGTCGTATTCAAAGATGCGCCCCGTGAGATGACTGTCGTCCCAACCCGCGAGCAGCGGCAGCACGCCTAGCGGACTGCTCAGGTTGTTGCGCTGGATGATGGGAGAGAGGTAATTGGCCTTGCCCTCGAGGCTGAGCGAGGAGTTGGTCATCTTCTCGTAGTGCTCAAAGGACAGTTGCGCGAACTTGAGCAGTTCCAAGCCCCGTGCGGCGCTGCCCGACATGGCGAGCGCGGTGAAACGGTCGGCTGGCTCGATTTTTCGCACGTCGCGACTCGCGATGTAGTTGCCGGTGGCCTGGCGATCGCCGACCATGACGACACCACCGTCAAAGCGCACGGCGATCACCGTCGTAGAGTGCGGGGCCTCGTGGTCTCGCTCTCTCGGACCGGAATCAAGGCCCATCGTCTGGGCAAAGTTCCAAAACGAGGGTCCAGGATCGCCGTGGGCGCTAAAGAGCGGAAGTCCCACGCAGTTACTCTCCGCCCTTTTGGACGTAGTTGCGCACGAACTCCTCAGCGTTCTCTTCGAGAACCTCATCGATCTCGTCCAAGAGATCGTCCAAGTCCGCCTTTAGCTGGTCGCCCTTGGTGGCATCGACAGAGACGTCCTCGGAGGTCTTCTCCGAACGCTCGGTGCGTTGCTTTTGAATTCGTTCTCGTTCACTCATACTTCTGTTCTACCTGTCTAGAGCGGCGAGAAGGTCACCCGCCGTTGCACTCGTTTCTAGCAACTCTGCAGTCAGTGCGTGTGTACCCCTCAGAGGATCAAGCATTGGCACGCGTTGCAGGGGTCCCTCGCCAAGGTCAAAGACCACCGAATCCCAGTTGGCCGCCACGATCTCTTCGGGGTACTGAGCCACGCAGCGCCCGCGGAAAAAGGCCCGCGTGTCGAGCGGCGGATTGTGAACGGCATCACGAATCTCCGTCTCGTCAAAGAGGCGTCGCAGTCCGACGCGCGCCGCCAGTGAGTGAGCGGGCCGCACGTCGTGATATTGCAGATCAATTGCCCGTAGTTTCGCGTCGCGGTCACGCAAGTTGTGTCGCTCTTGAAATCCGCTGACGATTCGCCATTTGGCGACCCAGTCCACGCGGTCGGCGACAGACTCTCGGTCGTCACGCACGCCATCGAGCATTTCGCGCCACTGCTGCATCACGAGGCCGACCTCCTCGGGTGAGCCAACGGCCTCGCCGCCGAAGTCGGCGACGTAGTGATCGGCGACCCGCCACAGTTCGTCCTGGTAGTCCCAGGCCGTGCGCGACGTCTCGTCGTCGCAGGGGACGGCCTCGCTCAGGGTCAGATCCATGGAGTAACTGCGCACCGCGTGCACCGGGGAGCGCGGCATCGCGGGAAACTCTTCCACGCCACGCTCCTCCAGCGCGGCGAGCAGGAGGGCTGTCGAGCCGAGCTTGACCAGGGTCGCCACCTGGCTCATGTTGGCGTCGCCAATAATGACGTGCAGTCGTCGAAACCGCTCGGCGTCGCTGTGCGGCTCGTCGCGCGTGTTGATAATCGGGCGCTTCAAAGTCGTCTCGAGACCGACAATCTCTTCAAAGAACTCTGATCGCTGGGAGAGCTGAAAGGAGGGGTTGCGGTCGAGCGCTGGTTCGGTCTCGGCCCCGACCTTGCCCGCGCCCACCACGATCTGTCGCGATACGAAGTGAGGCACCATCGCCCGGATGACGTGGGCGAAGTCCAGGTCACGCTTCACCAGATAGTTCTCGTGCGTCCCGTAAGAGTTGCCCTTGCCATCGGAGTTGTTCTTGTAGAGGGTGATCGCCTGGTCGGGATCCAAGGACTGGTTGGCAATGTCCAAGGCTCGGCGCATGACTTCTTCTCCGGCTAGGTCGTAGAGCGTCGCTTCGCGCGGGGTACGGCACTCGGGCGACGAATACTCGGGGTGCGCGTGATCGACGTAGAGGCGCGCGCCATTCGTGAGAACCGTGTTGGCGAGGTGCGTCTCGACAATCGGCGCGAACGACGTCAGGTCGACGCGGCCGCGCGCGTCCATATCGGGCGTCTCACCTTCGAAGTCCCAGTTGATTCTGGTATGTCCCTGCTGGGCGTAGGCGTTGACGATGATGCTCGACGAGGCGATCGGATCCAGGTTGGGACCGCCCGCGATCCCATACTCCGTCTCGATGCCCATTACCTTGGCGATGGCCATGGCCCTAGAGGTACTGCCCAGTGCCCACGTGTTGAATCGAGCGACCGCCCTTAACGTCATCTTCTTCGTCGCGATTGATGAGCGTGCGAATGAAGATGATGCGCTCACCCTTCTTGCCAGAGATCTTTGCCCAGTCATCGGGATTCGTCGTGTTGGGCAGGTCTTCGTTCTCGCGGAACTCCTGGCGAATGGAGTCGGCCAGGTCGCCCTGGCGAAGGCCTCGGCCCTGCCCGGCGATCTCACGCTTGACGGCGATCTTCTTGGCGCGCCGCACGATGTTCTCGATCATCGCGCCCGACGCGAAGTCCTTGAAGTAGAGGACTTCCTTGTCGCCACCTTGATACGTGACCTCGAGGAATCGGTTCTCGTCGTCGATCTGGTACATCTGCTTGACGGTGTCTTCGATGATCGACTGGACGGCCTTGGCGCGGTCTCCTCCCCCGAGATCAATCACGGTCGTGGGGTCGAGGGGCAACTCGACGTGCAGGTAACGCTGGAAAATCTGAGCGGCGGCTTCTTCGTTGGGGCGTTCGATCTTGATCTTCACGTCCAGACGTCCCGGACGCAGGATCGCCGGGTCGATCAGGTCCTCGCGGTTGGTCGCGCCGATCACGATGACGTCGCGCAGCGACTCCACGCCGTCGATTTCGGCGAGCAGTTGGGGAACGATCGTCGACTCCATGTCCGAGCTGATGCCGGTACCCCTGGTGCGAAACAGGGAGTCCATTTCGTCAAAGAAGACAATGACGGGCACGCCCTCTTCGGCCTTTTCTCGCGCGCGCTGAAAGACCACACGAATCTGGCGCTCGGTCTCTCCGACGTACTTGTTCAGCAACTCCGGGCCCTTGATGTTCAAGAAATACGAACGCACGTTGCGGTTTCCGGTGAGTTCGGCGACCTTCTGGGAGAGCGAGTTCGCGACAGCCTTGGCGATCAAGGTCTTGCCACAGCCCGGCGGACCGTAGAGCAAGATGCCCTTGGGAGCCGGTAGGTCGTAGTCGTGGAAGAGCTCGCGGTGCAGGTAAGGCAACTCCACCGCGTCGGTGATGGCCTCGATCTGCGCATCCAGACCCCCGACATCGGCGTAGCTGATGTCGGGCACCTCTTCGAGAATCAGCTCCTCGGCCTCTTGACGGGTGAGCTTCTCGCTCAGGAGATTCGAGCGAAGGTCCAAGAGGAGTGCGTCGCCACTGCGCAATTTCACCGACTGCAGCGACTCGGCCAGCTCGACCACGCGCTCTTCGTCGGCCCGCCCGTAGACCAGCACACGCCGTTCGTCAAGGACCTCCTTGACGGTGACGACTTCGCCCTGACCATCAGAGTCACGCACCCCGATGACCGTGAACGACTCGTTCAGTACCACTTCGTCGCCGCGGGCGATCTGCGCGGGGTCGAGACCCGGGTGCAGGGCGACACGCATCTTCCGCCCGGAGGCGAAGATATCGACGGAGCCGTCCTCGTTGAATCCGGTGAAGGTTCCATAGACCGCCGGCGGTTGGGTGAGCTTCTCCACCTCGTCACGCAGGGCCGCGATCTGATCACGCGTCTGTTGAATGGTGATCGTCAACTTTTCATTGTTCGAGCGGCTCTGCGCCAGTTGGCCACGAGCCTCGAGGAGCTTCTCTTCGAGAATCTCGATCCGGCGATTGGCCTGCTCAACGTCGCTCAACCCGTACTCGCTGGGGCCGAACAGGTCCTCGCGCTCGCCCCGTGATGATTCGTCAAAGCCTGAGGAACGCTCCATAGTGCCACCCTAGGGGAGCCCGACGCGGAACGTGAGACCACGCATCGGCGAAATCTCCCACTAGAGTGACTCTACGTATTTGGCCACGGAGGACTGACTAAATGAAGGTTTGGATCGACCAAGACCTCTGCACAGGAGACGGGCTCTGCGAAGAGATCTGCCCGTCGGTGTTCACCTTGCTCGACGACGGCTTGGCCTACGTGAAGCAGGGCGACGACGTCAAGAGTAATCCGGGCGGAGCCCAGGGCCTGGCCGATGTGCCTACGGAGTTCGAAGACGCGGTTGTCGAAGCCTCCGAAGAGTGCCCCGGTGAGTGCATCTTCATCCAGCGCGACTAGTTACTCGCCAACTTCTCGTCCCACCAGGCGTCGCGCGGAGGTGAGAAATCCCGTGTGGGCGACCATGCGGTGATCAGGCCGCACTGAACGACCGTCCACGTGCCAGGTGCGACGGAGTATCTCGACGGTCTCTTCGAGTCCGAAGGAGTGGCGCTGAAGCGCCTCACGCAATAGCTGGGTCTGATTGATCGTTGGCAGGTACGAGAGCAACAGCCCCCCTGGGCGCAAGGCGCCTTCGGCATGCTTGACGACGTCCCACGGTTCGGGCATGTCCAGGATCACGCGATCGAGATCGCTCTCGTCAATGCCGGCGGTGACGTCGCGAATGTGCACGTCGTAGTCGACGTCGGGGCCGAGGAAGTCGTGCACGTTCTTGATGGCGTGGGCCGCGAAGTCCTCGCGGATCTCATAGGCCACAAGTGAGACGCCCGCGCGCAGCAGCGTCATCGACAGCGCGCCCGAACCAACGCCCGACTCGAGAACTCGCATGCCGGGTCCGATGTCCGCCTGGAGAAGAATGGCGCCGAGGTCCTTGGGGTAGATCACCTGGGCGCCGCGGGGCATCTTGAGGACCACATCGGACAACGTCGGTCGCAACACGAGAAACCTTCGCTCCGTGGTGGATGTGACCAGCGAGCCTTCGACCTGACCGATGACATCATCGTGTTGGACGATGCCCGCGTGCGTGTGAAATGCCCCTTCGGCTTTCAGAGTGATCAAATAGTGACGGTCTTTCGCGTCGATCAGCATGACGCGCTCGCCTTCGGCGAGCTCGCGACGACTCACGAGTGTCGCGCCGCGCGCTTCTTTGCTCGCGAATCCAGGATGCGAAGGGCGGCCAACGCGAGGCCAATGCCAAGCCAGCGCTTGTCGCGGTCCGAAAGCGCCTTACCGAGCGCTGCGGTTGAGGCGAAGCGAAGCAGTTTGCGCGGCACTAGGCCTTCTTCTCCTTCTTCGCCTTCTTCTCACTCTTCTTGGCCTTGCGCAGCGACCGCCCACGCAGACGACCCCAGAGGTAGCCGCCGAGAAGTCCGCCGACGCCTACTGAGGCGAGCGTCGGCTTCGATGAGTTCAGCGAACTCGGATCCTGAACCTCTTTGGGCAGAAACGACCGAAGGGAGTTCTCGAGCTCGCGGCGCGTGGCGCTCGGTTCACTCATTTGGCCGCCTTCAAGCGGCGCTTCGCGGTGCCGCTGACAATGCGCCACGCGGTGAGCGCCATCACCACGACGGCCAAAGCGGCCACGATGACGTAGGGCAACCACGACAGGGAACCATGGAAGACCGGAAACTGCCACTGCAGGTACCGCAGGGCGCCAAAGAGCAACAGCACCGAACCAAGGCCGACGAACACACTGCCCAACGCGCCCCAGAGGACGAAACGCCAAAGATCCTTCAGCGGCTGGACGGTCTCTTCTTTGATGTAGCGAATCGCCACGCGCTTGAGTTCGTCGACGTCGCGCTGGAGGGAGGCCCCCCACAAAAAGCGACGCCAGGCAGAGTTCTTCACGGCCCAAGCCTACTCAGAACGGTCTCTAATCAGGTAGGTAGAACTGGCCGTGGCGACCAGGTCACCGGCTGCGTTCTCAATCGTCGATTCCAGGAATGAAATCACTCGCCCGGGCTTGATGACGGTCGCGATGCAGGTGAGGACGTCGCCCGCTCGAGCCGAGCGCAGGAAGGAAACTTTCATCTCGGTGTTGGCGACGCTCACGCGACGCTCCCCCGTCAGCGAAACGGCCGAGGCCCCCATGGCCGAGTCCAACATGGCGGCGAGGAATCCACCCTGGACGACGCCAGCGGGATTGAGGAATCGTTCATCAATCTTGGCGCGCCAGACCGTTCGCCCGGGCTCGGACTTGTCGAGACACACCAGGCCAAGGGTGAGGTCACAGTTGGGAGGAATCTGCAGTGCCACCTGGCGAGACTACCTTTCGCTCCCGCACGAGTCGTGAGGTCTATTCTGTACTGTTCTAGGCATGACTGACTCTCTCTATCCCGGTGCCAGCGACCTCGAAGGGCGAGCCATTCGTGAAGTGGTGACGCTTGCCATGGACGCGCCCGCCAAGGCCAACTCCGGACACACCGGCACCGCGATGGCGCTCGCGCCACTGGGCGTGATGTTGTGGGGTCGCGTGATGCGACACGACCCCACGGATCCGCTGTGGAGCGATCGCGACCGCTTCATTATGAGCTGTGGTCACGCCTGCATCCTGCAGTATTCGCTCGCGTATCTCTACGGATACGACCTCACCCTCAATGACATCAAGGAGTTTCGCCAAGCGCACTCCAAGTGCCCCGGACACCCGGAACGTGGCGTTGCGCCCACCGTGGAGGTCACGACTGGTCCCTTGGGTCAAGGCGTCGCGGACGGTGTGGGCATGGCCATCGCCGAGCGGATACTGCGGCACGACTACGGCGAGGATCTGGTTGATCACCGCACGTGGGTCCTGGCGGGCGACGGATGCTTCGAAGAGGGCATTAGCCACGAAGCGGCGTCGCTGGCCGGTCACCTCGGACTTGATCGACTCACTATCTACTACGACGACAACCACATCACCATTGACGGCAAGACAGAACTGGCGCTCAACGACAACCCCGCCGAGCGCTTTGAGGCCTACGGCTGGCACGTCCAGAATGTGGGGGAAGAGGCGAACAATCTCGACGTGCTGGAGGAGGCCACTCGCGCTGCCATGGCCGAGACGAGCCGCCCGAGTCTGATCATCGTTCGCTCGCACATCGGTTTTCCCTCGGTTCAATTGATGGACTCGCCCGACGCCCACGGCACGCCCTTCCCCAAGGAGGCCATTAGCGCCGTCAAGGCCCAGCTCGGCGTGCCCGACGTGCCCTTCGCCGTTGACCCAGAACTGCCGGGCGAACTGCACGCCACGTTGAGCGCAAACCGCGATGCTCGAGTCGCGTGGCAGGCACGTTTCACCGCCTCGGGCGAGAAGGGCACGCGCCTCAGCGAGCAGCTCGACACCCACGGCGCCGCCACCATTACCACCAAGGCCGATGCCTTCGAGCCCGGCTCGATGGTGGCCACGCGCAAAGCCATGCAGCGGGCAATGGACGTCTACGCGACCCAGACATCGGGTCTGACAGCCGGATCGGCGGACCTCACCGGCAACACCGGCATGGTGCTCAAGGGAGCCGACGTCCAGGGCGCTGGCACCCCCGGTGGCCGCCAGATTCACTACGGAATACGTGAGCACGCCATGAGCGCCTCCATGGTGGGTCAGTTCCATCACGGGGGCTTTCGTCCCATCGGTTCGACGTTTTTCGTGTTTAACGACTACGCGCGACCCGCGGTGCGCTTGGCCGCCCTCAGCGAGGCGGGCGTGATGTTCGACTACACCCACGACTCCATTGGCGTCGGTGAAGACGGCCCCACTCACCAGCCCGTCGAGCAGCTCATGTCCCTGCGATCCATGCCGCACATCCACGTGGTACGCCCCAGCGACGCGAACGAGACCCTCGATCTGATTGAGCACTACCTCAGCGCGAAGGAGCCGGTGACTACGGCCATGATCCTCACGCGTCAGGACATTGAGACCTTCGACGTGGACGCGGCCGCCGCGAGTGCGGCGGGTGCGCGCAAGGGGGGCTACGTCGTACGCGAGAACCCCGACGCCGTCTTCACCCTGGTGGGAACTGGCTCTGAAGTGTCGGTGTGCCTGCGAGCCAATGAGGAACTCGCGGCCAAGGGCATCGTGACCCGTGTCGTGGCCCTGCCGTGTTGGCGTTGCTTTGACGCCCAGCCGCCTGCGTATCGACGCGACGTTCTGCGGCGCGAGATACCCTCGGTGGCGATTGAGGCCGGGTCCACATTGGGCTGGGCGAACTACGTCGATGACTCCATCGGCATCAACACCTTTGGTATGTCGGCACCCGGAAAAGTCGTCTTTGAGAATTACAACATTGTCCCCTCGGCCGTGGTCGCCCACGTCGAACAAGTCCTAAGAGAGACCCCATGACCAAGCTCACCACCCTGTACGCCGACTACGGACAGAGTCCCTGGATCGACAACCTGCGTCGCGACTGGCTAGAAGATGGGACATTGCAGACCTACATCGACAACGGTGTACGCGGACTGACGTCGAACCCCTCCATCTTCGACAAGACGATCGCTACGTCGTCGGCCTACGACGCAGACATCGCTGCTTCCACCGAGACCGATCCCGAGAAGGTCTTCGAGTCTCTGGCGATCTCCGATGTGCAACGCGCGTGCGATCTCCTAGCCAAGGTCTCCAAGAGCTCTCGCGACGAGTTCGCTGCGGGCACGAGGCGCTACCTTGACGGTTTCGTGTCACTCGAAGTTTCGCCCCGTCTTGCCCACGACACCGAGGGCACCATCACCGCGGCCAAACGACTCTTCGCTCAGGTCGACCGAACGAACGTGATGATCAAGATACCGGGGACCAAGGCCGGCCTGCCGGCAATTCGCGCCGTGTTGGGCGCCGGGATCAACGTCAACGTCACGCTAATCTTCTCCGTCGAGCGCTACGGCGAAGTGATCTCGGCCTGGCGCGACGGCATCGCCGACGCCGTGGCGAACGGTCACGAGGCTGGCTCGATCGCGAGCGTCGCGTCGTTCTTCGTCTCTCGGGTCGATGTGGCGGTCGACGCACTGCTGCCCGAGGGCGACCCGCGACGGGGAACGACCGCCAACGCCCAGGCAGCCGCGGCGTATGAGCTCTATCGCCAGCGTGTGGCGTCCGTTGACGTCATCGATCTGCTCTCCTGGGGAGCCCAGGTCCAGCGCCCGCTGTGGGCGTCAACGTCGACGAAAAATCCGAGCTACCCCGACCTGCTGTACGTAGATCGATTAGTAGCCCACGAGACCGTCAACACGATGCCCGACAAGACCCTCGCCGACGTGCTCGACCACGGCGACTTTGCCGGCTCGTATTTGCTCAACGAGGACACAACCCGCAAGACGGCCGCACTCCTGGACCGTCTCGCACCCGACGTCGACCTCGCCAAAGTGAGCGAGCAGTTGGAAAATGAGGGTGTCGCGTCGTTCGCCAAGGCCTACGACGACCTATTGGCGACCGTCGCGTCAAAGATGAAGTCATGACGACGCGCGGGGAGACGACGCTGACGGCCGAACTCCTCACTGCCACCGCGCAAGAACTGGCTCCCCGGGCGTTCGAGCGGGCCCGCGGTCTCTTCGGCCAGGTGGTGACGTACTCACCCAAAGTCTTCATTCCCCTCACCAAACTGTGCCGTGACCGATGCGGCTACTGCACGTTCGCTCAAGCGCCGGCCCACGTGGCCTCGGCCTACATGAGCCTCGACGAAGTCATGGCCGTTGCTCAAGCTGGACGGGAAGCGGGCTGCAGTGAGGCTCTTTTTACCCTGGGCGAGCGACCGGAACTTCGCTACGACGACGCGGCGCGCTGGTTAGCCGCGCGCGGGTACTCCTCCACCGTCGACTACGTCGCTTCGGCGGCCCAGATGGTCTTAGAGAGCACCGGGCTGCTACCTCACGCGAACGCCGGGGCCCTCTACGAGCACGAGCTCGCTCAACTGCGAACGGTCAGCGCTTCCCAGGGGATGATGCTCGAAGTGCTCGCAGACGTGCCCGCGCATCGCCTGGCTCCCGACAAGTTGCCTCAGCGTCGGCTCGACACGCTGCGCTGGGCGGGTGAGTTGCGCGTTCCCTTTACGACGGGCCTGCTTGTCGGCATTGGCGAGACGCGCGAGGATCGCATAAGGACCATCCAGGCCATCGGCGAACTCGACCACGAATTTGGACACGTCCAAGAGGTGATCATCCAGAACTTTCTGCCCAAGCCGCGCACGGCTATGGCGCACGAGCCTGCCGCCAGCGACGAGGAGTTTCACTGGACGATCGCCGCCGCGCGTCTGATCCTGCCCGACTCGATCCACCTTCAGGCGCCTCCCAATCTCAGTGACGATCCGACGCGCCTGCTGGATTTTGGCATCGACGACTTCGGCGGGATCTCTCCGGTCACGGCGGACCACGTCAACCCCGAACGCGCGTGGCCCGCCGTGGAGACACTGGGCAACGAGAGTGCACAACGAGGATTTCACCTCACCGCGCGCTTGACCGTCTACCCCGAGTACGTGGCCGAACGCACCGACTTTCTTGACGATCGCGTACGGCCTTTCGTTCTGGCGGCAGCGGACGCTCACTCCCTGGCCCGTAATGACTCGTGGTTCTCGGGCACCGACCACACTCCCCCGGCAAAGCCGACGTCATCGACGACGACCAGCGTGATACAAGAGCTCCTTACGCGGTACGAACCCGGCTATGAGTTCAATCGCGCCGAACTGGTCACTCTCTTTGGCGCCCGCGAGGGCGACTACAACGCCGTGGTGGACCTGGCCGACGCCGTACGCTCTGACCTGGTGGGCGACGAGGTGAGTTTCGTCATCAATCGCAACATCAACTACACCAACGTCTGCACGTTCAAGTGCCGTTTCTGCGCCTTCTCCAAGGGTCCCCTGTCACTAAACCTCCGTGGCGACCCGTATCTGCTCACGCTGGACGAGATCAGTGAGCGCGTGCGTGAAGCCGAACAGCGGGGTGCGACCGAGGTCTGCATGCAGGGCGGCATCCACCCTAATTTCGATGGGGACTACTACATCGACGTCATTGCCGCGGTGCGGGCCGCCTCACCGAAAATCCACATTCACGCCTTCAGCGCCCTCGAAGTGTTCGAAGGGGCGCGTCGCTCAAACCAGGACCTCGCGACGTACTTGACGCGCCTCAAGGAGGCGGGCCTCAAGACGCTGCCCGGCACGGCGGCGGAGATCCTCGACGATCCGGTGCGTGCGATCCTGTGTCCTGACAAGATCAACTCCGACCAGTGGTTGGAGGTGCATCGCACCGCGCACTCGGTGGGGCTGCGCTCAAACATCACGATTATGTTCGGCGCCGTCGAAGGTCCCGACAGTTGGGCCACGCACCTGTTGCGCACGCGCGACCTGCAGCGCGAGACGGGTGGCTTTACCGAATTTGTCCCGCTCCCCTTCGTGCACATGGCGACCCCGCTGTTTTTGCGGGGACGTTCACGCAAAGGACCGACGTTCCGTGAGGCAGTCTTGATGCACGCCGTGGCTCGACTCCACTACGCGACGCTGATCAACAACATCCAGGTGAGCTGGGTGAAGATGGGCGTCGAAGGTTCCCGTCGAATCCTTCAGGCCGGAGCCAACGACCTTGGCGGAACGCTGATGGACGAGAACATCTCGCGCGCCGCAGGGGCAACCCACGGTCAAGAGATGGACGTCAACGCGCTGCGCCGACTGGTTGAACCTCTCGGCCGCCCCCTGCACCAACGCAGCACCCTGTACCAGACGTTGTAGTGATGACCTCGCTCATCGACACCCTGCTCAACGACATCGCGAACGACACGGCGGTCTCCGATGAACGTCGAGAACTCCTGCGAGAGCTCTTGGCGCGCGTCATTGCGGTGGCCGACTCTCCGGCCCACACTCGCGACCTACACGTCGCGGTTCAGGCCATCGATGAGTTACTCGAAGCGTTTGCGCTCTTCGAAGCGCAGGGCGACCGGCCCAAGATCACGATCTTCGGGTCCGCCCGCACGCCCGCCGACGCGCCGGTCTACCAGATGACCATCGATTTGGCCCGTGCGATGGCCGAGCGAGGTTGGGTCATCGTCTCGGGCGCGGGGCCGGGCATCATGGAGGCCTCTGCGCGGGGCGCCGGCGAGGCGAACACGGTCGGCATCAACATTCGTCTGCCCTTCGAACAGAGGGCCAACCAGTACATCGCCGCGACGAATCTGGTGACCATGAAGTACTTCTTCACGCGAAAAGTTGCACTGACCCGTCCGTCAATCGCCTTCGTCGTGATGCCCGGGGGACTTGGCACGATGGACGAGCTATTCGAAGTGCTCACCCTCCTCGATACGGGCAAGACGAATCCGGCGCCGGTCGTGCTCCTCGACACCCCCGACGGCGAGTTCTGGCACGAGTGGATGACGTTCATCGACCGGGGCATCGTAAAAAACCACTACGTCGCGACCGACGACATGTTCCTCGTTCGACTCGCGACGTCGATCGAGGAGACGGTCGACGAGATCGAGCACTTCTACTCGAACTACCGCGGATTCGAAATTGTCGGAGAGCGCGGTCTGATCTCTCTTCGACACGAACCGACTGACGCGCAGATCGCGGCGTTGGCGAGCAACGTGCCCTGCTTCAATGAGGCGCCGGGCTACAAGCGCGAGGACCCGACGACTATCTCGTTCAACTTCGACGGCCGAAACTACGTCAATCTTCGCCTCGTTATCAACGAGGTTAATAACTGGATTGATCAGGACTAACGAGTCGGCTTTAGTCCTCCGCGTCAGCGTCGTCGCTTCGCCTCAGCATGTGTTCGGCCTTCTGCAGGCTTCGCCGTACCCTCGAGAGCAGCCGCTCGAGTTCCCTGGCGTGATCGGCATCGTCACCTCGCATCTGGGCGCGCACCATGTCAAAGATGGCGTCGGTCACCCGTTGTTCGATGGCCTCAATCTCGTTCGCGAGTTCGTCGAGCGACTCCACTTAGGCCAGTGTCTCCACGTTCAGGTCGCCCGCGGCGTACTGGGCGCGCAGGACCTTCTTGTCGAACTTGCCCACGCTGGTCTTGGGCACACTGTCGATGAAACTCCAGCGCTCGGGCAGCCACCACTTCGCGACCCGATCCGCCAGGAAGTCACGCAGCTCGCTCGCGCTGGCTGCGGCCTCGGGACGCAACACCACGCAGCACAGTGGCCGCTCCTGCCACTTGTCGTCGGGGACCGCGATCACCGCCGCCTCGAAGACCGCCGGATGGGCCATGACATTCACTTCGAGGTCAACTGAGCTGATCCACTCACCGCCCGACTTGATGACGTCCTTGGAGCGGTCACTGACGACCATGAACCCTTCGGCGTCGAGCGTACCGATGTCCCCCGTGCGCAGCCACCCGTCGCGGAAGCGATCAGGATCATCGACGCCAAAGTACGAACCGGTGATCCAGGGTCCACGAATCTCGAACTCACCCACGGACTTCCCGTCGCGTGCGAGCACGGTGCCGTCTTCGGCGGTGACGCGAACTTCGACGCCGGCCACGACGCGTCCCGACTTTACGCGGTAGTCCACCTCGAGGTCCTTGGGCGTTCCCGCGGGTGGAATGGACACCGCGGCGAGGGGACTCGTTTCGGTCATCCCCCAGCCTTGGATGAGATTGACCCCGTAGCGCTCAGCAAACTGCTCGATCATGTAGCGCGGGACTGCCGAACCGCCACCCACGATGCCGCGCAGGCTCGACAGGTCCACGTTCTCGGTCGTCTCGGCCACCCGCAAGACGTCGTTCCAAATAGTCGGCACGCCCAGTGACACCGTGGGTCGCAGCTCTCGAATCATGGTGATGATCGGTCCGCCCTGGAGGAACATCTGAGGCATGATGAGCTCCACTCCCGGCAAAGAACGCGGCGTAGACGCACCCCCAGGCGTTGACGTGGAACATCGGCACGATCAACAGGCACCGGTCGGACTCGTTCAGCCCCAGGGAGTTGGCGGACGTGGTCGCCAGCGAGTGCAGCCAAGTGGAGCGGTGCGAGTAGACGATCCCCTTGGGATTGCCCGTGGTGCCCGAGGTGTAACACATGATGGCGGCGTCGCGTTCGTCGAGCACCGGCCACTCGTAGCCCGGACGCTCGGCGCCGACGAGCGACTCGTAGTCCAGCGTGTCGCCGAGCGCGCCGGTGTCTTCGGGGCCGTGAATGATGATGGTCGTCGATGTGGGAATCTCATCTTTGACTCGCGCGAGCAGCGGAACCAGCGAGGCATCGACGATGATGACGCGGTCTTCGGCGTGATTGATGATGTAGGCGAGTTGCTCGGGGAAAAGTCGGATGTTGAGCGTGTGCAGGACCGCGCCCATGCTCGGCACGGCCAAGTACACCTCCATGTGAGCCTGGTTGTTCCACATGAACGTGGCGACTCGGTCGCCGCGCTCGATCCCCAGTTTTTCGAGGGCCTTTGCCAGTTGCTCGGCGCGCCGGGCGATCTGGGCAAACGTTGCTTCCTCAACGCCGTCGGGGGTGACGGTGAAGACCTTCTTCTCGGCGTAGATCGCTTCGCCGTGTCGCACAATGCCACTGATCAGTAGCGGCGCGTCCTGCATGGTGCTCTTCATGGCCCCCCTCGGTTCCTGGCACGATGCTACAAAATTGAACCCAGATCGATGGGCGGCGGGCGCTACCAGGACACGCTGTACGGCGTGACTGGAGACGGCAGACGGTCCGGTCGACCCGTGAGCAGTCGGTCGACCGCGCTCGCCGCGCTTCGGCCCTCGGCGATGGCCCACACGATCAAGCTCTGTCCGCGCACGGCGTCGCCGCAGGCAAACACCGGGGCGTCACCCCCCAGGGAGTCGACCTGCCAGTTGTGGTCGACGCGACAGCGTTGCCCGCGGCGTCACGTGCACCGCGTCGGCGAGTCCTAACTGGTCGAGTTCCGGTCCCACAAATCCGGCCGCGATGAGGACCAAGTCCGCGCGTAGCGTCAGACGTCTCGTCGGTGGCTCGGTCGATGACGACCATGGATTCGACCAGTCCGTCGCCTCGAAACTCGACCGTCTCGGTAGAAAATCGCCGCTCGCCGCCTTCGGCGTGCGCCGAGGTGACTTTGAACAGGCGAGCCATCGTCGGCCACGGTTCCTCGGTTGGCCGCACGTCGGGTGGTCGGTCCAGAATCTCGATCTGAATGATGGAGGCGGCGCCTTGGCGATGGACGGTGCCCAGACAGTCAGCGCCGGTGTCGCCCCCACCGAGGATGACGACGTGGCGACCCTTCGCGCTCAGGTTCGACTCGCGACCTTCGTTGACCGCCCGATTCGCCGCTTCGAGGAAGGTCATGGCGGGCATGACGCCGTCCAGATCGGACCCGGGGACGCTCAAGTAACCGGGGTCTCGTCGAGCCGAGGGCCAGCACCACGGCGTCGTAGTCACGCCGTAACTCGGCGAGGGTGATCCCCCCCTCGCCGACGCCCACGCCGGGATAGAACACGATGCCCGCGTCTTCCATGACGCGCAGCGACGATCGAGAACCGACTTTTCCATTTTGAACTCAGGAATGCCGTAGCGCAGGAGGCCTCCGATGGCATCACTGCGCTCGAAGACGCACACCGCGTGTCCCGTGCTACGCAGTTGCGCCGCGGCGGCCAGGCCCGCGGGCCCCGAACCGACTACCGCCACGCGAAATCCAGTCTCTGAGCGGGGTGGGTAAAGAAAGCGCCACGCCAAGGTGAAAGGCGTGTTCGGCAACTTCATACTCGAGCCTCTCGATCGTCACCGGTTCGCTGGAGATGCCAAGGACGCAGGCCGACTCGCACGGTGCCGGACAGAGTCGCCCCGTGAACTCGGGAAAGTTGTTGGTGCGAAAGAGATGCTCTGCGGCGTCCGCCCAGCGCGCGTGGTAGACGGCGTCATTGAAGTCCGGAATCATGTTGCCGAGTGGGCAGCCCTGCATGCAGAAGGGAATGCCGCAGTCCATGCATCGGGCGGCCTGGACCGCCACGTCCTGGTCACTCTGGGCTTCGTACACCTCGTGCCAGTCGCGAAGCCTCACCGGGACCGGTCGATACGCCGGACCTTGGCGTTCGTACTCGAGGAAGCCCGTGACCTTACCCATTTTTGATCTCGTCGCGAATTCGCTGGTACTCCGAGGTCTCGATGCGCACGAAGTTCATCTTCTCCGACTCGCCAGTTCTCTGCGATGCGCGCCGCCTTCTTCGAGCCCGTCTCGCGAGAAAAACGCTCGAGCAACGCGAGAAGTCGCTCGTCGTCGCCACCCTCGAGCGGGTCGATCTCGTACACACCCGCGCTCAAGTGATCGTGCACCGACAACTCCGGGTCATAGAGGTAGAGGGTGCCACCCGACATGCCAGCCGCCAAGTTGCGCCCCACACTGCCCAGGATCACGATGACCCCGCCGGTCATGTACTCCGCGGCGTGGTCACCGGTACCCTCGACCACGATCGTCGCACCAGAGTTACGAACGCCGCAGCGCTCGCCCACGACACCACTGATGAATATCTCTCCACTCGTCGACGCCATATCCGATGACGTTGCCCGCGATCACGTTAAGGTCGCTCGCAAAGGTCGCAGCGTCGTCGGGTCGCACGACAATGCGACCGCCCGAGAGGCCCTTGCCGACGTAGTCGTTGGCATCGCCGCTCAGTCGCAGTGTGACGCCCGCGGGCACGAAGGCTCCCAGGCTCTGACCCGCCGAACCCGTGAGGTTGATCGTGATGAGGTCGTCATCGAGAACTCGCGCGCCCAGGGCTCTGGTGATGGCGCTGCCGGTCAGAGTCCCGACGGCGCGATTCGTGTTGCGCACCGTACTCGAGAAGGCGAAGGTGCGATCGGACAGCGCCGCGTCAACGGCACCCGAGAGGAACTTCCAGTCCAACGCATCGTCCAGGCCGTGATCTTGCTTCATGCTTTGACGACGTTGATCGCGATCGACAAAGCTCAGCAGGGCCGACAGGTCCAAGTCGTTGTTGGGGTCGTCCAGGGCGTCTACGCGCAGCCGACTGCCATCACCGATGATCTCATCAAGCGTGCGGGCTCCCAAGAGCGCCAGGTACTCGCGCACCTCCTGGGCGATGAACTCAAAGAAGTTCTCGACGAACTCCGGCTTGCCCGTGAATCGAGCGCGTAGCGCGGGGTTTTGGGTGGCGATGCCGACGGGACAGGTATCGAGATGACAGACGCGCATCATGACGCAGCCCGAGACGACGAGCGGCGCGGTCGCGAAGCCGAACTCCTCGGCGCCGAGCAGCGCCGCCACAATCACGTCGCGACCGGTTTTGAGTTGGCCGTCGGTCTGCAAGACCACGCGGCTGCGTAGCCCGTTGGCCGCCAAGGTCTGATGCGCTTCGGCCAGCCCCAACTCCCAGGGCGTACCCGCATGCTTGAGCGACGTGAGCGGCGCGGCTCCTGTCCCGCCATCGTGACCCGAGATCAATATGACGTCGGCGTGCGCCTTGGCGACACCGGCGGCAATGGTACCTACGCCTTGTTCGCTGACCAGCTTCACGTTGATGCGCGCCCCGTCATTGGCACTCTTGAGGTCGTAGATCAATTGCTTGAGGTCCTCGATCGAGTAAATGTCGTGGTGCGGCGGGGGCGAGATGAGTCCCACGCCCGGAGTCGAGTGCCTCGTCGCGGCGATCCAGGGATAGACCTTGGCGCCGGGCAACTGTCCGCCCTCGCCGGGTTTGGCGCCCTGGGCCATCTTGATCTGCAGGTCGTCGGCGTTGACCAGGTAGCGACTGGTGACGCCAAACCGGCCGGAGGCGACTTGCTTGATAGCCGAGCGCTTGTTCTGATACGGATCCGAGGTGTCGTACCGCTCGTCGTCTTCTCCCCCCTCGCCGGTATTGGACTTGGCGCCGAGTCGATTCATGGCGATGGCCAACGTGGTGTGGGCCTCTTCGGAGATCGAGCCGTAGGACATCGCGCCGCTCGAGAACCGCTTGACGATGGAGGAGATGCTCTCCACCTCGTCCAGCGGCACCGGGGTGGCTGCGGCAACGAGGTGCAGCATCGAGCGCAGGGTCAACTTGCCCGCACTCTGGTCGTCGACCAGCGTGGTGTATTGCTTGAAGAGGTCGAAGCGCTTCTCTCGCGTGGCGTGCTGGAGTTTCTGCACGGTGCGGGGATTGAACAGGTGCAACTCCCCGTCTCGTCGCCACTGGTACTCGCCGCGGTTCGTGATCTGCACACTCTGAGCGGTCCCCGCGAAGGCGGACGCGTGCATGCGCAGCACGTCGCGCGCAATGTGTTCGAGGGTGACCCCGCCGATGCGGGAGTGAAAATCGGGAAAGTAGCGAGCGAGGACGTCGTCCGATAGACCCACCGGCTCAAAGAGCTGGGACCCGACGTAGCTTGCGACCGTGCTCACCCCCATCTTCGACATCACCTTGACCACGCCCTTGTTCAGGGCCTTGCCGTACTGATACCGCGCCTCGAACGCGCTGAGCTCGTTCAGCTCACCCGACGCCACGAGGGCATCAATGGACTCATAGGCCAGGTAGGGACACACGGCCGACGCGCCAAAGCCCAACAGGAGCGCCACGTGATGGATCTCTCGCACGTCGCCCGCTTCGATGATCAACGCCGCGCTGGTCCGCAAGCGCTCGGCCACCAGCCGATGGTGAACCGAAGCCGCGAGCAGCAGGCTTGGTATCGCCGCCTGGGTGGCCGAGACACCTCGATCACTCAGAACCACAACGTTCACACCATCGCGAACCCGCTGGACAACCTGATCGGTCACGGCGTCGATCGCGCTCGCCAAGCGCTCGCTCGCGCTGACGTCGCCCTCGACGAGAAACAGTCCGTCGACGCTCGCGGTGCGAAATCCCTCTACGCCGGGTTGCTCTTCGATGTAGCGGATCTTGGCCAGTTCGCGCACGCTCAACACCGGCGAGGGCAGCACGATCTGGTGGCAGTGCTCTTCGCTTGCGCTGAGGAGGTTCTCCTCTCCCCCGATGACTACCCGCGTCGATGTGACCAGTTCCTCGCGGATCGCGTCCAAGGGCGGGTTCGTCACCTGGGCGAAGAGCTGGGTGAAGTAGTCGAACAAGGATCGCGGCAGAGCCGACAGGGCCGCGAGTGCCGTGTCTGAACCCATGGAACCCACGGGCTCCTCGCTCACCTGGGCCATATGACGAACAATCAAGCGCAGGTCCTCTTCGGAGTAGCCGAAGCTCTTCTGGAGTCGCACTACTGAGGCGTGTTCGGGCGTGAGCGACTCGGGCGCGTCGATCTCATCGAGGGATATCTGGTGACGTTCCAGCCACTGCGCGTAGGGCGCCGCACTGGCCAGTGATGCTTTCAACTCGTCGTCTTCGATGACGCGCCCTTGGCCAACGTCGACGAGGAAGACCCGCCCCGGCTGAAGGCGACCCTTGCGTTCGATGTTGGCCGGATCGATGGGCAGGACGCCCACTTCGCTCGAGAGGATCACTCGCTGGTCCTTGGTGATCCAGTAGCGAGCGGGTCGCAGCCCGTTTCGGTCCAGCACCGCTCCGGCGACCGTGCCGTCGCAGAAGGTGACCGACGCCGGCCCATCCCAGGGCTCCATCAATCCCGCGTGATATCGATAGAACGCACGGCGTTCGGGGCTCATGTTGGTGGATCGTTCCCAGGCCTCGGGGATCATCATGAGAACCGCGTGCGGCAGCGAACGGCCGGCGTGCACGAGAAGTTCGACCACCTCATCGAAACTCGCTGAGTCACTCATATGGGACGTCACAATCGGTGTGAGATCGCCCACCGCCACAGGCAGGACGGAACTGGCCAGTGTCGACTCGCGCGCCGTCATCCAATTTCGATTGCCTCGAACGGTGTTGATTTCACCGTTGTGGGCGATGAAGCGGAAGGGCTGGGCCAGATCCCAGCGCGGCAGGACGTTGGTCGAGAAGCGACTGTGTACCACGGCGATTGCCGTGGTGAATCGCTCGTCGGTCAGATCGGGAAAGTAGCGGCGCAACTGCGGTGCGCTCAGCATCCCCTTGTAGATAAGAACACGAGAGGAGCACGATGCGGCGTACGCCACGTGACGATGTTCAACGATCTTGCGCGCGCAGTAGAGCAAGCGCTCCAGGTCGTCCCTCGCCAGGCGTGCGTCGGGCACGAGAAGTTGTTGGAAAAACCTCGGCTCACCAGCGGCCGACGTAGGGCCGAGTACTCGGGAATCCACCGGAACCTCCCGCCACGAACGTGAGGTGAGTCCGAGGGTCGCAAACTCTTGGTCAATTTCGTGGCGCAGAGCGTCGACATCGGACTGCTTGGGGATCATCCATTGGGCGACGCCGTAACTGCCCGCCTCGGGTACGTCGTCAAAGACGTGCCGGATGAAGGCGTCAGGTAGCTGGGTCAGTATTCCGGCACCATCTCCCGAGTCCACGTCCGCACCCGTCGCCCCACGATGCTCGAGATTCTCAAGGATGGTGAGGGCGTCCAGCACCGTCGTCGCACTCGCGTGACCAGTGAGGTCCGCGACCATGCCAACGCCACAGGCGTCGTGTTCGAAAGAGGGGTCGTAAAGGTCTTTTGTCATGTGCGTCGCTCTGGGGCAGCGCTGACCCACGCCCATTATACCGAGGGACATGATTGGCCTTCGTCGTACGCTGGTGGCGTGAGTACCACCCCGGGCACCGCGCTCGTCGTTGGCGCCGGGGTCATCGGTTCAACGAGTGCCTTTCGACTGGCTCGAGACGGTTGGCGTGTCACCATGTTCGATCCCGCTCCGGGCCAGGGGGCGACGTGGGCCGCGGCGGGCATGATTGCCCCCGAGGGCGAGATCGCCCCCGGCGAGTTTGAGAACTACCGTCGCCAGCGCGACGCAGTCGTCTCGTGGCGCAGTCTGTCTGAGGAGCTTTTCGAGGTGACGGGCCAACTGATCACGATTGTCCAGACCGGTACGTTGTTCGTTGGTTTGGACAATGGCGACCGGCAGCTCGTGGACCACGTTGCTCACGTCGCCACCGAATTTGGTGTCGACGCGCTACGGGTCTCGCGCGAGACGCACGAGTCCTTCTTCCAAGCCGTGACGCCGAGGATTCGCGACGGGCTCCACTTCGGGGGCGATGGTTGGATCAACCCGGACGAGGCCCTGAGAGTCCTCTCCTTGGCTAACGAGACGCTGGGCGTGCAGGTAATTCGAGAGACCGTGACCTTCGCGAGCGTCGAGGGACAGCACGTGGTCGCGGTGACTGATAGTGGCTCATTCAAAGGCGACGTGGGAGTCTTGGCGACCGGATCTCAGCCCCTACCCGACGGCGTCGCCCGACGCGCCTCGCACGCCGTTCGCCCCGTGCGAGGAATGACGGTGCGCATTGAGGGCCTGGACCGTTCCGCTCAGCCAACACTGCGGGCCTTCGTACGGGGTCGATCCTGGTACTTGGTCAGCCGACCACGGGGCTACTGCGTGATTGGGGCGTCATCGGACGAGCAGGGCGCCCTGGGCGTTGAACTGGGAGAAGCCCAGCGCATCATGCGCGACTCTCTCGACGTCGTTCCCTCCCTCGAAACGGCCACCCTGGTCGAGATTCGAGAGGGACTGCGACCGGCGAGCAAAGACGTGGAGCCCTTTTTCGAGGTCATCAATGCACGTTGGGCGTGGATGTCCGGTCACTACCGACACGGCGTGACCTTGGCGCCCACCAGTTCCCGCGACGCCGCGGTCTTCGCGAAGAGTTTCGGATGATTCGCTTCAACGGGGTTGAGGAGTCGTACGTCGATGAGAACGTGAGCGAGTTTCTCGTGCGCCACCGCATTGAGACTCGCGGTATCGCCGTCGCGATAGACAGCGAAGTAGTGCGGCGCAGTAGGTGGACGACTACCTTGATTCCTGACGGCGCCCAAATCGAAGTGGTGACGGCGGTCGCCGGAGGATAGGGAGAGGCAACGTGTCTGTCGATGAACTGCTCGCCGCGCTCGATCGGCGCATTCTCGAAGCGATCGAGGCGAAGTCAACGGGCGAGAGCATCGCCTATCTGTGCGAAGCGCGTGCGTGGCTCACGGACCCGGCCCAGTACCACGCCCCGCACCGGCCAGTGGGGTAAATCCACGAGACTAGAATTGGTCCTTCGCGGGCTGTGGCTTAGTTTGGTCTAGAGCGCTCGGCTGGGGGCCGAGAGATCGGGAGTTCAAATCTCCCCAGCCCGACCACTTCAGGCTTTCCTCGTTAGAGTTCACCGCGCACTCGGCGTGGACGCTAGCTAACCAATTTTGAGTACCGATAGATCGCAAGTTCGTCGTCAGTCTGTATGGGCCACTCGAACTGACCCGGCGGAACGGGCGTGCCACCCGTCTTCTCGCGGAACGCCGAAAAACTTTGCAGCCACTCCTGATACCACGCACGTTGGACGACGTTGAGGTCAGCCGTTTCGATCACATCGATGTCTCGAAAACGTTCACGCAACACGTCGAGCACGAGAAGGCTCGCCAGGGCGTCGTCAACGGCGGAGTGGGCACTCGCGAGAACCACTCCATAGTGCTGGCACAGATTGACCAGCTTCCTCGAGCCTTTGCGCCATTTGTCAAAGTGTCGATCGAGGATGAGAACATCCAAAATGGGTCCGATCGGACCGCGATCGCCCAGCGACACCAGATCCAATCGCTGGCAGAGCGAGTCGACCATCGTCAAGTCGTAACTGACATTCATGCCCACGATGATCCCGCCGTCACACCACACGTCGACCAAGCATTGAGCGAGCGACTCCACCGCCTCGGCGATCGGCGTGGCGGTGGCGACCATCGCGTCCGTAATGCCGTGAATGGCGGTGGCACCAGGGGGTATCAGTCGACCAGGATGGATGAATCCGCTCTCGAGGCGCGGATCCGTCGGCGTCTCTTGAGTCGCTCGCTCGGCGAAACCATAGGAGACCGGTGAGTCTCGAAACGAGCTAATTCCGGTGGTTTCGAGATCGAATCCGACGTAACGAATCACTGGGAGCGCCATTCACTCATCTGCGTCAACGCTAACGAAGGGCTGTCACAGATCGGTGGATGGCGACCTCGTCACCTACTTCCAACCCCAACCCAGTGCCTCGTCATCGCAAGCAGCACCGGTAAACTCGCCCCAAGCCGAGGTCGACACTCGGCGACCACGATCCCACTATTCAGCGTCTCGAGAGAAGGTGATTCCAGCGTCCAGCTGGACACAACATGGAGAAGAAGGACACCTTCGTTCTGCGTCATCTCGCCGAAGTACAACCTGAACTGTGGTGGTTGGACTCGGATCCGCTGGAGCCCGAGGCTCATCCGGCGCTCATCGGGGAACTGGGCGCCGACCTCTGCGTCGTCGGCGGCGGTTACACCGGACTGTGGACCGCACTGCTCGCCAAAGAACGCGACCCCTCGCGCGATGTGATCGTGCTCGAGCAGTACGAGACCGGCGCGGGCGCTTCGGGGCGCAACGGCGGGTTTTGTAGCGCGTCACTCACGCACGGATTCAAGAACGGCATGGCCCGATTCGCCCACGAGATGCCGATCATCGAGCGATTGGCGCGCGAGAACTTGGACGAGATCGAGGCCACGATTGGGCGCTATGGCATCGAATGCGACTGGGAGCGCACCGGTGAGCTCCGTGTGGCCGTCGCACCCTGGCAGTTCGAAGGCATGGCCGAAGAGGCCCGATTGCGAAATGACATGGGCGACCACGTCGAGGTGCTGAGCAAAGAGGAGATTCAGGCCCGCATTCACTCGCCCTCGTACGAGGGGGCCCTCTTTGACGTCGATGGCAACGCGCTCGTCGATCCCGCGCGTTTGGTGTGGGGTCTGGAACGAGCCTGCCAGTCGCTCGGCGTCCAGATCTTTGAGAACTCCAAGGTCGAATGGCTCGAAGACGTCGAGGACGCGATTCGCGTCCACACGCCCTACGGCGCCGTCACGGCGCACCGCGTGGCGCTCGGCACCAACGTCTTTCCGTCACTGGTTCGCCAGACCCGCCGCTACGTCGTGGCGGTCTACGACTACGCGCTCGTCACCGAACCGCTCAGCGACCAACAGATGGCCAGCATCGGTTGGAAGGGGCGAGAAGGCGTGGCCGACGCCGGCAATCAGTTTCACTACTACCGACTCACCAAGGACAACTCCATCCTGTGGGGAGGTTTCGACACGATCTACAAGTTTCGCGGCAAGGGTCGCCGCGACTTCGAGTTCAACGCCGAGACCTACGCCAAGCTGGCGGGTCACTTTCTCTCGACCTTCCCTCAACTCGCGGGCATCAAATTCACCCACGCCTGGGGCGGGGCAATCGACACCTGCACGCGATTCTCGCCCTTTTGGGGAACGGCCCACAACGGCAAGGCGGCGTACGTCCTGGGCTACACGGGCCTGGGCGTTGCCTCGTCTCGCTTCGGCGCGGCCGTCATGCTCGATCTCCTCGACGGCAAGACAACCGAGCGCACCTCGCTCTCGATGGTCCGCAAGAAGCCCATGCCGTTTCCCCCCGAACCGTTTCGGTGGCTCTTCATCCGACTCACACAACGCTCCATCGAGAGAGCGGATGAGCGTGGCGGCAAGCGCAACCTCTGGCTGCGGGTGCTTGACCTCTTTAACCTCGGCTTCGACTCGTAGTCGACGCCTTACTCTTCGTCGGCCGAGCTCTCGGTCATGAGAGCAGCGATGGAGTTCACGACGGTCGGGTCCATCAGCGTCGTGACGTCGCCCAGCGGGCGATTCTCCGCCACGTCGCGCAGGAGACGGCGCATGATCTTGCCCGATCGAGTCTTGGGCAACTCCGGCGTCAAAATGATCTGGCGGGGTTTCGCGATGGGGCTGATGACCTTGGCGACGTGCTCGCGCAGCGCGTTGCACGGTAGCCGTGTGGTCCACTTCGGCCTCGTCGGCCGACAGTTTCAGCGTCACGAAGGCAACGATGGCCTGTCCGGTCATCTCGTCGCTTGCTCCCACCACGGCTGCTTCGGCCACGCCCGGGTATCCCACGAGCGCGTGCTCCACCTCCGTCGTGGAGAGTCGGTGTCCCGAGATATTCATAACGTCGTCGATGCGTCCGAGCAGCCACAGGTCACCGTCCTGGTCCCGCTTGGCGCCGTCACCCGCAAAGTACACACCGGGGAAGCGAGCCCAGTAGGTCTCCTTGAAGCGCTCCGGGTCCCCGTAGATGCCCCGAGTCATCGAGGGCCACGGCTGGGTGACGACGAGGTAGCCGCCCTCGTTGTTGCCCACGCTCTTGCCCTCATTGTCAACGACGTCCACCGAGATGCCCGGCAGCGCCTTCATGGCCGCGCCGGGCTTGGTGGCGGTGATACCGGGAAGCGGTGAGATCAAGATCGCCCCGGTCTCGGTCTGCCACCACGTGTCTACGATCGGACAGTGGTTCCCACCGACGTGTTCGCGATACCACATCCACGCCTCGGGGTTGATGGGCTCGCCCACCGTTCCGAGCAGGCGCAGGCTCGAGAGGTCGTGGCCGGCCGGGTGCTGATGGCCCCACTTCATCAAGGTGCGAATCGTCGTGGGTGCGGTGTAGAGAATCGAGACCTTGTTCTGCTCGATGATCTTCCACCAACGATCGCGCCCTCCCGAGTCGGGCAGTCCCTCGTACATCACCGAGGTCACCCCGTTGATCAGCGGTCCGTAGACGATGTAGCTGTGCCCGGTGATCCAGCCAATGTCGGCCGCAGTCCAGCAGATGTCGGTCTCGGCCTTGACGTCAAAGATGTTGTAGTAGGTGGTGGCCGCCTGGGTGAGGTAGCCGCCCGTTGAGTGAAAGATGCCCTTGGGCTTGGCGGTCGTGCCCGAGGTGTACATGATGAACATCGGGTGTTCTGCGTCGAACGACTCATAGGCGTGGGTGTCGGCCTGCTTGTCCACGACGTCGTGCCACCAGTGGTCGCGACCCTCGGTCCACTCGACGTCGCCCCCGGTGCGCTGAACGACCAGCACCGCGCGCACGTTCGGGCAGCTCTTGAGCGCCTCGTCCACGGCCGGCTTGAGCGGACTGGCGACCCCGCGGCGGAACGCTCCGTCGGCGGTGACTACGACCTGACAGTCGGAGTCCAGGATGCGACTGGACAGCGAGTCCGCGGAGAAGCCACCGAAGATGACCGAGTGCATCGCGCCAATGCGCACGATCGCGAGCATCGTCACGATCGCTTCGGGAATCATGGGCATGTAGACCGCGACCCGGTCGCCTGACTTCACTCCAAGTTCGATTAGCGCATTGGCCGCCTGGGCGACCATCTTCTGCAGGTCGGCGTACGTGATGGTGCGCGTCTCGCCTTCGGCGTCGGCCACCCAGTGGTAGGCCACCTTGTCGCCCTTGCCCGCCTCGACGTGGCGGTCCACACAGTTGTACGAGGCGTTCAGCGTGCCGTCGCTGAACCACTTGGCGAAGGGCAGATCCCACTCAAGGATGTTCGTGGGCTCCTTGGTCCACGTGAGTCGGTCGGCCTGCGTACGCCAGTACGCCAGAGGATCAGCTTCTGCTTCGGCGTAGATCGAGGGTTGCGCGTTCGCCTGTTTTGTGAACTCCGGGCTCGGCGCGAAACTCCGCGTTTCGTCGAGCCATGCTTCGAGCCTTGCTTCACTCATGACCTACTCCAGTCCAAACGTTGAAAGATATTTGCTTACATCAGATCAGTTGCGTGACGCGACTAGTGCGACAGTAGTTCTCACTCGCGCGTAAATGCCAACAGCGCCCGTACCTCGTGGCACGGGCGCTGTTGGCGGTTGGGTCCGGTGGCAAGCCACCAGTGACCCCTACGTTAGCCTCGTGGACCTACCGGTAGCACAACTTTGCCGTGCGTGGCATTCACGACCCCGGCTGCGGACGCGTACCATGCCGCCGCCGCCGTGGCGAGACCGAAGTAGCCACCAGTCTTGATGATGTCAGCGAAGGTGTGGGTGGTTCCCCAGTTCCCAGCCGTCAACAAGATGAAGGTGATTGATAGCAAGACGAACACCGTCAGGACTGCGTTGTTCGTCTTCATCGCCGCCAAGGTCATGTACACCGTGAAGATGGACCAGCCCAGCAGGAAGATCGGCACGGTGTCCGATCCGCCTCCAGGAATATTGAACTTGATGAGCGCGTAAAACGAGAGCCAAAACGCGCCGTATGACGTGAACGCGAGTGCTGCAAAGGTGTTCTTGCGCACAAACTCCCACATTCCCGCCAATAGCTGCGCCATACCCCCGTAGAAGAACGCGAGCGCTAACGCTGCCTCAAGACCATTTCCGTGCCACCACCCGGCATTCCAAGAACTCAGAGCAAACGTCGTCATTGCGAAGCCTGCCAGTCCTAATGGGCCAGGATCCGCAACTCTTTCTTCAGCCATTTAAACCCCCAGGTATGGATTACGTGCAACCCCCAAGATGGAGGTCCAACTGGAATTATTAACCCACGCGTATCAGCGATGTTGGATTTCTGTGGAACGCTTAGCCATCGAACGCGTGTGCACCGTGAAAATGGTTGCAACCAGCGCCTTTCACACCTGATGAACGAGAAGAAAACTCTCAGGCACTCGTGGCGTTATCCATCGCGTCACGAAAACTTCGCACGAACGTTTCAACGCCGTGCGCTCCCCCGCCATCCAGAATGACGCGAACCAGAGCCGAGCCCACGATGACCCCATCGCTCACGCGGGCGGTGGCAGCCGCCTGTTCCGGGTTGCTGACGCCTATTCCAACGTAGGCCGGAAGGTCGCTCGACGCGCGCACCCGGGCCACGACGCCCTCGCCCTCGCCCTCCTCGTTGCTCGCGCCGGTAACCGCCATGCGCGCCGAGGCGTAGATGAAGCCTTCGCTGACATCCGCCACCCGTTGGATCCTCGACGCCGGCGTCGAGGGCGCGACCAGAAAAACCGTGGCGACGTCCGTCTCGCGGCAGGCCGACATCCACTCGTCGGACTCTTCGAGTGACAGATCAGGCACGATCGCGCCCACGATCCCAGCGTCCCGCAAGCGACCTGCGCTTCGTTCTAGCCCGTGGTGCAAGAAGATGTTGTAGTAGGTCATCGCGATCAGGGGGACGTCGATGTCGAGGGTCCCGAGCTGGTGGCCAATCGACTCGAACGTGGTCCCCGCCCGTAGCGCTCGCAACCCGGCCTCTTGAATGACCACGCCATCCATCATCGGGTCCGAAAAGGGGATGCCGATTTCGATGGCGTCTGCACCACCCAGGGCGGCTGCCTCAACGTGGCGTGCCCAGTCGGGCGTCGCTCCCGCCATGAGATAGGGCACCAGGGCGGTCCGACCGGTCGCGCGCAGCGCGCGCAGAGTGACTTCGAGGGACTTCACGACTCGCCTCGAAGCAAGGAGCGGACCTGGGCGACGTCCTTGTCGCCCCGGCCCGACAGGTTCAACAAAATGGTGGCGCCGGCGGGTACGCGGGAGCCGACTTCCCGGGCAATCCAGGCCACCGCGTGGGCCGTCTCCAGGGCGGGAATGATTCCCTCGCTCTGGCTGAGTAGCGATAGGGCCTGGAGGACCTCGTCGTCGGCGACGGCGTAGTACTCGGCGCGTTGGCTACTGGCCAGGTGCGCGTGCTCGGGTCCGATGCCCGGATAGTCCAAGCCGGCCGACATCGAGTGGGCCTCTTCGATCTGTCCGAACTCGTCTTGAAGGATCATCGAACGCATCCCGTGCAGTACCCCGGGAGATCCGATGGCGATCGCCGCTCCCCCCGCCGCTTCGATCCCGATGAGACGCGCATGACTGTTGGCGAACCCCGCGAAGATGCCCGCCGCATTGGAACCACCGCCCACGCAGGCAACCACCAGATCGGGCGTGCCCGCACCCAACTCACTCATCTGGCTGGCCGCTTCGATCCCGATGACGGTCTGGAACTCTCGAACCATCCACGGGAAGGGGTGGGGTCCCATCACAGAACCGATGCAGTAGTGCGTATCGGCGACGCACGTCACCCACTCGCGCATCGCCTCGTTCACCGCGTCCTTGAGCGTGCGAGAACCTGAGGTCACCGGCACAACCCGTGCGCCCAACAGCTCCATGCGAAAGACATTCAGTTCCTGACGAACGGTGTCGACCTCACCCATGAAGACAGTGCAGGCGAGGCCGAGTCGCGCTGCGCCCGTGGCGGTCGCGACCCCGTGTTGACCCGCTCCCGTCTCGGCGATGATGCGCGTCTTGCCCATGCGTCGGGTGAGCAACGTCTGACCCACCACGTTGTTGATCTTGTGCGATCCCGTGTGCGCCAAGTCTTCGCGCTTGGCGAAGAGTCGCACGCCTAACTTCTCGGACAGGCGCGGCAGCGGCGTCACCGGTGTCGGTCGACCGACGAACTCCGCCAGGGTTTGGCGGTACTCCGCCACAAAAGACGGATCGCTCCACGCCTCGGTGAAGGCTTCTTCCAATTCCAGGCAGGCGGGCATCAGCGCCTCAGGAACGAAGCGTCCGCCGAAGTCCCCAAAGCGCCCTCGCCCATCGGGCGTGCCCATTACCGCCACGTCACTCCCTTTCCTGTCGCCATGCGGCGCGAGCCGAGTTCACGAACTCTTTGACCAATCGCGAGTCCTTCACGCCGAGTTGGCTCTCCACGCCGCTGGCGCAGTCCACGCCCCAGGCCCGTGTGGCGGAAATGATGTGAGACACGTTCTGGGGCGTGAGTCCGCCCGCGGCGATCATCGGCACACCGAAGACGCGAGTCGCGAGAGCGTCCCACGAGTGTTCGACGCCCGAGCCAGAACGCGGTCCGTCGACAAGGACCGCGTCGACGAGTCCGTCGTCAAAGTGTGAGAACTCTTCGCTCTCAATGTTGAGCGCCTTGACAATCCGAATGTCGCGGCGTCGAAGTTCGTCGTGCAGCGTCGGGCCCAACGGCCCGTGCAACTGAACAATCTCAAAGCCAAGCGTGCTCACGTAGGTAGAAATCTCGTCGTCCTCGTTGTCGGCGAAGACCCCGCAGCGCAGCACGGAACCTTGCGTCGCAGCAAGAATTGCTCGGGCTCGATCTGGCGACACGCGACGCGGTGACGTCGCCAGGTTCACTCCGATCGCATCGGCGCCTGACGCCGCGACGTCTAAAGCGTCCTCGACTGACGTCACTCCGCACACCTTGACGTAGCCCCGGCTCCACGGCTCACGCACGCTGGGTACTCGGCACGAGAGCGAAGGATTTAACGACCGTGGCCGGGTCGGACGCCGTGACGAACGCCTCACCGACGAGCAACGCGTCGAAACCCGCGTCAGCCGCACGCTGCGCGTCCTCGAGCGTTGAGAGGCCCGACTCACACACCGCCAGGCAGTCACGTGGCAGCACGTTGATCAAGGCAGCCGCTCGTTCACTGTCGACCTCAAAGGTATGCAGGTTGCGTTGATTAATGCCAATGATCTTGGCTCCCGCGTCAAGGGCTTTCTTTGACTCGTCAGCGTCGTGGATCTCCACAAGCGCGTCGATGCCGCAGAGATCTGCGAGCTCGATGAACGAAGAGAGCTCACGGTCGCTGAGTGCCGCAACAATTAAGAGCACCGCGCTGGCTCCCGATTCCACCGCGTCCAGTATGTCGTTCTCGCTAACGGTGAAGTCTTTGCGCAGGATGGGCAACGAGACGCTGCGGCGAACCGTCGCCAGGTCCTCCATGGAGCCGCCGAAGTACTGCTCGTCGGTCAGAACCGAGATCGCATTGGCGCCAGCGTCGCGGTAGACGGCCGCAAGCTCGCCTACATCGAGGTCGCTCGCGAGCGGTCCCTTGGACGGTGATCGACGTTTGATCTCGGCGATCAGCTTGACGTAGGGCGACGAACCTTGACGTAACACGAGGATGAACGAAGGACCTTCGTAGCGCACGTTCTCGACTCGGTCGCGCCAGTCGCGGGTGTCCTGGGCCGCACGGCGCCGATGTGTTGCGAGGATCGTGTCGAGGTACGTGATCGCCATCATCAAAGCGTAGTTGTGGCCACCACGTGAAAATCCCCCGAGTATCGTGACGCTATGCCGACGCCGCCCCCAACGCAGAGCTAACGGTGGAGTCCTTCGCGATCGACGTTCTCAACCCGCTGGTGCGCGGTGAAGATCTGGAACGCGACCAGGCGTCCCTCGCGCTGCGCGAGATTCTCGAGGGTCGCGTCGACGGCGTGCTCATTGCCAGTTTCCTCACCGCCATCACGATCAAGGGGGAGACAGTCGAAGAGATGACCGGTTTCGTCGACGCCATGATCGCGTGTGCCACGACGTTTTCTCTCGACGTGGACGCGATCGACATCGTGGGAACCGGTGGGGACCAACTGCACAGTGTGAACGTGTCGACGATGGCCGCCTTCGTCGTAGCGGGTTGCGGTGTGCCGGTGGCCAAGCACGGCAATCGCGCCGCGTCGTCGTCGGTGGGTTCGGCCGACCTGCTCGAGGCATTAGGGGTACGCATCGATGCGCCCGTGGACGTGGTGCGCGCGTGCGTTCTGGACGCGGGGTTCGGTTTTATGTTCGCTCCGGTCTTTCACACCGCCCTCGCGAATCTCGCCCCCGTGCGGCGCTCGCTTCGATTCCGGACCATCTTCAACGCCCTGGGTCCGCTCGCCAATCCCGCCCTGGTGCGGCGCTCGCTCATTGGCGTGGCTTCCACTCCCCTCGCGGACAAGATGGCCGAGGTGTTGTTCCGCCGTGGCATTGATCACGCCGTGTTGGTGAGCGCCGACGACGGACTCGACGAGCTGTCCCTCGGCGGGTCCTCAACCCTGGAGTTCGTGACCAGAGCGGGTCGCACGCGTGAGCGCATCGACGCGGGAGAGCAAATCGGTCTCCACCACAATGTGACGAACCTACGGGGCGGTGACGTGGACCACAACGTCGCGGTGACGAGGTCGTTTCTGGCCGGTCAACGCGGCCCGGTATTCGACACGGTCTGTGCGAACGCGGCTCTCGCCTTGATAGTCGCCGGTCGCGCCACCTCACTCAGCGACGGCTTTGAACTGGCCTGCACCTCCGTTCTCGACGGCCGGGCTGCCCAGGTGCTCGAGCGCCTCGTGGTTGTGTCGAACTCCTAGAGTCGACGCAACTCCTCACGGAAGCGACGACCGTTCTCCGCGTAGAGCGCGGCTGAAGCGACCGCCACGCTCTCCTCGCTGGTGCCGGGACGAATCTCCGCGGGCACGCCCAGGGCCGACGAGTTCGCCGGCACTTCCATCTTGTTGCGCACGACGGCTCCCGCACCGACGGTCGCCCCGGTATGAACCACGGCCTGATGCAGAACGATGGAGCCACTGCCCACGAGCGCGCGATCGTGAATGGTGCAGCCCTCTAGGTGCGCCAAATGGCCGATCACGCAGTCGCTGCCGATCACCGTTGGATACTCGTCCACGGCGTGCACGACCGTGCCGTCCTGGATGGACGTTCGTTCGCCGATGATGATCGTGCCGTAGTCGCCTCGCAGAACGGCCGTGGGCCAGATCGATGAGTCGGCCCCGATGTGAACGTCTCCGATTACCACGGCGTCGGGGTGGACGTAGGCGTCCTCGTGGATGTGGGGTACTCGATCACCCAAGGCGTAGATCGGCACGGCACTCCTCCTAATGGACTATCCACGAAATTATCTGATAGATCCGCCACCCGATGTAGATCACCGCGGCCACGGCAAAGAATCGCCAGCGCCACGGGACGGGCTCGCGCTCGGTGGCCGCGACCTCTCCCCCGCACACCTCACAGACGTCGCCCTCCTCGGGGCGATCACAGGTCTCGCACCAGTTGGCCACTACTCGACTCGAACGCGCACTCGTATCGGTGAGGCGCCCAGTTCAAACTTCTCACGCAGGCTGCGTTCCACGTAGCGCAGATACGTCGGGGCGAGCCGTCCCGCCACGAAGAGGGTGAACGTCGGTGGCTCCGTCGCGCCTTGGACCGCGTAGCGAATCTTGCCCGTGGGCGACGGCTGCTTCACCTGCAGATCACGAACGGCGCGATTGAGCACTCCGGTTGGCACGCGCTTGGCGTAGTCAGTAGCGGCGTTGGACAAGGCCGGCCACAGTCGGTGCACGCCCTTACCCGAGAGGGCCGTGGTCTTCAGCACCGGGGCGTCACCTAAGAACGCGAGTTTGTCACCCACGGTCGCCAGGACTGCATCACGCTCGTCGACGGGAACCAGTTCCCACTTATTGAGAACCACGATCGAGGGACAGCCGGCCGCCGAAATGCGCTCCGCGAGGCGTTGATCCTGACCGGTCGCTCCCTGGGTCGCGTCGATAACGAGGATTGCGATGTCGGATCGGTCGAGAGCCTCCAAACTCCGCAGCACCGCGTAGGTTTCCAGTCCGGCTTCGGTGCGTGCGCGCTTGCGCATGCCCGCGGTGTCGACGAAGCGAACTAGACCCGACTTGGTCTGCACCACGGTGTCGATCGCGTCGCGCGTGGTGCCAGGCATGTCGTGGACGACGCTTCTCTCCTCACCGATGAGCTGATTGAAGAGGGTCGACTTGCCCACGTTGGGTCGTCCCACGATCGCCACGCGCAGCGCACCGTCGTCGTCACTGGTGTCCTCGGGCACCTCGGTTCCCGCGTCCAACTCATCGACGATGCGATCGAGCAGGTCACCGGCACCGCGGCCGTGCAGCGCGCTCACGAGAAATGGTTCACCAAGTCCGAGGGAGAGAAACTCCCAACCGCCCGCCTCGTGTTGCTGGTCGTCCACCTTGTTGGCGACGAGAACGACGGGACGCTTGGATGTGCGCACCCAGCGCGCCGCGGTCGAGTCTTCCTGCACGGGGCCGGTGGCGACGTCGACCACCAGGAGGACCAAGTCTGCGCTCGCCAGGGCCGCCTCGGCTTGTTTGGAGATCTTGTCTTCGAGTGTGTCGCCCCCTTGGAGCCACCCTCCGGTGTCGACCACGTCAAACGTGACGCCACGCCACTCCACTTCGACGGCCTTTCGGTCGCGCGTGACGCCACGTTGCTCCTCGACGACCGCAACCCGCCGCCCCGCCAAACGGTTGACCAAAGAACTCTTGCCCACATTGGGGCGCCCGACCACGACGACTTGGGGCTTGGTCACGCCAACCTCGGGCTGGGCGAGCCTTGAGCGCTCTCGAACCTCTCAAGTCCTACGACGAAGATAAATGAGGCGCCTGACACCGAGTCAGCCTACTGGCGTTCGCTATTTCGCTCTCCGGCGCGGGGTCTCACGTTGAGGTGGAGATCAACTTCTTCGCGGTGTTGATCCACTACCTGCCGCCTCCCAGATGCCCATCAGCAGCTGCAGAACTGACGCGAGAAATGCGAGGAGTCCCGCACCGAGCAATGTGAGGCCGCCCTCGATCGAGAGAACTACCGTTCGGCCAAAGTCACCTGGACCAACGTAGTTCTGACCAGTCTTCGCAATCACGACGAGGCCGAGAGCCACCCAGCCTACGAGCATCAACACCAATAGCGTCGACACCGCCTGAGCCGCCACGTACCGCCCATCTTTAGTTTCCATGGCGCGATGGTAGGCCACGAGAAAGCTTTGTCTCCGTCCTGCGCGCGTTCCGGATCACGACCCTCGCCTTCAAAATCACCCCATTAGGCTTGAGAGCATGACGGTGGACAAGGTCGTATTGGCGGCCCCTCGAGGTTTCTGCGCGGGCGTTGAAAAGGCGATTAAGGCGCTCGATTGGATGACGCGCGTCTTTGAACCTCCGGTCTACTGCTACCACGAGATCGTTCACAACCAGTTTGTGGTTGATCACTTTAAGTCAGTGGGGGTCATCTTCATCGACGACGTGACCGTCGTACCTCCGGGGGCGCCGATCATGCTCAGTGCCCACGGCTCTCCGCCCGAGGTGATTGAGGCTGCTCGACGCACCGGCGGTACCGTGATCGACGCCGTGTGCCCCCTGGTGACCAAGGTGCACCACGAGCTAAAAGTCCGAGCCAAGAAGGGCTACACCGTGCTGTACGTCGGACACGAAGACCACGAAGAAGCGGTCGGCACGATGGCTGTCGCTCCCGAAGCCGTGCACCTGGTGCAGTCCCGCGAGGACATCGATGCGATCGACGGACACGACGGTCCCGTAGCGCTGCTCAGTCAGACGACGCTCAGCCTGGATGAGTGGCAAGACCTGCGAGAGTACGCCCAGGAGATCTTCCCCGATATCTGGATGCCCGGACGTAGTGATCTCTGTTTTGCCACGACGAACCGTCAGGCCGCCCTGCGTCAGCTCGCATCGAAAGCCGACGCCGTGGTCGTGATCGGGTCGGCGAACTCCTCTAACACCGTGGCTTTGGTAAAGGTCGCTGAAGCCGAAGGCTGCCCCCGTGTCTTTCGCGTCAACGGCGCCGAGGAGTTGCCAAACGATCTCACCGGGGTCGTCGCGGTCACCGCAGGTGCTTCCGCGCCTGAGATCCTGGTCAACGAGGTGCTCGAACACCTAAAACCTCGCGACGGCATCACCGTATTCTCCGTCACCGTCGAGGATGAGTACTTCCCTCCCCCGCCCGAGCTGCGAGAGGTCCTAAAGGCCCTGACCGCGTTGGTGGACGTCATTTTCGCGACGCCTGAGCCAACGGCCTTTGACGCGCAGGCCGACCGCGAGTTCACCGCCTCCGAGGTAATTTCCGCCTAGTCGCAGAGATTTTCAGGACCTCAGTAGACTGGAAGACCGGACTACCGTGGGCGGCGAGCAAAGTTGCCGTGACGATGCGCCCATCTTCGAAGGAGATAGATGTCAAACGAGGACCTCGAGAAGCGGCGCATCTCGCGATTGCGCGACTTCGCCATTGCCCAGGCCCGTGATCGTTTTGACGCCGACTACCCCGGTTTCGTCCCCGACGAGATCGTCGCGTCGATCTGCGCCTACGAGGAAGAAGGCAACATCGGCGACGTCTTAAAGAAGATGCCCGACACCATCAGCGGCAGTCCCTACACCACCTTCGTGGTGGTCGACGGCGGAACCGACAAGACCGCCGAGATCGCACGTTCCTTCCCCGGCGTCAAGGTCCTGGAGTTTCCGGTCAACCTTGGTCACGGTGTGGCGCTCCAAGTCACCTACCGTTACTGCGTCGAACAAAACGTGAAGTACGTGGTGACCCTCGACGCCGATGGCCAGAACGACCCGGCTGAGATGCCCCAGATCTTGGCTCCGCTGCAGAGCGACCAGGCCGACTTCGTGGTCGCCAGCCGGGTGCTCGGCGTGGACAAGACGACCGACGTCGTGCGCAAGAGCGGCGTGCGCTTCTTTTCCCTGGTCATGAACAAGATGACCGGAGCCAATCTCACCGATACCTCGACCGGCTATCGCGCGCTTCGCGTGACGATGCTCGCCGACGTCGTCGACCGCCTCACCCAGGAGCAGTACCAGACCGCCGAGCTGCTCATTACTGCCCTCAAGCGGGGCTGGCGCGCCGGCGAAGTTCCCACCGTATGGTACCCCCGAGCGTCGGGCACCACCAAGAAGGGCAAGAACTGGCTGTTCGGATTCCGCTACGCGAAAGTGGTCTTTGGCACGTGGTGGCGCGAGCGCTAAGCATCCAGTCGCTCGCGCGCCCGGCGATACACATCCTCCAGGGCCTTACGTAGTTCCTCGGTCTTCTCCGTGATCTGGGAGCGCGAGACGCGCCCCTCACTGGTCGGTGGATCCAGTGGCGTGCCCACCACGACTTCGATCTTGGCGAAGTGCGGAAACCTTGCCCCCACCGGCATCGCCTTCTCGCTGCCCGCGATGCCCACCGGCACAATCTTGGCCCCGGTTCGTGCGGCGAGGAAGACGGCGCCGTCGTGGAGCGGCTCAACGCTGTCACCCGTCTTACGCGTGCCCTCGGGAAACAGCACGAGAGCTTGGCCGCGTTTGAGCACTTCTTCGGACAGGCGCATCGATTCGCGGTCCGCGCTCTGACGGTTGACCGGAAACGCCCCCAGACGCGTGAGCAACGCGCCGAAGATAGCCGGGTGAAACACGCCTTCTTTCGCCATGAAGAAGGCCTTGCGCGGAGAGATGAACAAGCTGAAGGCAAAGTCGACGTTGGACCGGTGAATTGGCGCGATCAACACCGGGCCGGTCAGCGGAATGTTCTCAGCGCCGGTGACGTTCGGGTGAAAGAAGATCCTCGCCAGCCCGCCAACCAACCCGGCGCAGATCCGATAGATCAGCGTCTTGTTCGGATTTAGGACGAGGTCCGCTGCTTCAGGCATTGCGTGATCTCCTCCACTACCTCGGCGACGCTGCGACCCGTCGTGTCTAGGGCAAGGGCATCGTCGGCCTGGCGCAATGGCGACGCCTCTCGGGTCGAGTCAACTACATCCCGTCGCGCCACTGACGCCTCGCTCTCATCGCCGCGCCGTCGCGATCTCTCCTCGAGAGTCGCCGTGAGGTACACCTTGACGCTGGCCTCGGGAAAGACCACTGTCGTGATGTCGCGGCCCTCCACGACGGTGCCCACTGGCTGAGTGGCAGCGAAGGCGCGTTGTCGCTGCACCATCTCGGCGCGAACGCGGGCGTTGGCGGCCACCACCGAGACTGCTTGGTTCACATCGTCGCCGCGGATCTGATCGTCTACATCGCGCCCGTTCACGCTCACCCGAGGCACCGTGGTGATAAGGGCGTCGTGGGCCAACGCGGCGAGCGCGTCCTCGTCTGCGACGTCCACGCCGCGGTCCAACGCCTCGCGCGTGACGGCCCGGTACATGGCTCCAGTGTCGAGGAACGACCAGCCCAGGGAGTCCGCCAGCGCGCGCGCAATGGTCGACTTGCCCGAACCCGCCGGTCCGTCAATCGCGATGACCTGGGCGCTCATTGGAGCAATGCTAGGTCGCGAAAAAAGTGCGGATAGCTGGACGAAACGGTCGCCGCTCCCCTGATTGTGGCGCCGTTTCCCGCATATCCGGCGATCGCACTGGCCATCACCATCCGGTGATCGAGTGCGCCGTGAAACGTGAACTGAAGGAATCGCTCGGCCGAACCCAGGCCTTCGATGAAAAAATCGTCGCCCTCGGACCACACGCGACAACCCAGGCTCATTGCAAGCGACATGGATCCGGCGAAGCGGTCTGACTCCTTGTGGCGTAGTTCGTCCATCTCGCGAAACGCACTCACTCCACTCGCTGCACACGCCGCCACCGCTAAGACCGGTACCTCGTCGACGGAAGGCACGTCGTTCGAGTGAATCTCGGTCGCCACCAGCGACGAGCTGCGCGCGTGCAGGACGTGAAATCCCTCGCGGTCGTCCAGACGAACGTCGGCCCCCATCCGATCGAGCACCCCCACGAACCCAACCCGTTCGTCGGAGGCGTCGACACTCAAGACTTCGAGCGTCGCGTCGGGATGGATGGCTCCCAACACCGCGAAGAATGCCGCTTGCGACGGGTCACCGGGAACATGCCAGTTGTGGCGCCCAGGCCGCCCGGGCACGACTCGCACGACGCGACCCAGACCGACGTCCTCGCTCGCCACCTTGACCCCGGCGCTCTGAAGCATGTCTTCGGTGGTGCGACGAGTTCGCACGTCTTCGTGTACTTCAGTCTCGCCGTAGGCGTGCAGCCCAGCCAGCAAGATGGCCGACTTCACCTGAGCGCTGGCGATCGGCACGTGATAGTTGATCGCCTGGAGTTTGAGCGGGCTGGTGATCTCGAGGGGTGCCGTCGAGGCCAGTCCCTGGCCCTGGAGATCGACACCCATCAGACCCAGTGGAATGGCCACGCGATCCATGGGCCGGCGCGACAAGGAGGCGTCGCCCACTAGTCGATGGCGTCCGGGTATGGAGGCGACGACACCACACAACAGCCGCATTGACGTGCCCGAGTTCCCGCAGTCGAGGTCCTGGTCGCTTGGGCGTAGCCCACGCTCGGGACCGGTCAGGTACGCGACGCCGTCCTCGTCGTGACGAGTGGCCCCTAACTGCACCACGCAGGAGCTGGTCGCTTGCACATCCTCACCCGGCGAGAGATTGGTAATCGTGCTCTCGCCGCTCGCCAGGGCGGACAGCATCAGCGCCCGATGCGACGAGCTTTTGTCGCCGGGAACTCGCAGCGATCCCCGCAACTGGGCCGCGTGTGTCACCACCTCGACGTCGTTCATTCGTGGCCGACCTGAAACCCGCGCTCGCTCAGCGCGCCGCTGAACATGTCGGCTTGTAAGGCGTCGACGGCAAGGAGCAGCGTGCCACTCGAACCTTCGATCCCGTGGGCGATCTCGATGTCGTAAATGTTGACGAGCATCTCCGATGCGGCCATCGTGACAGCGGCGAGCACGCCGGGTTGGTCACTGACGGCGACGCGCAGGTACGCGAGGTTCTCGGAGCTCAATGCGCGGCCGGGCAACTGGCGCCGAGCAAAGGCGGCTTGGGCAAGATCCGACGCGATGGCGTCGTGATCGTCACTGTTCAGCGCCTTGCGTAAACGCGCGAGTCGTTCCTCGAGCGCCAGCAGGGACTGAACGATCGCGTCACGATTCTCGAAGAGAATGTCGGGCCAGATGCCCGGGTCGCCGGCCGCCACGCGGGTCATATCGCGAAAACCGCCGGCCGCCAGCTGCAACAACACCGCGTCTTGCTCGGCCACGCGGGTCGCCTCATTCATCAGCGCGCCCGCCAGCAGGTGAGGAACGTGGCTCGCGACCGCGACGAGTCGATCGTGGTCGTCCGCACTCACGGCCACCACGTTGGCGCCGAGCTCACGCAAGATCCCGTGCAGCGTCGTGTAGGTCGCGGGCAGCGTGGCCGACGTCGGTGTCAGAACCCAGGTGCATCCCCGGAAGAGATCGGCTCGCGCGCCAGCCAACCCTCGCTGCTCTGATCCGGCCATGGGATGGCCCGCCAAGAAGCGTGGATCGCTCACCTCCTCGACGATGGCGCCTTTCACCCCCGCGACGTCGGTCACGATGAGGTGGCTATTCAAAGAGCGCTCGAGGTAGTCCCGGACGATCGCTGGCACCACCCCAGCTGGCGTCGCCACGACGACAAGCGTGACGTCGTCGTTGAACTCCGAGCTCGCCACGACGCTCGCGTCGAGGGCCGCAGTGAGTACTTCGGCGTCAGCGTCGGTTCCGGTGACGACCCAGCCGGTCTCACTCAGCGCCCGGGCGATGGACGCGCCGATCAGGCCGAGACCCACAACGTGGGCGCGGCGGTTACTCGGGGAGATCATCGCGCAAAGATGGGGCGTTTCGCAGGTACACGTGACGCAGATCGCTGCGATCCCGTTCGGTGTAGGCGTGCATCAGCACCCTCACCGTCAGGGGCATCGCGCCAGGAACATTGATCTCACTCGCGCATAGCAGCGGCACGTCACCGAAGCCGATGCCGCGAGCGGACGTGGCGGGGAACGCTGCCGTGAGATCGGGCGTGGTCGTAAAGAGAACGCTGATGACGTCGTCGTGGCCGATCCCGTTGCGCTCGAGCATCTCGATGAGAAGTTCCTGGGTGACGGCGTTGATCTCCTCGACGGTGTTCTCTTCGCACGTCGAGGCGCCGCGCAGTCCTCGAACCTTGGCAGAAGTCATGCAGGCATCGTAGAGGCCAACTCATCGGTCATCCCCACGGCCTCCATCAAGCGACGCACTTCATTGACCGACAACTGGCGATAAGCGCCCGGCGAAAGCGTCGCATCCTGTAAAGGTCCGATCCGGGTGCGAACCAGACGAGTCACTTCGTGACCGACGGCCGCGCACATGCGTCGGACCTGTCGGTTACGTCCTTCGTGAATGACAATGCGTAGCAGTCCTTCGCTCACCCGCGACACTTGAGCCACCGCGGTAACGCCGTCATCCAGTTCGACACCTTCGCGCAGGCGCCGCAGCGCGCCCGGCGACGGATCACCCTCCACACGCACGAGGTACTCCTTGGCGATACCCGAACTCGGGTGCGTCAAGAGGTGAGCGAGACGACCGTCGTTGGTGAGGATCAACAGTCCCTCAGTGTTCATGTCGAGTCGACCCACCGGAAAGATGCGCACTGGCGACTCCACCAGATCCAGGACCGTCGTGCGGCCCTGAGGGTCCGAGGCTGTCGTGACGACACCGTCGGGCTTGTTCAAGAGAAAGTAGACCTTGGACTGCGAGGTCGGCACCATCTTTCCGTCGACGCAAATCACGTTGACGTCGGGATCGACTCGATTGCCCAGTTCGGCCACTCGCCCGTCAATCGTCACGCGACGGTCAACGATCAAGACCTCACACGCCCGTCGCGAACCAAACCCCGCTCGCGCGAGAGCCTTTTGGAGGCGCTCTCCGCCCTCCAACTAGGACACCTCGGAGTCGTCAAAGCGTTCCGCGATCTCCTCGGCCAAGGCATTCGCGGTCTCGATTGGCGGCATGAACTCCTCGATCGGTGGCAGATCGTCGAGGATGGCGAGCCCCATGCGATCCAAGAACAGCTCGGTCGTGCCGTACAGGATCGGCTGACCGGGTCCGGGTGCGCGTCCAAGTTCTTCGATGTAACCGCGTTGCTCCAGTAGGCGCACCACGCCGTCGACATTGACGCCACGTAGAGCGGAGATCTGCGCGCGCGAGACCGGTTGGCGATACGCGATGATCGCGAGCGACTCCAGCGCAGCTGAGCTCAGGCGATGGGAGACGTCGCGATTGGCGAACTTGGTCACCCACGCTGCGACATCCGGCGAGGACTGCATCACCCAACCGCTGGCGAGTTCCACGACCTGAAAGCCCCTCTTCTGCTCGAGAAACTCAGCCCGTAGTTGCGCGAGCGTGCGGCGTACGAGATCGGCGTCGGCGTCCACGACGTCGGCGAGTTCCTCGGCGGAGATCGGTTCGAGGGCGACGGTCAACATCGCTTCGAGCTTCTGTTCGAGTGATAACTCATCCCTCATAGCGATCCACTCCCCCGAAGTCCACACTGGCACTCGAATCCAGCCACTCGATCTGCACCTCGCCGAACGTCGCACCCTGCCCTAGGGCGACGTGGCCCAGCTTGCACAGCTCGAGGAGCGCGAGAAAGTGCACGATGACTTCAATACGGGTCACCAGAGGTTCGGTCAGTTGGCGAAAGGAGAATCGACCCATCGTCGGCAGGCGTTGTGACAGGGCGGCGACCGTCTCGGCTACCGTCACCGCGTCAACGGTGACGTGATGCAACCGGACCACCGGCACAGGCTTTTCCTCGATGCCCCGCAGATACGCCAAGGCGAGTTGTGTGGTCGTCACGCCGGCGAGGAGGTCGGGAGGCTGAACCACGAATCCGTCGTCTACGCCGCGCAGTCTCGAGTACGCGCGACTCGCGCGCTCGAAGAGGGACACGAACGCGTCCGCGAGTGCGGCGTACGTACGCAACTCCAGGAGTCGCGCGAGAAGAACGTCGCGCTCTTCCCAGCCAACGAACTCCTCGTCGATCTCGCCGCTCTCGGGCCCGGGTAACAGCCGATGGCTCTTCATCTCGAGTAATACCGCCCCGATCAGGAGGAACTCAGAGAGTTCCTCCATATCGAGTTTGTTGGACGTCGTCGTGCAGCGTGGCCACGAATGCATCCACCAGTGGGGCGAGCGGCACGTCGAGGATGTCGACGTCGTGGCTGGAGATCAACTGCAAGAGCAGCTCAATAGGGCCGCTGAAGGACGGCGTCGTCACGACGAAGGTCACAGAACCACTGTACCGGGTACCCTCCTCTAGCATTGAACGATGAAGATTCTCTCGGGCATGCAACCGTCGGGTCCGTTGCATTTGGGCAACTACCTGGGAGCACTGCGCCAGTGGGTGCGCGCCCAGAACGCGGACGCCTTCTACTGCGTGGTGGATCTTCACGCCCTCACTCTGCACATCACACCGGAGGAGTTGCGGGCAAATACGACCGATCTGCTCGCGACGTACTTGGCCGCGGGGCTCGACCCCGAAGTCTGCACGATCTTCGTCCAGAGCCAGGTGCCCTACCACGCGCAACTCGACTGGCTGCTCGAGTGCGTGGCAACCTACGGCGAGCTCTCGCGCATGGTGGCCTTTAAAGAGAAAGCTGCTCGCCAGGACGGATACCGGGTGGGCCTTTTGACCTATCCCGTTCTCATGGCCGCCGACATTCTGCTCTACGACTCCGAAGAGGTGCCGGTGGGCGACGATCAGCGACAGCACCTCGAGCTCACGCGCGACATCGCCGAGCGATTCAACAATCGTTACGGCGAGACCTTTCGCGTGCCGGTGGGGGTGCAGCCCAAGGTGGCGGCTCGGGTCATGGACCTTCAAGAACCCACCCGCAAGATGAGCAAGTCGATATCAAGCCCCCTGGGCACGATTCACATGTTCGATGCTCCCGCTGAGATTGAACGCAAGATCGCCAAGGCGGTCACCGATACCGGTGGCGAAGTGTCCTTCGACTGGGACAAGAAGCCCGGCATCTCGAATCTCCTGGAAATCTACGCCGCCTTCACCGACGACTCCCCGCAGGACATCGCCTCTCGCTACTCGCGGTACGGGGATCTGAAGAAGGACCTGTCCGAGGTAATCATTGAGTCCCTGGCGCCGTTACGCGAGCGATACGAGGCTCTTCTGGGCTCGCCCGAGGAGGTCGACGCCGTCGCCGCTCTCGGCGCGCAGAAGGCTGGCGCGGTGGCCGGCCCCATCTACCGGCGCGCGGCGACCGCCATGGGATTGATCTAGAGCAGGTCGAACCACCAGTTCTCCAGATGCCCAATCCAGGTGCTGCCGATGCTGGTCACCCAAAAGAGCAAGATCACGACCAGAAACACGAGCGGCATGGCTCGAGCACGTAGTTGGTAGTAGCGAGCGAGGTGCCGACGCGGCACGAATCGTTCGATGATCGCCGACCCGTCGAGGGGCGGAATAGGAATCAGGTTGAAAGCGGCGAGCACCAGGTTGACGATGCCCAGGTACTCACCGAACTCGAAGAGGTTCGGGTCCTTGGCGTACTCAATGATCTGGCCGAACGAGTTGAAACCCGTCCCAATAGTTAGGCGACAGATGAGCAGTCCCACGGCCGACAAAATGATGTTCACGGCTGGTCCAGCCAACGAGACCCAGATGGCTTGTTGACGCGGCTTGCGTAGACGCGAGACGTTAACGGGCACAGGCTTGGCGTAGCCAAAGGCCGGAAAGTGCACCAAGAGCAACAGCGCCGGCATCAGAATTGTCCCGAAGGGATCGATGTGGGCCAACGGATTGAGGGTGAGTCGGTGGTTTTCTTTGGCGGTGGGGTCGCCGAAAAGGTAGGCCACGTAGCCGTGAGCCACTTCGTGCAGGACCACCGACGGCACCAGGATCACGAACCAGAGCCAGAGATTCATTGCGGAACCGTCTAGTCGTGGGCTCGAGGGTGGGCGTCGAGGTACTCGCGCTGCAGCGTGGTCACCGAGACCGCGGTGTAGATCTGGGTCGTAGCGATGGAGGCGTGGCCGAGCAACTCCTGGACGACGCGAATGTCAGCTCCGTGCGCGAGCATGTGTGTCGCACAACTGTGACGAAAGACGTGGGCCGAGACACGCTTTCGATCGATGCCAACGTTGAGGGCACGCTTATGCACAATGAGATCGACCCCCTGGCGGGTGAGGGGACCTGAGCGCGCGTTGATGAAAACGCGCGTACTCTTGCGCCCGGCCAGCAAAGTCGAGCGGCCACCGGGGCCCAAGTAGTCGCGAAGTGCGTCACGTAACGAGTCACCGAGCGGCACCAGGCGCTGCTTGTTGCCTTTACCCGTGACCAGGATTAGTCCTTCGTCGAAGTTCAGGTGCGAGAGTTCCAGACCGACCGCTTCACTCACGCGAGCTCCCGTGCCGTACAGCAGTTCGAGGAGGGCTCGATCGCGCAGGTCGATAGCCGAGGCGGCGGGTACCGCATCGATCAATCGAGCGACGTCGGCCTCACTGAGCGGTTTGGGCAGGCTTCGTCCGCGCGCGCCACCCTTCAGGCGCGCGCTCGGATCAACGCGCAACGACCCTTCGTCGTAGAGGTAGGCGAACAACCCCCGTACCGAGGCCACCGTACGAGCCACCGTGTTCGCCTGGCGGTTCTTTCGAAGCCCATTGAAGTAAATCTCTAAGTCTTCCTCGCGCAGGTCGCCTAACTCCATCTTCTGCTTGGCCATCCAGGCACCGAGCGCCTTCAGGTCACGACGGTACGCCTCTAAGGTGGCGCGGCTGCGACCCTTCTCGATGGTCATCCATTGCAGGTACTCTTCGAGGGCCTCGTCAAACGTCATCGAGGAAAGTTCCAAAGAGCCGGAAGAGCGCGATCGTGGTGGTCGAGTCGATCGCAAAGGCGCTGCGCAGGATGGAACGTAGTTGGTCCTTCGCATACCAGTGGATGGTGGCGCTGGACTCCTCAGCGCCCGCGGGCTCGCGCTCGACCTCTTCGAGGTCACGCGCTTCGTACACCCACATGACTTGGGTGGACCAACCCGGTGAGTTCATGAAACGACCGAGAAACGTCCATGAACTCGCGCGAAGCCCCATCTCTTCGTGGAGTTCTCGTTTGGCCGCGTCGAGAGGCTCCTCACCGGGAACATCGAGGGTGCCCGCCGGAATCTCCAGGATCTCTTCGTCGAAGGTGGCGCGATACTGACGGATGAAACCAACCTCCTCGTCATTATTGAGCACGAGTACCGCAACCGCGCCGGGATGGACGGCCACGGCACGCTCGAAGTGCTCCTCCCCGTGGGCGATGGTGCGTCGCTCGACGTCAAAGACCCGGGACTCAAAGACCGTGGTCGCCCCTTCAACGCGGAAGGAGTCGCTCACAAGGTGCTGGCGACCGTCGAGGGATCGATGATGTGCGGCTCGCGGCCCTCGCCGCGGCCAACCGCCGCCTTGATGAGTCCGAGGAACAACGGGTGGGGACGATCGGGTCGAGACTTGAACTCGGGGTGTGCCTGGGTTCCTACGAAGAAGGCGTGGCCGGGTAACTCGACAAACTCAACCAGTCGGCCATCGGGTGAGTTGCCCGAGCAGCGCATGCCGTTGGCCTCAAACTGTTCGCGGTAGCGCGCGTTGAACTCGTAGCGATGGCGGTGGCGTTCCGAGACGACTGTCGCGCCATAGAGCTCGGCCACAATCGAGCCCTCGTCGAGCATCGCCGGCCAGGCGCCCAGCCTCATCGTTCCCCCCAAGTCGGTCACGTCGATCTGTTCGGCGAGCAGCGAGATCACCGGCGCCGAGGAGGAGTGGGAGAACTCGGTGGACTGCGCGTCACTCAGCCCGAGGACGTGACGCGCGAACTCGATGACTTGGATCTGCATGCCCAGACAGATCCCGAGATAGGGAATGTCATTTTCTCGGGCGATGCGCGCCGTGGCGATCATGCCCTCGATGCCCCGTTCACCGAACCCGCCGGGCACGATGATGCCGTCGAACTGGCTCAGACGTTCGGCGTCCAGTTCCGAGGGAACGCGCTCGGCCTCGAGGTACTCGATCTTGGTGCTGGCCCCCACCGCGAACCCGGCGTGGCGAATGGCTTCGCCCACGCTGAGGTACGCGTCGGGCATCGTGACGTACTTACCGATGATGCCAATGCGCAAGGTCCTCGTCGTCGTGTGGACACGCCGCACGACCTTCTCCCACGCGTTGAGATCGATCGGGTGTTCTTCGAGATCGATGTTCAGCGTGTTGCACACCATTGTGTCGAGACCCTCGTGGTGCAACGTGATCGGTATGTCGTAGATGCTCGCCTCATCAACGGCTGAGATGACGGCGTTGACTGGCACGTCACATAACAACGAGATCTTGCGCTTGAGGCCGTCGGAGATCGGTTGGTCGCTTCGACACACGATCACGTCGGGCTGAATGCCCCGCGAACGCAGTTCCGTGACCGAGTGCTGGGTGGGCTTGGTCTTGTGCTCACCGGAGGGAGCGAGATACGGCACCAAGGTGAGGTGAATGTAACAGACGTTGTCACGCCCCGCGTCGCGGCGGAACTGGCGAATCGACTCCAGGAAGGGGACGATCTCAATGTCGCCCACCGTGCCGCCGATCTCGACAATGATCACGTCGGCGCCGAGTCCCGCCTGTCGGCGAATACGTTCCTTGATCTCGTCGGTGACGTGGGGGATTACCTGAACGGTCTTGCCGAGATAGTCGCCCCGACGTTCTTTAGCGATGACGTTCGAGTAAATGGACCCCGTGGTCGTGTTGGAGATCTTGGATAGCGACTCATCGATGAAGCGCTCGTAGTGACCAAGGTCAAGATCCGTCTCTCCCCCGTCATCGGTCACGAATACTTCTCCGTGTTCGCCGGGATTCATGGTTCCCGGGTCGACGTTGAGATACGGGTCGAGTTTGCACATGGTCACCCGAAGGCCGCGGGACTTTAACAGTCGACCGAGCGAGGAGGCCGTGAGTCCTTTACCGAGGGAACTCGAAACTCCACCCGTTACAAAGACGTACTTCGCCATTAGGCCGCGCTTCTCACGGAACACCATCTTAGCGAGAGGACTGTGACGCGGAGCGACCCTCAAGTGAGTTTTGGAGTAATTGTGACGCGAGGGCGCGCGATTCCTCGGTGACGGTGTCGCCAACGAGCATGCGAGCGACTTCACGAACTCGCTCGTCCCCCTTCACTTCGCGGACGTTCGTCGTGGTAGCCCCGTGCGCGACGATCTTCTCGATAACGAAGTGATGGTCCGCTCGGGCCGCCACCGAGGCCAGGTGGGTAATGGCGAGCACCTGTTGAGAGCGCCCCACTTCATAGAGACACTCGCCAATTTGCTGGGCCACCTGACCGCCTAGTCCCGCGTCAATCTCGTCAAACACGGCGACGACGTCTCGGTGTGCCGTCTCAAGAGACAGGGCCAGAAGCACGCGGCTCAGTTCACCACCACTGGCGAGAGCCGAGAGCGGCCCCTCGCCCAGACCGGGGTTGGCGCTGAACATGATCTGGGCATCAGATCCGTCCTCGCCCGCTACCACGAAACGCAGAACGGCGTGGGCAAGGGCCACACGCGACAGTTGGGCCTGGACGCGTTGGGTGAGTTGCCCCGCCGCCACTTCGCGGGCGGCACGAACTCTCCCAGCGATATCTCGTTCGCTCTGAATGAGGTCATATATTTCCTGATCAATGGTTGCAATGCGTTCCGCGGCCTCCTCCAAGGTCTGGGCGCGCAATCGAAGTTCGTCGAGCGCGCGGAGCGCTTCAGCCACCGAGCCCCCGTACTTTTTGGCCAGGCGCTGAAGAAGCCCCGCGCGGGCCTCCAGGTCCTCGATAACTCGGGGATCAAAGGCGTCGGGGTCGGCGAGGGTCGCGAGCTCGTGCACTGAGTCTCGAGCCTGAACCAGCACCTCGTCGAGCGCGCGTCGGATCGGGTCGTATGCTTCGCCATCCGGGAGGCGCGAGACGCCGCGAGCGAACGCAGGTAATACCGCGTCGTCGCGGTCGCCGTCGAAGAGATCGACCACATCGATGATTGACGCTTGGCCGTCGCGCAGGTTCGTCAACCGGTTCAGTTCGCTCAGTGCGTTGTCCAACTCACTGGAAGATACGATGCGCGCGGACTCGAGCTCCGCGATCTGGAACGCGAGATAGTCACGCTCTCGATCCCGGGTGGCGGCATCTCCGCCGTAGGAGTCTCGGACCTGCAGGGCGTCGCGCAACTTGCGGCGCACCTCACTCAACTCGCTCGTCTCGACGCCTCCGGACTCGTCGATCAGGCGCACGATCTCGCTGCGATTCTTCAACAGCAGCGAGTCGTGCTGACCGTGAATGATGATGAGATCTTGGGCGATCGTGCGCAAAGCATCGGCGCTCGAAACTGAACCATTGACCAAACTGCGAAGTCGACCCGACTCAGTTGCCTCGCGCGCGAGCGCTATCTCGGAGCCTTCAGGGCGTAGGAAGAGCGCGATCGCGCGAGTATCGTCGGATACCGCGTACCGCGTGGCGCTCGCTTCACTACCTAGGCAGAGGTCAAGGGCCCCCACCAAGAGGGTCTTGCCCGCGCCCGTTTCGCCGGTGAGCACATTGAATCCGGCCCCGAACTCCAGGTGCGCGTCATCGATAACTCCCAGTTTGTGCGCGTACAGCTCGACCAACTGCGCCTTAGGCATGACCCTCTCGAAGGCCTCGGCGCAGCCGCGTCGCCAGATCAAAACTCCTCGTGCCGGCGATGCGCACGGGCGTGGGGCTTTGGCGTACCTCGATGAACTCACCGGGCTCCAGTGGACAAATCGTCTGGCCGTCCGCGACCAACACCGCTGGCTTGTCGTCCACCAGGAGGCGAATCACGCGGTCGTCCGGCACCACGATGGATCGGTCGATCGTGAAGTACGGCGCAATGGGCGTGAGAATCATTGCGGACAGGGCCGCGTCCACCACGGGGCCACCGGCCGAGAAGTTGTATCCGGTTGAGCCCGTCGGCGTCGAGACCATCACGCCGTCGGCGGAGTAGGTCAGGAACTCTGCTTCGTTGATGAACGTCTTGACCTTGACCATGTGTCCCGGACTCGCTCGCTCGACCACCACTTCGTTGAGCGCAAACTCATCGGCGTCACGACCCGTCACCATGATCTGCAACGCGAGACGCTCCGTCACGACGTCGTTCGAGAGCGCCAACTTGACGTGCTCGACGATCTCGGTCGAGGGCACGTCGAGGAGAAATCCCACTTGGCCCAAGTTGACGGCCACCACGCGTGCTCCCACGCCGTGCGCCAGCCTGGTCGCGCGAAGGAACGTCCCGTCACCCCCGAGGCTCACCACGACCGTGCCGGCATCGACTCGAGCCGAGCTGGCATCATCCAAAAGGTGCAGCGACGAGGTGATCCCATCGTGCGCTAACTGATCCGTAGCCTCATGGGCCAACTCGACCGCATCATCGCGGTTACTAAACGCTAGAAACAGGACTTGGGTCGCGGACACTGGGGCCATCGTAGTAACCAACGGTTGAGGTGACCGGCGAAGACAGCGGCGCTAGGGCTCGCGCGGGGCACTCACTCGGCGCAGTGGTGGCACCGTTGTCGGCGGCTGTTGTCGCGCGGGTAAGTCCGCCAGCAAGTGCACGGTCGCTTGAGCGACGACTCTCGACGGCTTCTTCAAACGCCTCGCTCGTTCGCGCAGACACCGTGGTGACTCCGCTGACCTTGCGAACGTACTGGCGTGCGGCGGCGCGGATCTCTTCTAGACTTGCGGGAGGTTCGAGCCCGCGCAGGGTGGTGATGTTTCGACACATGCTCTGAGAGTAGGTGCCTTCGGTGCGGGATCACCACCATCGAGCCCGACGTGGCGATGACGCCGTGAGTACTGTGAAGTCTGATCGACCAAGGAGGCATCGTGAGCAATGTCAACGACTACAACAGCGCAGTCATCGAGGAGTTCCGCGCCAACGGCGGCCAACTCGGCGGCAACTTTGCGGGCGCGCCCATGTTGCTGCTGCACACAACCGGCGCCAAAAGCGGTGCCGAGCGAGTGAACCCCATGATGTATCTCGAGCTCGACGGGCACGTCTACGTGTTCGCCTCCAAGGCCGGGGCCGACACGAGCCCCGACTGGTACCACAATCTCGATCGCCAATCCCGACGTCATCGTCGAACTGGGCGACGAAGTCTTCGAGGCCGTGGCCACACCGCTCAACCGCGATGACCGCGATCGCGTCTATGCCGTTCAGGTCGAGAGGTTTCCGGGATTTGGCGAGTATCAAGAAAAGACCACACGCGTGATCCCTGTCGTCGAGATCGTGCGCACCTAGCTACGACGAGAGCCGCACCATCGGAGAAGGTGCCTCCGTGACTGCGAAGACCGTTTCCGTTGGCGGCGGTGCCCGCGCCGCGAGCGAGCCGTCCCGCGTCGAGAAAGACCTGTCTCTTTTGAGTACTCGTAGAGCGGTTGGTGGTCGTAGGTCACTTGGAACGAGCCATCGGCAGTCGCACCGTGCTGATCGAGTGGGCGATTGAGTCCGCGTACCAGGGGCGTCGTGGTCGTAGAGAACCGGGGTCCACTCTGGCGCACACGACGCACAGGTCCCCTTGCTGAACGTGTACACCGTCACCGCGAGCGGATTGATATTGGGATCGCCCTCCACGGCCAGCACGTGCTCGCCGTCGTGAGTCAGTCCCACCTCCATGAACGCCGAGCCGGTATCGCTGCTGCCGTTCGCGGCGGAGACCAGTGTCCAGTACCCGTGCCACGGGGCAAGCGGCGCGACCGTCTCGAGGTAGTCCTCCCCCAGCGGCTTAAACGGGGCGGAGGATGGATCAAACAGATACAAGGGATGACCGGCGTACGTCACCTGTCGACCGACTCCTCGGCGATAGACCGTGCCCAGCAACCTTTGATTCACGCCCTTCTCGGCGACCGGCTTCACCGACGACGTCAGCGCGGGCCAGTCATCCGAGGTCACGTTGTTGATCATGTCGCTCATCGGACCGGTGCACGTCATCTCCTCGCCCCGGCGGGATTGAGGTCGTACCCGCGAGTCCTGGTCGTACCGCACGTCGACTGCCCGTCGTACGTCTCCACTGAACTCGTAGAGCGGAAACCCCGCGAGACGGTCCCCCCTTGACCACGAGTACTGATCCATACGCCCTGGTCGTGAGCACTCCCACCATCGCACCCTTGGTGGGTGAGGGGCGAAAGACCACGAATACGAGTACGAGAGCGACGAAGACGACAATGGCGATGAGCCGCAGCACCAGCGGATTCGTCGCGGACGACGACCTCACGAAGCGCTGGAGGGAGCTCGGCTCGTAGTCGACGACGACCGGGTGCGCTTGGTGATTCCCTTGACCATGGCCGCCCCAAAGCCGAAGATCCACGCACTGCTCTTTTCAGTATCGCTCAAGAGTTCATCCAGAGCATTCACGAACACGTCAATCTCCTCTTCACCGGCGATCAGCGCGGGGAGCAGTTTGATGATGTTGACGTTGTCTGCCGCCACTTGGGTCAAAATGCGGTGCTTCTGAAAGAGCGGCACGACAAGGGACTGCGTAAAGAGCGCCGTGCGAGCGGACTCAACGGCGCGCCAGCGCCGTCTGTAGGGCGGGACTCGTCGGCGCGCCGAACTCGATGCCGATCATTTGCCCGCGACCGCGAATCTCCTTGACGTACTCGTGGCGCTCGGAGAGTTCGCCGAGCTTCTTTCGCCATACGTCGCCCATCGACGCGGCGTGTTCGACGATGCCCTCGTCGTCGAAGACCTGCAGAGTCGCGAGCCCCGCTACCATAGCCAGCTGATTGCCCTTAAAGGTCGTGGAGTGCACCATCGCGCGATCCATCGAGCTGTAGACACTGCGAAAGATCTTGTCGCTGGTGAGCATCGCACCAACCGGCACGTAGCCTCCCGACAGCGCCTTGGACACCGTAACGATGTCGGGTCGGAGACCGAAGTGTTCGAAGGCGTAGAACTTGCCCGTGCGTCCGATGCCCGTTTGGACCTCGTCGCAGATGAACAGCGTTCCCGTCTCGCGACACGCCGTCTCCAGCGAGCGCCATACGTCGGCTTCCAGTTCGTAGACTCCCTTGCCCTGAATCGGTTCCACGATGAACGCCGCCACGTCACCACGACGTAGTTCGATTCGCAGCGCCTCGACGTCGCCGAAAGGAATCTCCATCGGCCCCGGGCAGCATCTCGCCAAAGGGCTTCTTGAACTCCTGGGATCCGTTCAGCGCGAGGGCGCCCATGGTGAGGCCGTGGTAGGCGTGGGCGTGGTACGCAACGCGCGGACGACCGGTCGACGCACGCGCGAACTTGATGGCGGCTTCCACCGCTTCGGCACCCGAGTTGCAGAAGTAGACGCGCTCGATCTGATCGGGGCTACGGGTGACCAACTGCTCGGCTAGCAGCCCGGGCAGCAACGCACAGTCCATCTGAACCATGTTGGGTAGATCGGCGTCGAGGGCCTGATGCAGCGCGTCGCGCACGACCGGGTGACTACGACCGAGGGCAAAGACGCCAAAACCGCTCAAGAGGTCGAGGTACTTGGCGCCCTCTTCGTCATAGAGATAGCAGCCCTCTCCTCGCACGTAGAAACGGTCAAAGCCGAGGGTCTTGACGACCTTGGCCAGTTGGGGGTTCATGTACTTTGTGTGAAGTTGGAAGTTCTCGCCGTCGTGTTCGGCAAGAATCTCCGACAGATTGAACGACATCATCCTCCTTGTGCTCCTCTCAATCTACGTCCCGGTCCTGAGAGGCCTCGGCAATCGACCCCGCGACTCATTCGATTAGCCTCGTAGTCTTTAGTTCGTGGTCGTCTTTCTCGCTCTTCTGGCGTCATGCCTGTACGCGCTCGCGAGCGTCTGTCAGCGCTTGGGCGTAGAGGCGACCCCGGGCGAAACTCACCCCACCGGCATGATTCACCAGATGGTTCGGCGCCGCATCTGGATCGTGGGCTTTGTCGTGATGTCCCTGGGCTACGTGATCCAGTCCATCGCCCTGCATCTCGGTTCCGTCGTCGTGGTTCAGCCTCTGATGGTGAGTGAGCTGCTGGCGGTGGTCGGGATTCTGTGGTTCTGGTACGCCACGCCGTGGCGAGCGCGCGACGTCGCCTCGGTCCTCGTGGCCGTCCTCGGGCTGGTCACCTTTCTGGTGGTTGCCTCGCCCTCAGCAGGTACGAGTTCAGCGCACGCGGCGCGATGGATCATCACAAGCGTTGTTATTGCCGCCCTCGCTACCGCCTTGATCGCCCTCGGCTCACGCGGTCCGGACTGGTGGCGCGCGCTGTTCCTCGGAGCGGGCGCGTCGGTCGGCTTTGCGTTTCTGGCCGTGGTAACCAAGTCACTCACGGCGGTGCTGATGAGCGACTGGATTCGCGCCCTGATCTCCTGGCAGCTGTACGCCCTGGCCTTCATCGGTCTCACGTCCTTTGTGGTGATGCAGCACGCTTTTCGGGCGGGCTCGCTCGCCATCTCCCAGTCCGCGCTGATCCTCACCAACCCCATCGTCTCGATCATTCTCGGCTCCGCTCTCTTTCACGAACAGTTGCGCGGCGGAGCGTCGCGGTCACGCTTGGAGGTCCTGTCGCTCGTGGTTCTGGTCGCGGGCGCGATCAGCTTGTGCGTCTCGACGTCGTTCGTCGACGTCTACGACGAGAACCCCGATCGACACATTCTCGCGGGTCGTGGCCGCTACGCGCGGCGCCACGCGCACCCCGCGGTTTAACTCTCAGCGCCCAATTCTTGAGACGGTTCTGGGGTCCGCCGGTAGGCTTCGACAGATGACTCTCGACGCCATCAGAGGGCCCCGAGGACCTGCAGGGACTCACGCACCAGCAACTCCAGGCCCTCGCCCAGGAGATCCGCGAACTCATCATCTCCACTGTGACGACGACCGGCGGGCACCTCGGATCGAATCTCGGCGTCGTCGAACTCACCTTGGCCCTGCATCGCGTGTTCCACTCTCCCGAGGACATCCTGCTCTGGGACACGGGCCACCAGGCCTACACCCACAAACTCATCACTGGTCGCCGAGAGAAGTTCGCGAGCCTGCGCCAGCGCGGTGGCCTCTCGGGGTACCCGAATCGCGCCGAGAGCCCGCACGACTGGATCGAGTCCAGCCACGCCTCGACGGCCCTCTCATACGCCCATGGTCTCTCGATTGCCTTGGAGCATCGCGGCGAGCTCGCCGGCCACGGCGGAAAGCGCCATGTCGTGGCCGTTGTCGGCGACGGATCGCTCACCGGAGGAATGGCCTACGAGGCGCTCAACAACCTCGGTCACTCGAATCAACGCGTCGTGATTGTGCTCAACGACAATGGCCGCAGCTACGCGCCGACGGTCTCGAAACTCTCGGAGTCCCTCACGTCCCTGCGACTCAATCGCACGTACGTCAGCGTTCGCGAGGGCGTGCGGCACCTCGCACCCCACCTTCCCCGAGCGGGCCGCGCCGGACTCGCCGGGGCTTCACGGTATGACCTCGGCGGTGAGGGACCTCGTGACCCCAGGCACCTTCTTCGAGGATCTGGGCGTTCGCTACGTCGGACCCATCGACGGGCACAACATCGAGTCCCTCGAGACGACCCTGCGCAACGCTGCCCTGTGGGACGGTCCCATCGTGGTGCACATTCTCACCGAGAAGGGTCGAGGGTACGAACCGGCCACGACCGACAAACTCAAGATGCACGACTTCAAGTTGCGTGCGGTCACCACGCGACGACGGTCCCGCACCCGAGTCGTTTACGGCGGCATTTGCCAACTCACTCATCACTCTGGCCGATCTCGACGATCGGATTGTCGCAATCACGGCCGCGATGGCCGAACCGACGGGGCTGGCTCGCTTCCAAGAGCGCTATCCCACGCGATTCTTCGACGTAGGCATCGCCGAGCAACACGCGGTCACTGCGGCGGCGGGTATGGCCATGGGCGGGCTGAAGCCGGTGGTCGCCATCTACTCGACCTTCTTCTCGCGGGCCTTTGACCAGGCGAACCTCGACGTGGGTCTGCTCAATCTTCCGGTCGTCTTCGTCTTTGATCGTTCCGGTATCACCGGTGACGATGGGCCGAGCCACCACGGTCTCCTCGACATGGCCCTGTGCCTGGCGATACCGAACATGACGATCTTCGCCCCGTCGAGTGCCGACGAGATCCCCGGCATGCTGGCCGACGCGCTGTCCCTCGACGGTCCGGCGGCGCTGCGCTTTCCCAAGACCCTGCCCAAACCCTTCGACGGACAGACGGGGATCGGACTGCACGCGCGCGAAGTCACGCGTGGCGACGGGTCGCTGTGCGTCCTTGCGGTGGGCAAGATGGCGCCGGCGGCCTACGAGGCGCTCTCGCTGATGGGCGAGGAGTCCTCGCGCGTCACACTCTATGACGTACGAGTTCTGCCACCTGACCCGGACATGATCGACGACGCCGTGCGTCACCAGCGCATCATCACCATCGAAGACGGGACCCGTCACGGCGGCGCGGGCACCTTGATGGTGTCCGCGGTGCGCGAGAGAGCTCAGGATCTCGAGCTGAACGTACCCACGACCCGGATTCTGGGAGTGCCGCGCGCGTTTCTCGATCACAACAAGCCCGACGCTCTCCTGGCCGAGATCGGACTCGATGCGAGCGGCCTCGCCAAAGCGCTGTCGCGTCTCTTGAACGATGAGCCCGAGTTTCCTCCCGTCGTGCCACTCGCTGCGCGCGGTGAGTACTTGAGCACGACGATGCCGTTTCCCTGGGAGGACTAGGTCCCAGTGCCGATTCGCCCGCGAGGGTCGAAATGCCAGGTCGCGGGCTCGTCGTCGGAGGGAATTCAAGAGACGACTGATAGGTTTGCTTGGTAGAAGTAGCGCAAAGGGAGTCGCCGCTGGTGTCAAGCAAATTGACGCAGACGATAAGCAGTTTTCGAACCGGAAGCGACAACTTCGCCGCTGAGATCGCGACAGGAGAACTTTCCGGTGGCCTCGCGACTTCTGCCCCGCCGAGGAGCGAGATCACCTCATGGCGATCTACGGCTTTGCGCGACTGACCGACGACATCGGTGACGAGGCCGACGGGGATCGACTGGCACTACTCGACTGGCTCGACGACGAACTGGACCTCGCCTTTCGCGGCGAGGCGATCCACCCGGTCTTTCAGCGACTCACACCGATGATCGCGAGCCTCGATCTCAGCCCCGACCCCTTTCGCGCACTCATCGAAGCCAACCGCGTCGACCAGCGAGTCACCCGCTATCAGACTCCTTCGACGACCTCGTGGGCTACTGCATGCTCTCGGCCGCGCCGGTGGGCCACCTCGTACTCGCCGTGTTTCGCGCCTCGACGCCAGAGCGAATCGCACTCTCCGACAAGATCTGCATCGCGCTCCAGGTCGTCGAACACCTCCAGGACATCGGCGAAGACGCCCGCGCGGGCGCATCTATCTTCCGCTCGACGGACCTGAAGCGATTCGATTGCCGCGACCGAGGAACTTCTGGCCCCGCTCGGCGAGCCCGGCCCTGCGCGCGTGGTGGCCCACGAGGCCGATCGCGCACGGGGCCTGCTCGTCGAAGGATCTCCTCTCGCCTCGACCCTTCCCTGGCGACCTCGCATCGCCGTCGACGGGTTTCGTGGGTGGGGGCCTTGCCGTCATCGACGCGCTGGAGCGCGGCCTCCTTCGACGTTCTCGCAACTCACTGTCGACCCACGCAAACGCGCATGCTCGCGGCACATGTGCTGCACGCGCTGATACCTCAGATTCGCGGTGCGGCGTGAACGTCGAGGCCGCCTACGACTGGTGCGAACGCGTCACGCGCACGGAAGCCAAGAACTTCGCCTACGGCATTCGCCTCCTCCACGAACCCGAGCGGCAGCGCCATGTCCGCCGTCTACGCCCTCGCGCGTCGCATCGACGACATCGGTGACGGCGACGGGATACGCCCGACGAGAAGCTCGCCGGCGCTCCACCTCGTGCGCAAGGACATCGATCCGATCGATCCGAAGACGAACGACCCGGTGCTTATCGCCGTGCTTGACGCCGCGACTCGCTACGCGTTGCCCATGGACTGTTTCGGCGAGATCATCGACGGCTGCGAGATGGATCTTCAACGGCACGCACTACGAGACCATCGACGACTTGGTGAAGTACTGCCGCAACGTCGCCGGGTCCGTCGGGCGGCTCACCCTCGCCGTCGTGGGCTCCGACGATCCCGAACGCGCGATGCCACTCGCCGACTCCCTCGGCGTTGCCCTGCAGCTCACCAACATCGTGCGCGACGTCGTCGAAGATCGCGAACTCGGTCGTGTCTATATTCCCCGCGCGGACGCCGAACGAGTGAGTTGTGCGACCGACCTCACCGGGCCGGACAGCGCCAGGTCGCGCGAGTCGTCGCCTACGAGTGTGGACGAGCCGATCGCTGGTTCGACGAAGGACTTCAGTTGCTGCCGCTCCTTCACGGCCGCGGCCGCGCGTGCGTGGGTGCACTCTCGGGGATCTATCGCCATCTGCTCCAGCGCATTGAGAACAATCCACTCGCGGTGACCCGCGGCCGCGTGTCGGTGCCCACGTACGAGAAAGTCTCCGTGGCGCTGCAGAGTCTCTGGGCCGCCCGATCGTGAGCGCCTCGCAGGTCGTGCGTGGTCGGTGGCGGACTCGCCGGGATCAGCGCCGCCTTGACGCTCGCGGACGCCGGTGTCGCCGTGACGCTGATCGAGCGTCGCCCGCATCTCGGGGGCCTCACCACCTCCATCGAACGCGACGGCTACTCCTTCGACAATGGACAGCACGTCTTTCTCGGTTGTTGCAGCGCCTATCGCGCACTTCTGGCGCGTCTGGGCGTGATCGACGAGGTCTTCTTGCAGCCGCGTTTGGTCATGCCGGTACTCGCCCCGCGCGGTGAACGCGGCGTCATTCGTCGCTCGAATCTGCCCGCGCCCTTTCATCTCGCCGCGTCCATCGCGCGCTATCGGCTTCTTAGCGTGCGCGAACGTCTCGCCCTACTGCGAGCCCTCGTTCCCCTGGCCCGGGTGAAGGTGGGAGACCCCGCCCTGGACGGCATCAATTTCGGCGAGTGGCTGCGCAGCGCGCGAGCCAGTCGGATCGTGCCATCTCTCGTCTGTGGAACCTCATCATTCAGCCGACGCTGAACGTCCGCGTCGACGACGCGTCGCTGGCACTGGCCGCCCAGGTCTTTCAAGTCGGATTTCCTTCACACCAACGACGGCGCTGACGTCGGGTGGTCCATCGTCCCACTCATGCAACTTCACGGAGAGGCGGCCCTGCGCGCGCTGAGCAGCGCAGGTGTCGACGTGCGTCTCAACGCGACCGTCGAATCACGTGGTGAAAACCGACGACGGCACGCTGCGAGTCGACCTCGCCGAGCGAGCAACTCCACGCCGACGCGGTGGTCGTGGCGACACCGGCTCGTGTTGCAGCGGCGATGGGCGTGCTGGATGCGACTCTCGCTAACGAACTGGAATCGTCCCCGATCGTTAACATTCAGTTCGTTTTCGATCGAAAGGTAATGGATCTCGACATGGCCGCGTGCGTGGACTCGCCGATCGAGTTTGTCTTCGATCGCAGCGACGCCGCAGGTACGCAGTCCGGTCAGTGCCTCGTGATCTCGCTCTCGGCCGCCACGTCGTACATGGCGAAGGGCTCCAGCGAACTGATTCCCCACTTTCGCGCGGCCCTGGACGAACTGTTTCCCGCCGCGCGCAACGCCAACGTGCTGAGCGCGGTGGTAACTCGAGAGGCGACCGCAACGTTTCTCGCGGCACCCGGCGTCGAGGCTGTGCGCGCACGAATTGCGCTCCAGCACGCCTGCGGTGTTCCTCGCGGGCTCTTGGTGCGATACGGGCTGGCCCGCCACTATGGAAGGCGCAGTCCGCAGTGGCAGCGAAGCCGCGTCGAATGTCCTGAGCCTTTTTTCAGGGTCGATTAGCAATCCACCGCTCAACCGCGAAAGCGTGAAGTCGTGACGTTGGCCGACTCTCTCTCGCGCGAAGACAATGGTGTGCGGGCCACGGAGATATTAAATCGAGCCAAGTCGCTCGTAACTCCCGCCCTAGAGCAGACGACCAAACGACTAGGCGAGGAACTTGGTCCGGTGATCGGCCACCATCTCTTGGTGGGCGGCAAGTACGTGAGAGCCTGCTTGGCCTTGTTGTCGGCGAACGCCGCCGGTGCCGGGGACGACGTGGGCCTCGCCGGGGCGCAGGCCATCGAGCTTGTCCATAACTTCTCGCTGATTCACGACGACATCATCGACGGCGACCTGGAGCGGCGTCACCATCCCACCGTGTGGGCGACCTTCGGCGTCGGTCAGGCCATCATCGCCGGAGACGCCCTGTCGACCTTGGCTTTTCAGGTCTTGCTAGAAGACGCCAGTCCTCATCGTCTCGCCGCCGCCACGTGTCTGGCGAATGCCACCCAGGCGATGATCATCGGCCAGGCCCAGGACGTCGCGTCCGAAGACAAGAGTTCACTAAGCGTCGAGGAGTGTCTGAACATGGAGTCCGGTAAGACCGGCGCCCTGCTGTCGTGCGCAGCCTCCATCGGAGCGATCTTGGCGGGTGCATCCGACGACCTGGTAAACGCGCTCTCCGACTACGGCAGCCACCTGGGCTTCGCCTTCCAGGCCATCGACGACATGCTCGGAGTCTGGGGTGAGTCATCGGTGACGGGAAAGCCCGTGGGCAATGACCTGCGTTTGCGCAAGAAGACTCTGCCCATCTCCATCGCCAACTCCAAGGGCTTCGACATCTTCACCACTCCCAAGGACCAGGAGCTTTCGGACGACGAGGTCGCCGAGGCCATGGTGCTGCTTGATGAGTGCGGTGCGCGTTACGAGACGATGGAACTCGCCGAAAGCGAACTGCGCGCATCGCTCGACGCCCTGGCTCGGGTTCCGCTCGTCGAAGAGGCCCGCGCGAACTTAGCCACCATCGCGCGCTACGTCGTGGAGCGGGACCAATGAGCGACCTCGATCGTCGTGGCGCCTTCGAGGATCTCGACGCGGCGGACACCGGCGTCCCCTCGCCGTCTTTCGAGCGCGACATCAAGAACTCCCTCAAGAACGCCGTCGACGCCCTGGTGTCTCTCCAGAGCGAAGAGGGTTGGTGGAAGGGCGAACTCGAAACCAACGTGACCATGGACGCCGAGGATCTTCTTCTGCGCGAGTTCCTCGGCGTTCGCACCCAAGATCAGACCGATGAGGCAGCCAGGTGGATCCGATCTCGCCAACGCGATGATGGTACGTGGGCCAACTTCTTTGGCGGCCCGGCCGACCTCTCGACGACCATTGAGGCCTACGTGGCCCTGCGACTTGCGGGAGACTCCCCCGACGAGGACCACCTGGTGCGCGCTCGCGAGCACATCGTCGCCAATGGCGGCATCGAGCGAAGTCGCACATTCACCCGCATCTGGCTCGCGCTGTTTGATCTGTGGCCCTGGGCCGAGTTGCCCGTGGTGCCGCCCGAACTCGTGTTCGTGCCGCGCCGTGTACCCCTCAACATTTACGACTACGCCTGCTGGGCCCGCCAGACGGTGGTCGCCCTGACCATTGTCAGCGCGTACCGCCCCACCCACCAGCTGAGCTTTCACGTCGATGAACTCAAGTGCGGCACCGCACGTCCTCGCGAATCGATTCGCTCCTGGGCCGGGCGCTTCCTGGCGGTGGACCGCGTCCTTCACATTTACGAACGCCGACCGGTCAAGTTTCTGCGCCACGCGGCCCTGCGTCGAGCCGAGCGCTGGATTCTGCAACGCCAGGAGGCCGATGGCTCGTGGGGGGGCATCCAGCCGCCGTGGGTGTACTCACTCATCGCGCTGCATCTGCGCGGCTACGGACTCGACCACCCCGTCATGCGAGCGGGCATCTCGGGACTCGATGGCTTCACTATCAACGACGAGCAGGGACGCAGGTTAGAAGCGTGTCAGTCGCCCGTGTGGGACACGGCCCTAGCCGTCACCGCCCTCGCCGATGCCGGTCTCTCCCCGGAGGATCCCGTGCTGCGATCGGCTGCCCGCTATCTCTTGGGAGAGGAGATCACGGTGCCCGGCGACTGGTCGAGGCGCCGACCGAACCTCGAGCCGAGTGGCTGGGCCTTTGAGTTCCACAATGACAACTACCCCGACATCGACGACGCGGCCGAGGTGCTGTTGGCTCTCTCGCGCACCGCGGAGCCGCTCCAGGGGGCCGACCGACGCGGGCTGAACTGGATCGTGGGGATGCAGTCGCGCGACGGGGGCTGGGCCGCCTTTGACGTTGACAACGTTCAGACCCTCTGTCGCGAACTGCCCTACTGCGACTTTGGAGAACTCATCGACCCCTCCAGTGCGGACGTGACTGCCCACGTGCTCGAACTGTTGGGACCCAAGCCCGAGTTTCGCGAACCGGTGGAGCTGGGCGTGACGTGGCTGCTGCGCAACCAAGAAGACGATGGCTCGTGGTTCGGGCGTTGGGGGGCGAACCACGTCTACGGTACCGGCGGCGTAATGCCGGGCCTCATTGCGACAGGCATGTCGCCCCATCACCCCGCGCTGCGCCGAGCGGTCGCCTGGCTCGAAGCGCACCAGAACTCTGACGGTGGATGGGGCGAGGACCTGCGCTCCTACAGCGACCCGTCTTACCGAGGGCGCGGGAACTCCACCGCCAGCCAAACGAGCTGGGCGCTGATGGGGCTGCTCAGCGTTGGCGAGCACTCCGAGGCCGTGCGCAAAGGCATCGCCTACCTGGTCGATACTCAACACGACGACGGCACCTGGGACGAGCCGTGGTTCACCGGGACGGGCTTTCCGGGGTTCTTTTACATCAACTATCACCTCTATCGTCAAGTGTTCCCTCTGATGGCGCTCGGGCGCTACGTCGCGCGGGGGAACTCCCACGGCTGAGCTCGAAGTACTCACGCCGCTACGAATTGAGTCCTTCGCGTTCGGTGGAGCGGACACCATTATCGGTGCCGGGCGCGAGCGCGCCAAGAAGTCCGGTGCGAAACTCGCCGCGCGTCTCGATGAGCACACTGCCGTAGCCCTCGTGGGCGTAGCGGGTGGCCTCGCTCCCGAGCTCGCGCCCGGGGACATCATCATCGCCAGTGAGTTGCGATCGACCGAATCGTCGACCTCGCGGAACATTCCCGGATCCTCGCTGCTGAGCCACGAATTTCGCCGTGCGCGGTTCTCGGTTCACCTCGGGCCCCTCGTCACCTCGCCCTCCTACGTCGCGTCCGGCGATCGAGCCGAGCTCGCGGCCTCGGGCGCCCTGGCGGTCGATATGGAGTCGTCCTGGGTAATGGACTACCTGCCCAACAATCCGCTAGCGGTCGTACGCGCCATCTCCGATACCAGCACCACCGGTCCCGTGCGCGGAGGTCTGCGGGCCCTCGGAGCGCTCGCCCAGACCCGCGCGCCGCTCGTGCGATGGGCCAAGGCGTGTGGAGAGCACGAAGTGATCCTCGCCTCGCCGCGATCGTTTTGCGCGGGGGTCGATCGGGCCATCGAGACCGTCGAACGCGCACTCGAACAACACGGCGCACCGGTCTACGTTCGCCGACAGATCGTGCACAACCTGCACGTCGTACGTCGCCTCGAAACGATGGGTGCGATCTTCGTCGAGGAACTCGACCAAGTGCCCGACGGGGCGGTCGTGATACTCGCCGCCCACGGCGTGAGCCCCGAGGTCCGGCACGAGGGAGCGGGCCGTGACAGCCTGACGGTCATCGACGCGACCTGTCCGCTGGTGGCCAAGGTTCACACCGAGGCCCGACGCTACGCAACCCAGGACTACAACATTGTCCTCATCGGTCACGCGGAGCACGAAGAAGTCCAGGGCACGCTCGGCGAGGCCCCCGAGCACATCACCCTGGTCGGCGGTATCAACGATGTAGCCACCCTCGCGCTCGACGACCGCCCGGTGGCCTATCTCACCCAGACCACGCTCGCCACCGACGAGACCGCCGCCATCGTGGCGGCGCTGCGCGAGCGCTACCCCGAGATCACCGGCCCCGCCACCGACGACATCTGCTACGCCACCCAGAATCGCCAGGACGCCGTTCGTTCAATTGCGCGACGCTGTGACCTCATGCTCGTGGTCGGGTCATCGAACTCCTCGAACACCGCGCGCCTAGCCGAAGTGGCCCAGCGCGAAGGGTGCCGCGCCGAACTCCTCGAAGACGCCAGCCAGTTAGAACTGAGTTGGCTCTCAGGCGCTCGCACCATCGGCGTCACCGCCGGCGCCTCGGTGCCCGAGTCGTTGGTCGGCGGCGTCGTGAACTCTCTCGCCTCACTCGGTCCCGTGCACTTGAGCGAGGAACGCATCGTTCAAGAGACCGTTCACTTCGCACTCCCGACTAGGGTACGGTAATGGCCGTTCCCCTTCGCCAAAATCTTCGCATCGGCACGTATCTGCTGAAGCACCGGTGGAAGAAGACCCCCTACTACCCCTTCATCGTTGAGATCGAGCCGCTGTTCGCCTGCAATCTCGCCTGTCCGGGCTGCGGCAAGATCCAGTACCCGACCGAGATTCTGCGCAAGCGCCTCTCGGTGCAGGACGTGATCAACGCGGTTGAAGAGAGTGGCACGCCCATGGTCTCGATCGCCGGCGGTGAGCCGCTGCTGCATCCCCAGATCGGCGAGATCGTCTCGGAGTTGATCAAGCGCAAGATCTACGTCTACTTGTGCACGAACGCGGTCTTGCTCGAGCGTCGTCTCGAGAAGTTCACTCCCTCGCGCTATTTCTCGTGGGTCATCCACATGGACGGCCTCCAGGAGCGCCACGACCTCGCCGTGAATCGCTACGGGGTCTTCGACGAAGCGGTCAAGGCCATCAAGGCCGCCAAGGCCAAGGGATTCCGGGTGTGCACGAACTCCACGTTCTTTGACACTGACGAGCCCAAAACGGTACGCGACGTCCTCGACTTCCTGAATGACGACATCAAGGTCGACGCCATGATGATCTCGCCGGCCTTCGCCTATGAGAAGGCGCCCGACCAAGAGCACTACCTCGGGGTGGAGCAGTCGCGCGAGCTCTTTCGTGAAGCCTTTGCCGACGGCCACCGCAAGCGCTGGCGCCTCAATCACTCGCCCCTGTTTCTCGACTTCCTCGAGGGCAAGCGCGACTTCCAGTGCACCGCCTGGGGTATTCCAAGTTACTCGGTCTTTGGCTGGCAGCGTCCGTGCTACCTCATGTCCGACGGCTACGCCGCGACGTACAAGGAACTCACTGAAACCACCGATTGGTCTAAGTACGGCCGGGGTCGCGACGAACGGTGCGCGAACTGCATGGCGCACTGCGGCTACGAGCCCACGGCGGTGATCGCCACCATGGACTCATTGCGCGAGTCCATTCGTGCGATGATCGGCACTCACTAACTCGCCTCGAACCAGGGTTTCCCCCTACCGACATCTCCAGCATCCGACACGCATCGCGTCCTCTCCCAGTACGGTTTGGTCGTGGCGATCGACACCGTAACCCCGACCCGCGCGCGGGGACTGACAGGGGAGTTCACACGTCTGTGGGTCGCCACGCGCGCCGGCTGGACGAACGGCGCCCGACCGTGGCTGGGCGTCGCGCTCGCCCTCGCGTGCGTCGCCGTCACGCTTCTGTTGCACTTTCACGTCTGGCGACCCGAGCTGTGGCGCTCGGGCGACGTCCAGGCCAACCTGCCCCTGAACACCGAACTGGCCCGACTTCCCATGTCGCTCTTCATGCCGACCGCGTACCTGCCGCTGTGGGGAGCCATCCTGCAACTGGTGGCGGTCATCGGTCTGGGCGAGCTCATTCTCGGACGTAGCGTGACCGTCGTGGTGGCCGCCGCCGGCCACGTGGGCTCCACCCTGCTCGCGCGAGTGCTGCTCGCGACATCCTTCGCTCACCTGATCGGGCTAGCCCCCGCCATGGCGCACGTCATCGATACTGGACCCTCCGGCGCCACCACGGCCGTGGGCGCGTGCCTGCTGGTGTCGTTGCGAATGAATCGCACGGCGCTGTTTTTGACACTGTCACTCGCGATCGCCGCCGTTCTCGCGCCGGGTCTTGACGGCGTTGAACACGCCGGCGCACTACTCATCGGTCTCGTGGCCGGGGTTGCCCTCGGCTGGTTCTACGTCCGGGCCCCTCGTCGGCCGCGCCCACTGGCCGAGACTCGATGGGTGCGAGTGCTACGTCGTCGGCGTCCCGGAATCATCGCGTTGCGCGAGTACTCCTGACTCAGCCCGAGGTAACCGACACACTCTCGCCCACGGCCATCAGCTCCACCCACGTCTGACCCGGTGTGAGGTTGATGATCGTGCCTTGGGCGTCTCGGTACACGGCGCGAGTTCGCAGGTTCGGCCGTGACCAGGTGCCACGTTCCACTCGTCCCTGACTGAACACATCGACGGGGCCCGAACCGATGAGCTGGGCGTAGGAGTCGATCACTCCGACGCCTCCCACGTAGTTGACCGTCATTACGATCACGTTCTTGGGTGAGATCCGCACCCCTTCGGCGGTGACGTCGGGAGCGCCAAAGATCGATCGGTCCCACGACTTGGTCGCCGCGTTCCACGTGTAGGTAGCGGCGTAGCCCGACTCGAAGCCGACGGTGAAGGCCTTGACGGGCGGGCCATGGAACTTCTTGGAACTCGACAGGTAGGTAAAGAGAGCGCGCGGCGGACGAGGAATGCCGTCCTTTTTCATCAGCAAGATCCCGTTGGCCAGCAGATTGTGGGGGGCCGGGCGATCAGGGTCTCGGTACATCGCATTGCCCGCGTTGGACTGGTCGTAGAGCTTCACCGGTGCCGTTTCAATGCTTCTGACCGCGTACTCCGCACCGCCCGAGAACGCGAAGACTCCGCCGATGGGAAAGACGATCTCTCGATCGGTGCGACGAACGGACCGCACCGGACCCACGACCGCAGGGACACGGGAGTTGAAGATCGCGGCCAAGCGGGTGATGCCGCCTTCCACGATCTCTTCGTACACCACGTCGGCGTCCTCGATGCCGTACTGCGGCTGCGCCTCGGGCGTGTTATCGATCTTGACCGTGAGAGCGGAGTAGTCCTTCAACAGTCGCTTCGGAAAAGGCAATCCAGTGAGCGGTGCCGTAGGACGAGGCGGCGCCGTCGTTGTAGTGGTGGGGTGCGTCGTCGTGGTGGAACTGGTCGATGTCGACGACGTCGTCGTGGTGGAGTCCGCGTGCGCGCTCGTCACCGTGAACAGGCCGACCCCGAGGGCGAACGCGGCAATCAGGGGGGCCCGGCGCCGCATGAGGAAGAACCTAGTTCGCTCGATCGCGCCGATGACGACAGGTCTGTCTGGACGGCCACCCGTTGGATTAGCCCTGCTAAAGCCCCGTATTTTGGTCAACTATCAAATCTGGCCCACCCTTCGTTGTCGGACCGCAAAAACGTGTGCAATTGGCTCTAGCATCAGCGTTAATCGAGGCGGCTATATGGACGTACGTCAGACTTCGCTGTACTGTCGCGCCGCGCGTGGGCGGAGGTCGGAGCGGGGCGTGGGCATGATCTCCACCCTGGCCGTCGTCGTGATCCTCGGGGTCATCGTCACAATTGTGATCTCGAATGGCGGCACCCCCTCAACACCCAAGACCAATCTGTCGGGGGCCCCGAGTGGCACTACGACGACGGGCCCGTCGAGCATTGGAAGCGACGCCAAGGCGGCCGCGATCTCCTCGTGTCTGGGTAACTTTGCGATCGTCGAGTCCGCCATCTCGGACTACCAGACCTTGGAGAACTCGACGCCCCCGGCCGGTACGACGTGGGCGACATCGTCCTCGAGCGGTCCCATACTCCAGTCCTGGCCCTCCGATCCGCCCTACTACGCGCTGAGTTGGAACGGACACGAACTGAGCGTCATACCCGGACACGGCGGCGTGGCCTCTCACGGAAATACCGGTACGTCCTCTCCCCCGACGGGATGTCACGCCGTCTGACTCACGGAGTCACCGTGACTACCACTTGGACGCGTAGACGAAGTCCGAGGCCGCCCTCTCCAACCACTGGGTGATGCCCATGGCAAGGTCCATGTTGGTAGCGAACTTGGTGGTGCGTATCCCCGTCAGTTGGCTGGTCGTACAGCCCAGGGTGCTCGCGAGTTCCGCCCACGCGAGACCACGCTCGCGCCGCTGTTCGTTCATCGCCTCGTAGAGGTTGGCTAGATTCCAGCGAAGCCGGCGATCCGCTCCGACGACCGGAAACGTCGAGTCGGGGATCTTGTGGACTCCTACGAGGAAGCTCTCGGGAGTCCGACCCAGCCAGCGCAGCATGAAGAGCGCATGCTGACAACTCGTGGCACCGCGCGACTTCATCCCGGTGAGCGTCGCTGGGCTGATGGGATGGTCTCGGCGGCGCTCGTTGAGTTCACTCGACATGTCCCAGAGCTCATCGGCAACTTGGCGCCAACTGAGCCCTCGCTGACGGCGCCGTTCATCCATCGCGGCATAGAGGTCAACCACCGAGAACTTTCGTATGACCACGGCGCGTTATTCGCCGGTTTCGCCGTCCAGCGATTCGCGAATCAGGTCAGCGTGCCCGTTGTGTCGCGCGTACTCCTCAATCATGTGGCATAGGACCCAGCGCAAACTCGGCGAGCGACCGTCCCGCCACTTCTTGAGCGCCAGCTGATCGAGTCCACCACCACGAAGTGCTTCATCCAACGCCGAGTTAGCGATATCGACCGACTTGCGCCACTGGGCCCATAGTTGTTCCGGCGAGTCCTCGAATGAAGTTCGCCACTCCCAGTTGGGATCTTGTTCCCAGTCAACGGTGTTCCAGGGCGGGCCGGCAGGACGGGCCCATAGTTGCTCCCAGAACCAGCCCTCTTCGACGATCGCCAGGTGTTTCATCATGCCGCCCAGGGTCATCGTGGAGGCACCCACGGAGGTACGCAGCGACTCGGCGTCCAATCCCGAGCACTTCCACTGAAACGTGGCGCGCTGGTAGTCGAGGAATCCTCGCAACGTCGCGGCCTCATCGCCGGTGATCGGCGGTTCGGGCCGTCCGTGTTCGTCGATATCGCTCATGAGGCGATACTACGGACTCGCACTGTTCCCGCGCACCGATCGCCCGTTCAACTCACGAGGCCGGCACCGTATAGGCCAGAATTTGGGACTTCTCTTTCGAACCCTTGGGCACCGGTCCACCCGTCGGAACGATGACGGTGTTGCCGGCGATGGCCAAGGTCGAGTTCATCGCTCGGGGGAGTTTCTTGTTCAGCACGATCGCGCCGGTCGCTCGGTTACACGCGATGAGACGGCCATTCACGAGAGCGGTGAATACCAGGTTGTTGGAGACCGTGGCCGCGCCATCGGGAATTCCATCCAGTTTGGTGCTCCACTCAATCGCACCCGACGCGGCGTTGAGGGCAACTAGGTCTCCCCCGTAGGCGAACGTCCCCTTTGGGGGCAGCCCATTTACCTGACTCGACGAGGTGAAGCGAAGCGGCAAGTTGATGGTCGCGGCGTAGATCGTGTTGTTCGCATAAGCCATGTTCGTCAGGATTCCGCCAAACGCGCCCGGCAAGTAGGTGAAGGGCAATATCAACTTCTCTTTGTGCTCGAGCGCGTTGAGAGATTGATCGTCGTCGCCGTTATGCACACCCACGGCCCGCTTCCAAATCAGCGCGCCCGTCGCCGCGTTCATTTCGTAGACGTACCCCATTTTCCCGCCCCCGATCACTACCGGTGTGCCACTCACGGTCGCGGCGATGGGTGAGGCTTGCATGTCGAAGTCCTTGAAGTCGTTCTCGACGCCCTGGTAGTACCAGTTCAGCTTTCCGGTTACCGCGTTGAGCGTCACGTCGCTGTCCGAGTAGAGCAATCGCGCGGGTTGCGCGTACGCCTCGCCCACGCTCTGATACGGGTTGCCGATTCCGAAAGTCACTGCTCCCCGCGGGCTCACAAGTGGCGTTTCCCACGCGCCACCAGCGCCCAGACCCAACGCATTCACTCCTGGCTCAGGACCGGTCATTGTCTTGAACGACCAGAGCTTGTGTCCATTGGTGGCGTTGAGCGCGATCAGAATCCCGCCCCCCGGGGCCGATCCGTACTGACTGGCGAGGAACACCTGGCCATCGTTGACTTGGGGTTGGATGCCGAACGTACCCTGACCCTTCTGGAGAAGGTCATCGTTCGACCAGATCAGATGTCCGTTCGTCGCATGCAACGCGAAGGCGGTGTGGGGAGTTTCGCCGTACACCTCGCCGTTCGACACGGCCACGCCGTTGGGCCCCGGCCCGCTTAGTTCGGGTTTGTTGAAGGTGTGCTCCCAGAGCAGGTGGCCACTCGACAGCGACAAGGCATAGACGTTGGAGTGCAGATCCTGCATGTAGACGACCCCGTCCTGGACGATCGGATTAGCGGCCAACGTGCCGTACCCTCCGACACTCGACGTCGCCTTGCCACTGAGATCAAAGGACCACGCCTCATGGAGATGAGTGATGTTGGCGAGATCGACGCTCGAAGTGGTTGCGTCGCGCGTGTTGGCGAGGTCGCCGTTGGGGTACGCCCACGAAGCCGGCGGCGCCGCCGCACTAGGCGCGACCACCACCGTGAGCGCCAGGACAACTCCGAGAGTCAGGCCACACGCCCGTTGATGTGTACCCATAGGGCCGACTTTCACTCAGCGACGACCTAGAACCTCACCTCGATCGTCAGGACTACTTGTACCGTATCGCCGAGCTCGATTGATTGAGAGCGCCGCACGTCGGCCTTCAGCGGCACGACGTACCCTCCGTCTTTGGGAAAGAGCGACGTCGTGAATCTCGTGGCTCCGATCTGCGCGTCCACCGGAATGACGCCCCAGCCGTAGGTCACCTGCGCCGCAACGGCGTGTATCTCTATGCTCTGCTCGTCGGGTACCGCGACGAAGTGGAACGGCGACGGGCCGCGCCAATAGAAGACTTCGCCGTCAAAGTCAAGTTGCACGGTGGCACCCTAGCAACGACGCTGACCCACGTCGGACCCTACGAGGCGGAGACCAGCGCCTCGAAGTTCTCGTACAGGGACTCCTCGCCCGACCCTTCTCGAGCAGCGAGCGCGTGGTGCTTGACCCTCTCCCAGATGCCGTCGAACCAATACACGTCGCGGATGAGGTCGCGGTCCAGCACATGGTGCTTCACCAACGCTCCGACGGTTTCGCCAAAGGTCAGGACCTTGCGAACATTGGGGTCGTCCACTGACGCGGTTTCCGGGTCGAAGGACTCGTTGAACAGAACGGCGAGGGCATCGTCCACTCCTATCGCCGTTTCCCATTGCATGAGTTGCACCACCAGTTGGGCATCTTCGTAAGTCGCCGACATCTCTTTCTCCTTTTCTGTTGTTTCACTACTGCTATTGACTTTCCGTGATCACGAAACTCATCGATTTCGTACTCAGCTACTCGACGATCTCTAGGGGTAGGCCGAAATCAGCGAAGTCGACCGCATCGACGTATCCATCCTGGACCTCACTCCGCCCCAAACCTGCGGCCGAAAAGAATGCCGTGACGTGTTCGATCAGCCCACCCCGCAGCGTCAGGACGTCGAGCACAGACCCCACGTAGCTGCCCCGCTCGCCGTCAAAGATGTAGCAGCCCACGGCGAGTTGCCCGTTGGCCGACGTCGTGTGGTGACGCCAGCGCACCTGGGACACGTCGTCCTCGTGAAAGCGTTCGATCGCGCGACGCCCCTGGTAATAGGCGGGGTGTGGCGGCATCGACCAGGTCGCGTCGTCGGTGAGAAGGGCCAGAATGGCGGGCACGTCGTCGTGATCAATTGCTTCGGAGTAACGCCGCGCCAGCTCCTGCGCGGCCCCATCGCCCAGGCGAGACAGTTCCTCTGACTGCGACGTCGACGGCAACCGGTCGGCAATCGCCGAGCGGGCGCGCTGCAGGGCGCTGTTCACGGCGGCCACGCTCATCTCGAGCACTTCGGCCGTCTCTATCGCCGAATAACCGAGCACTTCGCGGAGAATTAACACCGCGCGCTGGCGGGGCGGAACGTGCTGGATCACTGCAATGAAGGCAAGTTCGAGGCTCTCACGAGCTTCGTAGCGGGCGTGCGGTGACCTCTCGCCCGGTTCGATCAATCGATCGGGGTACGGTTCGATCCACGAGGCGTCGAGTTGTGCATTCCCAGGTGACTCCCCGAGACGCGCTGGTCTGCCTCGGTCGAGAGGCAGCTCGCGCCGCGATCGTTTCTTCAGCAGATCGAACGACGAATTGGTTGCAATTTTGAACAGCCAGGTTCGAATCGAACTGCGTGACTCGAATCCCGCCAGCCCGCGCCACGCACGAATCAGCGCATCCTGGACCGCGTCGTCGGCGTCGTGGGTCGACGCCAGCATGCGGTAGCAGTGCGCGTGGAGCTCGGCGCGATGCCCTTCGATCAACTCTTCGTACGCTCGCTCATCGCCGTGGCGAGCGCGCTCGATGAGGTCAAACTCTTCTTCGATCGATATCTTCTGCATGGTCATACCGATTAGACCATTTAGGGGGCGCAAACTCATCGCCGCGTGAGAAATGCCTCACTTTTCCGCTCCGGTCGGGCTCCTGGGTGGCTTGGCGACCCCCGCGACGACACGTCCTAGGGAGCGCGGGTTCCCACGACCCGAGACGAGGGAAGTATTCCGGCCTTCGAGGTCCCCTCCATCGAATCGCCGTCAAACTCGATGTCGAATTTGAGAGTCAGCTTCATGGGCGTCGTCACCTTCATGTTCCAGGTGAGTTTGTTGCCATCGGCGACGGCGTCGAGAATCTCGACGGTTTCTTTACCGTTGCTCGCGGTGCCGGTAATCACGCCATTGTCATCGTGAATATCGAAGGTGGCCGTCATCTCACCGATGGGCGTATAGAGCGTCGCGTTCCAGAGTCCGGCAAAGTCCGTCATGTCAGTGTGTCCTTCGAGAAGAATGAAGCCTGGCGTCGGCACGTGACACCTCGCTTCAGGTTATCGAAGCGCCTTATCGCCACTGCGTCTTTTGGTCAGTCGGATCCCCGACCATTCCCCGTTTGCAAACGGGCCACGCCTACAATTGACTTTCGTTTGGCGCACAGAGTCTGGGGGCTCCTCCGTTGGCTGTCTGGCATTGGTTACTGCAGGTCATGGGCGTCTCGAACGAGACGGGCAAGTGGTACGCCTTTTGGAGCGGCTTTGGCGCCGACCTCGGCGAGGGCGCCATCATCCTCAGCATCGTGGCCGTGTACCGCCGACACAAGTGCCAGAGTTGCTGGCGTCCGGCGCTGAAGTTTGGCCTGGGCAAGGTTGAGGGCACACACTACGAAACGTGTCACCGCCACACGACCGATACTGACCACGAAGCCCTGAAGAAAGAGCACGCTTTGAAACACCCCGCATTGCACGAGCACCTGAAGCAGGGCTCCACGTGATTGCCGTCACGTTTTGGGATCGCTGGGTCTGGCCCGCCGGAGGCTCGGGCGGCATACCGGGCGATGTCGTCGCCACCCTGATCTGGGTCATTATTGCCGCCATCGCCACCACGATCTTCTATCCGCCGGTGCGTCGAGCGATCGAGAAGTACATCAAACGACACTTCGACGCTGCGACGTCCGAGATTCACGCCAAGCTCGACCACATCATTCAGCATCACCCAGACATTCCGCCCTACGTGTCCAAAGAAGACCAGTCGACGGAATAACCAGCAGAGGCTCTCTTCGGGCCTGCCGTCTTCGATACACTCGGCGCGTGGGCATCGCCGACGAGAAATACATGCTTCTAACGACCTTCCGGCGCAGCGGTGCGCCCGTCGCATCGCCGGTTTGGGTGGTGGCTCTCGATGGCGACACATTCGGGTTCGCCACCAGTTCGGCTTCGGGCAAAGCCAAGCGACTCGCCCACACGAGTCACGTCACCGTGCAAGCATCGGATTCGCGAGGGCGGGTGAGCACCGGATCGCCGATCATTGAAGGAACGGCCCGTATCACGACGGGGCCCGAGTACCTCACGATCAGAGCCAAGGTACGCCAAAAGTACGGCTACATGGTCACCCTCTCAAAGACCCTTGGCGCCATCGCGAGTTTCCTGCGACACAAGCCGATGCCATACGGCGATCTCGGTGTCGTCATTTCGCCGTCAGAACCTCGCGCCTAGCGACTTAAGTTCCAGTAGCTTCACCGCCCTCGAATTTTCTATCCAGCGTGTCTAATATGAGGCCACCGCTCGAGCGTGGTTGGCTCCGTCCTGACGAAGGGAGAGTTATGCGTCGTCTGTTCGTTCCAATGGCAGCTGTTGTCACGTTGGCATTTTTGGCAAGTGCGACTCTCGCTCTGAGCGCCAGCGCGTCAAATACGTCTCTGACGAAACAGGTTCTGAGCCTGAGCCAGGTTGGATCGGGGTGGTTCGCCGAATCCAACAGCAATACCGGCGTCGGATGCCTGCGCGACCTCCTCGAACCAGCCGGAGTCACCCAAACCCAAGTGGCTGAGGTGTACTACGTCCACACCGGCGACGTACCGTTCCTAGATGAGAAGATTGCGACGTATTCCAATGCGAAGACCGCCTTCAAGAAGATCGCGGCCACCATTGAAGCGTGTCCCAGCCCTTCAGGTCCCTACAAGGGCTTCACGTCGAATGGAACGGTCACCAAGTTTTCGTTCCCCAGGCAGGGCAGCCAAAGCGTGGCGTATCAAATGGTCTTTAAAACTGGTGACGTCACTATCTACTACGACTACCTCATCGCCCGCAAGAACAAGGTCATCGTGGCCGTCTTGGAGGGAAGCTACCCTGCCGTGAGCACGACCCAGTTCGCCGGATTCGTTCACTCGGCACTGGCCAAGGTCACGTCGTAACACCATGGCCACGAACTCGACTGTCGAGTCGCTCATCGGGGATCTCCTCGAGTGGATCGGCGCGGGAGCACGTCCGTACGCCGAGGTGCAAGAAGCATGGCGAACGTCGTGTCCTCGACTCCCCGTTTGGGAGGATGCGGTAGATGCCAAGTACGTAGACAGTTGGCGTGACGCCAACGGGATGCGTCTAGTGGCCGTATCGCCCTCGGGCAAGTTGTTTCTCGCTGAGCGCCACAAGGTGCGCCGGGACCACACCTAAATCCACGCGACGCGACGTGTCTCGTCGAGGTCGCAGTCGAACTTGCGGACCGCAAAACGAGAAAAATATCCCAGATGCCTGTCGCATTCGAAGCGAGATGTTCGTAGTAAGAGTGAGAAAGCGGCCAGCAAGGCCGCCAGACAAGGAGCACCCGATGACGCGTTACCTGATCTCTTTCGAAGATGGCGCCATGACCTTTCCCGAAGAGGATCTGCCTGCTGTGTCCGATGATGTTCACGCGGTCGTTCGCGAAGCCCAGGACACCGGCGTCTGGGTGTTCGGCGGCGGACTGCACACCCACGAGACATTGACCGTGGTGGCCACCAACGGTACGGTCACCGACGGGCCGTACCCCGAGAGCAAGGAGCAACTCGGCGGATTTGCGATCGTTGACGTCCCTTCTCGCGCAGACGCACTCATGTGGGCGGCAAAGCTCGCCGCCTCGTGCCGATGCGCTCAAGCGGTCCACGAAATCATGGATGATCCGGCGGTCTGATTGGGGGGCCGTGTTCCGTCGGAGAAGGCCGCTCGCAGTCTTTGGTTGACATATGCCGATATTGGCATATATAGTGAGGCTCGTGTCCCGCTCGACAACGACATCGGACGTTTTCAACGCCATCGCTGAATCCCATCGGCGCGACGTCCTCGACGCGCTGATCACCGGCGAGAAGGCGGTCGGAACAATCGTCACCGACCTCTCGATGACCCAACCCCAGGTTTCAAAACATTTACGGGTGCTCAGCGAGGTTGGGCTGGTCACGTGCCGTGCCGACGGGCGACGCCGACTGTACCGCCTGGAGCCAGCACCCCTGGAACCGATGCAGGAGTGGTTGTCGAAATACGAACAGGTGCTCAACGATCGGCTAGATCGGTTGGGCGGCTATCTCAAAGACATACAACAACAAGAAGGAGAACAATCGTGACACCCCATGGGAATGGATCGACCAGCATTGAATTCCCGAACAACCTCGAAATCGTGGCGACTCGAGACTTCGACGCTCCGATCGAACTTGTGTTCGACGTCATAACGAAACCAGAGCACATCGTCAATTGGTTCGCGGCGTTCGACGACACGATGACAGTGTGTTCAGTTGACCTTCGCGTAGGCGGCTCATACCACTTCGTCATCGTGACAGAAGACGGAAGGGAGTGCTCGTTTCGTGGAACCTACTTGGAGCTCACTCCCCCGACCCGGCTGGTTGACACATGGCTGTTCGAAGGATGGCCGAATGTGGAGGCCCTTGAGACAGTCGAGCTCAAGGAAACCAATGGCGTGACGAAGATGACGAATACTCTGGCCTTCCGTGATCAGGCGGACCGTGACCACATGACGAAGACCGATGGGTTCGAGGACAGTTTCGACAAGATGGGGGCTTACGTCGAGTCCCTCGTCGGTTCGAAATAGCTCGACGCCTAGTTCGTCGGCCGCTACTGCTCAGCGACGATGCAGATTTGACCCAAACTCTGACACGATCTTGTCTTGTCGATGCCGTAGCTCTTCCTGCTGACCTAGTGTCGGTGATGTCCATGGGGAACTCGGACGAGAGAGTTGGTGTCGAGTGCAGGCCACCGTCTTTGGGCCCGATCTCATCGTCGGCTTGCTTTTCTTCTTCTTGTTTTGGGGCGTTCCCATATTGGCCATCGTGGACGCCGCGTCACGGACGTCGGCTTCATTTCGGGCGGCTGACTCTTAAAAGACCTTTTGGATCGCGTGCCTGCTCATCTTTATGATCTTCTTTGCTCCAGTCGGCATCATTCTTGGCTTCGTGTACATGTTGAGCGTTCGACCGCGCGTAAGGAAATACGCCTAGCGAACCGCGAACGGGAGAGTTTGTCATGGCCTCTGAGTAGCCGAGGCGGCGTCAGTCCCAGACATCGTGCGCGGTCTCGACAACGAGCCGCAGTTTTGCGATCTCTTCGTCCATGGTGAGACTATTGCCCTCTACGGTCGAGGAGAATCCACACTGGCCCGAGAGGCACAGCTGATCCAGCGGCACGAACTGACTCGCTTCGTCGATGCGTCGCTTCAACTGATCCTTCGTCTCAAGTTCGCCCCGTTTGGTGGTGACGAGACCGAGGACGATCATTTTGCCCGGCGGCACAAAGCGCAGCGGCTCGAAGCCGCCAGAGCGCTCGTCGTCGTACTCGAGGAAGAAGCCGTCGACGTCGAGTTCACTGAAGAGTGCCTCGGCGACAAACTCATAGCCTCCCTCGGCCGCCCAATAGGACTGGAAGTTACCCCGGCACGAGTGAGTCGTAATCGCCATGCCTTCGGGACGATCGGCTATCGCCGCATTGATCTGCTTGATGTAGCGCAGGTGTTGGTGCTCGGCGTCTTCACCGCGTTCGGCGATCATTTGACGCTGCGCCGGGTCGTTCAGGTACGCGAGCGACGTGTCATCGAGTTGGAGGTAGGTGCAACCCAACGCCCCGAGTCGACGTATCTCTTCGGCGTAGGCGGCACTGAGGTCGTGCCAGAACTCCTCCATGTCGGGGTAGATATTGGGGTCAATCGCCGCGGCGCCACCTCGGTAGTGCACCATGCTCGGCGAGGGTATCGTGAGCTTGGGGATCGCCGTTGTGACAGTCGACTGCAGGAAGGTAAAGGCGTCGGCGAAAATGGTGTCGTCAATGTCCACCTTGCCGCTTACCTTGAGGGCAGCCGATGTGAACGAGGTCGTTCCCTCGGCGTTCTTGAAGGCGACCCGCAGTTTTTCGTCGGCGCGAGTAACTCCTCCGAGCTGGTAGATGAAGTCCATGTGCCACGACGTGCGTCGAAACTCACCGTCGGTCGCCGACTGCAGGCCCAGGTTTTCCTGCAGAGCAACGACATCACGAATCGCGGCGTCTTCGACGCTGCGCAGCCCCTCCGCGTCAAGACGTCCCTCGGCAGCGTCCGCTCGTGCGGCGAGCAAGTTCGTCGGGCGAAGGAAACTGCCGACGTGATCGGCGCGAAACGGTGGCGACAGTCGTTGACTCATGGGGACGACAGTACATGTCACGACACACTTGGCCGACGTTCTCCGGACGCACCTTAACTACCCCGACTCGGCGCAGTACTGTTCCTTGATGGAACGTCCGGGAAAGTTGATCGCCGGGGGCCGCGACGCAAACATTTATGAGTTCGGCCAAGACAGAGTCCTTCGACGTTCGCGCAATGGTCGCTCCCAAGCAAACGAGGCGAAGACCATGCAATACGTTCGGGCGCGGGGCTTTCCCGCACCTGAAGTCTTCTCTGTGAGCGACGACGGAGCGGACATGGTGGTGGCCCGAGTTGAGGGCCCGACCATGATCGACGCGGCATCCGCGCAACCATGGAAAATAAGACGCTTTGCCCGGGAGTTGTCAAAACTTCACCAATCTCTCCATCTTTTGGACGCTCCGGGATGGCTGCCCGTCGCCCCGTGTGGGTCTGGCGACTCCCTGCTCCATATGGATTTTCATCCGCTCAACGTCATGCTGTCGAGCGACGGGCCGGTGGTGCTGGATTGGGCGAACGCCGCGCGAGGAGATCCCCTGGTTGATGTCGCGACAACTTGGGTGCTCCTGGCCTCCGGAGAAGTCACTGGCAGTCGGCTCGAAACCTTACTCGCACGGGTAGGGCGCAACTATTTCCTCAACGTCTACCTCAAACCGTTCTCGGATGCCGGGGTCGAGACTTTCCTCGGCGATGTCGTGGAGTGGAAGAGCCGGGATCCGCACATGTCAGCCTCGGAGATACATCGGATGCGCGCACTTATCTAGCGCGATGGCTCGTCTCGATGAGTGCGGCGGGACGCCTTAGCCGTAAAGGTGAGCGTCTTGGATGAGTGCATCGACGACGCGATAGACGACGGCGGCGTGAATCTCTGTCGGCATTCCCGGAAGGACCAATCCGGTGACGAACTCTTCATCCATGACGATGGGCCCGACTTCGATTCGGTTCTTAATCTCCGCGCGAAGATTCGGACTCTGTTCGAATAACTCCCCGTAGATTGCTCGGATCTCCTCGCGGCTCGTCGCGAGTAATGAGCCATCCGGTTGCACAACCTTTGCGTCGGCCGCGTAGCAGGCAACGAAGGCCTCCACGTCACGGCTGTTGTAGGCGGCAACTTGTTGATCAACCACGTCACGAGCTGTCATAAAATCTTTCCCCTTCTTTTATTCGACAAGAAGGGCCACGAGGGGGTTCGTCCCATCCGCGGTGCGTGACCGATAGAGGGCCTGAATCTCGGTGAACTCTGAGAGTCCCCATTTGCCGTTCTCGACTCCGAGTCCACTCCACTTGCAACCCCCGAAGGGCTGGTTAGGTGCGAGTCCGAGGTGAGTGTTGACCCAGGCCGTCCCACACTCAAGTTGCGAAGCGACCTCGGTCGCTCGCTCCACGTCGCTACCCCAGACTGAGCCCGACAGCCCAAAGTTGGTCGAATTGGCTCGTTCGATGGCGTCGTCGAGCGAGCGATACTTTACGACGGGAAGCGCCGGGCCGAACTGCTCCTCATCGACGATTCGAACACCGTCCGAGAGTCCCGCGAGGATCGTCGGCTCGAAGAAGTAACCCGGCCGGTCCATGGCTTGACCGCCCGTCACCGCGGTGGCACCGTGGCTGAGGGCGTCGGCGACCAACTCCTTGACACGCTCAAACTGCGGCTTGTTATTGATCGGGCCAAGTTGGCTCTGAGCGTCGGTGCCCACGCCTACCCTGACCGCGGTGGCACACGCCGCGAGCCCATCGATCACCTCGTCGTACAGCGTTTCGGGCACGTACACGCGCTTAATTGCGCTGCATATTTGGCCGTTGTTCATGAAGGCGCCCGTAAAAATCGCCTTGGCGACCATGACGGGGTCGGCGTCATCGAGCACAATCGCTGGATCGTTTCCGCCGAGCTCGAGAGTTACCCGCTTCAGGTCTGGGGCAGCAGCCTGGGCCACCTTTTTGCCAGTCTCGACCGATCCAGTAAAGCTGATCTTCCGTGGCACGGGGTGCGATGTCATCTGGGCACCGAGGTGATCGCCACCGCTGACGGCGTTGAGAACGCCGGCCGGCACGACGGACTGGACGAGCTCTGCGACCTTGAGCGTTGAGAGCGGAGTAAACGGTGACGGTTTGATCACCACGGTGTTGCCGGCCAACAGTGCGGGGGCAATCTTCCAGAAGGCCAGCAGAAGTGGGTAGTTCCAGGGGGTAATCGCAGCGACCACGCCGAGGGGTCGTCGCACGACCTGAACCAGCGCGGACTCGTCATCCTGGATCACTTCAGGATCGAGTTCGAGGTTCGCGAAGTACTGACACCACATTGCGGCTCCGAACACCTCCAAGTTGGCGTCCGAGAATGGTTTGCCCTGCTCGGCGGTGATGACCGGCGCGATCTCGCCGGCTGACGCCATCAGCACGTCGGCAACTGCGAGAAGGGCCTTTCGCCGGTCGCCTTCGTCGGAGCGCCACGTCGCGTAGGCCTGTTTCGCGCTTTCGAATGCCAAGTCGAGTTGATCAGCGCTGCAATCGGGAGCCTGTTCAAACACCTCACCGGTGGCGGGGTTTACGACACCGAAGGTCTCCTTGGCCGAGACGGCCTTACCGCCGATGGACATGACAAACTCAGACATAATGACCCCTTAAAGTCGAGCAGTTTTCGTACCCTACGTCATATATAGGAGGCGCGCCCATCCACGCTTCGAGTCTCGGGGGCAACGTGGAGCGGGAGTCACTGGTCCGATGTGCGCTAGAGCGAACTAGAACTCTCCGGGGAATCCTTTGGCGTTGGCTATCACCACCGTTGGCGCACCCTTCGCTCCCATCTCCCCCATGACGGCCTGGAGTTCTGGGCTGGCGATGAACGCCTGGAAATGCTCAGCGCTGTCCCAAAAGTCGACCGATATGACCTGCCCATCTCCCACCGCAAATCGGTGACCAGTACAGCCCGCGGCTTTCGCGCTTTCGGAAATCTCGTTCACTTTCACAGCGTTTGCGGCCGTGAATGCCTCAAACAATGTGGTGTCTGCCGGAACCGTCATGACGACCATTACGCCCATTGATCTCTCCTCGCTTTGAACGCCCAACAGGTACTTCCGAGCGATCGTGGCGAAGCCTAACCACGTTCGCGACATCGTGCCCAACTACGCAGATACCTCCCAAAACGTCGCACGTCGCGATGTTCGTGCCGCGTCCTCGCCATTCCGATCGACCACGGGTCAGCGTCGGGTTGGCCCTATACGACGTTAAGAAGCTTGAGGATCAGAACGACGATCAGGCAAAGGAAAGCCAACCTGATGAGCGATTTCAAGTTGATCTTTCTTCTGCGACGAAATCTCGTGAGTTTGGCGGTTCCATTTGACCTGGCCTCAGACTTTCTCGAGATCCGGCTCTATAAGCAGTTCAGACCCAGCCACGTTCCTCCCGTTATCGAACGTGCCCGCTCAAATCTACTCTGGGTCTTGGCAACCGACTCAGGTGACATCAGGTATTGGAAGGAAAGTATGAGTTCAGAATTGTGGGGAAAGGACGTGGCAAGCGACTACGACGCAACGTCGGCCGCGATGTTCGATCCGGCCGTCCTCGGCCCAACGGTCGACCGTCTCGTCGAGTTGGCGCAGGGTGGACACGTGCTCGAATTTGCCGCAGGCACGGGCCGCGTTGCTTTAGAGATGAGCGCTCGAGGACTGCGCGTCTGGGGAGTTGAGCTGTCGCCCCACATGGCCGACCGGATGCGAAACAAGCCCGGCGCCGCATCGGTACCGGTTTCGATCGGCGATATGAGAACTACGCGGGTGGATGGAACCTTCGCTCTCGTCTACTTAGTTTGGAATTCGATCATGAATGTGACCACCCAAGAAGGACAGGTGGAAGTGTTCGAGAATGCCGCGGCGCATCTCGACGTCGGCGGGCATTTCGTGGTGGAGGTGAGCGTGCCCAAGCAGGACCGGAGCCAACCAGGAGAGATTGGAACAGTCTTTGCGATGGAGGCTGATCATGTGGGAATCGACACATTCGACGATCCAGTCGAACAGATCTTGACCTCTCATCACTGGTACGAATTGGGCGGCCACCTGCATCGCCACTCGGCACGATTTCGCTTCGTCTGGCCGTCCGAACTTGACCTCATGGCTCGGATAGCGGGCTTACGATTGGTCCACCGCTGGGCGGGATGGCAAAAGGAAAGATTTACGTCGGAAAGTGAGGTTCAAATTGCGGTCTACGAAAAGGTCGCGCAGTGATGGGTCACCACAGGCCCATTGATCAGTTTCCGCTCGTTGGTGTGTAACGATTCAAGCGTGACCTCTAAGCCCTATCAAACCCACTGGCACAAGCATCCGGGTGTTCGCTCGGGCGACAGCCTCTCCCGAGGCGAACGAGCGGCGGACCGGATGCGCAACATCATGGGCTCGTGGGGTTTCGTCTTTGGCTTCTTTGCGGTGATGATCCTGTGGGCGCTCGTGAACACGGTGTTCTTTGAGCACGTCCTGCACCACAAGGCTTTCGACCCCTACCCGTATATCTTGCTCAACCTGTTCTTGTCGATGATGGCTGGCGTACAGGCGGCGGCTCTGCTCATCGCCGCCAAGCGAGCAGACGCCATCTCATCAGAAGTTGCGCTGCACACCTCCACTAATACCGACGACATCAAAAGGTTGATACAGGAGAATACGGAGCTGACCGAAGCGGTGAAAAGGGCGACTGACTTACTAGATGAGATCCATCTGCACGTCGCCAACATTGGCAAGGTGATCGGCGCTGACACTGGAAAGTTTCCCCCTACCGCCACGACGCTCGACGAGACTTAGGACCCCATTGCCGGGTCTTTTCGATCGATGTCCTTCGGGGATCAACCCGCGTACCCGCGATCACCGGGCATGGGCTGCACTGTGACTCCCGCGGCGCTAAGGAACTGGCGGATCTGAGAGGCGTGCTCAACGAGGTGCAACGGCATGGAGCCGACAATCTCTCCATACAGCGCGTCGTGATTTCTATGGGCGTCAGGGAGGGGCCGGGCCATGTCGTCTTCGGTCAGCACCTCAAGGGCCCGGCGCACCCTCGCGCGGCAGTAGTCGACGTAACCGAGGAGTTCAGCCCTATTGAAGACACGGTTCGGGAACGAGAAAGTGCTCTCGTCAAAAGGCTCTGGCGGTGTCCACGCATCGAACTCTCCGGTGAGGTCGTAGTCGAGGGTCACTAGCACGTGGTATCCCAAGAACCAAGGGGATGAGCCGTGCAGTCCCCCGTGCGATGTCGGACTGGTGGGCGCCTCGCCGGGCCATAGGTCGGTCGTCCAGAGGACGTCAGGGCAATCCCTGAGTGCTGCCTCCATCAGACGAAACGCGTGTTCGAAGTTGGTGTTCAAGCTCTGCGCGAAGGGGCTCGCCACGTCATGAGTAATAGCACGACCCCGAAACGCCCGCGGGCCTAACTCCATCGATGGGACTATCTCACACAATTTGGTGCAAGGATGAATCGCATGCGCGCAGTTGAGTTTGTCTTTGGTGTCGGATGGGCGGCGTTCTGGATCTACTGGTTGGTGGCGGCGTTTTCCATGAAGAGGGAGCGCTTGGCATGGTCACGTGAGTTGAGAATCAGGGCGGTGATCTTCGTCCTATTGATTGTGTTGGCCCGAGCGGGAGTCTTTCATCACGAAGGGCTCAATTCAGATCCGTGGCGCGCCGGCCTCGGACTCTTCCTCTTTGCGATCGGCTTGGGGTTCGCGGTCTGGGCTCGCGTTCACATCGGACGCAACTGGGGAACCCCAATGTCGCAACAAGACAAGCCTGAACTGGTAACGAGCGGCCCCTACCACCTAGTGCGCCACCCCATCTACTCGGGCATCCTGGTCGCAGGCATCGGTACCGCGGTGGCGCTGGACTGGTGTTGGTTGTTTGTGGTAGCCCTGGCCGGGATCTACTTCGTCTACAGCGCGACAGTCGAAGAGCGCTACCTGAGCGGCGAGTTCCCCGACTACCCGGCGTACAAACGTTCGAGCAAGATGTTCGTGCCCTTCATCTTCTGAGTTGGATGGTGGCTAGGCCGGTGTTACGACCCGCATCTCGACAGATTTCGACGGAAACCTGCGCGAAAGGGTAAACAATGTCTGAGCATCCGATGGTCTCCATTGAGGGGAAATTGCACTCCGAGAGCGGTAGAGGAGTCGTCCGACTAAAAGCCGAGTTTCAAGCCGATCGCGATGATGTGTGGTCGGCGCTCACCGAACCTCAGCGGCTAACCCGCTGGTACGGGAATGTTGAAGGCGATCTCCGCGTTGGTGGGGTATTCAAGGCCTTCGTCCTGGCGAGCGAATGGGATGGCCGGGGCAGAATCGACGTATGCGCTCCTCACCGGAACTTGGAGGTAACGATGTGGGAGGAAGAAGGCGTAGAACACGTCGTAGCTGTCGAACTCATCGACGATGGCGCCTTGACAATTCTTGCGCTTCAAGTCAGGGGGTTGCCCTTGGAACTGGTCTGGGCATACGGCGCGGGATGGCAGGTGCATCTGGAAGACCTTGGTGCATATCTCTTGGGCCATGACATCAGGAACCTACCCGCTCGATGGGACGAACTCGAACCGATTTATCGCGAAATGACGGTCACACCTCTTTAATCATCGTTGTGAACGCAACGTCGCCATTAAGACGAGGTCAGACATCGAACCAGGGGCCAGATCGCGTGTGCGAGTGATCAATGCGAGGAGGACAACCGGTGAGTCGGCTTCTAGGATCACTGCCGAGAGACGGACAACGTCCCGGCTTGCGTAGAACCCGGGATAGACCAGGAGGCTGAGAGTGTCAATTGACGACCAAGTCCAGGACAGGAGTACCGCGACGAGTGACGTCTGGAAGGATTTCGTGCCGGTTGAAGATTCGCCGGGGTTTGCCGTTCGCACCACGTATCCAATAAACACAGAGGGAGTCGAGGTAATGCTCGAGCGGTAGGAGGCGGGTACCGATGAGCCACCTCACTTTCACCCGGGTGACGACATGACAATTGTGGTGAAGGGAAGGATGTCGACCCAGTTCTATCGGCGCGAAGGGAATTCACTCGTCGCCGATGGAGAGAGAATCTTTCTCAACGAGGGCGACGTCGGATACACGCACGCGCACCGAATTCACGACGCAAGATACATTGACGACTGTCAGCTTGTGTACGTTCACAACCGTGCCTTTGCGTTCACTCGCGCGGAAATGTAAGTGGGCTGAGCACAGTCTCCCGCGACCTGAGGATCACGGCAGAGCTCCTCGTAGGCAACGAAACCTGCCTTCATCCGCATCGCAGATGGAATGCACTAAGAAATGAGAGCGAGGACTGCCTCGCGGTCGCCGACGTTCCAGGCTTGCATCGGAGTTCGATAGTTAAGCGCCGGCAGGATCGTCGTATTCCACCACGCCTCAACTCCTTCACGTGTTTTACCCTGCTCCCTCAGGCGTCCGTTGAGAGATTGCGCTTGTCGCTGCCAATATGGTTCGTCACGCTCGACGACAGCGGACGATACGGCGGTACGGATTGCTCGATACATGCTCGTTCGATTCATGCCGAGATCTTCGGCGGCCTTGAAGCCACCGACGTCACGAGCATGAGAACGCATTGCTACGGCGCGGACTTCCTTTAAGTGCTCAACCAAACGCTCCGATGCTGCCAGCATCGTGTCGGCCGCAAGCGCTCGGCGTAATGGTTCACTGATCTCTTCGATCTCTTGCGTGTCAATTCTCAATTGAGACATCTCCCGCTCTCCCCAAATTGTAGCAGGGATAGAGACATATGGCGCTGGGGTTGCTACACAGAACTCTTGGTTGTTCTCATGAAGCATCGGATTAGCCGCACTCACTTGAAATTCGGATCAGTGTCCCTAGGCAACAAACCCGCAACCAAGTACTGGCGGCCGCGGGAGATCCGTCGATCTCACTATGTGACTTACGTGTTCAAGTTCTCAACCATCTGCGACGATTCCAAGCTCGAGTGCGGCATCTGAAATGTGATGAGCAAGAGCCACATCCAGCTCGCTCAAGCCGTGAAGGTCGTGGGTGGTGAGTCGTATCGTGACCGATGAATACCGTAGATCAACGTCCGGATGGTGATTGGCCGCATCCGCGAGACGTCCAATGACGCCAATGAATTCGACTCCCCGAGCAAAGGTGCCCGTCAGGAACGTTGCGCTCGCGACGCCCGCCGTGGCGCGCCACTCCCCCACTCCCGGAGAATTGCAAAACTGCTCGGACGTGAGGGATCTTGCCACGCGATTAATTTAGATCCGCTTTTGAACACATCACCACAGGCGAATCGAGATCACTACGTCACTTCAGCCGCGAGACGTCTCGTTGTCCTCGACACGCTCGTCACCTATGCTGCTCGCATGAGGTGGCAAGGGACGCTCTCGCGTGCGGCTGTGGCCGCGCTCTTGAGCACTGCCATTGGCGTATCCACGTTCGTGACGTCAGCTTCGGCACAGGGCTCGCTGAGTGTCACGTGCGTCGCGTCGAGCGCGACCCAGTGCGTTGCGACCATTTCTCTCGTTCCCAATATGGATACAGATGTCATTGTGACATTGCCCGCCAACAACGGCTTCTCGATGAATCTTCTGAGCGGCACGCCGGACTCGGCTCCCTCGTACACCAGTCTGAACAACGGCTACTGGAGCGGAACGGGAACCCCGTGGACATGCTGCGTACTCCAGACAGGGGGCTCCGAGCCCGCCGATGCGGTGTCGACGATGACCTTCGCAATCACGCCCCCGACGTCAGGTCCTACGACTACCCTTCCAACGAAGAAGCCAAGGATACCGGCCGCCCTGAATCTGAGTTTTGCGGCGGGGAGCTTCGCCCTTAGCGCGTCAGACAAGACTCAACTCCAAGCGCTGGCTAGAAAGCTCATACCCGGGGCGAAGGTGACGTTCACGGGTTATGCACTCTCCGATCCGACCCTTGCGCGAAATCGCGCGCTCTCGACAGCGGACTTCCTCTACGCCAGGGTCAAGGTTGCCTGGAAAGTTGTCTCGGTAAGCAACCATTCGCTGAACCGAGTCACAGTGACGACCACCGCGCTCTGATCTCGCGCGTGCTCGGCGTAACATGAGCACCCTTGCGGGCGAAACACGACCCAGGTTTTTGATGGGCTTACGCCGTGTCGTATACGGTCGTGCGGATGGAGATCGTCGAGCCGGCAAGAGTAGAGGAGCGGCCGGCAATCCCGTACGTGGGGATTCGCGTCATAACGCCCTTTCGAGGGATGTTGGCGGTCCGAGACAGTCTTCTTGCAGAGACGCGCGCCGGGATCACAGAGACCGGAATCGAGACCGTCGGCCATGGTTTTCTTCGGCTACACGTCATCGATATGAACGGGCCAATGGACCTCGAAGCGGGGTACTTCATCGCTGGACCTACGCATATCGTGCACCCGAGGCTCCGGTCGGGCTCGATGACTGCGGGAAGTTACGCGGTTATGAAGTACCAAGACCACGCCCGTAGAGCGAACCAGGCGTTGCAGGATTGGACGCGCGAGAACGGCTTGGCGCTCGACCGTCGGACCGTCTCCGCTGGTGATGAATTTGCGTGTCGCTACGAGGCCTACTGGACCGACCCTGTGGTCGAACCTCGCAAGACGAGGTGGACGGTCGAATTGGCGATCCTTCTGGCCAACTAGGTCGGCATTGACAGTCTCCGACTGGCCGATCCAAATCAGGGAGGGCTCCACCCCTTCAGAAATGACACCATCTAGCGCCCGTTCTTGCAGAGTGGTGCGACTGAAAATCGACCGGCGACAACGCATGCCAAGAAGAGTAGGCCCAGCCAAGCGCGACCATCGAAGATGTACACGGCCGGCGGCAAGACTCCGAACGCCAACAACAAATTGCGGTTTGCAAGAAATCCAAAGTATTTGCTCATGTACCTATCCGGTCGCATTGACGAAGTCAACTAACGGAACCGTAACATCGCAGAGTCGGTCATCTCTCCCTCCCGAAGAGGGATCTGCCCATCCGGGCCCGTTGACCTGCCCCCAGAATTCTCCCGATGTCTTAGCAACGGAACATGTCTGCGGCATCCGGGCCTCAATTCCTAGACCATTTGCGGATCACGTAGCGCATTAGCAAGGCTGGTGTCGGAAACCCGGAGTAACAGGTCCTGCCACCAGGCACTGAGGACTTGCCTGGCAATGGGCGCCCTTTAGGCGTCTTGATAGGCACTAATGCGACCAACGGCGTATTTCACGAATTCGATCGATCGCCCGAAGACGTCCGAAACGGCTGGTTGCGTGATGGAGATATCAGGATCCTGGCGTTCTTCCCAACAGAAATCGATCAACGACCACCATGCGGGGTCGATGTTCTCGCGCGACCAATTGACGCCCTCCAACTTGGAATGAATGCTGCCTTCGGATAGATCAAGTAGGCCCCGGCAGAAGTTGAGAACCAAGAACGATTGGTAAAAGCGATTTCGATAGGGCTCAGGATCAGCAACCACCATGTCGCCCCAGGTAACCAGGGTTCGCTGAATTTCGCTTCGTAAATCATGCGGCGATATCTGCGGAATCAATTCCGAAGGTTCTGGTCCAAACAGCACAACTCCTCTCTCGCGTAAAGTCCATCTCACGACCAGTGAGTTGTCGTGGTCAGACCTCTCGATCTGCTCGCTTCCATTGTCGAAGTACCACAACCCTCGACTTAGAGCGTCTGACTTCTCGTCTGTTGTGCAAAGCGACGCTTGCGATCTCATTACTTCGAGTGGGAAGAATGAATATTCCAGTCGCTTGACCCAACGATTCTTCTGTCGATAGGTCACCGCGTGCACTCCCTGGACAACCTGAGCCTCTTCTAAGGACAGATCCCGTTTCGTGACGACGATGAAATCAACATCGCTGGTGAGATCGAAGTCACCTATTGCCAGCGAACCTTGCAGATAGGCCGCAATGATCAGATCTCCCAACGTCTGCTTGAGTCGATCTATGTGGTCGCGCAGGACAGCGTCTAGCTCGGGAAATGGGGACAACCGTTGAGCGACCATCATGGAAGAGTACCGACAAAGAGATATCGCTACCGGTGTCGGAGAACCGAAGCAACAGATCTACGACCAGTCATTGGAGGCTGGTGGCGTCTTGCGGGCGAGCGAATCCCGGTCTCCAACTGGAGACCGGGGTTCGCGAAGCGCACTCACGAATGCACGCTGAACAGGAAATTCCATTCACGACCACGCGACAACCCGTTCGAAAACCATCGTCCAGTTCAGTCGCCACGTGGCACCTGCATCAAATGAAAACGACTGTTGCCATTGCGGCATGTCCAAGTCACCAACCCACTCAAATCTAACTTTTGATGGATTGCCTCCAATTTCGTCGTCGCACTCAAAGACGCCGTGACCATCAGACATTTGTCCGATCAATGGAGGTTCCAGAACTCCGGGGAAGCGAGTTGAGCTCCACCAAATGCGCCACGTCGAAGTCACCGGCTCGTACAGGCGCAGCGTGAATCCCTCGAAGGGGTCACCGCCAGGCATAACGGGCACATACATCCGGTGGATGTGACCTAGTCCCTCAAGAATCGGTGAGGCTTCGTCCATCGCATCGAAGTCGACCCACTCTCTGCAATGAGGATCGACAGGATCGACCAACTTGTGATTGTGACCAATCCAGCGACCGAAGATGAAGTTGAAATCGCCAGGCGAGGATGTCATGCGGGGAAAATTATCATTGTGTTGTCACAGAGATTCTTTTGGGGAACGATTCTTGCTGGTGTCGGAGACCCGAAGCAATAGGTCTGCTACCAGACACTGGAGGCTCGCGTGCGACGGATCAAACGTTGAAGAAGTCCGCGTTCATTCGTGAATCACGAAGGTCGCCGGTCGCGACCGGACTAGCGCTTAATTTCCACCAGGAGTACCCAGGCGTTAACTGACGAGACGACGAAGATGAGAAGGGTCGCCCCGAGGACCCAGTAAAACCCTCCACCTCTGTCGGCGACCAGGCTTGCTCCTCCGATGATGAGTGCGACGCCCGGCAGGAGAAGCGACAATAAGTGGTGAATCACCCACCAGGCCTTTTCATCCGGCGATCGCCGACGATGCGTGACCCAAACGGCCTGCACCCCAACGACCGCTCCTACAAGAAGAATCTCGACGCCGAGCGTCTGTCGGTCCTGGCCTGGCGCCAGGGCGATACCTGACACGGTGAGGGCTGCCACCAAGATTCCAAGGGTTCCCGCTGCTCGGCCCGGTAGTTGAGGAAACTTGAGTATTTGATCCAAGTTGATTGAGATGGCCACGAACAACAGGCCGGTAAGCGCGGCCGACGCTCCAATAGTTCCTTCAAAGAAAACGTGCCACTCGCTCGGACTGTACGCGACCATTCAACAAGCCTTGCATGAGTGGGAAATCGGCGCATTCACACTGGACCTGGGGTAAACGTCCAAGCGCCGTGCATTCAGCCACTGTCGTCTCGTTCGAAGCCGATGAGCCAGAGCAGCCCGTAGCGGTCGACTACTTGTCCGTCTGAAGCGCCCCAAGGTCGCACCTGCAGGTCATCAACAATCCGACCGCCCTCCGACAGCCTTGAGAACCACTCCGTTAGTACTGATGAGTCGGCGGCGCCCAACAGCGATAGCATCAGTCCTTCGCAGTGAACCGGTCGCTCGTTGCCGGCCACGTCGGAGCCAAACAGAGCGACGGGACCATCCATGAGACCACCGTGCGCGATGGCATCTGCTGGACCATCGGTTCGCTGGAATTCCTCAAATGTGTGCAACTGAACGCCACAACCAAAGATGTCCCCGTAGAAGGACAATGCTTCGCGAGCAGTGCCCGGGAAATGAATGTATGGCGTAGGAGCTGTCATCGTCTGAAAGGGTAGCCATAGTCCGTCCGTTAGTCCAGCGCGATACATGTGCGGCGGGTGCTCCCTGTATCACCGCACCCGCAAACTGAATAACCCCGGAAATCCCGGGATCACTAACAATTCGCCGGAGACTGTTGGTGTCGGAGACCGACGCAACAGATCTGCAACCCAGCATTGGCGAACACCGTGACTACTGAGTGGAGGGGACCTAGACAAGCTCATGAAGGAGATCGAAACCTGGCGTGCGGCTGGAGGGACCCACTTCACCGTACTCACGATGGGACTGGGTTTGGACTCCATCGAAGCGCACGTTGATTACGTCGCAAGACTTTCGATTCTGCTCGAGCGGTCATAACCGATTTTCGAGGATTCTTCAAACAAGTGTTGGAGACCCGAAGCACTAGGTCTGCTACTAGATACTGGCGATTGACTGCAAACTATCCCTAGGCCAGAATCGCTGCGTGCCGACATCTCTCATAGTGTTAAACGGGCCTAGTAGCTCTGGGAAGTCGTCGATCATCACAGCCCTCCAAGACCTTTGGCCCCGACCCTTGTTTGCCTCGGGCATTGATGCGTTCATCGCCGGCTGGCCGGAGTCACACGCCAGCTTTCCGGACGACGATGGCTCACCCGCGCCTCCTTCAGCCATGCGCATCGTTCCCGGCCTCGGCCCCGAGCCGTCGTGGATACCCCAATATGGCGACGAATTCCATACGGTGATGCGACTAGCACATGAGTCGTGGGCCGCGATGAGTCAAGGTGGCATTGATCTGATCATTGACCACGTGATCATCGACGCGACGATGCGTGACCAAGCGAGGAGCTTGCTCGTCGACGCGTTTTGGGTCGGAGTCACGTGCGACGTAGACGAACTCGTTCGACGCGAAACTGCCCGAGGCGATCGATACCTCGGTTTCGCGTCTGGTACGTCCGCAATAGTCCACCGCGAAATGACTTACGACCTAGTTGTTGACACGACCAACACTCCAACGGACGTACTCGCACATCAGATTTACGATGCCGTGATGCGAAAGCTGAACCACTATTGAGTCGACCCGAGCAAGACGACTTGCTCACCTCATCTGTAAAACTCGACGGAGCGAACCTGCATCCAATCTCAGGCACTTGCGTTCTGAGCGTGCCTAGTGTGGGAGACCCGAAGCAACAGATCTGCAACCAGCCATTGGCGTTTGGAGGATGCTCTCGCCTATTAAGTCAGGGAGCCGGGCCAAAAGGTGCCGCAGGGCTAACAATTGTTTTGTACTGCCCGCGGCAGGCCAATAAGAGTTTGCGCGAACCTTTGCCATCGAACGCCCAGACGGCGTCGATCAAAGGCCGCGATGTCGTCGCAGCTTCGAGACGCGAGCGGTACTTCGTGAGCGACGACGAATCGGGGAGATTTGGAGCGTATGCCGTGGCTTGACTGACCGTCTTCACGAGGGAATTTCTGCTCGACTTCATCGAAGGAGTCAACGGTCTTTCAAGCTTTTCGTCGGTCGTCGTCTCAAACGAGTTTTGAACGTTGTCCGCATCAGTTGTGAGGACCTTCATAAGCGCGGAACAGTACGGCGTCCGCTTAGCCGCACCCGCTTCAGACGGAACCAGCCCCACTCCCAAAGCAAAAATTGCGACGCAAAGGACTGGACCACCAATACGGAGCCGCATGTTTCGAGGCTATGCCTCGACTTCACTAAATGGGCCGACATCTTCCAACTGTCACAAACTGGTGTCGGAGACCCGACGCAACAGAAATGCCACCACGCACCGGAGGCTCACGTGGTTCACGTCTCTTTCGCGCTGAAATAACGACAAAGGGCGACAATCGTGTCGAATAATCTCCCAAGGTGGCACAAGTGGAGCGAGTTAGCGACGCAGCGGGCGCGAAGCGGTGGCTTGCGCTCGCGTCGAAGTGTGTTCCCACAGATCACCCAGGACTTAACCCGGGCTCGCTTGAAGAGGTCCTGCATCAGCTCCGCGGCCAGCAGAGTTCAGCACGTTACGCCCACTTTGTCGCCGTCGAAGATGGCGTCGACGTGGCATATGGGTCAGTCCGCCTGCCCTTGCGAGATAACCTTTCCAATTCCACGGTCTCGATTTCGGTACTCCCGGCACGCAGAAGTCAAGGCATCGGTACTGCCTTCGCTACCGAGATCATCGCGTTCCTTCGCAGTGAGCGCCGAACGAGCGCGGTGTGGACGGTGGGATCTCCATTGAATGAAGAGTCGCGCGGATGCGCTTTCTCGCGCGCCTTGGGCGCTAAGCAAGTACTCTCCCGACTGCGTCGTGAACTCGACCTGACGGCGGTCAACCAGAGGGAACTTGAGAAGCTCGTGAAGGCGGCAATTGACGGACGTGATTGCGACTACGAGATAGTCACCTGGATAGACCGAGCTCCCGACCACCTTGTTGAAGGAGTCGCTCAGCTTGTAGGTCGCATGTCAACGGACACGCCGCGTGGTGGCCTGTCGTGGGAGACCGAACTGTGGGATACCTCGCGCTGGCGTGAGAAGGAAGCCGATGCCTTCCATTCGGGACGCGGACGTGTTGCGGCCGGCGCCGTTGATCGAAGTGGCAAGCTGGTTGCCTTCACTGACATCGGATTCTGGAAGCAAGAACCAAGCGTGGCGGAACAATGGAACACCATCGTCGATCCAGATCAGCGCGGGCACCGTCTTGGCCTCGCTGTCAAGTTCGCCAATCTTCGTCATTTGAGCCTGGAAGTTCCTGAAACGATCAGACTCGAGACTTGGAACGCGAAAGAGAACGTTCGGATGATTGCGATCAACGAACTTCTCGGCTTTCGGATCGTCGAACGCGTAGACGAGTTTCAGTTGACATTTTGAAGCCCCTGCTGAGTTTCGGAGAGCCGATATCACCAATCTCCGACTGGCGACTTGAGGTTTGGGAGGGAGAATAACGTGGGGTCGTTAGCGCGAACCTGAACCATGAACCCTGGTTAACTCCTCCGGAGCGTTGGGTCGTATCGTGGGGGCTCGAACGGCAGCGAACGCACCGAACTCCAGCCATAATTCGACTTCAGGAGAACTACGGCTCCGTGGGCATTTCGCTTATGGGTGCGGCTTTGCTTTGGTTCTTCATTGGTTGGGTTCTAGCAGTAATTGGGATTGCGCTTTTGGTTACATCTGATGCTCGTGGCCCTGGAAGTTACTACGTAATATTTGCGGCCATCGCATTTGAAATCTTGGTGTTCATTCGCTGCGGGCAAGGCGTACGTGCCGGTCGTCTCCATCGCGGCGATCGTCCATTCGTGAAGTGATGACATCGAACGGCGTTACTCGAGCGTCGGGTGCGCTCCCTGTATCACAGCACCCGCAAACTGCATCGCATAATTCAAGGGTGAGAATTGCCAGTGTCCATTAGCAATTGATGTACCGGAGAATGTTGGTGTCGGAGACGGGACTTGAACCCACACGCCCCTAAGGGCACCAGCCCCTCAAGCTGGCGCGTCTGCCTATTCCGCCACTCCGACGCGGACACCACTCTAGCAACCACTTAGTAAACGAGAAACTCGCTACGTGCTTGTCGCCGGCGGCGTCTTGGACCACGACGGTATCTGATCCACGAATCCCGACACAATGAAACTTCCCTGCACAGGAGTTAGAAGGCCCGACCAAATGATGAGCGAGGGAGCAGTAAAGAGCGGACGCACCCAGAAATCATTCATGATCGTGCGATCGATCTGCAACCACGTGGGGGTCGCGGTAACGGGATTGAAGATGGATGACGCGTCGCCAAAGAGTGTCGTCACACTCGCGATTCGCACCCCACTCGGATAGGTATCGAGATACGGCGGACCCGCCCATGATCGCCCCGTATACGACGGGTTGGTGTCAGTTGGCCGGGCGAATAACGCCACGTCAACGTTGCCCGTCGCCGCGGCGTGTGCGGCGGCATCGTCGGACGTTTCGTTTACGATCGCGGTGCGAATGCCAATTGCTTTCCAGTCGGCGACCACCAACTTGGCGACGGAGTGGTCCAGAACACTCGAACCCACCCCGAGAACAACGGTGAGGGGCTTCGCTCCTCCGTCGATCCATCCCGCGCTCGTGCGGGTGTAGCCCGCGTTGCGCAGGTCCGCCAACGCACAGGTCACACAGTCCACGAGACTGCCCTTGGCTGGAGTGGTCGTGGTCGTCGTGGTCTGGCCCGACGGATTGGAGCCCGAGGGTCCGGGATACTGACTCTGACCCTGGGAGTAGATGGCCGAAGCCGCCACGGACGGCGAGTAGGTCACCGAACCAAAGAGGGTGTCGATCATCGATTGGCGACTGATTGAAAGGCTGAGCGCCTGGCGCAGGCTCATCTGGCTAGTAATCGGCGTGCCGGGGGCGAAGGTCAATTCTTCGATGTTGTTGGACGAGCCGATGTGACTGTCCAGCGTCGGGTGATTACTCAAGGCCACGATCGACGCGCTGCTCAGCGCCAGCGTGTAGTCGGCGTAGTTCGAGGTATACGACGCCGGAAGATTCTGAGTGTCGGTAATGACGATGCGCCCGAAGCGGTTGGGATCGAGCGGCCACTCGGGATTCATCGCGAGCACGATGCGACTGGGCGTGGCGCTCGACACGAAGTACGCACCGAGCGAAGGGCGAGAGACAAGATTGCCGATCGCGCACCCCGGGGTGGTGCCGGGCGCTTCGACGTCGCGGAAAAGCAGTTCCCAGTCGGAGTAGGGCGATGCGAAGGTGGCCGTGACCGAGAGCCCGTTAGTCGCGACCACCAACGACTTGATCGCGCGATACCCATCACTGGTCACGCTCGCCAGCGTGCGTGCTCGCTGCCACCAATCAACCAGGACTGCGCCGTTAAACGCCAGCCCGTCGCTCCAGACCAGATTGGGCGAGATCGTGTAGCGAACGGTCTGGGGCGAGAGCGAGATGAGCTCGGCCGAGGAGATTGCCCCGTCTTCTCCCTGCAGGGTGCCATTGAAGTTGGTCTCGAAGGCCGAGGGCCGCACCAGATCCAAAATGGCGTCCGACGTGACCGTGGCGCCTGGATCGAGGTAGGAACAGCCGGTAAAGGGTCCGGGCAGAGAGACATTCAAGGTGCTGGCGTTCTCGTCGCCGGTGGCACTCGCCCCGGAGCGCGCGATGGGCAAAAGTGCAGCGACCAGGCAGATCGCGCCCACTCCGAGCGCGAGCCCGCCTCGACTCGAGCGCATCGCCCCTACTGCAGGCGTAGGTCGAGAGCCAACGTGGAGAAGGTAAAGACCAGCGCCACGGCGATCGTGATGCGGTCCAAGTTGCGCTCCACGACCGTCGATCCCGTCGCCGCGGAACCGATGGAACCCCCCATGAGGTCAGAAATCCCGCCGCCTCGACCCGAGTGCAGCAAGACGAGAAAGACCAGCGCCACGGCGGCGGCGGCCTCTACAGCGATGATTACCCAGGTCAGCATGGGGGCCCTCCGAATTAGCGCTTTATAGCGTAGCAGTCGTCACACGCGCGAAGAATGGCGTAGAACGACTCGGCCTTGAGCGACGCGCCGCCGACGAGGAACCCGTCCACATCACCCTCACGAACCAGCTCGGCGGCGTTATCGGGGTTCACCGATCCCCCGTAGAGCACCGTGGGGGCCCCAAAACCGAGCGAGCGCACGACCCCGCGCACGAAGGCGGTCATGTCGCGCACCTGCTCGGCGCTCGCGGTCACCCCGGTCCCGATGGCCCACAGGGGTTCGTAGGCCACGATGACTGCCTCGTGAAAGCGCTCCTCCAGGCCGGCGAGGGCACGTTCGAGCTGGTTGCGCACGAAGGACTCGGCCCCACCGCTCTCGCGCTGTTCGAGAGTCTCGCCCACGCACACCACCGCGCGCGCTCCCCCGCGCACCACGGCGCTCAACGTAAGAGCCACGACCTCGTCGGTCATGTCGTAGTAGGTGCGCCGCTCGGAGTGTCCAACGATCACGAACTGCACGCCCAGACGGGTCAACATCGACACGGAGATCTCCCCGGTGCGCGCACCATTCTCCAAGGCGCTCGCGTGTTGAGCGCCCAGCGAGATGGTGAGGCGTTCGGACTCGAGTACCGAACTGACGGTCCGCAGATCCACGAAGGGTGGAGCCACGACCACGTCGGTGTGTTCGATCGGCCGGTTCTTGATCAGGATGCCCAGTTGCTGGACGAGATGCAGGGCCTCCACGAAGTCGAGGTTCATCTTCCAGTTGCCGATGATCAGGGGGCGCTTGACGACGGCCACTAGTGGGACCAGGGACTTTCTCGCAGAGCCGCGCAGTCCGGGCAGGTCCCCGAACTCGACCAGTTCGAGCGACGCCCCACCGCCGGTAGAGATAAAGCTCATGTCGTCGGCCAGTCCGTACTGGCTGAGCGCGGAGACCGAGTCCCCGCCGCCCACCACACTGATCGCGGAGGAGGCGGCGATCGCGCGAGCGATGGCCTCGGTTCCTCGACCCAGGCGAGGGTCCTCGAACACTCCCATCGGGCCATTCCACAGAATCGTGCGCGCACTCGCCAGGGCGGCTTCAAAGATCTCCACCGTGTTGGGTCCGATGTCTAGCCCGCCAAACCCGTCGGGGATGTCGGCATCGAAGTCGATCACCTCGTCGTCTCCCCCGTCGGGGCCAAAGGGAGCCCCGTCGGGTAGTCCTCGCGAGTCGACCGGAACCAGCACGTTGCCACCGTCGAGCAACGCCTTGCACTCCTCGACGTATCGCTCGTCGAACAGCGAACTGCCGATGGTGTGTCCTTCGGCGACGCGGAATGTGTACGCCATACCACCACCCACGATGACCAAGTCGGCCTTAGCGGCGAGCACCTTCATAATGCCGAGCTTGTCCTTCACCTTGGCCCCGCCGGTGACCGCGATGAAGGGTCGCTCGGGAGACTCCAGCAGAGCGAGCAGCGTGCTGACCTCGCGGCTGAGGTTGGGACCGGCCGCACTCGGCAGCAACGTAGGCGGCACCATGATCGAGGCGTGCGCGCGGTGCGAGGCACCGAACGCTTCGTTGACGTAGTAGTCGAAGCCCGCGACCAGCGACGCCCCGAAGGCCGGATCGTTGGCCTCTTCGCCGGCGTGGAAGCGCAGGTTCTCGATCAGCTCAACGTCCGGGCAGAGCTCCGCCAGGCGACGACGCAGCGGCTCGACGCTGTAGCGCTCATCGACCTGCCCGTTGGGTCGACCAAAGTGCGTGGCCGCCACGACGCTCGCCCCTCGCTCAAGCAGGGTGGAGAACAGCGGCAGCGCGGCGCGCAGACGAAAGTCGTCCGTGACTTCGAGCACGCCGTCGACTTCGGCGACCGGGGCGTTGAAGTCGACGCGCACAAAGACGCGTTGTCCCGTGAGGTCACCCCACGTGTCGATCGAGGGCAGAGGGGCTGGCACTAGCGCGCGACGTAATGCGCGAGGTCAACGAGGCGATTGGAGTATCCCCACTCGTTGTCGTACCAGCCAAAGACCTTGACCAAACTGCGCGACTCATCGAGACGCTGGACCATCGTCATGAGGGAGTCGAAGGTGCACGATGCGGGACTGCCTACGATGTCCGATGAGACGATCGGCTCGTCGGTGTAGACGAGGTACCGGGACAGCGAGCCCGTGTTGGCCGCCGCACGAAAGGCCTCGTTGACCGCCGCCACGCTGGTGCTCGGGAGTACGGCCGTGAAATCGGTGATGGAGCCGACCGGAATCGGCACGCGCAGCGACGTGCCGTCCAACTTGCCCTTCATGGCGCTCAAGACCAAACTCGTCGCGCGCGCGGCACCCGTGGCGGTCGGCACGATGTTGATCGCGGCCGCGCGAGAGCGGCGCATGTCCTTGTGCGCGAGGTCCAGCAGGTTTTGGTCGTTGGTGTAGGCGTGGACCGTGGTCATGAGGCCGGCCTCGACGCCGAAGGCGTCATCGAGGACCTTGACCATGGGGACGAAACAGTTCGTCGTGCATGAGGCATTCGAGATGACGAGATCCGTCTCGGGATTGAACGAGTCTTCGTTGACGCCCATGACGAAGGTCGCGTCGGCGTCGCCCGAGGGCGCAGAGATGATCACGCGCTTCGCCCCCGCGCTTAGGTGCGCGGCGGCGGCGTCGCGCGACGTAAAGATTCCCGTGGATTCGATGACGACGTCGATGTCGAGGTCACCCCACGGTAACTGGGCGGGGTCGCGCTCGGCGAACACCTGAATGCTGTCCTCACCGACCTGTAGCGAGTTCTCGCCCGCGCGCACATCGACGTCCAAGATGCCTTGGGTCGAGTCGTACTTGAGGAGGTGGGCGTTCGTCGCCGTGGGCACCAGGTCGTTCACCGCCACGACCTCCACCTCGGGGTTGACGAGGACCGCGCGGAGGAATCCTCGTCCGATGCGCCCAAATCCATTAATCGCGACCCGTGTTGCCACTGACGTCTCCTTCGCTGGGGTTCGCTGTCGCCGCGTTCTCGAAGACAGTCACTGCCAATTTTTGCACATCGTGCACGAGACCATTTTCACGCGCGAGGTCCGCCACCACCGTCGCAACGGTCGCGTCATCGTGCGCGAAGGGTGAACGCTCATCGACCAGCACCAGGTCCACCTCCACCCCGTGACGGGTAAGCGCGTCGAGGTGGTCCTGGAGGGTGAAGCCCTCGGTCTCAGGTATCTCGGCCCGCAAGTTGGCGACGTAGATCTTCTTCGCTCGCGTGCCCGCCAGCGCCTGGGTGATTCCCGGCACCACGCAGGCAGCGATCACACTGGTGAAGAGCGAGCCCGGCCCGATCACCACGACATCGGCGCGCTCGATCGCCTCGACGGCCGCGATGGATGCCGCGGCGTGCGAGGGCTCGAGGCTGACCCGTCGGATCGTCGAGGACTTGGCCACGCTGGTCTGACCCCGCGTGTCGCCCTCTTCGGTCGTCGCCAGGAGCACGACTCCTTCGGTGCTGGCGGGCACAATGGTGCCCGTGACGCCCATGACCTGGGCCAGCGCGTGTACCGACTCCTCAAGATCGCCCGTGGCGTCAATCAAGCCCACCAGAAGCAGGTTGCCCACGGCGTGACCGCTGAGTTCGCCGACGGAGAAACGATGTTCGAAGGAGGTGGTGAGCGGATTCTCCGGGTCGGCCAACGCCACGAGGCACTTGCGCAGATCACCCACCGCCGCAACGTTCAACATGGCCCGGAGTCGACCCGTCGATCCCCCATCGTCGGCCACCGACACCACTCCGGTGACCTCGCCCGAGAGCCGCTTGAGGGCCCGCAGCGACACAGCGGTACCGTGACCTCCACCGACGGCGACGAGCTTCATCGAGCGATATCGCGATGAAAGACCGGCGCCTCGACGTGCAGGCGCCGACGCACCTCCTCGCCGATGGCCACACTGCGATGACGACCTCCGGTGCAACCGATGGCGATCGACAGGTACGACTTGCCCTCGGCGGCGAACGCGGGGATCTGCCACTCGAGCATGCCCACGACGTCGTCAATGAAGTGTTGGGCCGGCTCTTGTTCCAGCACATAGCGAGCGACGGGTTCGTCGAGTCCGGTGAGCGGTCGCAGTTCAGGGATCCAGTGGGGGTTGGGCAGGAAGCGGCAGTCAAAGACGATGTCCACGTCACTGGGTATGCCGTAGGAGTAGCCAAAGGAGACCAGTGAGACCCGCAGCGACTCCATCGCCGCCACGTCAGTAAAGATCTCGACGATGCGCCGGCGCAACTGGTTGGTATTGATCGGTCCCGTATCGATGACGACCGCGGCGGCCTCACGGATTGGGGCCAACAGCGCGCGCTCGTGGGCAATGGACTCAGCCAACGTCGCCTCATCCAGGGGGTGGCGTCGACGGGTTCCCTCGTAGCGGCGGATCAGCACGTCGTCGGGCGCGTCCAGGAACAGAATCTTCGCGTCACCGTGGTGCTGGGCCAAGTCCTCGCGGACTCTCAACAGGTCCTCGGGCTCCAACCCGGCCGAGCGTCCGACGATGAAGGCGATGCCCGGGTACTCGTGTGCATCGGCCGAGGCCAGTTCGCCCACGCGACTCACCAGTTCCAGGGGCAGGTTGTCGATCACGAACCAGCCGAGGTCATCGAGAGCCGCGGCGACCGTCGAGCGTCCGGCGCCGGACATGCCGGTCACCACCAAGACCTCACTCATCGTCCCTGTCCTTCGTGGGTCGCGGCGCCGCGGGCGCCTGGAGATGATCGTAGAGCCTGGTCGCCACGTCCCCGGGCAGCCACGACAGGGCCGTCAACTCCTCGAGGGTCGCGTGACGCAACGCGTTGAGGGAACCGAACACCTCCAAGAGGCGATCACGACGTGAGGGGCCGAGTCCCTCGATGCCCTCGAGCGAGGAGGCGACCATCGACTTGCCACGCTTGGATCGGTGAAACGTGATGGCGAAGCGGTGCGCCTCGTCGCGTATGCGCTGGACCAGATAGAGGCTCTCGGACCCGCGCTCGAGCGCGATGGGCATCGACGACCCGGGACGAAAGAGCAGCTCTTCGCGTTTGGCAAGGGCCGCGAACTCCACCAGTCCCCCCAGTTCCAGTGAGCGCGCGGCCTTCTCGGCCGCGTGCAGCTGCGGAACACCTCCGTCGATGATGATCAAATCGGCGCGGCGAAACCTCGTATCGTCCTGGTGCTCTTCCCAGTGAGTGAGGCGGCGACGCACGACCTCTTCCATCGCACCCACGTCGTCGTTGCCCAGTACCTCGCGCACGTTGAAGTGCCGGTACTCGCCCTTGACCGGCAGTCCATCTTCGAACACCACCATCGATCCGACGTAGTTGGTCCCCTGGAGATGACTCATATCGAAGCACTCGATGCGGTACGGCGGCTGCTCCAGGCCGAGCGCAGTGCCAAGCTCCTGGAGAGCGCGCGAACGCACGTTGTGATCGGCCTGACGACGCAGGGAGTCGCGCGCGATCACCGACTCGGCGTCGTGCGCGGCGAGTTCGACGACGCGCTTGCGCCGGCCACGCTGGGCGACGGTCACCTCGACGGGCTTATCGCGTAGCCCGCTCAGGTACTCGCGCACCAGGTTCGTGGCCAGGTCCTCGCGCTGGACCACCACCACCGCGGGTACGGACGACGCGTCGAGGTACATGTCGGTCAGCGCGTTTTCGAGCATCTCGGGGTCGCCCTCGTCCATGGAGCGATCCACCAGGTGCACGGTGCGTCCGATGATGCGTCCGTGGCGCACACGAAAGCGCACGATGGCCGCGCGCGATCCGGCACTCGCGACCGCCATCACGTCCAGGTTCGAGTGCGTGTCGAGCACCACGCTTTGGGTGCTGGCCGCTCGCTCGAGCGCTTCGAGGCCGTCCCGGGCGGCGGCGGCGGCTTCGTAGTGCTGGCTCTCCGAGGCTTCGCGCATCTGGGTGCGCAACCGGTCGCGCAGGACCCGCACGTCACCTTCAAAGAACCGCTCCCAGGAGTTCAGCAGTTCGACGTACCCCTCGGTGTCGATCTTGCCCACACACGGTCCCGAGCACTTGCCAATGTCGTAGAGCAGACACGGCCGCCCGATGCGCTGTTGGTACTGAAACTTGTGCTTGGAGCACGAGCGCAGCGGAAAGGCTTGCAGGAGTTCATCCATCGTGGCTCGAACGGCGCGAACGTCCACAAAGGGTCCGAAGTAGCGCACGCCCTTCACGTGGGAACCCCGCGTCAGGTAGGGCGCGGCGAAGGGCGTGCGATAGTCCAGGGCGACGAAGGGAAAACTCTTGTCGTCCTTGAGGCGCATGTTGTAGCGCGGTTGATTCGCCTTGATCAGCTCGTTCTCGAGGATGAGAGCGTCGACCTCGTTGGGCGTGACGATCCACTCGACGCTTGTCGCTTCGCTCATGAGCAGTTGGGTCTTCTCGCTCAGCCCCGACTCGCGCTGAAAGTAGCTCGACAGTCTCTGGGCGAGTACCCGAGCCTTGCCGACGTAGATGATCGCCCCGCGCTCATTGCGAAAGAGGTAGCACCCGCTCTCGCGCGGTATGCCAGTGGGTTTCGCCAACATCAGGCGTGGCCGTGACCGGCGAGTACCTCTCGTAGCACCGCGCCCGTCGCGGTGGGCAACTCGGCGATCTCCTCGGGAGTGCCCTCTCCTACTACCTCTCCCCCGCGACGCCCACCCTCCGGACCGAGATCGATCACCCAGTCAGCCGTCTTGACGACGTCAAGGTTGTGCTCGATGACGAGAACCGTGTTGCCCTGGTCGACCAGGCGATGCAGAACGTGCAGCAGTCGATTCACGTCGTCGAAGTGCAGACCGGTCGTCGGCTCGTCCAACACGTAGAACGTATGCCCGGTGGGTCGACGCGCCAACTCGGTGGCGAGCTTGACGCGCTGGGCCTCGCCGCCCGACAACGTCGGGGCCGGCTGGCCGAGTCGCACGTAGCCCAGGCCGACGTCGTAGAGGCTCTGGACGTGGCGAAGGATCTGCGGCTGGCGCTCGAAGAACTCGAGGGCTTCGCTCACCGACATGTCCAGCACGTCGGCGATGCTCTTGCCGCGATACAGGATCTCCAAAGTCTCGCGGTTGTACCGCGCGCCGTTACAGACGTCGCAGTTGACGTAGACGTCAGGCAGGAAGTGCATCTCGATCTTGATCGTGCCATCGCCCGAACAGGCTTCACAGCGCCCGCCCTTCACGTTGAAGGAGAAGCGTCCGTGCTGATACCCGCGCACCTTGGCCTCTTGGGTCTCGGCGAAGAGCTTGCGAATCTTGTCGAACACGCCGGTGTAGGTGGCCGGGTTCGAGCGCGGGCGTTCGTCCGATGGGCTGTTGGTCGACGGCCACCACCTTGTCGAGGTTCTTCACCCCGAGGATGGTGTCGTGCTCCGCCACGACGGTCTTGGCCCGGTTGAGCTGACGTTCGAGGGAGGCGAGCAGAATCGCATTGATCAGCGAGGACTTGCCCGAGCCCGACACTCCGGTCACGGCCACGAAGTCACCGAGAGGGATCTCGACGGTGATGTTCTTCAAGTTGTTGGCACGCGCGCCCTTGATGGTGAGAGTCTTGCCGTCGCCTGCGCGACGCTCCGTGGGCACGGCGATCGACTTCTTACCCGAGAGGTACTGGCCAGTGATGGACTTCTCATTGGCGAGCAATGCTTCGTAACTGCCCGCGTGAACAACCTCTCCGCCGTACTCGCCCGCCCCGGGACCGATGTCCACCACGTAGTCGGCCAGGCGAATGGTCTCTTCGTCGTGCTCAACCACGATCACCGAGTTGCCAATATCACGCAGACGCTCGAGAGTCGCGATCAGCCGCCGATTGTCACGCTGGTGAAGGCCAATGGAGGGCTCGTCCAACACGTAGAGCACGCCCACCAGGTAACTGCCGATCTGGCTCGCGAGGCGGATCCGCTGCGCCTCGCCGCCCGAGAGCGTGGCCGAGGCGCGGCTCAAGGTGAGATAGTCCAGCCCCACGTCCATCAGGAAGGTGAGTCGCTCGACGATCTCTTTGATGACCTGGCGCGCGATGGTCTCTTCGCGCTTGGTCAGTTTGAGATTCGCGAAGTAGTCGATCGCCTCGTCGATCGTCATGGAGTTGACCTGGGCGATGTTGTGGTCGTGCACGCGCACCGCGAGCACCTCGGGCTTGAGGCGTTGGCCGTGGCACGCGGTGCACTCGACCTCGCGCATGTACTGCTCGGCCTGCTCGCGCGACCAGTCCCCGTCGGCCTCGTTGCGCTTACGCTCGAGCCACTCGACGATGCCGTTGTAGGTGGTCTCGTAGCTGCGCACCCGGCCGTAGCGGTTGCGATACTTGACCGGCACCGACTTGCTGTCGACGCCGTAGAGCACGAGCTTCTTGTCCTTGGCCTTCAGCTTCTTCCAGGGCGTGTTCACGTCGAAACCGCCCAAGGTCGCGATGCCCTCGATCAGTCGCTCGAAGTACTTAAATCGTGCTCCCGACCAGGGAGCGAGCGCTCCTTCGGCCAGCGAGAGATCCTCATCGGGCACCACGAGATCGGGGGCCACCTCAAAGCGCGTCCCAAGTCCCGTACAGACGGGGCACGCACCGTAGGGCGAGTTGAACGAGAAATCGCGCGGCGCGAGCTCCGAGAAGCTGATGCCGCAGTTCAGACAGGCCATCTTCTCGGAGTACTGAACCGTTTCGTCGGGATCGAGAAAGAGGAACTTGACCACACCCTTGGTGAGTTTGAGGGCGGACTCGACCGACTCGGTGAGACGTTGGCGGTTCGACTTCTTGACGCTGAGGCGGTCCAGCACCACGTCGATGGTGTGCTGCTCGTAACGCGCCAGCGTCAGCGTGTCGCGCTCGGAGAGCTCCATCACCACGCCATCCACTCGCACACGCGAGAAGCCCTGCGCGGCCAGTTCGTTGAGCAGCGTGCTGTACTCGCCCTTTCGACCCTCCACCACGGTCGCCAGCACCAAGAACCGCTGGCCCTCGGGTCGCTCCAGCACCTGATCGACGATCTGCTGGGGAGTCTGGCTGGTGATCGGCGCGACCGCAGGTCGGACAGTACGGTACCCCGATGCGCGCAAAGAGCAAGCGCAAGTAATCGTGGATCTCGGTGATGGTCCCCACCGTCGAGCGAGGGTTGCGCGAGGCGGTCTTCTGGTCGATCGAGATCGCGGGCGAGAGTCCCTCGATGAAGTCGACGTCGGGCTTATCCATCTGACCGAGAAACTGACGGGCGTACGCCGAGAGACTTTCGACGTAGCGACGCTGTCCCTCGGCGTAGATCGTGTCGAAGGCGAGAGACGACTTGCCCGATCCGGAGAGTCCGGTAAAGACGACGAACTGGTCACGCGGGATCTCCACGGACAGGTTCTTCAGGTTGTGGACTCGCGCGCCCTGGACCCGAATTGACTTAGACATAGGGGGAATCTACCGGTTCTTCTTCGACGAGAAAACTCACGGGAGGGCCAGCCATTTGGCGCTGCAGGTTCTGGAGCGTGTCGCGCAGTATGGCTGCTTCTTCGAATCTCAGATCCCGGGCGGCGATGAGCATGGCTTCTTCCACCCGCGCCATCTCCAGGCTGAGGTCGTCGGGAGCCATCTCCTCCAAAGACGAGACGCCGTGCACCTTGTCGCGGGGTTCGCGCGGCGCCTCGCTGCGCAGACGATTCAAGATGTCGGCCACGTTCTTGACAACCGACAGAGGCTCGATGCCGTGCTCTTCGTTGTAGGCGATCTGGAGGAGGCGCCGACGCTCGGTCAGCGAAATAGCGGCCCGCATCGAGTCGGTCATGCGGTCGGCGTAGAGAATCGCCTCGCCATTCGCGTTGCGCGCCGCACGCCCGATCGTTTGAATGAGGGCACTGCGTGAACGCAGAAACCCTTCCTTGTCGGCGTCGAGGATCGCCACCATCGAGACCTCGGGCAGGTCGAGACCCTCGCGCAGGAGGTTGATGCCTACCAAGATGTCAAACTCGCCTAGCCGCAAGGAGCGCAGAATCTCGATGCGTTGAATCGTGTCGATGTCACTGTGCAGGTACTGAACGCGGTAACCCGCCTTGGTCAGGTACGTGGTCAAGTCCTCGGCCATGCGTTTGGTCATGGTCGTGATGAGCGCGCGGTCTCCGCGTTCGACGACGGCGTCGAGGCGCAGGCGCAGGTCGTCAATCTGGTTCTTCGTGGGAACAACCGTCACCGTCGGATCCAACAGACCGGTGGGGCGTATGACCTGCTCGACCACCTGGTCGGAGTGCTCGATCTCGAAGGGACCCGGAGTCGCCGAGACAAAGACGATCTGGGGCACGAGGTCCATGAACTCATCGAAGTTCAGGGGGCGGTTGTCGAGGGCGCTCGGCAGGCGAAAGCCATGCTCAACGAGGGTGATCTTTCGCTGCTGGTCACCGGCGTACTGGCCGCGTAGCTGGGGTACGCCCACGTGGGATTCGTCCATGACCACCAAGAAGTCCTCGGGGAAAAAGTCCAGTAGCGTGTAGGGACGCTCGCCCGGACCGCGGCCGTCTAGATGGGCCGAGTAGTTTTCGATGCCCGCGCACACTCCGGTCTGCTCAAGCATCTCGAGGTCGTGTTCCGTTCGCGAGCGAAGGCGCTGGGCTTCGAGGAGTTTGCCCTCGCTTTGAAAGAGCGCGAGTTGGCGCTGGAGCTCCTCTTCGATGCCCCGACAGGCGCGCTGAAGTGTCGCGTTGCTGGTGGCGTAGTGCGACGCGGCGAAGAGCGTGAACTCTTTGACCGTGCCGCGGCCCTCCATGGTGACGGGATTGAAGAACGAGATCTCTTCGATGGCGTCGTCAAAGAATGAGATTCGCACGGCCTCGTGACTGTAGGCGGGCTGCAGTTCGAGCGTGTCCCCCTTCATGCGAAAGGTCCCGCGCTCGATCACGAGCTCGTTGCGGGTGTACTGCATCTCGACCAGCCGGCGCAGCAGCCACCGCTGGTCAAACGTCATGCCGATCTCCAACGCCAGCATGTGGTCGCGATACGCGAGAGGCGAACCCAAGCCGTAGATCGCTGACACCGAGGCCACGACCACAGTGTCGCGATGGGTAAGCAAAGAGGACGTCGCGGCGTGACGCAACCGGTCGATCTCCTCGTTGACCGAACTGTCTTTTTCGATGTAGGTGTCCGTGCGCGGCACGTAAGCCTCGGGTTGGTAGTAGTCGTAGTACGAGACGAAGAACTCGACCCGGTTCTGGGGCAACATGTCGCGCAGCTCCGAGGCCAACTGTGCGGCCAGGGACTTGTTGGGCTCGAGGATCAGTGTCGGACGCTGGACCTGCTCGATCAGCCAAGCGATGGTCGCGGTCTTGCCGCTGCCGGTGATGCCCTCGAGTGTCTGGTAGCGCAATCCGTCGTTCACCCCGTGCGCCAGCGCAGCGATGGCGGTCGGCTGGTCACCGGCCGGTTCAAACGTCGCCTCGACCAAAAAGTCAGTCATGAGACACCAGCGCTTCGATCGCCTCGCCCAGGGACACGTACAAGTCGTCTTGCGTGCCGTCGTTGTCGATGACGCGGTCGGCGAGCGCCGTGCGCTCATCGTTGGACATCTGAGCGCCCAGGCGCGAGCGGGCGTCTTCGACGTCCATGCCCCGCAGCGTCACGAGGCGGTCCAGGGCCGTCTCGGCACTCACTTCGATCGCCCAGACCTCGCTGAGCCCTAACTCGTCACGGTGTTCGGGCCGATAGAGGGGTATAGCGACGAAGGCCACGTCGCCGGTCGCCGCATCCAACTCGGCTCTCATCTCGGCCCCGATATACCCGTGAGTGATGTGATTAAGCCGGCGCAGTGCGCTGGCGTCGTGAAAGACCACGTCCGCTAAAAACTTTCTGTCGATGTCACCCTCGGAAGTCAGGACGGCGGTGCCGAACGCGTCGACCAGGGCGCGCCACGCCGGCTGACCCTTCTCCACGACTTGTCGCGCAATGATGTCCGCGTCCACGACCGAAAAACCGAGGGTTGTAAGCCTATCGGTGACGGTCGACTTTCCTGCCCCGATGCCTCCGGCGATGGCGACACGCTTCACGGGACCACGCTACTGAGGACCCGTGACATCGCGGGCACGACCGGGTGGCTAAAGACCTGAGGGGCGGTTAGATAGTGTCGCTACAGGCCTTGAAGGGGGAATGTTGTCACGATATTTACTGCGGCGCCTGATCATGCTGATCGGCGTCGTGTTCGTGATCACCGTCGGCGCGTTCTACCTCATCCACCTGCTCCCGGGAGACCCGGCAGCGGTAATTCTGGGTACCGGCGACAGCCCGGCCAACCGGGCCAAGCTCTACAAACAGCTGGGCCTGAATAAGCCCATCATCGAGCAGTACTGGGTGTGGATCAAGAACGTCCTGCACGGCAACCTGGGGACGTCCTTCATCACCGAGACCTCGGTCTGGAGCACCGTGAAAGCGGCCCTGCCCATCGACGTCGAGATGATCATCATCTCCCAGATTCTGGCCTTCGCCTTCGCCATCCCCATCGCCATGCGCAGCGCGCGCAAGCCGGACGGCGTGGTGGACCGCATCCTGGGCGCGGGCAGTTTCACACTGCTGAGCATTCCCTCCTTCGTGCTCATCGTGGTGCTCGTGCTCGTCATCGCCATTCACTTGGCCGTGCCGCACACCGGACCGGCGTCCTACGTCTCACTCAGCGCCAACTGGATCACCAACCTCGAAAGTCTGGCCTTGCCCTCGATCGTGCTGGCCATCGGCAGCTTCGTTCTCTACTACCGGGTCCTGCGCAGTGACCTCATCTCCACCCTGCAAGAGGAGTTCATTACCATGGCGCGCTCCAAGGGCATTAGCCAGCGGCGCATCATGTGGCGCCACGCACTGCGCCCCTCGTCGGTCTCGCTGCTGGGCACCGCTGGAGTCAACATCGGCGGTCTGCTCGCCGGCGGGTTCATCGTGCAGTACCTGCTCGCTATTCCGGGTCTGGGCTACCAACTCATCGGGGCCATCGGACGCAGCGACTACTTGGTCGTCCAGGGCATCGTGCTGGTCGTGTCGGTGGGGGTCATCGTGATCAACTTCGGCTTCGACCTCGCCATCAGCCTCATCGATCCCAGGATCAGTCGTGAGTAATCCCACCTTCGCGGCCGAGATCGTCGAGGAGTCCACGGTCCACACGGCCCCCGCGCGCAAGAAGCGCCTGGGCTTTTTGTTCTGGACCTGCGTGAGTTGGATCGGGCTCAACGTGTTCGGCGCAATCTTCGCCAACGTCCTGCCCCTCATCAATCCGACCTACGAGAACTACGCCGTCGTGAACTCGAGTCCCTCGTGGCACCACCTGCTCGGCACCGACGACCTCGGCCGCGACATCTTTTCGCGCATCGTCTATGGATCGCGCATCTCCATTGTGGTGAGTTTGGGCGCGATGGTGATTGGATTCGGGATTGGGATGCCTCTGGGCATGCTGGCCGCCTATCGGCGCGGCAAGTTCGACGTCATTTTGTCCACGATCATGTACGTCTTCCTTGCATTCCCTGCGATCATTGCGACCATCGCGGTCCTGTCGTTCTGGACGCCGCGTTCGCTCTTCAAGATCATCGTGGTGGTCGGAATCGCGGCGATTCCCCTCGTGTACCGAGTTATCCGCAGCTCCACCATGGCCTGTGCGTCCCAGGACTACGTCTTGGCGGCCAAAGTCCAAGGCGCCACCGATCGGCGCATCTTGATGAAGGAGCTCCTCCCTAACATCGCCCCCGTGGCGGTGTCGTTCCTGCTGATTGGCATTGCCACCGTTGTCACCCTCGAGGGCGCGCTCGCGTTCCTGGGTCTCTCGGTCAACCCGCCCACTCCCTCCTGGGGCAACATGATTAACGAGAGCCTCGCCGTTCTTCAGGTCAACCCCTGGCTGGCTATCTTCCCCTCGGCCGCCATGTGTCTCTTTCTGCTTTCGCTCAACTTCATCGGCGACCGGTTGCGCGCACACTTCGACATCACCGAGAGCAAGCTATGAGCGACCAGACGTTGCTGTCCGTCAAAGATCTGCACACCACGTTCAACACGCCGAACGGACCGCTGGCGGCCGTGGGGGGCGTCTCCTTCGACCTCGGTGAGAACGAGACGATCGGCATTGTCGGTGAATCCGGCTCGGGCAAGACCGTTCTGTCTCGCACGATCATGGGTCTGCAGCCTCGCTCCAACGTGGAGGTCACGGGTTCGGTGCTGCTGAATGGCTTTGAAGTCGTGGGAGCGAGTGAAAAGGCCAAGCGCCAGATCTGGGGCACCGAGGTCGCCATGATCTTTCAGGATCCGATGACTTCACTGAACCCCGTCCTGCGCGTGGGCAAGCAGATCGACGAGATCCTGCGAGTACGCCTCGGTATGAGCCGCGCGGCCGCCAAGGAGCGGGCGATCGACCTGCTCGAGCTGGTGGGCATACCCTCACCCGCCGAGCGCTACTGCGTCTATCCGGGTGAGCTCTCGGGGGGCATGCGCCAACGGGTCGTGATCGCCACCGCACTCGCGGGCTCGCCCAAGTTGCTGATGGCCGACGAACCCACGACCGGCTTGGACGTCACGATCCAGGCGCAGATCCTCAACCTGCTCGACAACATCAAAGAAAAGATGGCCACCTCGATCGTGCTGGTGACCCACGATCTCGGCGTGGTCGCCACGCGCACGTCGCGGATCATTGTGATGTACGCCGGACGGGTCGTCGAAACCGGCACCACCCGGGACGTCTTCTATCGCCACCGCATGCCCTACACCCGTGCACTGTTGGAGAGTTCGCCCAAGGTGTCGAGCCCGTCGCACACGCGCCTCGCCGCGATCCCCGGACGACCGCCCAACCTGCTCGACCTGCCGCCGGGATGCACCTTTGCGCCACGCTGCGCGAACGCCTCTGATATCTGCCGCGTCGAGCGGCCCCGGTTGCAACCATCGAACGAACCCGGACATGCGTTCGCGTGCTGGAATCCCCTGACGGTCAGCGAGAGGGTACCCGCGTGAGCGAGACCCGCACTCCCCTACTGCGCGTACGCAACCTCACAGTCAGCTTCGGGCACCGCCACAAGGTGAGCGCCGTCGCCGGGGTGAGCTTTGACATCTACGAAGGCGAGACCCTCGGCCTCGTCGGCGAGTCGGGTTGCGGCAAGACCACGACCGGTCGAGCGCTGATGCGCATCGTTGAGCCCACTTCGGGCACGATCGAACTCGAGGGCGTCGACATCACCACGAAGAAGGGTTCGGCCCTGCGACAGCTGCGCACCCGGATGCAGATGATCTTTCAGGACCCGATCAGTTCGCTGAATCCTCGCCGGCGCGTGCGTGACATCGTGGCCGAACCCCTGGACTGCTGGAAGAGCGTCGAGGGCGACGAGCGTCTCCAACTGGTCAACGATCTGCTCAACAAGGTCGGCATCGACCCCGAGATCTACGGCGATCGCTACGCGCGCCAGTTCTCGGGCGGCCAGTGCCAGCGCATCTCCATCGCGCGTTCGCTCGCCATGCGTCCCAAACTGCTGATCTGCGACGAGATGGTCTCGGCCCTCGACGTGTCGGTGCAGGCCCAGATCCTGAATCTCCTCGAGGACCTCAAAACCGAGTACGGCCTTACGTTGCTCTTCATCGCCCACGACCTGGCTGTCGTCAAGAACGTCTCGGATCGCGTCGCGGTGATGTACCTGGGCAAGATCTGCGAGATCGGTCCCGCCGACACGCTCTACAGTTTGCCCGAGCACCCCTACACGAAGTTCCTCCTAGGCGCGGCGCTCGAGGCCGACCCCGATGCGCCGGTGCGCAACGACGTCCTGTCCGGCGAGCCGCCAAGCCCCCTTAATCCCCCCAGCGGTTGCCGTTTTCGCACCCGCTGTCCCTATGCGACCGAAAGGTGCGTCCGTGAAGAACCTGAACTCCAAGAGATCGTGCCGGGACATCGCGTGGCCTGCCACTACCCGTTATCCATCGCCCTCGAAAGGGCGTAGCAACTACTCGCTGGCGGCTTCGCCAACGGCCTCGGTAGCGTCGGCGACAGCGTTGGCGTCTTCGACGATCTCGGCGTCCACGACCTCGGACTCGTCGTCGTGCTTGGGTGCCAACTCGGTCGCGTACTCGGCCCAGGCGGCCTGCGCTTCGGTCTCGGGCGTGAACTCGCCGTACTCGATGGCGCCGATGTAGTTCCCCTCGGCGTCGTAGGCGTGAGAGCCAAAGGCCTCGCGGTACTCCTCGGAGACCTCGCCGCCCTCGGCCGCCTGCTTGATCGACAGGCTGATGCGACGACGCGCGGTGTCGAGTTCGATGATCTTGACCCAGAGTTCCTCGCCGGCCGTGACGACCTGGTCGGGCGACTCGACGTGATGGGCGGCCATCTCTGAGATGTGCACCAATCCCTCGATACCCTCGCCCACTTGGATGAACGCGCCGAAGGGCACGAGCTTGGTGACGCGGCCGTAGACGAGCTGGTCGACGGCGTGACTGTCCGCAAAGACCTGCCACGGGTCAGACTGGGTGGCCTTAAGAGAGAGCGAGATGCGCTCCTTGGAGAAGTCGACGTCCAACACCTCGACGTCCACCTCGTCGCCCACCGCCACGACCTGGCTGGGGTGATCGATGTGCTTCCAACTGAGTTCCGAGACGTGAATGAGACCGTCCATGCCGCCCAGGTCCACGAAGGCGCCGAAGTTGACGACCGAGGAGATGACTCCGTGTCGACGCTCGCCCGGCTTGAGGTTGGAGAGGAAGTCGCCGCGCTGCTCCTTCTGAGTCTCTTCGAGCCAGGCGCGACGCGAGAGCACCACGTTGTTGCGGTTACGGTCGAGCTCGATGATCTTGGCCTCGACGGTCTTGCCGATGTAGGGCTGGAGCTCGCGCACGCGGCGCAACTCGACCAACGAGGCGGGCAAGAAACCCGCGCAGACCGATGTCGACGATGAGACCGCCCTTGACGACTTCGATGACGACACCCTTGACGACCTCGTCACGGTTTTTGAGTTCTTCGATGTTGGCCCAGGCCTTTTCGTACTGGGCGCGCTTCTTCGAAAGGACAAGGCGTCCCTCTTTGTCCTCTTTCTGCAGGACCAGGCACTCAATGCGCTCGCCGAGTGAAACGATCTCGGAGGGGTCGACGTCGTTGCGAATGGAGAGTTCGCGGCTGGGAATGACGCCCTCGGACTTAAAGCCGATGTCGAGGAGCACTTCGTCGTGATCGATCTTGACCACCGTGCCGACCACCAGGTCGCCGTCTTCGAACTCGAGGACGCTGTCGCCCACCAGGGTCGCGAGATCGGTGCCGACCAAGTCGTCTTCGGTGATGACGCGCGGAATGTAGTTTCCGTTTTCGTCGAAGGTACCCATCTGCTGGGTGGAGAGGAGGCTCGTGCCGTCCGTCATGGGGGTACTACTTTCGTGCGACCACAACCGGGGTCTGACTAGTCAATAGGGACTGGGTTTCCGGTGTCAACCCAGCGTTCAAGGTTAGCAGAGGGTCCCTTAACCCTTCGCGTCGGCCCAGTTCTCGCCCCACGTGAGGGACACTTCGAGGGGAACCGAGAGTGTGGCCGCGTTCATCAGCGCGTCGATCACGATCTCGCCCACTCGTTCTTTCTCATCTGGCGGAGCCTCCACGACGACTTCGTCGTGGACCTGCAGGATGAGCCGAGCGGCCAGGCCCTCACGGGTGAGGGCGTCATCGAGGCGAACGAGGGCGGACTTGAAGATATCCGCCGCCAGTCCTTGGATCCCGGCGTTCATCGCCTGACGCTCGACGGCCGCCCGCTGAGCACCCGTGGCGGTGAGGAGATCCGGGAACGGACGCACGCGACCGAGTTCGGTGCGCGAGTATCCCTGGCTGCGGATCTCCTTGACCACTTCATCGAGATACTGGCGCAGGCTCGGGAATCCTTCGAAGTAGCGATTCATGATCTCGCGCGCGCTGGCCACGGGAATCCCGAGGCGTCGGCTTAGCCCGAAGGCCTCCATGCCGTAGACCAGGCCATAGGAGACCGCCTTGGCCCGTTCACGCTGCTCGTTCGTGACCTCGTCGGACTCCACACCGAACACCGACGCCGCGATCGTGCGATGGACGTCTTCGTGCGAGGCGAACGCGCGCAACAGGCCCTGATCTTGGGAGAGGTGCGCGAGGATTCGCAGTTCGATCTGGTTGTAGTCCGACACGGCGAGTAGCCAGCCCGAGCTGGGCACGAAGGCGTAGCGCAGCCGACGGCCCTCGGAGGAGCGCACCGGGATGTTGTGCAGGTTGGGGTTCTCCGAGGAGAGTCGGCCCGTGCGCGCCACGGTCTGGGTGAACATGGCGTGGATACGCCCGTCGGCCTGGACGGTGTCGATCAACGGTGCACCGTAGGTGCTGCGGAGTTTTTCGATCTCGCGGTAACGCAGAATCAGCGGCACGATCGGGTGCTCGTCTTCGATCGCCTCGAGGCTCGCGGCGTCGGTGGAGCGCCCGGACTTGATCTTCTTCACCGCGGTGAGGCCCAGTTCGTCAAAAAGCACGACCTGCAGTTGCTGGGGTGAGTTCACCTTGAACTCGTGTCCGGCCATCTTTTGGATCTCGGCGTCGAGGTGACTCACCTCGGCACTGAACTCGTCAGAGATCGTGCGTAGCATGGCCGCGTCCACGCTCACCCCACGCGCTTCCATGCGTCCTAAGACCGCGACGAGGGGCAGCTCGACCTGTTCGTAGATGTGGTTCAGTTCCCAGCGGTCGATCTCGGCGCGCAGTACGTCGCGTAGCCGGGCGATCTGTTGCACCTCGCGCACGAGCGTCTCGTCGTCAGAGCCGCCAAAGAGTGACGGCTGGGCGTCCTCGCGGGTCTCGCCCAGAAAACGCTCGGCGACGTCGGCCAGTTCATAGTGCCCGCTGATGGAGTCCACGAGGTACGCCATGATGGACGTGTCGTCCGCCGGTGGGAGAAGGTTCACACCCGCTTCTCCCGCGCGTCGATACAGCGTGCGCACGTCGTGTCCGGCGAAGGCGATGTCGCTGGCACTCGCGAAGAACTCGCTCAAGGGCACAACCGCCAGCGCCCCGCTAGTGGCGTTGAGCACGGCCACGCGTTCGTGGCTGCAGGCCACGAGTGGCGCACTCTCACCGGAGAGCACCATCGCGAGAGAACTTCCCGGACGCAACGCGACGGCGGGTACCGAGGGTGCGCCTGGCACAGCTGAAGGTACGACATCGGTACCGGCGGACTCGCCCAACAGGCCGTCAGTCATGAGTTTGCCAATGCGCGTTCGCATCGAGTTCATCTCGTAGCGCTCGAAGAACGCATTCACTTCGGCTCGATTCCACCCGCCCAAGGTCAGGTCGTCGAGGGTGAAGTCCAGCGGTACGTCGCGAATGAGGCGCATGACGATCTCGTTGTTGCGCGCGCGTTCCTCCCAGGTGGCCAAGTTCTCGCGAAGTTTGGGCGTCAGCGTGTCGAGGTTGGCGTAGAGCTCGTCCATGTCGGCGAACTGCGAGAAGAGCTTCGCCGCGGTCTTCTCTCCCACCCCGGGCACTCCGGGCAGATTGTCCGAGGTGTCCCCGCGCAAGGCCGCGAGGAGCGGATAGCGCGGGGCCTCGATCCCGGTGCGCTCGAAGATCCCGCTCTCGTCGTAGAGCGAATAGTCCGAGACGCCGCGCCGGTTGTAGAGAACTTTGACGTAGGGGTCCTCCACGAGTTGAAAGGTGTCGCGGTCGCCCGAGACGATGACGACGGGAATCTGCGCGTCGCGTCCCCAGGACGCGAGGGTCGCGAGCACGTCGTCGGCCTCGTAGCGCTCGACGCCGAGTACGGGGATGTGTAGGGTCTCGCACATCGTGCGGATGAGGTCGAACTGATGCTCGATCTCGGGGGGGGTGGCGTCACGGCCCCCCTTGTAGTCCTGGGTCATCTCATCGCGAAAGGTTCCCCCGGGCAGGTCGAACGCGACGGCCAGGGCCCGTGGGTTCTGTGATCCCACCAGCGACACCAGCATCGAGGCAAATCCATGCAGCGCGTTCGTGACAACGCCGGCCGACGTCTGGATGTCCGTGGGCAAGGCAAAGAAGGCGCGAAAGGCGAGCGACATGCCATCCAACAGGACGAGCGGACGACGATCAACCGGGGCGGCCGGGTCAGCCAATGAACTCACCACTGAGTATCTGCTGGGCGACGTCACGCATGCGAGTGCGCGCACGCATGGCGGACTGCTGAATCACTTCGAAGGCCGCTGGCTCGTCGAGACCGCGTTCGGCCATGAGGAGCTCTTTGGCACGCTGAACGATCTCGCGCGTCTCGATCTTGTCGTCCGCGCTCACGATCTCGTGCGAAGCGCCGGTTTCACTCACCTCGGGGTTCAAGATGGCGGCCAACTTTGGCAGAATCTCACTGGAGCGAAAGGGCTTGACGAGATAGGCACTGACCCCCGCGTCACGCGCACTCTCGATCAGCGTGCGCTGGCTAAACGCGGTGAGCAACACGATCACCGTGTTCGAGTCCTTTAGGGCCCTCGCCACCTCGATACCGTCAATGCCGGGCATCTTGATGTCGAGCAGGGCCAGATCGGGCTCGTGTTCCTTGATCATGGCCAGGGCGTCGTCGCCTCGTGCGGCCTCGCCGACCACGAGGTACCCGTCGCCTTCGAGAATCTCCTTGAGGTCGAGACGAATAATCGACTCGTCATCGGCGATCACCACACGCTTATTCATGTTCGTCCTTGGGCGACCACGCACGTAGGAGTTCATCGCGTTTGGCGACCAGCTCTTGCACGTCGCTCAGGCGCCGCTTCATCTCGGCGTTCGCGACGGCCACGTGGCGAGCCAGATCCTCGTACTCCTTGGACTGCAGGGGCGTTTCGGAGACGAGGGCTCGAATTCGCGCGTCATCGAGCGCGTCGTTCCAGACGGCAACCTGCTCTTCGAGGACAGCCAGACTCTCTCGCGCTTGGGCGAGCTGACGTTGTAGGTCCCCCAGACGACGTTTTGTGAGTCCGGATCCCATGGGGCTGAGTCTACGGCGCGCCTCGTCAGAGGAGAGAAACGGGCGTAACCCCGCCCCCAATGACCAGGGCGGGCTCGACCCCAAAACTCGTCGGCGTGGCGACGAGATCGATCTCACTCGCGACCGCGACGTCGCCCACGTCACTGGGCTCGATCACACAGCTGTTCGCGAGCGCCCGGTGCACGCGCCGGGCGTACGGCGACTCGAAAAAGCCACCGAGGTAGACGCGCAAGCCCGCCCCTTGAGCGCGCGCGATAAGCGTGCGCGCGTTCGCCAGTCCGCCCACGCGCGCGGGCTTGACGCACAGCATTGTCGCCGCTCCGTAGTTCACGATCTGGCGGAGGTCGCGCAACGATCGCACCCCCTCATCAAGGCTGAGCGCGACCTCCAAACGGCCAGCCAACCTCGCGTGGTCCACCAGGTTGCCGACTGCGTAGGGCTGTTCCACCGCGTCGACCGTGGCGAACCTTGACACGGCGGCGAGGAGTTCGAGCACCTCGTCGTCGCGCGTCGCCGAACAGTTGAAGTCCAGAAGAGTGGGAACCCGCAGGTCACGTAACCTTCTCTGCGCCGAGGTGTGCAGAGCGCCCGGTGCGCACTTCACCCGCACTCGTTGGACTCGCTCGTCAATGGCCCAGTCTTGGTCGCCGAGGATCGAGACCGTCGCCTGCCACGGGGTCTCGATGAGGGTTGTCCACGCGTCCTCGACAACGACCTCGTCGCGGCGCATCTCGCGATCGAGCAACGCCATTTCTATGAGCGCGTACGCCGCGTTGTCGCGGGGTGACCCGGACCCTAGGCGTGCGACACGACTCCAGTGCGGTACGTCCCCCTCGCGCTCGGTTACACCATGGAGCCGCGCGACTGCGCCGCGAAGCGCGTCAAGGACTTCGTCGAGGCCCGGGTCGCCGTTCAGAGCGTGCGGTTGCGGCGAGATCTCGCCGACGCCGTCGACGCCGTCGTGCTCCACGCGCAAGAACAAACGCGTGCGCTGGGCGTGGGTTTCAAAACTCGCCGGAATGGGACTGGCGAGCTCGCCGACCTGGTGAAAGAGTGACGCCTCCATCCGATTCACCCTACGGTTACTGGTACGGTGGTCGCCGCAGCCCGGATGGCGGAATTGGCAGACGCGGAGGCCTCAAAAGCCTTTACTCGAGAGGGTGTGTGGGTTCGAGTCCCACTCCGGGCACACCGTTACGCGCTGCTTTCAATTACCTTGGTCCCTATGGCCGACGACACGACTCTGCCCTTTCGCGATGACATCGTCGCCCTCTTTCCCGGGCAGGGTTCGATCAGTGCGGGCGCGGGCGCCGCGTGGCAGTCATCACGACACTGGGGCTTAGTCGATCAGGTGGGTGAGATCGCCAGTGTCAACGTAGAGCGGCTGCTGCTCGTGGCCGATACCGACGAGGTGGTACGGACCGACAACGCTCAGTTGGCCACCTTCGCCCTGTCCCTGGTGGGCTACCACGAACTGATGGACTTGGGCGTTCGACCGCGCTACCTCCTCGGTCACAGCCTCGGCGAGTTCTCAGCCCTGGTCGCCTCGGGACTGCTCGATCTCACCGAGGGCACGAAACTCATCGCCGTTCGAGGGGCCGCCATGGCCCGCGCCGCCGAAGCCAGCGAGGGCTCCATGGTCGCGGTGATGGGCGGGGACGACGGGGCGCGCGACAACTTGAGCTCAGTGTCCGAAGTGTGGATCGCGAACATCAACGGTACCGGCCAGATCGTGGTGAGTGGAACTCGGGCGGGTCTCGATGACCTGCTATCACGTCACCGCGATCTCGGCTGGCGTCGCGCGACATCCCTCGAAGTGGGCGGCGCGTTTCACTCCCCGCTCATGGCGCCGGCCCAAGATGAACTCGACGCGCAGCTCGACGCGACCACCTGGGGCGAGACCGACGCGATTGTGATCTCCAATGTCGACGCGCAAGTCCACCGTTCTCCCGCCGAGTGGCGCGAACTCATGCGGCGCCAACTCACTTCACCGGTTGAGTTTCTCGACGCGACACTGGCCCTGCCCGAATCCGTGCGCACGACCGTCGAGATGCCACCCAGCGGCGTGCTCACCGGCCTTACCAAGCGCATCCGCGACTTCGACGTCCAGTTTGCTCCCGCTGGTCTCGACCAACTACAGGAGAGTCAACTATGAGTCGTCACGTCATCGTCACCGGCGCGAGCCGCGGCATCGGTGCGGCCATCGCGCGGCACTTCATCGCCGAGGGCGACCAGGTCGTCTCTCTCTCGCGTAGCGGGGTGGCACCCAGCGGAACGGCGAAGTCCTTCGAAGTCGATGTGGCCAACTCCGAGCAGGTCACCGACGCAGTGAAGGCGGCCGTGGCCGAGTTCGGACCGGTCGGCGTGGCGGTCGTGAACGCGGGCATCACCCAGGACGGCATCGCGCTGCGCATGTCCGATGAGCAGTGGCACAACGTCATCTCGACCAACCTTGACGGGGCCTTTTACACGGCCCGCGCGGTGCTCGCGTCCATGGTGCGAGCTCGCAGTGGTTCGCTCATCTTCATGGGCTCGATCTCGCCCTTTATGGGCATACCGGGTCAGGCCAACTACGCGGCGGCCAAGTCGGGACTCGTTGGACTCGCGCGGTCCCTGGCGCGCGAAGTGGCGTCGCGATCAATCACTGTCAACGTCGTCGCCCCCGGTCTCATCGACACCGACATGACGAGCGAGCTGAGGAGCACGCGACTCCCTGCTGTCGCTCATCCCGCTCGGGCACGCAGGTCAGCCCGACGATGTCGCTGGCGTTGTCGGGTTTCTCGCCAGTAACCACGCTCGCTACATCACGGGCGCGATAATTCCGGTTGACGGAGGGCTCGCCCTCGGTCAGTAGGGTTCACGATCGCGAGACGTATTGACTACGATGGAGCGACAGAAAGTGGGGCTACACCATGGACCGTAACGAAGCGTTTGCGAAATTCACCGAGGACACGGTGGAGGTCCTGGCGGTCGATCCTTCGCAAGTCACCGTCGAAGCGTCCTTCGCCGACGACCTCGGTGCGGACAGCCTGGACCTCGTTGAACTCGTCATGGCGTTGGAAGAGACGTTCGACATCGAGGTCGCCGAAGACGAACTCAAAGAGATCACCACCGTCGGTCAGGCCTTCGATCTCATTTACGCCAAGCTGTAGTGCGCGTCGCGGTATCTCCCTCGGGACCGATACAAGGTCGCCGAGTCGCCGTCACGGGACTGGGTGCGATCAGTTGCGCCGGTGTAGGTGTCGAGGCTCTCTGGACGGCTCTTTTGCGTACCGAGGCTCCCCCCAGCAAGCGCATCGGCGACTTTGACGCAAGCCACCTTGGCAACGCCAAGGAACTGCGCCGCTTCGACCCCTTTACCCTGTATGCCCTCATGGCCGCCGATGAGGCGTGGAACCAGAGTGGGCTCGTCGGCCCCTATGAGGATGCCGGCAGCATTGTCACCACCGGCATCGGTGGTCTACAGACCGTCCTCGACCAGGACGCCGTCTTGATGTCCAAGGGTGCCGATCGGGTCTCGCCCTTTCTCGTGCCCATGCTGATGCCCAACGCCGGCACCGCCGCGGTCTCGATGCGTTTTGGCCTGGGCGGTCCGGCAGAGACAGTCACCACCGCCTGCGCCGCGGGAACACACGCGATCGGCAACGCGGCACGCCTGGTCGCCTCGGGCCGTTGCAACATCGCGGTCGCCGGCGGCGCCGAGGCCGTGATCGTCGATCTCGCTGAGGCCGGCTTTCGCAACATGACCGCACTCTCCAACACCGACTTCTCACGGCCCTTCGACGTCGATCGCGACGGCTTCGTCATGGGTGAGGGCGCAGGCATTCTCGTTCTCGAGGAGTGGGACTACGCGGTGGAGCGCGGAGCCACGATCCTCGCCGAGGTCGTCGGCGCTGCCTCGACGGCCGACGCGCACCACATCACGGCCCCCGATCCCAGCGGCAACGGGGCGGTGCGGTGCATGGAGATCGCCCTCGCGGATGCCCAGATTCGCCCCCAGGACGTCTCGCACATCAACGCGCACGGCACCTCGACTCCGCTCAACGACCTCGCCGAATCAATCGCCGTTCACCGCGTCTTTGGCGATCGTCCGCCCCCTACGACGTCCATCAAGGGTCATCTCGGGCACTCGTTGGCCGCCGCCGGAGCCTTAGAGGGCGTAGCGTCAGTGCTTACGCTGCAGAATCAGCTGATTCCCCCCACCGCCGGAACGAGGGTCGTTGATCCTGAGATCGACCTGGACGTCGTGATCGGTGAGCCGCGCGCGATGGACGTCGACGTGATTCTCTCCAACTCCTTTGGCTTCGGTGGTCACAACGGCAGCGTGATCTTTCGGCGCCCGGAGTTTTAAACCGACCACTCGTTGTAGTCCCGCTCCACGTAGCTGTTCTCGTACGCCCAGCGCGCGTTAGCGATGAACTCACCGAGTTTGACCGGATCCTTCACCCCCGGCGCACTCTCGACGCCGCTCAGAACCTCGACGCCGAAGACCGGCAGACGCTGGACGACGTCCTTCACGTTCGCGGGCGTCAGTCCCCCCGACGCGATAAGAGGCAGGCGCGCGGTGGAGTGGCTCAGCTGCTCGAAGGCTAAGTCGAGGGCAGCGGGCTCATCGAGCTCAGGCAACACGAGATAGTCAACCCCCTGCCAGAGCGCTAGCTTCTCCACCCCGTCCGGGACGGTGCGCAGCACGGTGTTGACGCGTTCGGTGATGAAACTCAACTCGTCGGCGACGATCGGTCCCTCGATCTGCACGGCAGTGAGACCGATGGTGTTCGCGACCTCCGCGACGCGCTGGGGCAGTTCATTGCGGAATGTGCCGATCGAAATCACGCCCGCCGGTAGTCGACGCACAATGTCGTGCACGGTCCCCGCGTCGATTTGGCGCTCGCCGAGCGCGAAGTCGAAGCCCACCGCGTTCGCTCCCAGGGCCACGGAAAACAGTGCGTCTTCCTCCGTGGTGATGCCGGCCACCTTAAGAAAGAGGCCCTCAACGACGAAACGCACGTGCCCTCACCATGGGACGTACGTTAGTCACGACGTCGGCGTCAGCTCAGTTCCGCCACGACCACGCCCGAGGGCGGCTCGCTTGACGCCAGGGTGCGGTGCGCCACTCCGAGCCCGATAATTCGTCCATCGCGTTCGAGCGCGCTGGTGAGTCCTTGAGGTCCGTGCGGTCCCTTCGAGCGCAGATAATCGTCGATCTCGGGCTCACTGGGACCTTCAACGCGCACCAGACGCCATGGCACACTCGAACCACGGGCGTCGAGGCGGCCCACCAGTTCTTGACCCGTGAAGCAGCCCTTCGTGAAGGACACCGTCGCGTCAACGAACGTGCGACCAAAGGAGTGCGGGGTCAGATTCCGTTCGATCTCGTTCGGACCCGGCCAGCTTGCCTCGATCTGCTCGCCGAGCGACGCGAAAGGACCCTGCTCGACCTCACGCAACTCGAGCGTGCACGTCGAGCGCAGCAGGAATCGTCGCAGGCGCGCGAGCGCCACGTCGCTCAACTCTCGGGACACGACCAGGTCAAGGCCATCGTCACGGCCGCGCACGTGACCCACCGCGAGCACGACACTGTCCGGGGCGAGGACGAGGGTCCAGGCGCCCTCGGGACCGAGGGACTCCAGATCCTGGCTGAGTTGACCTTGGAGAAAGCTGCGCGCGTCACTCCCGCGCGCTTCAATCACCGACCACCGCAGCAGTGCCGTATCGCCTTCGGTGGTGGTGCTCATCGGCTATTACTCTAAAGGCCGATACCGTACCCCTGGCCGCCACGGGAGACCTCATGAGCATGCAGACCGAACTCAACACGATCACCTCCACCATGAACGATGTCGCGACGCGCATCACGTCTCTCGTCGAGTCCGAAGGGAACGCTATGGCGCCCGACGTGTACAGCGAACTCGTTGCGGCGGAACGAACGGTTGGGGCCCTGTTGCGTCGACTCAATCGAGTCGCGGCGCGGGTCCACTAAGTCCCACCAGTAACCTTCGGCTATGGCCTCTTCGTGGTTGCGGGTGAGTTCGCTCACGCCCCATCAGCGACTCGATGTCCTGCACCTCTTGGACCATACCGAAGCGGTACTAGGTCGCGAAGCCATTGACGAAGGCCGTCGTCGCGCGGTTGTCCACGGCTGGAAGTCCGAACACTGGCTCTACTACGAGCAGGGCACTCTCACCAAGTACGCCATGGCCAGCGGCAAGGAGCACGCCACGGTAGAGATGAGCGGGGGCGACGTCGATCAGGACCTCCTCGATCATCTGCTGCACGTGCACGCCGTGATCGACTGGTGGACGCGCGGCCCCGAGCCTTGCGAACACAGCCGGGGGAACGTCATTCGCATGCTCCGGCTCATGGGGGTCATGCTGCCCGTGCCGGTGGAGCCCGTCCCCGAAGGTTTCACCCTGCGCAACTTCGAAGCCCATCACGACGAAGCGGCCTGGCTCGAGGAGAACAACGCGGCCTTCTGGCACCATCCTGAGCAAGGCGCGTGGCACCTGGCCGACCTAGACGAGCGCACCCACGAGCCGTGGTTCGATCCCTCGGGCTTCCTCGTGCTGGAGATCGACGGACGCATCGCGGCGTCGTGTTGGACCAAGGTTCACGAACTTCACCCCGATCGCTTCGGCGAGATCTACGTCATCTCCGTGCATCCGGACTTTCAGGGCCATCACCTCGGGCGCGTGATGGTCACCCAGGGTCTCAACGTGCTGTATCGCAAGGGCGTCACCCACGCCGTCCTCTTCGTGGATGAGTCCAACGAGCCCGCGCTCAAACTCTATGACTCGCTCGGCTTTCGCCTCGAGCGCGAGGATCGACTCATTCGCTTTTCGCGCGACTAACTGACGCCGACGGCGTGACCCACCCCATAGGTAACGGCCGAGGCCAACGCCATGATGACGAGCGCCCGCAGGGCCGAGTACACGACGCCGCGACGCGTGAAGTGTCCGACCGCTCCCCCGACGAAGAGTGTTGCTACCCCGGCCAAGCCGATCGACCACCACATCACGTTGCCGCTCGACGTCACGATCCAGGGCACCAAGGGCAAGAATGCGCCGACCGAGAAGAAAATGAACGACGAGATGGCGGCCACCCAGGGATTACCCGTCGCCGACGGGTCGATGCCGAGCTCTTCGCGGGCGTGCGTGCGCAGCGCCAAGTCGGGGTTCTTCATGAGGTCGATCGACAACCGGTCGGCCAGCTCTTCGTCGATGCCTCGACCCAGGAAGAGGGCCTTGAGCTCGAGTCGCTCGTCTTCGGGGTTGTCCGCGAGGGCGCGGCGTTCCACACCGATCTCGTACTCGTAAAGCTCCTTTTGCGACCGCATCGAGAGGTACTCGCCCGTCCCCATGGAGAAGGCGCCCGCCACGAGCCCGGCCAAGCCGGCGAGGCGCACCACGTCGTGTCCCGGGTTTGCGCCGGCGAAGCCCAAGATGAGCGACACGTTGGTGACCAATCCATCGAGAAGACCGAACAGTGCGGCGCGAAATCCTCCGCCGCTGATCTGTCGATGATGGGGTTCCATGAGCGCCGGCCGCACGCACGGAGCCTACCGGTGCCACTTGGCGTAACCCTGTTAGCGCGCCCTAAGGTCTATCCGGAGGTGAGCGATGACCACGCACGTACGCAACATTGACGAACTGAAAACACTCGTCGGCACGCACTTGGGCTACTCGGAGTACCGCAGAGTGACCCAGGAGCAGGTGAATCTCTTCGCCGACGCGACGGGTGACCATCAGTGGATCCACGTGGATCCCGAACGAGCGGCGGCGGGACCCTTTGGTCACACGATCGCTCACGGGTACCTCACCTTGTCCCTCGTGCCCCTACTGACCAGCGGTCTCTTACACGTCGACGGTGTGGCCATGGGGATCAACTACGGCTCGAACAAGGTGCGCTTTACTTCTCCGGTGCCGGTGGGATCAGAGGTGCGCGCGGGCGCGACCCTGGTCTCGGTCGATGACGTACCCGGCGGTGTTCAGATAGCGATGGACGTCGTCGTCGAGATTAAGGACGCCGACAAGCCCGCCTGCGTGGCTCAGACACTGTCACGTCTGTACCTCTAAGCATGTCGGAGACCCCACTCCCCCAGGGTGACCAGAAGACCGTCCAAGTGCGGGCCATGTTCGACGCGATCGCCCCGCGCTACGAGATGGTGAATCGCGTGATGACCTTTGGCCTGGACCGGCGCTGGCGCCGGCGTGCGGTGAGTGATCTGCGTCTGGCCAGCGCGAGTGCGGTGTTGGATGTAGCAGCGGGTACCGGTGACTTTGCTCGAGAGTTGCGTCGTCAGGGCCAGCGCGCAGTCGCCACCGACCTCAGCTACAACATGCTGCACGCCGCCAGGGGCGTGGAACCACGTGTTCAAGCCGACGCGTCGCATCTGCCCTTTCGCTGGGGCGCCTTTGACGGTGTCACGTGCGGCTACGCCCTTCGCAACTTCACCGACCTCGAGAAGACCTTCAGCGAGATGGCCAGGGTCCTGCGTCCCGGCGGGAGGCTCTCGCTACTCGAGGTCGCTGAGCCCGCCGGCGGTCTTTGGCGCGCTGGTTTTCGTCTCTGGTTTCGCCGCTGCGTCCCCTTCATTGGCGCGCTGCTGTCGGATCGCGACGCCTACCGCTATCTGCCGGCCTCGACGGCCTACCTCCCCGACGAAACCGAGATCGTCGCCATGTTGAACCGGGCGGGCTTCAGCGGCGTCAACCACCGACGAGTAATGGGTGGTCTCAGCCAACAGTTCCTGGCCACGAGGGCCGCGTGAGATTCCTTCGCCGTCGCCACGATCGTCTCGCGCCCGAGGCCCTTCGCGCCCTGGGCGCGCGCAGCGGCTGGCTCATCGAAACCCCCGAGGTGTTGCGCTGCGGTTTCGGTCACGTCGTGGACTCCATCGAACTCGCCTGCGGTCTCGGCGTCCCGCGCAACGCGTCCGAAGCACTCGCTCGCCATGAGGTCATCGGCGCGGACGGCCCAGCCGGCACCGGCGTCATCGCCTTCGGGGCGCTGCCCTTCGATCGCAACGCGAGCGCCACGCTGGCGATCCCAGAGTTCTGCGTCACCCAGTTCGTCTCCGGCGAAACCTGGGTGAGCTCGGCCGACGGCTCCCCCGCCTGGCTTGAGTACCTCGACCAGGTGAGTGCCCCGACTCAGGAGACCCAAAGCCCTCGCTCGCTGGTGTTCCAGCCCACCCCCGAGGAGTACGCGCACAATGTGGCACTCGCCGTTGAGATACTGCGGCGAAAGGAGATCGACAAGGTGGTGCTCGCCCGCGCGGTGCTGGGAACGGTGCCCGAGCCGATCGACGCCGCCGCGATCGCCCAACGTCTCAAGCAGCGCGAGCCCATTTGCACGCTCTACAGCGTCCCGACGTCCGCTGGCCAGCGGTTCGTGGGTGCGAGTCCCGAACTGCTCGTGCGGCGCATGGCCGACGAGATTCAGTGCCACCCACTCGCGGGCACGATTACGTTGCCGCCCAACGTGGCCCCCGACGACTACGAGACGTGGCTCTTGGGTAGCGCCAAGAACCTCCATGAGCACTCCGTCATGGTCGATGAAATCGTGCTCAATCTCTCCGGGGTCTACGACGAGATCTACGTAGATCCCGAACCCTCAATCGTGACCCTGCGTACGGTCGCGCACCTGGGAACCCACGTCCGCGCTCGTCACTCGTCACCCGACGAAGCGCCCGACGCACTTGAGGTGCTGCGGATGTTGCATCCCACGGCGGCCGTGGGCGGGATTCCCCGCGAGATGGCCTACGACGTGATCTGTCGTCTCGAGCAACACGACCGGGGGGTCTTCGCCGGACCGGTCGGGTGGATCGATGAGCGCGGCGACGGCGAGTGGTGGATTGGCCTGCGCGGGGTACTGATCAAAGACCGGGACTTCGAAGCCTGGGCCGGCGCGGGTATCGTGAGCGAGTCTGACCCTATGGCCGAACGTGAAGAGACGCGCGCCAAACTGGCGGTCGTCTTGACGTCGCTGCTCTCCGAGGGCGTCTAACCCTTCGAACTTCGTCGGGCGTCGTACACGCTCTTCGCGCGACGATACCAACGCTCCAACGCCCACTGGGTCACCAGCACGAGCGCCTCGACCACGATGGCATGGGACATCTTGGACTCGCCCCGCTCGCGATCCTTAAAAGTGATCGGGAACTCGATCACCGTTGCCCCCCGGCTCCGGGCGCGATACGTCATTTCGATCTGAAAGCCGTACCCGCCGGCGGTCACCGAGGTGAAGTCAATCTTCTCGAGCGCCGAGGCCGAGTAGACGCGATAGCCCGACGTCGAGTCGGCAACGTGCAGACCGAGCATGACGGAGGCGTACTCGTTGCCGCCGCGCGAGAGCAGACGACGCGAGAGCTTCCAGTTCGGAATGTGACCGCCCTTGATGTACCGCGATCCGATGACGACTTCGTACTCTTCGGCGACTTCGAGCAGCTTGGGCAGGGCGCGCGGATCGTGCGAGAAGTCACAGTCCATCTCGACGAAGTGGTCGTAGCCGCGTTCGAGTCCCCAGGAGAAGCCCGTGCGGTATGCGGTGCCTAGCCCGCTCTTGCCGGCGCGCTCCAAGATGTCAATGCCACCCAACTCCGCTCCCACCGCGTGCGCGCGCGCCGCCGTGCCATCGGGGCTGCCGTCATCGATGACCAACACGTGGCACTCGGGCACGACCTCATTGAGCGTGCGCAGCATCAGTTCCACGTTGAAAATCTCGTTAAACGTGGGCAGAACGATGAGCGTACGCATTTGGGGAATTCTACGACGTCGCTACACTTGGTCGATTGAGTTCGGCGGTGGCCGTAAGTTGATCGCAGATTCAAAAGGACCATATGACCGAGACCGGGCCGAAGAAGAAGTTCACTCTTCCCCGTGAGATTCGGCTCATTTTGAGCCTCGGTTCGCTTATCTTCGTCTTCGAGTACCTCGTCTTACCCCAGTTGGGCGCCGCGCGGCATTCTTTACCACTTCTTGGCTCCGTGAACCCCTGGCTGGTGACCTTTGCGGTATTGCTCGAGATCGCGGCGATCCTCTGCTACGTCGAACTCACTCGCACCGTGCTCTATCCCTACGCGCCGAGCCGCTACAACACGTTGCGCGTCGATATGGCCGGCTTCGCTATCAGCCACGTCGTGCCCGGGGGGACCGCGCCCGCAGGCGCCCTGGCGTACCGGATCTTCAATGAGCTCGGCGTTCCCAAGGAGACCAACGCCTTTGGCCTCGCGGCTCAGGGCTCGGGCTCTGCGGTGGTGCTGAACGTCATCTTTTGGATCGCGCTCGTGATCTCGATCCCGCTCAACGGATTTGACCCGCTCTACGGGTTCGCCGCCTTGGCGGGAGTCTTCTTGCTGCTTGCGTTCTTCGGTACGATTCTCCTAATCACCAGGGGTCAGCGACGCGCGGACTCGTGGATCCGGGCCATCGCACGGCATGTCCCGTCGGTGAAGCCCGACGCCGTGAGCGCCGTGCTCGCCAAGGTCGCCGGACGCATCACGCTGCTCATCTCGAATCGCCGCACGCTGTGGTGGGCTTTTGCGTGGGCCACCCTCAATTGGCTGCTCGACGCAACGTGCCTCTGGGTTTTTCTGTGGTCCTTCGGATCCGTGGTCTCACCGATCGACCTTCTCGTCGCTTACGGGCTCGCCAACGTGCTGGCCGCCATTCCGATCACCCCGGCGGGGCTCGGCGTCGTCGAGACGGTTCTCATTACCTCGCTGGTGGGATTCGGCGTCCCGCACAGCCAGGCCATCCTCGCCGTGCTCGCCTATCGACTCGTGAACTTTTGGTTGCCGATACCTTTGGGCGGGGCCTGTTACGCGAGCCTGCAGTGGCGTCGCCCGAACGAGATCACACCTGCGAAAGGGATCGCGACCGATCCATCGCTCGACGCTTGAACTCAGCCTGGGCTGAAAAGTTGCGCACTGGCTGGAGGCGTCGCCAGCGACGATCAGTCCCGAGCACCCAGGTGAAGAGATCGTCGTCCCAGGTCACTTCGAAGGCCTCGATCAACTCGTTCTGAAGCGCCGAGTCTTCAATCGGCACCATGACCTCGACACGACGGTCGAGGTTTCGCTCCATCAGGTCCGCCGATCCGATGTACACCGAGAACTCGTCGTCTTGGGGACGTCCAAAGATGAAGATTCGCGAATGCTCGAGGAACTCACCCACCACGGAGTGCACCGTGATGTTTTCTGAGAGCTTCTCGACACCGGGACGCAGCGAACACAGAGTTCGCACAATCAGTCGTATCTCCACCCCGGCGATGCTCGCGTCGTAGAGCGCGTCGATGATGGTCGGATCAGTCAGGCCGTTGACCTTGATCGCAATCCGACCCTCGGGTCCCCGGTCACGCTGACGATTGATGAGCTCAACCACTCGCGTGCGCGTCGAGAGCGGACTGACGATGAGCTTCTCGTAGGCACCGATGCGAGAGAAGCCGGTCAAGAAGTTAAAGAGCTCGCCGACGTCGTGACTGATGACCGGATCGCGCGTGAGCAGCCCGAAATCCTCGTAGATCCGAGCCGTGCGGTCGTTGTAGTTGCCGGTGCCGATGTGCACGTAGCGCACCGTGGTGCCGCCCTCGCTGCGCAGCACCAACGTGATCTTGCAGTGAGTCTTCAGACCCACCACGCCATAGACCACGTGAACCCCCGCATCTTCGAGGGCCTTGGCCCACTCAATGTTCGCCGCTTCGTCGAACCGCGCCTTGAGTTCCACCAGCGCGGCCACCTGCTCGCCGCGCTCGGCGGCGTGAATGAGTGAGGCGACAATCGGCGAGTCACCGGACGTGCGGTACAGCGCCTGTTTTATCCCGACCACCTTTTCGTCCACGGCGGCCTGGGCGGTGAAAGACTCCACCGAATCGGTGAAAGACTCATAGGGGTGGTGCAACAGGATGTCGCCCTCGCGTATTGCCGTGAACACGTTGCCGACGTGATCGCCGTCCAACAGTCGCTTCGGCGTGAGCGGCGACCAGCTCTCACCCTTGAGGTCCGGTCGGTCCATTCGGTACAGGCTCCACAAGTCACTGAGACCGAGCATCGCTTCGGACACGTAGACGTTGGCCGGATCGAGATCGAGTTGGTCGATGAGCAACTTCAAGAACTCTTCCGACATGCCGCGCTGAATCTCCACACGCAGCGCCTCGCCAAAACGACGTCGCCGAAGTTCGACCTCGAGCGCGACTAGCAGGTCATCGGCTTCGTCTTCTTCCAACGTGAGGTCCGCGTTCCTCGTCACCCGGAAGAGATCCGCCTGACCGATGGTCATTCCCGGAAAGAGTTGGTCGAGGTGCGCGATGATCAGCTCTTCGATCAGAATCCATTCGCCGTCGTCCGCCGGCAAGAATCGCGGCAACGAGTTAGGCACTTTGACGCGCGCGCTGCGCTCGTCGTAAGTCGTCTCGTCACGCACCGTGACTGCGATGTTGAGTGACAGGTTTGAGATCATCGGGAAGGGGTGACCGGGGTCGACAGCCAGGGGTGTTAGGACGGGATAGACATTTTCGTTGAAATACTTGGTCAACGTGTCCTTGGCGATCGGGTTGAGATCGTCGTATCGCACGATCTTGATGCCGTCAGAAGAGAGCGTCGGCAAAATGGCGTCCAGCATCAGTCGGTCTTGGCGCTCCATCAGCTCCAGCACGCGCTCACGAATCGCTTCGAGCTGTTGGCGAGGCCGAATGCCATCCACCGATGGGGTCTGTACTCCGGCGGCGACTTTGTCCTGGAGGCTCACCACCCGCACTTGAAAAAACTCGTCGATCATATCGGCGAAGATGGCCACGAACTTGCAGCGATCGAGAATCGGCAGACGTTCGTCCGCACCGAGATCGAGCAGTCGCGCGCCAAATTCAAGGCGTGAGAGTTCGCGACTCGAGAACCTCTCGGGTCCGAATGAGGCTAGATCGGTCACGGCAACTATCCCTCTGGAGTCAGTTCGTTCTGACCATCGTAGAGGTACTGTTGCTGCGTGGCGAGAAACGCGTCCCCCGACGCCACCCCTTTGAAGCGCGCGAAATCACGTCACGCGCCCGACGAGAACCGTTCACCTGGCTATCGCTCAACCGAATTGGGGTTGCTCGTCCTCGCGTGGATCATCACCACAGCCTTCTACGTGCTGGCCTCACTCGGTTCCCAGGGCAAGATGCCCGCGCGCTTCGACTACTTCCTCGGTGGCTTCGTCTTGATCTCGCTGCTGATGCACTTTGCGATTCAGCACTACGCGCCGCGAGCCTCGCAACTCCTTCTACCGATCGCGATTCTCTTGAACGGCATCGGCTACGTCGAGATTGCCCGGTGGGACCCGCCCTTTGCTCGCGATCAAGCGATGTGGTTCTTCATCAGCGCGATTGGCCTTACCCTCACCCTCAAGTTCGTGCGCCACGTCCGTGACCTTGACCGCTATCGCTACCTCACCCTGGTTGCGGCCCTCGCTCTCTTCGTCGCGCCTCTCGTGCCACACATCGGCACCACCATCAACGGCGCGCGGCTCTGGATCGACTTCGGACCCTTCTCGCTCGAGCCCGTAGAGTTCGCCAAGATTTTGCTCGTCTTCTTCTTCGCCTCGTACTTCGCCGCGAACCGTGACCTCTTATCGACGCCAACCCAGCGCCTGGGCCGTCGGAACTTCGTGCCGCCGAAGGTTCTCGTGCCGATCTTCGCCGCGTGGGGCATCTCGATTGTGACTCTCGGCGCGGAGAACGACCTCGGTTTCATGATTCTGATCTTCGCCCTCTTCATCTCGATGCTCTGGGTGGCCACCGGACTCAAGTCGTACGTCGCGTTGGGCGTCGGACTGCTGGTCGGGGGCGCCTATATCGCCGACAAGCTCTTCTCCCAAGTACAGATCCGCGTCTCGGAGTGGCTCGATCCATGGTCCGCCACGAACCTTCACCTCTCGTCCCAGTTGGCCTACGGCTGGTTCTCCATCGCGGCGGGCGCCATGACGGGCACGGGACTGGGCCTTGGCCATTCGGGCAATATCCCCTTGATCACCTCGGACATGATCTTTGCCGCCATCGCCGAGGAGCTCGGCTTCATCGGCGTGGTCCTCGTGCTGTGCCTCTTTGGCTCTTTCGTCGGCGAGGGGTTTCGTATCGCGCAGCGAGCAACGTCGGACTTCGTTCGATTGACCGCGGCCGGACTGACCGCGCTTCTTGGATTCCAGGCTTTTTTCATCATGGCTGGCGTGTTGCGACTCGTGCCCTTTACCGGCATCGCATTGCCCTTCATGGCCTACGGCGGTAACTCGTTGATCGCCAACTACCTGATCGTGGCCGTACTTTTACGCATCTCCGACGAAGGAAGCACCACGACGAGCCGCGGCGGCGAGATCGTCGCCGTCCATCTTTCTCATCCGAAGTAGAGCGACAGCACTTCCTCCGCGCACAGAATCGGCGCCGGCACGCGTTGGCGCAGAGCCAGCGTGATGGCGTCGCTGGTGCGACAGTCGAAGATCTCGTGTCCGCGCGGCGTCATGAGATCGAGTTCGGCGTAATAGACGCCGTCTTCGTAGCGCACGATGCGCGCCGCAATGATCTCGGTCTGCAGGCGCGTGAAGATCGTCGTCATCAGCTCACTGGTGCTGGGACGTCGGCCTTCGGTGGCGTTATGGGCGTGGTGCAAAGCGATGGCGTCGGCGAGCGCGACGGGAATCGCTAGGTAGCGATAGGGCGACTCGGCCTCCATCAGGTGCACCAGCGGCGATGCGTCACTGAGGTCGTAGAGCACTGACTCCACGTGCATCACGCGAAAGGTGGAGTACGCCTCGCCCACGGATGGGGCCACGCCGTAACTCAGTTCGTCGCTCTCGCTCGCCAGCTCCTCGAGGGCGGCGTCACGCTCCTCGCCCACGACGTCGTCGTCCGCTGACTCGTCCAGGGACTCGTCGCTCACGGCGTCACCCGGGCCGGGCCGCGCCGCGACACCGATAGCACCATCCCACCCGCCACGTAGAAGCAGACGGCGGCTGAACCGCCATAACTCAGGAGTGGCAACGGCACGCCGGTGATGGGCATGATCCCCATGCACATGCCGATGTTCTCAAACGTGCTGAAGGCAAAGAGGATGAACACGCCGATGCAGATCAGCCGACCCATGGTGTCACGGGCGTTCTTGCCAATCACGAACATCCGGTACGAGATGAATGCCAGCAGAACGATGATCAGCGCCGAGCCGACGAATCCGAGTTGCTCGCCGATGGCGGTGAAGATGAAGTCGGTCCACTGCTCGGGTATGTACCCGAGCACGGTGAAGGCGCCGTGAAAGAGACCCGCGCCGTGAATACCCCCGGCCCCGATGGCGTTCTTGGCGTGTTGGATCTCGTAGTTGAGTTGCACGACCTGGGGATTCGTCGAGTTCTGATTGACGAAGGCAAAGAGTCGATCGATCTGATACTTCTGAAGGAGATCCAAGAACACGGCGGCGACCACAGCGATGGAACCGACCACGGCCAGGAGCGTAAGAAAACGCGGCGGCACGCCGGCGATGACCATCATCGCGCCCACGATCAGCACCATGATGATCGCCGTGCCCAGGTCCGGCTCCTTGATGATCAACGCCAAGGGGATGATGGCCATGCAGAGAATGCGAAAGACATCCTTCATATTGAGGCCCTCTTTGCGTCGACCACAGAACGTCGCGATCGCCAGAATGAGAAAGAGAACTGCGAACTCGCTGGGCTGGACCTGGATGCCCGCGAAGCTGTACCACCGTTCGGCGCCGAGCGCGGTGCGTCCCACTACGAACACGCCGAGAAGAGCGAAGACCGACACCAGATATAGCGGAGTGGCGAGAATCTCGAACCGGCGATAGTCGAAGCGCGAGACGACGTACATCGCTACCATGCCAATCACCACGAAGACGGCTTGACGCTCGACGTAGTAGTGCGAACTCTCCCCCACATCGACGAGCGCCTGGCGCGTCGCGGAGTAGATCATCACCACACCCGTGGCCCCCAGAGCGATCAGCGCCCAAAAGAGGCTGTAGTCCATGTGGTCGCGTCCACGGATGTGCGACGTAATGGCGCTCAACGTGTCCGTCACTGCAGTTCCTTTCCAATTTGCGCCCCGTCCAAGGCTACGCCCCACCACCAACGCATCTGAAGGGCCGCCTGATACGCCAGCATCGGCAGGCCATTCAACGTTCGACACCCGGCTTCGGCGTAGCGTCGGCGCCACTCGGTCTCTCGCGGGTCATAGATAATGTCGACGGCGACCGTGTCGAGGTGCACGCCCTGCAGGACGGCTACTTCGTTGTCGCGGCCACCTTCGGGAATCGTGTTCACAATCAGATCGACCGGTCGATAGACGAGGGACGACGAGTGAACGATCGGATACCGCTCGACCAGTGCCTCGACCTTGCTCGGAGTGCGACCGTGCACCACGATCGATTGCACGCCATGGGCAACGAGCGCATCAACGATCGCACTTGCTGCTCCACCCGCGCCGAGTACCACCGCGTGCGCGTTATCCACAACCTCCCCGTACGTCGCGCGCAGGGCATCGATAAAGCCTTCGCCGTCGGTGCTCTCGCCTTGGAGAACGCCATCTCGGACCAGCAACGAGTTCACCGAGTGGGTGCGAAGAGCGGACTCGCTGCGCTCGTCGCACATCTCGAACGCCGCACCCTTCAAGGGGCTCGTGATCGACAGGGCGTCGAAAGCCGTGCCGAGGAGGTGACGTAGTTCACCCGCGTGATCGAGGTCAATCTCCACCCGAGTAGACGTTCCTGTTAATCCCGCCGCCCTCAGGCCAATCTCGTGAAGTTGCGGCGAGAGCGAGTGCGACACCGGTGAACCTGCGATGCCCACGCGCCAATTCATCCCAGACCCCGCGATGCCGCGAGCTTCTCGGCCTGGAGTTGTTCGGCGTACGTGGTCGAAAACTTGAGGAGGCCACTTTTGGTCACCGTTTCGAAGTACAGCCACGTACCGGCCGGGGCGTGCAGGACGGCCCTCAGAGCGACTTTCGACACGGTGCAGATGGGTGTTGGGGTGAGGCCCGGGTACAAGTATGTGTTGTAGGGGGAGTTGATCTTCAGCATGGCGGGCGTCACGGTCCCTCCATCTTGTCCCAAGGGGTACAGGATCGTGGAGTCCATCTGCAGCGGACCGCCCCGGGCCAGACGATTGAAGATCACCCTCGCCACCTTGGGCATGTTGAATGAGTAATACCCCTCCTTCACCACGATCGAGGCCGCGGTGATGAGCTGGTAGGCGTCGAGCCCGTTTACGGTCGTGGAGGGCGTCAGGCCGACCGCGGCCGCCTCCCGATTGAAGCTTTTCACCATGTGGCGCGCCAGTTCCGCTGGCGTCAGCCCCGGCAGGATGAGATAAGTCGTGTCGCCAATGAGGCCCTCCAGCGAATGGCCTTGGGCAAACGGGCTCTTGGTGATGTCGGCGGTCGCGTCCTTGGCGAACGAGTTGGCGTAGGCGGCTCCCTTCGCGCCCACCATCGACTGCGCCACCTCGTTCACGGTGAGTCCCGGCGACGCAGTCACCTCCGGAATGGCCGGTCCACGCAAAATCGAGCGGATGTGCGAGAAGGAGGATCCTTGACGGATCTCGTAGGCGCCAGGCTGAATCACGAACGAACCCTGAAGAAAGTTGTCGATCCGAAACGCGAACGAGGACGCGATGACGTGGTGGGTGGCGAGGTCAGTTCCGACCTGTGAGAGAGACTCCCCCGACTGAACAGTGATGAGTTCGCTCTTGCCCTGACTCGAAAAGATCGGATCGAACTGCAAGAAGAACCACACCACGCAGATCAGGATGACCAGGCCCACGCCACCGATCACCCACATCGGGACCTTAATTCTCACGGTGACTCTCCGCGTAGTTCTGCAGCATGATCACCGCGGCGGCGCTGTCCACGTGAGCGCGATGACTCCTAGTCTTCATGCCCGCAGCCGAGAGCGAGCGTTGGGCCTCGTGCGTGGTGAGACGCTCGTCCCACTGCACGACCGGCAGAGGTGCAAGCTCGTCTCTCAGTCGCGCGTAGAGCGCGTCGGCTTCTTTGGTACTGGCGGTCTCGTTGCCCGACAGCGCGACGGGACGTCCAACAACGACGAGTTCCACGCTCTCTTCTTGGGTGAGGAGTCGCAGCGCATGCACCAAATGGTCGTCGGTAGCCAGCGCGGGACGCGGAAACGCCATCGATGCTTCCCGGTTGGTGACCGCCACCCCACATCGTTTAGTACCGGGGTCAACGCCGAGTAGTCGCACTATCCAACGCTAGAGCGATTTGGCGAGCAGGATAACTTCGTCGATACCGCCGGCGTCGCGACCGCCGGCCAGGGCTATGCGCGAGGAGCCACCCCCGCCACCACCGACCTTCTGAGCGAGGGACTTGACCGTGGCGGCCGCGTCCAACGATCCGTCGCTCGCCACCGCGATCGCCACCTTGTCGCCCTCCGCGCCCACTAAAACCACGACCCGTCGACCGCGGTTCTGCAAGTCCTGAGCGAGAGTGCGCAACTGCTCACCGGGATACCCATCGACACGCGCGACCACGAGGTCGCCGCTCGAGGCGTCGTGCAGCTCGCGCGCGAACTGGCTGAGCTGTGCCTGTCGTAGCGCCGCCACACTCTTTTCCATGTCTCGCTGTCTCTCGAAGAGTCGCTCGAGCGCGGGCACCACGTCCTCGTTCGAGGTCTTGAGCAACGCCGCTACGGCGTCGAGGGTCTGCTCCATTTCGAAACTGCGCCGATAGGCGCCCAACCCGCTCACCCCTTCGATCCGACGGGTGTTCGCGCCAATGGACGACTCACTGACGATCTGAATCTGCCCGATGTCGCCGAGGCGATCGACGTGCGTTCCGCCACAGAACTCCAGGCTGTGGCGACCGGCGCGCACTACCCTGACTCGATCGCCGTACTTGTCGCCAAAGAACGCGACCGCGCCCATCGTCTCGGCCTCCGACTTGGACGTCTGGATGGTGTCGACGTGCTCGTTCAACACCACGTCCGTGTTCGCCAGAGTGAGAATCTCACCCGTCTCTTCGCGTGAGAGGCCCCCATCGTGCGAAAAGTCAAAGCGCAGCCGGTCAGGTCCCACGTAGGAACCTTGCTGGCGCACGTGGTCACCTAGGACGCTGCGCAGCCCCGCGTGCAAGAGGTGCGTGGCGGTGTGGTTGCGCCGCGTCGCTTCACGGCGCTCGGCGTCGATCGTGGCCACCGCACTCTGGCCAGTGAGGATCTCACCTTGCAGCCGGCCGCGGTGCGCGAAGAGTCCCCCGGCGACGTTCTGGGTGTCCACGACGTCGAAGCGGCCCGTCTCGGTAACGACGGTGCCGATATCACCGACCTGGCCGCCGGACTCCGCGTAGAAGGGAGTCGCGTCCAAGAAGAGTTCGCTCTCGCCGTCGTCGCCTTCGAGCACTCCCACCACGGTCGTCTCGAGCGAGTAGCGCGACACGTCACGGCCGACGAACTCGGTCGCCCCGGCTGTGTCAATCAGTTCGCGGTACTGCGCGTCGTCCGCCTTGCGCAACGTCTTGGCCGCCGCGCGCGCACGCTCGCGCTGGGCGGACATCGCCTGATCGAAGGCGTCTCGTTCGACGTCCAACCCGCTCTCGGCCACGATCTCGCTGGTGAGCTCGATGGGAAAACCATGCGTGTCGTGCAAATGAAATGCAACGTCACCAGGAAAGACATGCGACCCACTCGCCTCGACTTCTCGACGGGCGTCGTCCAATAGAGCGAGACCCGTGCGCAGGGTGCGCGCGAAACCAGCCTCCTCGCGTTCGAGGATCTCTACGATCAGGTCGCGCTCGTCGATCAATGTTGGATACGCCGAACCCATCTTGTCGATCGTGGCGTCAACGAGTGGCGCCATGAGCGATGAGTCGGATCCCGAGCGTCGGGCCGCCAAGATCGCGCGTCGGATGATGCGCCGCAGCACGTACCCGCGTCCCTCGTTCGACGGCAGGACCCCATCGCCCACCAGCATCGTCATGGCTCGGCCGTGTTCGGCGACCCGGCGAATCAGGACGTCGCTCGACTCGTCGTCACCGTAGGTCGACTTGAGCGCGCGGGCCGACGCGTCCAGCAGTGGCGCAAACAGGTCGGTCGCAAAGACCGATTCCACGCCGTTCAATATGGACAGAACTCTCTCGAAGCCGGCGCCGGTGTCGATGTTCTTCTTGGGCAACTCGATCATTGATCCGTCGAACTGGCGCTCGAACTGCATGAAGACGAGGTTCCAGATCTCCACGTAGCGGTCTTCGCCGCCCAGGGCCGGTCCGCCGGCGTCGCCAAAGTCTTCACCCTTGTCGTAGAAGATCTCTGAGTCGTACCCGCACGGCCCAACTTCGCCCATCGCCCAGATGTTCTCCTCGCCCATTCGCTGCAGACGCTCGGGGGTAGTCCAACTCCGTCGAGCCAGATGCCCGCCGCTTCGTCGTCGTCGTCGTGCACGGTCACCCACAAACGACTGGGATCAAGGCCAAAACCTTCGGTGACCAGCTGCCACGCGTAGTCGATGGCTCCGTCTTTGAAGTAGTCCCCAAAGGAAAAATTCCCCATCATCTCGAAAAACGTGAGGTGACGCTGGTCGCTACCGATCACGTCAATGTCGGGAGCCCGAAAGCACTTCTGCACCGAGACCGCCCGATCATAGGGAGCGACCTCTTCTCCGGTGAAGTAGGGCTTAAAGGGCACCATGCCCGCGACGGTGAAGAGCAGCGTCGGGTCGTGGGGGATCAAACTCGCCGACGGCACCACGATGTGGCCCCTTGCGGCGAAGTAGTCCAAGAAAAGTGAACGCAGTTGGGCCGCTTCCATCCGAGTTACTCTACTGGCGCCTCGGGTTCATCCTGGTGGGACCGGCCAGTTCGCAACCGCCACGATTCGGCGAGCGTGGCCTCTTGACCGTACGGTGATGCGTCGTAGAACGTGGTGTCCTTCCAGCGATCGGGAAGGTACTGCTGGTCGACCCAACCGCCGGGATAGTCGTGCGCGTACTGGTACTCGCTACCGTGACCGATCTTCTTCGCACTGGCGTAGCTCGCGTCGCGCAGATGCGCGGGAACCTCGACCAACCCACCCGCTTGCACCGCGGCGGTCGCCGCAGCCAGAGCACGAGTGACCGAGTTGCTCTTGGGCATGAGGGCCAGGGTAAGTGTCGCGTGAGCCAAGGTCAGGCGAGCTTCGGGAAGCCCCACGAACTCCACGGCTCGCGCGGCCGACTCCGCGACGAGTAAACCGAGCGGAGCAGCGAGACCCACGTCCTCGCTAGCCAGGATGACCAAGCGCCTCGCGATGAAGCGCGCACTCTCCCCGCTCTCGAGCATGGACACCATCCAGAACAGTGCGGCGTCGGGATCCGATCCCCGCACCGACTTGATGAACGCGCTGATCTGGTCGTAGTGGGTGTCGGCCGACTGATGGTACAGACGACCGTCCCGAGCCCGCGCGACGTCCTCGAGCTCGACCATCGCGGGCTCGCTCGTCGCGCTCGCCAACGTGATCGCTGTATCGAGCGTGGTCAAAGCACTTCGCGCGTCGCCATCGGCCGAGGCGGCGATCGCCTCGCGCGCGGCATCAGATATCGACGCGCCGCGCAGCTCCAACCCGCGCCCGATCAACGTGACGAGTTCGTCGTCGGTGAGCGGGCGCAACCGCCAAAGTGTGGAGCGACTCATGAGCGCCGCGTTCACCTCGAAGTACGGGTTCTCGGTCGTGGCCCCGATCAACACGACTACGCCACTTTCGGTGGCCGGCAACAAGAGATCTTGTTGCGCCTTGTTGAAGCGATGCACCTCGTCGATGAAGAGCACCGTCTTGACTCCTCGTTCGCCCAGGCGTTCGCGGGCCCGGGCAATCGCTTCGCGCACATCCTTCACGCCGCTCGTCACCGCCGAGAGACTCTCCATCTCGTAGCCTGCGGCGCCGGCGAGTATTCGCGCCAGCGTGGTCTTGCCCGTACCGGCCGGTCCCCAGAGAATCATCGAGGTGAGTTGACGAGTCTCGACGAGTCGTCGCAAGGGTCCCTGCGGGCCTACGAGATCGTCCTGTCCCACGATCTCATCGAGGGTCGTGGGTCGCAGCAGTTCGGCGAGGGGCGCTGCGGTGCGCAGGCGCTCGCTCTCGGCGTCGTCAAAGAGTGACGTAGTTCACGTCGCTTTCGTAAAGCGCACGTGCAGATCGCGCAACTGGCGCTCCGTGATGTTCTTGGGCGCGCCGGTCATGAGATCTGCGCCGGACTGGGTCTTGGGGAAGGCGATGACCTCACGAATGTTCTCCTCCCCGGCAAAGATCGCCACCAGCCGGTCAATGCCGAAGGCGAAGCCGGCGTGAGGCGGAGCGCCGTAGCGAAACGCCCCCAGCAAAAATCCAAATCGACTCTGCGCTTCCTCGTCGCTGATGCCCAGAGCCCGAAAGACGCGCGACTGGATCTCCGCGCGGTGAATGCGCACCGAACCACTCCCCAACTCCCATCCGTTCAGTACCAGGTCGTAGGCCTGAGCACGCACCTTGAGCGGGTCGGTCTCGAGAAGCGCGAGGTCCTCGGGGTGCGGCATCGTAAAGGGGTGGTGGGCGGCTTCTAAGTTGCCGTCCTGGTCGCGGCCGGAGAACATGGGAAAGTCGGTGACCCAGACGTAGTGGTGAGGACCTTCGCCCACCGGTGGCGAGCCGATCGCGACACGCAACGCCCCCAGAACGTGACAGGCCAACTCGTACTCATCAGCCACCACCAGCACCAAATCGCCCTCGACCGCTCCGTCCAGCGTGGACAGGGCGTTCGCTTCGTCCTCACTGAGGAATCGAGCGAGTGGTGAGTCGAGACCGTCGCCCGTTCTGCGGAACCACGCGAGGCCCTTGGCACCGAGGCCCTTGGCCTGGTCGGTCAGTTGATCGAGGCGCGAACGAGCAAACGTCGCCCCGCCCGGCACGCGCATCGCCTTGACGACGGGGGCAGAGAATGCCTTGACCTCACTCGTTGCGAAGACCTCTGAAAGGTCACAGAGAGTCATGCCAAATCGCAGGTCGGGCTTGTCGGTGCCGTAGCGGTCGAGCGCGTGAGCCCATGTCATCGTGCCGATCTCTCCCGGTCGCACGCCAGTCGCTGCTTGGGCTCCATCGAGCACGGCGCGCGACACGAACGCCAGCACGTCATCTTGCGTGACGAAACTGGCCTCGATGTCCATCTGGGTGAACTCGAACTGGCGGTCCGCGCGCAAATCCTCGTCGCGCAGGCACCGGGCAATCTGGTAGTACCGGTCGAGTCCGCCCACCATCAAGAGTTGCTTGGCGATCTGGGGGCTTTGCGGGAGCACGTAGAACTCGCCGGGATGCAGACGCGAGGGAACGACGAACTCGCGCGCGCCCTCGGGCGTCGGCGCCCAGAGCAGTGGCGTCTCCACCTCACAGAAGCCTTGGTCATCCATGGCTCGACGCAGCGCCGCGTTGACGCGTGCACGCAGGCGCAGGTTGGACTGCATCGGGTCGCGACGGATGTCGAGGTAGCGATACTTCAGGCGAACGGCTTCGTCGATGTCAACCCGGTCGTCTAGTTGAAAAGGCGGTGCCTCGGCGATCGCCAGAACCTCGACCTGGCAGTCAGAGAGCTCAACGTGACCAGTGGCTAGGCGTTCGTTGACGGTTCCCTCGGGACGAGGGGTCACGGTTCCGGTCACTCGCACCACGTACTCGCTGCGCACATCGACCGATCCCTCAACGACGACCTGAACTACCCCGGAGCGATCTCGAATGTCAAGGAACGCCAGGTGCTCGCCGTGCTCGCGCCGTTTGGCCACCCACCCGCAGACGCTGACGCGCTCGCCGACGTGGTCCTCGGTGACCGAGGCGCACAGCAGGTCGCGCAAACTCGTGGCTTCTACGTCTGGGGACATGTTCACTTCACTTCGTCAATAGTTCGGCGATCGCCGCAACGACCGCCCCTTGACCCACGCGCTGTTGCGTCTGGTCAAACTCCTGGCTACGCAGGTCCCTAATCGTAACCTCGCCCACTGACAGTTCTTCGGGTCCGACCAGCAGCGCGAAACGCGCGCCGGAGCGGTCCGCCGCCTTCATCTGGGCCTTCATCGAGCGCTGGTCGTAGGCGCGATCGACGGCGTAGCCCTCGGCGCGCAGGGTCTCGATCATCACCGCCACCGACTCGTCACCGGTGGTGTCGATGACGAACGCGTCGAGGGATCGCTGAAGGAGACCGTGATTGACCCCCTCCGCCTCGCGCGCCAGAATCAAGCGCTCGACGCCGCTGCCAAAGCCGATCCCGCTGGTGGGCTTGCCACCCAACTCCTCGGCCAGCTGGTCGTAGCGCCCGCCGCCGCCAATGGAGTTCTGTGCGCTCTTGAAGGCCTCCGCCACGAACTCAAAGGTCGTGCGGTTGTAGTAGTCAAATCCCCTCACGAGGCGCGGGTCAAGCACGCTCGTGATGCCAATGGCGTTCAACCCACCGACGACGGCGTCAAAGTGCGATCGACAGTCGTCACAGATGTGGTCGATGAGCATCGGGCCCTTCGAGGTCACTTGCACGCAGGCCTCGCGTTTGCAGTCGAGCACGCGCAGAGGGTTTTCGCGCCAACTCTTTTGGTGCTCATCGCAGAGCTCGGACTCGTGTTCGGCCAGGTACTCACTCAAGAGCACCACGTACGCCGCTCGACACTCCCGATGGCCCATCGAGTTGATGAGCAGGGTGACCTGTCGCAAGCCAATGTCACGATAGAAGTTGTGCGCGAGGGCGATCACCTCGACGTCGATGGCGGGATCCTCGGTGCCGAGGGCTTCGACGCCGAACTGGTAGTGCTGGCGGTAGCGACCCTTCTGGGGCTTCTCGTAGCGAAAGGCGGGCGTGAGGTACCACGCCTTCCAGGGCGTCGTGGGGTTGTGCTGGACGAAGGCGCGCACGACCGACGCCGTGCCTTCGGGCCGCAGCGCGTAGCGGCGCCCGCCGCGGTCTTCGAAGGTGTACATCTCGTTTCGAAAGACGTCGCTCTCTGCACCGATGCCGCGCACGAAGACCCCCACGTCCTCGAAGATCGGCGTCATGACCAGCGAGAACCCGTAGCGATAGGCGAGCTGGGCGAACACCGCGGCCAGTCCTTCCCACTGCGCGGACGCCGGACCCAGAACGTCGTGGGTGCCCACGGGCGCCTGAAACGGCGCGGCGGACTCGCTCATGATGTCTTGTTCTGACCCGGAAGTTGGCGAAATGCGTCGAAGACTCCGTCAACGCCCTTGAGCGCAGCGAGCAGGCTGGAGAGATGCCCTGGATCAGCCAACTCGACGTCAAAGACCATGCGCACAATGCGCGAGCCCGACGTCGTCGAGGAGCTCGAGATGATGTTGAGGTGGTACTCGGCCACGACCTTGGAGACGTCGAGCAACAAGCGAGAACGATCGAACGCCATGATCTCCAGGACCGCGCGATACTGGCCACCCGCTGAGCCGTCCCACTCAACGTCAATGATCCGCTCGCCCAGACGTTGGGCCAACGCGACCGCGTTGGAGCAGTCGTCACGGTGTACCGACACGCCACGTCCCTGGGTAATGAACCCCATGATGTTGTCCCCGGGCACCGGAGAGCAGCACCGCGCCAGGTGGATCATGACGTCGTCGAGGCCCTCCACGTAGACCCCGGCGTTGCGTCGCGCGGTGCGCGAGGTGCGAGGAGCCTTGGTGACCGTCGTGGGCATCTGCTCGGCGTCGCCGCCGCGCAGTTCGCGATCGAGGCGCTGAACCACCGCCAAGGCCGAGATCTGAGCCGAGTCAATGGACATGAAGAGCGCGTCGCGATCGTCGAGCCCGAGGGATTTGATAACCGCGTCCAGGGCACCCGACGTAAGTGAGGTCGCGATCGGCAGACCTTCCCGACGCAGCGCCTTGGTGAGCTCCTCGCGCCCACCCTCGATCGCGTCATCGCGACGTTCGCGCTGGAACCACTGGCGAATCTTGGACTTGGCGCGCGAGGACTTGGCGATGCTGAGCCAGTCGCGCGAGGGACCCGCGTTGTCGTTCTTGCTGGTCACGATCTCCACCACGTCGGCCGATCGCAATACCGTGTCGAGCGGCACGAGGCGTCCGTTGACCTTGGCCCCGACGCAGCGGTGCCCCACTTCGGTGTGCACGGCGTAGGCGAAGTCGATCGGGGTCGCTCCTTCGATCAGGGCGATCACGCGGCCCTTGGGGGTGAAGAGGTAGACCTCGTCCTGTCCGAGGTCGAGCTTCAACGCTTCGAGGAACGCAATCGGATCGGCTTCCTCTTCTTCCACGTCGGCCAGGCGTCGCATCCACGCGACTTCCTTGTCGCTCGCTCCCTCTTTGTAGCTCCAGTGAGCGGCGACACCGAACTCCGCGCGTCGGTGCATCTCTTGGGTTCGAACCTGGACCTCGACCGACTTGCCGCGCGGCCCGATGACCGTGGTGTGCAGCGACTGATACAGGTTGAACTTGGGTGAGTTGATGTAGTCCTTGAATCGACCCTGGACGGGCGACCACAGGGCGTGGATGGCCCCCAGCGCGGCCCAGCAGTCGCGCTCTTCTTCCACGATCAGCCGCAGGCCCACCAGGTCGAAGATGTCGTCGAACTCCTTGCCGCCGACGACCATCTTTTCGTAGATGCTCCAGAAGTGCTTCGGTCGACCGCGCACGTCGGCGGCGATACCGAACTCGGCGAGCTTCTTGGCCAGCGTGTCCATCACTTCGCTCAAGTACGCTTCGCGCTCGGGCTGGCGAGCGGCCACCATCTGTTCGATCTCGGCGTACCGCTTCGGGTGCAGGGTTGCGAAACTCAGGTCTTCGAGTTGCCACTTGACCTGCTGGACACCGAGGCGGTGCGCGAGGGGTGCGTAGACGTCAAGGGTCTCTTGAGCGATGGCGCGCTGACGGTGCATCGGCATGACCGAGATCGTGCGCATGTTGTGCAGACGGTCCGCCAGCTTGATGAGCAGAACCCGCCAGTCCTGGGCCATCGCGATGAACATCTTGCGAATCGTCGCCGCCTGCTGGGCCTCCTTCGAGTCAAACTCCAGGCGATCAAGTTTCGTGACCCCGTCCACCACGGCCGCCACTTGGGCGCCAAACTCTTCTTCCAACCACTGGGTCGTCACGCCCGTGTCTTCGACGGCGTCGTGTAAGAGAGCGGCCGCCAGGGTGACCTCATCAAGACCGAGATCGGCCGCGATGCTCGCCACGGCGATCGGATGGGTCACGTAGGGTTCGCCGGTGCGGCGCAACTGGCCCTCGTGGGCGTTGATGGCCGCGATACCCGCCCGGCGGATTAGTTCGGCGTCCCCGTCCTCGTGGTGCTCGTGAAATCGCGCAATCAGGCGCTCAATTGAGCCCAACAGGACCGGATCGGCCGTGCTGCGCGACGTAAGACTCACCATGAAAACAGCCTAATGGTAGGGAGAATCGCAAAAGAGCAGGCCCGACGGCTCGCTTCGGCCCGGACGGAGACTTAACGCCGCTTCTGCTTGCGGGCGCGGGCCTGGATGGTGCCCGAGACCGAACTCGTACGCATTGGTCGCACACCCGTCGTGGACGCGGTCGCCTGAGCGCCGGCCAATGCGGCACTCGTTGCGGTGAGGACCTTGCGGTCGTTGCGTGAGAGCACCCGTGCCGCGAGATCGCGGTAGCGCGGCTCGCGTTCCTTCATGATCGCGAGCAACGGACTCGCAATGAAGATCGACGAGTACGCCCCGCTCATCAGGCCGACGAACAGGGCGAGGCCGTAACTCTGCAACGTGGTCGCGCCCAAAATGTCCGCACCCACCACGAGAACCGCGAGCACCGGCAAGATCGCCACGAGCGAGGTGTTGATCGAGCGAGCGAGCGTCTGGTTCATCGAGAGGTTGACCATCTCGCTATAGGTGAGGTCACCGCCCTTTAGGACGCCGTTCGTGTTATCCCGGACGCGGTCAAAGACGACGACCGTGTCGTAGAGCGAGTAACCAAGAATGGTCAGGATCGCGATCACCGTGTCCGGCGTGATCTGCAGACCGAAGAGGGAGTAGACCCCAACCGTGACGAGAAGGTCGTGGATCATCGCGATGAAGGCCGCGGCCGCCATCTTGGGTTCGAAGCGAATTGAGATGTACGCCACGACGGCGATGAAGAAGACGATGAGGGCCTCAATCGCCTTGTCGGTGATCTGACCGCCCCAACTGGGACCCACATCGCTCGTGGAGACCTGGTCCGCCGGCTTATCGGCCAATTTGGCCATGACGCCGGCGACCTTGTTGGTTAGTTGCACCTGGGCGGTGGGGCTCAGAGCGTTGATATCGGCCGTGACCTGATAGGTCTCGGAACCCAACTTCTCCACCGTCGGATCAGGCAGGCCCGCCGCTGTGACCTCTCTCGTCATGGTAGCGACCGAGGTGTGGGGCGCCAACACTTCCCAGGAGCTGCCACCCTTGAAGTCGATACCAAAGTTGAAGCCACGAAAGCCCAGGGAGGCGATCCCGAGCACGATGATCGTCATCGAGATGCTGAACCACACTTTGCGACGTCCCACGAAGTCAACCGTGGTCAGACCGTGGTAGAGCCGCCCTATCGGACCATAGTGATGCTCAACGGCGGGCGCGAAGGTGTCGGTGTCACTCACTGGTCGCTCCCACCTGCGAGGGGCCGGCCTGGAGTCCGGCGGCCATCGAGAGCGCCGAACTGCCTGCGCCACTGCGCCGACCCAGCAGAATCACCATGGGTCGTCGTGAAGTACCACGTGATGAGCACATCCATCAGCGTCGACAGACCGAGGAAGAAGGCAAAGCCCTTCACGTCACCGACCGCGATGATGTAGAGCAGCACGGCGGCCAGCAGACTCACCGTGTCGGCGGCCAACACGGTGCGCCAGGCCGAGCGGAACCCTCGGTCAACCGAAGACCGAATGGAGCGCCCCGCACGCGCCTCGTCTTTTAATCGTTCGAAGTACACGATGTAGCTGTCGACCGTGATACCGATGGACACAATGAGTCCGGTCACCCCCGCGAGGTCGAAACTGGGCGCAAAGGCGGTATGGCCGAGGGCGGAGATGATGGCCCACAGCAGGGCGGCCGTAACCGAGAGTCCGAGCACGATCACCAGACCCAGAGCCCGGTAGTAGAGGATCGTGTAGAGCAGCACCAAGCGCAAGGCCCGCGAGGCCCGCGCCGAGGCCGGCCACCAGGGCTGAGTGGCCAAGAGTCGGCGAGACCGTCTGATCGGTCAGAACTTGTAGTCGTACGGGCAGCGCGCCGAAGTTCATCGCGAGCGCCAGGGTCTTGGCCGAGCCTTCGGTGAACGATCCCGAGATCTCGCCCGATCCGTCGAAACTAGTGAAGCTCGCCTGGCCGGGCAGGATGAGCGGGGCGGACTGCACTACGCCGTCGAGCTCGATGGCGACCATGGCGTGGAAATTTTCTTCGGCGACCTTGTCCCAGGCCGGGCTACCGGTGCCGGTCAGGGTGTAGTTGACCACCCACGCACCGGCCTGGTTCTGCTGGGCGACCGCCTTCTTCACCGCGCGTCCCGTCAACTGGGAAGGGCCGAGCACGTAGCGCAGACTCTTGTCGCCGAGCACGGGTAGGAGCACCTCGTCCTTGGCGAAGTCTTGGTCGGGCTTGGTCGACTGGACATCGGTGAACGCGGGATCCGGGGCAATGGCGTTGGTCGGCTCTTGGGTTGAGGTGTTGACGTCGAGATTGGCCGCCGTGGTTTGATACTGCGCACCGCAAGCCGGTAACTTGCCCGGAGCCACGTACTTCAGCGACTTCTTGGGGCCGACTTCAGCCTCGCAGAGCACCGGGCGAAACAACAGCTGGGCCGTCTGGCCGACAATCGCCAAGACCTGTCGAGCGTTGGTCACCCCCGGCACACTCACGTTGACGTCCTTGCCCTGCAAGTTAACGGTGGCACCAGACACGCCCAGGCCGTTCACTCGGTTGTTCAAGATGGTCACGACCTCTTGCATGTCCGACAGGGTCGCCTTGGTCGTGGGCTTGTAGACCACGCTGAGCCCACCCGCGAGGTCAAGGCCCAACTTGGGCCCCCATCCCGCTGACAGGGTCGCGCCCAGAGCTCCGAAGGCGATGACGATGGTGATGATGAGGCTAGCGACGAGTGAACGTCGCGAACCGACCTGCGGCGGCATTACGAGGCGTTACCTTCCGTCGGATGATCGTGGTCGTCGTCGGTCGATTCGGGAATGGCCTTGGGCGGGTCGTAACGCCGGGCGATGGCCTGGGGGACAAAATCGAGTTCCACGCCACCGTCGGTGCGCAAAGTCACCAGATTGGCCTCGTTGCGCACCACCGTGCCCACAAAACCACCGATGGTTTGGGCGCGATCGCCCACGTCGACCTTGCGCTGCTCGGTACGCTGCTGCTTCATCCGGCGGCTGCGCGGGCGCATGTAGAAGTAGTAGAACCCGCCGATCAGCACGACGTAGATCACGATGAGGTAGAGGTCACCGGAGGACGATTTCTTCGTTGTGGCAAACAGCAACAGGGCGTTAGAAATGGCGGACGTCATCGAGAGTTCCTTCGTTATCGGACAGAGAAACTCTACTCTCTAGGGATAAAGCCGTTAGAACAGCCCACCCTGTGGCAGTTGAATGCCCAGGTGCTCGTACGCGCGGGCGGTCGCCACGCGACCACGGGGTGTGCGCACCATCAGTCCGGCGCGAAGCAGGTAGGGCTCGTAGGCGTCCTCGACGGTGAAGGGCTCCTCGCCACAGGCGTGGGCCAGAGTCGTGAGGCCCACCGGCTGGGCCGAGAACTGATCGCAGAGCAGCGTGAGGATTCGCCGGTCCAGTTTGTCCAGTCCGCGTTCGTCCACGCCAAAGAGCGCGAGAGCGTCGCGCGCCACCTGCTCGGTGACCTCGTCATGTCCCTTGACTGAGGCAAAGTCGCGCACCCGGCGCAACAGACGATTCGCGATGCGCGGGGTGCCCCGACTGCGTGACGCGATAAGGGCCGCCGCGTCTGCACTCAGTGCGACGTCAAGCAGCTTGGCCGAGCGCGCGGCGATCTCGGCCAGTTCTTCGACGTCGTAGAGGTCCAGCTGGCCAATAAAACCGAAACGATCACGCAGCGGTGCGGCCACCAGTCCCGTGCGCGTCGTCGCCCCGATCAACGTGAAGTTCGGCAGATCGAGACGGATCGAGCGCGCGGAGGGACCTCGCCCGATCATGACGTCGAGACGCAGGTCCTCCATGGCGGGATAGAGAACCTCTTCGACTGCTCGCGGTAGGCGATGCAGTTCGTCGATGAAGAGCACGTCGCCGTCGTGCAGGTCGGTCAACAGCGCAGCGAGGTCGCCCGGGCGCGACAGCACCGGACCCGAGGTGACGCGAAGACCCGCACCCATCTCGTTGGCCACGATGGTCGCGAGCGACGTCTTGCCCAGTCCGGGCGGTCCGGCGAACAGGAGATGATCCGCGTTTTGGTGCCGCGCCCGCGCCGAGCCGAGAACAACACTCAGATGTCCCACGAGGTCGCGCTGACCAACGAAGTCCTCCAGCGTGAGCGGTCGCAGCGAGGCTTCGCTGCGCCTCTCCTGGTCGTCGGCGCTCGCCGCCACAACGTGCTCACCCAGTTGTTCGAGATCGAGTTCTCGCTTCACGGGCGCCTCACCAATTGCAGGGCCGCGCGCAGGGCCTCGGACTCGTCCTCGGGCAGCGTCACGTCGCGCAGGGCGTCGCGCACTTCGTGACTGGTGTAACCCAACGAGCGCAGCGCTTCTTCGATGGCGGCGTCGGCGTGCTCGGTGAGATCAGACTCGCGGTAGTCGCTCTCGCTGACCACCTTGCCCTTGAGCTCCAACACGATGCGGCTGGCGGTCTTCGGCCCGATGCCCGAGATTGTCGCCACTTTCTTGACGTCCTCGCTGTCGATGGCGTACGCCAACTCGACCACGCTCATCGTTCGCAGCGCCCCCAAAGCAGTCGACGGTCCCACCCCCGGCGTCGCGATGAGGAGCTCGAAGAACTCGCGCTCCTCGGCACCGTAAAAGCCAAAGAGTTGGATCGCGTCCTCGCGCACGACCGTAAAGATGAAGAGCTCGAGTAACTCGTCGAAGGGTGGCGGGTCGCTCGAGGCAAGGTGAACCTCGTAGCCCACTCCCCCGACGTCGATCAGCAGCGCACCATTTCTCAGTTGGTGGAGCACACGACCTCTCAGCCAGCCGATCACGCGCGAACTCCCTGATCGAGCCGGCGCTCGGTACGCACGATCATGAAGTACGCGATGGCCAGCGCCAGCGCGTCGGCCGCATCCGCGGGACGGGGCACGTCGCTCAGCCCGCACAGTCGCGCCACCATTCCCTGGACCTGGCTCTTGCTCGCCGCGCCGTATCCCGTGACCGCCAACTTCACTTCCTGGGACGTGAACTGGCGCACCGCCACTCCGTCAATACCCGCGAGCGCGATGGCCACCCCACTCGCCTGGGCCACGGCAATCGCCGTCTTCGCGTTTCGCTGAAAGAACAGGCGCTCAACGACCACCGCTGACGGCTTCGTCTCGGTCAGCAGTGAGGAGAGCTCCACGTGCAGTTCCCGCAGACGATCTTCCACCCGATTGTCCGGATCCGTCTCGATCGTGCCCGCGCGCACTGCTCGGAACGATTCGACGCCTTCAAAATTGCCTTCAATCAGTCCGTACCCGCAGCGGGTCAGCCCGGGATCGACACCTAGTACGAACATACGTTCGATGTTACAGTGCGGGCAACTGCGAGACGGGTATTGGATTTCTGAGGGTTCAGCCCTCATAGTCCACCAGCAGATCATCGTCAATATCGAAGTTGGCGTAGACATTCTGGACGTCGTCGTGTTCGTCGATCGCGTCCATCAGGCGAAGGATCTTCTTCGCTTCACTTTCGTCATTGACCGCAATCGTGTTCTGGGGCACGAGAGTGAGGTCGGCGCTCAGGACCTTGAGGCCGTGACCTTCGAGCTCGTTGCGCACGGCGCCCACGTCGTGCGGTTCGGTCGTGACCGTGAAGTTCTTGCCGTTTGCTTCGTAGTTCTCGGCCCCGGCCTCCATGATCCACTCGAGGAGTTCGTCCTCATCCACGGGTCCCTGAACCTCGACAATGCCCTTGCGATCAAACTGCCAGGAGACGGCGCCGGGTTCGGCAATAGTCCCGCCGTTTTTGCCAAAGAGGTGCTTGATCTCTGCACTGGTGCGGTTGCGGTTGTCGGTGAGGGTCTCGACGATCACGGCCACGCCTCCGGGTCCGTACCCTTCGTAGCTCACCGGGTCGTAGCGAACGCCCTCCAGTTCACCCGTGCCCCGTTTGATGGCCCGTTCGATGGTGTCCAAGGGGACCGAGGATTCGCGCGCCTTTTGAAACATGGTGCGAAGTGCGGCGTTCGCCTCGGGATCTCCGCCGCCCTCACGGGCCGCGACCTCCACCTGTCGAATCAGCTTGGCGAAGACCTTGGCGCGAGCCGAGTCCTTGGCGCCCTTACGGTGCTTGGTCGTTGCCCATTTGGAATGGCCGGACATGGTTCCTCCTGCCCCGAAGGGCTTGATAATCGTAATCGAAACTACAGAGATTTGAGAAAGAGCTCGTGCACGCGCGCGTCGCTCGAGAGCTCGGGGTGAAAGGACAGTCCCCAGACCGGACCTTGGCGCACCAAGACCGGGTGCTCGCCTTCGCCGTTGCCGCGATCGTAGATCGCCAAGATCTCGACCTCGTCGCCCACGGCGTCGATACGCGGCGCACGAATGAAGACTCCCGGCACGCGTCCCACTCCCGCGACCTCGAGTTCGGTCTCGAAACTGGCGATCTGGCGGCCGTAGCCGTTGCGTCGCACCGACGCGTCGAGCACGCCGTAGCTCCACTGATCGCGGCGGCCGTCGAGGACTTCGCGCGCGAGGAGAATAAGTCCAGCGCACGTGCCCATGACCGGCAGCTCCTCTTTCAGTTTGAGGGCGAGCGCGTCCTTCATGCCGGAGGTCGTAAGCAGGTGGGCGATGGCCGTGGACTCGCCTCCGGGCATTACGAGCGCATCGATCGCCTCGAGTTGTTCCGTGGTTCGGACCTTGACGACGTCAACGCCCAAGGATTCGAGCATCGCGGTGTGTTCGCCCACGTCGCCCTGGAGCGACAAGACACCGACGCGCGTCATTACCAGCCGCGTTCGGCCAGCCGCAGCTCCAACGTCGCGGTCTCAAACCCCTTCATCGCCGCGCCCAAGCCGGTGGAGACCTTGGCCACGACCGCGGCGTCTTCGAAGTGGGTGGCGGCTTCCACCATCGCGGCCGCCATGCGTACAGGATCGTCGCTCTTAAAGATCCCCGAGCCGACGAAGATCGCCTCGGCGCCCAACTGCATCACGAGTGACGCATCGGCCGGTGTGGAGAGACCCCCCGCGCAGAACAGCGGGACGGGCAACTTGCCAGTCGAGGCGACTTCTTGGACGAGCGGCAGTGGGGCTTGGAGATCCTTCGCGAGTGCGTAGACCTCGTTCGCGTCCGCGCTGTGCAGGCGGCGCATCTGAGTGTTGATGGTGCGCAGGTGGCGTACCGCCTCTACGACGTTGCCGGTTCCGGCCTCACCCTTGGAGCGAATCATGCACGCGCCTTCGCCGATGCGCCGAAGCGCTTCGCCCAGGTTGGTCGCTCCGCAGACGAAGGGAACGGTAAAGGCCCACTTGTCGATGTGGTTCTCTTCATCGGCGGGCGTGAGCACCTCGGACTCGTCGATGTAGTCGACGTCCAGGGCTTGGAGGATCTGGGCCTCGGCGAAGTGCCCGATGCGAGCCTTGGCCATGACCGGGATCGTCACCGCCGCCTGGATCTCTTGGATCATGAGTGGGTCACTCATGCGCGCCACGCCCCCGTCGCGACGGATGTCGGCCGGCACGCGTTCGAGGGCCATGACCGCCACGGCCCCAGCGTCCTCGGCGATCTTGGCCTGCTCGGGGTTGACGACGTCCATGATGACCCCGCCACGCAACATGTCGGCCAGCCCCCGTTTGACGAGGGCCGAACCGGTCGTGGGTGAAGAACTCATAGCAACAGCCTAATGGCGGTCAATTACCACTCTTCGAGAGCCCGGGCCCGCAGCTCGGGGTCATCTAAGTCCGACAGGTCGCTCGTGACCCGATCGCTCCAGGGATTGAAGAAAACCCAGCGCCACTGGTCGTAGGTCGGTGAGGCAAAGAAGGAGTCGGGGGCGAGTTGCTGACGCGCGCACTTTCGCAGCGCGCCGGCCAGGCCGAGCGGGTAGCGAATACTCGCGGCCGCGACCTCATCGGCCCGGTACGCCTGGGCGGGACCAGCCAGCTCGCGACGAGCCTGATCACTGAGCGCAGAGACTGCCGACAGCGCCTCGCGCTCGAGCAGTCCCAGTCGTTGACGCGCGAGGCAGTGCGCCACGGCGCCTTCGAGTTCGATGAGTTCGAAGTCCTGCATCATCGCCGACGTGACGAACAGGGAGTATTTCTGGCCATCGGGCACCAGTGCGGCGTTGTAGCCGTGGTCGCTCACGATGAACGCCGAGACGTGGTCAACGCCAAAGGTGGCAGCCAGACGGTCCAGCACCGTCACCAGGCGCAGCCGCTCGGTGGGATTCCCCCCCGCACTAAAGGTGCTCAGCATCGCCGCGCCCAGCGTGTTGCCGCGTTCGGCGAAGGTCGAGACAGACCGGCGCAAGTCCCAGACGTAGACGAGTGCTACCGCAACACCGACGGCGGGCAACCACGGGACTGCCACGACGCCCGCCACGAGAGCTACCACGACCACCGCGATAATCAGCGTCTGGGGCAGTCGACGGCGCAACGCAAAGGAGCGCACCGCGCGCTCATGATCGTGTCGTTCTGCGGTCGAGGGCGAGTAGGGATTGTTCCAGTTGGGATCGAGAATCGGGGCCACATGACGGCGAACTCGCTCTCGCGAGGAGTGTGCTCGCCCCGAGCGCGATCGTTGCTTGGTGGCCACCTACTTAGGCTACTGGCTCACCGAATCGCTCTATCGCGAGCGCGTAGCGCTTCTCGTACTCTTCAACCAACTTGGTCATCGACCAGTTTTCCGCGTAGGCGCGAGCCGACCGGACGTCTTCCTCACTCCCCTCGGCCAGGGCGGAGTCGATGGCCTGCTCCAGGGCCTGCGCATCGCCCGGGTGGAACAGTTTCGCGTGTCCCCCAGCCGCTTCGCGGTACCCGTGAATGTCACTGGCCACCACGAGAGTCTCACTCGACATGCCCTCTAAGAGGACCAGTCCGAAACTCTCCCCGTGCGTCGAGGGAGCGACCAGCACATGGACCCGTCGCATCCACGACCGCTTCTGGGCGTCACTGACGCGGCCAAGAAACACAACTCGCCCGTCATGGGCGGCGAGAGCTTCCAGGCGAGCGCGATCGGGTCCGTCGCCCGCGATCACGAGTCGCCACGGTCGTCCGCCGCGCGAGTTGTGCTCGCGCGTCGCCTCAATCACCGTGGCGACGCCCTTTCGTTGGTCGAGACGTCCCACGAAGAGAAGGACGACCTCCACCGATCGCTCTCGCGGCGAGATCACGAATCGCTCGGTCTCAAATCCGTTAAAGAGGACCTCGCACTCGGACCCCGTTACCGAGCCAATCGTGGCGGCTGCCGCTTCGCTCACCGCGACCGTGACGTCCAGTCCCTTTGCCAGCGATCGAATGATGGGCGCACCAAACTTGAGCGCCGGACCCGAACCCGCACGATGGAAGGTGCCCACCGCCGGGTACGCGTGTGCGCGAAGACTCGCCCACGGGAGCAGTGGCGCAAAGGGTTCGTGGTAGTGCACGACGTCCGGCGAAAAAGTCTCGAGCGCTCGTCGCGCCTGGAACGAGGCGCGCGGCGACAGCGTGAGGGGCGCCCGCGACCCGTTGGCCGGCACCGACGTCAGTCGTCCCACTCGAACCACTTCGGCCGACGTGTCGTAGTGCGTGATGTCACTGGCGTCAGGCGCGAGGACCAGCACATCGCTGCCGCGTGCACTCAGCACGCGACTCATGGCGAGTACCTGTTCCTGAACGCCGCCGTACACGCTCAGTGCGTACGGCGAGACGAGGGCGACGCGGCGAGCACTCATGAGGCGAACCTCGCTTGCAAGACGTGCCATTGCTCGGGGGCACGTCGAATGAGGTGTTCGAGCTCGCGCGTGACGTCCTGGGTGACGCGACGAACGTCCTCGCGCAGACGCGCGGTGCGCGTGGTGTCGATCGGCGGTGTCACGGCGGCGTAGTGATCGCGACCCGGTCCCATGTAACACGCCGCCGCCACCAGCGTTGCCCCGGTGCGCAGCGCGAGGGTGGCCGGGCCTGTTGGCATCCGGACCCGTTCGCCGAAGAACTCCACCTCGATGCCGCTGCCCTGGATATCACGGTCACAGAGCAGACCAACGACCCCGCCCGCGCGCAACGTCGAGAGCAGCACCGTGCCCGCGTGCTCGTTGAGCGGCTCGATGTGAATCCCCATGGCCTCGCGCTTGTTCTTGAACCACGTAAAGAGTTCGGGCGGATCGAGCTCCTCGGCCACGGCGGTCATGGTCAGCCCGATCGTGTTGAGAAACGCTCCGCCCCACTCCCACGAGCCGATGTGGGGCAGCGCCACGATGAGGCCCTGACCCCGCGCCTTCGCGGCCAACATGTGCTCGAGGCCTTCGGCGATCTGGAAGCGCTCACTGATCGTCGATCGAGGAATCGCGGGCAACTTCGCGCCCTCGGCCCAGTAGTGGCCGTAGCCCCGAAAGCCGCGGTCGACGAACTCCTCGAGGAGATCGGCGCTCACCGTCGACCCCGGGGGGCCGAGCACGTGACGAAGATTGTCTTCGAGGTGACTGCGCGACGTCGTTGTTCGCCGACCCAGCGCCTGGGCGATCGTTTCGGCCGCGGCCTCATCGAAGCGCTCGGGCAGCATCTCCATCGCCGAGCCGAGCGTCTTGAGCGCGACAACGCGCGCACGAGTGGCCACGCCTAGTGACGCGACGCGCGACTCAGTCCCTCGCGCAGACGTCGAGTGTGTTGACGAACGCGCGGGGCGGGAACGGGTGCGGGGGCCGGTCGGGCAGCCACCTGCCACACTCGCCAAAAACGACCGATGGCGGTCATCGCGGTGAGTCCCAACATCACCCACAGCACCGGTATAAATATTGTGTAGCTGACCAGACCGATCCCGAGCAGAATCAGGCGCTCGGCGCGCTCCATGAGCCCGCCCTTGGCGGCCAGGCCCAAACTCTCGGCCTTGGAACGCTCGTACGAGATCAAGAACGTCGTGGCCAGGATGCCAAAGGGCAACAAGACGAGCTGGCCGTGGTGGTGAGCGGTGAGGTAGTAGGCCGCACCCCCCATGAGCACGGCGTCACCGACGCGATCGGTCACCGAGTCAAAGAAGCTGCCGCGCTGGCTGGTTCGTTGGCTCGCCTTGGCGACGGCCCCGTCGAGCAGGTCGTGAAAACCCGTCAGCGTCAAGAGCACGATCGCGAGCCAGTTGAATCCGGCCCCGATAGCAAAGGCGGTCGCACAGGCAAAGATCAGCCCCGAGGTCGTCACCACGTCAGCCGACAGGCCGATTCGTACGAGTCCGCGCCCCACGGGCGCCATCCGAGCGTCTACCGACTGACGGAATTTGCCGTCGAACATCGATCCTCTTGGCTCACACGTAGCATTCTACCTCTACCGATCAGTAACTCTGGCGTCCAATTGGGCGTGGACTTTGCGCCACGTCGCATCGAGGGACTCCGACAGCACCCTCGTCTCGCCAATGGAGGTCATGAAGTTAGTGTCGCCGCTCCAGCGCGGCAGGCTGTGGGCGTGCAGATGGCGGGGAATGCCGGCCCCCGCGGCCGAGCCTAGATTCATGCCCACGTTCATGCCGTCGGGTGCGTAGGCAGCGTTGAGGGCGATCACCGCCCGCCTCAGGACCCCCGAGAGGTCGAGGTACTCGGCGTCACTTAGTTCCTCGAGCTCAGCCACGTGACGATACGGGACAGTGAGCAGATGCCCCGACCCGTAGGGAAACGCGTTCAACACCAGGTAGGTGTGCTCGCTGCGCCACAGCACGCCGGTTGACTCGCTCACTGGCTCGGTGGCCAGTTGGCAGAACACACACCCCCGGGCGTCGCGATCGTGCTCACCTTGAAACGCGCTCGAGACGTAGCTCTCGCGCCAGGCCGCCGAGAAGCGATCGAGTCCCACTCAGGGAGCCTCGGGAGAGGCGTGCCGAGCAACCTCGTCGACCAGTCGCTGGGCAAACTCGCTCACGCTGACGCCGCGCTCCGGTTCCTTCGAGCCGCGAGCATTCACCCCGACCGTGCCCTTCGACACGTCGTCATCACCCACCACGAGCACGTAGGGAATCTTCTCCAGCTTCGCCTTGCGGATGCGCGCGCCAAGCGGTTCGCTCGCCTCGTCGACCTGGGTTCGAATACCACGCTCTGCCAACAGCGCCGCCACCTCGAAGGCGTAGTCGTCGTGGTCGTCACGCACCCCGAGAACGCGCACCTGTTCTGGGCACAGCCAGGTCGGCAGGTTGCCCGCGAAGTGCTCGATCAAGATCGCCAGGAAACGCTCCACCGAGCCAAAGAGCGCGCGGTGAATCATGATCGGACGTTGTCGCGAGTTATCCGGGGCCACGTAGGTTGCGTCGAAGTTGTGCGGGGTCTGAAAGTCGAGTTGGACGGTCGAAATCTGGTGGGTGCGCCCGATCGCGTCGCGCGCCTGCACGGAGATCTTGGGTCCGTAGAAGGCGCCGCCGCCCGGGTCCATCACGAACTCCAGGCCGGCGTCGCGACAGACCTGGGCCAAGATGGCCTCGGCCTCGGCCCAGTCCTCGTCGCTGCCAATCGCCTTGCCCGGCGGACGGGTCGAGAGCTCGAGGTAAAAGTCGTTAAGCCCGAAGTCCCGCAGCAGATCAAGCACGAAGTTGAGGGTGCGCGTCAACTCTTCCAACATCTGGTCGCGCGTGCAAAAGATGTGCGCGTCGTCCTGGGTCATGCCGCGCACGCGGGTGAGACCCTGGACCACGCCGGACTTCTCGTAGCGGTACACCGAACCGAACTCAAAGAAGCGCAGCGGCAGTTCGCGGTAGCTGCGCTGACGCGAATTGAAGATGGTCATGTGAAAGGGGCAGTTCATCGGTTTGAGGTAGTAGCGCTGGCCTTCGTCGAGCTCCATCGGCGGATACATGCCCTCGGCGAACCAGGTGAGATGTCCCGATGTCTCGAAGAGGTCGGCCTTGGTGATGTGAGGCGAGTAGACGAAGTCGTAGCCCGAGACTTCGTGGCGCTGGCGCGAGTACTCCTCCATCACGCGTCGAATGATGCCGCCCTTGGGATGAAAGAGCACCAGTCCGGGGCCGATCTCGCCGGGAAACGAGAAGAGGTCGAGCTCGGCGCCCAACTTGCGGTGATCACGCGCTTCGGCCTCTTCGACCTGGCGCAGGTGGGCGGTCAGGGCGTCCTTCGACTCCCAGGCCGTGCCGTAGATGCGCTGCAGTTGGGGGTTCTTTTCGTCCCCGCGCCAGTACGCACCGGCGACCCGGGTCAGTTCGAAGTATCCGAGTCGTGAGGTGGACGGAACGTGGGGTCCACGGCACAGATCCACGAAGGCGGGTGAGTTCTGATAGGTCGAGACCACTTGGTCGCCGCCCGTTTCGGCCAGGTCCTCCTGGTCGCCCGCGGCCACGCCTTCGATGATTTCAACCTTGAAGGGCTGGTCGGCGAAGAGCGCGAGGGCTTCGAGAATCGAGTACTCGTGGCGCACAAAGGGCTGATCTTCGGCCACGATAGCGCGCATTTCGGCTTCGACCTTGGGCAGATCGTCATCACTAAAATGAGCCCCACCAGGAAGTTCGAAGTCGTAGTAGAAGCCGTCGCGAATGGCGGGGCCAATCGCGTAGTGCGCCCCGGGCCACAGTCGCGTCACGGCCTGAGCCATCACGTGGGCACTCGAGTGGCGCAGAATCTCGCGACCGTCGTCGCTCGCGGGGGTGACAATCGACACCGTGTCGCCGTCAGCCAAGGGGCCAGACAGATCGCTCAGAACTCCGTTCACTCTCGCCGCCACGGCGTCTTTAGCCAAACGAGGACCGATCGCGGCGGCCAAATCCAGCGCGGTGGCGCCCTCTTCGAGGCTACGCGAGCTGCCGTCGGGCAGCTCAACTGAGATCTCGGACATCGTTACAGCGTAACGCCGAGCAATGCAGCGGCCGCAGTGACCTTGGAGCCGGCGTGCGCCGCCGCGTCGATGGCGCGCAGCGCGCCGGGCGTGTCAAGGTCGTCGTCCAGCGCGTCTCGTACATCGTTGACAACATCCGAAGTGCGACCATTCATCGTCGAACGCCACGTGGCGAGTCGCGACTCGGCCTGCGAGAGAAGTTCATCGCGCCACTCCCAGTCACTGCGGTAGTGCTGATCAAGGAGCGCCAATCGCACGGCCGCGGACTCCGATCGCGCGACGAGGTCATGAACGAACACCAAGTTGCCCAGCGACTTGCTCATCTTGACGCCGCCGAGTCCGACGAGTCCCACGTGCATCCAGTGTTTAACGAAGGGCTTGGCGGTCACGGTCTCGCTCTGGGCGGCTTCACACTCGTGGTGGGGATACGCGAGGTCGCGCCCGCCCCCGTGAACGTCGAGGGTGACCCCGAGCTCTCGCAGCGCAAGCGCCGAGCACTCGATGTGCCAGCCCGGTCGCCCTGGCCCCCAGCGCGACTCCCACGCGGGCTCGTCCTCGAGCGACGGCTGCCACAGTACGAAGTCAAGCGGGTCGCGCTTGTTGGGGTCGTCGGGCCGCCCGCCGTGTTCGGCGGCGAGTTCGAGCATGCGCGAGCGCTCGTAGTGGCTCACTTGGCCAAAGCGCGGAAACGTGGCCACTTCGAAGTAGACAGACCCGTCGACTTCGTAGGCCGCACCCCGATCGAAGGTCGCGCCGATCAACGTCAGGATCTCAGAGATCGCCGAGGTCGCGCGCGGCTCGGAGTAGACCGGCAGCACGTTGACAAGCTTCATGTCCCGCTCAAAGATGACCATCTCTTCGGCCGCGAGGTCAAGGTAGTTCACCCCGAGTTCTCGCGCCTTTCTCAGAATGTCGTCATCGACGTCCGTCACGTTGCGCACGCAGCGCGCGGCGTGGCCGAGGTCGTTCAGACGGCGGCACAAGACGTCAAAGGCGAGGTACACAAAGGCGTGACCCAGGTGGGCGGCGTCGTAGGGAGTGATGCCACAGCTGTAGAGACTCACCACCGGACCGACCTCGAGCGGGTAGACCCCCCGACGCGCACTGTCGTAGAGCTGCATCAGTCGTTGAGTCCGGCCAGCTTGACGTAGGTGTGAGCGCGATAACGAATATTGATGGAGATGCACACCGCGGTGAACGCCTCGACTGCACTCGCGAGAGACATCGAGCCGGCCTGCACTCCGCGAAGCCCGGGCATCTCATTCACCATGGCGACGACGGCCGTGCGGGCCGACTCGTCGTCCGAGAAGACCATGACGTCCGCGTCCAGTCCGCTCTCCAGGTCTTCCATCTCGCTCGCGGGCAGGTGGTGAAAGGCGCCCACAATCTGACTGTCGGGCAAGGCGAAGGCCAACTGGGCGGCCATCGAGCCTCTCGGCGGATACAGCGGAACGAGCTCTTTACCCTCGCGAACAAGTGAGTTCACCATCGAGATGACGATCTTGCCGTGCAACGACTTGCGCAGAGCCTGCGCGGTTTGGACCGCGGAGTCCCAGGGCGTTGCGAGTACGACGATGTCGCACTCGGCGGCCCGTTCGTTCGTCGCTCCGCTGATCACGCCGGCCCCGCGTGGAACAAGCCCCGCGACGGCGTCACGCGCGCGGGTTTCGTCACGCGATCCGATTGTCACGTCGTAACCGGCACTGGCCAGACGCACGGCCACGCCACGTCCCCCCGGACCGGTCCCGCCCACTACTCCCACGCTCGTCATTGTCGTCCCCAATGCTCGAAACCTAGAAGTACGCTAGGCGACATGGCACTCCTGAGCGATAACCGTATCCTGATCACGGGGGTCCTGACCGACGACTCACTGGCGTACGGCATCGCGCGTCGCGCGCTCGAAGAAGGTGCGACCATCGCGCTGTCGGGGTTCGGTCGTGGCGTGTCGATCACCCGTCGCACCGCCAAGAAACTCGGTGATGTCGGGGAGATCATTGAACTCGACGTCATGGATCCCGAGCAGGTCGAGCGAGCCGCCGAGGAGGTGTCGGCGCGATTCGGGCGACTCGACGGCCTCGTTCACGCGATCGGCTACGCCCCACCCAGTTGCCTGGGCTCGGGCATGTTCGTCGCGCCTTTTTCTGACGTGTCGATCGCCATGCACGCCTCGACGTACTCACTTGCCGCCCTGGTTGGTGCGTTTCGCCCACTCCTACAGAAGAGTGAAGCGAACGGCGGCGCGTCAGTCGTGGCCCTGGACTTCGACGGGTCCCGCGCCTATCCGATGTACGACTGGATGGGCGTGATGAAGGCGGGTCTGGAGTCCCTCGGCCGCTACCTCGCCAGAGAGGTCGGGCCCGATCGCATTCGCGTGAACATGCTGGCGGCCGGCCCCGTGCGCACGATGGCGGCCAAGTCCATTCCAGGATTCGAGATCTTCGAAGAGACCTGGGACGAGCGAGCGCCCCTGGGCTGGGATGTCCATGACGCGAGCGCCGTCGCGGACACCGCGGTCGCCCTGCTCTCCCCGTTGTTGCGCGCCACAACCGCCTCGATCATCCACGTGGATGGCGGCGCGCACGCGATGGGTTAAGTCCGGACTACTTCTCCTGGCCCTTGAACTGCGTCTCGTAAAGATCCCGGTAGAGGCCGGGTTGGGCGTGCAGTTGAGTGTGAGTGCCGCGCTCGACGATTCGACCGTTGTCGACCACCAGAATCTGATCGGCGTTGCGAATAGTGGAGAGTCGGTGGGCAATCACGATCGACGTGCGCTGACTCATCGTCTCATCAAGGGCGCGCTGGACAGCCGCTTCGCTTTCGGTGTCCAAGTGTGCGGTCGCTTCGTCGAGGACGACCACGCTGGGTGCTTTGAGCAACAGACGAGCGAGTGCCACTCGCTGCTTCTCGCCCCCCGAGAGTCGATATCCCCGCTCGCCCACCACCGTCGCGAGACCCAACGGCAACGACCCGACAAGGTCGGCGATCTGAGCCGACGCCAATGCCCGATTCATCTCGTCGTCGGTGGCGTCAGGTTTGGCGAAGAGCAGATTGGCGCGCAACGTGTCATGAAAGAGGTGCGCGTCTTGGGTCACGACCCCGACGGTCGCGTTTAGTGACGCTATTGACGCGTCGCGCAGGTCGACGGCGTTGATGGTCACCGAACCCGCGTCCACGTCGTAGAGGCGCGAGACCAGCATCGAGATAGTGGTTTTACCTGCCCCACTCGGACCAACGAGGGCCGTCATAGTCCCCGGTTCAACGACAAAGTTGATGTCGTGGAGCACCGCGGTGCGCGGCGTGTCGTCGAGTCGCGCGACCGCTTCGAGCGACGCCAGTGACACGTCTTCGGCCCCGGGATACGAAAAGTCAACGTGGGTAAAGCGCACGTCGGCGGGGCCCCGCGGGATCGTGACTGGGTGGTCGCTCTCTTTGATCATGGGCTCGAGGTCCAACACCTCAAACAGGCGCTCGAAACTGACCATGGCCGACATGTAGTCGATGTTGAGGCTCGAGAGTTGGGTGAGCGGGCCATACAGTCGACCTAAATACGCGGTAAGCGCCACCACCGTACCGATGGCGAAGACCCCGTGAATCACTTCCACGGCGCCGAAGCCGTAGGCGAAAGCCGTCGCCAACGTGGCCGTGAGAGTGAGTGAGATGAAGAAGAAGCGTTGGTACGTGGCCTGTCGAATGCCGATGTCACGAACCTGGGCCGCGCGCACCTGAAAGTTCTCGCGCTCCTCCGCGGGTCTCCCAAAGAGCTTCACCAGCATGGCCCCGGAAACGTTGAATCGCTCGGACATCACCATGTTCATCTCGGCGTTGAGCTCCATGCCGCGCTGGAACAGAGTTCCGAGGCGCCGCCCCACTCGACGGGCTGGAATGAGAAAAACCGGCACGAGAACAAGGGCCACCAACGTGATCGGCCAACTCAAGATGAACATCACCACGAGGATGATGACAACCAGCACGAGGTTGCCGACCACGTTGGAGAACAGATCCGTGAAGGCCTGTTGCGCGCCGATGACGTCATTGTTCAGACGGCTGATGAGCGCACCCGTCTGCGTGCGCGAGAAGAAAGCGATGGGCATCTCTTGAATGTGGTGAAAGACATCGGCACGCAGGTCGTAGATGAGACCTTCACCGATCACCGCCGAGACCCGTCGCTCGAACATCTGGAGACCGGCGTCGGCGATGGCCAGGAGGGCCGTGAGCGCCGCAAGCCACACCACCAGATGGACGCTGTGCTCGGGGATCCCCACATCGATGATCTCGCGCAAGATCAACGGTGAGACCGAGGAGATCACGGCGTCGAGCACGACGACGCTCAGAAAGAAGATCAGGGCTCGTCGGTAGCGGCGCGCGAACTTGAGGATCCGCGGCAGCGTGCCTTTTTTAATACGGTGCTCGAGGATCTTTCGGTCGCGCCGCAGAGAGCGCAGGCCACTTAGACCACCGCGCCCCATGCCCCCGCCGTGCATACTCATTGCAATCCTTTCGCCCCAGGCAGTGTAGGAAGCGCACATGCGCGGACGAGCGCGCGACGTCCTTCGTTATGACGCGAGGGCGCTCACAATAATGACGAGACCGAGGATCATCATCACGCAGGCTCCCACTTCGCGCATCACCACCAAGCGTTTCGGCGAACCGGACAGCCACTCACGCGCGGTGCCGGCAATGATGCCCCACGTCGAGTCGCTACAAAACGCGAGTCCGGTGAAGATAACGCCGAGGAGCAGCAACTGCAACGTGACGTTGCCCGAGGAACGATTGACGAAATGGGGAAAGACGGCGACGAAGAACACGAGCGCCTTGGGATTCAAGACACCCACGGTGAATCCTTGGCGCACGATCGTCGTATTGCGGGGTCGCACTCCTTCGCGCTCGGTCATGGCGCGCGCGTGCTCGTGACGATGGCGCATGGCCCCGACGCCGAGCCAGATCAGGTATCCCCCGCCGAGAATCTGCAGCGTGATGGAGAGTGCCTTGGAGTGCGCGAGAAGCGGACCGAGACCCACGGCGACCACTGCCGAGAGAACGAGCGTGCCGAGACAGTTCCCGAGCACCGTGAGCACCGCCACCGCGCGACCCCAGGCGATGCCTCGAGCCAGGGTGAACAGGACGCTAGGCCCGGGCACGATGATGATGACCAGCGACGCCACCACGAATGTGGCGAGTTGACCTCCGCTAATCACCCGTTCTCCCATCGAGCGCACTACCCCGCACGACTACTTCAGTACCTCTACTTGCGTCGCACGATTCGTCCACGCTATCGGAGACGCCTTTGCGCACCTCGGGTCACCGCGTTCTAACTTGGGGGCATGAGTCCACAAACCGTGCAGTTTCCCGCTTCGTTTTCCTGGGGCACGTCAACCTCGGCGTATCAAATCGAAGGCGGCAACGACAACACCGACTGGTGGCGATTTGAGCGACTGCCTAACAGCCCCGCCGTCGAGGTCTGTGGCGACGCGTGCGACTCGTGGCACCGTTACGAAGAGGATCTCGACATTCTCGCCTCGCTCGGTCTGAACTCGTTTCGACTCTCGATCGAGTGGGCGCGCATCCAACCCGACCAGGGCGTCGTCTCAAGCGAAGCTCTCGCGCACTATCGAAACGTGCTGCTCGCATGTCGCGAGCGCTCGATCACTCCGGTGGTCACCCTGCACCACTTCACATTGCCTCTCTGGGTGGCCGACCACGGCGGGTTCGAGAGCCCCGACATCGTGGGCTGGATGGCCGACTACGCCAGAGTGGTGAGTGAGTCGCTCGGTGACCTCATCGGCGTGGCGTGCACGATCAACGAACCGAACATCGTCGCTCTCATGGGGTACCTGCTCGGGACGTTTCCTCCTCAGGCGCACAGTTGGGAGCGCTTCGTAGCGGTGAACGAGACGATGCGTGCGTGCCACGTGGCGATGCGCAACATGCTCGCCGAGGGTCCGGGCACCTATCCCATTGGCCTACCTCTCTCCTTGCACGAGTGGGCGGCCGTGAAGGGGTCCCAGGACCGAATGGAGAGTCTTCGCAACGAAATGGAGGACAAGTACCTGCTCACTCGAGAGGGCGACGACTACGCCGGCGTGCAGTGCTACACCAAGTTCACGATCGGTCCGAACGGCCTGGAGCCGCCCGACGGTGAGACAACCGAGATGGGGTATCTCTTCTGGCCCCAGGTCGTGGAGTACACCGCCCGTCGGGCGGGCGAACTCACTGGACTGCCGGTGATCGTCACCGAGAACGGGATCGGCACGGCCGACGACAACCAGCGGATCCGCTACCTCGACGAGGCGCTCACCGGTCTGAAGCGACTCCTCGACGAGGGTCGCGACGTTCGCGGGTACTTCCAGTGGTCCCTGCTCGACAACTTCGAGTGGAACCTCGGCTATCGCCCGCAGTTTGGAATTGTTGCGGTCGATCGAAAGACCCTCGCTCGCACCAAAAAACCGTCGGCGGACTGGTTCGCGCAACGTGTTCGCAACTTCTTTACATCTCCGTGACATATAGCTAAAGCGAAGTTTTAGCGCCGATAACGCACCTACGATTATTTACGCGAGAGTACAAATAGTTGAAGTATTCCCCCTTTACTCGCAGTGCGCGGAGGTGCGTGATGAGACAGCCAAGCCTTGTCCATCCAACTGAGTTCGCCACGAAAGTATCCGCGATCGTCGGCGTATTTATCCTTGTTGGGGGACTTTTCGTGTGGAGCGTGGCCGGACACGCGACCCCCTCGGCCGCCGCCCCGGCGCCGGCGTGCACGACCGCCAATCTCGACGTCTGGCTCAACACCATGGGCAGCGGCGCGGCCGGAAGTTCCTACTACAAGTTGAATATGACCAACCTCTCGGCACACAGTTGCACCCTGTACGGATACCCCGGGGTGTCCGCGATCACTCAGACCGGCATCCAACTCGGCAGCTCGGCCGGACGCGACGCCGAACACGCGCCCGCCCACATCACGCTCACCAGTGCGCGCACCGCGCAGGGATTCGAGAACTCGACGGCGCATAACACCGCCACCGTGATCCTGCAGATCACTGTGGCCGAGAACTTCCCCAGTGCCACGTGCTCCTACATCACCGCGGCGGGGCTGCGCGTCTACCCACCCAACCAAAAAGAGTCAACCGTCGTGCCCTACCCCTTCGTGGCGTGCGCCAAGTCCGGACCCGTCTTTCTCCACGTGGAGGCGATTCAGCGTTTCGTCGCGGGCCAGTAGTCCCGCCGCGGCGGGACGCGAGGTGTTAACGAGACCGTCAGGTCGTTGCCCGTAGCATTGACCGGTGCCTCGCGACAAGGATGACGGCCGCGAGGATTCCACCCGCCCACGAATCGCCAACGAAGATCGCCTCGTCGCGATGGGAGATTCTGCGAAACGCCGTCGTCGAGGCGGTGCGCGTCGGGCAGCGCCGAGGAAACGACCATGGCTTCGCCGATCGCTGCTCGCGGTGGGAGTGGTCATCGTGCTCGTCGTCGGAGCCGTCGTGGGCGACTACTACTACCTCGGATCTCTTGTCAAGAAAGTTCCGGTTAAGCACCTACAGACTTCGACCGCCGCGTCGGAGAACATCTTGCTCATTGGATCAACCACCCGTTGCGGGCTTAAGCAACAGAACATCGCCTACGGCCTGTGTTCGGAAGGCGTGACCGGGGTCAACAGCGACATTGACATGGTCCTGCACCTCGACCCCGCGACACATTCCGTTTCCCTGCTGTCCATTCCTCGCGACACCTTCGTGCCCAACGCCCGCATTATCGGCGCCAACAAGATCGACGCGGCGTTGTACGAAGGACCGAGCCAACTCATCACCGCCATCGAAGAGGACTTCGGTATTCCGATCAACAACTACGTCGAGCTGAACTTCGACACCTTCGCGAACGTCGTGAACGCGCTCGGCGGCGTCAAGATGTACTTTCCCATCCCCATCTTCGACGCGGAGTCGGGCCTCAACATCGAACGCGCGGGCTGTTACGACCTCGACGGCTATCACGCGCTGCAGGTCGTGCGCGCACGCCATCTCCAGATTCAGCCGGACCCCTCGAATCACGACCCGAGGTCCTGGCCCTTTGAAGCACTCTCGGACATCGCGCGTATTCGGCGAACCCACGAGTTCCTGCGCGTGCTAGCCGCCAAGGTCGCCGCTCGCGGACTCGGCAATCCGCTGACCGATCAGAGCATCCTCACCGCCGTACTGCCGAGCTTGACGGTGGACAGCGGATTCACGGAGGGCAAGATGGCCAGCCTCGCGGAGACCTTCGCGCACACTGATATCAGCAACGTGCCGCAGTACACGTATCCCGTGTCCGACGTGGAGACCGGGTCGCTGCTCTACCAGGGGTACTACTACGGCGATGTGGTCTTTCCCGTCGAGCCCGACGGACAGCGCGCCATCGACACCATCTTCGATGTGAAGTCCGGGACCAGCCCCTTCAGCGGCACCGCCCTGCCCGCACCTGCGAGTGTCAAACTCACCGTCGAGAACGGCACGGGGGTCACGAACCAGGCCGCGACCATCTCCACCCCCTTAGGTGCTGAGGGTTTCAACGTCCTCTCCACGGGAACCGTGACGCCCAATGGCCCGGTCAGCGAAACGGTCGTGTGGTACGGCGGCCCGCCACCGCCCGCCCACGGCAACTGGACGAGCCCGAACTTGGCCGCGGCGCAAACGGTCCTCAACCAACTCCAGGGTCCGGCCGTTCTCGGCTACGACCCGGGCGAAGTCACCCCGGGGGCCACCGTCACCATTCAGACCGGCGCAGCGCTGTCAGTCACGCCCTTGACGACACCAACGACCACCACCACACTCGCCAAGCACCACTCGACGACCACCACCACCGCGACGCCATCGACCGCCACCACGGCGGTCGGTGACTACACCCCGCCCGGGATGCGCAACAACCCCGACTTCACGACCCCGAGCGCGGTCAACCCGACGCTGGAACCGTGGGACCCGCGCGCGTGCAACGCCGCGGGGACAGGACCCGCAACCACCCCCTAGGTCACTGGCACTTCTGGGCGTACGCGGCGCTACCGGGCTGGAGGGCTGCACCAGAGTTCGCGCTCACCATGAGACATGACTCGTCGACCGCCACAAACTCACTCGCCGGTATCGACTTGAGCTGATCGACGTCGGCGTAGGTCCAGCGCCGATCGGCCGTGCCCTGGAAGTACCAGTTGCTGCCGTTATCCGCGAGAATGAGCCCGTAGGTCTTCATCGTCGTGAGGACCACCTGGCAAAAGGCGCTGCACTGTGAACTCGGAAGAGTAAAGGACGCGTTGAGACGAAAGCGCGCGCCCATCGGCGGACAGTTGGTGTCGTCTTGACCCGCCTCGTGACGAGCGGGCCACAGGTACGACCCTTGAGTGCACTGCGCGGTGAAACGAATCGCGTGATCCATCGAGCCCGAAGCGACTTCGTTGTAGTTCACCAGCCCCGGCAGAATCGGTAGGCCCGCCGCATCAGCCGAGGTGAAGGTCGCGGGGCGAAGTGCATTGGAGCGAAGGTTCCACTCGGCGCCCGATCCCGCGGTCGATCGCCCGCCGGGGTGATACTGCGTGTCCCAGGTCTCATACAGCGTGCAGGCGGGTAGCGGACCCGAGCGTCGAGGATCCACCATGAGGGCGTGACGATCGGATCCGCCCTCGATGGGCGTCGTGGCGCTGAGGGGATACTCGCCCCGGTAACTCTCCGAGGCGTACTGAAACGTGATGTGCGTAAGGGCAGTGCCCGCGGGCACGATCTCCCAGGGAATGCCATAGGGCGCCGACGGACTCCCCGACGGTCCGTAGTCGGGGTGAAGGTAGGTGCTCGACGAGTCCATCGCCGCCAGCCACGTCGCGCTGTCGGAGTTGACAGGCAGACTCGTAATGGGCGTGTTCCAGACGTTGTTGGCGGGAAACGCGGGACAGTCGGTCCCGGGGATAATTGTCCCCACTCGACTGGCGGCCGACGCGAAGACCGGCATCACGAGCGACGAGGTAACGGCCAATGCGACGCCGACTCCCCAGATCTTCACTTGAGCGAGCCTCGCCGTCGGCGACACCATTCGACGCGTCCGTGGCCACGGGGCTCTCACGAGCGGAGCGTACCATCGAGTCTTTTTCCAAGCGATGTCGCGGGGACGCAGCACAATAGGGAGATGACCGAGCGCCTGACGAGGGAGTTTTTCGCCCGAGATCCTGTGGTGGTCGCGCGAGCCCTCATCGGAACCGTCATGGTTGTGGCGCATCGAGATCAACCGCTGCAAGCACACATCATCGAGACCGAGGCGTACGCCGGAGCGCGCGACCCCGCCTCGCACGCGTTCCGGGGTCCGACGCCGCGAACCCAGATCATGTTCGGTCCCGCGGGCCACGTCTACGTCTATAAGAGCTACGGAATTCACTGGTGCATGAATATCGTCACCGGCGCACCCGGGGTGGCGAGCGCGGTGCTACTGCGCGGTGCGCTCGCACTCAAGGGCGATTCGACTCTCGGCAACATGAAGGGACCCGGTCTGCTGACCCGCGCTTTGGTGATAACAGGCGCGGACAACGGCGTCGACGTCTGCCAGGAGCCCCCGGGTCGGATTTATTTCATCTCTCGGACGCGCGGCGAGCGATGGCGCGTAGGTCAGTCGACGCGTATTGGGATATCGAAGGCCACGGACCTGCCGTGGAGATTCTTCGCCGAGGAAGTTCCAACGCCACGGGGCGCGACGTAGACGTCCGGGGGTACTACCACGAGGCAAACTCGTGGGGTTGCCTGTCTGTCACCTGGTCGATCGACCAATCAGACTGGCGCGAGCATCGGGGATCTAGTGATTGGTGGAGGTCGTTAGCGCAATGAGCCACGCCCTTCGAGTCGCCTGGTTCCGATACCGGGCGAGCTTTCGTCGACGGTGGGTCGGCTACCTGACGATCGTGGTACTGATCGGGTCGGTGGGCGGGGTGGCCCTTGCGTCACTGGCGGGGGCCAGGCGTACCGAGTCATCCCTGCCGACGTTTGTGACGAGCACGAATCCCTCCACGCTCGCCATGATGACCACCTACGACGACCCCGCTTTAGGCGTCAACTCGGGTTACAACCCGACGGTGGACGCCGAGATCGCCCGTCTACCGTTCGTCGCGCGCTCAACGTCCGCCATTATCTTCGACGCCAATATCAAGCTGAGTGGGGTGAAGGGAATTCACCCTCACTTTCTCGCCGGTGAAACCCCTCCCACCGTTATTGGCAGCACCGACGGCGAGTTCTCGCAGGTCGATCGAGTCACTCTGGTCAGGGGTCGCCTCGCCAATCCCCACCGGCGAAACGAGGCCGTCGTGAACCTCCAGGCGGCCCGAGAGTTGGGTATCCATATCGGTTCCGTCGTACAGATCCCCTTCTACACGGACAAACAGGCTCAGGTGGGAACGCCGTTCTTGGTTGAGAACATCAGGATCGTCGGAGAGATTGTTCTGGCGAACAACGTGGTCGAAAGCGATTTCGACGCGCTGGGATCTCCCACCATGATTCTTTCGCCGGCACTCACCCGCGCGTTGTTGCCCCAGTGTGCCACCGGAACCGAAGTCTTCTTGCAGCTTCAAGGCGGGGATCGCAGTGCCAACCGTCTGCTCGCAGACGTAAACCGAGTCGATCCCGACGTCACCAAGTTTGGTGGAGACCAACTCACGTCGAGCTTCGTCTCGCCCGCGCAGCAAGCGATCGAGCCCGAGGCGATCGCCCTGGCGGTGTTTGGCGGCATTGCGGGTCTGTCCGTCATCCTCATCGCGGGACTCATGGTCGGCCGCGTGCTTCGCGCCGAATCGGAGGAGACACGCATTTTGCGCGCCTTAGGTGCCAGCCGACTCACCATGCTCACTGATCATTTTTTGGCGGTCTTGACAGCGGTCCTTCTGGGCTCGTTCGTCGCGGTCGCGGTCGCGTACTTGCTTTCTCCTCTCGCGCCGCTAGGCCCGGTTCGACCCGTCTATCCCAGTCCAGGATTGGCGTTCGATTGGAGCGCCCTCGGTTTCGGATTTCTCATCCTGTTGTTCGCTCTCACCGCCCTCACGCTGATCTTTTCGCTCCGCACAGTGCAGCGAGTCACGAACGGTCGTCGCGTAGGGCCCTCGCCGCGAGAAGGTCACCTCGTGCGACTCAGCGCGAACTCAAGTCTTCCCATCTCCGTCGTTGCGGGAGTGCGCTTCGCACTCGAGTCGAACCGCGGCCGCACGGCGGCCCCGGTTCGCTCCGCCATATTGGGCACGGTTCTCGCCATCACCGTTCTGGTCGCCACGCTCACCTTCGGTGCCAGTCTCAGCGGACTCGTCTCGCATCCCTCTCAGTACGGGTGGAACTGGAACTACGCACTGTTGTCCGCGTTTGCCGGCGCAGAAGACCTACCCGCCCACCAGAGTGCGGTCTTTCTCAAGGAAGACCGCGATGTCCTGTCGTGGTCTGGCGTCTACGCCGCTGGTGCCAGCATCGATGGTCAAGGCGTCGCCATCCTCGCCGAACGACCGGGTGCGCGCGTCGCGCCGCCAATACTGACGGGCCACGGGCTCCAAAAAGCCGATCAGATAGTCCTGGGGTCAACGACCCTCGCGCAGCTTCACAAGCGCATCGGGGAGACTGTCACGTTTGATAACACCTCGTCGAAGCCCGTTCAGTTACTCATCGTCGGCACCGCAACAATGCCGGCGATCGAAGACGGCCTCGGGATGGGATCGGGAGCGATCGTGTCCTCCAGCGACTATCCCACGTCGCTATTGAATATCCAGGACAATCCAATCCCCGGGCCTAATGCGATTCTCGTTCGCACTCGGCCCAACGTCGCAACGTCAGCGGCGTATCGATCCCTCGAAAAGGTGAACCAGCAGATCAACGCCGTCCCCGGGGCCGACGGCCCCGCCGGTGGCGTGGTGACCGTTCTTCGCCCCGTCGAGATCGTCAATTTTCACTCCATGGGCACCACTCCGACCATTTTCGCCGGGAGCCTGGCCCTGGGAGCGATCACCGCCCTGGGCATCACCCTGGGCGCTTCCGTGCGCCGGCGCCGTCGAGACCTCGCGCTACTAAAAGCGCTCGGCTTTACTCAACGCCAACTCCGTGCCGCGATCGCCTGGCAGGCGACGGTCGCGGCGGTCATCGGCACGCTCTTCGGCCTACCGCTCGGCATCGTCATCGGGCGAGAGTTGTGGACGCTGTTCGCCCGAAGCATCGACGCTGTACCCTCTCCCACGGTGCCCGCTCTGTGGACGGTCGTCGTCGGCGTCGGAGCTCTGGTATTTGCCAATCTGGTCGCCGCCATTCCCGGGCGAATCGCAGCACGCACGTCTACGGCATTGGTTCTACGCGCCGAATAATCGGCGCACGCTCAACGATCGACAGAAAACGGCCTGCGTCGTGATCAGGCCGTGCGCCGACGTTCCCCGCGGCGCCGCTCGCCCTTTCGGCGCTCAACCCCATCACGGGGGCCGTCATTGCTCCGGCGCCGATCGGCCGCTCGTCGCTCCTGCTTGCGACGCTCGCTTGAGCCAGACCCCTCTTCGCCTTCGGACATCTCCCAGGTCTAACACCGCACTCGACTCCGCGCGAATGATGGTGCGGACGTCGCTCGTCTACTCAGACTTCGCTCGAGCGCCGTACGGTTCTGCGCGCCACGTTAGGTGACACTCAGACCTAGTCCTCGGTGGTCCCGCGTTCAAGATCTCGGTAGTGGTCCCGCCAGATGAGCCGATAGATCTTCACTTTGCGCGGAATCGTGCGCAGACCCGGTATGAACGGCACGCAGACGAGCAAAACGGTCAGCCCCATCATGAGACCCCACACCAGGACGTCGCCGTTGCCGCTCGAGTTAAACGGGGGAACCTGATACCAGAACGTGTACAGCCACAACCAGGCCTGACCGGGATAGTTGCCCGTCTCGTTCATCATTCCCCACTGGTCGCCCGCGAGGTGCTGGTGCTGGGCTTGCGCGCCGAGGTAGTTCCCATCTTCGAGAAAGAGCAGAGGCAGGGTGTAGTTGGTCGTATAGAAGTCGCCCTGATGGGTCAGATCGGCGTCGAGCGCACCCGTTCGCGCCATATCGGTGAGTTCATTGATGAACTCGGGTACGGGTCCCGTCTTCGACGCGGGGACCACAATCGCTCCATTGGACCACTTCATGTGAGCAGCACCCGTGGTGTAGTGGGCGACCCACGCTCGGCGTACCCCGGTCGAGGCATCTCGCCACTGCTTGAGCGCACTGGCGAGTGCGGGCTGGTAGGGCTGAGTTTCCAACGGATCCAGGACGAAGACTTTCGCGGTGTTGATCGACATCGTGACCCCGACCCACTTGGCCAGCGAAAGAGGTCCAAGCTCTTGACCGATCGAGGCGTTGTTGTAGGGCGGGCCGTATGTCGCGGTCTCGGAAGTCCCGTTGAGCTGACTAAGTGCGTCCTGGGCGAAATCAACCGGGGCGGCCGCCGACCACGATTTCAGCGAGATGGCCGGCTCATCGGGCGATCCGAAGACGATCGCGAGCAACAGAGTGAGGAGCGCCACCACGACGAGCGCGATGACCCCTTCTTTGATGATGTCGTAGGGGACCTGGCGGCCCGTCCACTCCGGGACGTCCGTGTCCGGACGAAAGCGCTTGGTCATGCGTCGACCGATTTCGCGGGCGCTTCTTCAAAGGGCGGCACCACGCCCTTGATGCGAACAAGGAGTACGTGCAGTGCCACCAGAGCGACGATTGCGATTGGCAACAAAACGATGTGCCACATCAGCATCTGTCCCACGTTGAGTACGTTCCAGTACGCCCCCGCCCCGGTGGCGTTGATGCCGTCCTTCGCCTGCGTGGCGATCCACTGCGAGTCAAAGTTGGTTTGAACCAGATAACCGGTAAAGGCGGTCGCGATCGAGGTGACAAAGGTCACCACGCCGGTAATCCAAGTAAGCGCCCGCCCGCCTCGCCAGGCCGCCATGAAGTACTTGCCCCACAGGTGGATAACCATGGCGAAGAAGAAGATTTCGACACTCCACAGGTGCAGGGAGTTGACAAAGTGGCCCACGGAGGACAGGTGCCACCACTCCGGACCTCGAAGTGCCAGAATGCAGCCCGAGACGATGACGACCGCTAGTGCGGCCATTGTGGTGACTCCGAAGACGTAGATCCACGAGGACACGTAGGCGGGCTGCGTATCGGGTAGGACCTTTTCTGGTGGTAGCAACCGGACGACGCGTTTGCGCAGGCGGGTCGTCCACTGGCGATCGACCTCGTCGCTCACTGGTGACCCCTTCGACGACGGTGACCAGGAAACGGAGCGAGGAGCGCCACGATGAAGGTCACGACCATCAGAACAATGACGATGAAGTTGGCAACGCTGATGTCGATCCAGTGCCAGTGAATGTAGTGGCCAAGGGTGTTGAGCGGCAGAAGCGCCGCCATACCTCGAAGTGACATAAAGGACCCCCCACGGTCGTTTTCCTAGCGTCTCATGGAGTCAGTGCGCGGTGATAGGGACAAAAGTCCCAACGTCCGTTTTATTCCCACTATCGACGCGGCACATGGGCGAAGCCCGTGCAGTCCCCCTTGACGCTACGAAGGGGGGCCGTTTCGCCCGAAGAGATATCGAAGTGACGCGATCATTCCGGCATCCCAGGTGCCGACCAACTCCCAGGCCCGGCCGATCCCGATGAGAAGCGAGGCAATCAATACGTCGCCCACGATCTCGAGGGGACCGCGAGCCATCGGCTTGTGGATCAGTTGCAGACCGTAGACGATCTGGAATCCGAACACGGCGAGGAGGCCGACAATGAGGAGAACCTGATGAAAGCGGCGCTGTTGGCGAACCGGTTGGCGCAGCGTCGCGCGTATTCCGGCCAGGGCGAACAAGATGCCGATGACACCCATGATGAAGGCGGGGTACCCGACGCCATTGCCCGGGACGAGGCCATAGAGCGAAACCACCAGGGCGTTGGTGAAAGCGAGGAGGGACGCCGCCGCCCGGAACTCGCCGATCTGCTTTGACTGCTCGTGATTCCGGGCGCGAACGACCGTCACCGCAACGAACAACAAGCCAATGAGCGTCGCCGCCGACTCTGCAATGACGACGAAGAACTCTCGGAAGCTACTGCCCATCGCCATCTTCCTTTCGCTAGGCGTCAGTAGCCTTCCACAATGACCCCGGACGAGGCGATCACATCAGCGTCCGTCAAGCCCCACCTTCGGGGCTGGCTCCACGCAGTCGGTCTACCCGTGTTCCTGGGCGCGTCACCTGTGCTGTTCCTACGGGCCCATTCGGGTGCTCAAGTTGGCTGGATCCTCTGCTTCGTACTCGGCGTCGGATCGATGTTGTTCACGAGTGCTTCCTATCATCGACTCAATTGGTCCCCGAAAACGCGTCGCCTCTGGCGACGAGCCGATCACTTTGCGATTTTTCTGGCCATCACCGGCACCTACCTCGCCATCATCGGACTCACGCTGCACGGAGTGATCCGCAGCGTTGTCCTGCTCATCTTTGGCGTCGGAACAATCGCGGGCATCCTGATCCGCCAGCTCACCATGGACACGCAGAACTGGGTGAATTCATTGCCCTTCCTGGTCATGGGGTGGGCCGCAATCGCGGTCCTTCCACAGATCTACCGGGGAGGTGGACCAGCCTGTCTTTCTCTGATCATCACCGGGGGCGTCGCCTACACGCTCGGAGCAGTCTTCCTCGGAATCAAACGACCGCGAACGTGGTCCCGTACGTTTGGCCCTCACGAGCTCTTTCACGCGTTAACTCTGGTGGGAGTTGGGTGTCACTTCGCGGCTGTCTATCTTGCCCTCAAGTGAGTGATTATCGACTCGCGCGTCGGCGAATCCGGACAGCGGGTCGGTTACCTACAAGGTGCGAGCAAAGGTGACGTGGACCGTGCCACTCTCGGCCGTCTCCGCCGTGACCTCACGGCCGCTCTCGAGCCCGCGTAGATCGCTCCACAAGTTCGTGCCGCGACCGAGCACGATCGGTGCGATCGCCACGTGTAGCTGGTCGACTAGATCGGCTTTGAGGAACTCGCGCACCGTAGAGATGCCGCCACCGATTCGTACGTCCTGTTCTCCCGCGGCAGCGACGGCGCGTTCGAGGACCGCTTGGGGGGTCGCGTCGACGAAGTGGAACGTCGTGCCGTCGGGCATGTCGATCGAGTCGCGCTTGCGATGTGTGAGCACAAAGACCGGCACGTGAAAGGGGGGCTCGTCGCCCCACCATCCCTTCCAGTCCGGGTCGTCTGGAAATGTGTGGAACCCGAACATTCCGGCGCCCATGATCTCTGCGCCCACCCCTTCGAAGTACGCTGCCGCGTATCGCTCGTCCACCCCCATGGTGCCCTCGCCCGAGGTGTCATGCAGAACCCGCTGTCGGAACGTGCGCGTCGCCACGTAGGCCGCGGTCAGCCGGCTCCAGTCTTCTCCCATGGGATTGTCCGGTGTGCCGCCTTCGCTCGTGGCGTAGCCATCGATCGAAATATTGAGGTCGACTCGTACCCCCCACGAAAATTCCTCCCACATGTTTGCGAATTCCACTGGACGATGAATATATATATAGCGACCGACGATTCAGTGGGCGCTAGAGGACTCGAACCTCTGACCTCAGCCGTGTGAAGGCTGCGCTCTAACCAACTGAGCTAAGCGCCCTGAGGGGTCAATGCTATCGCCGCAGCCGCGTGACGGCATATACCAGTCCGCTGTAGCCTTCACCTGTGCCAAATAACGATGCGACCCCGAAGCGGTCGTTCCTCAGTCGGGCGCCGCGACGACCATCGATGGTCCCGCGCGAGGTCGTTATGGGACTCGATCCCCTCGAACGCGGCATCAGTCTCTTTGGCGCGGGCATTGCCCTGGTGCTGGCTCTGGTCACCGCCATCGAATGGTCCCGCAACCTTCCCACCATCACCACGCAAAAGCACGTGAAGGGCAAGGCGTGTCCGAGCGACTACCCGAAGCTCGTGAACACGTTGTGCGAACACATCGTGAAGACCACGCGCTCCGAGTGGGAGGTCAAGTTCTTCTTCATCCTGGTCGTGGCGTTGTGCCTGCTGTACTTCTCGCTACGACGCAAGCGTGCGGGCGTCGCGTGCTTCGCCATCTTCTTGGGGCTCGGTCTGGGTGTCGGCGCCGGGGCAGTCTTCTTCTTCCTCGGCGCCTGGCTGATCATTCGCGCCTATCGACTCCAGAAGTACGGGGTGGCGGGCATGGTCGCTTCGAATCAGGTGGCGCGCGAAATGTCCTTGGCGCGACGAGAGGGCCGAGAACCGAACCTCGAACAGTTGCCGAGCTCTAGCGGCACCAGCGGTACGGCGAAAGCCTCCGGACGAGCGTCGGCGAAGAACTCAACGACGGCTCCGAAGGGACCGGACGCCTCGAAGCGCTACACCCCCAAGAAGCGCACGCCCAAGCGTCGCTAGATCATGGCCAAATTAGGACTGGATTTTCCTACCAAGTGGGGACGCGGATACGCGGCCCGTTTCGCGACGCGACATCATCCAGACGTACTTCATGGGGCCCTACGCCCGCTGGCTCGCCACGCTGGAGGTACGTGGCAGCGAGAACGTCACGGGCGAGCGCCCGTTCATCTTCGTGGCGAATCACGCAAGTCACGCCGACACCATCTTGTTGTTGACCGCACTGCCCGCCAAGGAGCGTCGACGCACCGTGGTGGCCGCGGCCATGGACAGTTTCTTTATGGACTACCGCCAAGCGATCAAGACCGTGTTGTACTTCAACGCCATTCCCGTCGATCGCCTCAAGGTCAATCGGCGCAGCGCGCAGTTGGCCATCGAACTCATCGAAGACGATTGGAACCTCGTCATCTACCCCGAGGGCGGACGCACCCCGGACGGGAACATCCAGGAGTTCAAGGGAGGGGCGGCGTACCTCGCCGAGCGCACCAAGGCGACTGTCATACCGACGTACATTCACGAGTCGGGCTACATCCACGCGGCCAAGTACGCCAAAGCGCCCATCTACCTCGAAGCGAACGAAAAGCGCCACCACGTGATCATCGCCTTCGGCCCGGCGCTCACGTTGGACGAGGGCGAGAACATGCGCCACTTCGGTGTGCGCATCGAACAAGCGGTGGAGACCCTGGGGCGCGAAGTGAGCGACGATCCGACGTACGGACTACATCAGGACCCCGCGGAGTGAAGCACGGCCGAGCGGCGCTCGGCGTAAAGATCATCGGCCACCGTTTTTAGGGGCTCGAGTTCGTCACCCACGATCGTCGAGAGAATCTCGTCGGCGAACCACGGGTTCATCGCCAAAACCGGGCCGTGCGCGTAGGTCGCCCACATGCGCGCCGTGCGAAAGCCATCGACGACCCCGTCATTGCCTCGACCCCGCTCCACCAACCCGAAGGGCTCGAGACCGGCACCTAGTTCGGTTCGTCCGCCGTGGTTCTCAAAGCCCACCAGAAGATCATGGTCACGCTGAACGAGGAGTTCCCCGACGGAACGCACCAAGCCGCGACGGGTAACCGCCTTGACGAGACCAAGCCCCTCGTACTCGTCATCGCCCTCGACGGCAAAGCTCGTGCCGAGTAGTTGCAGTCCCGCGCAGACGGCGAAGACGAAGGCCCCATCGCGCACCCGCTCACTAAACGAGGACTCTCGCAAGAGGTCCGCACCCAGTCGTTGCGGACCGTCCTCCCCCCCACCCAGCAGGTAGATCGTCGCCTCGGGAATCTCCTCTGCGATTCCGACGCTCGCCACCTCCACCTCAATACCACGGCGCCGAGCTCGCTCGCCCAGCACCAGCGCGTTACCTGCATCGCCGTAGGTTCCCAGTAGTTCGGGGTAGACGAGGGCGATTTTCAGCACGGTCCCGACCTCTCGCGCCAGTCTTGGAAGGCGGTGTAGTTCGCCACCACGTTGATGGCGTCTTTGGATGTCGGCAAGGTCGACTCATCGCGCACCACGACGTAGTCCACCCCGGCGTAGTCAAGTCGCGTGGCCAGATCGAGACGTCGATCACCGAAGCAATACACGCGATGACCGCGCAGCATTTCGAAGGGAACGTCGTAGAGCCACGAGGGATCACGTCCGTCCGCAACGCGTGCGTTGATACTCACCCACACATCCGCAGCCGTCATCCTCGAGCGTACCCAGCATCGCGGCGAAGCCCGCGGGATTCTTCGCGAGCAGAAGTCGCAAGGTATGACCGCGCCAACGGCGCAGGCTGAAGCGGCCGGCCACGCTCGAAAGCGCGTTCACCCGCGCAAGAGCCTCGTGGAGGTCGACCCCGAGGTACGACAGCGCCGTCAGGGCCATCGCGGCGTTGGATTCGTTGAACTCTCCGGGAAGACTCAGTTCCAACGTCAGCGGTGTGTCGCGCACGACAAGGCTCGCGCCGAGTGACGTCGCGCAGTGCAGCGGCTTGGAGAACCCGCACTCACTCCACCATGATCCGTTGAGAAAGTGCAGGGGCAGCGTGCAACGTGGACACGAGGCGGCGTCGGTGTTCCAGGGCGTGGGCACGTCACACCACGCGACATCGGTCGCTAGCTCCGCGGCGTAGACGACGAGTGGATCGTTAGCGTTGGCCACGACCGTGACGCCCTCTCGTCCCGCCAGCGCGCTGCGCCAGCGCCCGGCCATCTGTCGCACTTCGTTCGCTCGGTCCAACTGATCGCGCGAGAGATTCAAGAGTGTCACGACGCGCGCGTTGGTCGCCGCCAACACATTCGCCAGCCACGATTCGTCAACTTCCAGGACGACCGATGCGCTCTTCGACGCCGCCAGTGCGGCGACGTGGCCCGCGGGCATGTTCGAGCCCGTCTCATTGGTGGCGACAGTGCCGCCCCAGCCGGCCGCGATCATGGCGGTCGTGGTGGTCTTGCCGTTGGTGCCACTCACGAGCGATACCGTGCGCGTCGAAGCGAGATCCTCGAGGAGGTGCGGCGCCAGGGCCAAGCCCACTCTTCCGCCGATGACGGTCCCCGAACCACCAAAGGTCGTGCGCGACACGAAATTCAGCGCGCGCACCGCCCGAGTGGCCACCGCATCGCGTAAGGACGGGGCGGGAACCATTGGCCAAACGCTACTGGCCCAGAAAACGCAAAAGGACCAACCGGGGGGTGGTTGGTCCTTCTGCAAAACCCTTGGACTACCGGTTGGGGGGTAATCGGTAACTCAGGCTCCAGCCAGTATGCACGTTTCTTTCGTATCTTTCAAGTGAATACGATGAATAGTTGCTATCTGTATACTTGATACATGGAGATCCGCCAATTGGAGGCACTTATCGGCATCGCCGAGCACGGAAGTTTCTCCAGCGCCGCCGAATCTTTGGGCACCGTTCAGTCCAATATCTCCAATCGGATCGCCCGCCTCGAGGCAGATTTAGGGACTCCCCTCGTGGACCGGACGACGGGTGCGCTCACGGAGTCCGGGGTCATCGTGGTCGAGCGCGCTCGGCGAATCATGAGCGAACTGCGAGCCATCGCCTCGGACGTCTCAGAGCTCAACGCCGAGATTCGCGGCCAGGTGACCCTCGGCATGATCGGAACCGCTGGACGATGGGTCGTTCCACTTCTCCTCGAGGGAGTCCGTGCGAAGTACCGCCACATCAATCTGCGCATCAGCGAAGGAACGAACTCGGCCCTCGAGCCGCGTCTGGTCAACGGCCAGCTCGACCTCGCCGTGCTCGCGTGGCCGGTGCTCGCCGACGAACTCAGCACAGTCGACCTCTTCACCGAGGATCTGGTCGTGATCGCCCACCGTGACCACCCGCTCGCCCAGTACGACGGACCACTGCCGTTTTCGGTCCTCGCCCAGCACGACATATTGCTGCCCATGCGCGGCACCCCGATTCGGCGCGAGATCGACGAAGCGGCGCGACTCGCTCGCGTCGAACTCCATCCCCTGGTTGAACTCGACGGCCTGCGCACCATCGCCTCGATGACCTTCGACGGTCACGGACCATCGATTTTGCCCGCCACCATGCTCTCGCCGCACCTGCGTGCGAACTTCGTCGCGCTGCCGATTCGAGAACATTGCCAAACGCCGAGTCGTCTTGGCGAGCCGGCGTTTCGGTTTTCCCTCGGCACCGGTGCGCGCGATTCACGCGTTGTTGCAGGACGTGGTGGCCAACGCCACCAATCCACCCGACGCGGTCTATCTACCCAACCAGACGGTGACGAGTTAGGTCTTCATCTTCAACGTCATACGGCCTGTCTGCAGAGACGGCGGGTGACAACGCTGTGCAATAGTCCATTGGTGGTCGCGACGATGACACCAGCAGAGCGGGCACATGCGATCGCCCGCTTCGACCCGTCCTTTGCGGTACTCATTGACCAGATCGGACCGGCGCCACGACGCAGAAGCGCACCCGTCGCGCAGCGATTCGAAACGCTGGCGCGCTCTATCACGTATCAGCTACTCGCGACCAAAGCCGCCAACACCATTCACCAGCGCGTCATCGACCTCTGCGGCGGCGAGGTGAGTCCCCAATCGATCACCAGGGCGGGACACGCGAATCTACGGGGCGTGGGACTCTCGAACGCGAAGGCGGCCGCGATGCTGGATCTCGCCGCCCGCGCGCTCGACGGTCGCATACGTTTGGCCCAGCACGGGCGAATGAGCGACCACGACGTTCTTCTGGACGTGGTTGCGGTTCGCGGCATCGGTGACGTGGACCGCCCAGATGTATCTCATGCACACGCTCGGCCGCCACGACGTGTGGCCCTCAGGAGACCTCGGCGTGCGAAATGGATGGACGCTGGTTCACGAGCTTGACGAGATGGTGACCGAGAAGGACCTGCGACGATCACGGTGACGCATTTGAGGGAGTGCGCTCGGACGTCGCCTGGTACTGCTGGCAGGCCGTTCACCTCTCGCGCGCCCAGTAATCTCGCTGCCATGCCCCTTATTACCCTCGATGACTTCGAACACACCGCCCTGGCGACCCTCGAACGCTTCACGACCATCCCCTCCCTCTCGCCAATTTCGACGCGACGTGGGCCGAAGACGGCTACCTCCTCGAGGCCGCCGAACTTCTCGCGAACTGGACGCGCGAGCGCCATCTGGACAGCGTGGACATCGAGATCCGCGAACTCGAGGGCCGCACCCCCATGCTGGTCGTCACCGTGGACTCGACCGCGGGCGAGCACGGGCACCGTCATTCTCTACGGACACCTCGACAAGCAGCCGCCGCTGGGCAACTGGAGCGAGGGGCTCGACCCCTACACCCCGTTCGACGCGGCGATCGCCTCTTCGCGCGCGGCGTCGCCGACGACGGATACGCCTGCTTCTCCGCGATCACCGCCATCGAAGCCATGGAAGTGAACGGAATCCCTCACGGGCGTTGCGTCGTTCTCATTGAGGCGAGTGAAGAGAGCGGCAGCGTCGATCTCGAGGCCTATCTCGACGATCTGGCCGAGCACTTGGGCGACGTGGAGCTACTGATCTGCCTGGACTCGGGGGCACTCACCTACGACCGACTATGGGTCACGTCGTCGCTGCGCGGCGTGGTCAACCTCGAACTCACGGTCGGCGTGCTCGAAGACGGTCGCCACAGCGGCTCGGCCAGTGGCGTCGTGCCCTCCTCGTTTCGCATCCTGCGTCAACTGCTCGATCGTGTCGAAGACGCCACGACCGGCGAGATCCTGGTGCCCGAACTTCACGCCCCGATTCCCGCCTCGCACGTCGCGGCGGCGCACGACATCGCCGAAGAGTTCGGCGACGTCCTCGCCGAGGACTTCCCACGCTCGAGGGACGTGCAACTCATGGGCGCAGAGCGCCGAAGAGCGCATCCTTCGTCGCAACTGGTATCCGACGCTGTCGGTCATCGGCATGGGCGGCATTCCGAGCCCCGAGATCGCGGGCAACGTCCTGCGCCCCTTCACCACGGTCACCCTGTCGTTTCGCCTGCCCCCCACCGTCGACGCGTTCGCCGCGGCCAAGGTGCTCACAGCGCATCCTCACGACCGACGTGCCGTCGAACGCGCACGTCACGGTGACCAACGTCCAGCCGGGCGACGGCTGGGTCTCCCCCGAGCTCGCCCCCTGGCTCGCGCCAGCACTCGAGAAAGCCTCGCGGGATTACTTCGGACACTCCGTCGGCTTCACCGGTGAAGGTGGATCCATTCCCTTCCTCGGGTCCCTCGCCAAGCGCTACCCCGGCGTGCAGTTCGTCGCGACCGGCGTCGATGGACCCGAGTCCAACGCGCACGCCATCGACGAAATGCTCGACCTGCCGATGGCGGTTGGTGTCACCAACATGGTCATTACCGTGTTGGAAGCGCACGCCAAAAGTAAGGACCATCAATGACTGAACACGTGGACCTCTGGGTCGATCCCCTCTGCCCCTGGGCCTGGATAACATCTCGCTGGCTCCTCGAAGCGAGCACGGTGCGTGACTTCGAGGTTGACTTTCACGTCATGAGCCTCTCGGTGCTCAACGAGGGTCGCGACGACTCTCTGACGCTACAAAGCAACTGCTGGCCAAGGGCTGGGGGCCGGTTCGCGTACTCATGGCGGCCGAGGAACGTCACGGTAACGAAGTCGTCGAGCCCCTCTACAGCGCCATGGGCACCCGTCACCACGTCCAGGGCAACAAGGACTGGGACGAGGTCATCGCCGGCGCCCTGAGCCGACGTCGGCCTCGAGGCGGATCTCGCGCTGGCGGCGATCGTCCACCGAGTACGACGAGGCACTGCGCAAGAGTCACCACGAAGGCATGGATCCCGTGGGCTACGACGTCGGTACTCCGGTCATTCACGTAGGCGACGTCGCGTTCTTTGGACCCGTCGTGACGCCCGCGCCCAAGGGTGAGGCCGCCGGCAAGCTCTTTGACGGCGTCATGCTGGTCGCGAGCACACCGGGCTTCTACGAACTCAAGCGCACCCGAACCCAAGATCCCAACTTCGAATGACCTTCGTCTCGTCCTCGCCCGGGCTTTCCCGTCTACGTCACCGGCTCAACCGACTCGCCTAAGGCGCTCATCGTGATCCAAGAGGGCTTCGGCGTCAACGAGCACATTCGCAAGCGTCGCGGACCGATTCACCGACGATGACTACTTCGTCATCGCGCCCCACCTCTATCACCGCAGCGGTTCACCCGAGATTCCCTACGACGACATCGAATCGGCGCTCGCCGCAGATGGCCACGCTCACCAAAGACGGCCTGACCAACGATCTCAACGCCACGACCAATTTCCTCGGCCGGCCTGGGCTTTAACCCGGCGTCGATCGGCGCCGTCGGCTTCTGCATGGGCGGTTCGGTCGCACTGTATGCGGCGACTCTCGGCACCATCGGTGCGGCGGTGAGTTTCTACGGCGGCGGCATCTCGGTCGGACGTATGGGGCTGCCGCCCTTGCTCGAGGTCGCTGAACACCTCGTCTCCCCCTGGCTCGGCCTCTACGGCGACCTCGACGCCGGAATCCCGATCAGCGACGTGGAGGATCTGCGCGACCCTGACCGACTCACTGCCGGTCGTCACCGAGATTGTGCGCTACCCCGAGGCGCGGTCACGGGTTTCACTGCGACGCGCGAGCCAACGCGTTCAACGAGGAGGCATCGCGCGACGCCGACGAGCGCACGCGCGAGTTCCTCGACGCCCAACTCGTTCCCGTTCGGCTCTAGCTCTTCGGGACGTCCTTCCAGGCGACGTCCTTATCGTTGCGTGGCTCGCCCGCTAGGCCCAAGACCCGCTCACCGATGATGTTGCGCATGACCTCACTCGTCCCGCCCTCGATGGAGTTGGCACGCATTCGCAGGAACGCTTTGCGCATGTCGCCCCCGCTGAACGCTGACTCGCTGGGACGGATGTGCGGGTAGTTGGATCCATAGAGCATGCCCTCGGATCCCATCAGGTTCACGCACAGCTCGCTGGTGCGCTGATTCTCCTCGGCAAAGGCCAGCTTGGCCACGGACCCTTCGGGACCCGGTGTGCCCGCGCGACGAAGATCGCTCGCCCGCCAGTTGGTGAGTCGGCCCACTTCATTGCGCACCCACGCGCGCATCAGTTCGCTGCGCACCGCGAGCGCTTCGGCGTCGGTGCGATCGGACCAGCGTGACTTCCAAATCTTCACGGCTTCGCCGATCAACCCGGAGTTGCGCGGCGGCACCGTCCCACCGATCGACACGCGCTCGTTCATCAGCGTGGTGATGGACACTCCCCATCCCTCGCCCACCCCACCGAGACGCCGGGTGTCCGGGACGCGCACCTCGTGGAAGAAGCACTCGTTGAACTCGGCCTCTCCCGTCACTTGGAAGAGCGGACGTACGTCCACGCCCGGTGCGTGCATGTCGACCAAGAACGCGGTGATGCCCTTGTGCTTGGGCACGTCGGGGTTCGTGCGCGCGATGATGAGTCCGTAGGCGGCGATGTGTGCGAGGGTCGTCCAGACCTTTTGGCCCGTGAGGATCCACTCGTCGCCGTCACGGTCGGCGCGCATGGCCAGCGCAGCGACGTCGGAACCGGCACCGGGCTCGGAGAACAGCTGGCACCAGATCTCTTCACCGGTAAAGAGCGGACGAAGAAAGCGCGACTTCTGTTCGTCCGTGCCATGACTCACGATGGTGGGCGCGACCATGCCGTAGCCAATGATGTTGCGCATCCCCGCACTCGGCGCACCGGCCTTCGAGAGTCGGCGCAACACGTGGAGTTGGTCCGCGGGCGTGAGGCCCAGGCCCCCCATTCCTTGGGGAAAGTGCACCCAGGCCAGACCTCGGTCGAACTGCTCGCCCAGGAACGTGACGGGGTCGCTCGACTCAGGCGGGTACGACGAAATGAGGTCGTCAACAAGTACGTCGAGGTTGGCTTCGCTCGTGGCCATCATTCTCCTAACGGTTCCGCAACGAATACTACGCAGAGCGGCGCGCCTCTCCGATAGAACGGGTGCATGACAACGCGACGTATCCTCGCTACCTCCGGCGGTTTTGTTCCCGGTCCCGTGCAGGGCACCGCACGCCTGGGACAGATGATCTTGGGCGCCCTCGCGCTCACGAACAAAGAGCGACCTCGGGTGTGTCTGGTCGAGACGGCGAGCGGTGATCCCAGTGAGTGGTACGCCGTGCTGTACGAGGCGTTTAACGCCGCGAGCTGCGACGTGACCGAACTCAAGCTCTTCACCCAGCCCTCCGCCGATCCCACCGAGCGACTCACCTCGTGTGACTTTGTCTGGGTGGGCGGCGGCTCGGTCGCGAACCTGCTCGCCCTGTGGCGTCTTCACGGCGTCGATCTCGCGATGCGCGAGGCGTGGGAGCGAGGCGTGATTCTGGCCGGCGTCTCGGCGGGCAGTCTCTGCTGGCACGACGGCGGCACGACTGATTCGTTCGGTCCCACCCTGCAGCCAGTCACCAACGCCCTCGGATTTCTTCCCTACGCCAACGGCGTGCACTACGACTCCGAAGAACAGCGCCGACCACTGTTGCATCGGCTCATGAAGGGCGGGACGCTCGGGCCGCTCGCCTTCGCCACGGATGACCACGTGGGAATCTGGTACGAAGGCATCGAGCCGATCTCCGTAGTGGGCGACACGGACATTGACCCGACGACGGGATCGGCGGCGTATCGCGTGGAGCTAGTCGACGGCGACGTCCACGAAACTCGTATTGGCGTCGATGGACGATTCAACTAGAACTACGTCGCGATGTCAGCGAATCGCGACAGCGACCTTGCCTCGCGGGTCAGCCTTCGACGTGCCACGCAGCGCCGCTACCGCGGTCGGTGCGTCCTCGAGTTCGAAGCGATGGGTGATGAGGAACGACGGTTGGAGTTCCTTGGCGTTCAAGCGATCAACGACCTCGCGAAAGGACTGGCGCGTATACGAAAAACTCGCCTGAATGACCACGTCGTTGTTGACGAGGTCATCGGGGGCGATCTCCACCCTCGTGCCGTGGGGCGGCAGCCCCAACAGAATCACCATGGCGCCGCGGGCGCATAGCTCCAAGGCACTGGTGACTGCGGCGGCGTTGCCCGCGGCTTCAATGACGAGATCGAATTTGTTGTCAGGGGTCTCGGTAAGGAAGTCGTCGGCGCCGGCCCCCAGGACCAACGAACGTTGCTCCTCGCGACGACCGATGACAGACACGTGCGACGGCGAAAAGAGCCTCACGAGATGCGTCGCGAGTAATGCGATCGTCCCGTCTCCCACGATCGCCACGCGAAGACCGACGCGAAGTGGAAATCTTGTAAGCGCCCGCCAGACGACAGCCATCGGCTCAACGAGAACGGCATCTTCGAGTGAGACAGACGACTCGAGTCGGTGCACGAGGGACGACGGCACGCTAATCAGTTCCGCGATGGCGCCGGGCCGAGTAAAGCCGATCTCGTCGTACGTATCACAGAGATTCGTGTCACCACGTGCACAGCCCGCGCACACGCCGCACGGTATGACCCCCTCAACCACCACCATCGTCGGGGCGCTGGAGTCGCCAGCGAGCTGCCCAACCCACTCATGCCCGAGGACCAGCGGGTAGCGCACGTACGCGGGATCGATGGAGCCATCGATGAGCTCCAGATCGGTGCCACACATCCCCGCCAACAGCGGTCTCACGACAACCTCTCCGGGGCCCGGTGTCGGCTCGGGCCACTCCAGAACGTCGGCCGAACCAGGCTCTCGTACGACGAAGGCCTTCATCATCAGACCACGAGTCGCGGTCGAAGGCCTCCCAACATCGAAGTCACCCGGTCGGCGTGGTCGCGCACAGTGAGTCCGAGCTGACGCACCTCGCGCAGCGGTACGTCCACCTTGAGGCCGGTCACGCTGATCGCGCCCACACACACTCCCTGATGATCGAAGACGGCGGCACCGACGCAGAACACACCCTCGGCCTCCTCCTCGTCGTCCAGCGCATACCCCTCGCTGCGAACGCGCTCGAGTTCACCGAGCAGCGTGCCCACGTCGGTCAAGGTATTGGGTGTGTAGCGAGGCATTCCCGCCTCACCCAGGACGCGACGTACGTCATCTTCCATGAGGTACGCCAAGATCGCCTTCCCAGCCGCGGTCGCGTGAGGCTGTTCGCGCTGTCCGAGCGGCGCGTGAAAGCGAATCGAACCTTCGCCGTCAATGCGCTCGAGGAACACCGGATAGCCCGCCTGGTTGGTCGCGAGACGTGCCGTCATGCCGGTGATGGACGAGAGGTCGCGGAGCGTCGGAAGGGCCAGCTCGGCGATCGAGGTCTGTTGACCGACGAGATCGCCCAGTCGCAAGAGATTGAGACCCAGCACGTAGCGAGGTCCCGGATCGACGTTTCGCAACAGACCCGCGGCTGCGAGCGTGCGCGCAAGCGAGAGTGCGGTGCTCTTGGCGACGCCTAAGCGATCGGCGATCTCGGTGACGCTCAGTCCTCCGGCGCCGTGATCAGCGATCTCATTAAGCAGGTGCGCCGCTCGCGCAACCGATTGAACTTGATAGCGACTGTCGGTGAGGTATCCATTGTTCGGCACGTCAGAACACTATACGGATATCTGAACAATTGCGGGGTTCATAACTTGACGGTGCCCTAGTCACGTGCTTGGATGCAAGTATCAATTCCGACACCCGTTTTGTAGAGCCGAACAGGCGAATTCGCGCGGTACTTCGCGCCAAAGTCGCTGAGCGGGTCGCGGGTGAGATACGAGCGCGTCACGACGGGCGACCTCTCCTCCTGACAACACCCGGATCCGTCAACTGGCGGACCGGCGGAATCTCAGACCCCATCGACCTCAGCGCGGCCAGTGATCCGGTCTGGGCCCTCGACTGTGACGCGGGTCGCGTACTGATCACCAGTGAGATCGAAGCGCCTCGACTCGAAGCCGATTTCGCGGTGAGAGAGATGGGTTGGGACGTGCTGAGCGCACCGTGGTTTGACGAGTCCGCGCGGCGAACCCTCGCCGAAGCGGTACGCCAACACCTCAGAGAGCGAGTTGTTGAGCGACGTTGAGAGCATCGGCGATGACGTGCGAGTCGAGGTGGTCAGCGCCCGTCTCGCACTGAGTGAGCCTGAGCAAGAGGACCTGCGTGACCTCGGGGCCCTAGTCGGCGTCGCCGTTGGCGCCGGTATTGATGCCTGGCGACCCGGGATCAGCACGGACTTTGACAGCGCGGCCGCAATCAGTGCCGTCCTCGAAACTGCGGGAGCTCACGCGGTGTGCTTGATCGTGGGCGGAGATACTCGCCTGCGCACGCTGCGTCATCCCCTCGCGATCGGCGAGATTGTGCACGACGCACTGATGGCCGTGGTGGTGGCTCGGCGAGGAGGGCTGCACGTGGCGGCCACGCGACTGGCAGTGCGCAGCGCCAGCGACGAGATCGTCACGCTCACCCAGACCCTCGGGGCCATCTTCGACGCGGTCCTCGCGACGTCTCTTCCCGGAGGAACGTGGGGCGACACCGTGATCGCCCTGGCTGATGCCTACGAAGCCGCCGGATACCCGGGCGCGTGGCGCGAGCACTTCCAGGGCGGTCCGATTGGCTTCGAGCAACGAGAGTTCGAGATCGCACCCACTCAGATCGACTCACCCTTCTGGTCACTCGTGCGACAGCGAGACACCGCGATCGCCTGGAATCCCAGTTTGAGCGGTGGGGCCAAGATCGAAGAGACCTACCTCGTAGGAGACAACGGCCTCGAACTCATCAGTGCGACGCCATCGTGGCCAATGTTCGAAGGTGCGCGCGGCTCACTGCGCAGCGCCGTCAAAGTCGTGTAGTCGAGAAGAAGGGACCAACATGAAAAGTGGTGCGGGCAGTCCTCGAGGGTCAGACGCCCTGTCGCGTCGAATCGGCGCGTTGGCGTCTCCCCCGGCCGCGAGCGCGGCACGCTTTCCCGACGGCGCCCACTTTCGCGTCGAGATACCGAGCGTCGAGAACCCCGGAGCGCTCAAGGCGGTTGTCGATGAGGCTCGCGAGCGCAAGGTGCCCATACACCGTGCGTCCCAAGGCAGCGGTGCCATGCTGCTCTCCAAGTCTGAGCTCGCCGAGATGGCTCAGATCGGCGCCGATGAGGGTCTCGAGGTCAATCTCTTCGTGGGACCACGCGAGGAGTACGGCGTCGGCGGAGCGGTCAAGGCTCCCGAGGGTCAGATTCTCCTCGGACGACTGCGCGGATATCACCAGTTGCGCTACGCCATCGAAGATGTTCTGCGCGCCGTCGATCAGGGCATTCGGGGATTCCTGATCGCCGACACGGGACTCCTGGAGGTGGTGCGCTCCATGGTCGATGACGGCGAACTACCCGACAACATCGTCTGGAAGATCTCTGCGGTTCTGGCACCCTCGAATCCCGTGACCTTTCGCCAGTTGGTTGCCATGGGTGGCACGACTGTCAACGTGCCCAGCGACATCACGCTCGCAGAGCTCGCCGAGATCCGCACACTCTGCGACGCACCGATCGATCTGTATCTCGAAGCGCCCGACGCAATGGGCGGCGTCGTGCGCGGTAACGAACTGGGCGAAATCACCGACGTAGCCGCACCCCTCTACGCCAAATTTGGTCTGCGCAACGCGCGACCGGTCTACCCCGCCGGCGAACACCTGCGCAGCGACGTCGAGGGCAACGTGCGCGAGAAAGTGCGGCGCGCGCAGTTGGCCCTGGAGTGGCTGGATGACTCGGACCTCGATCTCACCATCTCCAAGCCCGGGGCCGAGGGAATCGGAGTCCCCGAGCCATGACCTTGCGCAGCGACCGCTGGGTGCGAGGCGACGACGAAGTCGCTCTCGATAGCCGCGTCGCGTTACGTATGGGGGGCGCCGCGGTCGACGCCGAGGGGGGCCGACCGATCATCGGTATCGCCAACTCGGCCAGTGACCTAAATCCCTGCAACCAACCACTCGCCGACTTGGTAGCCCCCCTGAAGGAGAGCATCCGCAAAGCCGGCGGCATCGCAGTGGAGTTTCCCGTCATGTCATTGGGCGAAGACCTCATGAAGCCGTCGTCCATGCTCTATCGCAACCTCGTAGCGATGGAGCTCGAAGAGTCTCTGCGCAGCCAGCCGCTCGACGCGGTCGTAGTTCTCGCGGCCTGCGACAAGTCAGTACCGGGAGCGCTCATGGGTGCCTTCAGCACGAACCTGCCGACCTTGATGCTCGTCTCGGGTCCCCGTCCAGTGGCGTACTTCGAAGGACGACGCATTGGAACGGGTACGGACCTCTGGCGTCTGTGGGATCAGCGCCGCGCCGGAGAACTCTCCGACGAACGCTGGGCCGAACTCGAAGCCGCGCTCACCCTCGGCAAGGGCACGTGCAACACCATGGGCACGGCGTCCACCATGGGCGCGCTCGCAGAGTCGCTCGGACTGGCGTGGCCGGGTTCGACGTCGATACCGGCGGGTGACGGACGCCACGCCACGATCGCTCGGCACATCGGCGAGCGCATCGTCGCCCTCGCTCTTACCCACTCCTCAGTGACCACGCAGATCTCCCCGGACTCCGTGGAGAACGCACTGGTCGTGCTCAGCGCCATCGGCGGTTCGACGAACGCGGTCATCCACCTAACGGCAATGGCTCGTCGCCTCGGCTACTCACTCGACTTAGACGACGTAGATCGGATCTCGCGCGCCACCCCCGTACTCGTGGACGTCGAACCGTCCGGCACCGCACTGCTGGAAGATCTGGATGCCGCGGGCGGCTTTCCCAGTCTGTTTCGCGCCCTCGACACGCGTCTCGTGGGCGACGCGCTCCTCGCGAACGGTCGCACGATGAAAGATGTTCAGGCGAGCGCGGTGGAACCGCGCGGCGTTATCCACGAACTCAACGATCCCGTCGACGCCGAGGGCGCGTTTCGCGTGGTGCGCGGCAACCTCGCACCCGACGGCGCCTTGATCAAGCGCTCGGCCGCCACGGCCGCACTCCTCCAACACCAAGGCCCCGCCTACGTCGTGGACGCGGACGATCCCGCGCGCCGCACGGGCGCCGACGCGACATGCCCCGAGAATGCGGTGCTGGTACTGGCGGGAGCTGGTCCTATCGGCGGTCCAGGCATGCCCGAGTGGGGCATGATCCCCATCCCCGAACCCCTGCTCGCGCGAGGGGTGACCGATATGGTGCGCGTCACCGACGCACGCATGAGCGGTACGAGCTTTGGCACCGTCTTTCTGCACGCCGCCCCTGAAGCGGCGGCCGGCGGCCTCATCGGACTGGTGCGAGACGGCGACTTGATCAGCGTCGACGCCGACGCCGGACTAATCCATCTCGACGTGGACAACGACGAACTGGAACGTCGAGGCCAGTTGGGGGTTCTGGCGGCCCGTGAGACCCGCGGGTATGTGGAGTTGTATCGACGCCACGTGACCCAAGCGCCGCTCGGGTGCGACTTTGATTTCTTGGCGACCCCGATCGGCGAGGCGCCGTTTCTGGTCGAGCCGGTAGTGGGAAGGTCTTGAGAAGTGCAAGCTTCAAAAGAAAGAGAGTTCACGGTGAACTCTTGGAAAGTTAGGGGAGAACAACCTTGAAACGAATGCGAACCAGGGGAATCGGAGTGGTGGCGGCCGCTCTGATGGTGGCGGGGACGTTGTTCGTCGTCGCGCCCGCCTCGGCCAGTTCCAAAGTGACGCTGACACTGTGGCAGAACTATGGAACCGAGCAGAACGCGGTCGCCACGAAGAATCTAATTACGGCCTTCGAGAAGCTCCACCCCAATATCACGATCAACGACGTGGCCCAGCCGGGAACCAACTACTTTCAGTTGCTCCAGTCATCGGCCATCTCGGGCAGCGGACCGGACCTCGCGGTGATGTGGACCGGTGTGTATGACCTGCAGTACGCGAACTTGCTGGAGAACTTAAAGGGCCACGTGCCCGGACTGGCCAACATGGAGGGTCTCAGCTGGGAAGCTCCGAACTTCAATGCCTCCCTCGGCAGCTACGTGATGCCGCTCGAGACGCAGTTCTACATCGGCTTCTACAACAAGGCCCTCTTTAAGAAGGCCGGCATCACGAGCGTGCCCACGGACTGGACACAGCTCTTCGCCGACGCCAAGGCCTTGAAGGCCAAGGGCATCCAACCACTGGTGTACGGCAACGGCGGTCAGGCGATCAGCACGGAGTTCTACCCGTGGTACGACATGAGCTACCTCATGATTGGCGCGTACCCGCTGGCGTCGTGGAAGAACCTGTACGACGGCAAGACGTCGTGGACGAACCCCACGATCGCCGCCCAGCTGAGCAAATGGCAGTCGATGGAAAAAGACGGCTACACCAACAGCGACGTGTTGACCAACACCGCCAACATCCAGCAGTTCGAGGCCGGCAAGGCGGCGATGCTCGTCGACGGCACGTGGGACACCGCTCAGTACACCAAGGCGATGGGCAACAACGTCGCAGCCTTCGTTCCGCCGTTCTCCAACACCCCCATCAAGGGCGTCGTGGAGTACCCGGGCGACGGCTTCTCGGTGATGAAGGCGTCCAAGTACAAGACTCAGGACTATCAGTTTGAACAGTTCCTCTCGACCAAGCAGGCGGGCAACATCATCAACGCCGCGGGCCTCATTCCCGACATCAAGGGCATGACGACCAGCAACCCGGTCAACCAGGAGATGTTGAACTTCGTCAACGTGGACCACCTGACGCCCTACCCGATGATGGACAACTACGTCCAAGTCAACGTGGGCGACGCGGCCGACAAGGTCCTGCCCGCAGTTCTGGGCAACCAGGAGACGCCCGCAGCGGCGCTGAAGAACATGCAGCAATCCTGGCAGCAACTCCCCGCGTCCCAGCGCAGTTCGACGTTCGCGGGATAACCGATTAACTAGTAGTTCCCGCCCCGTCCGGCGTGAGTCGGAAGGGGCGGGAACTCATTAGCAAAGACTCCATGACCAATCTCACCGCCACGCCGCCCGTCCGTGTCCTCAAGGCACGGCGCATGACGCTCAAGCGTCGACGCCAACTGGCGGGCCTCGTCTTTGCCCTGCCCGCCATTGCGCTCGTGGTCTGCTTCATTGGCATTCCCATCGGTCAGGCGGTGTACTACTCGTTCACCCAGTGGAACGGCCTCACCTCGACCTGGATCGGCACGTCCACCTGGACCCAAGCGTTCCATAACTCCAATCTCTGGACCGCCCTCGAGAACAACGCCAAGTTGCTCATGGCAGTCCCTTTCGCCCTCGCCATTCCTTTGTTGATCGCGATGCTGTTGCACCAACGGGTTGCGGGCTGGAAGATCTTTCGCTCGATCTACTTCTTGCCCACGGCCATCTCGTGGGTCGTCCTCGGCCTCGTGGCCGAACGTTTCTTCGCCTTTCAGGGAACCTTGAACTCGATCATTCACTTCTTCGGCTTCTCTCACACCAGCACCAACATGCTGGGATACGACTCCACGGCCATCTACGCGCTCGGCATCACGTTCATCTTCACCATGATCGGGACCAACACCATGTTGTTCCTGACTGGTCTGGCCACGTTGGATCCCTCGCTCGAAGAGGCGGCCCGCATTGACGGTGCGGGTCGTTGGCGCATCTTTCGCTCGATCACTCTCCCGCACCTGGCGCGCTTCATCCAACTCGCCTTCGTGATCACCGTGATCGCTCTGTTCAGCGCACTGTTTAGCCTGATTTTCGTCATGACCGGCGGCGGACCGGGTTACGCCACCACCACCATGGAGTTCCTCATCTATCAGACCGGATTCCAGCAGTCGGCCTTTGGCACGGCCGCCCTCTACGGGATCATCCTGTTCGTCATCACGGCCATCGTGGGCATCGTCCAGCTTCGACTCATTGGATCTGAGGAATGACGACTCTCCAGAACCCGCCCGAGACCGACGTCGCTATCGAAGAGCCCACAGCAGTGCCCTCGCGCCCCAAGCTCGGACGATGGGTGCTCTTTGGCGTCATGGTCGTCGTCGCGGGCGTCATGCTCTACCCCTTCTGGGTGATGATCGGCGAGAGTTTGGAGTCCGAGACCCAGTTCCTCGGCACGGGTGGGTTCTCGTGGTTGAGTTGGAGCGGTCTCACGTCGGTGATTCCGGTCGGACAAGAGGTTCTCAGTTCCACGATCGTGTGTGCCGCATCAATCGGCATCATCCTGGCGGTGGGCCTGCCGGCCGGATTCGCTTTCGCCAAGCTTCGCTTCCGCGCCTCGACCGCCGTCTTCTTGATCATGGTGAGCGCGATGATGGTTCCCCTCCAGGCGATTCTCATGCCGGAGTTCGTCAATGTCAGCAAGCTCCACCTGACCGGTGGGTACCTCGGCGCGATCCTCGTCTACGCCGCGCTGGGCACGCCCTTTTCGGTGTTCTTGTTCTCGACGTATTTTCGCGGCGTGCCCGACGAGCTCATCGAGGCGGGCATCGTCGATGGCCTCGGCTACTTCGGCGCTCTCTTTCGACTCGTCGTGCCCGTTGCCATACCGGCCATCGCCACGGTGACCGTCCTGCAGTTCATTCAGATATGGGACGACCTCTTAGTCGGGTTGCTCTTTATCCAAAATCCCGACGAACGACCCATCACGGTGGGCCTGGCCATTCTCGCGGCCGGGCGCACCACCTCGATCCCCGAATTGATGGCGGGGTCCTTACTGAGCGCCCTGCCCGCCATGATCGTCTATCTCGTCTTCCAGCGTTATCTCGTAAAGGGCCTCACCATGGGCATCGACCGATGATGATTCGCACTTCACGTAAAGGAGTATCGGCCCATGGCTGAGATTGATTTTGAGAACATCACCAAGCGATACGGTGAGGGTCCGCCGGCTGTCGATCAGCTCTCCCTGCACATCAACGACGGTGAGTTCATGGTGTTGGTCGGACCGTCGGGCTGTGGCAAGACGACGGCCCTGCGCATGCTGGCGGGACTCGAGGAGATCTCCTCGGGCACGCTCAAAATTGGCGGAACAGTCGTGAACAACACGCTGCCCAAGGATCGCGACGTCGCCATGGTCTTTCAGAACTACGCGCTCTATCCCCACATGACCGTGGCGAACAACATCGGCTTTGCCCTCAAGGTTCGCGGTGACTCCAAAGTCGAGATCAAGCGCAAGGTCGCCGAAGCGGCGGCGATTCTGCGACTCGAGGACTATCTCGAACGCAAGCCCAAGGCGCTCTCGGGTGGCCAGCGTCAGCGCGTCGCCATGGGACGCGCGATCGTGCGCAGCCCCCAGGCGTTCCTCATGGACGAGCCCCTGTCCAACTTGGACGCAAAACTGCGCGTCGAGATGCGCCTGGAGATCGCGCGCATCCAGCGGCTCTTGAATGTCGCCACGGTCTACGTGACCCACGACCAAGTTGAGGCCATGACGATGGGTGATCGCGTGGCGGTCATGCGCGATGGTCGTCTCCAACAGGTCGACACGCCCCAGAATCTCTACGACCGGCCCGCCAACGAGTTCGTCGCCGGTTTCATGGGCTCGCCGCCGATGAACCTGCTCACTTGTGAGATTCGCCCCGGGAGTGATCGCATCGAGGTGCTCGTGGGTGAGCAGTCGCTCGAGTTCCCGCTCGGCTACGTCGACTCCCACGATCTGCCGGCTAACGGTGCCCCCGTCGTCCTAGGCGTGCGTCCAGAGGACGTGATCATCACCGACGCAAGTGCCTCCAACACACTGAAGACCCGCGTCGAGCGATGCGAGGCCCTTGGTTCAGAGATTCTCGTCCACCTTTCCCACGCCGACGCCGCAGCGGAAGGAACATCGGACGATTCGGGTCGCCGGGAGTTCGCTCGTCGCGCGACCTTGATCGCAAAGTTAGGACCGCGCACGACGGTTCGCGCGGGCGATGTCTTGTCAGTGCAGATCTCCCCCGAACACGCCCACTTCTTCGACGCCGAAAGCGGCGCCACACTGCATCGGGCGGCGTCGTGAGCCACGTGCGCAGCGTCAATCCCGCCACCGGGGAGAGCGTCGAACTTGCGGTCGAGGACACGTCCCGCGAGGATGTCCAACGCCTCGTGGGCCTCGCCGCCCTGGCCGCTCCCCTGTACGCCGCCCGTGCGCTCGCCTGGCGGGCCGAGATGCTGCGCGCGATGGCCGCCGAGCTGGAGGCCGACGCCACGTCATTGGTCGAAATCGCGCACCGCGAAACAGCACTCCCGCTGGCCCGCCTGGAGGGCGAGGTTCGCCGCACGACGTTCCAGCTGCGCTTCTTCGCCGACGTGGTGCTCGATGCCCACTTCCTCGACGCCTCCATCGACCACGCCACCGAGTCGCCGATGGGCCCCCTGCCCGACCTTCGGCGAATCCGCGTACCCCTCGGACCGGTGGCGGTCTTTGGGAGTTCAAACTTCCCGTTCGCCTTTTCGGTGCCCGGCGGCGACACCGCCTCGGCGCTGGCCGCCGGATGCCCGGTCGTGATTAAAGCCCACCCGGCACATCCCGCCACCAGCCTCGCGTCCTTTAACGCCTTGGCGCGAGGCGCACAACGACTCGACGCTCCCGAGAACCTCCTCGCGTTGATCTTCGGCCTCGACGCGGGAGTCGCTCTGGTTGACGCGTCCGAGATCTGCGCAGTGGGCTTCACCGGGTCCGTCGCGGCGGGCCAGTTCCTCTGGCGGCGGGCCAATGAGCGTTCGACGCCCATTCCCTTCTTTGGCGAGCTCGGCTCGGCTAACCCCCTCGTCGTCACCCCGCAGGCGGCGGCCGAACGATCGAGCGATATTGGAAAGGGCGCGGCGGCGTCCATGACCCTGGGCGTCGGTCAGTTCTGCACCAAGCCGGGTCTGCTCTTCGTGCCGAGTGGCGAGGCGGGCGATGATCTCGTCACCGCGTTGGTCGATGAGTTGCAGGGCCAGAGTGCCATGACCATGCTGAGTGACTCGATCGCCTCGCACTTTCGCCTCGGGGTCGCCGAGTTCGAGAACGTTCCCGGCGTGCACTCGCTGGTCACCCATGACGACGCAGAAGGTGCCCACGTGGGGGCCCGACTCTTCGAAGTCACCTCGGACAGGTTCGCCGACCCTTCGGCGCCCCGTCTGCGTGACGAGTGCTTCGGTCCGGTGGCACTCGTCGTGCGCTACGACAACCGAGATCAGTTGGAGCACGCTCTCACCGCGACCGAGCCGTCGCTCACCTTTAGCGTCTTTCGCGGCGCCGGTGAGGATCACGACGCCACCTGGTTGCTCGGCTTTGCCCCTTCGCGCGCCGGGCGCATCATCGTTGACGGCTATCCCACCGGAGTCGGCGTGAGCTGGTCGATGGAGCACGGCGGACCCTGGCCCGCCACGACCCAACCCTCGGCGACCTCGGTGGGAGCAGCCAGCATTGAGCGCTGGCTGCGTCCGGTGACCTACCAGAACGTGCCCGAGGCACTGCTGCCCGAGGCACTGCGCGACAGCAATCCTTTGGGCATCCCCCGGCGCATCGACGGAGTCTTGCCCTAACGCGTCGGCTGGGGTAACGCTGCGCGCACGCCATCAGCGCGTCGCGACAGCACCGTGGCGAGTTCGCGCACGATCCTCCGCGGCACCGCAGCGTTCGAGCCAGTTCGCGAGGATCACGTACCCATCTTGGGTGAGGACCGACTCCGGATGGAACTGGACACCCTCGAGATCGCACTCACGGTGACGAAGACCCATCACCAGGCCGTTGGAGCGTGCGCTCACCTCCAACGACGCCGGCAGCGTGTCCTCGAGCACCACGAGCGAGTGATAACGACCCACCACGAGCGGATCAGCCACCGAGCGAAAGACGCCTCGCCCGTCGTGGGTCACCACGCTCGCACGACCGTGGAGCAGTTCGGGAGCCAGGTCCACGGTGGCCCCAAAGGCCTCCCCGAGGACCTGGTGGCCGAGACACACGCCGAGCATCGGTAGCGAGAGTTCCGCGCACTGCTGGACAATCGACAGGCAGTTGCCCGCCGAAGCTCGGGCGCCCCGGACCCGGCGAGATGAGAACGCCGTTGATCCCCAGTGAGGCCAGGTCGGCCGCACCCACGTCGTCGTTGCGACGCACAATCACCCGTGCCCCCAACTCCCCGAGGTACTGCACGAGGTTGTAGACGAAGGAGTCGTAATTGTCGACGACAAGAATGCTGGGCTCGAGCGGCATTGGGGCCAATCCTAGGACCCGACTTACTAGCCTTTGCCAATGGACCCCCTGGACCTGCACGCCTTCCTCGACCTCCTCGATGCGGGTTACAACGTGGTTCCTCTTCACATCACGTTGCAGCTCGACCGCGAAACTCCGGTCTCGCTCTATCAACGCGTCGGAGACGCGCGCGATCTTTCTGCTCGAGAGCGCCTCGCTGGGCGAAGAGACGGGCCGGTACTCCTTCATCGGCCTGGATCGCCGCTGGCGACTCAGCACGCGCGACGAAGTCACCGTCGTCGAGAGCGACACCTACGCAGAGAGCGCCCTCGCTCCCCTCGATGAGTTGCGACGACTGCTCAGCACATACCGCACCTTCGTGCCCGCGAACTACCCGACTTCGTAGGCGGTGCGGTGGGGTTTGTCACCTACGACTACGTCCGGCGCCTGGAACGTCTGCCGGGGCGAGGGCTCGCAGCGAGCTGGCCCGACGTCGACTTTTCCTTTCCGGACGCCGTGCTGATCTGCGACCACCTGCGCCACTCCACGACCGTGGTCGTTCTGGCGGTCGCCGACGACGCCAACCCCTCGCTCGTTTATCACCGCGCCGTTGAACGGCTCAACGACTTGGTGGCGCTGCTGCTCGGCCCGGCGCCGTCCACGGACGAGTCCGTCGAACGGCTCGTCGCGACCGCGCCCCAGAAGCGCTCGAGCATCGACGTGCTCGACATCGCCGCGAAGCTCTCGAACTTCACCCAGGAGGAGTACGAAGACGTCGTGCGGCGCGCCAAGGAGTACATCGTCGCCGGCGACGTGTTTCAGGTGGTGCCGAGCCAGCAGTTTCAACGAGCCAGCGGCGTCGATCCCCTCACGCTGTACCGAGTCCTGCGCGCGCTCAATCCGTCGCCCTATATGTACCTGCTCGACTCGGGCGACAGCCAGATCGTGGGGGCCTCGCCCGAGATGCTCCTGCGCGTGCACCAGGGCGTCGTCAGTACCCGGCCCATCGCGGGTACGCGCCCGCGCGGCGCAACCGACGCCGAGGATCGAGAATTCGCCGCGGAGTTGCTCGTCGACGACAAGGAGATTGCCGAACACGTCATGCTCGTCGATCTCGGGCGCAACGATGTGGGCCGCGTGGCCGAACCGGGGACCGTGCGAGTCGAACAGTTGGCCCACGTCGAGCAATACTCGCACCTCATGCATTTGGTGAGCCACGTGGATGGAGAACTGCGCGAGGACCTCGACGCGTTCGACGCGTTCGATGCCCTCTTTCCCGCCGGGACGTTGACCGGTGCGCCCAAAGTGCGCGCGATGGAGTTGATCGACGAATTCGAGTCGGTGTACCGAGGACCCTACGGTGGCGCGGTGGGGTACTTCTCGTTGTCGGGGAACGCGGATTTCGCCATCACCATTCGCACGCTCTCGCTACGCCACGGCGTCGCCACGGTGCAGGCGGGCGGCGGCATGGTGGCAGCCAGTCAGCCCGCCGTGGAGTATCGCGAGTGCCTCAACAAGGCCTCGGCTCCGTTGCTGGCACTCGCAATCGCCGAAGAGTAGGTTTCATCGCGAAGAAGCAATCGCGCTACTTCGTGACAGTCATATAACTCAATGGGGAGACCTAACTATGAAGGGCTTTAAGGCGTTCCTCTTGCAGGGCAATCTCATCATCATTGCCGTCGGGCTGGTCGTCGCACTGGCGTTCAGCACGCTTGATCGCGGCGTTCTCGACCAACGTGATCACTCCCCTGATCAACTCCCTCGCCGGTTCCCACAGCGTGGGACTGGGCTGGCACCTGAGGGGACAGTTCATCGACATCGGCGCCTTCATTAGTGCCTTGATCTACTTCATCATTTTCATGTTGGTGGTGTACTTGGTCCTCGTCGTGCCGTATCGCCGTTACATGAAGCGCATCGGTGAGACCGTCTTTACGGCCCCCGCTCCTCCTCCCGCCACCCGCACCTGCCCCGAGTGCCTGAGCGCGGACTTGCCCGCGGCCGCCAAGAAGTGCTTGCACTGTGCGAGCGTCCTTGAATCCGGCGTAGGCGTCTCGACACGACTCTCTTGATCTCCGACGCGCACTGAGCGCCGAGTAACTTGGTGCGCGGTGACTGACCAGACCACAGCCGCTATCACGCTCGCGTTCGAACACGTCTCGGTTCGCTTTGGCGGACTCCTCGCGCTCGCCGACGTCAGCTTCGAGGTGCCCGATCGCGAGATCGTCGGCCTCATCGGCCCCAACGGCGCGGGCAAGACGACCGCCTTTAATGTCGCGTGCGGGTTTCAACGACCAACCTCAGGGGCGGTCAGCTTTCCGGCGCTGGAACGACGAGGGCTTCGCCCGAGTCAACTCGCCAAGGCTGGCGTGGCGCGAACCCTGCAAGGGGTCGGTCTCTTCAATCACATGAGCGTGCTCGAGAACGTCATGGCCGGCGCGCAAAGTCGCCACGGCGGTGGCGTGTGGAGCTCACTCGTCGGCCTGCCCTCGGGCCTGCGCAACGAGCGTGCGCTGCGCGACGAAGCGATGGCCACCCTCGAGCGTCTCGGCATCGCGTCCTTCGCTCGCACCATGCCCGGTGGCATTCCCTACGGCATCGCGAAGAAGGTCTCGATCGCCCGCGCGCTCATGACCCAACCGCGGCTTCTCATGCTGGACGAACCCGCGTCGGGCCTGGACGAGCAGGAACTAGAGACCTTCACCCAGCTCATCGTTGAACTGCGAACGTCGATGAGCGTGCTGCTCGTCGAGCACAACATGGATTTCGTGATGCAGCTCGTCGACTCCCTAGTGGTCTTGAACTTCGGCGAAGTTATCGCCAAGGGCACACCATCGGAGATCGCGGAAAATCCCGACGTGCTGGCCGCGTATTTGGGTCTCGACGAGTGATCCGCGTCACCGAACTGTCGGTCAACTACGGCGCGGTGCGAGCCCTGCGCGAGGTCTCCTTCGAGGCGCCCACCGGCGAGATCACTGCCGTGCTGGGCGCGAACGGGGCGGGCAAGACCACGCTGCTGCGCACAATCTCGGGCCTGGTGGCCCCCAAGACCGGCGAAGATCGTGTTAGACGACGTGCGACTTACTGGTGATGGCCACCGAGAACATCGCTCGGATGGGTCTCGCCCACGTGCCCGAGGGCCGGGGCGTCATCGCGGAACTCACCGTGGAAGAGAACCTACGACTCGGGGCCATGGCGGCCAAGGTCGACCTCGCCGCGGGGCTGAACGAACAGTACGAGCGCTTTCCCGCACTGCGAGATCGGCGACGCAAGCTCTGCGCCACCCTGTCCGGCGGTGAGCGTCAGATGCTCGCGATGGCGCGCGCCCTCATCGCCAAGCCCCGCGTGCTGTTGCTCGACGAGCCGTCGCTCGGCCTCGCCCCTCAGATCACGGCCCAACTGATGCACACCATTCGAGATCTGTGCGCGTCCGAGCACCTCACGGTGATCCTGGTCGAACAGAACGCCAAGAGCGCTCTGCGCATCGCGCATCGCGCCGTCGTGCTGCACCTCGGTCGCGCGGTCGCCAGCGGCAGCGCCGAGGACGTCGCCGCGGACGACGATCTGCGCCGGTACTACCTCGGGGTCGCCGTCGAATGAGCGCCTTTTTGACGTCGTCGTTCATGCACAACATCTTTGGGGGCTTGGCCCAAGGCGTCGTCTACGCCCTCGTCGCCCTCAGCCTCGTGATCATCTGGCAGTCCACGCACATCCTCAACTTCGCCCAGGGCGCGATGGCGATGTTCGCCACCTACATCGGGATGACCGAGATCGATCGGGGCCTGGGCTATTGGTGGTGCGTCATCATCTCGGTGGCCGTCGGAATGACCCTGGGCGGACTCACCGAACGGGTCCTCATCCGTCCCCTCTACGGCAAACCCGAGATCAATCCCATCGTGGTGATGGTCGGGTTTCTCGGCGTCCTCGAGGCGTTAGCCGCGGCCATCTGGACGAGCACCACGCGCAACATTCCCGAGCCGTTTTCGCAGATCTTCTATCACGCCAACGGCAATCTGGTCTACCTCTCGCCCGTTCATCATCTTTCAGATCATCCTGGCGCTGTGCATCATGCTCGTCGTCGCCGCCCTCTTTCGCTTCACTCGCCTCGGGCTTCAGCTGCGGGCCTCCGCCCTCGCGCCCGAGGTCTCGCGACTGCTGGGCATTCGCGTCTCGCGCATGTTGACCTTTGGCTGGATGCTCTCGGCGGGCGTGGGCTGCATCGCCGCGGTCATCCAGGCCTCGGGAAGCTTCGGCCTCTTTCCCACCGACATGGACGGGATCTTCGTGGCGGGATTCATCGCCGCCGCGGTGGGAGGACTGGAGTCGCCCTTCGGGGCGGTGTGCGGTGGCCTGCTCATCGGACTCGCCGAACAGTTCATCCTGTCGTACTGGTCGCCCAACGTGGCGCCACTCGGAGGAATCATCATCCTGGTGGTCGCGCTCATGATTCGACCGCAGGGCCTCTTCACCAAGACCGCGGGACGGAGGGTCTAGTGGAGCGCTGGAAAACGTTCTTTCGTCAAGAGTCGACGCACTCTCGACTCATCGGTGTCGCCGCGCTCACCGCGGTCACCCTCGCGATCACCATCATCCTGCCGCCCGTGGCCAACTCCGACCTCGCTGGCGGGGCCGCCATCGCCGTCGTGATACTGGGTCTCAGTTGGCTGATCGGCTGGAGCGGGCAGATCTCACTGGGCAACTCGGGCTTCATGGCCGTAGGCGCGTACGCCGCCGGCGTGTGGGCGCACCACCACACGACCACTCCCCTCATCTTTACCCTGGCCCTCGCCACCGTGATCGGAGGGATCAGCGGGCTGATCATCGCCATTCCCTCCACTCGCCTGCGCGGTCCCTACCTGGCGGGCCTCACGCTGGCCTTCGCCGCGGCGGTCACGCCCATCGCCCAGAACTTCACCTCGATCACCGGCGGTGAGGGCGGTATCTTCATGAACTCACTCACCACGCCCGGCTGGTTCGGCGGACTCTTTCACGGCGTCAACGCCTCGATCAACGCCAACGCCCAGTGGACGGCCGATCTGGCCGTCGTCGTCGCGGGCGTGGCCTTCTTCTTCATGGCCAACCTCTTTCACTCGCGCAGTGGTCGAGCGATGCGCCTGGTTCGCGATAATGACGTCGCGGCCGAGTTGATGGGCGTGAACCTCTCGCGCGCGCGTTCGAGCGCCTTTATGGTGGCGGCCGCCTACGCCGGGCTCGGCGGGGCGATGTACTCCTTGCTCGAGGCTTCGGTTCGCCCCGAGACCTTTCCTCTGACCTTGTCCATCACCTTGCTGACGTTGATGGTGCTGGGAGGCATCGGAACCCTGAGCGGCGCGGTCCTGGGCGGGATTATCTACTCCTTCAGTCCCGACCTCGTGTCCTGGGTGAACTCGCTCACGGGCGTGAACCCCACCTCGAACCTCGGCGCCAATATGCAGGGAATCATCTTTGGTCTGCTCTTGATCCTCACGATGCTCTTCGTCCCACGGGGATTGGTATCGATTACGACGCCCGTGCGCAAGATCGTTCGTTCGCTGAGAACCCGACCACCTGTGAGCGACGCCGCGAAACTATAGTTACCGTCCAGTATCAAAGTAGATACGTTCATTCATTAGGGGGGATCACATGGGACGTTTTCGACGATCGATGACGCTATTAAGCGTGTCGGCGCTCGCATTAGGAGGCATCGCCACCGGCGTGCTGTCGAGTACCGCGGGAGCGGCCGGATCGACGCCGGGGGTCACGTCAACGCAGATCACCATCGGCGCGTCGGTGCCACTATCGGGCATCGCCGCCAGTTACGCACCAGTCTCGGCTGCAGCGAACGCGGTCTTTAAGTGGGTGAACGCCCACGGTGGGGTCAATGGTCGCACGATCAAGTACATCCGCCTGGACGACTGCTACGACCTGGCCGCTTACGGCCTCGGTTGTACTGCGGGCGCGAGCGTGACGACCCTTAGTCAGAACCAGGTACTGGTCGCTCAAGACCACGTCTTTGCCACGGTCGGCTCCCTCGGGACCGCCGCCGAAGAGAGCGTCATGAGCTACCTCAAGCAGAACGGCGTGCCCCAGTTGTTCGTCAATTCGGGCTCCAAGGCGTGGGACAACCCGTCCCAGTTCCCCGACCTGTTCGGCTACCAGACGAGTTACAACGCCGAGGGCAAGATCTTTGCTCACTTCATCAAGACGCACTTCGCGGGCGAGACGGTGGGCTTCATCGGCCAGAACGACGACTTTGGGGCAAACGGCCTGCTCGGTCTGGAAGATGGCGGCATCAGCATCGCCAGTGCTAACAACTTGACCTACAACGCGGCCGACGCCGTCACCGGATCAAGTAGCGACCTCCAAGCCGACGTGGGCACACTTGCCGCCGACAAGGTCCAGGTAGTTGTGCTCGACTCGGTGCCCGGATTTACGACCGGCATCTTGGAGATAGCCCACGCGCTGGGCTACTCGCCCACGTGGATCATCTCCAACGTGGGAGCTGACCCGACCTCGGTGAACTACGTGGGTGAAGCGGGCGCGTACACGCTCGACTACTTCCCCGCGGTGACCGACACCGGTGACCCGTGGATCCCCTGGATTCGCAAGGTGCTGCTCGCGGACAAGTCCGACTTTCCGACCTTCACGCAGAACTCGATCCTGACCGGCAACGAACTCTACGGAGTGGGTTACGGGGTCGCGTTCGTCGAAGCGCTCAAGGCCGAAGGTCGCACCGTCACTCGAGCGGGCTTCGTCAAGTCGCTGTTGTCCACGACGTTCGCCGTTCCGGCCATCACGCCGCTCAAGTACTCGGGCTCGAACCACCAGGGTCTCCAAGGTGGCGTCATCGCCAAGATCGCGGCCAACGGCACCAAGGCGCCGGTGAAGGCTCTGCCGGTCAACGGCACGGTCTACTTCACCGGTAACTCCAAGGCGTCGCCGCTACAGTCCACCACGACGTTGACGATCAGCCCGATCCCCAGCTGGCTGAAGGGCTAACTACTCGACACACCTCGGCACACCATCGCATCGATTGATCGCGGTGGTGTGCCGAGGTCGTATCGGCACCGCCCCTTCGTCGCGGTACGGTGGCGCGTGAAGGAGACTGCATGATTCCCATCGCGACGCTCGCCCAGATGCGCGACGCTGACGCGGCGGCCGTGGCTGCTCGGGGACAGGACGCGCTCGTGAAGGACGCGGGCACCGCCGTAGGACTCTGCGCTCAGCGACTGCTAGGAAGTTGTTGCGCGCGACGCATCGCGGTACTCGTGGGTCCGGGCCTCAATGGAGCCGACGGCCGCGTCGCTGCGCGATGGCTCGCCGAGCGCGGCGCGCTCGTCGACGCCATCCCATATGACGAGGCGCCCGGTCACCTAGCGGGCTACGACCTCGTGGTGGACGCGGTCTTGGGTACGGGCGCGTCACGGCCGTACGTTGCCCCGTCGCTCGAAGAAGGAACCCTCGTCCTCGCGGTCGACCTGCCCTCGGGCGTCGATACCGACACCGGAGCTCTCTTGGGCGTACCGCTCCCCGCTAGCGCGACGGTTGCCCTGGGCGCCTTGAAACCCGCCCACTTCGTGGGGCCGAGCGCGTCGCTCGTCGGAGAACTTCATTTCGCCTCCCTCGGGATTGCCGCGCACTCTGACGCGGCGCTGGTCGTTGACGAGGACCTTGATCACTTCCTCGCGTACGAGAAGAACGACCACAAGTGGGTTCACGCCATCACCGCCCTTGTCGGCTCGACGCTGATGCCGGGTGCGGCGGAGTTGGTTACCCGCGGCGCCCTGGCTGGTGGCGCGTCCATGATTCGCCTCGCGAGTCGCGGCGACGTCTCCAATCAGGTGTCGATACCACCGGAAGTCGTCCACGCTCAGGACGTGATCGTCGACCCTCGATCCAAAGCCGTCGTCGCCGGGCCGGGGCTCGGTCCCAATGCGCCCGCGTGGCTCGCCGACGCCCTTACGCACGCACCGTGTCCGGTAGTGCTGGACGCGGACGGCCTCGATCGCGCCTTCATTGATGGGCGCGCGAAGGGTGGACCGACATGGGTGTTGACCCCGCACGAGGGCGAGTTCGAGCGGGTGAACGGTCGGGCGGTGAGTGACGACCGCTTCGGCGACGTTCGCCAGCTCGCCGCCGCGACGGGCTGCGTCGTCCTTCTCAAGGGACCTCGAACCGTCATCGCCCATCCTGAGGGCGCGTTGCGAGTGGTCACGTCGGGCACCGCTGCGCTGGCGACCGCGGGATCGGGTGACGTGCTCGCCGGACTCATCGCGGCCACGATTGCACGAGGTCACGAACCGTTCGAGGCGGCCGCTCTCGCGGCTCATCTGCACGGGCGAGCCGGTGCTGGCCTAGCGCCCTACGCCACCGCCCTTGACGTGGTCACCTCGCTGCGCGCTCTCATCGCTCAACTCCCCCGACCGTCGTAGGTCAAATGACGGGGGAGAGTCCCCCGTCCAGACTGATCCCCACGCCGGTGACGTAACTCGCCCGCGGTGACAAGAGATACGTCGCAAGGTCGGCGAACTCATCTGCTCGACCAACTCGACCCAGGGGAATCTGATTGGCCGTGGCCATTTTCGCGTAGTACTCCTCGATCGGCACACCGGCCTCCTCCGCCTTGCGTACCCACTGTCCCGACTCGATCAGACCAATCAATATGGCGTTGACTCGCACCCCAAGGGGGGCGACCTCACCCGCGAAGGCCTTGGTAAGCGCAAGTCCCGCCAGGCGCGAGGCCGAGGTAGGCGTGGTCCCCGCGCCGGGCGTGCGCGCTCGAGTGGCGAGCACGTTGAGCACCGCGCCTTTGGTCTCGCTGAGTGGAGCGATCGCACGGCGCGACACGTGCAGGGCGGCGATGACCTTGAGCTCATAGTCGTCGCGCCACTGTTGATCGGTCGAGTTCGCGATCGCCACCGCATCGGAGCGACCTGCGTTGTTCACGACGCCGTCTAATCGTCCGAAGCGTTCGAGAGCGGCCTCCATGAAACCATCGATATCGGCTGGCACCGTAACGTCCGCGCGGTAGCACAGCGCGCGCTCGCCCAGACTCGTCTGAGCGGCGCCGACGCGCTCGGGGTCGCGGCCGCAGATCGCCACGAGCGCGCCTTCGTTCACCAATCGCTGCGCCAGGCTCAAGCCCAGCCCGTCACTGCCTCCCGTGATGAGAACAACCCGACCGGCCAGTTCGAGGTCCACGTGTCGTCGAGAGTTCGAACTACTGCAGGTAGTTTTCGACGACGCTCTCGCTGCGCAGGGCGGACTCGTCGGGGTCTTGTCCCGCGGCGCGACGCGCGCGACGCTGACGCAGCAAGTCGTACGCCTGATCCAACTCGACTTCGAGGTTCTTGAGGCGATCACGCTGCTCGGCGGTCATCGGCTCGCCCGGGTGCGACTCCTCGAGCGCCTGCTCCTCCGTCGAGAGCCTTTCGATGCGCTGAATAATCGTTTCGTCATCCACGAGTGTCCCTCTTTCCTCGGTTGCTCACGACCACACTAGGCGTCGTGAATTGACTCAAATGCCGGTGTGCTCCGCGCGAATCGGATTCGGATCGGGCACGTGGGGCATGAGAGCGTTGGGCGGGATGACACCCAACCGGCCCGCCTCGAAGTCCTCGAGCGCCTGGACAATCTCGGAACGGGTGTTCATGACGAAGGGTCCGTAGTGCTCCACGGGCTCACCGATCGGCTGGCCGCCGAGCACGAGGAACTCAAAGTTCGAGGTGCGCGAATCCTGGGTCGCGTTCGCAGCCACGCGTAGCCAGTCGCCCGCTCCGAAGGCCGCGAGTTGGCCCATTTGGATGGGTCGTCTCTCGCTGCCCACGTATCCGGCGCCCGCGAGGACGTAGACCAGCGCGTTGAAGGTCGGATCCCAGGGTAGGTCAAGCTGCGCGCCGGGCGTGACCGACACGTGGGTCATCGCCATGGGCGTGTGCGTCGAACCCGGTCCGCGGTGTCCCGCGATGCCCCCAGCGATGATGCGCACGAGCGACTCGCCGTCGATTGGCGAGACGAAGACCACATCGTTCGCCTCGAGACCCTGGTAGGCGGGAGGAATCATCTTCTCCTTGGCCGGCAGGTTGACCCAGAGTTGGATGCCGTGAAAGAGTCCCCCGGTCACGACAAGTCGTTCGGGTGGCGTCTCGATGTGCAAGATGCCCTTGCCGGCGGTCATCCACTGGGTGGCGCCGTTTTGGATCAGTCCCCCGCCACCGTGGGAGTCCTGGTGCTCGAACGTGCCTTCGATCATGTACGTCACCGTCTCGAAACCGCGGTGCGGGTGCCACGGAGTGCCCTTGGGTTCGCCCGGGGCGTAGTCCACTTCGCCCATCTGATCCATGTGCACGAAGGGGTCGAGATCGCGCATCGATAACCCCGCGAAGGCCCGACGAACGGGAAAGCCCTCGCCCTCGAGGCCCTGGGGCGCGGTCGTGAGCGACTTCACGGATCGCTCCGTCGCAACTGAGGTATCAACAACGTCGAAGTGGGCTAGTTCGGTCCAATCTTCGGGCGTTAACGCAGGCATACGCACCTCTTTCCTCTCGTTGGGGCACTGACACTTTAGGGACCAAAGCACAAATAAACAACAGGCTCACCACACCCGAGTAATAGGCACTATCTGATCTGGCCGGGGTAAAGAGAAGGACAAATTTTGCTCACGGACCGCCTCCCGGCACCCCGCGCCAGGTGTGAGACGAGCCGTCCTGACCAGGCAACCGTCATACGCTCGCAACATTGCATTGCGAATGCCTATAAGACGCTTCGAAGTCTCTCAGAGCACTCACAGGCTATTCACACGCACGCGCTAGGTTCCGCCGTCCAGACTGGAGCCGTTCGAGAGAACACACCTACAGGGAGGATGCCATGACATCGAAGAAAGTAATGAGCCGGGCAGTTCTGGCCCTTGCGCTCGGCACTGCACTAGCGATGAGTACCGCAGCGCTCGCTGGCGCACAGGGGTTCGGCTCACGGGGCCACGACCTCTCCAGCCCGAGAGTTTCGCCCTTTAGTTACGCCAACAACGGCACCGGCGGTGACGTCACCGCGGTCAGCATGTCGTCGATCACTATCACGGAGTGGAATGGCACGTCGGCCACGTTTGCGCTGACGGGCACGACAACCTACACCGAAGGCAACACCTCGGTCATGTGGTCGGCGCTGGCGATGGGCGAGCGCGTGAATATCGGCGTCTCTTCCAGTGACCCCGGCACCGCGACGTCGGTCAACATCGAGCTTGCTCAGCTCATCGGTACGGCCCAGGCCGCGCCCGTGGGTAACACGATTCTGATCACGGACCCCCAGGGCTTCACGCGAACGATTCTGGTCGGAACGGGGACCACCTACCAGGGTGGAACGCTCGCCAGCATCACCACGGGTACGAAGATCTTCGCCCAAGGCACCGTGGACGCGAATGGCACGACCCTTGACGCCGTCACTATCTATATCGGCACCTCGGGTCAGATGACTATCACGTGGGGTGTGGTTACCGCGGCGGTGACCGGCACGTCGATCACGGTCGAGAGCAAGGGTGGAACATCAACTCTGTTCACCTACACCACGAACACCACCGTTCAGGCCATCGGGCACCACTCGGTGACCTTGACCTCATCGGACTTGGCCGTGGGTGAGCACGTGGCCGTCGAGACCAACTCGACCGCTGCGACGACGGCCGTCAGTATCTGGGTTCAGCTCGTGCACCTGGACGGAGTTGTGGCCGGGGTCAGTGGCAACACCATCACCGTCAGCGATCACCAGGGCTTCACTCGGTTGATCCTGGTCGGTGACATGACCACGTACACTTCCGGCGGCGCAACATTCTCGGCCGGGATCGGCGGCATTACGTCGGGCATGCACATTCGCGCCGAGGGTCTCGTTGACGCCAACGGGACCACCCTGGATGCCTTGAGCATCGACATCTGCACGACCACCCAGTCCTCGGCGCAAGTCGGCTTTGGCGGGGGCGGCGGATTCGGTGGCGGGTTCCGTGGTCACCACGGACGCGGTCACTCTCGTGGTGGCTTTGGCGGAAGGTTCTAACCAGACGTCACTCCCCCAGTTCGCACCGCCTCGCGGGTGCCCTTCGTCCAAGGCACTCGCGGGGCGGCGTGGCGTCTGAGGTCCGGTACATTGGTGACGCGCAACGCGCGGACAATCGATCGTTGTCACAACCGGAAAGTTGACCACCGTGACCGGCGCCCTGAGTTGGCTATGCGACATGGACGGAGTTCTCATCGAGGGCGGGCGCATGGTACCCGGGGCCGATGCGTTTCTCAACAAGTTGCGAGCCTGCAATCGTGATTTTCTGGTCCTGACCAACAACGCGTTCTTCACCCCGGCCGAACTGCACCGTCGTCTGATCGAGATGGGTCTGGAGCTGCGCGAGGACCAGATCTGGACGTCAGCCCTGGCGACCGCGCAGTTCGTTCACGATCAGCACCCGGGGGGCAGCGCCTTCGTGATGGGCGAGGCGAGCGTGCACGAGGCGCTGGCCAAGCAAGGGTACGTCGAGGACTCCCTTAACCCCGACTACGTCGTCCTGGGTGAGACGTGGGACTACTCGCGCGACGAGATCACCACGGCCATTCGACTCATTGAGAAGGGCTGCAAGTTCGTCGCCACCAATCCCGAAACCCACGGCTCGTCGCCTGAGGGACTGCTGCCGGGAACCGGGGCGCTGGCGGCGCTGATTCAAAGCGTCACCGGCGTACGCCCGTACTTCGTGGGCAAGCCCAACCCCGTCATGATTCGTGACGCCCTCAACATCGTGGGCGCGCACTCCCAGACCACCGTGATGGTGGGCGACCGTATGGACACCGACGTGCGGGCCGGTGTCGAAGCGGGGGTGGAGACAATCCTGGTGCTCTCAGGCTTCACCAAGCGAGAGGACATCGACCACTTCATCTGCCAGCCCTCGCGCGTCGTGAACTCCATCGCCGACCTCATCGACGAGGTCGACTAGGCCCGGCGGCTCAGCGGCGCGGCTCGTCGGTCTCTTGAAGAGTGAGGAGAAACGACGCCGCCCAGTCGTAGACGTCGCGGCGATAGGTCTTTCGCCGCATGCGCGTCATGCGGTCACGCGCCTCCTTGGGTCCCGCGTTCACCGCGAGGCGGATGGCTTCCTTGACCCCTTCGAGGTCGTGAGGATTCACCATGAACGCCCCGCGTAGCTCCGCCGCGGCACCCGCGAACTCACTCAACACGAGCCGTCCCGTGAGGTCGGTGCGGCACATGACGTACTCCTTGGCGACGAGGTTCATGCCGTCGCGAAAGGGGGTCACGATCATCACGTCCGCTACGAGATACAGCGCGATGAGTTCGGCGAGGGGCAGGTTTTGGTGCAGATAGTGCAGCACGGGGCTACCCACCTGGCCGAACTCGCCGTTCGTCTCACTCACGGCCTGTTCGAGCTGGTGACGCTCTCGTTCGTAGTGCGCGTCAGTCTCGCGACTGGGCACGGCCACCTGGACCATCACGTGCTGGCCCGCCACGAGCGAGCCGTCGTGAAACATTTCGGACACCGCCTTGATGCGCTGTTGAATGCCCTTGGTGTAGTCGAGCCGATCGACGCCCAACAGCACCAGTTCTGGGTCGCCGAGGTCCTTGCGGATCTCCTTGGCGCGCGCGCGAATCGAGGGATCATTGGCCAGCGTGACGATCTGCTCGCAGTCCACCGAGATGGGAAAGGCCCCCACGCGCACCGAACGCCCGTTGTATTCGAGCAACGAGTCAGTTCCGGTCGCCGCACTCTGGCGACGGGCCATGCGCGAGAAGTTTGACGCCGCTTGGGCCACTTGGAAGCCGATCAGGTCAGCGCCGAGAAGTCCCTGGAGAATCTCGCGTCGCCAGGGCAACTGCATGAAGAGCTCGATCGGCGGGAAGGGTATGTGCAAGAAGAAGCCAATGCGCACGTCGGGTCGAAGCTGTCGCAGCATGTGCGGGACGAGCTGGAGTTGATAGTCATGGACCCACACCGTCCCGTTGGGAGCCACCTCTTCGGCGACCGCCGCGGCGAAGCGCATATTCACTCGGGAGTAGGCCTGCCACCAGTGTCGGTGAAAGGCGGGAGCCCGAATGGCGTCGTGGTACAGCGGCCAGAGCGTCGCGTTGGAAAACCCCAGATAGAAGTCCTCGTACTCCTCGGCCGACACGTCGACCGCGAGGAGGCGAATACCTTCGTAGTCGGTCGGTGGGGCGTCGTACTCCGACGTTCCCGGCCAGCCAATCCACAGTCCGTTTCGGTTCTGCAAGACCGCCGTGAGAGCGGAGACCAACCCGCCGGGGCTGGGCTGCCACGCGTCGGTTCCGTCGACGCTCACGTGGCGTACCGGTAATCGATTGGCGACAACGACAAGGTCGGCTTTCGCCGCTCGGGCTCCGCCACGGTCCTTCACCGGTGACGTCGCAACGCTGCTGCCGTCAGTGTCCACCATTGTCGTCGCTACCTGTCCAAAGCCTCATGCCCTCGCTGGAGCCTGGAACGTTGAGGATTACTCCTCACCTCAGGTCATGGTAGTGGGTAGTGGGTCAGTTTGACCCTGCGCGAGCCGAGGCCCCCAGGGCTCTCCTACGTACCGCGCTCATCTTTGCCGGCTGCGGTCCACCAGCTCGGCGATCCGGCTACGCCCACTGCCTTTTCGATGACGCGCTGGTCGGCCTCAATCACGTGCAGCACGGCGTCGATGAGCGCCAGATGCGTCAGCGCCTGGGGAAAGTTCCCAAGGTGGCGACCGGTCTTCGCGTCGAGTTCTTCGCCGTAGAGTCCGAGCACACTGGCCGAACCCAGCAGCTTCTCGCAGTTCGTCCTCGCCCACTCGATCTCGCCGATCTTTACGAGTGCCGACACGAGCCAGAACGAGCACACCGTAAAGGTGCCCTCGTCCTCTCCCCCGATGCCGTCGTCGGTGCGCTGGGCACGGTAGCGATAGACGAAGGGACCGTCGCTCAACTCTTCGGCGATGGAGAGAACCGTGGCGCGGATGCGCTCATCAGTGGGGGGCAAGAATCCCAGGATCGGTAAGAGAAGCAGCGACGCATCGAGTTCGCCCGAGCCGTAGTACTGGCGGAAGCGTCCGCGGTCGTCAACGGCCTTGGCGCAGACCTCTTCGTGGATCTCCTGGGCCGCGGCCCACCAGGCGTCGGCTCGTCCTCGCTCACCCCGCAGGGCCGCCAAGCGTGCGCCGCGATCGGCCGCCACCCAGCACATGACCTTGGAGAACGTGAAGTGCTGAGGTTCACCGCGCACTTCCCAAATTCCCCGGTCCGGTTCGCGCCACAGCTTCAGGGCCATCTCCACGGCCTGGACCACGATGCGCCACGACCTCTCGCTGAGTGAGTCGCGCGAGCGAGTGTGCTCGAACACGCAGTCCACGATGGCGCCCAGAATGTCGAACTGAACTTGGTTGTAGGCCGCGTTGCCGACTCGCACCGGTCGACTGCCGCCGTACCCCGTGAGGTGATCGAGCTCGCTCTCGGTCGGCGTCGACGCGTCGTCGACGGGATAGAGAACCTGCAAACTCGCCCGCAGGCGCTTGCCCTCCATGACCCCGCCCTGGGGTTCGAGCACATCGCCCAGGAACGCCAAGAAGTCGTCAGCCTCGGTGTCAAAGCCCAAGGCGTGCAGCGACCGCAAGGTGAAGGCCGCGTCGCGCACCCAGGTGTAGCGGTAGTCCCAGTTTCGACTTCCACCGATCTTCTCGGGCAGCGACGTGGTGGGTGCAGCCAGCAACGCGCCCGATGGCGCGTAGGTCAACGCCTTGAGGGTGAGAGCGCTGCGCTGGAGGTACTCGCGCCACGGGTGGTCCGGAAAGTGCCCCCCGTCAATCCAACCCCGCCAAAAGCGACTCGTCTCGGCCCGGCACGTATCGACCTCGGCGCGACTCGTTGGCGCCGGTGCCTCGGTCCAACTGAGCACCGTAAAGGTCGTCTCACCTTCAGTGAGGCGATGACGGGCCCGAACGGCCCGACCTTCGATGCCAAATCGCATGTCGCCGGTGAGCGTGAGCTTGGCAAAGTCAGAGTTCGTCGTGCGCACGGTCTCGTAAGTCGTTCCGGCGTACTCCCACTCCGCGTCCACGCGTCCGTAGTCAAAGGAGGGCTCGCAGTTCAGAACAACGTCGACACTCCCGTGCAGACACGTGGCCGTGCGAATGAGCACGTGCTTCGCGTCGAAGTCACCGGGCGTGCGACGGTGGTGTGCCGAGCGATCGCCCATGCGGTACCACGGTGCGACCGCGAGGAAGTCATTGACAATCAGCCAACCACTGCGGGTCTGCCATGTCGTGGCGAGCACCATCGTGCCCGGAACGTACTGGCGGTGCGCCGGCACGGCGCTATCGGCTGGCGCGAGGCGAAACGAACCAGCGGCGCGGTCGAGCAGGGTGCCAAAGATGCTGGCGTCGTTGGGCTTGGGAATGCACATCCACTCAATCGCCCCCGTTGGTGCGATGAGCAGGCTGTTCTCGCAGTCCGAGAGGATGGCGTAGTCCGCGATCGGCGGAAAGAGCGTTTCGATCGTGTCTTGACTAGGTATTCCGCCGTGGTAGTAGTCCCCCAGCGGGGACGAGGTGGGCGATAAGACGCGCCGCGGCCAGAGGCCAACTCGGTCATCTAATGAACGTTCAATTCGAGAACTCTCTCGGGTCACGATGGCCGATCCTTTCGTATCTTGAACTCACTCTGCATACCAACCGGCCATTCGTGTCGGCGATACAGAGCGAATTTTAGTGTGATTCGCGCCTAGGTCCGTGCACGTTCAGAACTTTTCATGGTCACGAACTGCACCATGACGGCCCACAACCCCGGCCCGTGAGGGAATTCAGAGCTCCCAGGGGATGTGGAGCGAGGTCGCACAGTAACCTCGGCTCAGTCAAAGTGAGGAGAGGTCATGGATCACGACACCGCGCGGGCCCGGCTGAACGAGGAAAAGCACCAGCTCCAGGCCCTTCTGGCCAACACCGATGAGGCGAGCAAAGAGGAGCGCGAGAGCAGCGGCGAACCGGGCGACTGGACGGATCCCCAGGTCGCACTCACGGGTGAGGCCGAAGACGACGCCGTCGCCGAGGGCCTTCGCCTGCGCCTGGCCAGCGTCGAACGTGCGCTCACTCGCCTCGATGACGGGACCTACGGGCTCTCGGTGCGTAGCGGCGTGGAGATACCCGAGGCGAGGTTAGACGCCGACCCCGCCGCCGACCTCACGGCCGACGAAGCTCTCGAGGACTCATAAATCGAGGCAGGTTCGACGCCCTGGGCTAACTTCCTCCCTATGAAGCCGGGCGATCGAGAACCCCAGGGGAGTCTTGCGTGAGCGTGTGGGTTCGCGTGGTCTGTGGTGCCGCGGGCTTCGCTCTGCAGTTGGTCGTGCTCGACGCCGCGGTGCGCACCTTCTTGCTTCCCAGGGTCGCCAATGTTCGGTTGAGCAAGTACACCGCAAGGTCGATTGCGTCGATCTTTCGCGTCCTGGTGAAAGGCAGGTCCTACGCCACGAAGGACCATGTTCTTTCGCTGTTCCCGTCGATCACCCTGCTGATGTACGAAGTCGTGTGGATGAGTCTCAGCGCAGTGGCCTTCGCTCTCATCTACGTATCCGCGGGGGCCAGCACCTTTTCTTCGGCCTTTGCGACGTCGGGCTCAACCATCGTCAGCCTCGGCGTCGACATCGTGGGGCACGGTTCGTTCACGATTCTCGAGTGCATCGAGGCGGGTATTGGACTGACCCTCCTCGCCCTTCTGATCGCCTTCATCCCCACGCTCTACCAATCGTTTCAACGCCGCGAATACGCCGTCTCGCGCCTGACGGTGCGCGCGGGCATCCCCGCCACACCGTGGGGAGTGCTCGAGATCGCCGCGAGCGTCGACTCCTACGCCCGACTCGACGAGCTCTGGCGTGAGTGGGAGCAGTGGTTCATCGACGTGGGAGAGACCCACACCACCGTGGTCATCCTCAACTACTACCGCTCCCCCGACCCCCGACAGACCTGGATTGGTGGGCTGGCGAGCGTCCTCGACGCCGCCGCGCTTTTTCAGGCCGCGGTCGACGCCGAGCCCTCTCCGACCGCAGGTCTGTGCATCCGCGCGGGATGGCTGAACCTCCGGCGCATCGCCGACTACTTCCAGGTCCCCTATCCGACTGACTTTCAACGCAAGATACCCATCTCGATCAGTCGCGAGGAGTTCGAGATCGTCCTCGATCGCCTGGCTCGGGTTGGCGTGCCGATCCTCGCCGATCGCGACGTCGCGTGGCGCGACTTCCACGGATGGCGGGTCAACTACGACCGCATGCTGGAGAGCTTTTACACCCTCTTCACGTGTCCACGAACTGACTGGCGCACCGCGGCCATGGACCCACTGGTGGGCCCGTCCAACCTACGAGGGACGGAATAGATCGGGCGGGTGGCAGCTCAGGTTTGACGCAGACTCACCCTCGCGTCGAGACCTCCGCCCTCGGCCTCAAGGAGCTCAATGGAGCCGCCCGAGAGCTTGAGCAACTGGGCCACGATCGCGAGACCAAGTCCGGTTCCCTCGCTCTGATTATCCCGTCCCCGCCAGAATCGCCGTAAGGCCAGGACCCGTTCCGAAGGACCGAGCCCGGGTCCACTGTCGATCACATCGATCTGTACCTTTTCGTCGCTCTCGCGCGCGTGGATCTCCACTCTGCCCCCGCGAGGTGTGGCGTCGAACGCGTTGGACAAGAGATTGTCCAAGACCTGCTCCAGCACGTCCTGCACCGCGAGTGCCTTCATCGTCTCTGGGGTATCGACCACGAGTTCGAGATCGACCTCCGCCGCCAACGCCCGCCACACTTCCGCTCGCTCCACCACGATGTCGCGAACGTCAATCGAGACGAGGACCGGGGACTTCGATTCGTTGCGCGCGAGGGCCAGGAGCGAGTCAACCATGCGACTGAGACGATTCATCTCGGCGAGAACGTAGTTGAGGTCAGCCTCGTTCGAGCTCCCTACCGCCGCCTGAAGATTCTCGAGATGCAACTGCAACGAGGTGAGAGGCGTGCGAAGTTGGTGCGACGCATCTTCGACGAAGGCACGCTGGGACTCCAGCAGGGTGATCAGTCGGGCCGACGTCGCATTGATAGCTCCCGCCAACGTGCGAAGCTCCGGCGGCCCGGTCGTCTCGTCGACTCGCACGTCGAGCTCACCGTGGCCCACGGCCTCCACGTCGCGCGCGATGCGCCGAAGGGGTCGAACGAGTGAGCCCGAGATGACGATGCCGAAGCCGCACGCCAGAGCCAGCATCAAGAGTCCATAGAGCACGAGGTCCCGCCACTCTTCGTGGATGTGATTGTTGGCCACGCGCACCGGTGAAGTCATGAGGAGCACGGCGTGACCGAACCCTCGAACGCCGCGCAGTTCCACGGCGGCGTAGTACTGCGGGCCATCTCTCTTGTTGGCGAGCGAGGTACCCGACTTACCCGAGAAGCCAGTCGTGGTAGCGACTGAAATCAGCCTCGCGTCTTTGCGGTAGTCCGGGGTGCTCGAGAGGATGACGCCGCTCTTGTCCACCACAAGAACCTGGCGCCCCGTCGTCTGGGTGTACGAGCGAGTGAGAACAATCGCGCGAGCGATGTCGTCGTGATTCAGTGCGTCGGTCATGAGCACCGACAGGGCCCGAACGTCACGCCGAAGACTCCGCAAGGTATTGGACCCTTCGTGAACGTCGACGGTCACGCCGATGGGCACGACCAGCAATGCGGTTGCCAGCACCGCAAAGAGAACGAATCCCGCGAGAAGCCGACGCCTCATTGATCGAGGACGATGCGAAAGCCCACTCCGCGAAGCGTCTCAATGAAACGCGGCTGATCGAGCTTGCGCCGCAGGGACGCGACGTGGACATCGATCATTTTGGTGGCGCCGTACCAGTGAGGTCCCCAGACGCCGTCGAGAAGTTCTTGACGCGTAACGACCTTGCCCGGATCCCGCGCGAGAAACTCGAGTATCCCGTACTCCTTGGGCGTGCACGCCACGACGTGACCCGACGAGCGAACTGCCCTCACGCGCCGATCGATCTCGACGCCGTCGAGACGCTGCACGGGAGTCGGCTCGGTCTCTCTGGTATTGGCACGACGCAGCACCGCGTTGATTCGCGCCACGAGCTCTCGCACGCCAAATGGCTTGACGACGTAGTCATCGGCGCCCAGATCGAGCCCGGCGATGCGGTCTTCCTCGCTGCCACGCGCCGTCACCATGATGATCGGCGCGCGCGTCACCGCGCGCAGTCCGTGGAACAGGTCCACGCCGTCTCGATCGGGCAAACTGAGATCTAAGAGAATGAAGTCCGTCGGTAACGCGTTAAACGCTTCGGCGGCCGAACCGACGGATCGGGCATCGAACTCCGCGCGCCGAAGCCCATTCACCAGCGCACGCGCAATGGGCTCGTCGTCTTCGATGACCAATACGTTCACGCTCAAGTATCTTCGTCCCCCTCATGGAGCGAACCGCAACCGAAGAAGTCTTAACCGACTCTTTAGGGATCACGTCCTACGCAGGAATCTATCTAAGACCTTAGTTAGAGCACCTTGGACAAGAAACTCGCCAAGCGCTCGGACTTTGGCGCGGCGAGGACTTCGCGCGGGTTGCCCGACTCCTCAATGACGCCGTGGTCAAGGAAGTACAGCGAGTCGGCAACCTCCCGGGCGAAGTTCATCTCGTGGGTAACCACCATCATGGTCATGCCGGTCTGGGCGAGATCCTTCATGACGTCCAGCACTTCGCCGACCAACTCAGGGTCGAGTGCCGACGTCGGCTCGTCAAAGAGCATCAACTTGGGTTCCATGGCGAGAGCCCGGGCGATCGCGACACGTTGTTGCTGGCCGCCGGACAGTTGACTGGGGTAGAACTTGTCCTTGCCCTCCAGACCGACGCGCGCCAAGAGTTGTCGCGCTCTCTCGATGGCGAGTTGCTCGCTCGTACCTTTGACCTTCTCCTGACCGATCACGATGTTGTCGAGCACCGTGAGGTGCTGGAAGAGATTGAAGCGCTGAAAGACCATGCCGATCTGCGAGCGCTCGTGACAGATCTCCTTGTTGTTGCGCTCGTAGAGGCGACCGTTGCGCTCCTCGTACCCCACCAGGTTGCCGTCGACGAAAAGCTCTCCCGCGTCATGCTTTTCTAAGTGATTGATGCAACGAAGAAATGTGCTCTTGCCCGAACCCGATGGTCCGATGAGACAGGTCACTTCGCCTCGACTCACCGTCAAGGTAACGCCCTTTAACACTTCGACTCCCGCGTACGACTTGTACACGTCGCGCGCGTCGACCATCGGTGTGCTCACGTGGTTCTCGGAACGTCTTGATGCATCCGGAACTTCGCGAGGATGCCCCGCAGATCGGTCCTGATGCGTTGCAGGGGTGTCGGTGGCGGGGTGCGCAACGCGCCCTTGGCGAAGTGCCGCTCCAGATAGAACTGACCGGTGGATAGGACCGTCGTGAAGATCAAATACCAGAGGCTGGCGGTAATGAGGAGTTGAATCACCTCGTAGTTCGTCGCCGAGATATTGCTGACCGCCCCGAGCAGTTCGATCACCCCGGCCGCGCTCAAGAGCGACGTGGTCTTGAGCATCGAGATCACTTCATTGCCGGTCGGCGGGATGATCACTCGCATCGCCTGGGGCAGGATGACCAGGCGCAGCGTCTGAGCTCGGGTCATGCCAATGGACGTGGCCGCTTCAATCTGTCCTTCGTCCACCGAGATCAGGCCCGATCGGGCGATCTCGGACATGTACGCACCTTCATTGAGGCCCAGGGCGAAGATCCCGGCGGTGAAGGGCGTAAAGAGGGAATCGGACTTGACGTGAAGGAAGTCGTAGTGCAAAAAGGGCACACCGACCCGAAAGCTGTAGTAAAGGGCGCCGATGTTGAACCAGAGCAGAATCTGAACGTAGACGGGCGTGCCCCGGAAAAACCAGGTGTAGAGCCACGCCGTGGTTGAGAGCAGTCGATTGCTCGAAAGACGCATGATCGCGATCGCCACGCCGATGATGATGCCCGCCGCCATGGCGATCACCGTTAGCTCCAACGTCAACAAGAGACCGTGGAGAACCTCGCTCGACGTAAAGTACTGCCCGACCACGTTCCAGCCGAAGCGCCACGTGAGCTGGGGCACGCAGTGTCGAGCAGTCCCAGCCCCGGTACAGACGTAGTGGCCATCAGGCACCTGGGACAACAAGGTGTGGACCAGCATCGCCACGAGCAGCATGGCGATCGCGGCGGCAACCCACTGACCGTAGTGACGAACGGGGACGACCTTGAGTGGCTCGTCCCCGTTCGTCGCCATGCGAGTTGTCAGTATCTAGTCAGTTCTCCGACCTCTACGAACTTGCTCCGTCGATGACGATCTTGGACGACGGAATGGCTCCGGCCTCGACGCCCCACTTGTTCAAGATGGCGCTGTAGGTGCCGTTCGCAATGAGGGTCTTCACTGCCGCCTGAATGGCCTTGGCCAATCCTGCGCCCGCTGAGGTCTTCGGTGTCGCGATGCCGTACGGGGCGACGTTCACCGCGCTGCCGACTGACTTAAAGAGGCCCTTGGAGGTGGCCACCACGTAGTCGGCGATCTGAGAGTCCAAGAATCCGTACGTCGCCTGACCAGAAGTCACCGCCGTGTTGGCCTCGGTCTGGGTGGGGAACGCCAAGACGTCAACCTTCTTGCCCGCCGGGCACGACTTGGACGCAGCGGTGGCGTCGGTCTGTTCGGTCGTACCGGTCTCCACGGCCACTTTCTGCCCGCAGAAGCTCTTGAATCCGGTGAACCTGGCGGTGGAGCTCTTCTTGACGTAGACCCCTTCGCCGGCCTGGAAGTAGTCGACAAAGTTCACCTGCTTCTCGCGCGCGGCGGTGTCGGTGAATGACGAGTTGCCGATGGTGTACTTGCCCGACTTGATGCCCGCAATGATGTCGTCAAAGGTGACGTTGTTTTCGTTCACCTTGACTCCCAAGGTCGTTGCGATCGCGTACATTAAGTCCACATCGAAGCCGATCATCGTGCCGTTTGAGCTAATGGACTCGTCGGGGGCGTACGTCGCGTCGGTGGCCACTTGAATGGTGCCCGACTTATACGCGGCCGGCACCAACTTGGCGTCCATCGCGTTGTAAACACCCTTAATGGACGAGGCCCCGGCCGTCACGCTGGTGGCCAGCACCAGCGACGCCACGCCCGCCGCGACTAGTAGTTGGCGAACTCGGATGGTGCGCTGCATGAAATCTCCCCTGTGAATCGACCGCTTCTCGCGATACCAAGACACATTGTTATCACTTTCTGGACTGCTGCGAGGCTGCGCCCTCTTGCCGGTCGAAGTGCCAAAGATCCCTGATCTGATTTAAAAAAGCCAGACCGCGATCGGTATCAATCAGGGGATCGTTGTCGTGGTGGTGGTGGTCGAAGTCGTCGTAGTGCTAGTGGTCGAAGTCGTCGTGGTGGTGGTGGTGACGTCACTGGGCGACCCGATCCACTCGACCTCGAGTCCTTCGGGGGTGCGCACTCGTGCCATGAGGCTTCGAATCGAGTGCGACAGGGCGAGCGCGTCGCTGCCGGCGAGACCCAGAGCATTCCAGGAGTGCTCTCCCAGCACGACCGCGAAGGTCGTGTACGACGTGGCGCCGATCAGATCCACCATCGCCATGGCGTCACAGCCGCCCGCTTGGCTGGTGTAGCCCGACTTCACTCCGATGACGTTGCCTTGACCGGTAAAGGGAGTAAATGACTGAACGATGCCCGCTAAGGGAAGAGCGACCTCAGGCAAGATCACGATGCCCCGCACGACCGGTTCTTGGGTCATGAGGTCGGCCGTGACCACGACCTGGTTGGCTGCGGTCGACACGTCGCCCGCCGAGATGCCGGTGACATCGACGTAGTGGGTTTGGCGCAGGCCGAGGGCCTTTGCCGTTTCATTCATTACGTTGACAAAGGTGCCCTGGCTCAAGCCCGTGAGGGCCGCGAGGAGTTGCGCGTAGTCGCCCGCCGAGTGGACCAACATCCCTCGCAGCAACGTACGCTCACACAACTGCTCCCCCAAAGCGATCGGGACCCCAGATTGATCGGTCGCTTCGTCGTATTCGTACAGCGCCATGTCATTTCCGTTGACGACTTCGCACGGACCGGTCTCGCTTCCGCTCAACGGCAGGCGATGCAGCACGACCCACGCGGTCATCAGCTTGGTGAGGCTGGCGATGGGTTGGCGCGGCTGATTCGGGGACGACGCAATTACCGACAACTGGGGCACCAGAATCGCCGCGCTGCCCGAAGAAGGCCACGCCAATGGCGTCTTTGAAATCGCGAAAGTGGTCGACGTGGTCGAGCTGGTCGAAGTCGTTGACCCCGGAAGACTCGTCGTGGTCGACGTCGACGTCGTGTTAGTCGTCGTTGTCCCCGCGGTCGCTGCTTGTGGGGAGGAGCCAACTAGCAGTCCGAGAGCGACGGCGCTCACCCCGAGAACCGAGACGCCCGCTCGCCACAGTTTCGAGGCGAGCGGGCGATTCACGACGGCAAATTTAGTTCACGGTCACCTCGGTACTCGCAAGTAATCGTCCAGATGGGTCGACACTGAGGGTCGCCGGTCACTTTGTAACCGGTTCGTAACCGATTACAGGTACGGACCGAGTTTTTGCGCTTGCACGCGCAAACTAAACTCGCACAAATGACTTCGAAGAATCACCGGGTCTCCTCCCTGGTCGCGATGAGTGCGGTGATGGTCAGCACGATTGGCATGGCGACCACAGCTCAGGCCACGACGCTTCGTAGTCACATCGCGATCCCACCCTTTACCATTCGCCTCGCGGATCAGTTCCTGGCGACGCTTCACTATCTACCTGTCAGCTTCGTGCCGTCATCTTCAGCGACGACGACGACCACGACGACCACCACCACGACGACCACGCCAACGTCGACGACCACGACAACTTTGCCCAACACCACGTCGACGACAACGACCACGGTGCCGGTCACCAAGAAACCGGTGAAGGCACCCAAGCCCACCGCTCTCGTCGCCGGGACGTTCGTGTGGAAGTATCCGGCATTGAACTCGATCTTGCGAAGTCAGTGGCAAGTCGGCACCAACAACGTGGTCTTACAGGGTGCCCTGATGCGGTTCCAGAACGTGCACAATCTCACGACCACCGGGCAGATGAACATCTCGACGTGGACGGCGTTGACCGAGGCAGTGCTCGCTCACCAAGCCAACCCTGCGAGTTACAACGACGTCTACGTCTCGATCGGATCACCCGAAACGGTCACCTTGTATGAGAACGGCAAGAAGACCTTCACTACGCTCGCCAACACCGGCGTCTCCGACGCCCCCACGCAGAGTGGAACCTATCCCGTGTATCTGCGCTTTACCGTGACGACAATGTCCGGCGTGGAGCCCGACGGCCAGAAGTACGACGACCCAGGTATCCCGTGGGTGTCGTACTTTCACGGCGGCGACGCGCTGCACGGTTTCATTCGCTCGTCCTACGGGTACCCGCAAAGTCTGGGTTGTGTGGAAATGCCCTTCGCCGAAGCGGGCGTGCTGTGGCCGCACACGCCGATCGGCACGCTCGTCACCGTCCAATAACGCTGACGCCAGTGTGCGTTAGAGCGTGAAGCCGCCTTCGGGGGTCTCGGTCTCGCCGGCGGACTCATCTTTCGCGGGCGTCGTGCCCGTGTCACCAGCACTCGCGGCGTCGGCGTCGCGCTCGGCCTCGGCCGCCTTGAGTTCGCCCACGATCCGGTCGATCTCCGCACTGTTGTCGCTCACCTCACCCGTCTTTTCGGCGTAGACGGCGGCACCGAGATCGCGGAGCATTCCATCAAACTTGCGCTTGGCCTGGGCGTCTTCAATCTTGGCCTGTCCCGCCTTGCCTGCCTCCTGGGCCTTCTTGGCGACCTGACTTGCCTGTTCCTTGACCTTGTCGAATAGGGCCATGTTGTCCTTCTTTCTCTCTAGAGTCGCCCGAGCAGGTCCTTGCGACCGCTGTTCGACATGCTCGTATCTGCTTTGTCTTCGTCTTCAAACTCTCTATGCAACGTAGCCTGCAATATGACCGGTCCGTCGCCGGTCAGGGTCACCACGTTGATGCCCGATCCCCCGAAGACGGCCGTCATAGCGGTTTGGGCGTTGAAGGCACCGACGCGCTCGACGCTGAAGGTGACCGAGTCCGCAAACGCCACCACCGCTCCGCCGTGAACTTGAATCTTGCCGCCGTAGTCCTTGGGATTGAGTTCGATCAAGCTGCCGCCACCACCGATGACGACGGTTCCGGTGCCGGTGAAGTGCTCGAAGATGAAGCCGTCCTTGGAGCGATATCCCAGAGCCAGACCCGTGAAGTCGATGTCGTAGTTGACCGTGGACTCCGCACAGATAAAGGCCCGACTCTCCGCCCGCCAGCCGGTGGACGAACCATCGAGTTCCAGGACTCGCACTTGTCCGGGTAGATCGCCCGAGAACGTCACGAGCCCGGCGCCACCGCTCGGCGAGAACCACTGAAAGGCGAGGCTCTGTCCGCTGAGCAGGCGTTTACCAACCTCGGTCGCCGTCGCGAGAGCGGCCTTCAGGAAGCCTCCCGTACCCTGCTTGGAGGCTTGATGAGCCTGATCGGCTTCACCACCCGGAGTCGTCAGGCGTGTCTCCATCGAGACATTGGTCGTCTTCCAGCGAAACTTTGTCGCGTCGGAGAACATTGTCTGTCCGTCGTTGAGTTGGCAGGTGATCATCTGGGCGTACTCGCCCGACACCTTGCACGTAATTGTCATATGTCACCTCGTTCTGCGCAGAATAGCCGCGACGCCTTGCCCCGACAACCACGATCGCCGGTGCGCTAGTGACCCACCAACTCGGTCAAGTCACGCACCACCACGTTCGCCCCGTGCTCGCGCAACTGGTCCGCGTAGTCGTGCGCGTCGTCCTCGTCGTGGTGATCGACGCCGATCACCAAGCCAAAGTGTCCGGCCCGGCCCGCCTCCACGCCCGCGAGTGCGTCCTCCAGCACGACCGCGCGTGAGGCATCGACGCTCAGATCCTTGGCCGCTTGGAGGAAGGAGTCGGGGGCCGGTTTGCCCGCGAGGTGCAGGTCCTTGACGGTGTGTCCGTCCACGCGCGCGTCAAAGAGCTGATTGATGCCCGCCGCCGTGAGCGCAGCCACCGTGTTTTCGCTCGCCGAGACGACCGCCACCTTCGCCCCGCGACTCTGGAGTGCGCCGATGAGTTCGGTGACGCCCCCGTAGACCTGGACACCCTGCTTCTTCATCACCTCCAGGACGAGTTCGTTCTTGCGGTTGCCGACCCCGCAGACCGTCGCCGCCGTCGGTGGGTCACTGTCCTCGCCCTCGGGCAGGGTGATGCCGCGGGCCGCCAGAAAGTTGCGCACCCCGTCGGCCCGTGGTTCTCCGTCGACGTACTTTTCGTAGTCGCTCTCGGGATCGAAGGGCGCGTACGTCTTGCCCGTGCGCGCAGACTCCTCTTTCAAGAAGGCGTCGAAGGCCTGCTTCCACGCCGCCGCGTGCACCAGCGCGGTCTTGGTGAGGACACCATCCATGTCGAAGAGCCACGCCTGGTACGCACCGAGGTCAACCTCACTCGGACTGCTCGGGAGCGTCGTCACGACGAATCCCCCTCTCGCTGCGCGTCGGGCATACGGTGCGCGGGCTCTCGTCCCGCGGGCTGAGGTGGCGCAGGGCCGGGATCGAGTGGGGCGAGTGGCTTCATCACGACCGAGTTGCCCACGGTGACCGTAAAGGTCTCGTCGCCGTGGCGAAGCTCCAGGGCGTCTCCGTCTCGTATCTCGTAGGTGGTCGACTTGGCCGACGTTCGCACGTGCAGGTGACGACCGCGGAAGTGCAGATTAAACGCGAGCCGCGTGACCCCTTCGGGCAGTCGCGGCGCGAAGCTGAGCGAGTTCTCCCACGGACGCAGGCCCGCGAAACCCGCCACGAGGGCGATCCACGTACCGGCCAGAGACGCCATATGGAGTCCGTCGCGCGTGTTGTGCTCCAGGTCCTGGATGTCCAGGAGCGCGGCTTCGGCCGCGTAGTCGTAGGCCAGTGAGAGGTAGCCCACCTCGGCGGCCATGACGGACTGGATGCAGGCCGAGAGGGACGAGTCGCGCACGGTCAAGGGCTCGTAGTAGTCGAAGTTCGCCTTCTTCTGCTCGGCGCTGAAGGCGTCGGGCCGCAGGTACATGGCAAAGACCAAGTCGGCCTGCTTGACGACCTGCTTGCGATAGAGGTCGAAGTAGGGAAAGTGCAGGAGCAGCGGATACTGGTCCGGCTTCGTCCCGGCGAAGTTCCATAACTCGTGACGAGTGAAGCCCTCCGATTGGGCGTGCACCCCCAGTTCCTCGTCGTAGGGAATCACCATCGCGTCGGCCGCGTGTCGCCACTGCATGATCTCCTCGGCGCTGACCTCAAGCGCGCTCGCCACGTCATCGTGGCGCTCGGCCGCCTCGGCCGCCACGCGCAGGCTGCGCTGAACCATCAAGTTCGTGTAGATGTTGTTGTCGGCGATGGCGCTGTACTCGTCGGGGCCCGTCACCCCGTCGAGACGGAAGCCTCCGTCGAGATCAAAGTGACCCAGCGAGAGCCACAGCCGCGAGGTCTCGATGAGGATCTCGGCTCCGGTGTCGTGTTCGAACTTCTCATCGCCCGTGGCGTGCAGGTGCGCGACGACCGCGTTGGCCACGTCCGCGCTCACGTGAAAGGCGGCCGTACCCGCCGGCCAGTAGCTCGAACACTCGGCACCGGCAATCGTGCGCCACGGAAAGGCCGCCCCGCGAAAGCCCAGTAACTCGGCGCGATCGCGAGCCAGGTCCAGGGTGCTGTAGCGCCAGCGCAACGCGTGCGCCACCGTCTCGGGTGCGGCGTAGTTCAACAGGCTGAGGACAAAGGATTCGGTATCCCAAAAGGCGTGACCGTCGTACCCGGTTCCGGTCAGACCCTTGGCCGGTATGGCTCGTTGTTCGTTGCGCGCACCGGCCTGCAGGACATGAAAGAGGGCGAAGCGAACGGCCTGTTGAATCTCTTCGTCGCCATCGATCTCGACGTCACACCCCTGCCAAAAGTCGTCGAGGTACTCGCGCTGCTCGCGGCACAACTCATTCCAGCCGCCGTTGCGCGCCACCTCGAGCGCCGCGTCCACCTGATCGCGCAGGGCCTCCTTGGTGCGCACCCCGGACCATCCGTATCCCACCAACTTGACGACCGTGAGTTTCTCTCCGGGCTCGAGCGCACTCGTGATCATCACGCGGGCCACGTCCTCGGTGGCGATCGAGGAGATCGTCGTACCGCTCGGTCCGCTCACCTGGTGCTCCATGCCCGCGGCCACGATGAGGTTGGAGTAGTTCGTGGCGTGAACCAACACCGCCCACGTCTCGCCACTCGCGTGTTCGAGCGATGTCCACACCGAGTCCAACGCCGCTGACTCCCGCGGGTCGAAACCGGCGGGTCGCGGGGGCGCCTCATTGGCGACCAGCTCGGACTGGACAACCACCCGTATGGCGTCGACCGCTTCGACTTCGTACTTGATCGCCGCCAACGCCCGCTGCGTGAAGGACACCAGACGCGTGGACGTGACTTTGACGCGCCGGCCCGTGGGCGTCGACCACTCGAGGTCGCGCTTTAGCAGACCCGTGCGAAAGTCCAACTCGCGGGTGTGGGAGTGAAGGTCGCCGTAACGGATGTCGAGCGGTTCGTCGTCGACGAGCAACCGAATCACCTTGGCGTCGGTGACGTTCACCACGACTTGATCCTCTTCGGGGTACCCATATCCCGCCTCCGCGTAGGGCAACGGACGAAGCTCGAAGACACCGTCTAGGTACGAGCCCTGCAGGCCGTGGGGCTCACCCTCATCCAGGTTCCCCCGCCAGCCGATATGCCCATTCGCGAGCGTGAAGAGTGACTCGCTTTGCGCAATCACGTTGAGATCAATGCGGGACTCGCGCAGGCGCCAGGGCTCAACGTCGAAGTCCGGATGTTCAATCACTGGGTGACGAGCGCTTCAAAGTTCTCGTAGAGCCGTGCATCGTTCGCATTTTCGCGCGCCTTGAGAGCCCTCGCGCGAACCAGCGGCCAGATGCCGTCAGCCCAAAAGATGTCGAGCATGAGTTCTTTGTCCAACACGCCGTGCTTGACCAGAGCCCCGATCGTTTCACCGAAGTAGAGAATTTTGCTCACGTTGGGGTCCGTGAGATCCGGGTCGTCCGCGTTGAAGTCGGGAGAGAAGATCGTGCCGTACGCCTCGTCCAATCTCATCTCCGTGCCCCAGCGCAGCAGGTTCACCACCAGCGACGCGTCGTCGTACGTTGCCACCATGATCCACTCCTTTTGTCACTCGTACCTAGGAGCCTTCCTAGCGCACGCAGGTGAAGCTCTCGGAAAATCTTGGGTAACTCTTATTTCACAAAGTTGCAGTTTTATGCAAGAAGGGCCCGCAAGCCACGAACGTAGTGCTCCTCGGGGCGCAGGTACGACCCCCGGATCACGCTCCACGCGCGAATCTTGAAGTCGTCGAGTCCACTCTCGACGAAGGCGGCGATCCGACGCTCGGTCTGTTGGTGATCGGCCATGAGATTGTCGAGGGGATTCCACAGGAAACTCGGCACGTCGTACTCGCGATCGGCCAGAAAGGGCTTGGGGTCGATCGCAACATAGGCGTCGCCGTGTCGAAGGATGTTGTGATGATGGAAGTCACCGTGCACCACCCACTGAGGATGCACGCCAACCTCGTGGAGTAGCTCACGAGCCAGACCGATGAGTTGATTTCCCTCTCGTTCGCCGTACCCCAACCAGATGTCCACGTAAGGCTCGACCGATCGGAAGGGTTCTTGCGCCGGTCGCCACAAGAGTTGCGCCAGATCGACCGCGATTGCGGTGGCCTCATCTTCGTCCAGGATCGACAGGTCGTCGCCGGGAATCGCTCGCTCCTCCAAGACGGCATGTCCCGAACGCCGCAGAGCGCGCACCGCACCACGGCCGTCCCACAGTTCGAGGGCATCGGGCTCGTGGAGTGACTCTTCCTCACCGCCCTCCCAGCCCACCTTGAGCACAAGACCGTCGCTGGTTGGTGCGACGAACGAGACATTGTTCATGGCAAAGGGCGCTCCGAGTTCGAGATTCCATTCGAGGGCGAGCCGCTCGGCCATCTCGATTGCTCCCGAGAGGTCAATCGGCTCTTGTGCGTTACTGCTCACGGGACGACACTTCCCGTGTAACGAGCGCGCCCTGAAAGGACCGAGAATGTCTGTGCACAACCATGTCTAGTCCCGCATTCAGAAATTATGACGACGAGTTTCAAAGTTTTTAAGACCAACTTCATGGAGTTCGAGCGACAATGGGACAGGGGACAACGTCCAAGGAGTAGCGATGGCCACGCACGATGAACCCACTCATGCCCCTGTCGCCAACCCGCTGAGCGCGGTCGAGCATCGGGCCCTGGCACGACTCTTTGCTGCCAACCTCGACGCCAAGTTGGCCGACGGCATGGATCCCTTGACGAGCTCACTGACGATCACGCGCGCCCAGCAACTGGGTTCGCTCTCCGAGCGCCAAGCGTTGGCGAACAATTGGCTGTCGTTGCTCGACCAAGTGAGCCTCAATCGCCTCGTCTTTAGCTCGGCGATCCCGATTCAGCGTCGCCGCGTGAGCGCAGCCAAAGCCCAGATCCACGCGCTGGCCCGCGCGCTCGTCCGTCCGCTGGCCCCGGTGCGGGGCGTCGCGATGGCGTTGACGATTTTGCGCGACGGCTCAGGCCCGCTGTTCAATCCCTATAGCGAGCGAAGCCTCACCGATCTCTTGGACCAGGTGATCGACTTGATGAATCCCCTCTCGTCGGCCTACCGATAAGCGCAATCGTCTCAGCACTGCGCTCGAGAGCGTCTAGTTGTCGCGAAGGGTGACGCTGATCGGACAGTGGTCGCTGCCCATGATGTCCGCGTGAATGTCGGCGGCCACGACCCGATCGGCCAGGGCCGCCGAGACGAGGAAGTAGTCGATGCGCCACCCGACATTGCGCGCGCGCGAGTTCGCAAAGTGCGACCACCACGAGTAGTGGCCGTTTCCTTGATGGAACATTCGAAAGGTATCGACGAATCCGGCGTCTAGGTAGTTCTGAAAGCCGGCCCGCTCTTCGGTGGTGTAGCCCTTCTTGCCCACATTCGACTTGGGGTTGGCCAAGTCGTCGGGCGTGGCCGCCACGTTGAGGTCGCCACAGAAGATCACGGGCTTCTTCTTCTCCAGTTCCTTCACGTGATCTAAAAAGGCGGGGTCCCACTGATGGTGGCGAAGGGACAGTCTCCCGAGATCGTCTTTGGCGTTGGGCGTATAGACGGTCACGACAAAGAAGTCATCGAACTCCTCACTCAGGACCCGACCCTCGGTGTTGGGGTCGCCGAACTGGTCACCGGTGACGCCGAATTTCTTGATCGACTTCGGGTTGAGCCCGAGTCCGACCTCGAGCGGCGTTGCTCGCGAGAAGATCGCGGTGCCGGAGTAGCCCTTCTTCTGCGCGGAGTTCCAGTGCTCGACGAACCCCGCCACCTCCACCTCGGACTGGTGTTCTTGAGCCTTCGTCTCCTGGAGGCACACAATGTCCGGCTTGAGCTCGCTCACCATGGGGTCAAAGAGCCCCTTCTTGGCTACCGCCCGAATTCCGTTGACGTTCCAGGAAACCAATCGCACGCATGCAATCTAACAATGAAGCCTGTAGAGCACCCAAGAGATAGCGCAGCGCACAGATGCTTGACTTACGTTCATGTCAAGTCCGGGTGTCACGATCTACGGCGTCTGTGCCGTCTCCTTCATGATGGCGATGTACGCACTCGAACGACGAGGGCGCGGCTTCGTGCTGGCCTTCGCGCTGGGGTGCGTGCTGTCGAGCATCTACGGCTTCCTGGCTGGTGCGTGGCCCTTCGGGGTCGTCGAACTCATCTGGTCGGGAATAGCCGTCCAGCGATATCGCAGCACTCGGGTCACGGCAAGCTCGGCCGGCGAGCAGCCTTAGGTAGAGACCCCTCGCAGCACGTTCTGGACCAGTTCGGTCGCGAACTCATCGGTGAGCGGGTGCAAGCGCGTCATCAGTCGGAAGTACACCGGACCGTAGATCTCGTCCAGCACGACCGCGACCGTGACATCACTTCGAATCTCACCGCGTTCGATGCCACGCCGAAGTACCGCGGTTGATAGCGCCCGGCGCGGTTGGAGCCAGCGCTCGCGCAGCACCTCGCTCAGCGCGGGATCAAGCTGAGCTTGACCGAGCAACTCGGCCATGACCTCGCCGGCCCGGCCTCGGAAGGTCTCGATGAGATGCAGGACCTGCGTGGTGATGTCGACCACGGTGTTGCCGCTGTCGGGAAAGACGGTGGTCTGTAGGAAGCGGTGGAAGTAGGCGTCGATCGCCACGGCCCCACGACTGGGCCACCACTTGTAGATGGTCACCTTGCTGACCCCCGCCCGCGCGGCGATCGCCTCAATGGTCGCCTCGGAGAATCCGTTCGCCAGAAGGAGATCGGCCGCCGCTTCGAGGATGGCGAGTCGAGTTTTTTCACTGCGCGGTCGCCCCGGACGGGCCACGGATTGCACATCTTCGCTCACGTCAATATTGTAATATATGAACGTATCGTATAGTATTTGTGGTACACTCAATAGGTCTGAATGAGAGGAGATGAGGTGTCTTCCGGAACCGTTGACCTCAACACTGGCCAGCGACTCAGCGCCAGCATGGTCACCCTGTTCGCCCTCGCCTGTGGGCTGTCGGCGGCGAATCTGTACTACGCCCAGCCAGTGCTGAGCAGCATCTCGAAGTCGTTCCACACGAACTCGAGCGCCGTTGGTCTGGTCGTCACGTTCGCTCAGATCGGCTACGCCCTCGGCCTCGCGTTCGTCGTCCCCCTCGGTGACGTCCTCGCTCGTCGGCGCCTCGTGCCCGGTGTGTTGATGCTCACGTGCGCGAGCCTGCTCGTGTGCGCGTTCGCACCGAGCGCGAGTGTGCTCATTGCGGTCTCGCTCTTCGTCGGACTCGGCTCGGTCGCCGCACAGATTCTCGTACCGATGGCCGCCTCGCTCTCTGCTCCCAGTGAGCGCGGCCGGGTCGTGGGCACGGTCATGAGCGGACTGCTGCTGGGCATCTTGCTCGCCCGCACGATCTCGGGGGTTATCGCCGAACTGTCGAGCTGGCGCACGGTCTACGTCGTCGCCGCGGCGATGGCGCTGGTACTCGCGGTTGTGCTCTCTCAGCGCCTTCCGGCCGAACAGAGTCGGCCACACGTGCGCTACGTCACGTTGCTCGCCGACACGGTGCGCTACTTCACGAGCGAAAAGCTCCTGCGCCAGCGCGCCCTGCTCGGAGGGCTCTCCTTTGGCGCCTTCAGTGTGCTGTGGACGACGTTGGCGTTCTTGTTGAGCGGCGCGCCGTTTCACTACAACGACCTCACCATCGGCCTCTTCGGTCTCGTGGGAGCGGCCGGAGCTCTCTGCGCCAACTTCGCCGGACGCTGGGCGGATCGGCGCTGGACGAAGTCCACGACCTTGGCCTTCGCCGCGTTGATCGCGGTCTCCTTCTTGCCGCTGTGGTGGGGACGGCACTCCATTGCCATGGTGATCGCGGGCATCCTGATCCTTGACGTTGGTGTCCAAGGTGTTCAGGTGACCAATCAGTCGCTGATCTACCGACTGGCTCCCCACGCGCGCAGCCGCATCAACTCGGCCTACATGGTGTGCTACTTCGTGGGCGGAGCGCTCGGATCGTGGATCGGCTCACTGATCTACCAGCACGATCACTGGACGGGAGTGTGCGTGCTCGGCGCCGCCCTGGGCACGGCCATCACCGCCTGTGCGCTCGTGGACGCGTTCAACAAGACGCCCCACCCGCACCCGGCAGACGCGTAGCGCGACGCGTTCACTCTTCAAGCCTGCGGAGCCTCCGCTAGAATTATTGAGCAGCAAAGGTGTGCCGGGAAGAACTGGTCGGCGAGAGGGGTTCGCCGATGACCAGCACCAATGGCATTGTTCCGACTTCCCCATCTCTGGGTGATAGAGACCCGGTCGCCAGGTCACGCCCCTCATGAGCCGGCGCCGCGCACTGCCGAGTTGGCGCTGGGAAGCCCTGCGCACCACTTTCTGGTTCGTGCCCGCGTTATTGATCGTCGTCGCCACTGTCATTTTCGTGGTGACGTTCGCCGTCGACGTCGCGGCGTACTACCACCACCTTCAGCTCCCGTTCTGGCTGCACCTGGGATCCGCTGACGCGGGCCGCGATGTGCTCATCGCGATCGCCGCTGCCATCATCACGACCGTGGGCGTGGTCTTTTCGATCACGATCTTGGCTTTGACGTTGGCGTCCCAGCAGTTCGGCCCGCGCATGATGCGAAACTTCGTACGCGACGTTGGCAACCAGTTCACGCTGGGCATCTTCGTCTCCTCATTCGTGTACTCGGTGCTCGCGCTCGGGTCGATTTCCAGCTTTCCTCACCCGGATTTCGTTCCGCATCTGACCGTGGCGGTCGCCGAAGCCCTCTTGCTCGTGGACCTCGCGGTTCTCATCTACTTCATCAACCACATTGCGGCTTCGATCCAGCTGCCGGCCGTCATCGCGGGAATCGCCCACGACCTGGACGTCGCCATCGACACGGAGTTCCCGGCCGCCGGAAAGGACGCGCCGCTCGCCGGCGGACAAGAGCGCTACCTCCCCCAAAATACCGACGAACTGTTGGCGAACATCGAACAGCGTGGCGGCGTCGTTCTCGCGGCCAAGAGCGGATACCTGCAGTTCGTCGGATACGCCCAACTGACCAAGATCGCCAACCTGTTGGACGCCACGATTCGACTCGACTACCGACCCGGGCACTTCATCGTGGCGGGTCAGCCGATCGCCAAGGTCTTCCCCCAAGGGGCGGCCCAGCAAGTTGAGCGCGAACTAGCGAAGGCGCACGTCACGGGGCCCCACCGCACTCTCATGCAGGACCCGATCTTCGCGATCGATCAAATGGTGGAGATCGCCATTCGGGCACTCTCGCCGGCCGTGAACGATACCTTCACGGCCCTCACGTGCCTCGACTGGCTGTCCTCGGGACTCTGTCGAATCTCACAGCGACAGTTATCGAGCGATGTCTATCGCAACGAAGAAGGCCGAGTGCGTCTCATCAGTGCCGGGTGGACCTACGAGCGGATGGTCAATCGCGCACTCGACAAGATCCGTCAAGCGGCCGTTGGCATGCCGGCGGTGCTCATCCGGATACTCGACAGCATCTCGGTGGTCGCGGCGTCGACGACCACCGTGGCGCAACGCGAAGTTCTTCTCCGTCAAGCACAGATGGTCTGGCGCTCCGCCGACGGGTCGATTCTCGAGCCGAACGACCTCAACGATGTACGGCGTCGCTTCGAGCGCGCCCAACTGGCGTTGGTCGCGACCAACTGGCGAACTCGATACCCCTCGTGACGACTAGTTCGAGGAGGCCGACTTCGACGCGTCAGTGTCGGCCCGCTTGGGCAAGACCCAACCCGGCCGGGGAAAGTGACAGGTGTATCCATAGGGGTACTTGACGAGGTAGTCCTGGTGTTCGGGTTCCGCCTCCCAGAAGGGACCCGCTGGCGCCACTTCGGTGACGACCTTGCCCGGCCACAGACCGGAGGCCTCGACGTCAGCGATGGTATCCCGGGCCACCTGACGCTGTTCGTCGTTGGTGTAATAGATCGCCGAGCGATAACTCGTACCGTTGTCGTTGCCCTGGCGATTCAGCGTCGTCGGGTCGTGGATCTGGAAGAAGAACTCGAGGATCTCCCGATACGAGATCACGCTCGGGTCAAAGATGATCTCGACGGCCTCGGCGTGGGTACCGTGACGGCGATACGTCGCGTTCGCGACGTCTCCCCCGCTGTACCCCACGCGGCTTGAGATGATGCCGGGACGCTTGCGCAGGAGGTCCTGGACCCCCCAGAAGCATCCACCGGCCAGAATTGCGGTCTCTTCAGTCATGGCAGTCTTCCTTATCTCTCGAACAGCGACTTGTAGTCGCCGTATCCCTCTGCGTCCAGGTCGTCGTACGGTACGAACCTCAGGGCCGCTGAGTTGATGCAGTAGCGCAGCCCGCCCTGGTCCCTGGGACCATCGTCAAAGACGTGGCCCAGGTGGCTGTCGGCGTGGCTTGAGCGCACCTCTACCCTGAGCATGCCCAAGCTCCGGTCGCTATTTTCGACAATGTTGGCCGGCTCGAGGGGCGCGGTGAAACTGGGCCAGCCACACCCGCTGTCGAACTTCTTGGTTGACGCGAAGAGAGGCTCTCCCGAGACGACATCGACGTAGATGCCGGCTTCCTTGTGATCCCAGAACTCGTTGCGGAACGGCGGTTCGGTCGCGGCGTTTTGCGTTACCTGGTACTGGTTCGGCGTGAGCTGTGCGAGCTTCTCGGGGTCCTTCGTGTACTGCGCCATGGTTCTCCTCTCGTGGCGAGCCTTCAAGTAAATTGCGGCGTTTTTACAGTCTCGCCAGCACCCTCGGCGTTACATCGAGGACCGCATTTCCGAGACTATCGACAACGTCGAGGAGTCGTTCACGCGGAGAAGTGAAACCTGGCTCCAGTGGACACCGCCATCGACGGTCCGCAGCAGTGAGTTTGAACCGGGTGAGTCCTGCACCAGGCCCACGCCAACTTGGGAGTTCTGAAATGACAGAGCGAGCGCCCATCCGCCGCGATAAACGGTCGTCCAGTGTCGACCATCGTCCGTGCTTCTCGTGATTCGATACGAGTCGCTCACCTTGGTATTCGCCTGCACCAACAAGAGGACGTGCGGGGAGGGAGAGGCCAACAGTTCGGGGATCCAGTTAGCGCTCAACTCGGGTCCGTAGTGAAACGACCGGCCCCCGTTCGAAGAGAAGTACAGCCAATTGGACATGATCGTCGCGCCCGGCGGCGCGGACTTCGAGAGAGGAGAAGCGAAACCACCCATGGTGCAGACCACCGCCAACTTCTGTGCCGTCATCATCGCTGGAACGAAGTACGAATTTCCGACCGGCTCACACGGGCCGTTCCAGGCTGTCCACGTCCCACTCGGGTTTAGTTGGAGCGACGCGCTCACGCCACGGTCGTTTCCGACCATTAACCATCCCGACGTGCCCTTCAACACAATGTCGCCGCCGGGCTCCCCTCCTCCCGCCGGGAGTTCCAGTGCCGGAGTCGACACGACACTCCAGGAATCGCTCGACGTCGAAGAACGAAATAGTGCGACGCGTCCGTTGCCCTTTGCGGCGATCATGTAGGCGACCCCGCCGCTGCTGTCGACATCAAAGATCGACCCGTACGTGCCCAAATGAAGTGAGGAGATCTCGTGCCACACCCTGCCGCCGTCGTGCGTTGACCAGATGATGGGCAAGGCAGAGTTGTAGATCCAGCCGTCTCTCACGTTGGCGAAGTGAACATTCATTGAGTTAATGATTCCCCCGTAGGCTCCGGGACCATCGCCCTTTCTCACTTGGGCCTGAAGTTCACTCGGTATCGGCAGTTTCGACCACACCTGGCCACCGTCGGTGGTCTCTCGTAGCCCCAAGCACCCCCTGGCGGCGGTACACGGCACCGATCCGAGCACCCAACCCCGCCCCGGAGAGACGAACGAGAACGACGCGGGATCGAAATCGTCAACAGTCGCGCGAGGACGTGCGGCTCCCGTGGCACCAGTGGCCAGTGACACGGTCCCCAGCGCGACGATGAGAAGTGCCGCACCCAACGTGGATACTTTCGAACGCATTTCTCGGCCAAGACTCATACCAGGATTCTGTACGCTCACGCTCGGAACTTTCCGAGGATTTCATCGTCGGGCTGAAGGATGCGAGCAATCTCACCCGTGGCGTATGACAGGCGCTCGGTAGGTTTCGGTCGTGCCGGCCAGCAAACACCGTCTCAACGAGCGTCAACTCGAAGCGGCCAGGTTCGGTGACACTCCCCTGCGGGTACTCGCCGGTCCCGGAACGGGTAAGACAACGACTCTGAGCGCGCGCGTGGAGTACCTCTTGGAGTCGGGCGTGATGCCCGAACGCATACTGCTGCTGACCTTCACCCGTCGCGCTGCCCGAGAGATCATCGGGCGAGTGCGTGCGTCCAGGAGAGACGAACGGGTCCAACGCGTGGCTGGCGGAACGTTCCACTCCGTCGCTCACCATACGTTGCGCCGTCACTATGCCTCACTGGGTCTCGCTGAGGGATTCGGCGTCCTCGATCAGGGCGACAGCGCTGATCTCCTCGATCTGGTGCGCAGCGACCTGGGAATACTGAGTGGACAGCGCCGGCTCCCGAAGAAGGCCACCCTGGCCTCTCTCTATTCGCGTTCAGTCAACACGGGCACTCCCCTCAAGGACGTGATGCTCGAGGTCACGCCCTGGTGCATCGAGCACTGCGATGACGTCGCGACGTTGTTTCGCGCCTACGTGTCGCGAAAGCAGGCACTCGCACTGCTCGACTTCGACGACCTGCTCCTCTTTTGGCGCTACGCAGTCCAGCACGATGTCTTGGGAGAGAAGCTGGGAGCGGCCGTGGACCACGTGCTGGTCGACGAGTTCCAGGACGTCAACCGTCTGCAACTCGACGTGCTGCGGGGGCTGCGACGCAGCGATCCCCGCCTCACGCTGGTGGGCGATGACGCCCAAGCCATCTACGGGTTCCGTGGAGCCTCGCCGCGCTATCTGCTCGACGCCGAAGCGTATTTTGAGAATCTGACGACCATCACGCTGAACGCGAACTATCGCTCGACCGCGCTCATCTTGAACGTGGCGAACGCGTTGGCCCGTGACGCACCCGAAGGGTTTTCATCTATTCTGCGCGAGGAGGTAGCCACGAGCGGCGCGACACCGCCCTCGCTCATTCACTGTCGCGACGAGCGCGACCAGTCCACGGTGGTGGCTGATCGCGTGCTGGAACTCTACGAAGCGGGCGTGGCCCTCCAGCGCCAGGCCGTCCTCTTTCGCGCGTCGCACCACAGCTCCGATCTCGAGATCGAACTCTCACGCCGCCGCATCCCGTTCGTGAAATACGGGGGCCTTCGCTACCTCGAAGGAGCCCACGTCAAGGATCTTCTCTGCGCCTACCGATTGGCCGACAACCCCCGCGACGAGATGGCCTGGTTTCGCCTGATGCAGCTAATGCCCGGAGTCGGTCCGGCCAAGGCTCGCCGGGCGATCGACGCCCTGCGTTGCGAAGACACGCTCCCCCGCTCGATTGAAGCAGCCCTCGAGAGATGGCCGAGCGTCCAAGAGGTCCTGCCACCCGAGACCAACGAGATGTCCCAGGGCCTCATCGAGGCGCTGGCAAGGCGTCTCGACGAACCGATCGTGGCTCACGCGGATCGACTCCGTGTCGCCCTCACCCCGCTCATTGAGGCGACCTACGAAGACGCCGTGCCCCGGCTCGAGGATCTCGGAGCGCTGGTCCTCGCCAGTACCGACGCCACGCGTCTCAGTGACGTCGCGGCCGCCCAGGCGTTAGACCCGCCACACTCCACGGGCAACCTCGCCGGTCCCCCGATGATGGACGAAGACTGGCTCGTGCTGTCGACAGTTCACTCGGCCAAGGGCCTCGAGTTCGACGCCGTGCACGTGATCCACGCGGCCGATGGCAACTTCCCCTCCGACATGGCCCTCGGCACCCCCGAAGGCCTCGAAGAAGAGCGCCGTCTGTTCTACGTGGCGGTCACGCGTGCGCGCAAGGATCTCGCCATCTACGTGCCGTTGCGCTATCACCACCATCGTGTTCGCGACGACCACTCCTGGGCTCAGCCCTCGCGATTCCTCAGTGAGGCAGTGCGCTCGACGCTGGTTGAGGTCACCAACGCCGACCCGAACCTCGTCGATACCGTCGAGCCGGTCCCCGTCTCGCTCGACAGCTACGGCGCCGTCGCCACCCAGATTTCTGAACTCTGGTGATTTGACGTCAGCCTCTGACATCAGTACGCTATGGTGATGTCAGCGTATGACATCATGCCGAAGCGCGGTTGCTCCGGCGATAGAAGGAGGCTCTATGCGTATTTTTGTTACCGGCGCGTCCGGCTGGATTGGCTCGGCGTTGGTCGTTGAGTTGCTCGACGCAGGTCACGAGGTTGTCGGTCTGGCCCGCTCTTCGGAGTCCGCCGACGCGCTGCGCGCGGCGGGCGTCACCGTCCAACTCGGCTCTCTGGACGATCAGGACGTGCTCGCAAAAGCGGCAAGCGACTCCGATGGCGTGGTCCACCTCGCGTTCAAGCACGACATCGCTTTTTCTGGCGGCTTCCAGGCTGCGGCCGACGCCGATCGGCTCGCCGTCGAGACCATGCTCGGAGCGCTGGCCGGCTCTGATCGACCCTTCGTCTTGGCGTCGGGACTCTTTGGCGCGGCCCCGGGTCGGGTAGCGACCGAAGCCGACGGCCACGGTCCCTCAACCTTGGCTGGCACGGGTGGTCCCCAAGTTCGCCACGCGACCGCCGAGTTCGTGCTCGGCTACGCCGAACAAGGTGTTCGAACGTCGGTGGTTCGCCTGTCCCCCACCAACCACGGCGTGGGCGACAACGGCTTTATCGCGAGCTTGATCGGCATTGCGCGCGACAAGGGAGTCTCGGGGTACGTCGGCGATGGAGCCAATCGCTGGCCGGCCGTCCACCGGCTCGACTCGGCCCATCTCTTTCGCCTGGCGGTGGAGAAGGCTCCGGCCGGTACGACCCTGCACGCCGCAGCCGAACAAGGCGTACCCATTCGCGACGTCGCCGAAGTCATCGGACGTCACCTCGATCTGCCCCTCGTCTCGCTCAGCCCCGAGGACGCGCCCGCTCACTTCACCTGGATGGCGAACTTCATCGGTCTGGATGCTCCCGCGTCTGCCGAGTTCACCAAAGAAATTCTGGGCTGGGAGCCGACGCAAGTGGGGCTTATCGCCGACCTTGAGGAGGGGCACTACTTCAGTGGCGCGGTGCGTCCGTTTAACGCCTAGCGGGCAAACCGACAGCCGACTCTCTTTAGAGAATCTTGTTTGCCGCTTGGATTCGTACGAGGTTGCCCGAGGGATCCCTCACGGCGCAGTCGCGTACACCCCACGGCTGATCGGTCGGCTCTTCGAGCACCTCCACCCCGGAGTCGCGCACCCGGGCAAACGTCGCCTCGAGGTCGTCGGTGTGAAAGATGGCTCCCTGAAGAGATCCGCGCGCGACGAGGGACTCCAGCTCCGCACCCTCGGTGTCGCTACGTCCACCGCGCGGCGGTGAGAGCACGATGGCGACGTCCTGTCCCGGCGCGCCGACCGTCACCCAGCGATATTCGCCGTTCGAGACGTCGAGACGAACCTCCAGGCCGAGCGCGTCACGGTAGAAGGCGAGCGCCGCGTCGGGGTCGTTGACGAGGATGAATGTGTTGGCAAGTGTGACTGACATGGCCACATCATAGGAACGCCGTGCACGCGTGCGCTTCTTCGATCCTGCTCGATATCCCTACGGGGAGAGGCTCTGCCTCTCTGGGGTCGGCAACCGACGTGGACGGGTGACGAACATGCTGATGCACGACGGCATCCGTTCGATATCACCGTGATCGAGATCGCGATATTGAGTGGGTGTCATTCCCACCACTTCACGGAATCGGGAACTGAAGGAACCCAGCGACGTGAAGCCCACCGACACGCACGTATCTGTAACTGATATCCCGACGCGCAAGAATGCCTGGGCTCGCTCTATGCGTCGCGTCATGAGGTAGGTGTAGGGGGTCTCACCGTAGGCGGCGCGAAACTTCCGCGAGAAGTGCGCGGGCGACATGAGTGCAGTCGATGCCAGAGTCGCCACGTCGAGTGGCTCGGCGTACTCGCGATCGATGCGGTCGCGAGCCTGACGCAACCTCACCAGATCGGCCATCTCCCCTGGAGTCATCCTTCGACCATATCGAGACCCAGAACATCGCGTTACCTGACGGCCATGGCGGCTCTGTGCTCAGGTTTGGAAGCGGTAAGGAAACGATTCCGGGCTGATGCGCCAGTTGTTCCGATCCTTAATCTGGATTTTGATCGAAGCGAAGGACCGCAGGTGACCGGCAAACAGTTCGAGACTGGTACTTCACCGTGACCGGCTTTCGCGCAGAGTGGGATCGCTGGCACGAAGACCTCGAATCGCGACGCCGCTCGCCCCACGGCTTTCTCGCCGTCACCGGAATCCACTGGCTCTCGTCCACACCGACTCCGATTGCGGATTTGCCAGGGCAGTGGTTCGTCGGTGATGAAGGTCCAGAGGTCCTGCTCGTGGCGGGCGAGAGCTTCCGCGTCGGCGACAGACAGAGCGAGAGACGAGTCGCTTTCGGCGAATTTGACGAGAGCCATCCCGTGTACGTCACGTGGGGCGCGACGGAGATCGAGATCGCCCGCCGTGGGTCGTCCTACATCGTTCGCCCGCGTCGTGGGGACTTTCACGTGCTGGAGGGCTACAAAGGAACGCCCGCCTATCCGCCCTCGCCCCAGTGGGTCGTGAAAGGTCGTTTCCGCCCTCATCCCGAGCCCATCAGCCTCGACGTCGGCACCACGATCGAGGGTCTGTCAAACACGTTCGAGTCACCCGGCGTGGTGACGTTCGATATCGGAGACGACGCCTTCGAGTTGATTGCCTTCAACGAAGACGATGAACTGTACTTTCTCTTCGCCGATCGCACGAGCGGGCACACCACGTACGGGGCTGGACGACAGCTCGAGGCGCACCTGCCCGACGACGACGGGAATGTCATTCTTGACTTCAATCGCGCGAGGAACCTGCCATGCGCCTACACGACGTTCGCGACGTGTCCCCTGCCTCCCCCGCAGAACCGACTGCCTCTTTGGGTCGGGGCGGGCGAACAAATACCGCTCCTGCATGAATCGGACCAATGAGTCAGATGCCTCACTGTCAGTCCGAGACTGGGTCATACCATTTGCGACGAGTGCGGCCGACACCGCCTATGCGGCACGACAGTCCAGTATCTTGCTATATTTCCACTGAGTTGATAGATGTACTCATGTTTCAAAAACGCTCGTAACCGCGAGCCCAAGACGGAGGCCGTACGACGTGTCCGAATTGAACATCCCCCAGAGTCCCATCACTCGCCGTGACGTCTTTCGCTACGGCCTAGGCGCAACCGCAGTCATCGCCCTCGGGGGACTCGCCCCCGCACTGGAGAATGCGACAGGCGCGTCGGCGGCGACACGTGTAGCGCGCGCGGCCTCGGTGAAGCGCGGTGGCACGCTCAAGTTCGCGCGCAGCGTGGCACCGACCACGCTCGACCCTGCCAACACGATCATCGCCGGTGACATCTACACGCTGGACAAGATCTTCGAGCCCCTCTACATCACCAACCCCAAGGGCGAACTCGTTCCGTGGCTCGCGACGGGCTACACCTCGAGCAACGGCAACAAGACGCTCACCTTCTCGTTGCGTCCCGGCGTGAAGTTCTCCAACGGCAAGGCCCTCACCGCGGAGGACGTTGTCTTTTCCATCAATCGCTCGCGCCACAACGCCGCGGGTCCGCTCTCCTTCCTCGACGGGGCCATCACCTCCATCGAAGCCAGTGGAACATCGACGGTGGTCGTGAAGCTGAGCGCGCCCTGGGCGCCGATCATCTCGGACCTGTCGGTCTTTGCCAACGCGATCATCCCGGCCAACTTCGATGGCAAGTCGGAGTCGGCGTTCTTCAAGAACCCCATCGGCACCGGGCCGTTCACCTTGACCGGGTTCACCCCCGACGCCACGTCGCTGACCCTGAAGGCGAACCCGCACTACTGGCAGGCGGGCAAGCCCTACCTCGACTCGGTGGAGTTCCTCTACGTCGACAACGACAACCAGCGAGTGCTGCAGATCGAGGGTGGCCAGGTGGACATCATCGACTCCGTGCCGCCGGCTGAGGTCGCCGGACTCAAAGGAAACTCCAGCGTCGACTTAGAGCAGTTCCCGGCGTGGGAAGTCGACCTGCTGGTCATGAACGAAAAGCTGCCCCAGTTCGCGGACCGCAACGTGCGCCGCGCCATCACCTACGCCATCAACCGTCCCGCCCTCGTGCACGCAGCCAACTTCGGCACGGGTGAGCCCGGTGGTTCCTTCTTCCCACCGAGCCTTCAGTACTACTCGGCCGCGACGCCGGTGCTCAAGTACAGCTTGAGCGACGCCAAGGCCGCCCTCAAGGCGTCGAAGTACCCCAAGGGTTTCGCCACGAAGTTGCTGGTCGACAGCGGGAACCAGAAGTTCGTGACCTTCGCCCAGATCATCAAGAGTCAACTGGCCCCGCTCGGCATCGACGTCACGATTACCGGCCTCGACCACTCGGCGTTCGAGTCCACGTTCCAGAAGTTCGACTACGAGATGTTCATCGACTACGCGATCAACGACATCAGCGACCCCGACGAGATGGCTTCTTTCGAGCTCAACTACAAAGATGGCGGATCGTCGTCCTACTGGTCGAGCTACAACAACCCGGCGGTCACCAAGATCGTGAACGAGGCCGAAGCCGAGTTCAACACCACCAAGCGCGCCGAGCTCTATGCCCAGATTCAGTCAATGGTTGCCGAGGACGCTCCCTTTGTCCCCCTCGACTACCCGCCCTACATTTTTGCCACGACCAAGACGGTGGAAGGGTTTGCGGTGAACCCCGGCGGCGCCTATCGACTCGAGGACGTCTGGCTATCTTGAGTACATGAGGCGTTACATCGCGTGGCGACTCGCGTCCGCGGTGCTCGTCATGGTGGGCGTGAGCGTCGTCACCTTCTTGTTCTTGCATCTCGAACCAGGAAGTGCCGCACGTACCCTGCTGGGTGAGCACGCCACACCCCGAGCCATCGCCGCACTGCAAAAGGAGTGGGGGCTCAACGCGTCTCTGCCGAGCCAGTTCGTTCGCTACATCTCTGATCTCCTGCACGGCAACCTCGGTACGTCGTACATCTATCAAGTACCGGCGCGCCCAGCTCATCGGCGAGCGCATCGGACTGACGGCGTCGCTGGTCGGTATCGCCGCACTGTTCGCCATTGTGGTGACGGTTCCTCTCGCCGCGCTCGCCGCGTCGCGCCAGGACAAGTTCGCGGATCACGTGGTGAGAGGTGCGACGGTGTTCGGCCTGGGTCTGCCCTCTTTTTGGTTCGGGATCGTGCTCATCGAGATCTTCTCGGTCCACCTGCACCTCTTGCCGGTGGGCGGAATCGGCAGCGGCGTGGGCGGGTACCTAGAGTCCCTGATCCTGCCGGCTTTTACCGCCGCCATCGGGATCATTCCCATCTTGGTGCGAAGCCTTCGGGTGGGAATGATCGAGATACTCGACGCGGAGTTTGTGGCGACTGCCCGGGCCAAGGGAATGAGCGGATCGTTCGTTCTGTTCTCGATCGTCGCGCGAAACGCGGTGGTGCCAACGGTGACCTTCTTGGGACTCAACATCGCCTACCTCATCGGCACCACGGTCATCGTCGAGCAGGTCTTCAACCTGAACGGTCTCGGTTCCTTGCTCTTGAGTTCCATCCTCAACCGCGACTTCCCCGTGGTCCAAGCGGTCACCATCGTGTTGGGCGCCGGCGTCGTGTTGATCAATCTCGCGACCGATCTGACGGCAGCGCGCCTCGACCCGAGGATCAGACTCCGATGAGCGCACCCCTCGCAGAGCACGTCGTCGCGCCACCGGCCCCGCTGAACGCCCCCCATCCCCCCGGATTCTGGCGTCGAGCGCGCCGTAGCAAGACGTTCGTCGCCGGTGCGACGATCACCGGCCTCATTGTGGTCGTGGCCATCTTCGCGCCGTGGATCGCGCCGTACTCCCCCGATCATCAAGACCTCTACAACATCCTGTCGGGATTCTCCAAGATCCACTGGCTCGGCACCGATGAACTCGGTCGCGACGTGCTCTCGCGAATCATCTATGCCGCTCGCACCGACCTGGTGGTGGGTGTCGGAGCGGTGATCTTTCCGTTTTGCTTCGGGACGTTCATCGGCACGGTGTCGGGGTACTTCGGCGGCTGGATTGACGCGGTCGTGATGCGAATCGTCGACGTCATCATCGCGTTTCCCTTCTACGTCTTCGTCATCGGTCTCGTCTTTGTCGTGGGCGAAGGGACGAAGGGCATCTTCATCGCCTTCGCCGTCGTGGACTGGGTGGTCTACGCCCGCGCCGTGCGATCGACGACGCTCGTCGTTCGTGAGTCGGACTACGTGGCCGCCGCGCGAGGCGGAGGACTCAGCACGATCGCGGTGCTCTGGCGCCACGTTCTGCCCAACACCATCACCCAGGCCGTGGTCTACGTGATGAACGACATCGTGCTCGCGATCGTCGCGGTCGTCACGCTCGGCTACCTCGGCCTCGGGATTCAACCGCCCACCCCCGACTGGGGATCGATGATCAACGAGGGCCAGCCCTTCATCACGACTCACTGGGAACTGGCCACGTTGCCGGGCCTCGCGGTCGCTCTCACGGGCCTCGGCCTGTCCCTTCTCGGCGACGGCCTGGCCGACGCATTGCGGCCCCCCTCATGAGCGCGGCCCTCGAGGTGAAGAACCTGACCGTCTCGGTGCGACGCGGTGACCAGCGCTTCAACGCCGTGGAGTCCGTCTCCTTCTCCGTGGAAGCGGGCGAAGCGTTCGGCATCGTCGGTGAGTCGGGTTCGGGCAAGAGTTTGACTTTGCGAGCGATCATGGCGCTTCTCCCCCCCTCGGCGCGGCTGAGCGGCGGCGAGATGCTCTTCGAGGGCGACGCGCTCGCGGGCTCGGGTCGCGCCGCGCGTGCGCAGCGCCGCGGCTGCATGGCCATGGTGTTTCAAGATCCGCTCAGTGCGCTGAACCCCGTTCGCACCATTGGTCGCCAGATGGCCGAAGTCCCGCAACGCGTGCTCGGTCGATCCCGCAGCAGAGTCGCGCCAACGGGCCATCGAGTTGCTCGGCCTCGTCGGGGTGCCCGATCCCGCCGGTCGTTTCGACGCCTACCCCCATCAACTGTCGGGCGGCATGCGTCAGCGCGTGGCGATCGCCATGGCGCTGGCGGCCGAGCCCACGGTGCTGCTGTGCGACGAGCCCACGACCGCGCTCGACGTCACGGTCCAGGCACAGATTCTCGATCTGATCGACAAATTGCGGGTGGACCTCGGACTCGCCGTGGTCTTCGTCAGTCACGACCTGGGCGTAGTGCGCGAACTCTGCCAGAACGTGGCCGTCATGTACGCGGGCCGGGTGGTGGAGTCGGGACCGACACGGGACCTCCTTCGCGCACCGCGCCATCCCTACACCCTCGGACTCCTGCGCGCGGTGGTCGACCTCGACGATCCCATCGGATCCCTTCATCCCATCGGGGGCACGTTGCCCGACCCCGTCCATCTCCCCGAGGGGTGCGCGTTCCATCCACGATGCCCCTTGGCGACGGCCGAGTGCCTGACCAGCGTTCCGCCGCTGGTGCGCGTTGACGAGGAGACGTCAGGCCAGCAGATTCGACTGAGCGCCTGCTTTCACCACGATCTCGTGGACGCACCGTGAGTAGTGACCGACACTGTGCGCCAGTGAACTCAGCGTGCGCTCGCTGAGCGTCAGTTTCCCGGCGGATCATCGACGCCGCCTGGTCGCGGTCGACGGCGTGGACTTAGAACTCGCCCACGGTGAGTCGCTGGGACTCGTGGGAGAGTCAGGATGTGGCAAGACGACCGTCGCGCGCTGCATCGTCGGACTCCAGGCGCCCGATAGCCGGTGACATCACGATCGGGGGCCTGAGCGTCGGTTCGAATCGAAGTCGAGAAGAACGTCGCGCGGTGCAACTCGTCTTTCAGGATCCCTACTCGTCGCTGAATCCCCGCATGACGATCGGTGCGATGCTCACCCAGTTGCTCAACGCGCACGACCTCGCCCGCGGTGCACAGGCTGTCGAGCGCTGTCGGGAGTTGATGTCATTGGTCGGGCTGCCCGATGATGCCCTCGAGCGACATCCCGGGGCGTTCTCGGGCGGACAGCGCCAACGAATCGCCATTGCCCGCGCGCTCGCCGTCGAACCGCAGGTCATCGTGGCGGACGAGCCGGTCTCCGCGCTCGACGTGTCCGTGCAGGCGACAATCCTGGAGCTGTTCGCGGACCTGCGCGATCACCTGGGCATCAGGTTGCTCATGATCTCGCACAACCTCGCGGCGGTTCGCCACGTCTGTGACCGCGTCGCGGTGATGTACCTCGGCAAGATCGTGGAGGTCGGAGTGACCAGCGAGGTGTTCAGCGATCCCCGCCATCCCTACACTCGCTCGCTGCTCAACTCGGTACCCCAAGTGCGTCGCGATCCCCCGCTCCACCGAGTCCGGCTCACCGGTGAGCCCCCGAGCCCGCTCAACCGACCCTCGGGCTGTTCGTTCCACGCTCGCTGTCCGCGCGCGGAGGCCCGTTGCGCGGCCGAGGAGCCGCTGCTGTTGCCCGGTCGCCGGGACTGCGCGCGAGGGAGTCGGCCTGTCACTTTCGCGACGAGCACTTTGGTCCGAACCTGTCACCCGAAGAAGCCGAACTAAGGAGAGCCGATGAACTCTAGGCAGCCGTTACCAACGATTGACGCCCAGAAGTACGCCGACATTGAACAGCACTTCGCCCAACTTCTGGAGGCTCCGTCGCTGTTCGTCCTTCAGGGCGAGGCATTGATCCCTCTCGAGGCGGTTGCTCGAGGCATCGGGCGCCCGGGTCGCGGGCGCTCAACATCGTCACCGGCCCCTACGGGGAAGGTTTCGGTCAGTGGCTCACCGAGCAAGGAGTCGAGGTCGAGAACTTGAGAGTTCCCTATAACCGTGCCGTGCGCATCGGCGAGGTGGATGACGCTTTTGAACAGGGAAAGCACTTTCGACGTCGTGAGCGTCGTGCACTCCGAAGCGGCGACCGGTGCCACCAATCCGCTCGATGAGATCGCGGCACTCGCGCGGAGCAAAGGTGCGATCAGCGTCGTCGACGCGGTGGCATCGGTGGGCGCCGAACCTCTCGAGATTGAGGCCTGGGCACTCGACATCACCGTCGTCAGCGCACAAAAAGCGCTAGGGCGGGCCGGCGGGCGTGACCGGCGTGGCGATCAGTGACGCGGGCTGGGCGGCAATTAGCGCGAACCCCTCGGCCCCTCGAAACTCGGCGCTGTCGCTTCTCGATTGGCGCGAGCAGTGGCTCCCGAGCGACCACGACGCTCTGCCCTCGATCCCCAACCATCTAGAAATGTTGGCCCTCGGCGAGACACTGGACTGGCATGGGCGACGAAGGACTCGCGAATGTGATCGCACGCCACGGCGCAGCTCGCGACGCGTGCCGCCGAGGTGTTCGAGCGCTCGGACTTGACCTGTGGGTCGAGAACGACAGCGACGCCGCTGCTGTCGCTACGACCGTGACAGCTCCCTGCGGGCGTCGCTGTCAAGGAGCTCGTCGCGGCCGCGCGGTCATCCTTCAGACAGTGGACCTGCGTCGATCGTCGGCCCAGCGCCGGGCTCTCCGAACCAAGCGCTGCGGATTGGACACACCGGGCTTCGCGCCACCGTCGAGGACGTACTCGTCGCCGTCGAGGCGCTCGGACTCGGTCTTCAGTCGCTGGGCGTTGACTGCGACCTTGGTGAAGCGGCGGCGGCGACTGTCGCGGACTAGTCGGGTGGCCCACCGCGACTTCGAACGAACTCAGCCTTCGAAGAGGTCGTTGAGCTCGTCGGCGTGATCCTCTTCCTCCTTGAGAATCTGCTCCATCATCCGTCGCGACGTGATGTCGCCGTCGCCTAGCCAGCGGATGATCTCGGTGTAGACCTCGATGACAATGCGCTCACCGATGAGGTTCTCTCGGATCATGCCCTGCAGATCGGTCTCGTCGCTCGGGGCTTTGTAGTCGGTGATGGCGCGCTCCATCAGCGTCGCGGGGTTGAGATCGGGTGATCCGCCCAGCTGGTTGATGCGATCTGACACTCGCTGAAAGTGCCCGAGTTCTTCGTTGGCGTGATCCACGAACATCGCGGCCACTTGTTCACGGTTGATGCCTTGGCACACGATCGCGTTCTGCGTGTAGCGCAGGTAACAGACCATCTCGCTGGCGACGACCTTGTTGAGCACCTCAATAACCTGGGCGACATTGGTCGTGTCGGTTGGCATGAGGGCACCTTCCTTGATGTGTTGGCGCGCCTCGTCTCGGATCTTGGCAATGTCGATGGCGAAGTCGTTTGGCATATGAGCCTCCTCAGGGTTCTAGAACGTCCAGTGTCAACTGACACCGTACTCGCGCCATTTGGGCCCTGAACAGAGTGAACTCCCGGGTAGCCGGTTATGGGCGCCCTGTCGCGGCTCCCGCCAGGAGCGCCGAGGTACCGATCCTGAGCTTCTGGAACTGGTGAGAGATGTCGGTCTTGTTCGCCGGTCGACCGAACAAATAACCCTGGATGAAGTCGCATCCGAGTTCTTCGAGGATGTGACGCTGGTCCTCTTGCTCCACCCCCTCGGCGACGCACGTGAAGCCCATCGCTCGACTGAGATCGATGACCCCTCGCACCACGGCCGAACCTTCAGTACCGGAAGCAATTCGGTCAATGAATGACTTGTCGATCTTGACAAAGTTGATGGGCAGCTCCGCCAGATAGCTAAGTGACGAATAGCCCGTGCCAAAGTCATCGATGGCGAGACGCACCCCGAGGTCTCTAAGGGCGAGGAGACGCGGCAGCGTGACGGAGAGGTCCTCGATCAGCGCGCTCTCTGTCACCTCCAAGACAAGCCCCTCGGGAGGAAGCCCTGAAACCTCCAACGCTCGCGACACGCTGTTGACGAGGTCGGTTTCTTGGAGTTGATGGGTCGAGAGGTTGACGCTGACGTAAAAGTCGTCGTCAACCACGCCACTTTGCCTCCAAGCCTGGGCTTGGCTGACCGCGTCGAACAAGACTTGACGGCCCAGCGGCACGATCAGCCCCGTATCTTCAGCGACGCCAATGAACTCAATGGGAGCGAGGAGGCCACGAGTCGGGTGGTGCCACCTCACCAGAGCTTCGGCAGCAGTGAGGCGGCCAGTTTGCGCGCTAACGATTGGCTGATAGAACACCTCGAACTCATTCGACTCCAGGCCTTGGCGAATGCCGACCTCAGTCTCAAGCAATCGGACCGCATCTTCGTGCATCTTCGGCCGGTACATCTCAAAGCGGCCCTTGCCGTTTCGCTTGGCGACGTACATCGCAAGGTCCGCGTCGCGCAACAGATCATCGGGAGTGACGTGCGGTCCCTCGGCAACGGCGATACCGATGCTGACCTTCATGGAGAAATCACTCGCCAGAATTCGAAAGGTCGGGGCGAGAGCTGCGATGATCCGCTTCGCCACCACCTGAGCCGCCTCGGGCATGACGCCTGACTCGACCAGCACGGCGAACTCGTCGCCACCGAAACGAGCGACGGTGTCTCCGGGCCGTGTTGCCGCATGAATACGTTTTGCCACTTCAACGAGCAGATCGTCACCCGCGGGATGGCCGAAACTGTCGTTGACCGCCTTGAAGTCGTCGAGGTCCAAGAACAAGACAGCGACCGCATTTGCTCCGCGCTCGCCCTTGTCCATCGCGTGCGAGAGACGGTCGACGAACAAGGCACGGTTCGCCAGGCCCGTGAGCGTGTCATGAAAGGCTTGGTGATTGAGTTCCTGCTCCAAGACGTGACGACCAGTTACGTCGCGACAGTTGAGCACGATCGCACCGACGTCCGGCTCATCGAGAAGATTGGTAATAACGACGTCCATGATTCGCCACTGGCCATCTCGATGAACCATTCGAATTTCAAAGTCGGAGGTGCTGCCGAGGCCACCGGTAAGAACTTTGGCCAGTTGTGCCTGTGCCAGGGGCGCATCGTCGCCGTGAACGAGATCCTCGAGTGACAGTCCAAGATATTCAGAGGCCGGCCGGCCAAGAATTTCGTTCACCGCGGGGCTCTGATACACGACGCGAAGGTCCGTACCCAAAAGCGTCAGCAAGTCCGAGGAGTACTTGACCATGGCTTGAAATCGTCGTTCATTCTTGGCCTCATTGACGACGCCGAGCCAACTCGACACGCTCGAGCGCGAGGAACAGCTGAGCGGCGATGCCGTCGAGAATCGCCCTGAGATCAATGGGAAGAGGCTTGTCGTGAGCGAGAAGCAGCCGTTCTTGAGCGACGTTGCGCTCCGGCGACTTGAGCTGCGTCCAGACGACGGCGCAGGCGGCACGTCTCCGACCGTGAGTTCGCCACTGAGGAGGACTCGCCGGTGATCGTCATCGGAATCGACGCGGGATCACCGTGACCGCCGCTCCAATGAACTCCGGCCACGTCGTCGCCACGATCTCGGTCGACATCTGACTCACGAGCGATGACGATGCAACCAAGGACTCCCGGTGCGCCTGATATTGAGAATGGCGCCAATCCCCGCGTCCAGCACGCCTCTCGTCGGTCCGTGGCCGTAACCAGATACTCCGAAAACTCGCGCAGGGCCTGTTGACGACGGGAGTCGACGGCTTGGGCCCGCACCAAGCCGACCAGGCGAAGAATGACGAGGATGAAGCCCGACTGCCGAAACGATCGCGAGAATTCCGTCATCGATCTCGGACGCCCGACACTTCGCGATACGCGAGCGCCACAGGCGCAATGAGAGCGGACACGCTAAGAACCGTCAAGGTGATCAGACTCAGATGGCGAGGTCGCCACGGTCTTGCCACCGTCAACTCGCGCATTGCGGGGTGCAGCGCCGCGGCACCCCAGCAGACGTAAAACAGCACCCAGCCAAGGTCCGTGGGACCACCGACTCTCCACGAACCGTGCAGTTGAATCCACCCGTACACGCAGTCGGCCGCGAAGACACCGATTGCGCCCGATGACCAAGAGACGCACGGCCGTGTTGCGGGTCCCGCCTCCGAAGACCAGGCGCACGAGCACGCACAGCATCAAGATGTCCCCTATGGGATAGGCAATGGAGGTCAACTTCGAGAGCATTCCCATGTCGGCGTCCACGTAGGGCTGAATCAGATAGATCCACGACAGTGCGCCAAAGCCGGAGGTAAAGATCAGCGCGTCGAGCACGGCGCCGCTGTCGCCGTCTCGGCGACGACGCGATCGAACCATCAATATCAATCCCGTTGACAGCAGCAAATAGGTCGCGAGGTAAAAGACGTCAGCGATCGAGGGAAACGGATTGCGTTCGTGCATGAACTCCGTCAAAACGTCGTAGGAGATATCGCCCAACGCAAAGGCTGTAACTCCCAGCGCCACGAAGACCCAGGCTGATCGCCGCGTTGGGTGATTACGGATGATCCCGACGACAACAGCGGCCGCCGAACCGAGTCCCGAGCGCCCCCCACAGGTACACGTGATACCGCGGGAAGGCGAAGATCGCCAGCACCAGGGGCAGATTGAGTCCCAAGTACGCCCACGGTGCAATCGAAGGTCGAACACGCGACGGAGGCGTTTGTTCGCGTGACGTCGACGAAGTCCGACGATATTCACGCGTCGAAACGCAGTCACACGAAAGCGTTTCACAGACTGCCTAACTGACTTCTCATCGGGCACAACCCGATGAATTAGAAAATCGATGCAATGCCAGCACCGTTGCACTCAATTGTCCCAGACCCATCACTCTTTTGGCACGACTGAGACGCAATACTTGCGATTCGATGGACAATCCTCACTTGAAAGAAGAAGGCGATTCTCCTGGTCGACCCTCGATCTGAGTAACTCAGAGATCGTCGTTCTTGGCGAAAATACTGCGCGGGGGTGATCCCGGTCTCACGCCGAAAAGCCGCGACAAATGCGCTCACGGATTCGTAGCCAACCATTTGGGCGACGTCACCGACCGGTTCGCTCGACCCGAGTGCCACCATCGCTGACCGGAGACGAACGAGCGTGCGCCAGCGGGCAAACGGGAGTCCGGTGCCTGACAGGAACGCCCGAGCGAGAGTTCTGCTGCTCGCACCGACTTCATTTCCCCACTCGGCGAGAGTCCGGCTTTCGGCTGGATTATCGCTCAGCATCTTCGCCACTTGCAGTGCTCGATCTTCCGTGGGCATGCGCACATCAAAGGAAATCGTCGGAGCTGGTTCGAGCATGCTCGACCAGTAGCGACTCTGCATGCGTGCGCCCGGACAACTCCACGCCGTCGTCTTCCAAGTAGTCCAATAGTTCCGCCACCAGAGGCGTCGCAATCACTGGCGTGCAGCTCGACCACGATATCGAGCAGGTACTCCGGCCGCACGTACGCGGTGCGCATCGTGGCACTGGCTTCTGAGAGCGTCTCGTGTCGGATGCCCGCAGGAATCCACAGAGCGCGCGTGGGCGGCAGGACCCACGCCTGGGTCCCACTGCGTATAGTCAGCACTCCGCTCGCCGCCCAGGCGAGCTGATGATCGTCGTGGGTATGCCAGTCGAAGACCGTGCCTGCGGGCATTGGAAAAGTGCACACCGCCATTGCCATCGCGGGATCAACCGTTGGCTCGTCACATTGTCCGTCTTGCGACATCGAATGTCACCTTACGGCCTAGGAATCGAGCAGCGCGATCGGTAGGTTGCTGTCGTGAACGAAAACCACACCAAGTTGTGTCCGAGTCCGGAGTGGGCGGAGCACATTCAAAACGACGTCCTGCCCTCCCTCGCGACCATCGCAGACTTCGGCGACGACATGGTCGAACTCGGCCCCGGTCCCGGGGCCGCCACCGAGTGGCTGTACCGTCGCGTGCGCCGACTCGTTGCGGTCGAGGCAGATCAGAACGCTGCCGCACGCCTCTCGGAGCGCTTCGCCGGCACGAACGTAGAGGTCGTCTCCGGCGACGCGACGGCACTGGACCTGCCGTCTGACTCCTTCGATTCGGTTGGATCGTTCACCATGCTTCACCACATACCGACTTTTGCCGGCCAGCAGAGTCTCCTGCTCGAAGCGTTCCGGGTGCTCAGGCCCGGTGGGGTCTTCGTGGGATCGGACAGCTTGGCGAGCAACGGTTTGCACCACTTCCACGAGGGGGATGACTACAACCCGGTCGATGCCGCTTCGTTGGTGGTGCGACTCCAGTCCGTGGGCTTCGCGCAACTCACAATCGTGATCGACGGGGACGTGAGGTTCGTCGCGCGCAAACCAGAGTTCTCGACACAGGAGCAATGCGCTCGAGGAGAAGAGGAGTAGCCATGACGCTTCCATACGAGGAACCACTTGTCGTGCGCGCACTGGGAGAACGTGTCATTCCCGAACCGCCGCGTCGCGGCGAGCCCGGGGGCGACCCGTGCGGAATCTGCGCCGGCCAAACAACGAGCGCCGTCTGGTCAAATGACAATTGGTCGCTCCACCCGCCCGTGGGAGGAAGTCTCGTCGGCGCAGTGTGGCTCGCCACGAGAGAGCACGTCGACTCCTTCAAGGATCTCCCCGAGGCCGCAGCCGCAGAGTTCGGCAGTATCATCGCCGACGTCGAACGAGGAATCCTCTCGCTCGGGGGCGTCGGCACGAGTTCATCTCTATCGCTGGGGAGACGGCGGCACCAATTCCACGTGTGGATGCTTCCTCGTCCGCTCGGGATGCTAGAGGCGAATGGGATGATGCTCCCTCTCTGGGAGGACGTACTGCCAAACGTCACCGACGATGAACTCCGGGCAGCCGCAGAGAAAGTTGCGCTCCAATGCGTACGGGATCAATCAGCGTCATCTGACTGATCATTGACGAAAGGCCGGGGTGACGCCCATCGGTCAGATCCGAAATTTGTTTGTTGTGCGTGCGAGGGACTAGCGAATGTGCGAGTGACGTAGCCGCTTTCGGCGCCGAATGATGTGAACTGTCGCACATATAACGAGAACGATGGCCGAAGGCTTGTGCCACTGGGATAACCCTGGCGGTATCTGGAGCACGTTCGACAGTGGAAACTCAGTTGCGTGATGGTTGACATCGTCGACGATGCCCGAGATGAGGACATTCAGGACCAGTAGTTCCAAGATGATGTCAGAGATGGCCAAACGCGACGTCGCTCGGGTCAAGAGTTTGAATGCCCAGGAGGCGCCGACACAGTGCTGCGATGGTGCGGCGTCGTTGGTAGAGATGAACCGACATCGCAACGATGAACAACACGCCAAAGACGACGTGAATGGTGATGCTGTGACTCAAATAGATCAGTGACAGTAGCAAACCCGCAAGCGACACGAGTCAGGAGGAGATGGATGAACCATCGGCGGCGTTCGGCGCTTGATAAGGAACTCGTTTCGCCGGAAGAGTTGTATGGTGCGCCCCTTCGTCGGCAATAGCCTCGCAGATGGTGTCCACGACGATGATCAGGAACGAAGCGTCAAATAGGGGTAAACCCAGGTGCGGGAGACTCGAGTCTCTCGCCAGCACAGCCGAAATGTCATTCGCGGACTACTTCCGGTGGAGGGCGCATCTACTAGTCGCGCGAGATCTTCGCGTAGTACAACACGCTCCCTGCATAAAAGCACGCGCAAAATACATCTTGAGTGTTCTGAAGATCCGGTTAACAGGTCCAGGTTCAAATGACGAGTACCAAGTCCAATGTCTAGATTCGTGGGCTGAGAGATCCGTCGCCTCGCCTTCTTCCCGGCCCTCAATCTCCATCCTTGGCCAATTTTGTGATTTTGGTTAGCCTTTGCCTCGTGCTCGCGTCGTGGCCACCAAAGGTCAATTTCTTGAAGATGCTCCTGATATTGAGGAGATTGTCCGTGAGGCTGTGGGAGCTCATCTGGGCATTCATATATCGCGCACGTCCACGGAGTATCAGAGCTGGAGAAACTCACTCGGCAACGCGATGTACCACGTCATCAATGACGCCGCCCTACCCGCGAATGTTGGCGTCGCGATCGAATACCGCCTGCATGGACGTCAACAGCGAATTGATTTCATCGTTTCGGGCATCGATAAATGGGGCGTGTCGCAAATGGTGCTTAATCGAACTGAAGCAGTGGAGCGAGGTCATGCTGTCTCCGCTTGATGATCACGTTCGAACCTTCCCTGTGGTGGATCAATTCGGGATGTCCGGCACCCTTCGATACCGAAGCTGGTCTTACGCACGACTTCTAGCGGATTTCTACGCGGTCGTGACTGAGGATCCAATCACCGTCGCGTTCCTGCGCGTACTTGCACAATTGTTATAGCGGGTCGGCCCTCAGAGCCCCTGCGACGGCGGAGCTCCTTGACCGTGCTCCCTATTTCTTGCAAACGAACGAATCGGACTTCAGCAGTTTTTGGAGAATCGAGTTGAAACGGGGGACGGTGGTGCTGTCATACATCGAATTGATAGAGAGTCGAATTAGGCCGTCAAAGCAGTTGATCGAAGTTCTGAGTTCAATGCTCGAAGGCAATGAAGAATTCGTACTGATCGATGAGCAGAAGACCGCATTCGAGACGATCCGAGAGCGAGGTGAAAAATGTTGCGCCCCGGAGAACGATTGGCGCTGCATCATTAAAGGCGGCCCCGGAACTGGGAAGTCGGTGATTGCAGTGAACGCGCTGGTATCGCTTTTAGATGCTGGCTTCAATGTTCGATACATCACAAAAAATGCGGCTCCTCGTGCCATGTTCAAAGAGAGATTGAAGGGAAGAAGAAGTGGCGTGTCGCTATCAAACCTATTCGTCAGCTCAGATTATTTTCACGGGATCGAACCCGATTCCTTTGATGTTTTGTTAGTCGACGAGGCGCACCGCCTCGTTGAGAAGTCGGGGGTTTTACAAGAACCTGGGCGAAAATCAAATTGGTGAGATCATCTCGAGCAGTCCAGTAGCCGTCTTCTTTGCTGACGAGAATCAGTTAGTGACGTGGCGCGACATTGGCACTCTCGAAGAGATCCGGTCCTGGGCATCCAAGCGAGGGGCAGTAGTTGAGGAGTTTCAACTCGAAGCTCAGTTTCGCTGCGCTGGCTCGACGGAATACCTCAGATGGCTTGATACCGTGCTTGGTATTGCTGCCGGCGAGTCCTCAGACATGTCCAGATGCGAATACTGAGATACGAATCGTTGATTCCCCATCGGAGCTTCGAGACTTGATTTCTAGCGGAATGAAGTGAACAATCGATCTCGACTGTTGGCAGGATACTGCTGGGAATGGGTGAGCAGGAAAGACAGTCAGGTCAGCGATATTGAGTTTGCCGGAACTGATTTCGCGATGCAATGGAATTTGACGTCTGACGGGTCGGGTATGGATGATCGCGCCGCACTCGGTGCATGAAGTTGGATGTATTCACACTTGTCAGGGGTTAGAAGGTGACTACATGGGTGTCATCATTGGCCCTGACTTGGCCGTCCGTGAAAATCAGTTAGTCGGAAGACCCGAGTTTCGCGCCAAACAAGACAAGTCTCTACAGGGATTCAAGTCTGCAATAAAAAGTGGCGAAGTCGGTGTTTATGAAAAGGCAGATCGACTCATTCGAAACACCTACCGCACTCTGATGACGAGGGGAATGAAAGGAACCTTCGTCTACTGCACGGAACCGGACGTAGCGGACTACCTTCGCGACGCGCTTCGAAAAGCCGGCTACAGCGCGTCAGAGTGACTCGGTTCGTCTTGTTCGAACTCGGTCGGCGAACCTGGTTGCGCCAATGGAACCCGTGACCTCTTGCGTGTCATGTCCATATTACCTGTTCACTAACGTTTTGTGTCGTCCAAATCCCGCCAAATCGCAACAACATTTGTCCCCAAAGTTTACCACTCATCCCCAAGTTTTTTGACGTTGCTAACGGCGTCGCTGACGAAATGCCTTTGCGAAACACGCAAGGGGTAAGGGTTAGGCACAAGTCCGGAGCGATCAAGCGGCCCTGGGAAGAATCAACGACGCCATCTCAGAATCGTTTCACGTGAAGACAAAATCTTGGAGTCGCATCGCAAGTCGAGCCTCCCGACAACAGCTTTTCAGGTTTCAGCCACGGTCCCTCCACATCTTGCTCGACGTCAGACGATCCGCACTCATCGATCTCGTGGCCCCGCATTCTCCCCGCCAAAGTACTCTCAACTCAGCGCGGGCAGTCCACGCAGGATATTCGACGAAGAAGGTGATCTCACATGTTCGTTACAAGTGACGTTGATATTCCCGACGAGGTGCTCGATGCACAGAACGATGGAAAACTCGTTGTATTCGTCGGGGCTGGGCGTCAATCCAGCGCGCCTTCGGGGCTTCCCCTGTTTTCCGCACTTGCCTCTGAAATCGCGCGAGGTACTCAAGAGACGTCTACCCGCTGCCAAGTACGAAACGAACCCGACGTATTGCTTGGAGACTTGACGAAGATGGGATACCGGTTCATCAGCGCGTTCATTCAATACTTGCTCGCACATCTCAAAACCAAATCGCCTTCACCACGCGATAGCGGGACTATTTCGAGAGAAATCCAACATTCGCGTCGTCACTACGAACTACGACACGCATCTTGAGACCGCACTGGTGACAAGGTGGAATTTGATGAGACATTTCGAGCGCCCGCCTTACCTATTGGCAATGACTTTGATGGTCTCGTTTATCTTCACGGCTCAACGTCGCAAGAACCAAAACAATTGGTGGTAACTATCAGCGCTCATTTTGGTCGTGCCTATCTCAACGAAGCGTGGGCTACCCGTTTTACGAGCTATTTGCGACTTGGACGGTTTTGTTCGTTGGATATGGCCATAACGACCGAGTAATGACTTATCTTGCGCGGGGGCTTCCAAGAACACCAAATCGCTTTGTCATGGCCCCTCGACAGCAAGATAATCAAGCGCTGTGGCAGAGCCTTCGGCTTAAACCCATCCCGTATACGACGAGGCGCGGAAGTCGTCCACGTGAACTTGACGGAAGCCATGGAGTCATGGTCCGGACGATCTCGAATGGGCCTGCTCGACCATGCGATTCGAATACGGGAACTCACCGTGACGAGTCCGCCGAGCGATCCCACCAATCAATCCTACCTAAGCCGTGCCCTTGCAGACCCCGATCAAGTAAAAGTCTTCACAAATCACGCGACGGGGTCAAATGGTGGTTCGGGTATTGCAAATCCAATCGGTTCGAACCTTCATTCAACAAAAGAGGCGCTTGACACTTTCTTGAGCAAGAGATTCTCGCGTCGTGGCTCGCTTTCAAGTATAGCCAATCCGGGCCAAATTCTTGAACGGAAAGGTTCTTGAAGCTTTCTCCGATTTAATTCAGACACTTTTCGGCCAATTGCTTCGTTATTGAAGCTTCCCCGCACCAAAAGTTGAATCCTTCGGCGGTAAATAGGTATACGAATTAGACCTTATTCTCATCATCCCAACAAAATTTAAGCCACGCCTTCGACTATTTGATGTCCGAAGCAGATGGCCCGAAGATCGAACTTTTTTGGGCAGCGCTTGTTCAAATCGTAACTGGAACCAGTTGCATCGTTGGGGCCATGGCCACGAATTGACTTGAGAGGGAGTGGCTCTTGGCTCGCTCGAACTTGGACGAACTATTTTCGAGCCGAATCTCTCAAGTCATTGTTCTTCTTTTACATGCTCATTCGCCAATTGGAAACAGCACATTCCTCCTTCTTCACCACGAGAAGGTGCGGTTTGGAATTCCCTTTCTTATGATCGTTCCGCGGATCCGAAGACGAGCAAAACGACCACACTCGAGGCGGACTCAATTTCATAGTTGACGCCTGCAGAGACACCCTCAATGTCCTCTTGGATTCCAATCTTCGCAGTGGCAGGAGGCGTAGATTAATAGTCTTCAGCAGTCCGATATCCCTTTACTAAAAAGGCTGGCTGTCTCTGGCTGGACGAGAGACAGAGTGACGTTTCGTGATAACGACTCATATGGCTGCTTGGCGAGAATTCTGTTATGGGATTTTTCGGCAAAACACGAAGTGTTTCGAATGGTGAATTTGAATTTTTCGTTCGCTAGTCCAGAGATAAAGGAAGATTTCTGACCGAAGTATTGAAGGGGCCAAATAGACAAAGGCGTCGACATTGACACGTGAGTTACTATTGACTATGCAATTTTCAATTTCTTGTTCTGGCTAGTTCAGTCCGACAGCGAATTCATCGGAGCCTCCTAGAAGCCCTGCAACTTATGCAGGAACGTAGGCCGGAATTCGCTCCCAACAATGGCTGCGTTGGACCATTGGATGTCCGAGATATATAAGGTCCGAGATGGCCATGGAGCCCCGACCAGGTTGTCCAATTGCCTGTGCGCGAATTTTTGTTGAATATTGTTTCGTATCTAGAGACGCTGAGTACAACGGCGTCGATCCAGTATGGAGCGACGTTTGCGGACTCGTCTCAGAGGTCAATGCGAGCGAGAAGCCCCAATTTGGATGTGGAAGCGACTTCAACTCGACGAAGAACGAAAATTGGGATTCGAGCCTGTGGAATGCGATCATTCAAGGTTGGTCCGTGGGACAGCCCTCCGTCGACGAATGGAATTCTGTATTAGACGTCATCCTTAGACATCCTTCAATCGCTTCCGTCCGCGATTCAGTTGCTGAATTACTAGAGAAATGCGAGCAGAGAGAAGCAGGATGAAATACCTTCCGACTTGCTTGAACATGCATGGGCTTTGTCAGTCCTTATCTGGAATCTTGAAACTACCGAATCGACTCAGACTGGCAGCGTGGATTGGATTCAGGATGCGTTCAACCACTGGTCGGGAAAAGATTATCCAATTCTGGTTGTATCGAATCAGTCGTGAGTGGCGAGACAAGAGGGAACACTGGGAAGGATTGAAGCCAGAATTTCGCATTCTGCTCTTAGATTCGATCACCGGAGCCGAAACCAAACATGCTTTCGCGCGAAGCATTCTTGCCCGGAGAATTGAACTTTCTCAGTTCAGCAGATTTGCAATGGGCAATCGTGAATCTGATTCCGCTTTTCGACTGGAATCGCAACTCGATTGAGGCGACGTCGAGCGTGGAACGGTTTCCTGACACTCGGTCAATGGAGCCAATCGACGCTGCCACTTCTGTTACCGCACTATGTTCAGTAACTCTTCGACTCCGATCCGCAACAGATGCTCAGCGTGATCGACTGTTTAATCATCTCGCGCATATCGCCCTGTACGGAGACATTGAACTAACACGACCACCCCGAGTGGCTCGGCCAAGCCCCTTGCGCAGGCTGAACCGGAAAAAAGAATGAGCCGATCTGGTACGGTGGTCTGGAAGTTTGGAAGGTTACTCAAGGCCGCACCATTTGCGTTAGCCGAAACTTCATTGAGAAGCCATCCTTCGATATTCGAAAGCCATTGAGGAATTCCAATTGTCTTGAGCAATGAGGAGGCTGGCCAGTCTTCGTGGGTGGTGGCGGATCTTATGAGTTCTGTAAGGATAACAGCGCTATGACCCGCTGGCTCCTATGGGGCAAAGTCGGATTCTCATTCTAAAAGCATCCAAAAACGATCGAAAAACGATGATAGGCAGCCGCTCTGGCTGCCTATTTTCATGTCTTCTTTTAAAAAAAATGTGTAAACTTCGTTAAAGGCCCGCTCCTGTAGAGTGGTAATTGATAATAGTTTAATAATCTTCATCTAAAAGGAGAAAAAATATGAAGATTTTAGTAAAATAGCGGTAATAGTCCTGACTTTATAGCCAATCAGTCTTTGCATTGACTGCAAGACAGATCGGTGGCTATCAACAACAGTTGGCAAATCCAAAGTTCGCCTGAAAACCCACGAGATCTTGAAGCGACTTGCTGGGCAAATCAGACCTCAAGAACTCAACCTGTTGAGTCCCAAATATAAAGAACGAAGTAATCGCGACTCAGCAAGCTGTGGCTCAACGCAAGCTAAAACACCAACCAAGACGACGGTTGGATCCTCCGCTCAGCTACTATGCCTGAAGAGGAAGTTGAAGCAATGATGCCGCCTAATGTGCAAAAACCTAAGGGCCCTATCGGAAGACGACCACGAGGCCGGGCAAGGCTGAGGCCGCGCAGCGGCGGCGGCGAGCGGCGCGCGGCGCGCTGGCTGGCTGAGGTCGGGTCGCATCTGGCTGCGCTGGGGCTGGTGGCGGCGGGCGCGGCGGCGGCGGCGGCGGCGGCGGCGGCGGCGGCGGCGGCGGCGGCGGCGGCGGCGGCGGCGGCGCTGGTCAGGCTGGTCGGGCCTGGGCCGGGCTGAGGTCGGGTGGGCGGGGGCGGGGCTGAGGTGGGCTGGTGGGCTGGTGGGGGCGGCGCACTGGCCAGCGTGAGGCACTGGCAGCGTGAGCTGGCGGCGGAGGCGCGCGCCCTGGGGGCGCGTGGGGCTGGTGGCGCGCTGGTGGGGCTGGTGGAGCTGGGGCTGGGTCGGGTGGGGGCGAGTCGGCTGACGGTCGAGGCCTCGGGTGGCCACCTGGCCACACATCCTGGCTGGTGGCGGCGTAGCGTGGGGCGCGTCCTGGTTAACGGCCACGTCGCTGGCGGCGGCGGCGGCGGCATCGTCGCACTGGCGGCGACGGTGGCGGCGGCGGCCGGTTAAGTGGTGCGGAGGCGGCGGCGGCGGCGTTTTTTTTTTTTTTTTTTTTTTTTTTTTTTTTTTTTTTTTTTTTTTTTTTTTTTTTTTTTGGGGGGGGGGGGGGAGGGGAGGGAGGGGGAGGGGCGGCGAGGGAGAGGCGAGGAGGAGAGGGAAGGAAGAGGCGAGGAAGGAGAGAGGGAGGGAGAGGGGAAGGAGAGAAACGAACGAACGACGGCGAAGAAGAAGAAGGGAAGGGAGGGGAGAGGAAGGAAGGAAGGAGAGGAGCGAGCAAAGCGAGCAAGCGAACGAACAGGGAGAGAGAGACAGAAGAAAGAACAGACAGAGGGAAAAGAAAAAAAAAT
>CAWIUH010000002.1:0-28464 GCA_963839255.1 uncultured Acidimicrobiaceae bacterium
CTTCATCCAGAGCTCGCAGCACTTCTTGGAGTTCGCGGCGTGCGTGTCGCACGTCACTCACTTGGGCGTCGAGTTCCTTATAACGCTCCTCGAGGGCCGCGAGCTCCTCCAGGGCCAACGGGTTGATCGGCCCCAGTGACGTGATGCGGGCTTCGAGCTCCGCGACGCGCGAGTCCAATGTGACACCCTCGGGTAGGTCCACCTCGGGCGCCGGCCCCATGTCGTGGGGTTCGACGCCGAGGTCGCGAACAATCAGTTCGTGAACGTTCGCGACCTTGACGGCGAGTTCGGCGTGTTCGATCTCGTCACGCCGCATGATCTCGCTCAGCTCGGCGAGACGGCCGTCGGCGTTGTGTCGCGCGCGGCGCACCTCTTCGAGCATCTCCGCGCTGGCGCGCGTTGCTTCGAGCTGTTCGCGGTAGGTCGAGTCCATGGCTTCTTGGGCGACACGAATCTCATCGGACGCGCGCTCGACCAAGGTGGCGAGTCGACCCAGAGTCTGAATATCGAACTCGAGCAGTTGACGCCTGTGAGCTGCCACTTCGCGCTCGCCCGTGCGACCCTCAAGGCGCAGTTCGATCTCGCCCTGTCGTTGCACGATAAGCCGGCGACGCTCGGCATACCGGGTCTCACGTTGTGACAGAGCACTCACCCGCTCGTCGACCTCGGCACGCGTGATGTCGTAGTCGGTCGTCGCGCTGGCCAGTTGCGCGGCTCGCCGCGCGCTGCCCTGGACTGTCGCTTCAAGTCCGGGGAGCGCGTCGTGAAGGAGCCCAAGCTCTTCGAGCAGTTGGTCGCGCTCCAGAGAAGCACGCCCGCCTCGTTCGAGAGGTATCCGATGCTCGCCGCGAGTTCGCTGTGTTCGAGGGCGAAGCGATCCACGTCGCCGCGAATCCGCTCAATCTCTGCGCGAACATGCACCACCGCTGAGTTGGCCACGTGATGACGTTCCTGGGCCTGGCCCAGCGCCGAGTTGGCGTTCTCGCGCCTCTCACGCAGTTCGTCTAACGCGCTCGCGTGTTCGCGGGCGACCCGGGTTGCCTCATCAAGAGTCGTGCGCGTCACCACGGCGCGTCCCGACGCCACGCGCCAGCCCGAGGATGCGAATCGGTCACCCTCCAAGGTGACGAAGGTGAGGTCGGGATTCGCCAGCGCCACCTCGATCCCGGACTCCCAATCACTCGCAATGAAGGCCCGCGCGAACAGCGCATCAAGAACTCGCGAGACGTGGGCCGGCGCGTGAGCTCTGGCGTGCACCATGTCGCGCAGTGCCCGAGTTCCCTTGGGCGTAGGGGGATTCGTGACGTCGACGTCGCCCACGGCCAGGATCAGCCCGGCGCCTCCTTCGCGACGAAGTGCCCCCAGCGCTGCACGCGCAGAGTTCGTGCCATCGACGACCATGGCGCCGACCGACGCCCCCGCCGCGGACTCCACGGCGCGCTCACACCCCGTGTCGACCTCGATGAGGTCGAGGAACGAGCCGAGGACCCCCTCCAGTCCGCCGATGATTGCCCGACCGCCCTCGCCCGAGAGTTCTTCCAGGGCTCGAGCCAACGTCTCGGCGCGCGCCTGGGCTCGCGAGGCTCGATCAGCCCCTTCGCCGAAGGCCTCGTCGGCGTCGCGGCGCTCGCGAAGGGACTCTTCTTCAAAGCGTGCCGCCTCATCGAGAATCTCGGTCGCGTCGTTCAGGGCGCTCAGAGCCTCTGACAGTTCGTCCTGGGCGAGGCGGCGCGACTCGCTCAGTGCGTCGAGGCGGCTACGTGCATCGTTAAGCCGAGCGCGCGCGCGACGTTCGCCGTCCTGAACAGAGGTGAAGGAGCGCTCGACGAGAGCGATCTGTTCACGCACCGCTCGCAGCGCTGCCTCGTCCTGCTCGAACGTGGTGGCACCTAACTCCTCGACGAGTGCCGCCGCCGTTATCAGGCGTTCGCGCGACTGTGACAACTCGTCGCGTAGTTCGCCCAGCGACAACTCTTCGCCTCTCAACGTCTCGAGGTCACTGCTTAAGCGCGCGGCGTCCGCTTCGAGCGTCGCGATGACGTTCTCGTCGGCCGAGGCGATGAGCGCCTGGCGTAACGCGCGATCGCGCTCTTGAATCACCGACGACGTGCCGCGGGCTCGCTCCCCCAGTCCCTGCAGTGTTCCGAGCGCCGACGCCAGCACCTCTTCGCGTCGAGAGGCCATCTCGGCCGCGGCGGTCGTGGCTTGGGCATCGAGGGTGACGAGTTCGTGACGCAGTTCGCGTTCGCGCACCGCCGACTCGTCGAGCGCGACCTCAAGTTCCTTGCGACGGAGCTCGAAGTGGCGCAGCCGTGACGCGAACAGAGCGTGCCGGGCGTCGCGCAGTTCGGCCTCCACGTCCGAATAGCTCCGAGCGCTGGCGGCCTGACGCTCCAGCGGTCGCATCTGGCGGCGTACTTCGCGCACCAAGTCGCCCAGTCGCTCCAGGTTCTCTTGGGTCTGGGCGAGGCGCCGTTCGGAGCGCTCCTTGCGACGGCGGTGCTTCAGGACACCGGCTGCCTCTTCGATCACCGCGCGACGGTTCTCTGAGTTGGCCGACAGGATCGAGTCCAGCTGACCCTGACCGATGATCATGTGCTGCTGGCGACCGACGCCGGAGTCACCGAGGAGCTCTTGCACGTCGAGCAGCCGACACGTGGTGCCGTTGATCGCGTAGTCGGAGTCCCCGTTGCGAAAGAGAGTTCTCGAAATCGTCACTTCGGCGCCATCAATCGGCAAGCGAGCCGCCGAGTTGTCGATGGTGAGGGCGACTTCGGCACGCCCGAGGGCGGCGCGGTTGGCCGTACCCATGAAGATCACGTCGTCCATACGGGCACTGCGCAGGGCGCGGGTGCTTTGTGCGCCCAGCACCCAAGTCACCGCGTCGACGACGTTGGACTTACCCGAACCGTTTGGCCCCACCACGGCGGTGACCCCGGGCTCGAACTCCAACACCGTGGTATCAGCGAAGGATTTGAATCCCTTCATGGTCAGCCGCTTTAAAAACACGCACTGACGCTACCAACCTTGGGCTGACGGCTCGTTCCTACGCTTGGCACTTTTCGCAGTAGTAGGTCGATCTCGCCCGCACGGTCTCACGACGAATCAGGGCGCGACACTGCAGACAGGGCAGACCCTCGCGGTTGTAGACCTGGTGGAACTGCTGGAAGCCTCCCTTGGACCCGTCGGGGTCGACGAACTGCTCGTCGTCCAGCGTCGAACCCCCGTGCTTGATCGCTTCGGTGAGGATCTCGCTGATCGCCCGGTGGAGCCGGCGGATCTCGATGGTCGAGAGCGACTCGGCCGGTCGGTCAAAGCGCAAGCCAGCCGCAAAGAGGATCTCGTCAGAGTAGATATTGCCAATTCCCGCCAGGATGTCCTGATCGGTGAGGACTGCCTTGAGCGGGGTCGTCCGGCTGCGCATGATGGCGGCGAAGCGGTCCCAGCCGATCTGGTCCTCGAAGGGATCAAGGCCGAGGTGGGCCAGTTCGGGCACCGCCTTGCGCAACGCGAGTCCCTCCCCCCCGATGGAGAGTCGCGCAAACTTAGAGATCTCCACGGGCGCATCTCCCTCGGCGGGTGGGCTCGAGACGTAGAGCTCGCCAAACGTACGCGGGTCGACGTAGCGCAACTCACCGCCCTGGGTGAAGGTAAAGACGACGTGCGTGTGCTTGGGCTTGGGGTCCTTGGGTCCCTTGGCTCGCAGCAACTGTCCGCTCATCCCCAGGTGAATGACGAGATGGCAGTCGTTGTCGAGCCCGACCACCAGGTTCTTGCCCAGTCGAGCGACACTGCGCACACTGTGTCCCTCGAGCAACGAGCGAAAGTCCTTGGCCGACTTGTGACGCCGCACCGCCCTGCCGTTCGTAACCGCGACCGCCTTGAACTTTTTACCCACGAGGTCTCGCGAGAGGGACACCCGAACGGTCTCCACTTCGGCGAGTTCAGGCACTGTCGTGCTCCCGCCAGGCGGAGCGCGCGGCTTGGCCCTCGGCGCTCTTTTTGGAGCGTCCCTCGCCCACGGCTATAAGGTCGCCCACGCGCACGGTCGCCACGTAAGTGGTCGAGTGTGCGGGTCCCTCGCCGACCACCTCGTAGTGAGGGGTGCCGAGTCCTCGGGCTTCAGCCCACTGTCGAAGGCGGGTCTTGGGATCGACGTCGCTCGGGGCGAGGGCCGCTTCGCTGACGTCGCGCGCGAGCGCGTGGTGCACGAACTCCTTGGCCGCGTCGTATCCCCGCTCGAAGTACACGGCGGCCACCACGGCCTCGAAGGCGTCGGCGAGCAGCGAAGGGCGTTCGGTGCCGAGTTCCTTCTTCACGCCGCGTCCCACTCTCATGACCGCGCCGAGGTCGAGTTGACGTGCGGCATTGGCCAGGGCGCCTTCGTTGACAACCCGACTGCGCACGAGTGAGCCCGACCCTTCGTTGAGTTCGGGGTGTCGCGTCACGATCAGGTCCGCGATCGCGAGGTCCACGACAGCGTCGCCCAGAAACTCCAGTCGTTCGTTCGACTCCACCTCGTGTTCGGCCGCGTAACTCGAGTGGGTTAGGGCCGTGAGAAGCAGCGCACTCGCGGGGTCGAGACCCAGGCGCGCGGCGACGGCGTCGCGGGTTGTGACCATGAGGCTCACGCCCCCTTAGACAACCTGTAGTTTGAGCGCGACGTAGTTGACGGCGTCGCTGACCGTGGTCAATCCTTCAAGATCTTCGTCGTCGATGTGAAATCCGGCCGCGTACGTGGCGAGATTGTCCTCGAGGGCTTCGACCAGTTCAATCAGCGCGAGCGAGTCCGCCCCCAAGTCGGCGAAGGTGACGTCCTCGGGAATGTCATCGGGGCTCTTTTCGAGGATCTCGGCCAGCTGATCACGAACCAGTTCTTCGATCGCGGCTCGGTCCAACGGTGCCTGAGTGTCAGCGCTCATGACGCCTCCTTGTGAATGTGGTCCAAGATTAGTGAGTGCGGAGGAGGAAGCGGCCGGTTAGGCGGCTTGATCAGGACGAATCGTCGCGGCCAACTTCTCCACGATTCCGTTCGCGTCCGCCTCGGCGGCCACCCGCAGGGCGTTCATGATGGCCGTCGCGTTGGACGAACCGTGCGAGATCACACAGATCCCCTTGACGCCGAGGAGCATCGCGCCGCCGTGCGTATCGGGAGTGAGTTGACTCGCCGTGGGTAAGAGGTATTCCAACAAGACATCGCCAGCGCGCTTGGTCTCCTCGTTGGTGCCGATCGCGCCGATCACCACGGAAAACACGTAACTCAGTGCTCCCTCGAGCGTCTTGAGCGCGACGTTGCCGGTGAAGCCGTCGGTGACGATGACGTCTACGGGAGAGGGAATGAAGCTGCGTCCCTCCACGTTGCCCGCGAAGTGCAGGCCCGGTGTCTCGCTCAACAGCTCATGGGTGGCCTTCACCAGGGGCGTGCCTTTGGTGGGCTCTTCACCGATCGAGAGCAGACCCACGCTCGGCGAGTCGATGCCGTATCGCGTGGTCACGTACGTGGAAGCCATCTGAGCGAACTGAACCAACATCTCGGGCGTGCACTCGGCGTTCGCTCCGGCATCTACCAACACGACGGGCGGACGATTGGGATTAGGTATCGGCGTGACGATGCAGGGCCGATGCACCCCGGGCAGGCGACCCATGCGTAGCAGCGCCGAGGCCATGGTTGCCCCGGTGTTGCCGGCCGACACCATTCCCGAGGCCTTGCCGTCACGAACCAGTTCGGCGCAGCGCACGAGTGACGAGTCCTTCTTCTTTCGCACGCTCGCCCCCGGATCGTCGTCCATTGCGATCACCTCGGTCACGGCCACGACGTCGAGACCCAAAGGGTCTCCCATGAGTTCGGGTACGCCGACGAGGGTGACCGACAGGCCGAGTTCATCGACCGCGCGTCGCGCGCCAGCGATGATCTCGTCGGGCGCGAAGTCACCACCCATCGCGTCTACAGCGATGGGGAGCGTCAAATCAGTTGACCTCTACGGCCGTGCGACCCTTGTACCAACCGCAGTTGGGGCACACCACGTGGGGCAGCTTCGAGGTGGCGCACTGGGGACAGACGCTGCGTGCGGGACGCGCCAGGGTCCAGTTGGACGCGCGACGACTGCGGGTCTTGGCTTTGCTGGTCTTGCGCTTGGGTACGGCCATCGATCTTCTCTTTCACCAGAAACGGGCGTACCCGTCGCCCCGGGGATCAGTCGGACTCGGGGTCCGCAAATTGGAGCCCGTCCAGTGTAGCCCACCGAGGATCCTTTGGCGCCTGGCAGTCACAGGTCGCCTCATTGCGATCGATCCCGCAGTGGGGGCACAGACCTGCGCAGTCGGGCCGACACAGTGGGGCGAGCGGCAGGTCCAAAAAGATGGCGTCATGCACGAGGGGGGCCAGGTCAATGAAGTTGTTCTCGATCGGATAACTGAGCTCGTCGCTCTCATCGGGGTGCTCGACGAAGCGCTCGTTGACACTCACGTCGCTCAGCCCGAGGACCGGGGCGGAGCAGCGCCGACACACCCCGTGCCAGGGGGCACGCACCCGGCCTCGAGCGCGGATTCCTCCGCTGAAGCTTTCTAAGCGCAGGGCCACATGCACCGGGGCTTCGCCGAAGACATCGGTCTCGGCCGGACCTCGCGGATCGAACTCATGATTCTGGTCAAAGGGTGCCTCAAAGTCCACCGAGATCGAAGAGGGCACATCGCGCAACAGTGCGGCGACGGGTACCAAGTACGGCGAGGCCATGGTTCTAGGAAGAGTCCTGGTCGAAGAAGGACCCATCGCCTGTCTGAGGCGCACTGGGCGCTTGGGCGAGAAACTCGTCCGCGCGCGGCTCAGGACTCAACATCGAAGAGGGCAGGCCCTGCGCACTGAGGCGTTCACGACCCGAGTGTGCTGTCTTGAGGAGACGGTCCAGGACAATCTCGAAACCGCCGAGCTTGCCGTCAATGAAGTCCTCGGCCTCGTTGATCATCTGGCGCGCGCGGGTGTGGGCGTCCGAGGCAATCTGCTCGGCCTGGAGACGCGACTGGCGCACGATCTCGGTCTTGTCCACCATCCGGGCCGCCTCGGCGCGCACCTGGTCCATGAGCTGCTCGGCCTTTTTCACCTCGGCCGCCATGAGCTCTTCGCGGTCGCGCAACGCCCAGCGCGCCTCGCGGATCTCATCGGGCAGGCTGTGCAGAGCCTGCTCTAAGAGGGCGAGCACTTCGTCGCGCGGCACCAGGGCCGAGTTCGATAGCGGCATCTGCTTGGCGTTGGAGACGATGTCGATGAGATCGCGCAGGTCCGCTTCGAGGTCGCGGTGCGCGTGGCGCGGGGCTTCCTCGACGATCTCTTCGGCGTCGTAGCCGTCAAAGGAGGTCACGAGGGGACCTGGGGATACTTCTCGGCCAGGCGCTTAGCGACCGGCGCCGGAACAAAGGATGACACGTCGCCGCCGTAGCGTGCGACCTCGCGGAGCAGCTTGGAGGCAAAAAATGAATAGTGCGAGCTCGACGGCAGAAACAGCGTCTCCACGCCCGAGAGAGAACGGTTCATCTGGGCCATCTGCATCTCGCTCTCGAAATCCGAGACAGCACGCAGGCCCCTCACGATGGCGGTCGCGTTCACGTCGCGCGCGACATTCACGAGCAGGGTCGAGATGGAGACAATCCGGACGTTGGGCACGTGGACGAGGGAGTCCGCGATCATCTCGCGGCGCTCATCGAGGTCAAAGAGCGGCTCGGATTTTTGGGGGTTGCGGATCGCCGCCACCACGATCTCGTCGAAGATCTGCGAGGCGCGCTCCACGATTTCGAGGTGACCGTTGTGAAACGGGTCAAACGAACCTGGAATGAGACCGACCGTCACTCGTCGTCACCCTTCGCCGGTTCCAACATTGTTACGAGCGTAGTGCCGTAGCGTTTGGTCTTCGTCACCGACCACCCCTCGGGAGCGTCCATGTGGCGGTCGTTTTCGATAACCACCCGCTCGGCCACGACGCCGCTGAGCAGGCCCGGAAGATCGAGCGGACCGTAGGGCGGGTCGGCCAACACCAGGTCGAGATCGCGCGGCGGCTGCCAGATCGGCAGGTTGGCCCGCACGAACACCGCCTCGCCCTCGAGCTTGAGTGGTTCTAGGTTCGAGCGAGCGGCCGCCAGGCAGATCGGATCAGTGTCGACGAAGTACACCTTGGCGGCACCGCGCGAGAGCGCCTCAATTCCCATGGCGCCCGAGCCGGCGTAGAGGTCGACCACCACGAGGTCGGTCAGCCCCCCGCGGCTTTCGAGCATCGAAAAGATCGCTTCACGCGCGTAGTCCGTGGTGGGCCGAACTCGAGGCGGCAGTTTCGCCTTGAGCTGACGCCCGCGGGCCATACCGCCAATCACTCGCACGTCCTTCAGCGTAGGGGCTCTCGCTAGGACTTAAAGAGATACGCGGCGTCCTCTTCATCCACGAAGAGGTGGAGTTCATCTTCCATTTCGCCAAGCGCCTCGCCGGCTTCGCGAACCAACTCGGCCGCGAGGGCCTGGGCGCCGGTGATGAGGTCGTCGTCCGAGGTGAGTTTGGCCAACTTGAGGTCCGAGCGCCCCTTTTGACGCGCACCGAGCAGGGTGCCCTCACCGCGCATCTCCAAGTCCACTTCCGCGAGCGCGAATCCATCGTTGGAGGCGACGAGGGCCTCGAGACGCGCTGCGCCATCGTCCGTCGGTGGCTCGCCGAGGAGATAGCAGTAACTCTGGAACTCCGCACGTCCGACGCGTCCCCGCAGCTGGTGCAACTGGGCGAGACCGAATCGCCAGGCGTCTTCGATCACGATCACGCTGGCCTCGGGGACGTCCACGCCCACCTCCACCACGACGGTCGCGACCAGCACGTCGATCTCGCCGACTCGGAACTGCGCCATGACGAGATCCTTCTCGTCGCTCTTCATCTGACCGTGCAGCAGACCCAACGCCAGGCCTCGCAGCTCGTGCGTGGCGAGTCGGGTTCGTTCCTCGACGGCGCTCGTGGCTTCGACCCGATCCGAACCCTCGACCAGCGGACAGATCACGTACGCGCGATGGCCCGCGGCCACTTCGTCGCGCACTCGTTGCCAGCACGCGGCGACCTCAACGTCATCGCGCGCCCAACGGGTGGCAATCGCCCGACGGCCCGCGGGCAGTTCGTCCACGACCGACACGTCGAGGTCCCCAAAAAGCACCATGGCCGCCGTGCGAGGGATCGGCGTAGCGGTCATGACAAGCAGGTCAGGGTCCGCCCCCTCGTCGGAGCGCTCGCGACCCTGCTCGGAGAGACGAGAACGCTGCTCAACGCCGAATCGGTGTTGCTCGTCAATGACAATCAGGCCGAGCGAGCGAAACTGCACATCGTCACTGAGCAGAGCGTGCGTGCCCACGACGATGTCGACCGCGCCGGTGGCGAGTCCCTCGATCGTCGCTTGACGGTCTTTGGCGCGCACGCGACCGGTGAGCAACTGCACGGTGACCTCGCGTTCGCCCGACAAGACCGCCTCATCGCTCACGTAGAGGCCAGCGAGATCCCGACGCAGCGAGGCGAGGTGCTGTTCAGCGAGCACCTCCGTGGGGGCCATGAGCACACTCTGGCGCCCGCCTTCGAGCACCCCCAACATGGCGGTGACCGCGACCAACGTCTTGCCCGAGCCCACGTCGCCCTGCAGGAGGCGGTGCATCGGAAGCGGTCCCGACAGGTCCGACCAGATCTCGCACAGCACACGTCGCTGGGCTCCGGTGAGCGCGAAGCGATGCTGAGCGAGAAAGCGACGCACCAGTGAGTCCCGCTCGCTCACCCGGTCGCCGGGCGCGACGTCGAGGTCCGTCTCGTCGAGCACGTGGCGAATGCCCGCCGCCGACTCTTCGAGGCGCTGGCGGCGCAGGGCGAGGATGACCTGAAGGCGAAGAAGCTCATCAAAAGCCAGGCGCCGTCGAGCCGGAATCTGATCGCCGTAACTGGCGGGCAGGTGGATGCCCCAGAACGCACTGGTGCGATCCACCAGATCGAGGGCCTCGCGCTGAGCGTCGCTCAGGGGATCGAATAAGGGACCTGCCCGTCGCAACGACTCCTCGACGAATCCGCCCATCTCCCAACTGGTGATCCCCGCCTTACCCGAGGCGGGGTAGATCGCTGCTACGCGGCCCACCCGTGAGGGATCCCGTTCTTCGCCGCTCGCGCCCACGATTACGTCGACAACGGGATTGGCCATCTGGCGCGCTCCTCGGTAGTCGCCAACCTTGCCAAAGAACAGGGCCTGGACCCCCACGGTCAGTTGGCGTTCCCGCCAGGCCTGGTTGAAGAAGACGATCTTGATCGACTCATCGCCGTCACTGACCGTGACGTCCACCATCGCCTTGCCCTGGCGAGTGCGACGGCTCGACACCCGGGTGACTTCGGCGAAGATCGCGGCCTCGTCGCCGATCGAGAGGTCGCTCAGGTCGGCCCGGCGAGTGCGATCGATGTAGCGACGAGGGTAGACGGTCAGCAGGTCAAAAACGTTGTCGATCCCGAGCGTGGCGAGGGCCGCCGAGCGCTTTTCTCCGATGTGACGCAACTGGGTGAGCGGTACGTCGCCCAACTGGCGAAGCCGCCGGCCGCTCTCCTCACTCACTCGAGACCGAAGTAGTAGGGGTAGAGAGGCTGGCCGCCATGGTGCACTTCGGGCGCGACGTTGGGATGCTCCTGGGCCAGGAACTCCGTAATGCGTCGCGTGTTGGCGGGAGTCGCACCTTCGCCTTCGATGATGGTGAGCAGTTCGTGCTCGGGCGTGATGAGTCGCTCCAAGAGTTCATTCGCCGCCCCGGCGATCGAATCGGCGATGGCCAGCACCCCGCCCGGTCCCAGGCCAATCCAGTCGCCCTCGTGAACTTGTCCCGCGTCGGTCACCGCGTCGCGAACCGCACACGTCACTTCACCCGCCACGACGCTCGCCGCGGAAGTGCGCATCGCATCGGCGTTCGCTGCGAGGGTCGCGTCGGGATCGTAGGCGAGCAGGGCGGCGAAACCCTCCACGATCGAGCTCGTCGGCACGACCGCGACGGCGACCTCGACCAGATCGTTCACCTGTGCCGCCACGGGCGTGATGTTCTTGTTATTAGGCAGTACGACGACCTGACGCGAACCCGTCGCCAGCACCGCATCGACGAGGTCACTGGTGGACGGGTTCATCGACTGACCGCCCACAACGAGACGGCGCGCGCCCAGAGAGCGAAAGATTCTTCCGACCCCCTCGCCCACCACGACCGCCACGACCGCGGTCACCGGTATGGGTGTGGCGGGTTCGTCATCGAGGGCGGCCGTCGCCTCCCGGACCCAGCGTTCCTCGATCACCTGCTCGCTGAGGTCCGTCACGCGTATCTCACGGGGCCGACCGGCGTCGAGGGCCGCCTCGATGGCGGCTCCAATCTCGTCGGTGTGGATGTGACAGTTGTAGAGGCCATCGCCACCGACGATGACGATCGAATCACCCAAGCCGGCCCAGACTTCGCGAAAGGCGGCGACCTTCGCGTCGTCGGCGTCCAACAGGTACATGACCTCGTAGCGCAGTTCGCCCAGAGAGGACTCGTTCGGGACTTCGTGCACGTGCACCTCGATCGAGTCCGCGCTAGGAGCTATGGGCAGTTCGTCACCGGCGAACTCGTGGCACATCGCGTCAAAGAGCAGCACGAGTCCGGTCCCGCCACTGTCGACGACTCCGGCTTGGCGCAAGACGTCGAGCTGATCGGGTGTCTTGGCGAGCGCCTCCTTGGCCGCGTCGCGTGCCCCGCGCGAGAGTGCCGCCAGCGACTCCTGGTGCTTGTGTGCCCCTTCGGCCGCCGCACGCGCGACCGAGAGAATTGTCCCCTCGACGGGGCGCAGCACCGCTTGACGGGCTAGTTCATCGGCGTGCGCCAGGGCCCCGGCGATCTCGGGAGCCGCGATCTCGCCGCGCGCAGGAAAAGACGCCACCAGACCTCGCAACAACTGGGACAAAATGACCCCTGAATTGCCCCGCGCGCCCATCAGTGATCCCTTGGCGATGGTGGCGGCGACCTCACCGAGGGGCGCGTTTTCGTCCAGTTCTCCGAGGGCCGCGACCACCGACTCGATCGTGAGAGCCATATTCGTTCCGGTGTCGCCGTCGGGCACGGGATAGACGTTGAGGCGATTGATCACGTCTCGATACGAGCGCAGGAGCTCTCCGTAAGTGATTACCGTCGCGCGCAAGCCCTTTGCCGACAACGTCACGGGAGCGCTCATCGGAGTCGATGCTACAATGGACCTTCGGTTTAACCGCCCGGCGCACTCGGCCCGGTTGTAAGGAGAATGTTCACCATGGCATCAGTCTGCGAAATCTGCGGTAAGAAGCCGTCCTTCGGTATGAACGTGTCTCACTCGCACCGTCGCACTAAGCGTCGTTGGAACCCAAACATCCAGCGCGTGCGCGCTCTGGTGAACGGAACGCCCAAGCGCGTCAACGTCTGCACCGGGTGCTTGCGCTCGGGCAAGATCACCAAGCCGTCGCGTTCAACCCTAGGCGCCTAGTCGTTCTAGAGCCGGTGCTCATAGCCCCGGCGAACGAGTTCTTCACCACTCAGCGTTCGAACACTCGCGTCAGCCACCACCCGACCAATGCTCACAGGCTCGCTCAGCCCGTAGCCCCGAAAGACCGCCCGTAACCGCTCGGCGTCGTCCGTCGCGATCAGCAGTTCGTAGTCTTCGCCCCCACTGATCGCTTCTTCGAGCGTCGCCCCCTCGGCGACCGGCAGGTCAACGAGCTCAAATCCGACCTTCGAGGCGTCGGTCAAGCGGTGCAGGTCCAGGCCGATCCCGTCGCTCAGATCCATCATCGCGTGCACCCCTGCACCGCGGGCGGCCATCCCTTCGTGAAGTCGCGGGGCGGGGCGCCGGTGCGCCTGGACGAGTTCATCGTCGAGCGCCGCGCCCGAGCGGCGCCGCCGCAGACCCGCGGCCGCCCGACCAAGGGGCCCGGTCACTAGTAGTTCATCACCGGGCAACGCCCCACTACGCAGCACTGCGCCGCCCCCGGGACACTCACCCAACACGGTCACCGCGACGGCCACGTCGCTCCCCGAGGAGAGATCGCCACCCACGATCGCGGTGTTATTCGCCTGGGCTGCTTCGGCCGCGCCGATGTGCAGTTCATCGAGGTCGGTGCCAGCGGGCGCGCTCACGGCGATCACCACCCCCCGGGGCCTCGCTCCCATGGCGGCCAGGTCCGACAGGGCGCTCGCGACGGCCTTGTAGCCAAGGTCTTGCAGCGCGAATAGTTCGGGATCTAAGTGAACTCCCAGAACCGCGACGTCGGTCGACACAATCGCCTGGCCCACGAAGGGTTGGAGCACGGCAGCATCGTCGCCGACGTAGTACTCGCCCGCGATCAGCGCGACCGGCGCCACAATTTTGGCTATACGCTTAAGCACGTCATCTTCGTGCTGGCTCCGTTCATTGGTTGGGTCGGTTGGCGCGTTCATGACTGCGGTTGTTGACTCCCGCTGTAACCCCGCAGCGAGACGAACGTAGACAAGGACGTCATGACGTACCCAACCAAGAACAAGGCCCTCATCGAGTGGGTTGAGGAAGTCGCGAGGCTCACGACCCCCGATCGTATCCACTGGTGCGACGGATCGGCCGAGGAGTACGACGAGTTGTGCCAGTTGCTCGTCGATGCGGGTACGTTCACCAAACTCTCGGACGCCAAGCGACCCAATAGCTACTATGCGGCCTCGGACCCGGGCGACGTCGCACGCGTCGAAGATCGCACCTTCATCTGCTCGAAGGAAGAGATCGACGCGGGTCCCACCAATAACTGGCGCGACCCCGAAGAGATGCGCGCCACTCTCCACACACTCTTTAGCGGTGCGATGACGGGTCGCACCATGTACGTAGTGCCCTTCTCCATGGGCCCTCTGGGCTCCAAGATCGCCCACATCGGCGTTGAGATCACGGACTCGCCCTACGTGGCGGTCTCGATGCGCATCATGACGCGTATGGGTGCTGGCGCCCTCGAGGTGCTCGGCGAGCACGGATCCTTCGTGCCGTGCCTGCACTCGGTGGGCATGCCCCTAGAAGAGGGCAAAGCAGACGTGCCCTGGCCGTGTGATGCGGAGAACAAGTACATCGTCCACTTCCCCGAGACCCGCGAGATCGTCTCGTTTGGGTCGGGCTACGGCGGCAACGCTCTGTTGGGCAAGAAGTGCTTCGCGCTGCGCATCGCCTCGGTACTGGCTCGTGACGACGGCTGGCTCGCCGAGCACATGCTCGTGCTCAAGCTCACGAGCCCCTCGGGCGAGTCACGCTACGTCACCGGCGCCTTTCCCAGCGCGTGCGGCAAAACGAATCTCGCCATGCTGGTTCCCACGCTGCCGGGCTGGAAGGTCGAGACGGTGGGCGACGATATCTGTTGGATGAAGCCCGGTCCCGACGGTCGCCTCTACGCGATCAATCCCGAAGCGGGCTTCTTCGGCGTGGCGCCGGGCACCAACATGGAGACCAATCCCAACGCGATGTACACGGTCGCGGCCAACACCATCTTCACCAACACCGCGCGCACCACGGACGGGGACGTGTGGTGGGAGGGCATGGGTGAGCCGCCCGAGAACTTGATCGACTGGAAGGGCCAGCGCTGGACCAAGGACCTGGGCACCCCGGCGGCGCACCCGAACTCGCGCTTCACAACTCCGGCCGGTCAGGATCCCGCAATCGCCCCCGAGTGGCAGGATCCCGCCGGCGTGCCGATCGATGCCATTCTCTTTGGGGGTCGGCGCGCCAGCGTGATTCCCCTCGTCTTTCAGTCCCTCAGCTGGGACCACGGCGTGTTCTTGGGCTCGATCATGGCCTCGGAGACGACGGCCGCCGCGGAAGGGGCAGTGGGCAATCTACGCCGCGATCCCTTCGCCATGCTGCCCTTTTGCGGCTACAACATGGCCGACTACTTCGCGCACTGGCTCACCTTCTCGAAGCGCTTCGACGAGAGCAAGTTGCCCAAGATCTTCTACGTCAACTGGTTCCGCAAAGGCGAAGACGGCCGTTGGCTCTGGCCGGGATACGGCGAGAACTCACGCGTCCTGGAGTGGATCTTCGAGCGCACCGCCGGACGTGGCGAGGCCGTGGAGACCGCGATCGGCTACGTGCCCACGACCAGTGCGATCGATCTGGAGGGTCTGAGCGTGACGCCACAGGACATCGAGGAGTTACTGCGAGTCGACCATGACGAGTGGCGCGCGGAACTGCCCCGGATTCGCGATCACTACGCCCAGTTCAACGAGCGCCTGCCCGCCGAGCTCCGCCAGATGGCGCTCGAACTCGACGAGCGTCTGAGCTGAACTACTTGGCCGTCTCAGCGTCCGCGACGATGAGACGCGGTCCCGAGGGCCAATCGAAGTAGCGCCACGTCCAATTAATGAAGACGCGCAGGCGATTGCGAAATCCCACCAAGTAGAAGAGGTGAAGGCCGAGCCAGGCCATCCACCCGAGCGTGCCAGTAATCGTGGGAACGTGCGGGATCTTGGCGACGGCGGCACGTCGACCGATGGTTGCCATGATGCCCTTATCCACGTAGTGAAACGCCGTAGTGGGCTGACCCTCGACCAGATGCAGGATCTCTTTGGCGGCGTGGCGACCTGACTGAATCGCGACCGGCGCAAGTTGGGGGCAAAACGAACCGTCGCCGTGTGAACTCGGGATCGCCGCGGCGTCACCGACGCAGAACACGTTGGCGCTGCCCGGAACGCGCAGGTCGCTGTCCACGACAGCTCGACCATTTGGTCCCTCGGCCTCTTCTAACTGCTCGGCCAGCGTTCCCCTCGCCGTAATGCCGCCCGCCCAGACCACGGCCGCCGCGTCGAGTCGCTCGCCGTCGGCGAATCGGATGGCGTGGGATTCCACCTCGACCACCGAACGATCCAGTTCGACGCTCACGCCCATCGCGCTCAACTGGTGCAACGCGTACGTGCTCGCGCGCTCGGGAAACGCGGTGAGCAGTCGATTCGCCACGTCGACGAGGCGGATCTTTACCCGCGCCGGGTCGATTCTCATGCCGTCGCGCTTGATGGCGATCTCGATGAGCTCCGAGAGTGCGCCCGCTGTCTCCACGCCGGTGGGACCGCCGCCCACCACGACGAAGTCGAGATCCTGGGGCGCGGTCTCGCCCGCCACTTCGGCGTCTTCGAGCGAACGCAGCAGTCGGTTCCTCAACCGCCTCGCGTTAGCCAAGGTGTAGAGCGGCATGGAGTAACTCTGCGCGCCGGGAATGTCGAAGTAGGCGGCCACGGCTCCAGTCGCCACGATCAGGTAGTCGTAGCCAAATACGGTGCCGTTCTCCAGGGTGACGGTGTTTTTCTCGCGATCGACCGCGCTCACGCGGGCGTGGCGCACGCGCACGTTCTTGGCGTGGCCGAAGATGGTGCGGATGGGATAGGCGACGTCGGCGGGCTCGAGCCCGGCGGTTGCCACTTGGTAGAGCAAGGGCATGAACGTGTGGAAGTTGTGCCGGTCGATGAGCGTGACGCGCACGGCCTGGTTCGCCAGAGCCTTCACCGCCGAGACGCCGCCAAAGCCACCCCCCACCACGACGACGTGCGGCAACGTCTCAATGTCCACGGGATGAAGTTCGGGCCGTTCCATGGACTACTCCGCCTCCTGTTCGCGCGCGGTGTGTCGGCCGATCGGATACACCACGCTGCCGGCGATCATAAGGACTGCGAGCAACCGATCACCCACCGAAAAGCCGAGAACGATCGCAACGGGAATGAGTGCGCCCACCACCCAGAGCAACTGTTGGCGTACGGCGAAGCGCGCGAACGTGCGACCCTGGGCTCCGGGGGCGACGTTGCGCTGAGTGATGGCGTCAAAGCTCGGTTGTGCGATGGCACCACAGACCCCCAGCCATCCCGCGAGGAGCACCTGGACGAACAGCACTGCGTCCAGTGACGCGAACGCCGCCGCCACGCCGGTGGCGAAGAGGGCGATGGTAAGCAGTGTCGACTCTTTGAGGATGTTGCGCATGCGGGTGACAAAGGCGAGCCCGCCGAGCGAGCCGATGCCACTGAGCCCCAGTGCGAAGGCGTACCAGCCGAGTCCGGCCGAGTCGCGGCGCAGGCCAAAGGCAAGAAGAAAGACCACGAAGCCAGCCGCGAACCTCATCAGCGCGGCCGCCCCGAGTCCCCAGGCGACCTCCGCGTCACCGAGGGGATTGAGCGCGTTGCGGTCGCGCTCGGCCTGGGTCAGCCCCACCACCTCGTCGCGTACGACCTGGGACGGCTTTTGCAAGCGTGCGCTCGCGACAGTCGCGGCCACGTAGACCACCGAGGCCACCACCAACACGCTGGTCGCCCCGATCCCCTTCAAGATCCCCGCCCCGATCGATCCCGCTACAAGGCCCGAGATCGTGCCCAGCAACGTGAGTTGGGCGTTGAAACCCGCGAAGCCCTTTTCTCCATTGACGCTTGCACTGGGCCAGCCCGCGTCGCCCACGTGGGCCCCGTGTTCGCGGAACTGATCGCTGCGCGCCATCTCAGGCACCAACGCGCCCCTCGTCACCACGTAGAGCTTGGATGACACCAGCAGCAAGAACGCCAGCGGAAACAGCCACAGCGAGTTGAGGTGTTCGGCCATGAGGATGCACAGCACCGCTCGCACGCCCGCCGAGAACGCCACCAACAGGCGCCGTCCGTTGGCGGATCGGTCGATGAGTGGGCCAAGCAACGGGGAGACCACGGCGAAGGGCGCGATGGTGAGCAGCAGATAGAGGAGAACCTTGCCCTTAGCCTCGGTGGGAGAGACCGAAAAGAACAGCGATCCGGCGAGCGACACGGTCACCAACGTGTCGCCGGCCATCATGATCACGTGCACCAGCGCGAGGCGGCCAAAGGCGGTGCGTTGATCGAAGAGATCCTGCGTGGAGGCCTTGGCTAAAGTGACGATTCCCCGCGCGCGCACGCAACGAGCGTAGGTGATCGACCTCACGAGTCGTCTCGTGCTAGTTCGAGTTACATCCCCAGAACTGGACGTAGTTCGGCAGTCGGTGGTGAACGCAGTAGTACGCCCGCGAGGCGTTGCGCCACGACGACGAATCAAGTTCGTAGTGGGCCACTTCGGTCACGCCGATCTCTCCCTCGCCGTGTCCCACGGTCGCCCAAAGGTACGCGTACTGACCTACGCACCCAAAGCTCTGGACGCTATCAACCTCGCGGTACGCCGAAGAGATCGCTGACGCGCTGCACGGGACGATCGGTGCCGCCGCGCGCTCGGTGCAGTTCGCCTGGCTCACGCCGAAAGCGAGACCCGCGAGGAGCACAACCCCGCCCGCTAGACGCGTCCACTTCATGTCCGTAGTTCACCACACCCACTCGAAGAGCGAGGGCTACTTCGCGAGCAGGCTCAAAAAGAGGTTGCCGATCATAAGTTCCCAGTCCGCCTCGGCGATGGGGTCGCTCGAAATGTCGTCCAGGGCGCGGCCAAACACCAGAACCTGGAAGAGCACCGCAAGTGCGCTCGCGGGAATGTCGTCGCGCAGCCAGCGCTTCTCCTGGGCGGCCGCGGTCAGCACTTCAAGGTCTTTGGTGAGTCGCTCCTGCGAGGCGCCGATCAACTCCTTGAGATGGGGGCGCGTGGAGGCGGCGGCCACGATGCGCGCACGCATGGCCCGGCGCGTTCGGCGCTCCGGACCCGAGTGCATCGTGGCCACGAGCGGACCCATGACTTCGACATACTCATCGAGGCTCTCGACCGACTCGTCCACGCTGCTGCCAAAGATGGCTAGATCCTCTTCCACAAAACGGGTGAAAATCATGTTGTAAGCGGCGTCAATGACCCCCTCACGGGATCCGAAGTGGTGATACACCGAGCCGTAGTTCACCCCCGTGGCTTCGCAGATTTCGGGGATGCGAATGAGGAGTTCATCCCCCGCCATCAGGCGTTCTGCGACTGCATCGAGGACCGCCTGCATAACCGGAACGGACCGGCTCTGTTTTGTCATAAGTGGATATTTTAATCAGTCATAGGCATTTGAAATACGCCTCGAACAGTAACGCCCGTGGCCAGCAGTCAATAAGTTATGTCCCCCGGGAGCCTCGAGGCCTCGAGATCTCACAGAATGCAATCAAATCAACGACTTCAACCCGACGATATCGCCACTCGCGATGTAGTCACGTGTCAAGAATCAGACACTGTGTCACCTGCGAGGACATCTTCTATGCGAACTCGCCAGTCGATCCCTTCGCTCGTCTTCCCCTCATCGTGAAGTCGACGTCGCTCGCGTCGCAGGTCATGAGCTACGCGGGACAGTCCCGAGGGCAGGGCCGCGGCCACGAGGTCGCGCACGTACTGCGCCAGCGCAGGCGCGGCGCCGTTCGTCGAGACCGAGACCGTGACTTCGCCGTCACGGAGAAGCGCGGTAAAGAAAAAAGTCGAACGCTCGGGGTCGTCCACCACGTTGAGCCACACGCCTTCGTGACACGCCTCATCGGCGATCGTCGTATTGACGTTCGCATCGCCCGTCGCCGAGACCGCGAGGCGGTATCCGCGCAGGTCGCCGCGGCGATAGCGGCGACGTTCCACGTTCGCCACTCCCGACGGCAACGCGAGACTGACCACTTCACTAATGACCGTCACCACCGCCCCGGCTTCGAGAAGCTGCTGGGTCTTGCGGACACCAACCTCGCCCGCGCCAACCACCAGGACGGGCGCGCCGTCCAGTTTGAAGGCGAGAGGCAGGGCGTTAGCTGGCAACGACGTCTCGGACACTGAGGGACCGAAGGTCGAAACGAGCAACGTCTCCCACCACGATGACCGCGGGCGAGCGCACGTCCAATGATCCAAGATCTCTCAGTTCGGCGCGAGTCGTTCGCTGTTGACTGGTCCACGCGCCCTCAACGACCGCCACCGGCGTCCCCGCCGCCAGCCCGCCATCAATCAGTTGCTGGGCAATCGCTCCTCGCTGCTCAACGCCCATCAAGATGACCAGGGTCAACCCGGTGCGGCTCAGGCGACGAAAGTCGGTCAGGTTTCCTCCCTCGCCGCGCGCGCTCACGATCGCCACCCCCCGACTGACACCTCGATGCGTGACGGGAATACCGGCGGCGAGGGGGCCGGCTAGAGCCGAACTCAGTCCGGGCACCACTTCACAGGCCACTCCCGCAGCGCGCAGCGCCAGCATCTCTTCGCCGCCTCGACCGAAGACGAAAGGATCGCCGCCCTTGAGGCGAATGACCGTGTCGTGGATCGCCGAGAGTTCGACGAGCAGGTCGTTGATGTTCGACTGGGTGGACGAGTCGCCGGGACCCTTGCCCACGTCGAAGATCGCCGCGCGAGGGTTGATGTACTCGAGGATGGAGGTGTCGATGAGTCGGTCACGAACGACCGCGTCCGCACGTGCGAGCAGCTTGGCTGCGCGAACGGTCAACAGGTCACCGTCGCCTGGTCCTGCACCCACAAGGTAGACGGTCATGCTTCGCCCACCCGAACCACAAAATCGCCGAATGCCTCGTCCGGCTCGCCCTCACGCGCCCATCGATCGAGCAGCGGACTCAGAATCTCAGGTATATCGTCCAACTTGACTTTCTCGCGATAGATCGAGGCCAGTCGAGTACCGCTCGGGCCGCCGCCGACGTAGACGTCATAGGTCGACTTGGTGCGCCCCACGACACCAACCTCAGCGAGTGCCGGACGGGCACAGCCATTCGGACAGCCCGTCATCCGCAGTTGAAGCGGGCGGCGCTGCAGCGAGCGACTTTTGAGGGCGTCTTCGAGCCCAGAAACCAGTTCGGGTAGTCGACGTTCCGCCTCGGCGAGCGCCTGGCTACACGTGGGTAGAGCGGGACACGCCAGCGCGCTTCGCTCGACGTTGCCCAGTTCACGAAGCTCCCTCACGCCATGCGCCGCGACGATCGCCTGGATAGCACTGCGATCACTCGCAACGATGCCTCCAATGAGGATGTCCTGTTGCGGAGTGATGAAGAACGTCTCGGTCCCGCGAAGCGCAATCTCACGCAACGCACTGCGAAGCGAGGAACCGCCCTCGGTGTCGCGCACTCGACCGGCCCCGACCCGCAGACCCAGTTGCCAGGTACCATCGGGCACCTCGCGCCACCCGAGATGATCATCCGAACCGCGATAGGCCGGCAGCGCGCTGGCGGGCGAAAGAGTCCGACCGAGTCGCTCTTCGACCTCGCGCCGAAACGCATCCAGACCTAGGTCCGCCACCACGTACTTCATGCGCGCGCGTTGGCGGTCGTACCGATTGCCGAGGTCGCGGTAGGTCGTGACGATCGCGGCGATCACCTCTTGCACTTCATCGCGGGTAACGAAGGCGAGCGGCTCGGCCAAGCGAGCGAACGTGTCGTCCTTGGCGTACGAGCGTCCAAGTCCACCCCCGACGAGCACGACGAAGCCCGCACCCCGCTCGTCGTCGACCCTGGGAATCAGGCCCACGTCTTGCGAGTAAACGTCCACGCAGTTTTCATTGGGGTGAGCGACCGCAATCTTGAACTTCCGCGGCAAGTACGTATCACCGTAGAAGGGCCGCTCGTCAGAGTCCTCGCGCGACGCGGCCTTCTCGCCGTTGACGAATATTTCCCAGTGGGCCTCCGACGTCGATCGGAAGGCCTGACGAAGGTCGCGAGCAATGTTTTCCAAACTGCCGTCGCCTTCGAGGTGCAGTTGCGGACAGGTGACCACGTTGCGCACGACGTCGCCGCACGCACCAAACGAGGAGAGGAACTGCTCGTCCAGTGCGCTGGCGAGTTGCTGGAGGCTGCCCTTGAGGACACCGTGAAATTGCACTGCCTGGCGAGTGGTGAGTCGAATCGTTCCATCACTCTGGGTAGAAGCGATCTCGTCGAGGCCGAGCCACTGGTCGGGCGTCAACCGGCCACCTGGCACCACGACTCGAATCATGAAGATGTACTCAAGGCTCTCGCCGGCCAACGCGCGCTCGCGACGCACGTCACGATTGTCCTGGGAGTAGATTCCGTGAAACTTGAGTATTTGCTCGCTATCGGTGCTCACATTCGCCGCGTCGTTGGTCAACTCCGCGGCCAGGTTTCCGCGCAGACGACCGCTCGCGCGCTTAACGGCCTCGACGCTCGATTCGCTCTGAAGCTCCGCTATGGCCACCTATCACCTCGCCCGGTGTTGAATACATGAGTATTCTTATCAACTTACTAATGTACGAGGGTTGAGCGCAAGACCTCGATCTGAAAATCTCAGTCGCCCGTCGGCTGAACCTCGACGGCGAGAGATCAGCGGATTTACCAGGGAGCGACGAGCTCGCTTTCGATGGCCGAAGCGATGGCGGAGTAACCCAGGACATTGGGGTGCAGATTCGGTCCGTAGGGACCCTTGGCGCACATCCAGGTGAAGTCGCAGACTTGAAGAACGTCACTCGACACATCCCCGACACCCGCCATATGCACGCGTTCGCGAGAGGGTGAGTCGAAGTAACTGCTCACCGTCGCCATGGAAATGCCGGCGCCCGCGTAGATGGTCGAGAGCGTCGAATTAAGTCGACCCACTACTCCTCTGCTTCGGTTCGCGAAGTTCTCACCCGAGAGTCCGTGGATCGCGTCCGCCACGTAAGGGTCGTAGTGGCCCACGCCGACCAACGACACGCCAGGCCCGGCGGCTGCTGTGAGCACTCCCACGATGTAGGGCAACTGGGTGTTCAGATCCTCGATGTTTTCACCGACACACGACTGAATCATCGGTGCGTCGATCAGGCACGGGTGAAAGTCATTAAAGCCAAGATCGATCGTGACGAAGCCCTGCTCGTTCTGGTGGCTTTGGAGAAAAGACACGGCGTCACTTAACTGGCTGCCCGCGCCTCGGTAACACGAATCGTCGCCGCTGATCATGGTGGCTGTCGATTCACCCGGGCATCCCAACTGGGTAAGTGAGATCGTCACGCCGCGTGCCGCTTCGTAGGACACGATGTCGTTGGCGTACCCCTCGTCGGTCACTTCGCCGCGAGGATCACTCAAAGTGGGTTGGTAGCCAACCGAGGCCGATGCGCCGAGGTCAAGGTAGAAACCGCTGGTGGCGAGATTGCTCGCGCTGTCCGCGCCGGCACGTGACACACCAAATCCCGACGCACACGCCGATGCGACGAGCGCAAAAAGTACCAGAGCACCCACAAGGCGGAGTACAGCTGTCCGACACGACTTGAACATCATCCAACTCACCTCAAATACTGGGGACAGTGCGCACTACATCACTGACCCGCGAGCAGGCTACCGAGCGATGTCCGTCGGCTTGGCGAGTTTCACCGAATCTTTATATAAATGTCGCCGAGCCTATGTAATAGCGTCGCCACGTGAGTGCGGACCTGTCATCTCGTCGAGTGTTCTTGCGACGCGCAGCCGCCACGTCAGCGATCTCACTCGGAGCACTTGGCGCGGGCCTCGCGCTTGACGACTGTTCGCAACGAACTCCGAGCACCACGTCCACCTCAACTTCCACGAGCACAACAACGACCACGCCGGGACCAGCGACGTCGCGCGATTGGGCAAACCTCGCCGCGTCACTCGCGGGGACTCTCGTTAGGGCTTCCAGCGCGTCGTATGCGACGTCGAGCCTGCTCTATAACGAGAAGTTCACCGATCTGCACCCTCAAGGCATTGCCTACTGCGAGAGTTCCCAGGACGTCGCGCGATGCGTCGACTTCGCCACGTCCCACCACATGGCCATGTGCGCTCGCTCCGGCGGGCATAGCTACGCGGGATACTCGAGTTGCGACGGATTGGTCATCGACGTGAGCCGGCTCAGTGGTGTGCGCGTGGACACGAACTCCAACACCGCGGTGATTGGCGCCGGTGCCCTACTCATCGACGTCTACAACGAAGTGGGCGCCAACAACCGCTTACTTCCGGGCGGTTCGTGTCCCACCGTGGGCATCGCCGGACTCGCCCTCGGCGGTGGCATCGGCGTGTTCGCGCGACGCTACGGACTCACCTCGGACAATCTTCGTGCGCTCGAGGTCGTCACGGCCGATGGCTCACTGCTGCGCGCGAATGAGAGCGAGCACGCCGACATGCTCTGGGCCAGTCGCGGCGGAGGAGGAGGTAACTTCGGCGTCGTCACGTCCTTCACGTTCGACGTCCACGCCATGCCTGAGGTCACGCTCTTCACACTGCAGTATCCCTGGTCGGTGGCGGCCACCATGCTCGAGGCGTGGCTCGAGTGGATCGACGGCGCACCCGATGAGCTCTGGTCAAACTGCGTCCTTGAGTCGCAAGGTACGTACGGATTCCTGGGTCAAGTGGGAGGCGTGTTCTGCGGTTCCCCCGACGAACTCGCGACATATCTGTCGGCGTTGAAATCTGCGATCGACGCGACACCGACCTACAGCTTCAACGGATCCAACTCATATCTGAGTGCCATGGAGATCGAAGCGGGCTGCTCGGGGCTGAGCGTGGCGGCGTGCCACCTGTCGTCTCAGAACCCTCACGGTGTACTCAGCCGCGAGGCGTACTCGGCCAAGTCGAGTTACGTGAACGCGCCCCTTTCGTCAGCCGGTTGTGTTCAAATCGTTGACGCCATCGAGCACCTCGCCTCGCTGGCGCCCACCCTGGGCGGGGCGCTCGCATTTGACTCCTACGGCGGCGTGATCAATCGAATCGCGAGCGGCGCAACTGCCTTCGTGCACCGTGACAAGTTGGCCTGCATTCAGGCGACGTACTCCTGGTCCGCCGGGGCGCCCACGTCCGTCATCGACGCGGGTCGAACGTGGCTGACGTGGCTCGGGGCCAATGTGTTCGACCCAACGTCAGGGGCGTATCAGAACTACATCGACCCCACTCTGTCGGACTGGCGCAGTTCCTACTACGGGAGCAACTTGGACCGACTGGTGGGGGTCAAGCGTCGCTACGACCCCGAGAACCACTTCTCCTTTGCCCAGTCGATCCCGGTGCGCGCAGCGTCCTAAAGCCTGTGATGAGGTGACGAAAAAGCCAAAAAGGTCGTTTTTGCGATGGATTGTGAGAGGCATTTTGTGCGCAGCAGTGAATATTTTGTCGCTAAATACCAAGGTTTCAATAGCCATCACCTTAAAATGACCCCAGTTTGACTTTGGGTTGATCCATTTTTGATGGAGTGTCGGAATACTTATGCGAAATGTCAAATGTCTTAAAACCATCGAGCCGGGGATCTGAAGTGGCGACCGTCAACGAACGCCGCCGCGGGAGTCGCACGCGCACGGGAGTGCGTTCACCGGTACCCGACTCGATCAGCGAGCTCCAGAACGCGTCGCCGGGCGACGTGACGCTGACACCAAGCGAAGCCGCCGCCTTCAAGGTAAGGAGCCACCGAATCTGGATCGGCTACGCCGTGCTCGGCGCATTGCTTTTCGCCTACTTGATCTCGCTGATCGCGCGCAACGCCAACCAACAGTGGACCTGGCTCGACGGCTGGGCGCTCACCTGCTTGGAACTCGTGGCCGTGTGCATGTGTTTCTACCGCGGCTTTGACGGTCGACGCGGTCGCGCGGTCCCCCTGTTCTTGGGCTTCGCGCTGCTGTCGTGGACGATCGGTGACTTTGTGCTCACCGCCGAATCCATCGGTGGCGCCAACGTGCCTGATCCCTCCTGGGCTGATCTCTTTTACCTGTCCTTCTACCCACTGGCGTACATCGCGACGTTCATGCTCCTCCAACGAGGACTCGGCCGACTCTCGCGGGCGAACTGGCTCGACGGTGTGGTCGCGGGACTGGGCGCGGCGGCATTGTGTGCGGCCTTCGCCTTCCACAGCATCGAGCACGCGGCGGGCTTGGGCTCCCTCGCCACGGCCGTCAACCTGGCCTACCCGGTCGGCGACCTTCTTCTGCTCAGCCTCGTCATTGGTGGGTCGGTGCTGCTCTCGGACCGGGGCACGGCGCGCTGGTATCTCCTCGCCGCCGGCTTCGTCGTCATCGTGGTCGGCGACACGTTCAACCTGTTTCAGAGCGCATCTTTTGGCGGGTCGCGCTTTGGCAGTGACTTCAACGACATCGCGTGGCCGACGGCCATCTTGTTGATGTCGATGGCGATGTGGCTTCCGTCCAAGCGCACCGACCCGCTCCAACAGGAAAAGACAGCCGGATTCTTGTTGCCGGGCATTGCCCTTGCCGTAGGACTCTTCATCTTGATCGACGGGGCGATCAGTAGCGTCAGCCGCATCGCTTTGTGGCTCGCCGTGGCGACGCTTCTCACCGTGGGTGTCCGGCTCCTGCTTAGTGCGCGCAGCCTGCGTATCATCACCGAAGAGAGATACCGCCAAGCCCACACCGATGAACTCACCGGCCTCGGTAACCGGCGTCAACTCTCGCTGGTCCTTGACCTCTTCTTCGCCGACCAGGCCATGGACGAGGTTCCCCCACGCGAAATGGCCTTTCTCTTCGTCGACCTCAATCACTTCAAGGAGATCAACGACTCCTTCGGTCACCCCGCGGGAGACGAACTGTTGCGCCAACTCGGACCGCGACTCACGCGAGCCGTGGGCGAGTCAGGTTCGGTTGTGCGCTTGGGCGGTGACGAGTTGGCCGTCGTTTTGCTCGACGCCGACGCCGACACCGCCGTTGACGTCGCCAAGCGGATCATCGGCGAAATCGATCAGCCCTTCAACCTGCACAAGGTCAAGGCGACCGTTGGCGCCAGCATTGGCATAGCGCTCGTTCCGGAAAACGCCAACGACGGACCGGCGTTGATGTGGTGTGCGGACGTCGCAATGTACCGAGCCAAGCTTGGACAGATGCCCTACGTCTTCTACGATCACGACCTGGACGGTGGCGAGGACTCGCCCAACCTGCTGGACGAACTACGCGAAGCGGTCATGCAGGGCGACTTTGTCTTGCACTACCAACCTCAGCTCGACCTCAAGACCGGCCAGATCCTGGCGGTCGAAGCGCTGGTTCGCTGGCCCCACGCGACACTCGGCCTCGTGCCGCCCCTCAAGTTCTTGCCGCTCGCCGAAGAGGCGGGCCTGATGTGGCCGCTTACTCAGTGGGTGCTCAACGAAGCTTTCACCCAATGCGCCACCTGGCGGCGCAGCGGGCACCACTTGGCCGTGTCGATCAATGTCTCGACCAGCGACTTGCTCGAGCCCGGCTTCCTCAAGCATGTCCGAGCACTACTGGCGAAGCACGAACTGCCCGGCGAGTCAATCGTCATCGAGATCACCGAAACGACGATCATCACCGACTTCCTGCGCTCTCAGGCGGTCATCCTGGAGTTGCGCGACCTTGACATCGTGGTTTCGATCGACGACTTCGGCGCGGGGTTCACCTCGCTTGCCTATTTGAGCAGCCTGGCGGTGGGCGAACTCAAGTTGGACCGCACGTTCATCACGTCGCTCAACGCGGAGGGAAATGGTCGAGAGATGGAGCTCGTGAGAGCGACGATCAACCTTGGCCACGACATGGGCCTGCGAGTGGTCGCCGAAGGCATCGAAGACGTGGAGACTCTCGATCTTCTGGGCGATCTCGGTTGTGACTTGGCTCAGGGGTACTTCATCAGCCGTCCGACGCCGGCAAGCCGGCTCTCATTCCAACCGAGCGAAACACGAGAGCTGACCGGCCCGATCTCGTAGGGCCCGCCGCATCATGAGGCTCATCAGGACCCGTAACGCATCGCCGACGCGCCAGAGCGCGACAGGTAAGTTTCACACGTGATACGCAATCTCGCGGTACTTCTGAGTCTGGCGATCGTCGGGGCGGGAGTCTTCTTACTCACCCGAGTTCACGACGTGATCCACTCGTGTGGATCCGGCCCCACCGGCGTGCAAGTCGGGCTCAATTCTGGATGCGAGAACGATATCTCCTTTTACTTTCTGGGATTCGCTTTCCTCATCCTGGGTCTCATCACGTTGTCAATCGCCCTCTTCACGATCAAGCGGCACCGCCGGGAACAGACGGGCAAACCGATGGCAGACACCAACGTTCTCGATGACCAATTTCGTAGGAGGTTCCCCCAGGACGACGCGCAACCGCCACGGAAAAATCCCGACCGATATTGAGCCTTCTTGACATAACGTGAGGAAACGGACAGGGGGTACCAATGTCCAGTGACCTTGACGTAGTTGCCAAAGATGTCTGGGACGTTGTGGGGGACCTTGAACTTCCGCTGCTGCTCATCGAGTTAGACAACTTCACGGTCTCAGAGGTCACGCTGTCGTTCTCCGCCCAGACGGGCCTGCCGGCGTCCAGCGTGCTCCACCATCCCGTCTACGAGCTCTTCTCGGATCAAGATCAGAACAGTGCGCGCCTCGCGCTGCAGGCTCTGGCCGATGGGCTCATCGACTTCTATTCCGCTCATCGACGATTGCGCTTGCCGAACCAGGGAACGTTGCCGGTCCTCGCGTGGGCCCGATCCCTCCAGTTTGGCGAGTCTCACTATGCGCTCGCGCAGTTTTCGACATCTGGCGTGTCGCGCAACAGCCCCCTCGTCGAGTTCCTCGGCTACGCACCACCCACCGTGGCCGCCGGTCTCATCGACGCTGACGGCTGTATCACC
>CAWIUH010000003.1:0-326167 GCA_963839255.1 uncultured Acidimicrobiaceae bacterium
GCTTGAGATTGCGCTTTATCCGCACGACGCCGATTTCAAGGTTGAGGTCTTCCCATTTGAGTCCGAGCGCCTCTCCTCTGCGCATTCCCGTCGAGAGCATCAGGAAGATAGAGCGACTCGTGTCGATGTCCCTTAGCGTCTCCAGAAGACTGCTGAGCCTGTTCTCGGGTCAGGGTTCGGCCTTCCGGTCTGCACCATCTTCGGTGGTCTCGAAAGTCGCGCCACATTGGTGGGCACCTCGCCCCATCGCACTCCTTGGTCGAGGCACTGTGAGATCAGTGCTCGAATGCGATGCACCGTCGAGGCGGAAAGTCCGGCGCCAACTTCAAGGCGAGCAAGCGATCTAGTCAGCGACCGTGATGTCAGTCACTTTGCGCTCTTCCAAGCACCGGGAGCACGTGGTACTTAACGATGGTGTCGGTAGTTGTCGTACGTGGACCGAGCCACCTCCCTCGAAAGCACGTCTCGAACCACCGCGTCATGAGCTCAGAGAGTGTCAGCGTCTTGACAGTTGAGACCTGGCCGGCATCAACCTGGCGGCGCAATTGTGCGAGCTTTCGCGTCACTTCTGCGCGCGATTTCGCCGTCACCGTTTTTCGAATCATTCTGCCCGCGGATGTCGTACCCGAGAAGGGCGACTCCACACCACAGCCCGTCCGCGGACCGTTGGTAAATCGATCCCTCGTGGTTGCCTCTTCGACCGGCCATAAGCACCTCCGAATATTTGCTGACGGATTTGCTGACACAACGGTCGCGGCAGCACCACAACCTGGCACCTGTGGTCGAAACACCTGCAATTACAACGATTTTTTGGTGGGCCGTACAGGACTTGAACCTGTGACCCCTTGCGTGTCATGCAAGTGCGCTACCAGACTGCGCCAACGGCCCCTTAGGGGCTCCACTCTACCACCCACTCAAATTTGAACCCGAGTAAGAACGCGCCCACTGAGCGGGTCCCTGGTGAGTCGGCCCTAGGGTAAGCGAAATGGAATATAGAAACCTTGGCAGTACCGGAGTCAAAGTCAGTCCCCTGTGCCTCGGCGCCATGATGTTCGGCGCGTGGGGCAACACCGATCACGATGACTCGATCCGTATCATCCACGCTGCACTAGACGCGGGCATTAACTTCATCGACACAGCCGACGTGTATTCGGCCGGTGAGTCGGAAACGATCGTCGGCAAGGCTCTCTCAACCATTGATCGATCCCGCGTGGTACTCGCCACCAAAGTCCACGGCTCAATGGGTGACGGCCCGAACCAGCAGGGAAACTCGCGCCGTTGGATCATGGAGGAAGTTGACAACAGTCTTCGCCGCCTCGGCACTGACTACATCGACCTGTATCAGATACACCGGCCTGATGAGTCAATGGACGTTACCGAAACATTGGGCGCGCTGACCGACCTCGTTCACATGGGCAAGATTCGCTACTTTGGCTCCTCGACGTTTCCCGCCGACATGACGGTCAAGGCCCAGTGGGTCTCCTTCACTCGCCAACTCGGACGTTTCTCCACGGAGCAGCCGCCGTATTCGATCCTGGTGCGGGGCATCGAACGTGATCTCCTACCAGTCGCTCAGAGCTACGGCATGGGTGTCATTCCCGTGGAGCCCGCTAGCGGGAGGTTGGCTCTCGGGCGCCTTTGGCGAAGGCAAGCAGAACTCGAGCCGCCGCTCCGCTCGCCTTCCAGAGCGCTACGACCTCAGCATTCCAGAGAATCAAAAGAAGCTCGATGTTGTCATTGAACTCACCAAATTGGCGAAGGAGGCGAACCTCACTTTGATTGAGTTGGCCCTCGCCTTTGTGCTGGAGCACCCCGCAGTCACTTCGGCGATCATCGGTCCGAGAAAGATGGACCACCTCGAGTCGCAGCTGTCCGCAGCTGACGTCCGACTTGATTCGTCGATCCTTGATCGGATTGACGAGTTGGTGCCACCCGGAACGAATATCAACCCGGTTGACGCCGGTTACATTCCGGCAGCACTTCTTGACCCAGCACTGCGCCGGCGTCCGCGCAAGTAGTCATCTCGCCGAGCGCGGCGCTGAACTCCTCGACGTCGGTAGGCAATAGCAGCGATGTTTGCCCGGCATTATTGACCAGGACTTGTTCCATGAAGACCTCGACCGCGGCCCTCGCGTCCTCCAGCGCGTCGTGTCCACCCGGCTTCACGCCATAGTGCCGACTGAGAAACGTGAGACCGCGGCGGGGCCGCAGCACGCGGCTCGGCTCAATGGCGAGGTCGTGTTCCACGACGTCAATGATGCGAAGATCAGATAGTCCCAGAGTCGCAGCCTCGGATAGCGATCCCGGAAGCGACATCGAACTTCGCCGCAGCATCTCCAGATCGAATCGACTGACATTCGATCCCACGACGATAGGCCCCTCGTTCATGAAACCGTCGAAGAACGCTTGTCGCGTGCGCCAAACCGCCCTCGACGTCGTGCACGACGTACTTTTCGCGCTTGGCTTCTAGGTCCTCGAGCGACAGATGATGAACTCGGTAGGCGCCGGGGCTGATCGGACGGTCGGGAATGACGAAGAACTGTTCGCTCCACACCGGCAGGCCAAAGCGATAGGCACAGAATCCATAGGAGATGGCCCGCTCACTGGCCACGCTCAAGCCGGTTGTCTCGGTGTCGAAGCCCAGGATCAACTCGGGAACCTGGAAATATCTCTTCACCACGCTCCCACTCTTTCAGGCTCGTGTCACAAGCGCCAAATGAGTGGGTCTAGTTCTCCATCAGTTCACGCACCATGGGAATGACCTTGCTGCCGTACAACTCAATGCAGTGCATGAGTTGGTCGTGCGGCATCGCTCCCGCGCTGTACTTGAGGTCGAATCGGCTGGAGCCCCAGCGCGCTGGCCGTGGCTGCGATTTTTCGCGCCACAGTCTCGGGGGAACCCACGTAGAGCGACCCGCTGGCGACCTCCGCCTCGAAGCTCTCCCGGCTCATCGCACCCCAGCCCCGCTCGGCGCCGATTCGGTCCCGATTCTGCTTCATGTACGGGAAGAGTTCGTCACGCGCAGCCTCGTCGGTGTCGGCGATGTAGCCCGGGGAGTGAACGGCCACGGGCAACTGGTCGATCCCCCGGCTGCCGAGGTGCTTGCGGTAGTACTCGACCAGCGGGGCAAAGCGCAGGGGATTGCCGCCAATGATGGCGAGTGTCAGAGGCAGCCCGAAGCGCGCGGCGCGGGCCACGGACTCGGGACTACCGCCCACGCCCACCCAGGTGGTCAGTGGCGTGTCCAGAGACGGGAAGACGTGCTGATCGTTGAGCGGCGTGCGGGTCGTACCCTGCCACGTGACGGGTTGGTTTCGCATCAACTCGACGAAGAGCGCCAACTTCTCTTCAAAGAGAACCTCGTAGTCACTGAGGTCGTAGCCAAAGAGAGGAAAGGACTCGGTGAACGAACCTCGCCCGAGAATGACTTCTGCGCGGCCGTTCGAGGCCGCGTTCAACGACGAAAAGCGCTCAAAGACGCGCACGGGATCGTCCGAACTCAAAACCGTGACCGCAGACGCGAGGTGGATACGCGACGTCTGGCCCGCGATCGCGGCCAGCACAATCTCGGGGGCCGACACGGCAAAATCGTCGCGATGATGTTCACCAATGCCAAAGACGTCCACGCCGTTCTGATCGGCGAAGACGCCCTCGTCGATCACGTCACGGATGACCTGCGCCTGGGTCTGCTTCGCGCCGTCGTCACGCTCGATGACGTCGCCAAAGGTGTCCAAGCCCAACTCAAGGGGACCACTCATGTCGCTTCTTTCGCCGCGGGGACCATCAATTCTAGGGACCGGGGCCGAACAATCGCGCAAGCGAAGCAAGCGGAAATCCCGACCAGAAGACGTCCCACCGTAGTATTCACGTCGTCGCGGGCACGGCGTCGCGCGACCCGAGAAGGGAGCTGCTGTGACCACTTCACCACTCACCCAGAGCGAGGACGACACCACTGAATCGCAGGACAGTCCCTCGCTCTTTCAGCGAGTCGCCGACCGCGTCAGCTACGGCATGGGCACACCGACGAACATCGCGATTTGGCTGGTCCTCGTGGTGGGCTGGGTGCTCCTCTTTGCGCTTGACCACAACCCCAAGGTCGAGCACGGATCGTTCATGCCCGCCTGGTTCACCTCTACTGGGTTCAACTTTCCTTTGAACCTCGTCACGACGGTCGCGGAACTCTACATCGGCTTCCTGGTCGGCGCGTCCTCGAATCGCTCGGAGCGCAACTTCGTATCCACATTGAAGTCAATCAGCAACCAGGACAAGCTGATTACCGCTCAACAGATTCAGATCAAGGACGTCGAAGAAAAACTCAGCCTGAGTCTCGACCAGAATACGGAACTAACCCGGCTAGTCCACGACCTGACGAGAGAAATTCACGCCTCGATCTGCGGACCAGCGGCGAAGACCGCACCCGGCGCCGCACCCGATGGCGCGGTCAGTTAACCCGCTTCGATCTCGCCCGGCGACGAGGACGACAGCGGAAGGCCACTCGCGGTCGCGAGACCTCGGCGTGGTGGAATGATGCCATCGATGAGTCCGTACTCCAGCGCCTCTTCGGGTGTCATGAACTTGTCGCGCTCGATGTCACGCATCACCTCGTCCAGGGGGCGCTTTGCGTGGTGCGCAATGATCTCGGCCATCCGATGGGTGAGGGCCATCACTTCTCGCAACTGGATCTCCATGTCGCTCGGTGCGCCACGAGTTCCCGCACTCCCCTGGTGAATCATGATGCGTGCACTCGGCAGCGCGAAACGCTTGCCCGCCGCTCCCCCACAGAGCACCATCGCGGCCGCCGACATTCCCATTCCCACGCAGATCGTCGACACGTCCGGTCGCACGTGCTGGATGACGTCGTAGATGGCCATGCCGCCATACGCCAGGCCGCCGGGCGAGTTGATGTACAGGCAGATATCACTCTCGGGGTCTTGCGCTTCGAGGTAGAGCATCTGGGAGATGATCAAGTTCGCGATCTGGTCATCTACCTCTTGACCAAGGAACACGATGCGTTGACGCAGCAGCATCGAGTAGATGTCGAACGCTCGCTCCCCTCGCGACGACTCCTCCAACACCATCGGCACGAGTGAGTGCCGCAGCGTGTCGTCGGTGCCCGCGCTCATCGGGAAACCCTCCACAACCACGTAAACTGCCGCTTTACATTATGTGCAACCATATGATTGCATGATAGCCGCAAGGCAGGATCTTGTGCAATAGTCTGGTTGCATGAGCGACATTTTGCACCGAGTGATCGAACTGCCCTGTCCCGTTGAGGAGTCCTGGGAACACATCGTGGATCCCGCGTGGCTCGGCGACGAAGGCGAAGTCGAGACACGCGAAGGCGGCGAAGGCTGGGTTCGCGAAGGCGATGAGACGCGCTGGATATTGGTCGAAGAGGTTGTCGAGGGCGAGCGCTTCGTCTATCGCTGGGCCAGCTTCACCGACGAGCCGAGTCGAGTCGAGATCACACTGTCACCCGCGGGCGACGGGACCATCGTTGAGATCGTCGAGTCGCCGCTGCAGGCGACCATGATGGCCTCGCTCGCGCTTCGATGAAAAGTAGCGTCTCCGAAGTCTTCTCCGCCCTCGCCGACGACACCAGGCGAGCAATCTACGAGCAGTTGCTTACGCGTCCGATGGGCAGCACGGCCACCGAATTGTCGAGGTCCGCGAGCGTCTCGCGACAGGCGATCGTCAAGCACCTGCAGATTCTCGAGAGCGCAGGTTTGGCCGAAGCACTTCGCGAAGGTCGTGAGGTTCGCTATCTCGCCCTCGTCCACGGGACTGAACGTGCGACACAGTGGCTTATTGATCATGGGGCAGCGTGGGATCGACGCATCGCCGCGCTGCAGAAAAAGGCCGAGGCGAAATAAGTCCTCACGACACGGGAAGTTTGGCGACAGCCTTCTCCGTGAGACCTTCAATCGCGTTCAACTCCAGAGGTCCCCTGTTCTCGAGACCCACAATCAACAGAAATTTCCTGTCGCGAACAACCACGTAGCCCAACTGACCGCTCGAACCGCCAACGCGATAGTTGTACCGATCTGCGTCGCTCCAGGTGCCAAACGTTCGAGTTTCGATCGTCCCGTCATTGACAGCGGAGTCGAGGACAACTCCATTGGCCGTATAGCGACAGGAGCCGAATGTGTAAATGTCAGTATCCACGCGTTCAAAGGCATCGACGACGTCTGTTCGGTATGCCAAATACTCGAAGGCCACGATGTGCCGACTCGGATAGGAGAACGTGGCTGCAACCGAGTTGGTTCCCATCAGGTGCTCGGACGACATGATGGCACTACATGCATCGCCGATTGGCGCGGCCGGCTGACCGATACTCCACCCGGTGGGTAGGTCCGTGCGACCGATAAGCATGTGACGAAGTGTCGTCAGCGAGTACGCGGACGACGCGCCACTCGGCGGAGCAGCGAACGCTCCGACCAGAGCCAGGCCGCTCACTACAAGAGCAAGACTCCGCACTTTCATGGGTCTCCTCTCGCCGAGCAGACTTCAGTTACATCTCGAAAAATACCCCGCCAAGCCAGGCCGAATTGCCATAAGGGTGGTGGCACAAACGGGGTGAAGGCTATCTGGAGGCGGCGTCCGGATTCGAACCGGAGTACGGGGCTTTGCAGGCCCCTGCCTAACCGCTCGGCCACGCCGCCAGAAGTAGCCAGCCTACTGGGCGAGGGTGTTATCCCTTGGCCTTGTGCTTGAAGTAGTGGTACAAGCCGTACACGGCGGCTACCACGATCAAAATGACGAAGATTGACTTCAAGAGGGCCGCCACAACGCCGACCAGGGCCAAGATCAACCACAGCACTACGAGCACGACGATGACCGCGACCATGGTCCGGACGATTACCATTTTCTCCCTCTTTCGTCATTGAATTGTAAGCCGGTTATCAAAATGCACTCAGTATCCTGGGTAGGTGATTCGCCGACTGGCCCTCGTGGGCGCTCTGTCGATGGTCGCGGCGATGTGCCTCACTCCCAGCCTGGCCGCATCGAGTGCGACCATCTATCGCGTCTCGACGACCGTCTCGTCCTCGCTGTCGCCCAACCTGCCTCTTCTGCGACTGCACTTCACTGTCCCTACGAAGGCAAAGCTGTTGCCCCCGCTCGTGAGCACCCCGGCGCTGCAGACCAAGTGGCAACAGATCGGGCCCGACGATGTCCAGGCCATCGCCATCAGTGCGCTCAAGCCGCTCACCAACTACGTCTTTCGCACGCCGGCGACGCTGAGCTGCGCCAAGACGTGCACCGTGCTCTCGTACCGCGACATGACGGCTGGCGCGACCACCAACCTCGTGTGGGAGGCGCAGTTGCTCTCCGAGCTCAAGTACCTCCCCCTCACCTTCACGCCCGGCACCCCACAGACCTCACCCACCGAACAGGTGAACGGCACCTTCTCGTGGACGTACAACCTGCCCACCGTGTTGACCTCTCAGTGGAGCGTGGGCACCGACAACATCATCTTGCGGGCCGCCTTGGAGACATTCCAAAGTCAGTCGAACCTCACGGTCACCGGCGTGGCGGACGCGACAACGTGGAGCGACCTACTCAGTGCAGTCCAAAACAACCACACGGACCCCGCCACCTACGACTACGTGGACGTCAGTGAGCAGCTGCCCGAGACGCTCACCCTCTATGAGAGCGGCAAGGTGATCTTCACCACCTACGTGAACACCGGCATCGACGTGGCCCCCACCGAACAAGGCACCTTTGCCGTCTACTCGCGATTCATCAGCACGACGATGAGTGGCATCAACCCCAACGGCACCCCGTACCACGACCCCGACATTCCCTGGGTGTCGTACTTCAACGGCGGCGATGCGCTGCACGGCTTCATCCGCGCCTCGTACGGCTGGCCGCAAAGTCTGGGGTGCGTGGAGATGCCCTTCGCTTCGGCGAAGACGGTCTTTCCCTACACGCCGATCGGCACGCTCGTCACGGTTCACGACTAGAGGAGTCAGGGCCAAAGGCGTGGCTTCCTCGCTGGACCGCGACGTCGAGGCCATCGTCCTTTAATTCATTCGCCGTCCCGAGCGATGTGCGGCCGAAGCGCTTGCGTATTTCGTCCACCACGTCACGAAGTGCGGTGCGATCGACCTGCTGCTCTCGCGACGTTTCGGTCGCGCTCAACGGGGTCGCCCCCGCGTCGAACCCGAAGCTCAACTGCATCTGATTATCCGCTCGTTGGAGAAAGCTCGATCCGTACAGTCCCAACAGGCGCACCGCCTGGGAGAGGTCGACCGACGCCACGAGCGCCTGGGCGATGGACGCGATGGCCTCTTCGTCGTCCACCCCAAAGGGTAGGGTCTGAGATCGCGACACGCTCGTGAGATCGTCGTAGCGAACGCTGATACTGATGGTGCGTGCGACGAGGCCCCGGTCGCGCAGCGCTCGCGCCACGACGGCGGCGTGGGTGCGCAACTGACGGCTCACTTCCTCTAGTCCGGCGAGCGAGCGAGCAAATGTCTGATCGTGCCCGACCGACTTGACCTCGCGATCGACGACGACCTCGCGGTGATCCTCGCCCGCCGCGTACGCGGCCAGCGTGGCGGCCATCGCCGGCCCAAAGTGCAGACTGAGCGTCGTTTCGTCAACCCGAGTGAGATCGCGCACGTGGGTCAGACCGAGCGAGGCGAGCTTGGTTGCCGTGGCCGGTCCCACACCCCAGAGCGCACGAACCGGCAGCGAGGCGAGCCACTGCTTTTCGGTCTCGGGGCTGACCCAGAAGACACCCGGACCCTCGATGAGGCGACCCTTCACGACTTGGGGTTTGGACTCCTTGGAGGCGAGCTTCGCAAAGAGTTTGTTGCGACCGAGTCCCACGCCACAGCGCAACTGCAGTTCGTCGTTGATGCGCGATCGTAGACGCTCTCCCGCCTGCAGGGGCCGAACTCCCAGACGACGCAGACTGCGTAAGTCTGCGAAGACCTCGTCCAGACCCAGGGGCTCGAACTCCGGAGTGAGGTCCCGCACGATGTCGTGAAAGAGGCGAGAGTACTCCTCGTAGCGATCGAAGCGCCCGGGCAGGATGATCAGGTTCGGACAGGCGCGCCGAGCGGTCACACTGGGCATCGCACTCTTCACTCCGTACTTGCGCGCTTCATAGGAGGCGCTGGCGATAACCCCGCGATCCCCCGCTCCCCCGACCGCGACGGGCTTGCCGCGCAGGGAGGGATCGTCGAGCACCTCGACTGAGGCGAAAAACGCGTCGAGGTCGACGTGCAGGATCGGCGCGTCGTCAACCGAGGGATCGTCAAAAAGCGAGTTCAACACAGCGGAACGCCTCACCGTACGCCACGCCCACGGGCCGACCGGCCTGCTCCGCGCGCTCGTGCACGACGTCGCGGATCGCCTCGGCGTCGCCACCGGTCTGCGACGCGTGCGCGAGGATGGCCTTTACCTTGACGTCGATCGACGCCGAGACGTCGACCACGACGTCGGGCTCGTGTGTGCCGCTCAAGAGCAGAATGCTCACCTGGTGCGGCGCGCCCTGCTCGGGAAAGTACAGCGGCATCGCCGCCGCCGGCGCCACGGCATCCAGCAACGCCCAGCCCGTTTCGCGATGATCGCGGTGGTTGACGTACACCTCGCCAAAGAACGTGGCCGTGGGATCAGGGCCGAGCACCACGTCGGGCCGAAGACGCCGCACGAGCCCCACCAGAGTCTCGCGCAACTCACTCGTGTTATTCACGTCACCGTCGGGAACGTCCAGTTGCGTCACGCTCGCGAGACCCAGCAGATCGGCGGCGTTCTGTAGCTCCTCGCGTCGCGTCTCTCGCACCACCGAGGCGGTGAGATGAGGCGAGTGCGAACCCTTGGCGCCGTCACAGATGACAATGAGATGGACCGCGACCCCCTCGCTCGCCCACTGGGCCATCACACCGCCCGCGGCCACGTCGGCGTCGTCGGGGTGCGCGTAGATAGCCAGGGCAACTTGGGGCTGAAGACGAAGTGCGCGCACGACTACCCGTGGTGCTTGGGGGCGGTGGTCTTGACCAGCATGCCGATCTCGCGCGCGAAGTCCTCGGTGTCCGAAAAGCCCTTGTAGACCGAGGCGAAGCGCACGTAGACAACGTCGTCAACGTCGCGCAGCGCCTCCAGGGTCGCCATGCCCACCTCCTCGCTCGTCACGTCGCGATTCAACAGCCGCATCGATTCCTCCACCCCCACGACCAGGGCTTCGAGGGATTCATCGTCCACCGGGCGGTTTTTAGCGGCTGCCCGCACCCCGCGCAATACCTTCTCGCGGCTAAAGGGCTCGCGCTCCCCCGAACGCTTCACGACAAAAAGTCCAATTTCTTCAATTCGCTCGAAGGTGGTGTAGCGCTGGGAGCAGTTATTGCACTCGCGCCGGCGCCGAATCACCACGCCGTCCTCGGCGAGACGCGAATCGACCACTCGATCGTCATCGGCCGAGCAAAAGGGGCACCGCACCACTTCACGATACACCGGTCACCCCAAAATTCTTCAGGGGATGAGCACGTGCTCGCCGGGTACCACCACCTGGGACCCGAGTTCTCGCACCAGCAGGACGTGAGCTTCCGCGGGGTCCGCCGGATTCATCTCCCGGGCGATCGAGTTGAGCGAGTCACCGGGCTGAACGACGTAGTCCATTCCCGACGCCAGCGTTGACGAGGAGGCGAGATCGCTCGGCAGTCCGGCCCCCGTCGTCGCGCCAAAGACGTGGCCGGGCACCGCGAGGATGCCGATCGCGAGGGCCAGAACAAGCCCGGCGCCGAGTCGGTTGCGACGCGCCCGAGCACGCGCCCTCGCGCTGCGGCGCTCGTTGAGCGAAGGTCCCTGCCGGTAGGTCCGCGTCTGAGGCGCCGCGGTGACCAGACGCAGGTAGGTTGGCGCTTCCTCGGTGGGGTAACACTCCAGTAGTTCGACTGCCGCCATGGTTCCGACTCCCTTGCTCTGCGAACACCTGTTCGTATCATAAAGCGAACAGACGTTCGATGCAAGGGGCATCTCGTCGAACAGCTGTCGCTTCAGTCGGCAGTAAGTCTGACCAGGGCTTGTGACACCACAACCCGTCTCAGATCGGGTTCATCTCGCGAAGTGCGTGACCCACTCGGCCAAAGGAACCCCATTGGGATGGCGGTATGGGGCGATCGGCTCTGAGAGCGCGCGTCACGCCAGAGAGGTCGCGAACGAGGCGAATCTGGTGATCTCTCACGATCTGGGCGCACTCGTGTGAGAGCGCCGCGTCGGGATAGTCATGGGAATCGGTCACCTGACCGTCGGTCACCCACACGAAGGGCTCGTTCGCGCGTCGGTGCGCCGCCGCCCAGGAGAGCACGGGGCCATCGACGCCGTTACCCACGTTGCCCGACAGACTCGGACGGGCCAGCACCCGTCGATCACACAGCACCCACGCGTTGGGTGTCGTACCTCGGTCGCCGGGTCGATGGCTGTAGCCAATGACAAGTGCTGCTGGCGCCTGGTAGAGCAACGCCCTGAGGTCATCGGACGACACGTCCATGGAGCCCGACTGATCAATCACGACGACTCCTCCGTGGCGCACTCGACGAACACCGAACGCTCGACGTTGGTCGTCGTTCACGAGTCGACCGGGATAACGCAGCACCGTGCCCGACGTGGCCGGCCGCCACTGTCGCTCGGCTCCGCGAGGCGCTCTGCGAACTCTGGCCATAGCGTCATCGAGAACCAGTGGCGCGAAGACACCCGTGGGGGGACGTCGCCCGCCGACTTCGAGTGAACGGCGAAAAGCCCGCAGCTCATCCGCCCCTCGCGGCAGCCGAGCACACGCAGTTTGGGTGAGCAGACGCGCGAGCACCAAGGTGGACAACGCGTACCCCCGTGGCAGACCGGACTCATCGAGGTCAGTTGCTCCCAGGACGCGCGTCTCGCACGAGAAGATATCAACGGCGCGCTTGCGCACGGCACGAAGTGGGGGCAACCACGTCGCATCTCCCGCACGAATCCCACTCAGAAACGACCGCTCGGCACCCGTGCCCAGGACCGCCATGTAGAAGCACAGCGCTTCGGCCCACTGTCCCGACTCTGCGAGACGTCGCGCGCCGAGTTTCTCGCTACCGTCACTCAGCTGGGCCAGGTCGAAGCCCAGGCGACCAACCAACACGTTCACGCGGAGCTCCTCCGCGCACTCCAGGGCGCGCGGGGCGACCTGATCGAGTGCTTTCATCAGGTGGCCGACGCGCGGGCTCACGCGGGCGTGCATCAACTCGTGCGCACGTACCACCCGGGCCTGCTCTCCCCCTCCGAGCGGAACTTCGAGGATTCGGTCGTGCAGATTGCAACTCGCCTCGCCCCGAGACGTGGAACCTTCGCGAACGGTCCATGCTCGCCATTCGTCGTCGGCGCGACCGGCGACTAACTCGGGATAGATGACGCTCACGCCACCGCGCCGATGCGAAGGGCGTCCAGAACAGGTTGGGCACGACTCGCCCCAAAGACGAGTTCCGCCGCGCGCTCGGAACCATGGTGATGTCGCAGGTCGTCGAAGGCGTAGAAACTCCGCAGCGAGATCCGGCGACCCTCCGGTCCGAGCGATCCGGCCAGAGCCGCCGCTCGAAGGTCGCCACTCAGTCGCTCGAGCGCTGCCACCGGTGGTCGATCGATCCTCACGCTGACGGGAAAACGGTCGCGCAGTGACGCGGGAATCTCCTCGAGGTCCTCGACGTTGGAGGTCATCACGACCGAGAAGTTCGTGCCGGGCCGCACCCACTCGCCGGTGTCCGGATTGCGCCAGCGCGCGGACTCGGGCGAGTCAGTCATCGCGAGCAACGTGGCCAGGGCGTCGCCCGATGCTCGATCGACCTCGTCGAGCACGAGTCGCCCACCGGACCCGTCACACCCCTTCCAGGCGCGGATCGCCGGACCCTCTCGCCACTCGAAGCGATTCTCCCCGCTCGGCATCCAGGTGCCCGTAATCTCGCCACTCGTGAGATCCTCAGTGCACACGAGGCGCTCGGCCGGCGTGGCGCCGACACCGAGGTGCAGTGCCGCGTAGGTCTTGCCCGTGCCGGGTGGACCATACAGCACGAGTCGCGAGACACCGGCTGATAGCACGTCGTCCACGTCGCGCCAACACGATTGAACCGAATCAGTCTCTGGCAACGTTCCTCCTTTGGAAGGCATCCCAAAGGTCGGAAGTGCTCTAGCTCTCGATCGCCTCGCCGAGGTACACGGCGCGCACGCGTTCGTCGTGCAAAAGATCTGCGGCCTTGCCGCCAAAGACGATGCGCCCGTTTTCCATCACGTATCCGCGATCTGCCAGGCGCAGCGCCTGGGTCGCGTTCTGCTCCACGACGAACACCGTCGTGCCACTGTCGCGAATCTGGGCGATGATCGAAAAGATGGTCTCAACGATCATGGGCGCGAGCCCCATTGAGGGCTCGTCCAAGAGCAGCAGCTGGGGCTTGGACATGAGAGCTCGACCGATCGCGAGCATCTGTTGCTCGCCGCCCGAGAGGTTGGCCCCTAACTGCTTTCGACGTTCCTTCAGGATCGGGAACTGCTCGTAGATCGCTTCCATGTCGTCGCCCAGGGGACCCTTGCGGCGAAAGGCGCCCATCTCGAGGTTCTCTTCGACGGTCATCGTGGGAAAGACGTGACGACCTTCCGGGACGTGGCTGATGCCCATGTCGACGAGTTCGTGGGCCTTGATCTTCGTGAGGTCGCGGTCCTCGTACGTGATCGAACCGCTCGACGGCGGCGTGCAGGCCCGAGATCATGCGCAAGGTGGTGGACTTGCCCGCTCCGTTCGCTCCGAGCAACGTCACGATCTCGCCCTGTTCGACGTTGAAGGAGACGCCGTGCAGCGCTTCAATCGATCCGTATCGAACGACCGCATCGATGACCGTCAGCATCAGGCGCTCTTCTCTTCGTGCGAGCTGCCGAGGTACGCGTCGATCACGGACTGGTTCGCCCGGATCTCTTCGGGCGGTCCCTCAGCGATGACCGACCCGAAGTTGAGCACGTAGAGTCGCTCCGCGAGGGACATCACGAGTTTCATATCGTGCTCGATCAGCAGAACACCGACCTCGCGTTCGTCGCGCACTCGTCGAATCAGCGTAGCGAGTTCCAGCTTCTCCGAGGGATTGGTACCCGCCGCCGGTTCATCGAGGAGGATCACCTCGGGCTTGGTGGCCAGAGCCCGGGCGATCTCGAGACGGCGCCGCCCGCCATACGAGAGTTGCGAGGCGATCAGGTTCGCCTCCGCCGACAGACCCACGAAGTCGAGCAGGTCCAAGACGACTTCGTCCGATGTCCGCTCGCCTCGGCGCGTACCGGGTCCCTTGACGAGGGCTCCCGACGAGCCCCACGCCCCGGTGGTCTTCCGCACCGATCTTGATGTTTTCGAACACGCTGAGCGCGCTGAAGAGTCGCGAAGCCTGAAAGGTTCGCGAGACGCCGGCTTGGGCGATCTGGTGGGCCTTTTTGCCGATGACCGACAGCGGGGCCGCGTCGCGCGCGAAGAACGTGATCGAACCCTCCTGGGGTTGGTACACGCCGGTGAGCGAGTTGAAGAGCGACGTCTTGCCCGCTCCGTTTGGTCCGATCACCGCGAGGATCTCGCCGCGACGCATGTCGAGGGAGACATCGCGCAAGCGACACCACGCCACCGAAGCGAAGCGTCAGCGATTCGGCGTGAAAGATCAGATCCATTGGCTCGTGCTCGACGGTGCGTCTGGCGAGTCGTCACTACGTCATGGACTGTCACCCGGATTCTCCCGAGGACTTCGTCGGTATGAATCTCTTCTCCCCCTTCGGCCGCGGCAAACTCGCGCGCACGCCGTCGAGACGGCAGGAGCCCGGCCGGCCGGAAGATCATCATGATGATCAACAGCGCGCCGATGTACATGTAGAGGTCGTTGATCTGATAGCCCCACGGCTGATAGTTGTCGAGATAACTGGTCGCGGTCTGGATGACGATGGCTCCGAGCGCCACACCCCAGATCGAGCCCATCCCGCCAAAGATGACGAGCACCAGCACATTCACCGAGACCTGATAGGTGAACAGCGACGGGATTAATGATGCCCACGAGGCCCGCGCTCATGACGCCGCCAAAACCTCCGCTCGCTGCGCCCACGGCAAAGGCCATGACCTTGTACTTGAGCGGGTTGATGCCCACCGATTCAGCCGCCACTTCGTCTTCACGTATGGCCACCCACGCTCGTCCAATACGCGAATGCTCGAGCGACGTGAAGACAGCGATGAAGACCACGATGAAGACCAGGCAGAGGTAGTAATAGGGAGTCGGCGATATCCCCCATGAATAGTGGAGGACTCCGAAGTTCACTGCCGGGATGGGGAACGGGGCCCGAGCCCACCCCTCCGCCGGTGACACCGCTTTGGGTCTCGACAAAGTCATCGATGATGAGCGCGAAGCCGAGCGTAACGATGGCCAGATAGTCACCGCGTAGTCGCAGCGTGGGCGTGCCAAGCAGCACGCCGAATACCATCGCCGCCAATATTCCTATCGGTATGACCCACAAGGTGGGAATCGGATGGTGAAAGAGTGCGGGGGCGGGCAGCGACCCGGTCAGCCACGCAGTCGTGTAGGCCCCGATCGCGTAGAACGCCGCAAACCCGAGGTCGAGCAGGCCAGCGAAGCCGACCACCACGTTGAGCCCGAGGGCGAGCAGGATCCACACCCCGATCTGCTCAACGATGAGGTACATCCAGAAAGACTCGTGCACAAACTTGGGCAAGAAGATGACGATGGCGAGGGCGGCGAGCATCAGAACGATCCGGGTGTGCTTCTGGCTCGTCAGTTGGCGCGGCACCGCCAGCGCGACGTCCATGCCACGGCGAATCGAACGCGAGTGAGGCCGTACCAGCGAGGTCACCAGCCAAATGATCGCGGCGAAGGCGAAGAACAACACCCATCGCCAGGTCGCAAACAGGCCGAAGAAGGAGACACGCTCCAAGAGGGATCCGTGCACGCCCGTGGTGGGCGGCGCCGAGCTGGACCCCGGGGTACCGGTCATGACAGCGACGACCGCCATGATGATCACGATCATCAAGAGACGTCGAAGATTGGCGGGAGTGAAGAGGCTCACGCCGTCCTCCCCGACTTCTCACCGAGTATGCCGGTCGGCCGGACGATGAGCACGAACACGAGAATCAAGAACGTATAGATCTCGGTCCACTGCACGTTGCCCTCAAAGGCAAACGGCACGGAGAAACTCCCGAACAGACCAATGAAGAGGCCGCCGAGGGCGGCGCCGCGCAGGTTCCCAATGCCACCCAGCACGGCAGCGGTGAACGCGTAGATACCGATCTCGGTGCCGGCATTTTGCACGATGCCGCTTTGCAGCGAATAGAGAAAACCGGCCGCTCCGGCAAGAACGCCGCCCAGAATGAATGTGATCGTGATCGTCCGATCAATGTTGACGCCCATCAGCGACGCCGTCTCGGCGTCCTGGGACACGGCTCGAATGCCGCGTCCCAGTCGAGTGGCCCGCACAATGCGATCGGCGACCACCAGCATGACGATGGCGGCAATGATGCTCACCACCGCGATCGTGTGAAAGGCGGTGCCAAAGAGCGTGAACATCACCTGACCGGGCTCGAAAACGGCCGAAGGAAAGATGTTGACGCCGTAGCCAAACTCTTTTCCCGCGAGGGTCTGCAAGAAAGTACGAGGCGCCAATCGCGCTGATCAAAAAGGCCAGTTTTGGCGCGTGTCGCTTGCGAAGAGGTTTATAGGCCACTTGTTGAACGCCCGTAGCCACGAGGGCGCTGATCGCACCTCCCACCACAATGCCGGCCAGCACCAGACCCACCGACTCCCATCCTGTGGCGACCCGAGTCACCCAGGATCCCGCGAGTGAGAAAGACGCCCGCGAAGCCGCCACACATGAAGACTTCGCCGTGAGCGAAGTTAATGAGACCGAGGACCCCGTAGACGAGTGTGTAACCCACGGCGATCATCGCGTAGACGCGCGCCGTTCTGGAGACCGACCGCGAGATACGTCCAAAACGCCGTGTGAATCTGATCGAAACCGCTGAGCCAGAAGTGCTCAAACCCCATGGTGGCGCGTATTCCCCCTACGTCACTAAACGTCACTGAGGCCGGGGCAACACCCCGGCCTCAGTGACATTAGTCAAGATTGACTGAACTAACCCTCGTTCACGAGGAACGTGATTGTTCCATTCTCCACTTCCGAGATGGCCGACGTACCGGTGTCATTGCGCAGGTCGCCATCACCCGCGAAGGCGATGGTTCCGGTGATGCCCTTGAAGTTCACCTTGTGCAGGTTCGTCACAATTTCCTTGCGGAGTGTGGTCGTAACCGTGGCAGGAGTGTTCGTCTTCACGAGCGCCGCGATGATCGCGTTCGTCGCGTCGTACGCCTGAGCAGCGTACTCAGCAACCGAAGCCTTGATCTTGGTGATCTTGAAGTACTCCGAGGCCAACTTGCCGGTGAGGAAGTTGACCTTGCCCGCAGCGCCCTCCGAGAGGTACACGCCGTTGGCAGCCGTAGACGGCGAGGTCGACGTGATCAGCGACGGGCTGTTGGAGCCGTCACCCGACATGATCACGTGCGCGCTCGCGGTGTAACCGGCACCCGACAGGGCGCTCAGCAACAAACCGAAGTCCGGCGAGTAGCCACCGTAGAAGATGGCACCCGGGTCACTCGTGGCAATCGCGGTCGCGGCCGGAGCGTACTCCGTCGTCGTTCCACCACCACCGGTGTCAACGTTGGGAATCGTCTCGGTGGTAACCTTGGCGCCCAGCGCGGTTGCGTCGGCCGCAACGACCTTCGCGAGACCGTCACCGTAGAAGGAGGCGTCAGAGATGACGAGCAGGTTCGTCACACCCTTGACCTTCACGAGGTAGTCGGCGTCAGCCTTGCCCTGGACCGAGTCGTCGGCAATGGTGCGCATGAAGTTGCTGTCCGAACCCGAGGCGAGGGCCACAGCCGTAGCCGAGGCGCTGACCTCAGCGACGTGAGCCTTCAGGTAGTACGGAGCAGCCGCTTCGGAGGCACCCGAGAACGCCGGGCCAACCACTGCGATCAGGTTCTTTGTACCAGTTGCCTTCTGAGCCGCGGCCGGCGACAATGAGGATGATCCCTGGTCGTCAAACTTCTCGGGCTTCAGCGTGAAGTGGTACTTACCACTCGCGTTGGCGGTGTTAATGGCCAACTCGACGCCGCCGTAAATGTAGTCACCGTAGTTAGCGTCAGAGCCCGAAAATGGACCCTCCACGCCAATGGTGTACGTGGGCTTTGCCGCAGCTGAGGCTCCCGTTGATGCCAGGCCAACGAGCGGGACTCCGGCCGCCAGCAATGCACCAACGGAGGTCAGAACCGCCGCTTTACTCAAACGAAGCTTCATCGCTACGTCCTTCCTTTTTATCCAATTCATTCACTTCTTACCGATTTTTATGCAAGCACTAAAGATACGGTAAAGAAACCCCGACCAATTTGGCCTGGCTGAAACGTAGCAGGACTGTTAACGCAAGGTGAGGTCAAGGCGAATTAATTCCCTGTAAACGACAGCTGCAGAAAAAACGAACAGGTGTTTGAGTCGCGCCCCAACGTGGTGTAACCTACGAACACCTGTTCGTTGTCCAAAGGAGCGCCATGGCTGAAGTGTTGACCCCGATGCGTCGACAGATTTTGGAGTTCATCGTCACCTGTCAGCGCGAGCGCAGTTTCCCTCCGACGATCCGCGAGATCGGCGAACACGTCGGGTCTTTCATCGTCGGCCACGGTGGCCAATCACATCACCGTCCTCAAGAACGCCGGCTACATCGAAAAGAACGCTCAACAACCCCGCACGTTGACCGTGCGCCTCGACGCTTCCAATCCTGCTCCTGATCAGAACATTCGACACATTCCATTCGTCGGCGATGTCGCCGCGGGTACGGGTGTGCTTGGCTTCGAAAGTACGCATGAGTTGATGTCGATACCCGAGCAGTTCGCCGGACGCGGAGACACCTACGTCCTTCAAGTACGCGGGGACTCGATGGTCGACGCGGGCATCTTGGCCGGTGACTTCATCGTGGTCGAGCGCCAGCAGACCGCTCGATCCGGAGAGATCGTGGTGGCAGGTATTCCCGGCGACGAGGCGACCGTCAAGCGCTTCTTTGCTCAGGGCTCGCGAATCGTTCTGAAGCCGGAGAACTCAACGATGGAGCCCATGGAGTTCGATTCTCGCGAGGTCAGCATCTTTGGGCGCGTGATCTCGGTTCTGCGCCGCTACTAAAGCGCTCTCACGCCAGCCATTCGCGCAGCACACGCTCAAAGTCGTCGACCTCGCGCCCAGTGATCTTTTCGTCGCTGCGATGAGCGAGCAATGGGTCTCCCGCGCCAAAGTTTGTCGCCGGAATGGAGAGTTCGTGGAACGTCGCGACGTCAGTCCAGCCAAGTTTTCCTCGAACCGGGCCGTTCGGTCAGCGCCACCAGCGCTGCCCAAGCGCTCATTGGTGAGCGAGGGCGGCGCGCTCGGGGCCCAATCGAGGACGGTGAATCCGTCGACATCCTCCAAGAGATCCCCGAGGTAGTCACGTAGCCACGCAGCCGCTTCGTCGCGGGAGCGATCGGGGGCAACACGGTGATTGATGGTCACCGTTGCGGCGTCGGGGACGACGTTGGCCGCAACTCCCCCTTCGACGAACACCACCTGGAGCTGATCGCAATACGTCAACGCCATCGAGTTCCACGTGCCGCGGTTCGTAGTTCGCGACGCGCGTAATGATGTCAGCGGCGCGATGGATGGCGTTAGGTCCAGTTAAGGGACGCGCAGTATGCGCGCGCTGACCAGCGACATCCACGCGCACTCGCAGCGTGCCCTGGCAACCCGCTTCGACCACGCCCGCGGTGGGCTCGCAGAGCAGTGCGACGTCGCCGCATGAGGAGTTCTGGACGCTTCTCGATGAGTTCGACAAGTCCTGACTCGCTCCGCGAGATCTCCTCTCGGGCATAGAAGATCCACGTGACGTCGCTCGAGCGCGGCGCATCTTCCATCGCCAGTGCGAGCATCACGGCGAGCGAGCCCTTCATGTCGCACGCCCCCAGTCCCGTGAGCACGTCGCCATCCACGGTCGCCATAGCCCGCGTCGCCGGGCACCGTGTCGAGGTGACCGGCGACGATGACGCGCGTCGCGCGATCGCCCATGGTGCGCGCCACGACGTTGTCGCCGATGCGATCCACCTCCAAGGAGCGGTTCGTGCGCAGAGCGCTTCTCCACGTGGTCGGCCAGGGCCGACTCGTGACGACTCACCGAACTGATCGACACCAACTCATAGACGTCGCCGAGTCGACTCACGTCGACACGCCGTGGTCGCGCAAGACGTCGTTGAGCGCCGCCTTGTTGTGGCGCTCGCCTTCGGTGAGACGCCTGATCACCAGGACCGACGGCAAGTAGAACTCGCCCCCGGGATACTCGCGGCGACGACTGGCCGAGATGGCGACGCAGTAGTCGGGAACGTAGCCCCTCGAGATCTCTTCGCCGGTCTCGGCGTCGTAGACGGGAATCGAGGGACTCAGCATCGTCCCCGCTCCCACCACCGATCCTCGGCCCACCCGCGCACCTTCGACGATCATGCTGCGACTGCCGATGAAGGCGTCATCTTCAATCACGACCGGTACGGCATTGGCTGGCTCGAGAACGCCGCCGATCCCCACGCCGCCGGACAGGTGGACGTTGTCTCCGATGTGCGCGCAACTGCCCACCGTGGCCCAGGTGTCGACCATCGTGTTCGCGCCCACCCAGGCACCGATGTTGACGAAACTGGGCATCAACACCACGCCCGGGCTGAGATAGCTGCCGTAGCGCGCAATCGCACCCGGCACCGCGCGTACTCCGCGACGCGCGTAGTCCGTCTTCAGGTCGAGCTTGTCGAGATACTCAAAGGGTCCCGCTTCGCTCGGTTCGAGTCCCCGCAACCGAAAAAGGAGCAAAATCGCCTGCTTGGTCCACTCATTCACCACGACTGTTCCGTCGCTCAGCGATATCGCAGACCCGCACCTGTCCGTCGTCGAGCTTGGTGATGACCAACTCCACGTCGCGTCGCGCCTCGGTGTTCTCAGGCGACATCTCGCCGATCTGGTCGTACCAGTGACCGATGCGGGTTTCGAGATCGCTCACGTCACCAGCGTAGTTTGGGGCTTAGGACGCCCTCAGACGAGAGGCGGCAAGTTCGAGGCGCTCATCGGGTTGCACGACGGCGATACGCACGAAGTCACGACCGTCGTCGCCGTAGAGTTCGCCCGGACTCACGACGAGTCCCGAACGCTCCGCCAGCATCGCGGCGAGCTCCCAACCATCCATGCCCTCTTTCGAACACCACAGATAGAACGCGCCTTCGGGCGTGGGGGCGGTGACGCCCACCGACTCCAGCGCGCGAGGCGAGACCTCGAGACCGCGACCAGTACCGCTCGCGTTGAACGTTCACGTGGTCGTCGTCGCCGTAGGCCAGAGCGACCGCAGCCTGTACGGGGGCGGGAACCATGAGATCCGGCGTGCTGGCGCACACTGCGCAGGTAGCGCACGACCTCGGGGTCACCGGTGTAGAAGCCCGCGCGAATCCCGGCCAGATTGGATCGCTTCGAGATCGAGTGCACCGCGAGAACACCCTCGGGGCCGTATTCGAGGACTGTTCGGGGCGACGAGGCCCACGTGTATTCGCAGTAGCACTCGTCGCTCGCGACGAGGACGTCGTTCGCCCTGCCCCACTGGGCGACGCGCTCGAGATCGTCAAGGTGACCGCTCGGGTTGGCTGGCGAGTTCGCCCACAGCACTAAGGCCCGCCTCGCGTCATTCGGGTCGATCGACGACAGATCCAACTGACCTTTCATCAGCGCGACGGGCACTGCGCGCAGTCCGGCGAGCGTCGCACTCATGGCGTAGGTGGGATAACTGATGGCCGGATACAGGACGGTGTCGCGCTCGGGCGAGCGCAAGTGCAGGTATCCCGCGAGTGAGGCGACGAACTCCTTGGTGCCGACGCAGGCGGCCAGATCGTTCGCCGAGACGTCGACACCAAAACGTCGGCGCGAGCCAACCGGCAGCGGCGTCGCGAAAGTTCGCCGTACCGGCCGAGGGCGGATACCCTCGTCGCCCCCACGCCCCGGGCCAACTCCTCGATCACAAAGTCCGGTGGCGGATCCATCGGCGTGCCGATGGAACAGTCGATGGCCCCGCCCTCAAACTCCGACGCCACTTCCTTCAGACCATCCAGTCGCTCGTAGGGGTACGCCGGGGGCGAAAAACTCACGCCGGCACCCGCCACTCGCTAAAGCGCGCCGCGCCCACGGCGTCCAAGACCACGTGGATCAGTACACCGTCGTCATTGACCGTGGTGTCGAGGACGTCGCCTTCACGATGCGCGGCCGCGAGCAGATCGCCCCGGTCCAGGGGAAGCTGCAGCGTGAGAACACGGTCGCGCGAGCGCAGGCGCTCGGCCACATGGTCGATCACCTCGTCGAGGTTCTCCCCGGTCAGACGCCGACACCCATACCCCGTCGTAGATCTTGGCGAGGTCCTTGGCCCGTGAGCCTGGAACGTCGGCCTTGTTGAAGACGAGCAGCTCGGGTACGTGCTCGGCGCCGATCTCAATGAGAACGTCGCGCACGGCCGCAATCTGCTCCTCGGCTCGGTCACTCGATCCGTCGACGACGTGGACCAAGAGGTCGGCCAACTGCACCGAGTTCAGCGTGCTCATGAAGGCCTCGACCAGCTCGTGGGGCAGATTCGAGATGAACCCGACGGTGTCGGTGAAGAGCACCGTCTCGCCGCCGGGCAGTTGGCGCTGGCGCGTGCGCGGATCGAGAGTGACGAACAGGCGATTCTCCACCTCCACCCCCGCGTGGGTGAGCGCATTCAACATCGACGATTTTCCGGCGTTGGTGTAGCCCACGAGAGTGACTTCGCGGTGTCGGCCGCGCTCGCGGCCCTGGCGCTGAACCTGGCGAGTGCGATCGATCTGCTTGAGTTCGCGACGAATGTGATGGATGCGTTGGACGAGACGCCGACGATCGACTTCGAGTTGGGTCTCACCGGGACCGCGGGTGCCAATGCCACCGGCCTGTTGGGAGAGCGATCCGCCCGCTCGACGCAGGCGCGGGAGTCGGTACTGCAGCAAGGCGAGTTCGACTTGGGCTTTGCCTTCCGGCGTGCGCGCGTTCTGGGCGAAGATGTCCAGAATCACGGCCGTGCGGTCGATCGCCGTGCGCCCGAGAATCTTTTCCAGGTTGCGCTGCTGGGCGGGGCTGAGCGAGTCTTCAAAGACGACCGTGTCTGAGTCAAGGGCGAGACAGACGTCGCGCAGCTCCTTGACCTTGCCCGAACCGAGGTACGTCGCGGGGTCGGGCGCGTCGCGACGCTGGACAATGCGCGCCACGACGTCCGCACCGGCCGTGTCCACCAGAAGTGCCAACTCGTCGAGCTGGCGATCGAGGTCGTCTTCACTCGTTCCGGGGAACAGCACTCCCACCAGAACGATCTTCTCTCGGAAACTCCGGTCAATGAGAGTGTCGGGAACGTACGTCAAGCTTCGAGCCACTCCACATCTGCCACGAACTGCACCGGGCCGCTCAAGGTTGCCCGCCGTCCTTCAAGCTTCACCGTCAAGGTACCGCCGGGATTCTCCACGTGCGCATAGTCGCCGCTCTCGTGGTGGCGCCGTGCGAGGGCCGCCACCGCACACGACCCGGTGCCACAGGCCAGCGTCCAACCCACGCCACGCTCAATGATCCGTATCGAAAGGCGACCGGGACCCAGCACGCGTACGAACTCCACGTTCGCCCCGCCCATCTGGGCGGCGAACTTGGCCGCGAGTTCTTCGCGCGTCGCGTCGTTCCAGTGTTCATCGTCCAAGACCGCGACGTGGGGGTTACCCACATAGGCCACGCCCCACGCACCGTCGAGGTCCTCGCCGAAGGTCACCTCACCCATGTCGACGCTGCCATAGCCCGCGACGTCGCTAACCATGGCGAGGCGAACGGTCTTTTCGCCTGCGTCCGTCGTGACGACCAGTTCGTCCGCTTCCGAGTGAGTGGCCCGGCGAACCGCAGCCGCGAGGCAGCGCGCGCCGTTGCCTGACATCTCTGCCCGCGAGCCGTCGGCGTTGTAGAGAGTCATGGTGACACCTTGCGTGAGGTCGGCCACCAAGAGTCCGTCGGCACCCACGCCGGTGGCACGGGCGCAGACCTCGCGCACGCGCTCACTCGTCCAGGGCCGCGCCTCGCCCGCCCCTTGCACGTCCACGAGGAAGTCATTCCCCGCGCCCTGCCACTTTTGGAGCGATCGCAATGTCACCATTTCAGTCTCGCACGAACCCATCGGGTTCATTCAGCACCGTCACCAGGCGCGCGGCCGCGGCACTCGGATCCTCGAACCACTCAACCCGGGGATCACGGCGAAACCAGGCGCGCTGTCGTCGGGCCAGGCGACGACTCTGGGTGATGGCGTCGCTCACGCACGTCTCGAGAGGCCGGTCATCTTCGATGTGCGAGAGGATCTGGCGATAGCCCACGGCTTGGCGGGCGGTACGGCCCATTCCCCCAGGACGTTGGAGGAGACCTTCGACTTCCTCAACCAATCCGTCGTCCATCCAGCGGCGGAATCTCAACTCGATGCGTTCGTCGAGCACTTCGAGTGGTACGTCGAGTCCGACCTGGATCACGCGCGCAGGACCATACGTCATGAGCCCCTCGCCGTAGGACGAAAACGGTCGACCCGAACCGAGCGTCACCTCGATGGCCCGCACCACACGACGTTCGTTGGAGGCTTCCATTCGACTCGCCGAGAGAGGATCGAGCTCTTCGAGTTCGGGCGTACAGCGACGCCAGATCGGTGGTGGCGCGTTCTTCTAACTCGCGACGAACCTCGGGGTATCTCCCGGGGATGTCGAGATCGTCGAGCACCGCCCGCCCGTAGAGTCCGGTGCCGCCAACGAAGAGCACGCGGCGCCCGGCCGCCCAGACCTGCGTAGCGGCGTCATGCGCGTCGCGCTGAAACTGGGCGACCGTGAACTCCTCGGAAGGTTCGACCAGATCAAGCAAGTGGTAGGGCACTTGCTCGCGGTCACGCCTCGTGGGCTTGGCGGTCGCCAGGTCCATGCCGCGATAGACGCACATGGCGTCCACGCTGACGATGTCGACGTCGACGTCGCCCTGAGCGAGCGCTATTTCATGGGCGAGCGCCGACTTACCGGATGCGGTGGGCCCCACCAGAGCAACCGCCGGGCTTCCCGGGGTCCTCACGAAGAAAGCAGCGGCACGCGAATCTTGTGACGCGGCGCCCTCAGCACCTCGTACACCTCGCCCATGAGGTAATACGGCGCGCCGTAGGTCACGTCCACACTCGCGAGCGAACCTGCACGCAGGGGCTCATCACTGACGGGAAAGTGGATGAGCTTGCCCTGTCGAGTGCGTCCCGAGAGCATCTGGTCGTTGCGGCGCGACGGTCCTTCCACCAGCACCTCTTCGCGTTTGCCCACGCGCGCCTGGTGACGGCGCAACGCTGAGCGGTCAGTGACGTCCTTCAAGCGTACGAAGCGCTCCTTGATGACGTCGCTCGAGACGAAGGAGTCGGTCATCTGGGCCCCGCGCGTCCCCTCGCGCGGCGAGAAAATGAACGTGTAGGCGAGGTCGAACTCACAGTGTGCGACGACCTCGAGGGTCTCGTCGAACTCCGCGTCACTCTCACCCGGAAAGCCCACGATGAGATCCGTGGTGACCGCGAGGTCGGGAATCGACGCGCGCGCCGCGTCGAGCTTTTCGAGGTACCGCTCAACGCGATATCCTCGCCGCATCGCACTCAGCACGCGATTGGATCCGGACTGCAGCGGCAGGTGCAGTTGATTGCAGACGTTGGGCGTCTCGGCCATCGCCGCAATCGTCTCGGGACCCAGATCCTTGGGGTGCGGACTGGTAAAACGCACCCGTTCCAGACCGTCGATGTGGCCTAGTGCGCGCAGCAGTTCGGCAAAAAGCGGACGCCGTCCGGTGATGTCTCGTCCGTACGAGTTGACGTTTTGGCCCAGCACCGTGATCTCGGTGACACCGCGGTCGGCGAGCATCGCCGCCTCCGCCAGAAGATCCTCGAGGGGCCGGCTGATCTCGCCCCCTCGCACGCTAGGCACGATGCAGTACGCGCACGTGTTGTCACATCCCGTCTGGATCGTCATCCACGCGGCAAAGCTCAACTCGCGCACGGCGTAGAGCGCGGGCGCCATGTCGCGACTGGTCACGGGATCGGGCGCGTCGAGGATTTCTACGAGCGGGCCCTCGCTCATCGAGCGGCGCAACAGGTCGGGGGCGGCGTTGAGGTTGTGGGTCCCAAAGACCACATCGACCCAACCCGCGCGTTCCACGATGGACCTGCGGTCCTTTTGGGCCATGCACCCACCCACGGCGATCTGCATGCCGGGACGAGACTCCTTGAGCGCCTTGAGCTGGCCGAGCGCGCTGTATAACTTAAGGTCGGCGTTCTCACGAATCGTGCAGGTATTCAGCACGATGATGTCCGCTTCATGGTCAGTCTCAGCGGGGACGAGCCCGTCGGCGACCAGCAGCCCGGCCAGGCGCTCAGAGTCGTGTTCGTTCATTTGACACCCGAACGTGCGAATCGAGAACGTGCGCGGTTCTGCCACCTGATTAGCCTAACGGCGCGCATTTAGAGCCCGCGGCGGCCTGGGCGGGACAACTACGGAGCGACACCCACCCCAGCGACGCTGGAGTCATAGGTGACGGCCACCCCGGCAACCATGATGCAGGCCAATCCCACGAAGTCCCAGACGCTCACCGTCTGACTCAACAACAACCATCCGATGAGAAAGGCGACCGCCGGGTCGAAGGCCAGTAGGACCCCGGCGATCGAGGAGTGTACGCGGCGCAGTCCCTGCAGGTCCGCCCCGAAACTGAGCACGATCGCCATGACGGCCACGATGGCCACGCGCACCAACGTGTCGGGATGAGAAAAGAGTTGGCTGGTCTTGGGAAGTGAGAACGGCAGTGTCACGATCGCGGCGATCGACATCGAGACCGCCAGTCCGTCGAAGCCTCGCGTGAGCCCGCCCACCCGAGCGGCCGAGATCACGTAAAGCGCCCAACCGAGACCCGAGCCCGCCGCAAAGAGAACGCCGACGAGGGTCAGACCATTACCCGGGTGAGTCAGTGCGAGGACTCCCAGTCCCGCGAGGACGACGAAAGCGAAGTGACGCAGGCTGCGCCGACCCAACGCCGCGACGCAAAGAGGGCCCAAGAAACTCGATGGCGACGGCCCCGCCGAGCGGAATGCGAGCGAGGGCTTGGTAGAAGCATTGATTCATGAACGCGGTGGAGACGCCCAGCGCGCAGGCCCCGATCCACTGAGTACGCGTCCAGGTTCGAAGGTGCGGGCGCGTGATCACGAGCAAGACGACGGCCCCGATGAGAAAGCGCCAGGCGCTCGTCGCCGAGGCGCCGAGCACGGGAAAGACTGGCACCACCAGCGCCGCACTCCATTGGACCAGAACCACGCCGGCCAGGAGAAACCCTGCGCCGCCCAGGGTCCGCACGTCGACGCGCGCGACGGGATCGTTCAACGCGTAACCAGACCCGCACGATCCGCGTCGAGGGTAAAGACCTCGCCCGGAATCGATCGGGAGTGCAAGAACTCCTTGGCCGACAGCGCGACCTCGGGTGCGTTCTCACTCGTGACGAGTCCGAGCATCGAGGACCCGGCGCCCGACCAGCATGAACCTGCCGCCCCGGACTCGCGCAGCACACTCAGCAGTTCATCGGCGAAGGGCAGCAACTCCGCGCGGTACGGCTGGTGCAAGACGTCCTCCATCGACGACGCTACGAACTTGGCGTGATCGCCCAGGCCCGCGATCAGCAGGCCGAGCGCGCTCAAGTTGTGCACGGCGTCGCTAAAGAGCACCCGCTCGGGAAGCGCGCGTCGCGCGTCACTTGTGGCCAGCTCCTGGTCGGGCACCACCACCACGAAGCGCCAGGCGTCATCGAGGGGCAGCGAGCGCGCGACCACGTTCTCACCCTCCACTCGCGCGACGACGAGGCCTCCCAGGACCGACGCCGCAGCGTTCTCCGCGTGACCGTCGAGAGTGGCGGCCACGCCCAAGGGATCCGCCGCTCCCGCCGCGGCCGCGGCGGCTACCGCCAGTGCGGCCGACGAACCCAACCCGCGCGACAACGGGATCGTCGAACTCACGTGCAGGGCGAAGTTCGAATGGCCCAGCACACTCCGGGCCACCCGTGCGGCTAAGTGGTTCTCGTCATCGTGGAGCCCGGCTCCGCACCCCTCGCTCGAGACGCGGAATTCGTCGGCGAGATCGAGGGTGACTTCCACGTAAAGGCCAAGCGCGACGGCCAGCGTGTCAAAGCCCGGCCCAAGGTTGGCCGAGGTCGCTGGGGCGCGCGAAAACATTTGTTCAGCGTAGGCGCTGGAGAAGCGTAGGGGCGCTGAGCGAACCCAACGCGCGCAGCACCAGCTTCGCGTGCACCGGCCCGCTCACGAAGAGTCGTCCCACGATTTCGTTGCGTCGCACGTTACGAGTGATGCGTTGAAGATGCACCCGCACGTGCAGGTGGCCTTGCGCGGGCCACCACCAAAACTCACGCGACGACGTGAGACCGAAGCCCACGCGCCGACCGTCGTAGGCGATTTCACCGAAGGCGCGATGGGCCGCCAACGTGTAGTGCTGGCGACTGGCAACGGCCGAGTTCGCCAGCGCCAGGGCCGCTTCGCCCGCCGGTGTCAACAGGTCGCCCCCCTGCTGGCCGAGAACGACTGCGTACAGCACGTGCGTTGCTGGGCCGTCTTGAAAGGTGACGGCCATGACGTCGCAGCCGCCCGCGGCCAACGTACGCCCCGATTTCACGCCAATGACGTTGTCGATGCCCACGTCGGGGGTGAAGGAGTTCTCCACGCCGCCCACGGGCAGGATCACGCTCGTTTGAATCACGATCGATCGCACCAGTGCCGAGTTCATCAGCATCGCCGCGAGCCGCGCTTGATCGGTCGCGGTGGAGACGTCCTCGTCCGACAGCCCGGTCACGTCCACGTACGTCGTCTGCGTCAGACCCAGCGTCTGGGCCTCCTCATTCATCAGCGCCACAAAGTCCGTGTATGAGTCTCCCGTCATGTTGGCCAACATGACCGCGTAGTTCGCCGCCGAGTGCACAAGCACACCTTCGAGCAGCTGATCCTCGCAGAGCTGCTCACCCACCACGACAGGCACGCTGGACGCGTCCAGACCAATCAGTCGGTTATAGGTCTCCATGTCGTCGCTCGTGACGGTGTGGCACGGACCCGTTTCACCGATCGTCAGCGGCAGGTCTTGGAGAGCGACGAACGCGGTCATCATCTTGGTGAGACTCGCGATCGGCACGACCGCTTGGTGATAGCTCGTGAGCACCCCCAGAGACGGAATGTCGAGCGCGGCCGAACCCACACGGGGCCAGGCGAGCGACGCTGACGTCGCCGACGCAATGGCCGTCGGTAGGGCGACGTAGGTGCGCGCCGGACGATGCAACAGCGGGATCTGCATCGCTACCACTCCGGCGACGGCGATGATCGCACCAAGGAGCACGCCAACGAAGCGCGTGAAGACACCGCGTCGGCGCGGATGAGGTGCAGCCGAGTGACGCGCCAAAACTACAGCGACGTCTGTTCGTCGTACTCTTCGGGCGAGACGAGGACTTTGCGGGCCTTGGAGCCGTCACCGGGGGCGACGACTCCTTCTATTTCCAGTTCATCCATGATGCGCCCGGCACGTGCGAAACCCACGCGCAACTTGCGTTGGAGCATCGAAGTCGATCCTGACTGCGTTCGGATGACGAGCTCGCGGGCCTGTCGAAGGATCTCGTCGTCGTCGTCACTCGAACCAGAGCCCGACCCACCGCGCGACGCAGGTACGTCGAGGGCGACAACGGACTCACGACGACCGCCTTGGCGACGCCAGGCTTCGACGACGCGGCGCACCTCTTCTTCGGAGACCCACGGCGATTGGAGTCGACGTGCGATGTTGCTCGAGGCCGTGACGAGCAGCATGTCTCCCTTGCCGATCAGCCGCTCGGCCCCGGCCTGGTCCAAGATGACGCGACTGTCGGCGAGCGAGGATACGGCGAAGGCCATGCGACTCGGAATGTTGGCCTTGATGACGCCGGTGATCACGTCCACACTCGGGCGCTGGGTCGCGAGCACCAGGTGGATGCCCACCGCGCGCGCCATCTGGGCGATGCGCACGACCGACTCCTCCACGTCGCGCGCCGCCACCATCATGAGGTCGTTGAGCTCGTCCACGAGGATCACGATGTAGGGCAACTCCTCGGGACCCATCGGTACGGCGTCAGAGGGTAGGCCGGTCGCGCGCTCAAAGGCGTCCGCCACCAACTCGCGTGAACTGGGCTCGACCTCTATCTCGCCGCGGGCCAGCATCTGTTGGTAGCTGGTGATATCGCGAACTCCGCACTCGGCGAGCAGATCGTAGCGACGTTCCATCTCCTTCACGGCCCAGTGCAGGGCGCCCGCGGCCTTCTTGGGGTCCACCACCACCGGCGAGAGCAGGTGCGGCAAGTCGTTGTAGTGACTCATCTCGACGCGCTTGGGGTCGATCAACAAGAGGCGTAACTGATCGGGCGTGGCGCGCATGACGAGACTGGTGATCAGTGAGTTCATGGCCGAGCTTTTGCCCGCTCCGGTGGCACCCGAGATCAGGACGTGGGGCATCTCGCCAAGGTTCACGATGACGGTGCGCCCGGCGATGTCGCGCCCGAGCGGAACGTCCAAGGGATGAGTCGCGGCCGTCGCCTCGTCCGACGAAAGCAGGTCACCCAGGGCAACTAGCGAACGTTGGCGATTGGGTACCTCGACGCCGATCGCGGAACGCCCGGGAATCGGGGCCAAGATGCGCACGTCGGGCGAGGCCATGGCGTAGGCGATGTCCTTGTTGAGAGAGGTCACCCGCGACACCTTGACCCCGGGTCCTAGCTCCAACTCGAATCGGGTGACCGTGGGTCCCACGGTGTAGCCCACCAGGGTCGTTTCCACTCCGTGGGCGGCCAAGGCGTCAACCAGCTCTTCGCCGGCCGCGTCGGTCAGCCCGCGATCCAACCGCTGGTCGCGTGTGCGCCCTAAGAGAGAGAGTGGCGGGAGCTCCCACTCGCTCGGCGGGCTGACATAGAGCACCCGCTCGCTCTGGGTCTCTTCTTCGAAGTCCTCCGCCTCTTCGTCGTACTCGTCCTCGTACTCCTCGTCTTCCTCGTCCTCCTCTTCAACCTCGTCATCGACGTCGGCTTCGTCGTACTCGAAGACCGGTTCGGGTTCATACTCGCGTGATCGCACGCGTGCGCGCGTAATGGGGATGATCTCGTCATCCGTTGCGGACTCTTCGTCACGACGTGGACGCACTACCCACCAGCGCGCGAGTAGTCGACCGCTCGCCGCGAAACCGGTTCCGATTCCAACCAACAGCCCTCGCAACCCCACGCCCGTGATTACGATGACGGCCACGACGAAGAGCGCAATAAGCACAATCGTCGAACCGGCAACGCCGATCCAACTCGCGAGTGCTCCCCCCGTCACCACGCCGAGCCACCCACCCGACCGACCGAGCGCGTACGTGGTCTCGTGAATGCCGGGTCGCCCTCCCGCGAGGTCGGCCAGACCGCAGACCGTCACGAGGGCAAAGACCCCGCCCCACACCGCGCGAGTCCGGTCAAACTCAACCGTGCCCGACACCAACACCACCCCGAGCACCAACAAGATAATCGCCAGGCCAAACCGTCCGACCCCCAGCGCGTCGGACAGACCCCGCGCAATTTGGCGACCCACCGGTCCCAGGGCGTGAACGTCGGCCAGACCGACAAAGAGCCCACCACGAAGAGGGCCACGATCGAGAAGTCGCGCTCGTGACGCTGCCACAGGTTGGGTTCGGCCACGCTCTTCGCGCGAGCGCGAGTTGCCGTCTTTTTTACCGGCGTTTTTTGGTGCCGCGCTGGTGCCACAACCATCTAACTTACTAACGACCTGTTCGATTCTTGAACCACTCGACGCACGTTCGAAAGGGGCCAGCGTGATCAGGCGGTCTCAACCACGTCTGGCGATATCACCGGAAGTGCGCCTGTCATTGCGCGCAGCATTTTGCCTCTGCACTCCCCTCATCATCGGGCTCATCATTGATCAGCGCCTGTACGCCATCGTGGCCGGAATCGGCGCGCTGTGGGGCGTGAGTCAAGACGGCCTCGACTCCTGGCGGGTGCGGGGCCCTCGCTTGTTGTGGGTAGCGGGTGCGGGCGGTGCTGGCGTGGGGCTGGGATCGCTGTACGTTGAGCACTTCGCGTCCTCCCCGTCCCTTGTGCTACTCGTGGCGGTGGTCGCCCTCATCGCGGGCTTCATCGAGGCGTCGAATCACGCCACGGCAGGCGCGTACCTTCTCATCGGCACCGTGATGGGCGTCGGTCTTCAGTTCACGGGTGTCGAGTGGCAGTCGACCCTCGCGATCGTGACCGGGGCACTCTGGGTCTACCTGATATCGGCCCTCATGAATCGGATCTTCCACTTAGAGAACCAGCGGGTCGTTCTCGCGAACGCGTTCAACGCGTTGGCCGCCAATGTCGACGCCCTCGGTACGGCGTCATTCCACATGGGCCGCGCGGGCGCGCTGGCGGCCGTCGATCACGCCCAGGACGTGGTGGGCGTCATCAATCTCAACTCCTCGGACGGCGAAGAGCAGTCGCTCTACCGCTGCCTGATCGTGGCGCTGCGATCCGGAGAAGCCGTCTCGTACGCCGAAGGAAAGAACGTCGCCCTCAGTCCTTCGGTCGCACCGGCCCTGCGCGATGTGGCGCGCACTCTCCTCAGCGACGGAGCCACGGCCGCGGTCACTCTGCTCCCCGCGCTGCGCGAAAGCTTTCTCTCGTCGCCGGAACTTCCACCCGTCGCGGCGGCGGCCCTGCGCGTCGACCTGACAGCCGTGCCGGCTCAGGTCACGCGTTTTTCGCGCTCGCCTCTCTTGCCGGTGCGCGAACGCCTGCGTTTTGCCCTCATCGTCGCCTGTGCGGTGACAATCGCGATGATCATTTCACGGATCCTCGATGGCCCCCACGGCTTCTGGCTGCCCCTGGCGGTCGCTTTCATCCTGCGCCCCGACGTGGGACCGGTCATCAAGCGCGCCCTCGCGCGCGCGTTCGGCACCGCAGTCGGTACCGGCATCGCCGCGCTCGTCGCGCTGTCGGGCAACACCGAGATCGAACTCATCATCCTGTCGTGCGTGATGGCTTCCATTCAGCCCTGGGCGCAGCGTCGATCGCACGCGCTGGCGGTGATGACCTTCACGCCGATTGTCTTCGTGTTCTTAGGGTTGATCGGCGAGAAGGGAAACCTCTTCGGCGCGCGCATCCTCGACACGGCTCTCGGAGCGGTCATCGTCCTTCTGGTCGACGTGCTGTTGTGGACGACGGCGCCCTCGCTGCGCCCCCATCAACAACTGGCCGACGCTCGGGCCGCGGCTGCGCGCTACGGCGCGTCTCCGGCCGACGATCCCGTCCGGCGAAACCAACTTCGCCGCGCCGCATTGCGGGCGGTCGCGCGTGCTCGGGTCTCCGTCTCCAACGCCCGACGCGAGCCGCAACTGCTTGGCCGCTACGACCCGGGCAGCCTCGCTCAACTCGACGCCGTCGAACGCTCCATCGACCACTACACGGTCACGTTGCTCGACGGCCCCGCTGACGAGCCCTCCTGAGGCGCGCTCTAGGATCTAGCGTCGTGACGACTGAACCCGACCCCTCAACCCTGCGTCTCGCCGAGCGCACCGGATCGACTGGGGCGCGGTGCCAAGTGGTGCGAACCCAGCGTCTCAGCACCTCGGTAACGGCCATCACCCTCAGCGGACCCGCCGAAACCCTCGCGGGTGTTCCGGGCAACGACGTGATGATTCGCCTTAATGACGCGAACGGACGGCTGGTGAGCCGCCGCTACAGCGTGCGTTCGGTCGACCCCGCGAGCAACGACCCTCACATTGTGGGTGACCACGGACCACGTCGGGCCCGGCAGCATCTGGGTGGAAAACGCCCAGCCGGGCGACGAGATCGACATGATCGGACCCCGCGGCAAGATTCCCCTCGACCCCGTCGCCGACTGGCATCTGTTCATCGGCGACGTCAGTGCCCTCGCCGCGGCGTATCGCATGGCCGAAAGCATCGAGGTGCCCGGACGGGCCATCTTCATCATCGAGATCGACGCGCCCGACGACGCACTTCCCGCGACCTTCGATGAAGGACTCGGCGTGACGGGGATCTTCGTGGAGCGACGCGGTCGCGAACTCAACGATCCCGCGGGGCTCTTTGGCGGTCTGGCCGCCTTCGAACTGCCGCCCGATCTCGGTCACGCGTATCTCTTCGGCGAGTTCCACGTCATGCGCGCGATGTTGACGGCGATGTTGGACCGCGGGCTCGCGCCCGAGCAGATCAGCCATAAGCCCTACTGGCGCTACGGGCTCAGTAACGCCGAACACGGCGAGCCCGACAAGTCCTAGTCGTTCTACAGGACGATCACAGCGGGCAAGATGACCGGCTGTCGACGGTATCGCTGGCCCAACAGACGCCCCGCGCTGCGTTGGGCCACTTTCGAGAGGGACTCAGCGTCAAAGTTCCCCTCGGCGATCGCCTCTTCGATGGCCGCGCGCACCGAGCTCGTCACGTGCAGAATCAGGTCGGTGTCCCCCGCACCCTCGAACCAGCCGCGCGCCGACACCGTCACGGGCTGAGCAATTTTGCCGAGATCCCGGTCGACCCCGGCCGAGATCAACAACACGCCGAACTCAGCGAGCATGCGCCGCTCCTCGAGCGGACGCTCATCTAAGTCGCCCGCGCTGCCATCGATGTAGTGGAAGCCCGCGGGCACTTGGCCGGTGCGCCGTATTCCCTTGGCCGTCACCTCAACCTGGTCCCCGTCTTCACAGATCAAGACGTGACGCGAGTTGAGTCCCATGGAGTGGGCCAGATCGGCGTGGTGGACCATGTGGCGATACTCGCCGTGCACCGGGATGAAGTTCTGGGGTCGCAGAATCTGCTGAAACGTGCGAAGTTCGCCCTGACGAGCGTGCCCCGAGGCGTGCACTGGCTCCCGGCTCGAGTCGATGACCTCGGTGCCTTCGCGATTGAGGTCGTCGATGACCCGACCGACCGACCACTCGTTGCCGGGTATCGGGTGCGAACTCAGGATGATGGTGTCGTCGGCGCCGACTTTGAAGTTGCGCGCGTCGCCGCGAGAGAGCTTGGAGAGCACGGCCAGGGGCTCGCCCTGACTGCCGGTGCACACGATGCAGACCTCGCCCGGAGGAAAGCGGCTGACGTTCTCCACGTCGATGATGTCCGCCGGATCGACGCGCAGCATGTGCAACTTGCGTGCCAGCTTGACGTTGGCCTCCATCGAGCGACCCATGAAGGCGATCTTGCGACCCGTGCCGTGGGCGATGTCAGCGATCTGCTGAATGCGGTGGATGTGGCTGGCGAAGCACGCCACCACCATGCGCCGAGTCGGTCGTTCGAGGAAGAGGCGACGCAGCGCCACCCCGACGCTGCTCTCCGAGGGAGTGAACCCCGGCTCTTCGGCGTTGGTGGAGTCCGCAAGGAGCAGCGTCACTCCTTCGTCGCCGAGGGCGGCGAGGCGATTGAGGTCCGTGCGCCGCCCGTCGACGGGCGTGAGGTCGAGCTTGAAGTCCCCCGAGTGGACGATGGCTCCGACCTTGGTGTGGAAGGCCAACGCGTAGGCGCTCGGCACCGAGTGGGTCACGGGAATGAACTCGACCTCAAAGGGTCCGATGCGCCGGCGCTCACCGTCGGTGACTTCGATGAAGGTGAGGTCCTGGGCAACTTTGGCCTCGGTCAGGCGGTGTCGCGCGAAGCCCAACGTCAGGGCGGAGCCATAGATGGGGACGTTGACATCCTTGACCAGGTAGCGCAGGGAGCCGGTGTGGTCCTCGTGACCGTGGGTGAGCACGATCGCGTCGACGCGGTCCTTGCGCTCGATCAGCCAGCGAAAGTCCGGCAGGATGATGTCGACGCCGTACATCGTGGGCTCGGGAAACATAAGCCCCACGTCGACGACCACGATGCGACCGTCCTGTTCGATCGCCGCGCAGTTTCTGCCGATCTCGCCCAATCCACCGAGGAACGTAACGCGAACCGAGTCAGGCACGGGTGCTCGTTAGCGCCGCAACGACCTGGGACGCCCGGGCGTCCAAGTCCGCGTCGCTGGGTCCGTGCGGGAGTCGGCACTCCCCCACGGCGATCCCGAGGGCGCGCATCGCGGCCTTACTCGGCATCGGATTGGGATACGCGTCGGAGGTCTCGAAGAGAAAACTCTCGCGGGCTCGTTCGTTGTAGCGCCATGCTTCGTCCCAGTCGCCGCGCACGGCCGCGTGCACGATGCCCGAGACCTCAGGACCGGCCCAGTGGGCCGCGACCGAGACGATGCCCACGGCCCCCACCCCCAGAAAGGCCAGCAGCATCGAGTCGTCGCCGCTGTAGAGGTCGAGTTCGTCACCCAGGACCGACTTGGTGTGAGCGGCCTGGGCGGTATCGCCGGAGGCGTCTTTCATCGCGACGATGTTCTTGTGGGAGCGAACCAGGTCGATCGTGGTCGCCGACTCGATCTTTCGCCCGGTGCGCCCCGGAATGTCGTAGAGCATCACGTCAAGTGGCGTGCTCTCAGCGATCGCGCCGAGGTGACCGGCGATGCCGGCCTGGTTCGGACGCGCGTAGGCCGGCGTGGTTGCGAGCACCCCGGCCACACCCGTCGCCTTGACCTGGGTGGTGAGCGCGACGGATTGCTGGGTGTTGGCGAACGTACTGCCCGCGAGCACGGGAACACTCACGGCCTCGGCCACGCAGGCAAAGAGGTCGAGTTTCTCGTCGTCGCTCAGCGACGATCCTTCGCCCGTGGAACCGCCGACCACGAGACCTTCGCTCCCTTGACTCACGAGAAACTGAGCCAGTTGCGCGGCGACGTCGAGATTGAGCGAACCGTCGGCGTGAAAGGGCGTCACCATCGCAGTGAGAACGCGTCCAAAACGGGGCTCACTCATAGTACGAAGTTACCAGTCGGCCTGGCGGGAGCGAGCCCCTAGGAAAGGAGCGCCGAGATGCCATCGATCAGTCCGGGCGTCGTGGACACAGCGTCGAGCGCGAGCGCGACTCCGTGGACGAAACTCTGTCGATCGAAGGAGTCGTGGCGAATGGTGAGGCCCTCGCCGGGTGCACCGAAGAGCACTTCTTGATGAGCGACGAGCCCGGGCAGGCGCACCGAGTGAATGACGACGCCGTCTTCGCCGCGTGCGCCGCGTGCGCCCTCGATCGTAAATCGCGACGTCGGCTCCGCGAAGGCATCGGCACCGACTGCGCGTCGCGCGGCGGCGATGGCTCGCGCGGTAGTGATCGATGTCCCCGAGGGCGCGTCCGCCTTCTTGTCGTGGTGCAGTTCGATGATCTCGACGCGATCAAAGTACGGCGCCGCCATGGCGGCGAACCGCTCGGCCAGCACAGCCCCCACTGAGAAGTTGGAAGCCACCACGACCCCTACGCGCGTCGCAGCGTCGTCCAGGCTGTGACGCTGCTCGGCGCTGAGCCCGGTCGCACCTACCACGAGCGACACGGCGTGTTCCGCGCACCACTGGGCGGAGTGCGAGACGCCCTCCGGCGCGGAAAAATCAACCACGGCGTCGATGTCCTTCGCGTCAAGATCGTCAAGTGACGTAACCCACCGAGAACCGAAGAGCTCGCGCGGCTCGTGCTCGTCAACCAGTGCACCGATTGCGAATCGACCTGTCGCGGGTAATCCCTCGCCGAGCGACTGGCCCATGCGGCCCGCGCCGCCCACGATCGCCAGTGTCTTCACGACTGAACTTTACCGGGGCGCCTGCGCCGCGCCGAGACGAGAAGCCAGGAAAGAACTCCCAGCCACGCGAGACCAGCGATCACACTCGCGGCCACGCTGATCTCGATGTAGGGCGCGCGATAGTGAAAGTGGATGATCCATTTGCCCGTGGGCACGCGGACCTTTTCGATGAGACCGGTTCTCTCGACGTTCAACTGCACTACTTTGCCCGTTGTCTGGTTCACCGCGGTGGCGCGCCACCCGGGCAGGTAGGCCTCACTGCGATCGAGCGCACTCGGTTTGGTGAGCGCCACGCTGACCCAGGCGTCACCCCAGATCGCGGTGCGAATATGGGTGACGGTTCCCGCCGAGGGGGTGAGCAACCAGGCGCGAGGCAACAACTTGGCGGCTTTGAACACTGAGAACGTGTCTTGGGTCGAGGTGAGATGCCACTTCGATGTCGCGATCGCCAGTTGAAAGTGCGAGTCAAGTCGATAGCTCTTCGACGAGTTCCACGGCGTGACGACGGCGTCGCCGAGACTGACCCCGCTGGCCGAGGAGACGACGAATCCCGCCGCCCGCTTGGTGGCGTCGTTCGCCTGGACCGTGAGCGTGCTCGCGTCGCCGGGCAGCGTCCACGACGGCTCCTTGAGCGTCTTGCCGGCGCTCGTGAGGAGCCGGACCGTGATCGGACTCGACGAGATCGCTCGTCCGTTGACCCCCGCGAGCGAGATGCTGCCGACCGAGAGGGCTTGACCAAAGTATCGCGGAACACTCGGAGCGGGGGACACGCCCTCGCAACGGGTGGGCACCGTCGACTGTTCGTTGGTGGGGGTCATGAGTTCGCCCGAGGCGATCACCACGACTGCTAGTCGTAGTGGGGTAAAGATGCCCTCTTGGAGATGACAGGCGTTCAACCACGCTTGAGGGTGCGTGCCGGTCGCATTGTCGTAGATGTTCGACACCAGGGCGCCGTATCCCTGGACGCTCGCCATGTGGGTGAAGACGTTCATGTTGGGCTGACCCAGGTCGCGAAAGACCTTGGTGTGAGCCCCGTTCACATCGACCATCGCGAAGCGACCGTTGCTGCTGATCAGTTGCTCGGCGTACGCGCGCGACGCTTCGCGTGCCCCCTGGCCCCCGATGAGTCCGTTGGATGTGAACAGCAGAAAGACCACGAGGTCCGCGACCAGCACCGCCATCAAGATCGGAACGAGCCGTCGAGCGTGTCGCGCGAACAACACGATGGCGAGCGCGGCCACCAGCGCGATCGCGAGGTGGATGGCGTTGGTCAACTTCAGTCCCGTTTCCAGGGCGGGATTCCCCCCCTGGATACCGATCCTCTTGATCACCCACGGTCCCCACCCAATCAGTCCACCCGAGAGCACCACGATGAAGATCGCCGGGGCGGCCGTCACCCAGCGCGAGCGCTTGCCCAGGCCGGCCAACTCGGGCCGGCCGTCGAGGATGTGCTGGAGCCACCAGCCGACAAAGACCGACGCCACGAAGTCGACGAGAATGACGCTGCGGCTCTGCAAGCGGGTCGAACCGTACAGCGGTATGGCGCGAAAGAGGTGCCCGAGCGGGGTGAAGCTGCCCCACGTCGCTAGGAGCCCCACCACCAAGAGGACGACGTACATTGCGTAGTCGCGCTCCGCCCCGCGCCAGCCGCGCAGCGTGAGGCGCGTGAAGAAGGCGGCCGTGGCCACGAGCGCGACGACCCCGACGTACCCCGTCACTTCGGCGAGGTTGTAGTTGGCGAAGAATCCCGTTTGACCGAACGCGCCGTTGCCACCGAAGAGATCAGGCGTGAAGAGCAAGGCGCTCCAGTGCACCGCGAGCGAGCCCGCACCGAAGAACGAGTACCCGACGTCAGAGCGTTCGGAGTCCTTGATGAACGACCACCCGGGCAGGAGTTGGACCAACCCGATCCCGAGCCCCCAGGCGAACCCCACCACGAGGGTGAGCAGATAAGTGATCCTCGTGCGCCAAGTGGCGAGCCAGTACGAACTACGAAGGATCAATACGCACGGGATCACGACGATCGTGAGCAGTTCCATGGTGGCCATGGCGCGCGGTTCGCCCGAGAGAAACGTGAGTCCCCACAGGGCCCCTTCACCCAAGACCCACGGCAAACCAATGCGCGCGAGCGACAGAACGCTCGTACCGTCGGGCACCGCCGCGAGACGCCGCGAGAGTGCGAGCATGATCAGCACCGCCCACGGCACGAACGAATAGCCCTGGATCACGCCCAGGTGAATCATCTGGCCGATCATCGCCCCGCAGTAGGTGTAGCTCACGCCCGCGACCAGGGCCGGCGTCGTGCGAGCCCCGTGCCAGCGCAGGAGAGCGAACATTCCCACCCCCGCACTCACGTAGACCACGATCATGTTGATGATCCAGGCGGTGATCGGCGGAATGAAGGCGAAGATGAGTGTGAGGGGGTACAGCGCACCGGCGTTCAGGCCACCTAAGAGTGGTGTGCCGGCATTGGTCAGCGGATTGAGAAGGGGAAGGTGCCCGGAGGCGAGTTGGCGACCCGCCAGAACCCGCAGGGGAAAGTTCTGAATCAGGTTGTCCGCGTCGATGGCGGGGTGTCCGACGAGGGCTGGCAAGATGAACAGCACCAGGGGAATTCCCACCAGCGTCGCGACGGCCCATCGATCACCACGCTGCGGGGAACGCCACCACGGCGCGAGTGGCACGGACGCCAGGTCGCTACTCATTGTTCCCACGCTACGAAAACCGCAAGGACCGTGTCGCGACACCTGAGGCGCGACACGGTCCTTGGTTACTTAACGACGACGAGGCCGCGGACTGCGACGACTGCCATCGTCGTCACCGTGAAAGCTGGGACCGCCAGGCCCGAGGTCACCGATCTCGCCGGCCAGTTCGGCTTCGAAGCTCGCTTCGAAGGAACTATTCGAGCCACTGGAGTTCGAACGACCCGAGTTCGAGTCACCACGCTCACTTGCGCCGGGGCGTTCAGCGCTCACGATCGCGCGGCGAACGCGTCACGCTCGCGGCGCGGCTCTTCGACCACGTCGGGAAAGTCACCGACCAACGAGAGCGACACCTTGCCTTGAGGGTCAATGTCGTCGACCTTGACCTCAATGGCTTGGCCTAACTCGAGAACGTCTTCCACCTGGCCGATGCGCTTTCCTCCGTTGAGCGGCGCCAACTTTGAAATGTGCAAGAGACCATCACGGCCGGGCAGGATGTTAATGAACGCGCCAAACTTGGCGATGGACACGACGCGACCCTGATAGATCGCCCCGACGTCTGCCGAGGGCGGATCCAGGATCAGCGAGATGCGTCGACGAGCCTCTTCGACGGCCCGTCCGTCCTTGGCACCGATAGTGACCGTACCGACGACGCCATCATCATCGACCGCGATGTCGGCTCCCGTCTCTTGCTGGAGCGTGTTGATGACTTTGCCCTTGGGCCCAATCACCTCACCGATCTTGTCGATCGGAATCTCCATCGAGACAATCTTCGGGGCGACCTCGGCGACTTCGCTGCGCGGTTCGGCGATCGTGTCGGTCAGTACCTTCAGAATCGTCAGTCGCGCGTCCTTGGCCTGGTGCAGCGCCTTGGCGAGCACGTCGGCGGGCAGGCCATCGATCTTGGTGTCGAGCTGCAACGCGGTGACCGCGTCAGCGGTACCGGCCACCTTGAAGTCCATGTCGCCGAAGGCGTCTTCGGCGCCGAGGATGTCGGTCAGCGTGACGTAGACGCCGTCTTCGTAGACGAGGCCCATCGCGATACCCGCGACGGGCGCCTTGATCGGCACACCGGCGGCCATCAACGACAGGGTCGAGCCACAGACCGAACCCATCGAAGTCGATCCGTTCGACTGCATGACGTCCGAGACCACGCGAATGGTGTACGCGAAGTCCTCTTCGCTCGGCAGAACGGGTATGAGGGCCCGCTCGGCCAGCGCGCCGTGTCCCACTTCGCGGCGCTTGGGCGCACCCACGCGACCGGTCTCGCCCGTTGAGTAGGGCGGGAAGTTGTAGTGGTGCATGTAGCGCTTGAACTCATCGGGCGAGATCGTGTCGAGCTGCTGGCGCATGCGGGGCATGCCGAGCGTCGTTACGTTCACGACCTGGGTCTCGCCGCGCTGGAACACCGCGGAACCGTGGGTCATCGGAAAGAGGTCGACTTCGGCCGAGAGCGGACGAATGTCGGCCAGTCCTCGTCCGTCGATGCGCACACCGTCAGTCGACGACCCGCTCGCGGACGAGCTTCTTGGTCAAAGAACGAACGGCGGCCTTGATCTCACTTGAGCGGCCTTCGAACTCGCCGGTGAGCTGCTCTTGAATCGACTTGGTCGCAGCGTCGAGGGCTTCGTTGCGTGCGGCCTTGGTCGTGATCTTGTTGGCGTCTGAGAGCGCCTGGTGGCCAATTGCTTCGACGCGCGCGTAGATGGCGTCGGTGTAGTCAACGAAGGCCTCGTACTCAAAGGTCGGTAGCGGACCCCGGTCGGCGATGAAGTCACGCACCAACGAGCGCTGCAGGTTGATCGCTTCGCGAATCCAGAGCTTCGAGGCTTCCAGCCCCGGGGCGAGAACCTCTTCGCTCACCTTGGGCGCACCGTCGAGGTACTTCTCGAAGGAACCTTCGGTGCCGCCAGCTTCGACCATCATGATCGCGACGTCGGCGTCAACGGAGTCGCTGAGCGCGCGGCCGGCCACGATGAGTTCAAAGGTCGAGGCGTCGCCTTCCTGGTACGTCGGGTGGGCCACCCACTCACCGTCGGTCGTGTACGCCATGCGCACGGCGCCGATTGGACCATCAAAGGGAATGCCCGAGATCATGAGTGCGGCCGAGGCAGCGTTGATGGCGAGGATATCGTGCGGGTTTTCCTGGTCGGCGGAGAAGATGGTACCGACGACCTGGACCTCATTGCGAAATCCCTTCGGGAAGGACGGGCGCAGGGGGCGGTCGATAAGACGGCAGATCAGGATCGCCTGGTCCGAGAGTTTGCCCTCGCGGCGAAAGAACGCCCCGGGAATCTTGCCCGCGGCGTAGGCGCGCTCTTCAATGTCGACGGTGAGGGGAAAGAAATCCATTCCCTCGCGCGCGGTCTTTGCGGCGACCACGGTCGCGAGCAACATGGTGTCGCCGATGCGCGCGAGAACCGCACCGTCGGCGAGTTGGGCCAGGTGACCGGCTTCAAAACTCATCGTCTTGTCGGTACCTGTGATGGGACTACTAACGCGAATCGCGTCGGTCATGGCGTGCTCCTTGTGTAGCAGCATTCGCCCGAATCCCAGTGGGCAACCTTCGCTGACGCGACGATCCTCCACTGGCGTTCGGGGCCTCGAATACTGACCGCGTCGACGGCGTCGACGCGGGTGATGCGGCTAGCGACGAATGCCGAGCCGACCGATCAACGCGCGATAGCGCTCCACGTCACCTTTTTGGACGTAGTCCAGCAGTCGACGGCGCTGACCAATGAGCTTCATCAGTCCACGGCGGGTGTGATGATCGCCCTTGTGAACCTTGAGGTGCTCGGTGAGATGCGCGATCCGGTCGGTCAAGAGCGCGACTTGAACTTCGGGCGAGCCCGTGTCCGTGTCGTGGGCTCGAAAGTCCTCGATGATCTGTTGCTTCTCGGTCATATAACGTCTGTGCCTTAGTTGAGTCGGGTGTCCCGGTGCGAGCCGTCACGGGACGACCCACGTGATCAGCGTCGCTGACCGAGTACTTATCCTAGCAGTTTCGAGTTCGTTCGTCGCCGTGGAGGCGAATAGTTGGCGCGTTTGCTCCACGTCGCGGCCAATTTGAGCCACCAAGTCCTCCACACTCTCAAAGGTCGTCTGGGCCCGCAGCAACGAGAGAAACACCACGTCGAGTTCGCGCCGTAGAGCACGCCGGTGTAGTCGACCACGTGTACTTCGACCAGCAACTTGCCGTCCTCGTAGAACTGGGGACGGGTCCCTACCGAGATCGCCGCGGCCCACCAGACGTCGTCGATGGTGGTCGCCCCCGCGTAGACGCCCTCGGCGGGTAGCGCCTGATCGCTCGCCACGGCCAGGTTGGCCGTCGGAAAACCGAACTCCTCGCCCCGGTTGTCGCCGTGCTCCACGACTCCGCGCAATATGAAGGGTCGGCCCAAGATCGCGCTCGGACCTCGTCGAGGTCGCCGCGGCCAGCGCCGCGCGCACCGCACTCGAGCTGAAACTAAGTCCGTCGCCGTGGGTGGGCGCCACCACCACGTCGAAGCCAGCTCAACGCCGAGTTCGCGCAGGAGATCGGGAGTGCCTTCGCGATTGTGCCCGAAGTGAAAACCCTCGCCCACGAGCACGCACCGGCGTGAACTCGCCAACCAGGACCCGCTCGATGAACTCGCGCGCAGACTCGCTCGAGAGCGCCTTGAGAAGGTCGAGACGCGCACCTGCTCGAACCCCGAGGGCGGCCAGAGTCCCTCCAGACGTTGATCGACGGTGGCAATCTGTCGCGGCGCGCGGGTCTGGTGCGAGCACGCTGGCCGGGGACGGATCGAACGTGACGACGGTCGCCGTGGCGTCGTAGCGGTCGAGCGAGATCGATCAGCTGGGCGAGGACGGCCGGTGACCCCGGTGCAGGCCGTCAAAGACCCCGATCGCGACCACGCAAGGGCCCTCGGACGTGACATCCGCGTCGTGAACACTTTCACGACTGGCAACCTACCGGACTCGGCGACACCGGGCATAACGACTTCGGGTTGCCAGGACGTCTCCGCGCCGTCGCAGCACGGCCACCAAGTGGCCGGCGACATTAGCGCGGCGATCTCTTCGCTCGCTCGGGCTCCAGGTCGAGCCGCTGGCCCATGCGCAGACTCTTCTCTTCGTCCTCGCTGACGTCAATCGACTCCAGGTGCTCCACGAAGCCCGCGGCGCCAAGAGCACCGGTAGTCTTCGCTGACGCGATTGTCGAGTTCGTAGTAGGTCAGGGCGTCACCCACGTCGATGGGACCGCTCGAGAGTCGACGAAGGGCGCTCAGATGACCCACCGTGCCGAGTCGCTCGGCCAGGTCGCACATGAGCACCCGCACGTAGGTGCCCACCGAACAGGTCACGTCAAAGGACCAGTGGTGCTCATCGAGTGGCGCGAGCGACAACTCGTATACCGTGATCCAGCGAGGCTGGCGATCGATCACCACGCCCTCGCGCGCGAGCGCGTGGAGGCGTTGACCGTTGACCTTGAGGGCCGAGACCATGGGCGGTATCTGTTCTTGATCGCCGAACAGGCTGGACGCCGCGGCGTTCACGTCCTCTTGCGTGAGGGTCGGCACGGGCGCTCGTCTCCATCACCGTTCCGTCGGCGTCGAGTGAGTCGGTGCGCGACGCCGAACGTGACGACCCCTTCGTAGCGCTTGACCTCGCTCTGGGCGAAGCGAAGCAGCCGGGTCGAGGGCCCCACGCCCAGGATCAGCAGACCCGTGGCCATGGGATCGAGCGTGCCGGCGTGACCCACGCGTTGTTCGTTCAAGACGCGTCGGACGTGACCCACCACGTCGTGGCTGGTCACCCCGGGGGCTTATCAATTAGGAGGAGCCCGTTACTCGTCATCGTGACGCTGGCGGCGCAGGAGCTCGTCGATGGCTTCGGCACTCGCGATCGCGGGGTCGACCACGAAGGCCAGTTTCGGCGTGCGCTTCAGGCGCGTCTGGGCATTCACCGACGCTTGTATCTGGCGCGGCGCTCCTCCAGGGCTTCCTTCGCCTGGTCCGAGACCGAGTCCAAGTACACCTTCGCGTGGCGAAGGTCCGGCGACGTCTCGACCCCGGTGACGGTCAAGAAACCGAGACGTTCGTCAATGTCGGAGATCCGCAGGAGCTCATCGGAGATGACCTCGCGCAAGATCTGGTTCACCCGCGCCGAACGTGGGTAGGGGTGGTTGAACCGGAGGACCGCGCCATGGCTTATGCCGTGCGCGGAATCTCGCGCTCTTCGTAGGTTTCGATGATGTCCCCGACTTGAGGTCCTGGTAGTCCGAGAGTCCGATACCGCACTCAAAGCCCGAGGCCACTTCTCGCGCGTCGTCCTTGAAGCGACGAAGCGACGTGATGGTGCCCTTCCAGATGATCGTGCCCTCGCGAAGGAATCGCACCTTCGAGCCACGGGTGATCACCCCGTCGCGAACGAAGCAACCGGCGATCGCGCCCACGCGCGGGATGCGGAACACTTCGCGCACTTCCGCCTCGCCGGTGACAACCTCTTCGTAGACCGGCGTCAAGAGGCCCAGCATGGCGGACTCGATCTCTTCGATCAACTTGTAGATGATCTCGTAGGTGCGGATCTGCACACCTTCACTGGCGGCCAGTTCACGACTGCGCTTGTCCGGGCGAACGTTAAAACCAATGATGGTCGCGTTCGAGGCCTTGGCGAGTTGCACGTCGTTCTCGGTAATGCCGCCCACGCCGCGGTGCACGATGACGAGTTTCACGTCCTCGCGCTCGAGTTTCTTCAACGACTCGGTGCAGGCTTCGAGGGAGCCCTGCACGTCGGCCTTGAGCACGATGTTGAGCGTCGCGGTCTCGCCGCGCTGAATCTGCTCGAAGAGGTCTTCGAGCCGCGCCCCGCTGGAGGAGGCGACCGGCTGTTGCCCGACGAGTCGGGTACGCTGCGCGCGCGCTTCGGCCAGGGAACGGGCGTGCGCGAGGTCGCGCGCGACGCGCATCTCATCACCCGCGAAGGGCGGCTCGCTAAAGCCGAGGATCTGCACGGGCGTCGACGGCCCCGCGCTCTTCACTTGCTTGCCCTGATCGTTAATGAGCGCCTTGACCTTGCCAAAGGCCGGACCGGCCACGACGGGGTCGCCCACCTGCAAGAGACCCTTTTGCACCATGACGGTGGCGACGGGACCGCGACCGACTTCGAGGTTCGCCTCGAGCACGGTGCCCACGGCGCGACCGGTCGGTCGAACGGCGAGTTCGCCGATCTCGGCGACCAGCAGCACCTGCTCTAAGAGTTCGTCGATGCCCGTCCCCTGCAAGGCGGAGATCTCCACGACGATGGTGTCGCCGCCCCACTTCTCGGGAACGAGTCCCTGCTCGGACAGCTGCTGCAGGACCCGATCGGGGTTGGCGTCGGGACGGTCCATCTTGTTGATGGCGACGATGATCGGCACCTCGGCCAGCTTGGCGTGCTCGATCGCTTCGACGGTTTGGGGCATGACCCCGTCGTCGGCCGCGACCACGAGGATGATGACGTCGGTGACCTTGGCGCCGCGGGCGCGCATGGCGGTGAAGGCCTCGTGACCCGGGGTGTCGAGGAAGGTGATGGACTTGCCGTGCCAGGGCACCTGGTAGGCGCCAATGTGCTGGGTGATGCCACCGGCCTCACCGGCGACCACGTTGGTCTTTCGAATCTTGTCGAGCAGCAACGTCTTGCCGTGGTCGACGTGACCCATCACGGTCACGACCGGCGAACGCGGGGTCGCGGCGATGAGGTCGTCTTCGTCGTCTTCGTCGAAGAACTTCGCCAGAAGCTCCGCTTCCTTCTGCTCACCCGGGTCGACCAGGTGAACTTCGGCGCCGAGTTCCGCGGCGTAGAGCTCGATCATGTCGTCACTGAGGCTCTGCACCGCGGTCACGATCTCGCCCTGGAGGAACAAGAAGCGAAGGATGTCGGCGGCGCTGCGGTTGAGCTTCGGACCGACGTCCTTGGCGGTCGAGCCGCGCTCGATGATGATCTCACCCTCGGGCACCGCGGCGCTGCTCGGCTGCCACGTGGTCATCTGGGTCGGCTCGAGCTCCTCGACGTTACGGCGACGCCGACGCGTGACCTTGCGCTGGGAACCACGGGGTCCGCCACCACCCCGCGCGGGACCACCGCTGCGACTGGCGCCGGCGGCGGGCGCACCGCCACCGGGGCGCCGGGCGCGGGACGAACGAAACCGCCGCCCCCGGGCGTGAGGGACCGCCGGTGCGCGGGGCACCGGTGCTCGGACGCGCGCCCATCGGACGAGGGCCGCTCGACGGTCCGCGACCGGGGCCCCCACTGGGCATCGGGCGACGCACGCCCGGCGGCGGTGGGATCGGCCGGCCGGAGGGACTCATGGGTCGACCAGGCGGCGGTGGGATCGGTCGACCGGTGTGAGCTGACAGGGCGGGCGCTGACGAGCCTTCGCCGGCGCCGCGCGGCGGTGGGGCGAATGGTCGTGGGGCCATCGGGCGAGACGCTGCGCGAGGGCGCGGGCTTGGGCGGCGCGACGCGAGAGCGCACGACCTGCGGGCGAGCGGTCTCGGCGGCCGGGGCGCGGCGCGACGCGGCGGCTTCGGCGGCCTGCGTGCGCGGCAACCGGGGCGTCGCGGCGCCGCGGCGACGGGCGCGTCGGCGGCGCGGTCGGGCGCGGCGAGCGGGCGTCGCGGGTGCCGCCGCGGGCGCGGCCGCGTGGCCTTGGTGGCCTTGGTCGCCTTCGTGGCCTTTTCGGCCTTCGGGGCGTCAGCGGGCACTTCGCGACGCAGCCCGTCGGCGTCGGCCCGTCGTCGGATGCGGTCCGCCTGGGCGTCCTCGATCGACGCCGAGGGGCTCGAGGCGCCGATGCCTAGTTTTCTGGGCGAGTGCGAGCAACTCCTTGCTCGTCAGCCCGAGTTCTTTAGAGAGCTCGTGCACTCGTATTTTCTTTGGAGCCAAAACGTTCCCTTACTTCGTGTCCCCGCACGTTCGGCGGGCACAGTTTCCTATTCTTTCACAACTACGGCCTTTTCCCGGTCGCAAGACCGCGCAACACCGCCACGTCCGCCTCGCGCGACGCCGGCGCGCAGTGCCCGCGCGACGTGGGTGACGCGCACCTCTCCCCCACAGCCCGGTCCGCGACACCACCACACACCACGACCCGTCGCCCCGCCCAGGTACCAGGTGCCCGATGCGTCGCGACCCGCGCGCATCAAGTCGCGTCGTTGCGGCGACGTCGACACACTACGCACGTCCGTGTCGGGGCTATGCCTCTTCCTCCGTGACCGTCTCCACCACGACGACTTCTTCGACGTCACCCTCGGCGTCGGTGATCACCGTGTCGGACACCACGACCGCCTCACCGTCCGTCGCTCGGCCACGACGGCGGCGACCGTCTCGTCGACGACCACGTCACCCTCGGTCCAGACTTCTTCGACGACCTCGTCTTGGCCCTCGTTCTCCGAGCGGATGTCGATGCGCCATCCGGTGAGTCGAGCGGCCAGGCGGGCGTTCTGGCCCTCCTTGCCGATGGCCAGCGAGAGCTGCTGGTCGTGCACGATCACCGTGGCGATGCCCTCGACCTCGTCGAGTCGCACCTCACGCACGCGCGCGGGCTGCAGGGCCGACTGGATGAACTCGACCGGGTCGTCGCTGTAGGGCACCACGTCGATGCGCTCGGAGCGAAGTTCGTTGGTGATGTTGCGCACGCGCGAACCCCGCGCGCCCACGCACGCGCCGACGGGATCGATCATCTGGTCGTTGGAGGCGACGGCGATCTTCGAGCGGTGACCGGGCTCGCGCGCCAGCGCCTTGATCTCGACGATGCCGTTGGCGATCTCGGGCACCTCGATCTCGAAGAGCTTCGCGACCAGCGCCGGGTGCGTGCGCGAGACCACGATCTGGGGGCCCTTGTTGGTCTTTCGCACTTCGACGATGTACACCTTGATGCGCGCGCCGTGCTCGTAGCGCTCAAAGGCGATCTGCTCGGCCTGGGGCAACAGCGCCTCCACCCGACCGAGGTCGAGCAGCGTGTAGCGGTTGTCGTTCTGCTGGACGGTGCCCGAGACGATGTCGCCCTCGCGGTTGGCGAACTCCTCGTACATCTGGCGACGCTGGATGTCGCGGATCAGCTGCATCAAGACCTGCTTGGCGGTCTGGGCCGCGATGCGACCGAAGTCCTCGGGCGTGGCGTCCCACTCGCGCGTGACGTTGCCCTCGAGGTCGAGTTCGAGGCCCCACACCTTGATCTCGCCCGTCTCGGGGTTGATCTCGACTTCGGCGTCTTCGGCCGAGTCGGGACGGCGCTTGTAGGCGGCGAGCAGCGCGTTGGCGAGCGCGATGAGCAGCTCGCCCTCATCGATGTTCTGGTCGCGCGCGATCTGTCCGAGAGCCTCAAGAAATTCGAAGTTAGCCATGATTAGCCTTTCTTGCTCGTCGATGGCGTGCGCGCGCCCTTGGTCGTGGTCTTGCCTTGGTGCAGGCGCGACTTCTCGGCTTGGTGGCACCCCAGTCGAAGACCGTGCGCGCGCGTTCGATCTTGTCGAGGGGGACGATGACCTCGCCGAGCGTCGTTGTCGTCCAGCGTGAGTGACGAGTCGGTGACGCTCGCTGAGCGTTCCTTCGAGACGTCGCGTGGGCTCGTCCTCGCGCAGTTCACGCAACGTCACCACTTCGCCGATCGCGCTCTTGAAGTGCGCGGGCGGTGCGCAGACGTCGCTCGAGCCCGGGCTCGAGACGTCGAGGGTGAAGCGCCCGGCAATGGGGTCGTTGGCGTCCAGCCACTCAGAAATCGTCCGGTTGGCCTTGGTGAGAGACTCGAGGTCGACCCCCCCGCGCCGTGAGACGACCACGTTGAGGGTTCCTGCGGAAAATTCCACGTCGTAGAGGTCCAGTCCCAGCGGTTCTAGGAGCGGTCGGAGCGTGGTGTCCCAATCCATGTCCGTCTCCTTTCGCTGTCGCTCACGGCCGTCCGGACATTGAAAAAGCGCGGGCCCGAGGCCCGCGCTTAAACGAGTCCATACGTCCTGAGCGGACTGTAGGCATCAATTGTAGCAGTGAAACACTGGCTTCACAATCGGCGACCCTACGCAGAAATACTCACTGCTCGTGCAATAAAATTCAGTTTAAAGATTTCCTTAATACGACTTCGCCACGAGACAGATCAGGCCGCCCTCGTCCTCGCTTGTCGGGCATCGAGCCATCCTGGCGTTGGAGGCAGCGAACGCTGACCGCTTCGGCGTTGAGCGTCGGCTTCTCCCTCGCCCGCGACGAGGTCCCAGGCGAGACGGGCGAAGCCGTCCCTCGCGGCCTCGAGCGCCTCGGCACAGACTGGCGACGTCCTGGGTGTGTCGTCGCGAAAGGCAACGCGCGCGCGCCAACAGATCGCTCTGGATGCGCTCGAGCAGCGGGCGGCACCTCACTCGCCAGCGCGTCGAGGCCGTGAGTCGTCTTCGCGCCGGTGTCGCGGCGCACCAAGCGTGACGAGACCTTGGGCCAGATCCCGCGGACCGACCTCGACGCGCAGCGGGACGCCCTTGATCTCCCAGTCGGTCACGCGACGCCCGAAGCTGCCCCGACCGCGGTCGATCTCGACGCGCACCCCGGCGGCGCTCAGCTCAGCCGGCCACGCGCTCGCAGGCCTCGTTGACCTCGGGCTCGTCGCGCACGGCCACGACGACGACCTGGGTGGGAGCGAGTCGCGGCGGCACGATGAGGCCGTTGTCGTCGCCGTGGGCCATGATGAGTCCGCCGACCAGGCGCGTCGACGCGCCCCAGGAGGTCGTGTAGCAGAGCTCGGCTTCACCGGCTTCGCTCTGGAAGTAGATGTCGAAGGCGCGCGCGAAGTTCCGTCCCAGCTCGTGGGTGGTCATCATCTGCAGGGCCTTGCCGTCGCGCATGACGCCCTCGCCGGTCATGGAGTTGATCGCGCCGGGAAATCGTCTCGCTGGCCGGCTTGATGCCGATGAAGCAGGGCACGGCCATGACGTCGAGAAGAAAGTCGTTGTACACCTCGTAGTGGATGCGTCGCGCGTAGCGCCGAGGCGTCCTCGTAGCTCGCGTGGGCGGTGTGACCCTCCTGCCAGAGGAACTCCGAGCTGCGCAAGAAAAGGCGCGGGCGAAGTTCCCAGCGCACGACGTTCGCCCACTGGTTGAGCAGCAGCGGCAGGTCCCGGTAACTCTGAATCCACTTGGCCATGAACTCACCGATCACCGTCTCCGAGGTGGGACGCACCACGATCGGCTCGGCCAAGTCCTCGCCCCCGGCGTGGGTGACGACCGCCAGTTCGGGGCTAAATCCCTCGACGTGCTCGGCCTCGCGCGAGAAGTAGCTCTCGGGGATGAACAGGGGAAAGTAGGCGTTCTTGGCGCCCGGTCGCCTTGATCCGCGCGTCCATCTCGGCCTGCATGCGCTCCCAGATCGCGTAGCCGTAGGGACGGATCACCATGGTGCCGCGCACCGGGCCGTTGTCGGCCATCTCGGCCTTGGCGACGACGTCTTGATACCAGCGCGGGAAGTCTTCGGACTGTGGGGTCAGAACGCTCTGATTGAGCCACGGCGCTCCTTTGAGAATTCGGACCAGGCCTACTGCGAGAGCTAGCTGCTCGACGTGTGACGTCGAATCTGATCGATCTTGACTTGGGCGTTGTTGGCGTCGGCGCCGCGGTCGTCCAACAGCGCCGCGCGGTCGGCTTCGGCTTCCTTCTCGGCGCTCGCGTCGCGCGCGCGCAAGTCGCGCCTCGAGGCCCTCTTCGACGATCTTCTTGGCCTCATCGACGAGGGCCGCGACCATCTCGTCTTCGGGCACGACGCGAATGATCTGGCCCTGGATAAAGAGGTGGCCGCGGTGCTTACCCGCGGCGATCCCGAGGTCGGCGTGACGCGCTTCGCCCGGTCCGTTCACGACACAGCCCATCACCGCGACCTGTAGCGGCATGTTCAGTGCGCTCGAGGGCGTCTTGGGCCTCGTTGGCCACCTTGATGACGTCGATCTCCGCGCGCCCGCAACTGGGACACGCAATCAGGTCGAGTCCCTTGCGCTCGCGCAGTCCGAGTGACTCGAGCAACGTGCGCCCGGCGCGCGCCTCTTCGACGGGGTCGGCGGTGAGTGAGTAGCGCAGCGTGTCGCCGATACCCTCGGCGAGCAGCGTGCCGATGCCGGCCGTGCCCTTGAGGAGTCCCCACGGCAGAGGACCGGCTTCGGTGACGCCCAGGTGCAGCGGGTGATCGAAGGTCTCGGACGCGAGGCGATAGGCCGCGATCATGAGCGCGACCGAGGACGCCTTCACCGAGATCTTCACGTCGCTAAAGCCCACCTCTTCGAAGTAGGCCAACTCGATGCGCGCGGACTCCACGAGCGCCTCGGGCGTGGCGCCGCCGAATCGTTCGTAGATGTCGGGGTGCAGCGAGCCCGCGTTCACGCCGATGCGAATGGGCACGCCGCGGTCCTTGGCTTCGCTGGCGACGAGCTTGATCTCTTCGGGCTTTCGCAGGTTGCCCGGATTGAGGCGCAGCCCGTTCACGCCAGCCTCTAAGCGCCGCCAGCGCCATCTCGACGTGGAAGTGGATGTCGGCCACGATGGGCACCGGCGAACGCGGCACGATCTGGGCGAGGCCCTCGGCCGCGGCACGTTCGTTGCAGGTACAGCGCACGATGTCGGCACCATTGGCCGCCAGCGCGTAGATCTGCTGGAGCGTGCCCTCGACGTCGGCGGTCTTGGTCGTCGTCATGGACTGCACGGAGATGGGGGCGTCACCGCCGACTTTGACCGAACCCACACTGATCTGGCGGGTGGTGCGACGGGGCGTTATCAAACTGGAGGATACTTCCATGCCTCTAGTCTGCCGTGTTCGAGGTCGGCCCGGTGCGCCCTAGAAGGGATTGGCGATCGGGTGCGCGATGTCGAGGTACAGGGTGCAGGCAAAAAGGACCAGCAGCGCGCTCATGAAGGCGTAGACGACCGGGGCGAGCTTGTTGATATCGGCCCGATAGAGCACGCCGCGGCGCGAACGAATCCGCTCGTAGGTGGCGATGGCGACGTACCCGCCGTCGAGGGGCAACATGGGCAACATGTTCAATACGCCGACGAAGATGTTGACCAGGGCCAGGATCGTGATCAGCGGAAGGGCTCCGGCGTTCGCGGCCTGATCGGCGAAGCGCACCACTCCCACGATCGACGAGGGACGAGTGTCCTCATTTTTCGGATTCGTCGCCGCTTTGGCGTCGGCCACTTGGTGAAAGAGGCTGGGGAACTCGCCGGGAAGTCGACCGATGGCCACGAACGCGTCGCCCACGTAGTGGCCGATCTCGCTGAAGGAGTCGGGGATCGCGGCGAGGGGCGACGTGTGTACCGTCAGTTCGGTCACCTCGATGCCGATGTAGCCGTGCGCCGGTAAGGGCTTTCCGCCCACTTTGATCGTTCGCCCGTTCACCGGGGTCACGTGCAGGGTGAGAGCACGACCATCGCGCTCCACGACCAGGGTGAGGTGCTTGCCCGCGTCGCCGTGCAGAATCTTGGTGAGCTGATCGATACTCGTGATCGAGGTGCCGTCGATCTTCGTGATCTGGTCGCCCACGTGCAGTCCGGAAATCTGCGCGGCGGTTTCCTTGTGACCCTGCCACTGCGTGAAGGAGCCCACGCCGACGTGGCTCGGCGACGGGTTCCCAATAAACGTGAGGGCGACCCAAGCAAGGGCCAGCGCCATGATGACGTGCATGATCGAGCCGGCCGACGCGAAGAGCACTTTCTTCGGATACGACGCTTCGCGGTACGTGCGGGCCTCTTCGTCGGGTGGCACCGCTGCCCCCCACGTCATTCCGGGGACTTTGACATAGCCGCCCAGGGGCAGGGCACGGATTCCGTAACGGGTCTCGCCGCGCTGGGTCGACCACAGCACCGGGCCGAAGCCGACGAAGAAGTCGGTGACGAGAAGACCGGCGCGCTTGGCGGTGATGAAGTGGCCGAACTCGTGTCCCATCACCATGAACAGGATCAAGAAGATGACGAGCGGCAGCGCCCACCCCACGAGCCACGTGAGCAGACCCACGAAGGCGAGGGTGCCGACAAAGAGCGTCCAGGGAGACTGGCGCAACGACGAAGACGCAGAGTCCATGACTACTTTTTGAGGCTAGCGTGCGCCAATCGTCGAGCGACGTCGTCATTTTCGTACAGCGACGCCAAGTCTTCTAGGTCTTGTCCCTCATAGTGATCCATCGTGGCGGCCACGACCGGCACGATGTCGCACCAGTTGATCTCGTCCTTTAAGAAGGCCTCCACCGCCACCTCGTTGGCGGCGCTCAGCCAGGCGGGAGCCGCCCCGCCGAGACGTGCCGCCTCGTACGCGAGCGCGAGAGCGGGAAAGGCGTCGACGTCGGGCGACTCGAAGGTCAACTCGAGGGGCGAAGTGAAGTCGAGTCGTCCGTAGCCGTGATCGAGTCGATCGGGCGCGCCCAGGCAGTACGCGATCGGGAGTCGCATGTCGGGGTTCGAGAGCTGCGCGAGGACCGAGCCGTCGATGTACTCGACCATCGAGTGCACGACCGACTGGGGATGAACGACGACTTCGACTCGCTCGACCTCAATGCCAAAGAACGCGGTCGCCTCCATCACCTCGAGGCCCTTGTTCATCAGGGTCGACGAGTCGATCGTGATCTTGGCCCCCATCGACCACGTGGGATGCCGCAGCGCTTCGTCCTTGGTGGCGCCCTTGAGCTGTTCTGTCGTCCAGCCTCGAAAGGGACCACCCGACGCGGTGATGAGTAGTCGGCGCACGTCGGGATAGCCCAGGCCGTAGGGAGAGCTCGCGAGGCACTGATGGATCGCACAGTGCTCGGAGTCAACCGGGAGCAGTTCGGCCCCGGGCGTCGCACGCACTTTGGCCACCAGCGGCGCGGCCGCGATGAGCGACTCCTTGTTCGCGAGCGCGAGCCGTCGCCCGGCCGAGAGGGCACCCAGGGTTACGGGCAGACCCGCGAAACCCAACACTGCGTTCATCACGATGTCCGCGTCGCGCGCGAGTTCTTCGAGTCCCTGTTCGCCCACGAGAATCTCGACGTCGCCGCCGAGCACGTCAGCCAGTGTGGCGCGGTGCGACTCGGACTTCACGCCCACGCGCTTCACGTTGAACTCACGTGCGATGGCCGCGAGTTCACTCACCTGCTCGCCGCCCGCGATCGAGACAAGTTCGAAGCGCTCGCGTTCACGGCGCAGTACGTCGAGGGTCTGGACGCCAATCGATCCCGTGGCACCCAGTAACGCCACGCGGTGGCGCACGTGCGACATCACTAACTCAACTTGATGACGTGCAACAAGTAGTACATCGTCGGCAGCGCGAAGAGCAGGCCGTCGATTCGATCAAGTAGTCCACCGTGACCGGGTAGTAGCCGCCCGAAGTCCTTGAGGCCGAGGGTTCGCTTGACCATGGATTCGAACAGGTCACCGAGAGGTACGACGATCGACAGCGCCACCGCCGCTTCCACTCCGTGCGTCACCGTCCACGGGCTCATAACGGGCAACAACAGCGCACCGGCGATCAAGGTGACAATGGTGCCGCCAATGGTTCCTTCGATGGTTTTATTCGGCGAGAGGGTGGCATTGAGGGGATGGCTGCCGAACCAGCGCCCGGTAAAGAGTGCGGCCGCGTCGTTGCAGATCGTCAGGGCCAGCGCGCCAAAGACGAAGGCCATGCCGTTGCGGTTGGGATAGGTGTGGGGTGCGAGCATCACGATGGCGTAGCCACCCAGCACACCAACCCAGGCGTACACGAAGAACGTCGCGCCCAGCCCGTCGAGCACGTCGATCTTGGTCGGGGCAAACATGTACCAGATAAAGCCAAAGATCACGAGCAGCACCGTGACCGCGCCCACCACCACGAGGCCCTTGTTGTAAACCGCGATGCCCAGGGTCAGAACGGCCGCGATACCGAGAATGGTGGCGGGATGCGCACCCACGCTGCGAAACCCGGCGAAGGCCTCGGCGGCGGCCAGGGCGAGGGCGATGAGCACCAGCACGCTGAGCGCGAGGGGGCCCGCGAAGAAGACGCCAAAGACGATGATCGCCAGTCCGACGCCGGTCATGGTGGCGAGCGACACGCTGTTCGAGGTTTGACGAACGGCCCGGCCGGCAAGGGGATTGTGGGTCACACGCTGGCGGGTGCGCTGCTCGCGTTGGGGTTCCGGACGAGGAGCTTCGGCGACCGGTTCGTCGTCGACCTCCTCAACGCTCAAGTTGAACTCCCAGGGCCGCGAATCGTCCACCTTGGCCTCGCCGGCGAGGAAGGACGCGTCGAACTGCCCTTCGTGGGCGACCCAGTCGGCCTCGCCTTCGCGCCACGCGGGGGCCGGCACCGCGGACCACGGATCGTCGTCCTTGGCGCCCTCGCGCGCCACCACGATCGGCACTTGACCGGTGGGCGCGTCCGTCCAGTGGGGCAACAAGGTGTCAGGGTCCACCACCCCGGCGTCCTCGGCGATCTCCGACGCAATCTCGGCACCGGTGATCGTGACGCGAGGGTCGCTGGAACTCGCCACCGGAAACTGTCCGGTGGGTTCGTCCTCGTTCGTGCCGTCGTCGTCAGACTTCAAGAAGTTCCTGCTCCTTATGAGCCAGCAGCTCATCCACCACGGCGACTTCGTCGTGGGTCATCTTGTCCAAAATTTTTTCGAGCCGTTCGATCTCGTCACTCGAGAGACTCTCTTCCTTCTCTAAGTTTTCAAGTTCCTGACGCGCGTGACGTCGCACCCCGCGCAGCGCTACCCGACCTTCCTCGGCCTTGGTCTTGACGATCTTGACGAAGTCGCGGCGGCGCTCTTCGGTGAGGGCCGGAAAGTTCAGTCGAATAACCTGACCGTCGCTCGAGGGAGTGAGTCCCAGATTTGCGTTGCCGATCGCCTTTTCAATGGCGGGAATCGATGCCTTGTCGAACGGGGAGACGACGAGCAGTCGCGGCTCGGGCACTGAGAAGTTCGCCAGCTGCTTGAGGGGTGTCTCGGTGCCGTAGTACTCAATGAGCAGCCCGTCGACGAGCGACGAAGTGGCCCGTCCCGTGCGCACGGTGGCGAACTCGACCTTGAGGTGCTCGATCGCCCGCGCCATTTTCTCGCGAGTGTCGTCCATCACCAAGTCGACGAGTTCGTTCTCCATTACTTCACCAGCGTACCGACGGGCTCACCGTCGAGGGCGCGACCGAGGTTCCCCGCAGCCATCAGGTCGAAGACGCGGATCGGCAGATTATTGTCTTTGCAGAACGTGATTGCCGTCATATCCATGACGCGCAGGTTCTTCGCGATCACGTCGTCAAAGGAGATCTCGTCAAACTTCTTGGCGTTCGGGTTCACGCGCGGGTCCTCGTCGTAGACGCCATCCACACCACCGTGCGTGCCCTTCAGGACAATCTCGGCTTCGACCTCCGCCGCGCGCTGGGCGGCGGGCGTATCGGTGGTGAAGTAGGGATTGCCCATGCCGGCGGCGAAGATCACCACGCGGCCTTTTTCCAGGTGACGCACCGCGCGACGGCGAATGTAGGGCTCGGCGACCTGGTTCATGTCGATCGCCGACATCACGCGAGTCGCACGTCCGTGGTTCTCAATGGCGTCTTGCAGCGCGAGCGAGTTAATCACCGTGCCCAACATGCCCATGAGATCGGAGTTCGCTCGATTCATCCCGGCGAGTTCTCCGGTCGCGCCGCGCCAGATGTTACCGCCACCGACCACGACCGCGAGCTCGAGGCCGCCACGTTCCATGGCCGCGGCGATCTCAATCGCCAGAAAGTCGACCGTCGATGCATCAATGGTTTCGTCGCTCGCGGCCGAAGCCAGCGCTTCGCCCGAGAGCTTTAACACCATCCGACGCACGATTGTCCTATCCCCCGATGACTACTTGAGCGTACGCCGTTATCGTCGCACCCTTCAAGAACTGAGCCACCGTTTCTTTTTCGTCTTGTACGTAGGGCTGATCCAAGAGGACGCGGTCCTTGTACCAACCATTGAGTCGACCCTCGAGGATCTTGGGAATCGCCGCTTCGGGCTTGCCCTCGTTACGAGTGATCTCTTCGATCGTCTTTCGCTCGGCGTCGACCACGGCCGCGGGGACGTCCTCGCGACTGAGATACTCCGGCTTGGCGAAGGCGATATGCAGAGTCAGTCTCGTGCGCCACTTCTTCACTCGCACCCTTGACCACCACGATGACCGCGTTCACGCCACGATTCGCTTGGATGTGCTGATAGGTGTCGATGACCTCACCCGGACCGGCCTCAAGGCGATACACGCGTCCGATCGAGATGTTCTCCTTCAAGCGTCGTGAGCATCGTATCGATGTTCTCCTTGAAGTGAGCGACGGACTGATCGCCGTCGGCCACGACGGCGGCAGCGATCTCATCGGCCAACGCGACGAACTCTTGGGACTTGGCCACGAAGTCGGTCTCGCAGCGCAACTCCACGATGGCCGCCACGTTGCCGTCACGAACGACCGCCACCGCGCCCTCGCTCGCCTCTCGGCTGGCGCGCTTCTCGGCCGAGGCGAGACCCTGGATGCGCAACAACCGGATGGCGGCTTCCATGTCGCCGTCCGCGTCTTCGAGGGCTCTTTTGGCATCCATCATCCCCACACCCGTGGCCTGGCGCAGGTTCTGTACGTCCTTGGCGGTGATCGTCACCTTGAAGTCTCCTCTTCGAGTCGGTGTCTTAAGCGCTCGCGGCGCTGGTCGACGGAGTGACCGTGACCGCGGGGCGATTCTGACGGATAAAGCGTCCTTCGGTGACCGCGTCAGCCATGAGGCGGCACAGGAGTGAGCCAGCGCGGATGGCGTCGTCGTTGCCCGGAATGACGTAGTCGATGACGTCGGGGTCACAGTTCGTGTCCACGACCGCCACGACGGGTAGGCCGAGCTTCTTCGCTTCGGTGACCGCGATGTGCTCCTTCTTCGTGTCAATCACGAAGATGGCGTCGGGTACGCGATCGAGGTTGGCGATACCGCTCAGGTTGCGGTCCAACTTCTCGAGCTCGCGACTGTGGCGCAGCGCCTCGCGCTTGGGCATGTTGGCAAAGTCGCCCGCGCGCTCCATGGCGCGCAGTTCGATGAGCCGCTTCACGCGACCGGCGACGGTCGAAAAGTTCGTGAGCATCCCGCCCAGCCAACGCTGGTTCACGAAGGGCATGCCGCAGGCCTTGGCGTAGTCCTCGATGGGACCCTGGGTCTGCTTCTTGGTCCCCACGAAGAGGATCACCCCGCCGCCCGCCACCAGGTCGCGCACGAAGGCGTAACTGGTTTCGATGCCCGCGAGGGTCTTGCGCAGATCGATGAGGTAGATCCCGTTGCGCTCGCCGAGAATGAAGCGACGCATCTTGGGGTTCCATCGGCGGGTCTGGTGCCCGAAGTGCACGCCCGAGTCCAACAGTTCCTGCAGTGTGACGAGTGCCACGATCAGTTTTTCCTTTCGTATGGTTGCTTCAACCCCGCGGGAGCACCCCGGAGGGCGACCGTACGAAACCGCGAGGACAACTCAGTGCTCCCCCACTCTGAGAGAGCCCGTCTAGTGTACCGGACCTGCGCCCCTAGCCCCGCGGGTGGGTCTCGTGGTGCACGTTTTGGAGACGCGACTTCGAGACGTGGGTGTAGATCTGGGTCGTCTTTAAGTTCTCGTGGCCGAGGAGCTCTTGGACCACCCGCAGGTCGGCGCCACCCTCGACGAGGTGGGTGGCGAAGGTGTGGCGAAGTGCGTGGGGATACACGTGACCCTGGGACACTCGATGATCGAGGATGCGCCGCACGTCGCGCGAGCCCAAACGACGTCCGCGGCGATTGAAGAAGAGCGCCTCGGGCGGCGAGTCGTCCTTGCGCACGTCGTCGCGCGCGTCATCGACCCAGAGTTGAATCGCAGCCAGCGCCTTGCGATGCAGGGGCACGAGTCGCTCCTTGCGACCCTTGCCCAAGACACGGATCAGGCCGCTCGAAAAATCTACGCTCCCTAGGTCCAGCCCACACAGTTCCGAGACGCGCAGCCCTGCGCCGTAGAGCACTTCGCACACCGCACGATCCAGCACGGCCCACTCGTCTTCGCCCCAATCGTCGTCCAAGAGGTCCTCGAGCTGTTCGCGCACCACGATCGTGGGCAAGCGATGGGTGGCCTTGGGGGCGAGTAGGCGCGCCGCGGGGTTGTTCTCGATGTGCCCTCGCTCGAAGAGCCACGCGAAGTAACTACGCAACGACGCGCGACGTCGCAGGACCGAACTGCGCTCATCGCCGCGACTCGTCATGAAGACCATGTAGTCGCGAAGATCGCGCTTGGTGATACTCATCGGATCCAGGCGGTCGCGGCCGTCCGCCCACGCGACAAAGGCCCGCAGGTCGCTCAAGTAGCTGCGGGTCGTGGCCGGTGAGCGATCGAGGGCCTGGAGGGTCTCGGTGTACCCGTCAAGACGCCACCGCCTCGCGGTGCGCTCGCTCACAGTCACGGCCGACACCCCTCCAGGCTAGTGATTGTCGGGTTCTACCACGGGTTTCAGTAGTGTTGGCGGAGTCTGAAGGAGTGTCGATGTCTCGTATTTTGATCGTCGAGGACGACGACCACATTCGCACCGCATTGCGACTCATGTTCGAGGGTGAGGGTTTCACCGTGGACGACGCGGCCACGGGGGAACTCGGCGTCGCGCTGTTTTCGCGCATGACCTCGGACGTCGCGATCGTCGACGTGATGCTGCCGGGGATGACGGGCTTTCAAACCTGTGAAGCCCTGCGCGCCACGAGCGACGTGCCGATCGTCATCGTCTCGGCGCGCGACGAAACAGTCGACGTCGTGCTCGGTCTCGAGTCGGGGGCGGACGACTACGTCACCAAGCCCTTCGTGCCCGAAGAACTTCTGGCGCGAGTGCGCGCCCACCTTCGAAGGCGGCCCGACAAGAGTACGCACGCGTTTCAATTGGGTGAACTCCACGTGATCCCCGACGAAGGGGTGGTTCGTCACAGTGACGGCAGTGAACTGCACCTGACCTCGACCGAGTTCCGCCTGCTGACGGATCTGGCGGCCGCCAACGGCAAGGTGCTCTCGCGAGAGGATCTTCTCGAGCACGTCTGGGGCTACGACTACTTCGGCGACAGTCGTCTGGTGGACGTGCACATTCGGCGCCTGCGCATGAAGATTGAGCCCGACCCCGCCAGTCCCACCTACCTCGTGACGGTTCGAGGAACGGGCTACAAGCTGGTCATCTAATGCGTCAGCGGAGCCTGCGCTTTCGGCTCCTCTTGACATTTGGCCTCGGCGCCGTCGTCCTGTCGGCGCTGTTCGCCACACTGACCTACGAAGGCGTTCACCACGAACTGGTGAGCGATCTCCAGCACACGGACTTGCACGAGAGTTACGAGAACGCCGAGATCGTGCGCTCCACCCTCTACTCCTCCGCCCCGGACCTCGAGAGCATCGTCAATTCCATCGAACACGCCACGGGCTCGGGGGTCCTCGTCAAGACCTTTGGCCAGTACCTCGCTACTAGCCAAGGCGCCTCCAGTCGCGAAGTGCCGGCGGCCGCTAGCTCACTCGTGGCCAAGGGCGAAGCGACTGCCCAGATCATCAACATAAACGGCGAGCTCAACTTCGTAGTGGGCGTGCCGATTCCCGCCGTCCAAACGCAGTTCTTCGAGGTGTTCCCGATGGCTTCACTCGAACGGTCGCTCGACACGCTGCTGCACAACCTCCTACTGGGCGCCCTCGCGACATCGCTCTTGGGCATCGCGGGCGGGCTCTGGGTGGCGCGACGAGCAGTCCAGCCCCTGGCCCGGGTCTCACACGCGGCTGCCGCGATCGCCGAGGGAAACCTGTCGACGCGACTCGAGGTCACGAACGCCGACCGCGAGGTGCAACAGCTCACCGAGTCGTTCAATGAGATGGTCGGCCAACTGGTGGATCGCTTGGAGCGCGACGCGCGTTTTGCCAGTGACGTCAGTCACGAGTTGCGCTCGCCGCTCACGACGCTCGCGACGACGTCGAGCGTCCTTCAACAGCACCGCAGCGAGCTCTCTCCCGCGGGCCAAGAGAGCCTCGATCTGCTGACCGCCGACCTATCGATATTCCAGTCCTTGGTCGAAGATCTCCTCGAAATGGCCCGCAGCGACGCGGGCGCTGTTCCCCTGGTCATCGAGTCGGTGAACGCGGTCGAACTGGTGCGACAGTCGGTTCGCTCCTCGGCGCGACGTCACGGGCTGGCCGAGCCCCCCGTCAGCGTCGGTGCGTCGGTCATTTCGCCCGTCGTCTCGGTCGACCGGCGCCGCTTCGAACGCGTCATCGCCAATCTCATCGACAACGCCCACTACTACGCGGGTGGGGCGAGCGAGGTTCGCATCGACGTGGAGGGAAACTTGCTTGCCATCAACGTCGATGATGCGGGCTCGGGGGTTCCCGTCGATGAACGTGAGAGCGTTTTCGAGCGTTTCTTTCGGGGTCGTGCGGCCCACGACCGTGGGATGTCTCGCGGTACGGGACTCGGGTTGGCGCTCGTGCGCGATCACGTACGGGCCTTCGGCGGCACCATTCGAGTCACGGAGAGTCCCGAAGGTGGCGCTCGCTTTCAGATGGTGCTCCCCTACCGCGACGAGGTGGACGAGTGAAGCGTCGCGTTGTCCCCCTCCTTCTTCTCGGTGCCCTCGCGCTCTCGAGTTGCACACTGGTGACGCCGAACTCTGCGCCGATTCGCATCCCCTCCAAGAACGTGCCCTTCGGTCTCCTCACACCCACGATTCCCGGCACCAATCACGCTCGCGTGCGCTTCATCACCCAGCCCGTGTACATCGTTGACGCCTCGGGACACCTCGCGCCCTCGAGCCGCATCGTGCCTTCGCCACCCGCGCTGGCGACCGTCGTCGAACAGCTCCTGCTCGGACCCACGCAGATCGAAACGTCCGCGGGCTATACCTCAGCTCTACCCAAATCACTCGTCGTGATATCGGCCAACGTGGTCAACAACACCGGCTACATCAACTTTGCGACGTCGCTCTCGTCGCTGCCGCGCTCTCAGCAACTTCTCGCGGTCGGCCAACTCGTTCTCACCGCGGACGATGTGGACGCGACCAAGGGGTTGGAGATTCGGGTGGCGGGCACTCCCCAAGAACTGCTGCTGCCCAACGGCAAGCGCACACTCCTCGCCACGCCGAGCGATTTTCAGAGTTTGTTAAATGCTTAGGAAGCGGACGCGGGGCGCAGCGCGGGAGCCGCGTTCCACAAGTGCTCAAGGTCGTAGTAGTCGCGTGAACTCTCATCGAAGACGTGCACGATGACGTCGCCGTAGTCAAGCGCGACCCACTGTGCGCTCGCCAGACCCTCGACGTGGTTGGGCTTCACGTCCAGGGCGACCTCGACGAGACGCTCAATCTCATCGGCGATCGCGCGCACCTGGCGGTCGTTTCGCCCCGAGGTGATCACGAGCGCGTCGAAGGCGTCGATGAGTTCGCGCAAGTCCAAGATGACGGTGTCAATGCCGAGCTTGCCTTCGCTAGCCACGACCGTCGCGTTCAGCAGCGTCGTCACGTAGGTGGAGTAAGTGCCGCGGGACAACTCGCCGCTCGTCACCGTGTCACTCAGTGGGACATCCCTAGAACGATGAGCGCAGCAAAGAAGGGAACGGCGGTCACGACGATGCCAAGAACTGCGAAGCGCTGCTTCGTTCGGCGCACGGGTTGACGTCGCGGAGCTGCCTCGAGAGAGTCCAGTCGTGTTGACTGTGCCTCGCTCAGGTCAAACAACCGAACCGCCATTGCTTCGACTCTACCCTCGGGCCTTGACGTAGAGAGGAATAACACTCTCGGGCAGGTAGTTCTTCAAATCCGTGTCGCTCAGTGACATGTCACGTATGAACGTACTCGAAAGATCCACCGGCTGCATATCAATCTCGTAGTGCCGCCATCCCGCGGGTGGTTGACTCGATGAACCGGGTCGCGGCACCACGCCGACGTCAACAAGTTGACGTAACTCGTTTGCCTCGTGCCACTCGTTCAATTGCGAAGCGAGATCAGCCCCCACGATCAGGTCAACCGCGTCGGAGTTCACGAGAAGTTCACGCACGGTGTCGACGGTATAACTAGGACCGTGGCGGCGAATCTCCATGTCCGAGACCTCCACCAGGGCAATGTCGTCGAAGGCGGCGTGCGCCATCGCGAGGCGCACCTCGGCCGAGAGTACGTCGAGTCCCTTGCGATACGGCTGACCCGCCACGGTGACCACGATGCGATCGAAGCGCCCGCTGGCCGACGCGGCCCGCAGGGCAGCCACATGTCCCAGGTGCGGCGGGTCGAACGTGCCCCCGAAGAGGCCGAGATGACGATCGCGCACCGCCGAATCCTAGGTGCGATTGATCGTCCGCTCCCCAAGCCCTTAGGCTTGATGGATGGAGACACCGTCCTTCGAGTGGACGCCGGGACGCTGGCGCGAGTTTTCCGCGGCCCAGAGCCCCACGTGGCCTGACGCCGAGCACTTAGCTCGCGTGGAAGCCGAACTCGCCACCAAGCCGCCACTGGTGTTTGCTGGAGAAGCCCGGCGCCTCCAAGACCAACTAGCTCAAGTGGCTGATGGTAAGGCGTTTCTCCTCCAGGCCGGCGACTGCGCGGAGTCCTTCCACGAAGGATCTGCCGACGCGATTCGCGACAAACTAAAAGTCATCTTGCAGATGGCCGTCGCCCTTACCTACGCGGCGGGCGTGCCAGTCATCAAAGTCGGACGCATCGCCGGCCAGTTCGCCAAGCCACGCACTGATGAGTTCGAAGAACGCGGCGGGGAACGTTTCCCCGCCTTTCGCGGTCACATCGTCAACTCCGAGGAGTTCAACGCCGAAGCGCGTCGCGCGGACCCCGATCGGCTCCTCGCCGCCTATCACCAAAGCGTCTCGACGCTCAACCTGCTGCGCGCCTTTACGACGGGTGGCTACGCCGCGCTCAGTCGTGTGCACGCGTGGAACCAGGAGTTCGTCGCCAACTCTCTCGAGGGCAAGCGCTACGAGGTCATCGCGGACGAGATCGAGCGCGCCCTCGCGTTCATGAAGGCCTGCGGCATCGACCTCGCCGACGATCAGGCGTTGCAGGCCGTGGACTTCTACACCAGCCACGAAGCCCTCGTTCTCCACTACGAGCAGGCCCTCACGCGGCGCGACTCACTCACCGGCGACTGGTACGACTGTTCGGCGCACCTGCTGTGGATCGGCGATCGCACGCGTCAGCTCGACGGCGCCCACGTCAACTTTCTGCGCGGGGTGTCGAATCCGCTCGGACTCAAGGTTGGGCCGTCCATGGGCGTGGACGAACTGCGACGCCTGGTCGACGTGTTGAACCCACGAGAACGTGCCGGGTCGCCTCACGCTGATCTCACGCATGGGACATCAGCGCATCAGCGAACTTCTCCCGCCGCTTGTCGAGGCGCTGCGCGACGACGGTCGCCGCGTAGCTGTGGACGTGCGATCCGATGCACGGCAACACCTTCGTCGCCTCGGGCGGCCAAAAGACGCGCCACTTCGACGACGTGCTCAACGAGACCTCGCAGTTCTTCCTCGTGCACCAAGCACTCGGCACGTGGCCGGGGGGTCTGCACATCGAACTCACCGGTGACGACGTCACCGAGTGCCTCGGGGGCGGATCGCGGCTCGACGAAACGGATCTCGACGTGAACTACACCACCATCTGCGACCCGCGCCTCAACGCCACCCAGAGCCTGGACATGGCTTTTCACGTGGCCGAGTACCTCCAGCGCTACTCCACGCCAATCGGCGAGAGGTCGTTGTAGCGAAGCAGGCGCATGCCCGCGTCGTGAAACTCGATCTCGGTCATCGACAGATGCTCGATGCGCGGGCGCAGGCGCACTGACGCGTCGAGGCCCTGGTAGATCTTCATCGCCTGTTCGATCACGCCGCCGTGCGAGACGATGACGACCAGTTCGTTGGGGTGACGCGCGACGATCGAATGGATGATGGCCACGCAGCGCGCGTGAAACTCAATGAGCGACTCGCCCCCGGGCACGTTGCGCTGACGGGGATCGACGTCCCAGTTGGGTAGCTCGTAGCGATCCTCGATCTCGGACCACGTGAGCCCGTCGGCCGCACCCACGCGTAACTCGCCGAGGTCCTCTTCGCGATGAACAGCGAGAGCGGGATTGATCGCGCCAAAGACGATCGAACCGGTTTCGATGGCGCGCGGCAGCATCGAGGTGTAGAAGGCGCTCGCTCCGTGAAGCTCTTTGGTGATCGACACACGACGAGCGAGGGCTCGTGACTGTGCGCGCCCCAACTCAGTCAGTCCACCGTCGCCGATCGGGCCTCCGGCGAGGCCTCGTTCGTTCGCGACGCACTCACCGTGGCGAATGAAGACGAGTCGCGCGCCGGTGGGCAGTGGCCCGCGCTGGCGAAAGCCTTCGGGAGGGAGGCGTTCGGCGAGGCTCACGCGAGTTCTCCGACGAACGTTTCAAGTTGGCGTAGCGTGCGGCACTCAATGACACGATCGCAGTAGGGCGCGTACTGGGACGACCACGGAGTCCCCGCTGTTCCAATACGCCGTGGGCTCGGGGTTCAACCAGTAAACGGCCTTGGCCCGCTGGTGCAGGTCGGCCAGCACTTCGGCGTGCGCCTGGTGGTAGTTGTTGCGCGCGTCGCCCAAGATCAAGACGGTCGAGCGCTTGGTGAGCGAGCGCGCGTAGCGGTCGTGAAAGGTCGACAGGGCCCGGCCGTAGTCGGAGTGACCGTCAAAGGCGATGACGTCTGCTTCGGCGTTGATCTTGAGCACGGCGTCGGCCGGATCTTCCACTCCCTCAAAGAGATGCGTGACCTCGTCGAGGCCGTCGACGAACACGAAACTGCGCACCTTGGAGAACTGTGAGGAGATCGCGTGCACCAGGTGCAGCGTGAATCGGGCGAAGGAGGCGACCGAGCCCGAGACGTCGGCGATGACGAAGATCTCGGGCTTGGCCGGTCGTGGCGGCTTGAAGCGAAGATCCAGCGGCACCCCACCGGTCGACAGACTTCGTCGCACGGTGTGTCGCAGATCGACTGGTCCGCGGCGGCGGCGGCGGCGCTTGCGCGCGAGGCGCACCGCCAGTTTGCGACTCAGTGGGCGAAGGGCTCGCTCGAGCTGGGCCATCTCGTCACGGTTGGCGTGCATGACGTCGAGGTCCTCGGGCAGGGGCTTGCGCACGGACTTGGCGAGCGCCTCCGCACCTCGGTCTTCGACCAGACGCTCTCGTATCTCGCGCTCGATCTCGGCTTTGAGCTGCTCGATGCGCGCACTCGCCTCGTCGCGCGCGAGTCGCCGGGCCAGTTCATCGCCGCTCTCGTCACCGACGAGGCGCGCGTGCAGCTCGTCGAGCTCGAGGTTGCGCAGGGTTCGGTACAGGTAGTACGTGCCGCCGACCGGTCGACCCGGCTCCATGCCGGCGTACCGGGTCACCGCCTCGCTCGCCCCTTCGCGCATCGAGAAAAGGTCCCCGTCGCGCAGGGCGCGAAAGAGCATCTCGGCCAGCTCCGCCGCGCTCATCGATCCGGCCGCGCCACCGCCGCGTCCCTTCGGGTCTCTCCCCCGTGCTCCCGAGGCCCCGGCGGGATCGCCCTGCGAGTTCATCTCGTCGTCGAGCGGGTCCTCGGTGCCGTCCCAGGAGCGAATCGAGAAGTACACGTCAAAGGCGCTGTTAGAAGACGGGCAGGTGGTCGCCGTCTTTGACCAGCGTCGCGGCCAGCGTCGCGCGTAGCAGGTTGCGATCACCGAGGTCGATGACTTCGACTGCCCGAGCGGCGTCGACGTGTTCGCTCATCGACACGGGGATGCCCGCGGCGCGCAGTTCCCCGATGAAGTCGCCGAGCAGGTTAAGCAACGGGCCTCGAGCGCCCGAGCAACTCTTTGGTGGCGCGTTCGATGTCGGACTGATACTTGAGCAAGATGTGCAACGTCGCCGCGGCGTCCTCGTCGCCGATCTCCTCTCGACCGAGCACCACCAGCGTGCGCGCCCAGTCCAGGGTCTCGGAGACCGAGGGTGCCTTTTTCAGATCGAGCGTGCGTAGCGAGCGCACCACCTGGGCGATCTGTTCGGCGAGGGTCTTGGTGATGCCCGGCACGCGCGAAACGATGATGTCGCGCTCGCGTTCGATCGTCGGGTACCCCACGTACAGGTAGAGGCAGCGACGTTTGAGTGCTTCGGAGAGTTCACGGGTGTTGTTGGAGGTGAGAAAGACCATGGGGATCTGCTGGGCGCGGATCGTGCCCAGCTCGGGGATCGAGACCTGGTACTCCGAGAGGATCTCGAGCATGAGCGCCTCGGTCTCGAGTTCGACCCGGTCGACCTCGTCGATGAGCAAGACCACGGGGTCCGTGGCCGAGATCGCTTCGAGGAGAGGACGCGTGAGCATGAACTCCTCGGCGAAGATGTCCTCTTCGAGGTCGTGCCACTCCTCGGCGCTGGAACCTTCGGGCCGGCCGGCCTGGATGCGCAGGAGTTGCTTGCGGTAGTTCCACTCATAAAGGGCCTTGGACTCATCGAGGCCCTCGTAACACTGCAGTCGGATGAGGCGTGCGCCGATTGAGTCGGCGACCGCCTTGGCGAGCGCGGTCTTGCCCGTACCCGCCGGACCTTCGACCAGGACGGGTTTGGCGAGGCGGTCTGCGAGGTAGGTGACCGAGGCGATGCCGTCGTCGGCGAGGTAGTCATGAGCAGCCAGCAGTTGACGGACTTCTCCTGGAGACTCAAAGCGCACCGGCGGGACGCTCGCAAGCCCCAAGCGCTGGGCCAGCTCTTCTCTCGGATCGAGCGCCGTCATCGGATCTGCCCCTCTCCTCGCACGACCCACTTGAGGCAGGTCAGCTCGCGTACCCCCATGGGGCCACGCGCGTGCAGTTTCTGAGTGGAGATACCGACTTCGGCGCCTAGGCCCAGCTCTCCCCCATCGATGAACCGCGTTGAGGCGTTCACCAGCACCGCGGCGGCGTCGACGCGCCGCACCCAGGCATCTGCGTGGTCCGCGTTCTCGGTCACGATCGCCTCGCTGTGCCCGGTGCCGTACGTGGTGACGTGCTCGATCGCTTCATCGATCGATCCCACGACCTTGACGGCCAGGATCAGGTCCAAGAACTCCCGAGCGAAGTCCTCGTCGCTCGCCGGCGTCGCGTCGGGCAGGATGAGCCGCGCGCGCACGTCGGCTCGCAACTCCACGTCGGGCATCGCGGCTGCGAGAGTCGGCAAGAACTTCGACGCGATCGACTCGTGGACGAGCAACGTCTCGGCCGCGTTGCACACACCCGGACGAGACGTTTTGGCGTTTCGCACGATATTGAGCGCCTGGTCGAGTTGGGCCGACTCGTCGACGTAGATGTGGCAGTTCCCATCGCCGTCGAGCACGTAGGGTACGCGCGCGTTCTCGCGCATGGCCTTAATGAGACTGGGACCGCCCCGCGGGATTAGGCAATCGAGCACGTCACTCATCTGCATAAACGCCGCCGCGCTCTCGTGCGAGGTGTCCTGAACCAACGACACACCGGCCGCGGGTAAACCGGCCGACTCCAGCGCGTCCTGCCAGAGTGTCACCAGATAGTCGTTGGTGCGCTGGGCGCTCTTGGATCCGCGCAGGTACGCCGCGTTGCCACTGCGCACGCACAGCCCCGCGACGTCGGTGGTGACGTTCGGACGATTCTCATAGACCACGCCGATCACCCCTAAGGGGACGCGTAGGCGCTCGACGCGCAGCCCGTTGTCCAAGAGCTGCTGGTCCTGGGTCTCAAAGAGCGGATCGGGTCCGTGGGCGATCGTGCGCAGGGCGCTCGCCATGGAGGACACCCGATCGCTCGTGAGGGCCAGTCGATCCCGTCCGGGACCGGGCTCTTTGTAGTCCTCGAGATCCGCGTCGTTGACGCCAAGCAGCTCGGTTTCGTTCTTGAGCAGGCGATCGGCCACGTCGTGGAGCACCGCTTGGCGGGTCTCGTTCGAGGACTGGGCGAGTTCCCGGGCGGCCCGTTTGACCTCAGCGCCTTGTTGGAGCAGGTCGGTGGTCGTCATTTCTTAAGCGTAATGGCCACTACGGACGGCGCAGAAGGACGAGATCGTCGCGATGGATGACGACGTCTTCGCCGTCGTCGAAAGACTCGGCCGACACGCGCACGAGACCTTTGGCGACCGTCTCGCCGTCGGGGCCCCTCACTTCAACGGCGTCACCCTCGGCGAAGTCACCGCTGAAGGACACGACCCCGACGCGCAGCAGGCTACGTCCATCGCGTTCCAGCGCGGTGCGAGCACCTTCATTGATGCGAAGTGAACCTTGGCTCGCGACCGCGAAGGCGATCCAGGACTTTCGCGCGCTCAGGCGCTCGGGACGCGGTCGAAACGTCGTGCCAAACCCGGGAGAGTTACTCGCCGCGAGAAGCAGCGCGTGCGGCGCGCGAGCCGAGGCGATGACCGTCGTCACACCCGACCACGCCGCCATGTGGGCGGCCGCCAATTTCGACGCCATCCCCCCGCTACCGACGCCGGATCGGCTCAATCCGGCCGCTCGAACGAGATCGGCGTCAAAGGCCGTGACCTCTTCGATGAGGGTGGCGGACTCGTCAACCTTGGGATCGGCCGTGAGAAGACCCGGCGTATCGGTTAAGAGCACGAGGTGCGAAGCGCCGACGAGATTCGCGACCAGGGCGGCCAGGCGATCGTTGTCGCCGAAGCGAATCTCCTCATCGGCGACGGCGTCGTTCTCATTGATGACCGGCACGACGTGAAGGGCACCGAGCGCTTCGATCGTGCCGCGGGCGTGCAGATACTGGCCGCGATGCGAGAAGTCCAGCGGGGCCAGGAGAACCTGACCGACGCGCGCGCCGTGCGGGGCGAATGCGTCGCGCCAGGCGTGCATGAGCAAAGGTTGACCCACCGCCGAGACTGCTTGAAGTGTGGCGGCGTCGCGGGGACGAACTCTACCCTCCCCGACGTCGGCCCAACCGGCCGTGATCGCGCCCGAGGTAACGACGGCGACCGACCAGCCGTCCTCACGCAGGGCCACCACATCGAGGGCGATGTCGCTCAAGACGGCCACGTCAACGCCGCCGCGCTCATCGGTCACCGACGACGTGCCGACTTTGACAACGACGCTACGACTCGTCATCGTTCTCTTCCTCGAGACGCCCGCTGCGCGCGAGACGTTCGCGGCGTGTAGCGCGATGGTGCTCGGCACGATCTAGTCCGGTATCGACCGCGTCGCGCCACCACTCGAACGAGAGATCACCCACGCTGATGACGTCGCCGTCGCTCACGCCCGCACGCGTGAGAAGTCGATCGACGCCGAGTTCACGGAGGCGTCGCACAATCTCGGCCAGTGCCTCGTCGTCGGTGAGATCAGAGAACCGAGCAGATCGGCGCGCTGCCCGACCTTCCACGCGCCAGTGAGCCTCGCCCTCGCGCTCGACCGTGATCTCCTGGGAGACGGGTCGATGGATGACGATTTCACGCTGGTGTTCGGCTGCCTCGGCGTCGCGCGCCTCACTCACCAGATGTGCCAGCTGGCCCACCAACTCATCGAGTCCCTCGCCCGTGACCGCCGAGATCGACTCAACGCCCGGCATCTCGTAGATGGCGACGTCGCCCTTGGATCCCACGACGATGCGCGGACGGCTCAGCAGGTCGCTTTGATACTCGCCCAACTCCCCCAACAGAATCGTCAACTGATCCTCGGGCGGACTTGGAGCAAGTTCGGACAGGTCAAGGAGCACGCAGAGCACGCGGGCCCGTTCGATGTGTCGAAGAAAATCGTGTCCGAGCCCCCGCCCGAACGCCGCACCCTCAATGAGGCCGGGAATGTCGGCGACCACGAACTCCGTGGCGTCGCCCGGACGCGACGCGCGCGAACCTACGCGCACCACGCCGAGGTTGGGCACCAGGGTTGTAAAGGGATAGTCGGCGATCTTGGGTCGCGCGGCCGAGATGCGTGAGATCAGCGTCGATTTACCCACGTTCGGAAAACCAATCAGCGCCACGTCAGCTTGGAGCTTGAGTTCCAGCTCGAACCAGTGCTCTTCGCCGAACTCTCCCTGCTCGGCAAAGGCCGGCGCGCGGCGCTGATTGGAAAGAAATCGCGCGTTGCCGAATCCGCCGAGTCCACCCTCGGCCGCCAGCCAACGCTCGCCCGAACTCGCAAGGTCCGCCAGCAGTTCGCCGTGACTGTCGTAGACCATCGTGCCCACCGGCACTTCGACGATGATGTCCTTGCCTCGCGCACCGTGTTGGCGCTTCGAAGTGCCGTGTTTTCCGTCGGAGGCCCGTCGAAACGGGTGATCCTTGAACCCGAGGAGAGAGGCCTGATTGTGGTCAGCTTCAAGCCAGACACTGCCCCCGTTTCCTCCGTCTCCCCCATCCGGACCGCCCTTGGAAACATGCGCCTCGCGGCGAAAACTGACGCATCCGGCCCCGCCATTGCCAGCTTTGGCGTGCAATTGAGCGCGATCGACGAAGGAAGACACGCATCCATCCTACGGAACGGGGTTTTCGTGCGAATTTTGAGGCGTTCCCATGACGGTGCCGCCGGTCGTGGATGACTGCGTCTTGGTCCAAAAACGCGAGTTTTCCTGACTTTTAGGGCGTTTCGCGGGCCTGTCCAACAAATCTCAAGCGAGAACGCTGTCGGGGAAGACGGTCCCTATCAGGAACTTTGCGATAGCTTTGTCAGGAACACTGGCAATTCTTAGTCCGAAATCCGCAGAATTTCCCTTTTTTCCGGTAAAACTGACGGTGGTTGCTGGGAAGACCCAGTTCCGTTTCAGAGAAGAGTAAGGAGTCGACCGGTGAACAAGGCCGAGTTGGTAGAAGCAATTGTCGCCGAAAGTGGCGCTTCGAAGAACACCGTTGCCGAAGTTTTGAAGGCTTTCGAGGACGTCGTGGTCGGCAACGTCTCCAAGGGCGAAAAGATTGTGCTGTCTGGATTCCTGTCGTTCGAGCGCGTAGAGCGCAAGGCTCGCACCGCGCGCAACCCGCAGACCGGCGAGGCCATTCAGGTCAAGGCCTCTCGGGCTCCGAAGGTCTCGATTGGCTCGACCTTCAAGAAGGCTGTCAAGGCTTCGTAGTTTCGGTACCAACTAGGAAACCCCCGGGCTCGGCCCGGGGGTTTCCTAGTTTTAGGAGGAAAACTCAGTCGGCGAGAACGTCAACTAGTTTTCTGCCGCCCCGGTAACCAAACTTCACGGTTCCCTCAGCGAGCGCAAACAGCGTGTCGTCCTTGCCGATACCGACGTTGCGGCCGGGATGGAACTGAGTACCACGCTGACGAACGATGATGCTGCCGGACTTGACGAGCGTGCCGTCGAACTCCTTGACGCCTAGACGCTGCGCGGCGGAGTCGCGACCGTTACGGGTAGATCCACCACCCTTGGTCTTTGACATGGGATCTCCTTAGGCCTTGGCCGAAATCTTGGTGATTTCGACGGTCGAGTAGTGCTGACGGTGTCCCCAGCGGCGACGCTGAATCGCCTTGGGCTTGTAGGTCAGGGCACGAATCTTGGGACCCTTCTCCTCACCGAGAATCTTGCCGGTCACCGTGGCGCCCTTGAGGGCGGGACCGGCCACGACGGTGTCCCCGTCGACGAGTAAGACCGGCTGAAACTCAACATCGGCGCCGATGTCTTCGCTACGCAGATCAACCCGGACCACCTGGCCCTCGGTGACGCGCTCTTGAGATGTTCCTACACGGATAACGGCGTACATAAGGGTTCTAATCATAGCGGATCGAGAATATGGCGAGAACCGGAGCCTCGTAAGAACTCCGGTTAGCGGGCGCTTAGAGGCCGGTGTTCACGATGAAGCCCCGCCCGTCACACACCCCGCACACCACGGAGAGCGATTCGAGTAGTCCTTCATTGACGCGCTTTCTGGTCATCTCGACCAGGCCCAGCTCAGAGATATCAAAGACCTGGCTGCGGGTCTTATCGCGCGACAGCGCTTGGCGCAGGGCTGAAGCCACTGCTTCGCGATTTCCCTTGGACTCCATGTCGATGAAGTCGATCACAATAATGCCGCCGATGTCGCGCAACCGCAGTTGGCGGGCGACCTCATCGGCCGCTTCGAGGTTGTTGCGAAAGACGGTCTCTTCGAGGTTGTTGGTGCCCACGTTCTTACCGGTGTTCACGTCGATCACCGTGAGGGCTTCGGTGCGCTCAATGATGAGGGAGCCTCCCGAGGGCAAGAAGACTTTGCGATCGAGCGAACGGTGCAGCTGTTCGTGCACGAAGTAGCGCTCAAACAGCGGCAGTTCTTCCACGTCGCGGTTGTAGAACTCGATGCGGTCGGCCAGTTCGGGGTTGACGGCCATGACGTAGTCGCGAACCTTTTCGTAGAGGATCGGGTCGTCGATGAGCACGGCGCGATACTCCTCGTTGAGCTCTTCGCGCAGCACACGGACTGCGAGGTCGAGGTCGCGATACACGAGGCGGGGTTGATTGGACTTGGCCACTTCGCTCTCGATGGCCGACCACTTCTCCACCAGCGACGTCACGTCGCGGGCGAGGTCGTCCGCGGTGACGCCTTCGGCCGCGGTGCGGATAATGATGCCGTGCTGGGCGGGCTTGACGTCTTCGATGATCTTGCGCAACCGGCGTCGCTCGCCATCGGGCAAACGCTTGGAGATACCGATTGTCGAGGAGTTCGGCACGAGCACCGCGAAACGCCCGGGCAACGAGACCTCCTGAGTGAGCCGCGCACCCTTGGCGCCGATGGCGTTCTTGGTGACCTGGCAGAGCACGGTCTGTCCCGCCCGGATCATCTCTTCGATGCGCTTGTTGTTCTGCGGCGCGCCGTCCACGTCGTCGTCGTAGGACACGTCACCCTTGTAGAGAACAGCGTTCTTGGGGATGCCGATGTCCACGAAGGCGAGCTCCATACCCGGCAGCACGTTTTGGATCCGGCCCACGTAGATGTTGCCGTCGATCTGGTTGGTCTCGTCCGCGTTCTTAGCGACCGTGTACTCAACCATCGAGCGGCCCTCGAGGGTTGCAATGTGCGTCGCGTCGGCCGTGGTGTGTACGGCCATGAGGTAACGGCCCTGGGCCCGGGTGCGCCGCTCTCCCCCACGGCGCCGGCGCGAACTCTTACGTCCTGTGTTCTCGGCCGCTTCGGGCGCCGAGGCTTCGACGGGCGCGTCCATGGGCCGGCGCGGCGCGGCGCCGTTGTTGGACTCGCGGTTCTCGCGGTTCTCGCGATTGCCTTGGCCGCCTGAACGTCCTCGGCCCCCACGGCGGCGGCGACCCTGGCCGGGCGCGGACGTCGTGCCCGGAGCGCCCGGAGACGTGTTGCGTCCTACTGGTCGGGTATCGCCTATTTGTGGGGCTGGACGGGTGTCACCAATTCTCGGGCTAGGTGATGAGGGAAGGGGTTGGGTGGATTCGTCGCTCACGACGGGTACTCCTTGCGTTCTGAGATAAGTAGACGTGCCGCACTAGGCCGCGCGAAGTCGTGCTCGGTGAAATACCGGCGTCGACCAGGTGAAAAAAACGAATGATCTGTTGGGTCGAGACGAGCAGGACTACGACGCTTCCTAGCAGCTCTAGCGCAATGGCGATTGCCACGTCATGTCCTCAATGCTGTGCGTAACGGAGAATAACCTGCGTTAGCGCGACGTTCCTTTGCGATCGACACCCTGTGTGCCGATGCGCCCAACACCTTCAGGCTACCGCACCGCGCGAAGAACTCGGCCCATTCAGGGCGTAGTGGACGTCGTGGTCGTGGTTTGGCCCGGTGTTGTCGTGGTCGTCGTAGCCGTGGTGTGCTTGGTGGGAGCCGTGAGCTCCGGGGTGAGCCGAACCGGCGGAATCGTGTGAGACACCAAGTAATTAAACGTCTTGGCGACCACGGGAGCGGACGCGTCGGCACCATATCCGCCCTCGCCGATCACGCACAGCACCACGTACTGCGGGTGTCCGACCGGTCCAAAGCCCACGAACCACGAGTTGGGCTCTTCGTTTAGTCCGTTGCTCGCCGTACCGGTCTTGCCCGCGATCTCGTAGGACGACAGGTTGAAGTTCGCGTACTGGTGAAAGGGCGGGTACGCCGTACCGGAGGGATCGTTCACCACGCCCTCGAGTCCCTGGAGAATCGGGTCGCGCACGCTGGCGGGCAGGTTCACGTGACCGAGCACACGGGGTGTATAGCGAACGACCACCTGGCCGTGGGGGTTCACCACCGCTGCCGCCACCTCGGGCGCGTAGCGAGTACCACCGTTGGCGAAGGTCGCGTACGCGTCGGCGAGGCCGATGGGTGTGAGTGCTGTTAGCCCTTGGCCGAAGGCCATCTCGATGTTGTCGCCGGCGTACCAGGTCTCGCGCGGAAACGCCGCGGGCGCCTCGTCGTGTAACTGTTGGCGCACCTGAGGTGAGTCAACGCGGCTCGAGACCTCGAAGGGCAGGTCGATGTTGGTGAGGCTATTGAGGCCGTAGTCCGTCGCGACGTTCTGAATGGGCGTCTGACCAAAGCGCGCGGACTCCGACCAGAACAGGTACCCCATGTTGTAGAAGTAGTAGTCCGATGAGACCGTCAGCGCCATCGGGAGGTCGATCTCACCGGCCGCGGAGTTGTCGTCGTCGTGAAATGAGCACAGACTGCCGGCTACCGACTTACAGTCAGGCACCTTGAAGACGCCGGTGTCGTCCACGTACTTATACGCCGGAAAGATGCCGGTCTGCAGTTCCGCCGTCGCCGTGACGAGCTTGAACGTGCTGCCGGGGGTGTAGAGACCTTGGATCGCGAAGTTGTTGAACGCACCTTCGCTCCTGAGGGTCTGATACTCGGACTCGGTGAGTCCTTTGACGAACGAGTTCAGATCGTACGAGGGGTAGCTCGCCATGGCCAGCACCTCGCCGTTTTGGGCGTTCAACACGACCGCCGCGCCATTGATCGCTTCGGGCACCTTGTGCGAGACCGGGTCGATGGAGTGTCGGTCGGCCAAGATCTCGTCTTGCAGATTGTTCTCAAGATCCTTCTGGAGTCCCGAGTCGATGTTCAAGACCACGGAGTCGCCCACGGTCGCCGCGGTGCTCTTGAGGGTGGAGAGCACACTGCCCGACGCGCTCACTTCTAAGGTGCTCGTACCCTGCTTACCCCGCAGGTACTGCTCGTAGTACGCCTCGATACCTGTTTTGCCGATCGTCGAGTCCTGTTGGTATCCCGCCTTGGGGTCCGCGTTGATCTCTTGTTGCGTGATAGGCCCGACGTAGCCGAGTACCTGGGCCGCGACGTTGCCACCCTCGGGGTAGTCACGCTGAGAGACATTGAGCACCGTGACGCCCGGAAACTCCTTGGGGTGCAACTTGACGAACTGCACCTCACTGGGCGGTGCATTGGCCATGATGGGGGCGGGCTCGTACGGGCTGTACTGCTGATTCAAGAGGTCGGCGTCGATCTGCTTGACGCTGATTCCCGTGAGTGACGAGAGCGATCCCTTGACACTCGGATACAGCGTCGCCAGAGCCCGCGACAGGCGAATCTCGGTCGTGGTGGTATTGGTGACGAGCGCCTGACCCTCACGGTCCAGGATGTCGCCGCGAGTGGCCGGAACGGTGATGGTCTCTTCGGAGTTCGACGTGACGTTCTGGTACGACGCCTTGTAGTCCACGACTTGCAAGAAGAAGAGGCGAACGACGAGAGCGAGAAAGAGGATGAGAAAAAATCCCCCGATCACGAACCAGCGCCGGGCCGGTCGGACTTCGACGTTGCCCGGTGGGGCGATGAGGTCGCGAATCCCGACGGTCTTGGGTTCGTTGATGTTGAGTCCCCGACCGCGAAAGGGGTGCAGCGAGACCCACGGGCGCCACAGCCGTGACCACCACGAGCCGGTCGGTCGATTACGCCACGAGCTACTCATCGCCGCGTCCCACCGAAGTTTCCGGCCCACCGGGCCAGACGCGTCATGGGACGAGCCAAGATGAAGAACGCCACGGCGTTCACCACCATGGAGGCGAAGAGACTGTCGCGCCAGAAGGAAAAGTTGAGCGTGAAGAAGCTCGCGCCCACGAACAGTGCCGGCGCGATGAAACCCGCCGCCGCGGCAATCAGGGGTGTCACCCACCAGGCGGCGGAGTCGAGGTCCCCCACGCCTTCCTTGCCCAGGCGCGACGCGCCGTAGGCGAGGACCACGGCAACGAGGGCAGTCAGACCGAAGGGCGTGACCGCGTGGGTGTCAAAGAAGACGCCCGCCACGAGCGCGCACCACAGGGCCAGCGAGGTCAGCCCCGCGAGTCCCATCGCGAGGGGCCAGAGCCAGACCAACATCACCACCACGCCGGCAATTCGCAGGCTGGAGAAGATCGACAACTGGATGGCGACCACGACGAGCGTGACGATCGTCACGGGCAGGAGAACTCGCCTCACGCGGCGGGCTCCCAGAGAACGACGTCGAGGTACGACAGGTGGCGCAGGTCCGCGGCCGGCTGGAGCGACAGGTTGTAGGTGGAGGCCCCGGGCGTGAGCGTCACCGCTTTGACCCTCGCCACCGGTAGACCGACGGGAAACAGACCGCCATCAAGTCCGTCAGTGAAGAGTTTGGTCCCTTGCTCGACGCCCGAGTTCGTGGGCACCGAGGTCGCACCGAGGCCGTTGTTGACGCCGCGTCCCGACACCACGAGGTCGCTCGTGCTGTGAGCAAACGTCACGCCCACCAGTGAGTGCGTGTCGCTGATGAGCTGCACCGTGGATCCGTTCGACGTCGTGGAGATCACGCGTCCAACCAGTCCCCCGTTGGCGACGACCGGCATGCCCACGAGGATGCCGCTGCTGCGCCCCCTGGAGATTCCCACGGTGGCCGAGAAGTTCGTGGGCGAGTCGGTGGTGACCTGAACCGCGACCGTCGGCAGCGAGCTCACAAAGGGCACGTCGAGTTGGGTCGAGATCTGTTGGAGTTGGCGAGAGTAGGACCACTCCTCATTCAGACGCTCGTCGGCCTGGGCGAGCTGGCGGCGCAACTTCTGGTTCTGAGCGACGACGTCGCTGTAATCGATCGCGCCCGCAAAGAGGTGACCGAGGGGATGAGCGATGGTGTTGACCGCCCAGCTAAAGGGCGTGAGCACAATGTTGGCCCCACCGCGCAAACCCGAAGAGACGCCCGTCGTGAGATACAGGATCAACAGCGTGAAGGCGATGGCAATACTGAAGGTCCACGTGCGTCGCCGCGAACGATCAGTGGCCACGGGGTTAGCGCGAAGGACTGGTCTTCAACATGCGCGCGAAGACGTCGATCTCTTCGAGGCACATGCCACTACCGAGCGCCACGCAGTTCAAGGGGTCATCGGCCACAATGATCGGCATATTGGTCTCGTACTCCAGGCGAGCGGCCATGCCCGCCAACAACGCACCACCCCCGGTCAGGACAATACCCTGCTCCATCAGGTCAGATGAAAGTTCCGGTGGCGTGCGGTCCAGGGTCACCTTGACGGCGTCAACGATTGCCTGCACTGGTTCGGAGATAGCTTCGCGAATCTGCTCGGTCGAGATCACCACGGTCTTGGGCAGGCCCGTCACGAGGTCGCGGCCACGAATCTCGGCGCGGAGCTCTTCTTGCAGTGGGAAGGCCGAGCCGAGTTGAATCTTGATCTCTTCGGCGGTGCGCTCACCCAGGGCGAGCTGGAACTCTTTCTTTACGTAGGCCACGAGCGCTTCGTCGAGTTCGTCGCCGCCGACGCGAATGGACTGACTGGTCACGATGCCGCCCAGGGAGATCACCGCGACCTCTGACGTGCCGCCACCGATATCGACGACCATATTGCCGGTCGGTTCGTGAATCGGTAGTCCCGCGCCAATGCCCGCAGCCATCGGCTCTTCGATGATGTACGCCTTGCGCGCGCCGGCGAACTCAGCGGCTTCCATCACCGCACGCTGCTCCACGCCGGTGATGCCCGACGGCACGCAGATCACCATGCGTGGCTTGGCGAAGCGGCGCTGGTGAACGCGGTGGATGAAGTAGCGAAGCATCTTTTCGCAGATCTCGAAGTCGGCGATAACACCGTCCTTGAGGGGCCGGATCGCCTGGATATTGCTGGGGGTGCGGCCGATCATCCGCTTGGCCTCGGCGCCCACGGCCAACGGCTTGCCGTCCTTGATATCGATGGCAACCACGGAGGGCTCGTTGAGCACAATGCCGCGCCCGCGCACGTAGACCAAGGTGTTGGCGGTGCCCAGGTCGACCGCCATGTCACGACCTAATAGTGAGAACCGACCATCAACCATAGATTTCCTTTAGGACGCGACCCTGTTGGTTTATCTACAAGGCTAGGACATCTGGCGCGGCGTCGACCAGTGAGGCGGTTTATTTCAAGTCTGGGAAGAAGATCGCGATCTCACGCTGCGCTGATTCAACGGAATCTGAGCCGTGAACAAGGTTTTCCGTCGTGTGCGTCGCAAGGTCACCGCGTATCGTGCCGGGCGCCGCATCAACCGGATTGGTCGCGCCCATCATCGTTCGAACAATTTGCCAGGTGTCCTCGGGACCCTCGACGACCGCCACCAACGATGGTCCTCGCGTGATGAAGGCCACCAGTGGCTCGAAGAACGCCTTGCCCTCGTGCTCGGCGTAGTGGTGCCGGGCCGTCTCGACGTCAATGGTGCGCAGTTCGGCAGCCACGAGTCGCAACTCTCGGTCCTCCAGACGCGCCACGATCTCACCGACCAGTCCGCGTTCGACGGCGTCGGGCTTGATGAGGACGAGGGTTCTCTTCACGCCGGGCAATCTAGCAGTGTCAGGCCAGATGCCGAGACGGGATGCGTAACACTTCACCGCGCACCTCGGCGACCAGATACAGACTTCCCGTGACCACGATGAGGTCATCGTCGTTCGATCGCTCACGCGCGTGCGCGAGTGCGGTGCGCGAGTTGGGATGCTCATAGGCGATCGCTCCGTGTCGCTGCAGTACGCGTACCAACTCGCTCGCGGGAACCGCGCGCGGTGAGTTCGGCGCACAGCAGTAGAACTCACTGAAGCTCGCACCGACGAGTGGGGTCACCATGTCATCGAGGTCCCGACCGGTGAGCATGCCGAGCACGCAGCGTCGCTGCCCGGAGACATCGAACGCCCCGTCCAGCGTCGCGACCAACGCGCGCACGCCCGCAGGGTTGTGGGCGCCGTCGACAACGATGAGTGGGTTGCGCGCGATGATCTCCATGCGTCCAGGCATCCGCGCACTCGCCAAGGTCGAGGTGACCACGTCCTCGCCGAGCGCGCGACCAAGAAACGCCTCGGCCGCGACGATCGCCGTGGCCGCGTTTACTCCCTGATGAATCCCGTGAAGTGAGACGAACACTTCCTCGTAGTCGGCGTAGGGAGTTCGCAGCGAGATCGCCCGACCGCCGATGGCCAGTTCGTTCTCGCGCAGCTCGAACTCCTCCCGATGCGCCATAGCGTCGCGTCGAGGTCGCTCGTCTTCTCCTCGGCGATCTCTACGACGATCGCGTTGGTCGTGGCAACGATATTGATCGCGTCGTGACGAAAGATGCCGACTTTGTCGGACGCGATGGCGCTCACCGTCGGACCGAGCACCGCCGTGTGGTCGAGGTCCACGTTGGTGAGAACCGCGACGTCGGAGTCGATGACGTTGGTCGAGTCCCACGTGCCCCCGAGTCCCACTTCGATGACGCCAACGTCCACGCCCTCGTCGGAGAAGTGCAGGAAGGCAGCGACCGTCAAGAGCTCGAAGCGCGTGAGGGTAATGCCGGTCACCGCCTCGGCGTCGGAGAGCCGCTCGATCAACGCGATGAACGCTTCGTCATCGATTGCTTCGCCATTCACCGCGATGCGCTCGTTCGACCGCGTGCAGGTCGGGGCTCGTGAATGTTCCCACCCGCAAACCAGTGGCGCGCAGCAGCGCGCTGGTGAGCGTGGTCGTCGTGCCCTTGCCGTTGGTGCCCGTGATGTGAATCGTCGGGTAGTCGTGGTGCGGGTCGGCGAACTGCACCAAGAGGTCCCGGATCGGATCGAGGCTCGGTACTAACTGATGATTGGGTGCCAAACGCTCGAAGTCAATGTGAGATTCCAGCCAAGACAACGCTTGCGCGTACGAGGAAAAACGCACGCTCTAGCTGGCGCGACGAGTTCGCGTCGCCTTTCGCATTTCGTAGGTCGGAACGTCGTGCTGACGCACCGAAGCCGCTGTGACCACGCATTTCACCACGTCGCTGCGCCCGGGCACGTCGAACATGGGCTCCAAGAGGACGTGCTCGAGGATCGAACGAAGGCCTCGCGCACCGGTACCGCGCTCCAAGGCCAAGTCGGCGATCGCTTCTAAGGCCTCGTCTTCGATGACCAGCTCCACCCCGTCCATCGCGAGCACCTGTTGGAACTGCTTGACCAGAGAGTTCTTCGGTTCGGTGAGGACGCGAATCAGCATGTCGCGGTCGAGTTGCTGCACGGCACCCACGATGGGCAGGCGACCGATGAACTCGGGGATGAGTCCGAACTTGACCATGTCTTCGGGCAAGACGTGGCGGAACATCTCGATGTCGCCCGCGCGCTTGGACTGGACCGGCTGGTTGAAGCCCATCGACTTCTTGCCGAGTCGACGTTCGATGATCTCTTCGAGTCCGGAAAAGGCGCCGCCGCAGACGAACAAGATATTGGCGGTGTCGATGTTGATGAACTCTTGGTGCGGGTGCTTGCGCCCGCCTTGGGGCGGCACACTCGCGACGGTGCCCTCCAAGATCTTGAGCAGCGCCTGCTGCACTCCCTCGCCCGAGACGTCGCGGGTGATCGAGGGGTTCTCGGCCTTGCGCGCGATCTTGTCGATCTCGTCGATGTAGATGATGCCGCGCTCGGCGCGCTTCACGTCAAAGTCGGCCGCCGCGAGCAGCTTCAGCAGGATGTTCTCGACGTCCTCGCCCACGTACCCCGCTTCGGTGAGGGCCGTCGCGTCGGCGATGGCGAAGGGCACGTTCAGCATGCGCGCCAGAGTCTGGGCGAGGAAGGTCTTGCCGCAGCCCGTGGGGCCGAGCAAGAGCACGTTGGACTTGGCGACTTCGACGTCCTCGTCGTGCAGCGGTCCGGTCTGGATTCGCTTGTAGTGGTTGTAGACCGCCACCGCCAGAATCTTCTTGGCGTCGACCTGCCCGATCACGAACTCGTCCAAGAAGGCCGAGATCTCGCGCGGCGTGGGCAGTTCGTCGAGCACGAACTCGGGACGATCACCGAACTCGTCGGCGATGATGTCGTTGCACAGATCGATGCACTCGTCGCAGATGTACACGCTCGGTCCCGCGATCAGTTTCTTGACCTGTTTTTGACCCTTGGCGCAGAAACTGCACTTAATAAGGTCGTTACCCTCACCGAACTTGGCCACGACTATCCCTTCGACAGATCCGCGAACTCGAGAGCGAGAATGTCGTTGCACAGCCCGATGCACTCGTCACAGATGAACACGCGGGGACCGGCGATCAGTTTCTTGACCTCGTCGGGGCGCTTCGCGCAGAAACTGCACTGTGTGGACTCAGAAAAATTCGACACGAATGCCCTCCGACAGACCGACTAACCGTCGCCCCATCCTACGATCCCTTCACCCAAAAACCGGGTACCTACGGCCGCGACGCGATGACTTCGTCGATTAGGCCGTATTCCACGGCCTCTTCGGCGCTGATAATGAAGTCGCGGTCCGTGTCCTTGTTTACCCGCTCCACGGATTGACCGGTGTCGGCGGCCAGCATGGCGTTGAGCATGTCCTTCATCCGAAGGATCTCGCGAGCCTGGATCTCGATGTCCGAGGCCTGGCCCCCGACGCCACCCCAGGGCTGGTGCAGCAGCACGCGAGCGTGGGGCAGGGCGTAGCGCTTGCCCTTGGAGCCCGCCCCCAGCAGCACCGCCGCCGCCGAGGCGGCCTGGCCGAAGCAGAAGGTCGACACGTCGGGCTTGATGTACTTCATGGTGTCGTAGATCGCGAGCAACCCCGTGATATCGCCACCGGGTGAGTTGATGTAGAGGTTGATGTCCTTCTCGGGGTCTTCGGACTCGAGGAACAGCAACTGAGCGCACACCAGGTTGGCGATGGTGTCGTCGATCGGGGTGCCCAGAAAGATGATGCGCTCGCGCAGCAGGCGGCTGTAGAGGTCGTAGGACCGCTCGCCGCGATTCGATGACTCCACCACCGTGGGCACGAGGTAGTTCTGGGCTCGAAAATTGTCGTTCACGGTCCTACCTTAGGCGTCGGATTCGTCGGATTCGTCGGGCGAGAGCAGTGCTCGATCGATCTCGACGCCCTCGGGATCGACGTAGGTCACGTGCTCGTTGAGCCAGCGCGACGCCTTGAGCTTGGCGACCTCGGAGCGAAACGACACGGTCCGTCCCGAGTCGCGCAGGTTCTCGCGCAACCGCTCGGCGCTGACGTTCATCGACTCGGCGGTGGTGGCGAGCTCCTCTTCCACCTCGTCGTCAGTCGGTTCCAGGTCCTCGGCGCGCGCCAGGGCGCGCAGCGCGAGGTCGATGCGCACCGCGCGGGTTGCGTCAGCCCGCAGCGCTTCGAGCAACTGGTCCGAGGATTGGTTCGTGACTTGCAGGAACATCTCGAGTGAGAGCTTTTGCTGCTCGAGACGGTGACCCAAGTCGTGGAGACGCTCGTTCGTCTCCTCTTGCACGAGCACCGCGGGGACGGCGTCCTCGCTCACCAGATCGCCGAGGGCCACCAGGACCGAATCGCGCTGGGCGCGCTGGGCTTCGGCGACGCGCTGGCGCTGCATTTGCGAAGAGATCGTGTCGATCATGTCGGCCACGCTTTCCCACTCGGTGTTCTCTTGCACCCACTCGTCGGTCAGTTCGGGCAGTTCACGCTCTTGAACCTTCTTCAGCGAGAGTTCGTAGGTCGCCACGCCGCCGCTACCGACGCTGCCGTTCACAGTGAGGTCCTCGCCAGCCTTCATGCCCACGATGAGTTCGTCCACGCCCTCGGTGATCGAACCCGAGCCCACCGTGTACATGAAGTCGGGCACGTCGACCGGCTCGTCCTCGCTCGCCACCTGCTGCACGTGCACGTCCATCGTCACCAGGTCGCCGGTCACGATCGGTCGATCAACGTCGCGCAGCACGGCGTCGGTTTCGCGGAATCGATCGACCTGGGCGTTGACCTCGTCGTCGGTCACCACGGGCGAAGGAATCGTCACGCGCAGTTCGCGCTGACCCGTGATCGTTACCTCGGGTCGAATCTCCACGTCCGCTTCGAAGACGAGGACGCCCGTCTCTTCGCCCGAGGTGATGTTGATCTCGGGCTGGGTGATGGGATCGATCAGCGTGTCCGATACCGCGTGGGCGTAGAAGTCGGGAATCGACTCGCGAATGGCCTCCCCACGCAGCGCGGTAGGTCCGCCCAGGTGGGCCATGAGCACGCTCTTGGGCACCTTGCCCTTGCGAAAGCCCTTGACGGTGATCTGCTGAGCGAGTTTCTTGGCCGCGGCGTCGATGGCCACGTCCATCTCGGGCTCGTCGACCTCGACGACGAGCTTGACGTGATTGTGGTCCAGAGTGGTGGTCGTAGCGTGCATAAGAGTCGCCAGCCTACTGCCGCACACCACTCCTCGCTCGGCGCCGACGACTAGTGCACGCGGCTCAGAAAGTTCTTGGTCGCCTGTTCTCGTGGTGCGGTGAAGATCTGCTCGGGCGAGCCCTTCTCCACCAGCACGCCCTGGTCGAGATAGGCCACTTCATGGGCAACGTCGCGCGCAAAGGCCATCTCGTGGGTGGCGATCAACATGGTCATGCCCTGGTGGGCCAACTCGGTCAGCAGATCCAGTACTTCGCCCACCAGGGTCGGATCCAGCGCGCTGGTCACTTCGTCGAGCAGCAGAATCGAGGGCTTCATGGCGAGGGAACGCACAATGGCCACGCGCTGTTGCTGTCCGCCCGACAGGCGCTCGGGATAGTCGTTCGCTCGGTCCTTGAGCCCGATGCGCTCGAGCAGAATCATCGCCTCCTCGCGTGCTTCGGCCCGATCGCGCTTCTGGGCCCGCACTGGTCCGAGTATCACGTTGTCGATGACCTTCAAGTGGGGGAACAAGTTGTACGACTGAAACACGATGCCCACGTGTCGTCGCACCAACTTGGGGTCGATGCGAGGGTCGGTCAAACTCTGGCCGAACAGGACGATGTCGCCGCCGTCGATACGTTCGAGGAGATTGATGCATCGAAGCAACGTCGACTTGCCCGACCCGGAGGCACCAATCAAGCACACGACCTCGTGGGTACGAAGTTCGAGGGTGATGCTTCGCAGTACCTCGTTGTCGCCATAGCGCTTCACCACTGAGTTCATTTCGAGGATCACGTCGTTCACGATGCCCCTGCCAGTCGCCGGGCGCGGTCCCTCGAAATGAGTCGATCGGTGAACCGGGTCATCGGAATCGTCAGCACGAGAAAGAAGGCGGCCGCCACGACAATTCCACTCTGGTTGAACACGGTGGCCGAAAAGATCTCCGCGGCGCGCGCTGCCTCGACCGCGCCCAAGACCGAGACCAGCGCCGTGTCCTTTTGCAGCGAGATGAAGTCGTTGAGCAGAGGAGGTATCACGTTGCGCACTGCTTGGGGCAGTATGACGCGTCGCATGGTGGACGCGTTGGACAGTCCAAGCGCATACGCCGCGTGATGTTGGCTGTTGGGAATGGAGTGAATCCCCGCGCGGATGACTTCTGACACGTAGGCCGAGTAGGTGAGCGTGAGGGCGATGACGCCATACTCGTCCGGCGAGAGCCGCGAGATGAATCCGAAATCGAGTTGCGGCAGGCCGTAGCCCACCATGAGCACGACGAGCAGTACGGGCACTCCGCGAAAGATGTCAGAAAATACCGTGGCTAAGACTCGAAAGGGAAACAGCACAGGAGTCGTGCTGATGCGGCACCACGCGATCACCAGGCCGAGAAACAGCACCAGGACTTCGGTCAGCGAGAACATCCAGATGTTGGTGACCATGCCATCGCGAATCGAGTCAATGCCTTTGCTGGGATCGCCCGTCCAGGCCAGCCACAGGTAGTGAGGGTCGAAGAACGTGTAGCGAAACGTGGCGCCCCCGGGCGCGACAAAGAGCAGCGCCACGATTGCTCCCACGATGACGAGCGTCGAGATCGTGCTGGCGGCGATGCCTCGTTTCCCCGTGAAGATACGACTCCGTCGCGAGGCGAAGAGGTTCGGCGTTTCGCTCGACGGGGCTGTGACAAGGTCGTCGCTACCCTTGTCGCCGAAAAGGGACACTGGCTAGGGCTTGATTGTCGGCACGCCCGTGTAGATGCCCAGCCACTTCTGCTGGAGGGCGGCGAGCGTGCCGTTCGCCTTCAGGGCGTTGATCGCGTCGTTGACGCATCCCACCAGCGGGTTGCCCTTGGCAAAGAGAAGTCCGTAGTGCTCGCCAGTGCTCGGGAACTGTCCGACTTGCGTGGCAATCGGCTTGTTGTTCTTGTTCACGATCTGGGCCGACGCCATGTACTGGCCGGTGGGCGTGTCGATTACTATCGCGTCGATCTGTCCGGTCTGGAGCGCGAGTACCGCTTGGTCCAGCGTGGAGTACACGCGAGCGGGCTTGGTGGGCTTGATGTAGTCATTGATGTACGCGAGTCCCGTGGTGCCGATCTGGTCGCCGTACTGATACGTCTTTAGCTGCGCCGCTGAGTGCTTCTTGACAATGGCGTCAGTTTTCAGAGCCACGATGGACTGGTTCACGTCGTAGTAACTCTCGGAGAAGGTGACGGCTTCGGCGCGCTCCTTGGTGTACGAGATCTCGTTGATGTCGAAGTCAAAGTCCTTTGGACCGGCGATGTAGCTCGAGTCAAAGGCCTCAACGACCCACTTCACATCGCTCTTCTTCACGCCAAGTTCCTGGGCAATCGCATAGGCGACCGCGGACTCGTATCCCTTGCCGTTCGAGGGCTTGTTGTTGACGAACCACGGCGTGTAGGCGGGGGTGTCGGTCGCCACCGTCAGGGTTCCCTTGTTGACTTCTTCGGAGAGGATCTTGGTCTTGCAGGCGCTCAGAGCGCTGGAACTCGCCGCCGTGGCGCTGAGGGCGCCCGTGAGACTCACTCCCACGAGCACTGTCGCCCCGAGAACGCCGGCCAGAGCCAGTCGAATGATGCGCATGGTCAGTCCCTTCAGTACGTCTCGTGGCTGCGAAAAGTGTAGTTCGCCAGCGCTTTTGCTACATCATGACGGCGAGTGAGTCGGCGAGGCGACGTGCCAGGTCCTCATCTCCGCGCACATCGGTCACCGATGCGCGCAGAAACGCGTCGGCCGAGATGCGACCGGCCGCTCGGCGCCAAAAGAGCGCGACGGGAGTGGTGAGTTCAAGATCGGGCGTCTGGTCGCTGGCTTCGATCGTGATCGCGCGTCCGTCGCGTACGACGAGACGAATCGAGCGCGCCAGTCGGCCGCTCAGGTTGAGGCGCACGAAGGTCCCCTCGGGCGCTGCCACCCTCTTGCCCACCACGTACGGCAGGGCTGCTTCAAATCGATTGACGACAATCTCTTCGCCGGGCCCGTGATCGTCCGCTGGCTCTAAGAGCGCATCGCGAATGTCCTGCAGGTGGATCCAGCTGTCCAGCACGCGGGTTTCTTGAAAGCGGTGATAGGGACGCTCGCCCTCCGGACTCCACCCAACCTTTTCCCATTCTTCGTCGCTGAGCGCTCGAAGGCGCTCCAGAGACTCGCGAGTCGTCTGGCGAAAAATGTCCAGCACCTCAGCCCCCGGCAATGATCGATACGCCTCAACCCACGCCTCGTTGAACTCGCCGATGGGATTCTTAACGTGATCGGGCCATGTGCCCTCGTGATGGGGAACCGGCTCGCCGCGCAACATGAGCTCGAAGCCAAAGAGGTGACTCAGAACGTCGCGCACGCTCCACCCCGGGCACGGAGTGGCGAGTTCGTACACCTCGGGACTCCGATCGCGAAGCGTGCGATCGATGCTCGACCACGTTTCGTCGAGCGCGTCCACTATCCACTCGTACGCCATACTCCCCCTTCGGCGCCAAGCATATGCAGCACGCCGGTTGCAAGTAGGAGCGGAAAGAGTGTCACCGACGGGCCGAGTAGCGTTTTCTTACGTAGTGACGAGGTATACGGGGCGTAGCGCAGCTTGGTTAGCGTGCCTGCTTTGGGAGCAGGAGGTCCCGGGTTCGAATCCCGGCGCCCCGACGAGCTGGGGTTGACCCCGTTTAGTGGTCCACCCTTATGAGAAAACGGCCTGGGTTTGGGTTGAGTGTAGAGCCTCGAATTCATTCGGGGTGAGGTAGTTCAGAGCGCTGTGACGCCGGGACTCGTTGTAGAAGTCATCGAGGTAGTCGGCAATGGCACTCGCCAGCTCGAGGCTGGTCGACCACGTTTGTCGATTGAGCAACTCGATCTGCATCGAGCCCCAGAACGACTCCATGGGAGCGTTGTCGTAACAGTCACCGACGGTGCCCATGGAAGGAACGAGCCCCAAGCGGGCCACGTTCTCGGAGAAGGCCCACGACGTGAACTGACTGCCGTGGTCCGAGTGGATGATCGTCTCGGTGGTGGTCGACCTCGAAGAGCCCGCCTTGGTGAGAGCGTCGTTCACGAGGTCCGAGTCGCATCGTCGATCGATCGCCCATCCCACGATCTTGCGACTGAACAGATCGAGCACACAACAGCAGTAGATCTTGCCCTCGCGCGTGGGGTGTTCGGTGATGTCGGTGAGCCAGCGTTCGTTCGGTCGCGTGGCCACGAAGCATCGCTGCACCAGGTCCTCGGAGGTCGCCTGGTTCACGAGATTCTTTTTGCCCTTGCGTGGTCCGGGAAGTCCCTGGAGTCCCAGTTTTCGCATGAGTTTCCAGACCAGCTTCTTGTTGACGATGATGCCCTGTTCGATCTCTAAAGCGGCCGCGATCCGCAGCATCCCGTAGGTGCCGCGGCTTCTGGCGTGGATGTCTCTGATGGCGTCTTCTAAGAGCAGGTGGCGGATCTCGCGGTTGCTCGGCTGGTGAAACTTGGTGTCGTAGTAGGTCGAGCGATCCAGGCCCACCACCCGACAGCCAGTGCGTTCGGAGTAGCCCAGGTTGTTCAGCCTTCGAACAACCTGGTACTTCCTTTTGGGTCGTGCGCCGCCTCGTCGAAGAGTTCACTGGCTAACCTCACCAACCTGAGCTCGGCCTCGAGCTCCTTCACGCGACGACGGGTGCGGGCCAGCTCGTCGGCTTCGTAGCTCTTGGTGCCCGGGCGACGGCCGGCGTCGATGAGCGCCTGACGGCGCCATCGATAGAGCGTGCCGTGACCGATCGACAGTTCGTTCATGAGGTCCTTGACGGCTTCGCCGGCGAGCAGTCGCTCACAGACCGCGCGACGAAACTCTGGGGAGTACTGCTGTGGTGCCATGTCTACCTCCTGGTAGAACACGGCCACTTTCCCATAAAAGGTGGTCCGATAAACGGGGTCAAGGTCAAGCCGAGCTGGACACCGCGGCAAGATCCCAAGTCAACTTGTTTTGAGAGCCCACGGCGCCGTGTCTCTGACCATTTGACGGCGGCGCGCCAGAGCGCTGGATCGCCAAATGGCGACCCAGCGCTCTGGCACACACGCGGAGCGTTCCTACCGGAAGTCGCCCGCTAACTTCGCCAGGTCAGGCGAACCAAGGCCAACACCCTCGTTGTAGATCTGGCCGGGATTCCCCGTGTAGTAGATGTTGTCGTTACTCGTGCTCGCCTGATTCAACGGGGTGAATGGTGAGTTGAAGCTGGTCGCCGCAGCGTAGATCGTCGGATTCCAGAAGCCGACGCGGTGGCCCAAATACGAGTCGATGACCGCCGCCGAGCCGTTGAGCTGCGGAGCCACGAAGCTCGTCCCGCCAGCGTCCGTGAGCCCGCCCAGCGATGCGCCGTAGGCGAGATAGCCGGTCTGTGGATCTCCGTCCGTGGCCAAGTCGGGAACGGCCCGCCCGTTGCCAAAGCCCGAAGTCACACTGGGCGTGGGATTGAAGTTCCACGCAGTGGGCTCAACGAGGCCCGGGGTGATCGTTTCGTAGTCGGTCGGGGTGAGGTACTCGACCGCGTGGAAGTTGTGCGTGCCCGACACGGACTGCTGGTAGCTCGGCGTAGGTTCGAGTGTGCTGAATCCGCCGCCACTACCGATGGGTGTCGACTCTGCCGCAGCGGCCAGCGAAATGCCCGAGACCTGCGCGATCGCGGACCACAGGTAGTCCCAGCCCCAGATGCGCGTGGTCGTCGTCGTGGCGGTCAACGTTGGTGAGAAGTACGTGGTTCCGGGCAGCGTCGTCGCGCCACACGCGGTGATGTACGGACTATCGGCTGGATTGTCGACCGCCAGGTTCGTGGTTCCGACGTCCCCCGCCGGGGTGTAGGCCCCGTAGTCAGCGGAGGAGGTAAACGCAGACTGACCTTGGGCGGCCATCTCTAAGAAGGCTTCGTCGAAGGCCTGCACGTAGCCGGCCGCCTCTTCGCCGGAGAGGACCGATGCCTCAACGACAGTCTCCGATTCTCCCCAGCTGGCAGAAACGGAACTCGCCAGGTTTTGGCTGGCTGCAGTGAAGAACGCGTCGGCGAAGCCGTAGTCGGTGTTTGGCGCCTCATAGGCGATCACGTTCGCTCCCGGAGCGAGGGATCCGGACTGTTCGATGTCCAAGTCGGTCTCGTCAGAGCCCACTTCGCCGCTGGGGGCAACCGAGCCGCCGCCATCGACGCTGTCGACAGAGAACGATCCGGTGCGATTCACGTGAGCAATGTTGCTCCAGAAGTACTGGGGCGCACCCGGGTCAACCGGCGCCAAGGTAACGATGCCAACCGTCTGGCCGGAGCCGTTCGCTCGCGCGTAGAGCGGGTCCAAGTCGTACATTTTTGCGAAGTCCGACGGAAGGTGACACCCGTTGGTCAGGCCGAACTCAACCACGCACGTGTTCGAGCTGCCGGACTGGGGACGGTCGTAAGTCGATGCGGCCACGGTGTCGCTGACGAACGGGCCGTAGTCGCTCAGCCCGAGGATGGCCGTCACGAAACTCGCCAGCCGGTACGGCAACAGCGGCGGCTGAGTGTTGGTGTAGATGTTTTGCTGACGCACCGATCCGAATCCGCCACGACCCCTCTGCGCTGGCACTGTCGCATTCTTCTCGGTCACCGTGAGCGCACTGTCAAATTGGGCGACCGTTCCGGTAGCGACCACATCGACGTCGTCGGCATAGACGTCGGTCTGGATGCCGTAGCCGGCGAGGTAGCTCGTCAGCGCGTGGATGTTGGACGCGGGCTGTCCGTACTCGGCCGCGAACTGGCTGACCGAAAGGTACCGCGAACTCGGGATGCCTGATTCAACCTGCGACTCAAGAGACTGAATGTTCTGCTCTTGCAGAATGAACGACACCGTCACTTGTGTGTTGGACGGTGTGTTACCAAAGAGCTGAATGCCCGGTATATCGACCGGGCTAAAACCTGAGGACACTTGTGTTGGTGTGTTTGGCCCCGGGGACGCCGAGGCTCGACTCGATTGCAGCGCAATCGGAACGGCAGCGATAACTACAAGCAGTATCGCTGCCGAAAGGCGCGTCCTAATGATTCCTGTCATGTTCAGTGGTCTCCCTTGTGGATGGATCTGCTTGGCCAGACATAGTTGGCACGCCTGATCTAAACAAACTTCTTCACTATGTGCAAGGGGTTGATAGATTCACCAAGGTGTTTGAGTGGACTCGCGTCTACACCAACGGGATCCGTTCAGCCTCGCCAACGTTGGTGCCCCCGGCAGGAGTCGAACCCGCAACCTGACGGGTAGAAACCGTCTGCTCTATCCAGTTGAGCTACAGGGGCGTGGACCAAAGCGTACTGAACGCACTCGTTGGATTTGATGACGCACGGGTACGCTGTGCAATACTGGAGTGCCTTGGTGGGCGTAGCTCAGTTGGTTAGAGCGCCAGGTTGTGGTCCTGGAGGTCGCGGGTTCGACCCCCGTCGCTCACCCGTTGCAGTTTCGTAATCGTTGTGAACACTTATCTGCACCCCTCACGGGGTTGCGCCTTCAAATTTCTTCAGGCGCTTCGCGTGTCAACGCCAGCAGCCGAACGATAACCGGTCTTATGCATGGCTCTGCGCTTCACCAGGGCGGCAACTCCACCCAGGTCCGACTCGCCAACCTCCTCAGGCCAGCGAGCCAGATTAATCGCGGCATTTTCATCACGACTGTGTGGGGCGCCGCAACCTCCACATATCCAACTCGTAGCGCCACCGACCTCGTGAACAGAATGACATAAGTGACACGTTTTGGTTGAGGCGAACCAACGATCTGCCTCGATCAAATTCGACCCGTACCACTCGCATTTGTACCGCAATTGTCGGCGAAACTCTCCAAATGCCGAGTCCGCCAAACCGCGTCGGAAACCTCTCGCATTGAGACCCTTCTCGTCTTGATACATGTCCGCAACATTCAGTCCTTCTATGACAACAGTGCCGTGGGTCTTGGCGAGCCGAGTCGTTAGAACGTGAATGTGATGGCACCGTATATTCGCAATCTTGGTATTCAGGTCGGCGATCTTCTTCGCCGTTATCGTGTGTCGGATTGAACCTTGTTTCCTCCTTGACTTCTGACGGTTGAGGCGACGAAGCTCGCTCAACTCATATTTGAGGGGCCGCGGATTATTCACCCTTTCGAGAATCGTGCCATCCGATGTCGCAATTGTTGCAAACGTTTTGACTCCAACATCGACACCGACAACAGACAGTGATCTGTTCAGATTTGACTGCGGACGCGAAATGAGTACACGAAATGACGCATACGTCTTCGACCCTCGCTGACGTATCGTGACGGCCAAAATTCTCGCTCGACCGCTCGCCACCAGACGTTCAAGTTTGCGAGTATTCTCGCAAGTTCGGACCTTCCCAATTCGAGCCAAGACGACGTGGCGTCTATCAGGATCGAGGCGCTTTGTTCCTGCCGATATCGTAAATCGGTCCGGGTCCCTACCTTTCTTTTTGAATCGGGGGAAGCCCATGGTTTGACCGTCGCGTCTTCCTGTCTTTGAGTTACACCAATTCCAATAACCTTCAACTGCCCCCTTGATCCCATCGGCAAACGCGTCTTTGGAAATCTCTGGCCACCATGGCGCCCCCGTTTGAGAATCGACACACTCTTCAGTCTTCGCTGCATTCCAACGCTTTCGGATTGAATAGAAGCTTGGCGCAATCTGAGAATTTGAGTCACCAGTGTCTAGTGAACGGTCAAGTTCGGTCTTGATCGTCCGCAGAGCCCAGTTGTACGCATAGCGACGACCTCCGAACTGACGTGAAAACATCTGACGTTGATTCGGCGACGGATCGAGCCTGAAGACGAATGACTGGCATATCCATCCCCCCGGTATCTCATATCGACTGGACCGATCAACAGTGAGATCAGCCGAACTTGAGCCACGCTCCTTGTCCGGACAGTTGAGATCGACCATTCGGTCATTCTGATACCGGGGTGTGACGGCGCTGGTCCGAGTTCCGGCAACTTGCGGCGATTGCGAGGGGTTTTGCACGTGTAGATTTCGCTTGAGCGCATCGAACCACGGGCGCTCAGGGGGTCTGTCATGACTATTGTTCGCGACTCGTTCTACATCAACGGCGAGTGGGTACCCGCGGCGTCAGGTGAGACGCTCGAGGTCACGACTTCGGGCACCGGCGAGCTCTTTGCCACCGTCCCCGCGGGAACGGTCGAAGAAGCCAACCGTGCCGTCGAAGCAGCGGCCGCCGCCTTTGACGCCTGGTCCAACACGAGTCCGAAGGAGCGCGGCGATTTCCTCATGCGCATATCGGAGAAGCTCGCCGAGCGCAGCGACGACATTGCCCTGGTGATTGCCAACGAAGTCGGTATGCCCCTCATGCTCGCCAAGGGCATCCAGGTCGGACTGCCCACCATGACCTTCGCCGACAACGCTCAGCGGGCCATGGACTACGTATGGGAAGAAGAAGAGGGCAACTCGACCCTCGTGCGAGAGCCGGTCGGCGTCGTCGCGGCGATCACGCCCTGGAACTATCCCCTGCACCAGATCGCCAACAAGGTCGCGGCGGCTCTCGCGGCTGGCTGCACGGTCGTGCTGAAGCCGAGCGAAGTCGCTCCCGTCAACGCGTTCCTTTTCGCCGACATCGTCCACGAGGTCGGACTGCCCCGCGGCGTCTTCAACTTGGTCTCGGGCGTCGGTCCGGTTGTGGGCGAAGCCATCGTCGTACACCCCAAGACCGACATGGTCTCTTTCACCGGCTCTACGCGGGCCGGCAAGCGAGTCATGCAACTCGCGTCCGACATGGTCAAGCGCGTTTCGCTGGAACTGGGCGGCAAGTCGGCCAACATCATCTTGGACGACGCGGACATTCCCGCCGCCGTGGCCGACGGTGTCTTCCAGTGTTATCTCAACTCCGGCCAAACATGTTCAGCCCTCACGCGCATGGTCGTGCCCCGGTCTCGTCTGAGCGAGATCGAGGACCTCGCCGTCGAGGCCGCCGCCGGTCTGATGCCCCAAGACCCCATCACCGGCTCAAGTCTCCTCGGACCACTCGTCAGTGCGGCCCAGCAACAGCGAGTTCGCGACTACATCAACAAGGGGATCGAAGAGGGAGCCCGCATCGTGACCGGTGGGGTCACGCCGCCCGAAGGTCTCGAGCGCGGATACTACGTCACTCCCACCATTTTCTCCGATGTGCGCAACGACATGACGATCGCGCAAGAAGAGATCTTTGGACCGGTGCTGAGCATCATCCCCTACGACACCGAGGAGGAAGCAATCGCGATCGCGAATGACTCGACCTACGGACTCGCGGGTGGGGTGTGGGCGTCGACCGACGAAAAGGCCTTCGAAGTCGCGCGCAAGATTCGCACCGGCCAAGTGTCGATCAACGGCGGCGGGTTTAACGTCATCGCGCCCTTCGGTGGATACCGCCAGTCCGGCATCGGTCGCGAACTCGGCAAGTATGGCTTCGAAGAGTTCCTCGAGGTCAAGGCAATTCAGCACCACTAGTCAAAGAGAGTTCCCCACGACCGCGGTGTAGACTCGTCGGGCGCCGGTAGCTCAATTTGGCAGAGCATTTGACTCTTAATCAACAGGTTCCGGGTTCAAGTCCCGGCCGGCGCACTGTTTATAATTACTGATTAGAGCGCCTTTGCCTCTTTAATGACGCTATTTCGATTGATCAATGAGTTCCATCATTACGAGGCCCGCCCTGGTCAAGGGCTCTACGACATTCCGTAAGGGTCCTTGCCGCTGGGATCTTCGAGTTTCCAATTTTCTTGACGCTTACCTAAGTGGGCAGGAGTGCGTCGCCGCGGCCCATCGTCGCAATGACGTTGGCGTCCAATCCCATCTGATCAGCGACGCGCTTTAGCGACCCGTTTGAGATTTCGGCGCCAACCACCCGGACGCCATCTCCACTGCGCTCACGGTCGCGCTAGGCCCTCATTGCGAACGATCTCGCGGGGGCGCCCACAGGTGGGCGCCCCCGCGTAACGACGAAGTTAATCAGCAGACATATGTCGCGATGTTGGACTGAATCGTCACTCCCGAAGCGGTCGTCCCTACCACGGAAAGCGAGTCGTAGTCCACGCAACTCAGCCCTATGCCATTGGCGCTATATGTGCCGCCGGCGCTGGCGGCACCGGTACCAATGTTCCCCGTTGTCGTGCCCGCACTCCCAACGTAAAGGTTGACGGCGGAGTTCGGGGCGAGGCCGTAACCAACGACGTTAAAGCAACTTTCGCCTGCCCCGCAGCCAGAGGTCGCGACGGTGGCGACCAGCGACGGCAGTACCGCGCAGGTGATGTTTCCGCTGGCATCAAAGCCGGTGACGTATTCGCCCGCCGAGCATGATTGGCCTGCAGCCACGTTTGCGCCAGCTGGTCCCGTCGCACCTTGCGCCCCGCTCGGACCCATGATGCTGGACCCCGAGACGTTCCACGTCGAAGACTCGCACTCGAAAACCTCCCCGTTGGCCAAGTCGACGTCAGAGTTTCCGGTCGTACACGCACCGCTGGGTGCTGCGGCGCTCGTCACGATGCTGGTGCCGTTCGTCCCCGGACGTCCGGATGCGCCTCGTCGTCCCGTCGCGTTCCACGTAATTCGGCTCTCTCCCGACGAACACGCGGCGCGCTTGTTGATCACGACGTTGTCCAATGTTTTGGTGCCCGTTTGAACACACGCTGAGAATGTCTTCGACCCTGACGCGGTGTGCGCTCCCGTAGCGCTGGCTACCACGGTGACGGCCCCCACCAACACCATTGCGGCGGCCACGACACCAAGGCGGCTTGAAAGATTTTTCATATTGCCCTTTCCCCAGACAGGGCGAAGGGTTCGCATGAATGGTTTCAGAATGCTAAGTCACAACTCATGAGTTGGCAACAAACTCCAGGTTGCTCCGGGCTTATGGTCACATCGTCACTGAAACTCACGACAGGGAGGCACGCACGAGAACGCCACGGAAAACAGGCCTCATTTCAGGCCTCATTTCAGGCCTCATTTCAGGCATCATTTTACTCCCCCAAGGTCGCGCCTACTCGGAAACAAATCGACGCACAAAATTGAGAGTGACGTCGGCGACTTCTCTCCAACCAGAGTCAATGACTAACGAATGGCCACGGTTCGGGATCGTGGCGAAGTCCGTCACCCCAGAGTTCTTTTTCTGGAGCTTGTACGCCGCCCTCGCCATGCTGAGCGGAAGCGTGTTGTCTTTCTCGCCATCGATTATCAGCAGCGGCCCGCGACTGGGTGTTCGCCAATTCACTTTTGCCTCTGTCCAGGGATTGATGTTTGCAAACGCGGCCTGAAACAAAGGTACGCCCGAGCCGGGAACCGCATACTTCTGGTAGAGCTCCTTGGCCTCGTCCTCGCTCACGGCGTTGGCGAAGGCAAAACGAAATTGACTAAGCGTGAGGGGCACCGCTCGACCACGATTGAGCGGGTTCGCAATGACGGGAGAGGCCGCTTTGAGCGCCGAAAATGGCAACGGGAGGACCCCTCGGAACGGTCCGGGATCAATCGCCACCGAAGTTCGCGAGAGCCCTCGTCCTGCCACAATTTGCGTGAGAAGTCCTCCAAACGAGTGCCCCACGACCACAGGCTTCTGCTTGAGCCCTGCGATCACTTCTCCTATGTGATCTGCGACTTGTCCCACGGTCTTGTGAGCAAAGACCTCGGGGTGCGCGTTCGCCTCGGTGACTGTTTCTGGATCGTCGGGCCACTGCGGAGCGATTGATGCGAAGCCCGCATCGTCAAAGAGCTCTTTCCATCCGTCCCAACTGCTTGCCAGCAGCCAAAGACCATGAATAAATACGACTGGTATGCGTCCGGAGTCGTTAGCTGTCTGAACCTGTTTTTCTTCGTACTCAGTGATTGTCGCCATGCGCTCCCCTTCTCGTGTGATATCGCGAGCAATTTTGACGAGTCGTCGTTCAGGTGTCAATGTGCGAAAACCAAAGATCGAGGTCACGAAATGTGCACATGCACAGTTCGCAGGGCACGACTTCCTAGTAAGTTCGTGCGATGGGCGGCCCGAACAGTGCTGATGCACACGACTCTGTCACCGTCAGCGATATCGCCGCTCTGTTACTTGGACGTGCCGACGAGCTGGCAGACGGGATGACCACGGCCATCGAAGGCGCCGTCTCGCCCTACCAACAAGGCGTCGTCAACCACGAGACGCTCCGGGCAGCGAGCCTGATGAACCTTCGAGTCATCCTTGAGGATCTTGGACGCGTTAATGCCACAGCGTCATCCGAATCGCGGGAGAACGGGCGCAACCGCGCCGCAGCCGGTGTCCCCCTAACCGCCGTCCTGGAGGCATACCGCGTTGGTGCTCGCTTTATTTGGGAGCAAGTCGCGAGCACTGCTCGCAATGTTGGAGCCAGCAGCGAAGTCGTATTGGCCGCAGGATCTGAGTTATGGCAGGTCCTCGATACCTATAGTCAGGAACTTGCCGAGGGCTACCGCGAAGAAGCGTCGGCCCGCGCACTCTCAGCGGAGCAGCAACGATCGGCTCTCTTTCAAGCACTCTTCGAGGGCCATCTTGCGGTTACCAATCCGTGGGAAGCAGCTCAACTTCTGCACCTCCCCCAGAATCATCCGCTCGTCGTCGTGGCTGGCGAAGTTCCAGCCGTGGGGCGCCACGCTCTGCCTCGAATCGAGCACCTCCTCCGTCATGACGTCGGGCTGTCTTCCGCCTGGCGCCTTTTACCAGACGTGGAAGTAGGTGTCGTATCGGTGCCGGACCCCACCGCCCAACTGGAGGCGCTTGCTCAAGCCCTTTCGTCTTGTGCTGTCGGACGTGTCGGCGTGAGTCCACCCTTCAGAGATCTTCGAGACACCCCCTCGTCCCTCTCAATGGCTCGGATGGCACTCTCGAGCAGATTCGCCGACGAAAAGGTCACGATATTCGATCAGCATCTCTTGGGTGTTGCCGCTGTAAGCGCGCCAGATTTTATGGAACGGCTCGCCAAAGTGACGTTTGCTGGACTCGATTCAATTCCCAACAAAGAGCGCATGGTCTTGCTCGAGACTCTGGGAGCATGGCTGGATAGCGGTGGCTCGGCCCAGAAGGCATCGGAACAACTCTTTGTTCATCGCAACACGGTGCACCAGCGACTTCGCAAATTAGAAATGTACACGGGTGGCAACCTCGGTGATCCACGTTCGGCCGCCCTCATGACGCTTGCGTTTGAAATTGATCAGCGCACTCAGCTCAACCCAACTCGGAGTGTCGCTTCATTCGGGCCACAGGTCCAGTGCGGTTGATGTTCTCGCTGCAATTCGGCCGGGAATGGACGCCACCAGGTTCGCAAAAATGAGCGAGCCGAGCGCGACGAGGATTACGGAAACCGTCGGAACGGTGGGGTCAGGTACGGCGTTGATGCTGCGGGCGAACAGCGTCCACAGTTGGCGTCCAATGAGGATACCGAGCGGCACACCTACGATTACTCCTACGACTGCGGTGACGGATGCCTGCCAGGACACGACACGAGCGAGTTGTCGCGGCGTGAAACCGAGTGCCTTGAGCAAGGCCAAGTCCCGTCGTCGGCGCCGAACCGACGCCACCAACGTGAGGGCCAGCGCGACGATAGCCCCCAGTGCGAGCGCCGACGCAAGGAAAATCGGGGTCGAGCCGACACTGCGATAGTCAACGATCTGGGCGGGACGTTGAACGCCGCGAAGAGAAACAACGTTTCCTTGCCCATTGGGGTCGGCAGCGAACGTCTGATCGGCAGCTGTAACAACGCGGAGTAAATTGGCACGGCCTTGCGCCAAACTCACTCCCGCTCGCAGGCGCACGAAGACGAGCTCGGGGCCGTTCAAGTTTGGATCTTTAGCGAGCGTGGCTCGCTGAAACGCGGGCGGTTCAACGCCCAACGGGATGAGTGCGCCCGTGCCCATCGATGTGTGGTCAGCGATAAAACTGGACGTTCCCACCGCGGGAAAAGTTGCCGTGCCCACGATGAGCAAGGGGGTCGGAGGGATGTAGATGGGGGCGTCCTTGGGTGAGCCGTACGAAACCGTAACAGTGTCACCGACTTTCTTGTGCAAATCTGCGAGCGTCGCTGATCCCAACACGATTTGATTGTTGCTGTCGAGGCCGTGGCCGGTCAGTATCGGTGGCGCGACTTTGGCGCGCGGATGGCCCAACAGAATCGGCACGTTCTGGCCCGCAATCTGCACGCTGGCGTAACCCGAGTAACCGCTCCAGGCGGCGACGTCGGGGTCGTGGCTCAGCAACTTCAATGCGTGTGGCGGAACGTCATTGCTGGGCAGCAACATGTAACTCCAATTCCAACCGTACAGCGACGGATGCGAAACGAGGGTGCTGAGACCGCTGGAAAATGTGAGCGTCGCCACCAGCAGCGTGACGGCCAGAATCGTGCCGATGAGTGTCGAGCGAACGGGAACCTCCGTGCGACCCCGTCCCGGTTCCAGGGCGAACCGAACGCCCAGAAGCGCTGAAACGGGCAGGCTCAGCGATTCGGCACCTCGGGTGATCATTGATACTCGCGGCGCTCGGCGACGGCCGCGTGCGCGATGCGGGGACAGGAGAATTGAGATGGTCATAGTCGCGGCACCGAGTGCGAGGATCAACGCCGCCAGGCCAGCACCTAGGACGGTCCAATCAAATGCAAACCCGAGATGCGGGTACACTTCGCGAACTGGTCCCAACGGTGCGAGCGGAGAGAGCAGCACCGCAACCGCGACTGCCAGCAAAGCACCCAGCACAACCGCCGACAGTGCGCCAATAAGTCCGTCGCCGGCCATGGCCGCCCGACTCGCCCCGAGCGCCAGCAGCACCCGGCGATCCTCCACGCTCCTGCGCAACTGGCGATTGACGGCCTGTAAACCGAGGATCAACGCCACGAGGCCGGCGATGACGCCAAAGGCGCCCAGAGCGACCGACTCCGGCTTGATCGAAAGTTCAACTTGCGCTGTTGTTCGTGCGGTCACGTGGATCTGGTAGCTCGAGAGCGGCGGGGTGGCGTTGATAAATTCGGTTTCTACTTTGGCGGTATCCAGGTTCCCGTGGTCGAGTTGCAAGTTGTACAGCACCGGCGTGGTTGAAGAGGGCGAAATCGTTGAAATCTGACGGATCAGCGCCGGCGTCACGACCATAAAACCGTACGAACGATCGACGTCGTCTTGCACAACTTGGTCATTAAATACCACGATTCCCGTCAGCGTTGCCTCAAACTGCAGGCGTGGTTGCACCTTGGCCGTGCCGAAACCAGGAGAACGGGCTTGCTCGGTGGTGAAAGCGCCGAGACGGATCTTTTGGCCGACACGCAGGTGTAGGAATCCGGCGGCATTCGCCGTCATTTCCACCTGGTCTACCCGGTTCGGATTTGCCAAACGTCCCTTGATAATCGTGAGGCGGTCCTGCTGGCTCAGTTCGCCGTCGAGGCTGCCGTAGGTCTGCAGTTCGTTGGCCAGTTGAAGGCGCGCCGCTCCTTGTTTGCTGAGCGGGATGACGATTGGCGCAATGAGGTCACGAACCCGTTTCACTCCTGGCAGGTGCGAAATCTGCTTCGTGAAGGCGCTCGAACCATCGGCCGCGTCGGAATTAAGAGCGCCTGCGGAAACAGTGAGGTCCGAAGGATTCGTGCTCGCGAGAAACGTTGGGTACGACGACTGGGTACGACGAGCACCGGCGAGCGAGGCCATCGCGAGTCCACCGACCAGGCCCACCAGCAGCACGATGGAGAGATAGCCGGTCAATCGACGGCGCAGGGTTGATCGAAATCGATACCAGGCAACGGGCAGAACCTGGCTCACATCGTCTGACCGCCTTGGATGTGGGAGTCGGACGGCATGCTCTTATTTTTCGTGGAGAATCGACACTTTGTCGCGGTGGGTAGCCGCACACGCGGACTTCGTACTAATACCTCTGGACTTGTGCATTCGTGAGGATCTCCCTCGTCCACATATTTGATTGCCCATTCATCTCCCGAGGAATCGGGAAACATTTTGGCTGACGAAAGAAGCACGCTGAACGACACGCCCCACACAAACCAATTAAGTAACGCGACCGCCGGTGGCGAAAAGTGGCTCACCCGTTGCCCGCTCGGACCAGGTAAGCACCGCTCGCTGAACGCCAAGGCTGGCGAATATCTCATCCGCCTCACGTTGGTCTGCGACCGTTCCGGCGAGGTCGGTCCCACTGGGCCCGGACAGTCGCACGTTGACGGCCGCACGGGCGGCGAGCGCCATCGCCAACTCGAAGCCCTCGCCGAAGTCTCGCGCCTGTTGCATCACGGTGGCGAGTGTCGTCTCCCAGTCCGTGCCAAGGTCACCCTCCCCTGCGAGCACGGCGAGCGCGCCGGCAGTGGCCTCCAGGCGCAGCGCGCTGAGATTCAGGCTGGCGTCGTCCGCGCCTAAGAGTGCGCCGAATCCGACGCAGTGCCGTGACGGCGGCGCGGAAGTCCCCAGCAAGTAGGTCGCACTCCGCCAGTCGCACATCGGTCACGACCGCGTAGGAGGAGTGAAGACGTTGAAATTCCTCGAGCGCGGACTCCACCAGTGTCCGGCCTTGCTGTACCTTTCCCTCGCGGGTAAGGAGCAGCCCCAGGTTGCCGCGAGCAACAGCGACGCCCATCGCGTAGCTGGCGGCTGCCCAACTTCGGTGGGCCGATTCGAGCAGTACCCTCGCCTCCTCAAACCGTCCCTGCTGGACAAAGTTCTCGCCGAGATTGTTCTCCTGGGTGGCGACGCCAACCACGTCGCCGCTGCGATGACGCATCTCCAAACTGCGCTCGTAGTAGGAGGTGGAAGCTGGCCAGTCACCTCGAGATTGTGCGGAGACGCCGAGGTTGTTAAGGACATTGCCGACGCCAACAAGATTGCCACTTGCCTCATGGAGCTCAAGCGCGCGATTCGCAAGATCGTCGCGGTGCTCGCCGAGGTAGACAAGGGCCAGATGCTGCAACATGAGAGCACTAGCCAGCGCCGCCTCATCACCGGGGCCTCGCGCCCCTCGCTCGGCGTCGACAGCGAAGGCGAGGGCGCGGCGGAAACGGCCACTGCGCAGGAGGGAACCGGCCGACGCCACGTCGAGCATGGTCCGCTCGGCATTGGCGTCCGACCGAGGACCGATCTGCGGGTGGTCCACGGGCAGCATCTTGCGCGCGCGCGTGTATGACGACAGTGCCGCGGCGTATCGGCCTTCGTGCTCGTGGAGGTTGCCGAGTTTTCGCGTCAGTCGAGCTCGATCCACTGGGTCGCGAGCCAGGCGACGGGCACGCCGGTATGCGTCACGCGCGTGTGGGTAAAGGCCGGAAAGTTCGCTCACGTCGCCGAGGGCTTCGGCAACGCTCAAGACCTCGGTGGCGGACAATGCGAAGTGGCGCGACGCTTCGACCGCGCGCGTGTAAAAGGTAGCGGCGTCGGCGTTCGCCCAAAGCGATCGGGCCTGGTCGCCAGCGAGGCGGGCATAGTGCCACGCCCTGTCCCAGTTCTCGGCTCGAAGCCAGTGAAGCGAGAGCCGGTCGGCAAGTTCGTCGAAGCTCACCCGCCCCTTCGAGTGCCGTAGCGACTCGCGTGTGCAGCTCTCGGCGGCGTCGGAAGGGGAGTCCTTCGTACGCGGCCACTCTGACCAGGTCATGGGTGAATTGCCAGCCCGTTGCGGTCGGGGCGAGGAAGATTCCCAGGCTCGACCAGGACGCTTCATCGGCCAAGTCGTCGCCCAGCACGGCGTCAACCTGGCTGGCGTCGACGTATGTGCCGAGCACCGATAGCGCTCGCAGGACGCGACGATCTCGGCTCGGAAGTCGGTCGATGTCAGCGGCGAGCAGTGGCTCGAGCGACTCTGGCAGTTCCTCCAGCCCGCCTGGCAGGGTCGCGGCTCGCGCTAACTGGCGCAAGAAGAGTGGATTCCCCTCGGCCCGCTCAACGACGGAGCTGAACTGGGCTGAACTGAGCGGCGCATTTTCCGTTTCCGCGATGGCGAGTTGGACCGCAGCATCGGCTTCGAGGGGCGCGAGCTCTATTTTCGCAACCGCCACCAGCCCTGAGTCCGTTTCGGTCTCAGGGCGGCTGGTAAGTAGCACGAGTAGAGGAAGGGTCGCCGCCTCCGAAGCGATGCGCGCGAGCAGACTGGCGGAGGCGTCGTCGATGACGTGGATGTCCTCTACCACTAGTGCGACCGGAACGGTAACGCTGGCGCGTAGCAACTGCACGGCTGTGTGCTCGAGCACTGTGCGCCGAAAGCGCGGATCGATGTCCGCCGTCTCGCGGGTCGAGGGTATGCGAATGTCGAGCAAGTTCGTGAGCGTCGCGAGGTTCGCCTCAAGAGTGGGCGCTTGGTTGCGAACTTTCTCACGGAGTTGTTCGAGCGCGACTTCCTGGGAGGCGCCATCGGCCACGTCAAGCAGCCACCGAAAGACTCGGCGCATCGAAGTGTAGGGCGCGCGGCTGTACTCCTCGCACACCACCCGGAAACAGGTCAGGCTCGAGCGTGTGACCGCCTCATCGACCAGCCGTGATTTGCCAATGCCCGCCGGACCGACAACGTTGAGCGCCGCCCCTCTTTCGCGCACCGCCGAGCGAGCGCTCTCCAAGATCACCTGGAGTTCGGTCTCTCGTCCGACGAAGAGTGAGTCGTCGCTGGCCCGATTCGGAACGGTGGCTATTGGCCCCGTGACTATCGCGGCTCGGACCGGCTCCGACCTACCCTTAACCGCAATCGGCGCCAGTGGTGTGACGTCGAAGATGGGCGCGGCCCGATCTAGTGCCGCAACGGTGGCGAGCAACTGCCCAGGCTCGGCACTGCCCATCAACCTTGCGGCGACATTTACGCTGTCACCGGTGACGGCTATTACCCGTCGACCGGCGCGCTCGAATTGGTGAGAGAAGACGAACACCCTCCCGGCACTAATGCCCGCCCGAAGCCGCAGTGGTGACCCGGATGCGTGGCTGGCCAAGACCTCGTGGACCGTTCGGATGAGGCGCTCGGCGTCGTTTCCCCGCTGCACGGGAAATCCGCTGACGAGCACGATCTTGCCACCGTCGGGGCCGATGTCGGTCTCGTGGAAGTTGACTCGGAAGCGCTCGGCTGCCGCCTCCACGGCATTCACGATCGCTTCGAGGTGGTAAGCGACCAACTCGCTACCGCCGGTGCGGGTGAGGTCGTCCACGCCCGAGAACTCGATGAAGGCCACGGCTGCCTGGCGGTGTTCTGCCTCGTCGGTACCGTCGAGGCGCTCGCGGGTGTCCGCGGGCAGCAGCGAGGTGACGTCAACTTCGAGAGCAGGGCCTGCGCCTAAGGGGCTCAGGCACGGATGCCGGGGGTGGCGAGGCCCGGAGCAATATTCCGCCCCGTCTGAACTCACCGCGCACTCCCTCGTCGAGGCGGGCCGCGGTCTGCTGGCTCATTACGACCTCCCCGGGCGCGGCGATCGCTTCCATCTCGGCCGTGATCGACGCATCGGGACCAGTGATGATCAGCTCGCGATGACCGGCCCCGAGGAGATAGAGATCAAAGGTGCCCGAGTGGGCGCCGATAGATATCCCAAGGCTGATGCGGCCGCTGGAGGTGCGCACGCGACCCGCTCGATCCATAAGTTCGAGCATGAGCCACGCGCAGCGCAAAGCCCGGGGCGCGCTGTCTGGTTCAGCGAAGTAAAGAAGAACGGCGTCTCCGCCCCACTTGAGCAGATCGCCGCCGTGGTCCGTCGCTACCGCGACCAGCTCGCCGAAAACGGTGGCGATGACGTCCGTAATCTCCTCGGCGCCAACCTTGCCATGTTGGGCCAGACCCTCGGTGAGCGCGGTAAAGCCAGCGATGTCGACGAACAGCATGGTGCCCTCGACGCGTCGGTGGGTGGCTTGCGGCGACGTTGCCAGCCAGTCCACGGCGAGTCGAGGGATGTAGGGCAGGAGCGAGGTCACGTCCGAAGGAATCCCTCGCAGCCCCTGAAAACAGCGAGCGCATCAGCGAACTCACCGACTCCAAAGCGCCATACGCCAGTGCTCATGGAGAGTCATCTTTTCACGTCTCTTCAGATCTTGCTCTAGGACATTCGCACGCACTCTTGTTGATCGCTGGCTTACCTTTTTTGCGGCCAATACTTCCTGGACGGCTGCGCGACTTAGCGCAACCTGCCTTCAACACTGCCCAAGATGCCCCCCGACTAGTCCACCCGCTCCACACGACGCGCAGTCGCCCACTGCGGTCAAGGTGGAACCGCACTTCGCACAGAAAACCGGCGGACGGTCCTTCGAACCACAATCGTGAAAGAGTGCTCGGCTGCCGGGTAGCAACTCGGCGCACCAGACGCAGATTTTCGCCGTCGGTGGCGGTGGCGATGCGACCGAAGCACCGGCGCCCACTGTCGTGGCCGTGGACGTCGCGGCGGGTGGAGAGTAGTCCCGAGTCACACCGCGCGGCTGCCCCAAAGGCGGCGTAGGGCTCGCTGCAGGAAAGGGTCCGGCGGGCCGCGCCGGACCACTGAACGATCCTCCACCATCTCGGGACACCGGCCAGGTGGAAAATGCGAACACCAGGAAGAAAATCCAGGTTACGAAGAGGCTGATAGCGAAGAGGGACCAAAGCACGCTGACGCCCTCGAAGTACGACAGGCCGGTCGTCGTTCCAATGGCGAAATCGTGAATGGTCACAACACTGTCGACCGCGACGGCAATGAACAACACGAACGGGGTAAGGGGCACCAAAATCCAATTGCGCGAATAGCCGGCCTGATGAATGATGCGAGTTACCGCCCAGAAGTTGATCACGGGAATGGCGATGAGCACGATGAGCGAGAACCCTCCGCCAATGGCTGTCGCTACCACCTGGAAGCCTCCCGCGTCTCAAGCTCCTGGAAAAAACCTAGCAAGAGCCGCTCAGAGATTGGCGTTATTCATCGATGGCAACCAACATGCCTACCTAAAACTTTGACCACCCAACTTTTTCGAGGGACGTTCAACTCGGCCTAGTTTGTGGTGACGGAAACGAATGACAGACCTACATCAAAGGCGCGCTCTCCCAAGGGAACCCTGACGTGGCAACAGAAGGCGATGATCACTTGCTTACTCTGCCTGGAGATTCCTTTCGGCGTAGTCCTCTTTCCTTTGGCCGCGATTCTCGTTTTGACGGGAATCCTTGCGCCCGTCGGAATAATGACCTTTCGGGCCGCGACGATGCCGCTTTCCTGGGCGATGAAGTACAGGACTGCGTGGCAATCTGGTAGAGAGGCGACGGGTCGGCGATCCGCCGAGTAGAGCCACGAAAGAGAAGTCCTTGCTAGTCGGCGATCGTCTCTTCGTCTACGAATACCTCGTTCACGCGTCCAGTCTTGACATCAAAGACGAACCCCCGGATCGGTACATCCGGTGATATCCAAGGGTGCGAGCGTGCCTTTTGAATCTGCTCCTTCGTGTTCGCTTCGGCGTCCGTGAAACTGTAGAACTTGGCCGGAGCAATCGGTGACTTCCCCGTTTCCTTTCGTAGCCTTTCGACCAACTCGTCGTCGGTAAACCGCAGCATCCCGCAGTCGGTGTGATTGATAATCATTATCTCTTTGGTACCGAGCAACCGGGTTGAAAGTACGAGCGAACGGATCGCGTCGTCGTCGATCACGGTACCGAAGTTCCTAATCATGTCAACGTCAGCGTCGGCGACGCCCATCATCTGCAGGATGCCGCTCAGTCGTGGATCGGCACAGGTAACGATCGCAATGCGGGGTGCCGGGGGTCCACCGCGGCTGGAATCGTAACCGCCCGCGATGGTTGCATTCACACTGAGTGCCTCATCGATGATGCTCATGGCATCTTCCTTTCTCTCTGGGTGCACATGGTTGTCGCCATCTCACGTCTCACTTTTGACGACCTTGGCTTCATCATGACAGATCCTTTCCAAGAACATTCGCACCGTGGCAACGACAGGACGCTTTAGATTCCCTTGTTCGTGATCGCTTGCACCATCGCACACCGAGATCGACGTGGAACACGTGCGCTAAGTTTTCGCAAGCGCCCTTTAACGAGAGCGCGCGATCGTGATTGCTGCCCAAGGAGGCTCAAGGAAATGCTCTGCTCCATCGTTGCCGATGGCAACCTCCATGTGTTCCAGGTGACCGCAGCCGGTGACCTCGTGCACCGTTCCCACACCGCGGGCACCGGGAACTTCCCCAGTGAAACGATGACTAGTGGCTGCGATCCCAAGGTCGCGCCATCCGCGGAGATCTTCAATAACAACGTGCACGTCTTCGCTCAAACGATCGGCGGGGAGATCGTATGGGGCTTGATCCCCCACGGCGGGAAAGCCGAAATCAAAGTCCTCGGAAGCTGACCCTCGCGCGAGTCAATTGATTCACTCACCACGAAGCACTTGAGCCGTCGATGTCTTGGCTGCGCTTCGTCCGGGCAACGCCGACACGACGTTGGCAAGGACCATCGTCACCACTGCGACGATCACGATGGACAGCAGCGGAACAGTGGGTTCGGGCACGGCATCGATGTAACGCGCAAACAGCGTCCACAGCCATCGGCCAAGCAAGATGCCGAGCGGTACCCCCACCGCCACGCCGACTAGGCCGTTCACCGACGCTTGCCACGCGACGACGGATCGCAGTTGACGACTCGTAAAGCCAAGCGCACGCAGCATCGCCAGATCACGCCGCCTGCGTCGCACCGATGCACTGAGGGTGAGCCCGAGCGCTACCACGGCCCCGGCGGCGAGGGCGAGCGCGAGAGCCGCCGGAGTCGCTCCGATGGTGCGGTAGTTTTCGATCTCAGCCGGATACTGCACGCCCAGCAGATCCACCGTGTCCCCTATTCCCGCACCGTTTGGGACAGCGACGAACGCTTTATCGCCCGCCTTGGCAATTTTGGCGAGTGAAGCCTCACCCGCGGCCATCGAAACGCCGTCGCGAAGGCGAACGAAGACGATCTTGGGGCCTTCGAGTGTGGCGTACTGATCCTGGCTCCTCAGAAACTTCTTCAGTGCCGCCGGCTCCACCCCTAGGGGGATAATCGCACCCACGCCCATCGACGTATGGAGTTGCAGCCCGGGCCCGACCGCGGGAAACGTGGCGGTGCCGACAATGACCAAGGGCTTCGGTGATACGTAGACGGGAGCGTCTTGGGGCGCGCCATAACTGACCATCACCGTGTCACCCAGGTGTTTGTGCAGATCGGCCATGGTCTCGGCGCCCAACACAATCTGATTGTCCGCATCGACCTGGTGTCCCGAGAGCAGCGGCGGCGAGACTTGGGCGTGCGTCTTCGCGAGCAGGACAGGCACCGTCGACCCGTCGATCTCGACGTTCGCAAAGCTATCGCCCGACCACGATGCCACCAAGGGATCGCTCGTCAGCAGTCTGGTGCACTGCGGTGGCACGTCCTGGTTAGAGGTCAGCGCGAGGTTCCAGTTCCATCCATAGAGCGACGGGCGCGATATGAGCGTCGACAGGCTGCTACCGAACGTCAACGTTGCCACGACAATGATCACCGCCAACGCCGCTCCGCAGAGGGCCGATCGAACCGGCACGGCGTCGCGATCCTTCCCCGGCTCGAGCGCGAATCGCACTCCGACGACGGCGCTCAGCGCCAATCCAGTTTTGGCGAGCGCAGTGGCCACTCTTGACGCCACTGGCACTGCGAATACCATCTTTCGGACCTCGAGACGGTGCGATAACCGCCGAGCTACGAACGCGGCGACTCCCCCGAGACAAAGTATGAAGAAGGCGAGCGCCGCACCGAGCACCGTCCAGTCAAAGCCAATCCCCCCGTGGGGATAGACCGCCCGCACGGGTCCGATTGGACCGATCGGCGAAAGTACCACCCCGACGATGACTGCCAGAATGCTCCCTGCGACCACCGCACCCATCGCGCCGAGCAGGGCGGCTGCAACGACGGTTCGGCGATTGGCTCCGAGCGCACGCAGCACCGCGAAATCGTCGGCCTCATTCGACAGCGCTCGCGCGAGGAGCCCACCGGCAATGACCAACGTCGCGAGTGCGGCGATAAGCCCAAAGACGCCCAGCGCAATGGCCTCGGGTTCGATTGAGCGGTTCACCTGTTGGGTGACGCTCGAGGTCACGTGGAAGTTGTACGTCGTCCCCTTGGGAAGGGCATTGATAATCTCGCGCTCGACTGCCGAGACCGAACGGGCGCCGTGGACCAGCTTGAGGTTGTACTCCATGTAGTCCCCCCGTGCCGCCACGAGAGGATCGGTGAGAGCGGGCGTGAAGATCGCTAGGGTTGGATAGCGGTCGACTTCGTCGAGCACGACTTGACTATTGAGTACGACCGTCCCCACCAGATGCTCGGTGATGCGATAGGTGGGCTTCACCTTGGCTGTACCGAAATTGTTCTGCGAAGCATGGGCAATGGAGTAGAAGTTCATCGGCACCGCCCGACCGACGTGCCAACCCGTGAGCTTCTCGGCGGCCGCGGTCATGACAAACTCATCTTTTTTGCGAGGGTTGGCCATCCGACCCTGGACGACAGCCACCTTGTCCTGACTGAAGAACTCGGCCCCGAGGCTTCCGACGGTGGCTACGTCGCCCGAGGCAAAAGGTCCCGTGATCGCCGGGGCTCCGTGAGACCCGGCGGGGTATCCGACGAGATAGAACTGAATGGCTGCCACGTGTTGAACCAGGGGAAGTCGCGAAAAGTCTGACGTGAGATTTGGGCCGCCCAACAACACGCTCATGTCCGACGGATTGGTGCTGGCGAGAAATGTATTGAACGATGATTGGGTCCGCCTCGCCGCACCAAGGGACCCGACGGCCACGCCGCCCACCAATCCGATGAGCAGGACGATTGTCAGATAGCTAGCGCGCCGGCGACGGATACCAGTCTGGAGCCAGTACCAGGCGACACGAATCACCCCTCGATCCACGGGAACCGCTCTCCCCTCGACTGCATACTCCGGCAGTTTGACGGACGGTCCGGTGTCCGCCAAGGCAGTCACCCCACCGCTAGTCCTCGTGCTAGTACACCACCGGCGCCGACACAGTCTTCGTCCAATCCTCGGTGATCAACGACTTAGCGTTGGGCGATCACCGATGGCGAGGTGGGCAACAACCGAGTAATGCAATAGTTGGACCCGTGAGCGAACGAATGGAAGTCCGGCGCGTAATCGCGGCAGAACCGCAAGCCATCTTCGCGGTCCTCAGTGACCCGCAAGGACATGTCGCCATTGACAGTTCCGGCATGCTGATGGCTGCCACGGGCGATCCGGTCACGTCGGTCGGCGACTCCTTCGTCGTGCGCATGGACCGCGAAGCACTCAACGACTACCCACTCGGCCTCTACGACGTCACCGTCCGCATCGTGACATTGGTCCCAGATCGCGAAATCGCGTGGACCGTCGAAGGTCAGCTCAACCTCGGTCACGTCTATGGCTACACGCTGGAACCGATAGACCACGGGACGCTCGTTACTTCCTACTACGACTGGTCATCGGTCGACCAGAGTTGGAAGGACGCGGTGTTCCCGGTTTTATCCGAGGGCGCGCTGCGCGCCACACTGGGAATTCTTGCTCGAACCGTGGCGCCGGGATCTGCTCGTCCGCTGCTTTGATCTGTCGTTACTTCTCACCGGCTGAGCAGGGCCCGACGGAGTGGCCTACTCGGGGTGGCTCGTGATGTTGACAATCGTGCCATCGGGTGCGCGAACGAAGAATCGTCGCAATCCCCACGTCTCCTTCGTCAGCGGATACACGATCTCGTATCCGCGTCGTATCGCTTCCTCGTACGCTTCGTCTACCCCCGAGCCGACGTGAATCGAGATAGCCGAATCGTCGGGAGCTGTGGCATCTTTCGTGACGAGTTGAACATGGGCGATGCCGTCCGGCGTCTGGAAATGTGCAACCCACCCCATAGTGAAACTTTCAACATTGAGCCCGAGGTAGTCGGTGTAAAACGAACGGGCAACGTCGATGTCCGCAACCGCAAGGTTCGCAACAACCCCGGATACCTGCATCTTTTCCTCCTGAACTCATCGACTCGTGATTCACTTACTCGCGGGCACTACTCAACGAAAATATCGTGAGGGGATGCCGGCACAGGGCGATCGAGAGGCCTCCACTGATATCCTCAAAACACCCTGGGGTCTCTGGACTCCATCGGTCCGTAACGACGAGCGAGGAGCTTGGCGGTGTTCAACGTCATTGTGGTCGGTGCCGATGACTCGCCAACTGCCCGGCGCGCGATAGAAGCCGCAACGGAGTTCTCCAAGATGTCCGCAGGAACGCTGCATATCGTCTCGGCCTACGGGGTGAAACCGCAGCGGCTGCCCATGGGCACGCCGGCGGAGTTCAGATACTTAGACACGGACAACGAAGTCAAGGCCCTGCTTCAGGATCTCTCCTTTGTCGCCAAGGCCAAAGGCGTCGAGCCCGTGCTGCACTCGGTCATGGCGGATCCCGTCGATGCGATTCTCGCTACGGCGAACAAAGTGCGGGCCGACCTGATCGTCGTCGGTAATCGAGGAATGCGCGGTGTTCGACGGGTTCTGGGCAGCGTGCCGAACTCGGTCGCGCATAGCGCGCATTGCTCAGTGGCGATTATCGACACCACGGAGTGACCTCTTTTAAGGTCTACGTCCCTCGTTCACCGGCCGGGTCGCAAATCGAGTGATGTAGCCCGAGTAGCTGGACACCCACACGTCGTGGGTGAGCGGGTCGTACGTGATACCGATGGGCTGGGTCGGCACGGCCACCGTTTGGATGATGGACAGATCGGAGGCCCGGAGTTCGGTAACCGTCGCGCTGCCGTAGTTAACGACATAGAGGGCGGTGCCGTCGCTTGAGATGACGAGCGAGCGACACAAGACCCCCGTGTGCTGGACTGCCACCACGTGTTGGGTTCGCAGGTTCACCTTCACGACGTCGCCGGGAATGTTGAGCGAGACGTAGGCGAACTCGCCGTTGGGGCTCAGTACCACCGTCCGCGGGTTCGAGCCCACGTAGATCTGCCCCACCTCTTTGAGTTCGGCGAGGCTCACCCGAACTAAGACGTCGCCACCCATAATCGCGACGTAGGCGAATCGGGACGCGGGATCGATAGCGATCCCGCGCGGCGTGCCCGGAAGCGGCAGTGTGGCGACCACCTTGTGCAACGCCACGCTGATGATGGACAGCGTCCACGAGCACCAATTCGTCACAAGTACGTAGCGATCATTCGGTGCCACGGCCACAAACTTGGGAACCAGTCCCACCTTGATGACCTGATCAATGTTCAAGGTCGCCGTGTTGATGCGAAACACATAGTCCGGGGTGTCGCCAGCCGCCAGCGCGCTGCTGGGGGTGCACGTGTCTTGGCCCTCGGGTCCTTGACCGGATCCGTACATTGAGTAGTTAGAGATATAGAAGTACTTGGCGTCGGGCGAGAACGCACCTTCGACGGGTGCCCCCTGGACCACGCCTCCGGGAAACCCGAAGTGATGTAAGTCGACCGTGGCCGCGATGGTCTTGACTAAGGCACCCGATCGAGCGCTAAAGACTGAAACCGTGCGTCGATAGACCATGTTCTGGGCGAACACCAGGCCCGTGCCGGAGGCGTCGACTGACTTGGGCGTAATGCTGTTCGAGTAGTACTGGCCAATCTGAACAAGCTTCCGCTGGTCCGCGGGGACAGTTGGCAACGTGGTGGTAGTGGTGGTGCTAGTGGTGGTGCTAGTGGTGGTGCTAGTGGTGGTGGTCGACTGAGGGATCGTCGTGGTCGATGACGTCGTGGTCGTTGACGACGTGGTCGTTGACGAATCGTGACCGAAGACGTGCAACGTCGACGGACTCGACTGCGTAGTGGTGATTCCGCTCGCCAACCCAACGCCAGCGCACGCAACGGCAGTTGCGGCCAAGATCATGACAATGCTCAACGATCCGCGCCGTCGAGGCAGGGACCGAGAGTGTCGTCGCATTCGGACTACCGTAACGCCGGTGCGTCACCGTGCCAATTAGGTTGATCGCTCTCTAGTATCGATGTGTTGCGCGAAGGGAGATCATCGTGCAGTACGCCAAGGAAGAAGTAATCCATCGACTCGAGAGAGCCGGGTTCCGCGAGGCCGCCGATCAGGCAATGGCCGAATTGCCGGACCCGATTGATGAACAACCTCTTCAAGACTGGGCCATGCGGCGAGGCATTACGAGGGATGCCTTGGTGAGCGCGATGGGCGGCAGTCCCTAGACGGTGGTGTTGCTCGAAACTTTGAGGGTCGTCGGACGCGCCACGAAACTGTGACATGGTCGTTACCTCAGTTCCGCGCGCCAATCACCCAACGGTCACCCCTTTGAAAAGTGGTCACGCAAAGTCTCCGGAGCCGTCGACCAATAGAGGGCCTCACGTAATGTGCCGTGGTTACGGTCCGGCTTATGAAACTCTTACACTCAGCCAAGCGTCGTCCCTGGACGATCGCACTCTTAGTTACCGCGATGGTGGCCACGATTTCTGGTGTGGGCATCTCCAGCGCTTTCGTGGGGACGACCCCCTCGTCCGCCACGCCGACGGCTTGTCCGGCGGGCAGCAGCCTCCAGTCTCCTAAAGGCGGATCACCGTTCCAGGAGCAGTGCGTCATCACGTCGACGGGCACGCCCGTGGGTGGGGTCAAGCACGTGTGGCTGATCATCCTGGAAAACAAGTCCTACGACGAGACTTTCTCGGGACTGAACCAGAACTCCTACCTCTGGCAGACCCTGCCGGAACAGGGTGCGCTGCTGAGTAACTACTACGGCACTGGCCACTTCAGTATGGACAACTACATCTCGCTGGTCTCCGGCCAGGCTCCTTCGTACGCGGTCCAAGATGACTGCTCAACCACAGCCAACATGACCAACAACAACTCTGGCATCATCACCGCGGGTACCGTCGGCACGTCGACCGATACCGACTTGACGACCGACACGGGTGGCACCAACACGATCACGCCCACCACGAGCGGAACGGGAAATGGCAACTACGGTCAACTCCTCGTGCACGGCGGCGTCAACGCGGCACTCGCCAGTAACGGCTGCGTCTACCCCACCGACGTGCCGACGATCTTCAACCAGTTCGATGCCGCCGGTGTTCCATGGAAGGCCTACGCCCAAGACCTCGGCGGCGCCCAGCCGGTGGGTTCAACGACCTACGTCACCGGCGCCACGCCCGGCGTCACCGACACCGTTCCCGGTCGTGACGACGGGGCATGTGGCTACCCCGGACCGAGCACCGGCAACCCCGTCACCAGTCCGACCGTTCTCTCCCCGGCCCCTTCAACGGGCGACGTGACGAGTTACACCGGTGCGCAACCGGCCAACGCCAATAACAACGGTGACCCCGCCGACCAGTACGTTGCGAAGCACTTCCCCACGGGGTGGTTCGCCGCCCTCACCGGAGAGTCCTCAGGCACCCAGAACACCGTGACGTATCCCTCGCAGCCCGCGCTGACCGAGCCCAACACGACGGAGTACGACGGTCCCGGCGCGCCGACCACCGGTGCGACGGACACCAACTGCGACGCCAACCACGTGTCCAACCTCGACGACCCTCAGTACGGCCTCGAGCACGACCTCAGCCTGCCGGCGGATGAGGTGCCGGCCTTTAGCTGGATCACCCCGGACAACTGCAGTGACGCCCACGACGCGACGTGCGCCGGGAACAACCTCTCGGGTGCCTTTAACGCGAACGGGACGCCGGACTACACACCCTCCGGGCTAGCGAGCTACGACCCTGAAGCGACCACTCCCCTGAACTACACCGGAGGCCTGTACGCCGCCGACTTGTTCCTTCGCTACTACATCCCTCTCATCGAACAGTCGGCTGCCTTTGCCGATGGTGGACTCATCGACATCACGTTTGACGAGGCCAACCCACCCTTCACGGTTGGCAACAGCTTCAACAACGTGCCGGCTCCCGGTGACGCGACGACCGCATCGGCGCCCGCCGACCAGCCGACATTCGGCGCCGCGGGTACCTTGGCTCCCGGTGCGGACTCTCTCTACGGCGCCTACGGGGTGTTGGATGACCAGGCGGGCGAAAACATCGACGGGGTAAATGTCGACACCGAACCAACGGGACCGAACGATCCCGAAGTCACGACGAGTACGGGTGTGCAGTTACAACCTGGCCCGGGCGCGTCGGCCTTCATCGATCGCCCGACGGGTCTGACCAATGAGAGCCCGTACCTGAGTGGTTCGCCCAGTGCCGCAGCGGAACCGGGACTCGGTTCCGCTGGTTCGAGCATGGTCGTTGACCCCGAGATCAACGCCGACGACACGGGCCGACTGGTCTCGGGTCCGGGTATCCCCGCCGACACCTTCGTCGGAGCGGTGAGTGACACGGGACCGGTCTCGCTGTCCCAGAACTCCAGTGTCAATAAGACGTGGTCGAACAACTTCGCCAAGCCGTGGACCGGAACGTTCCAACTGCTCAGTGACACCGGACAGCCCGTCAATCTCACGTCGTCGCTCGACGGGACCATCACCCTGAGCGCCGAAGGTGCCACATCGACGGTTGGCACCACCTGTGCGAGCACGACGGCCGCGGCCACGACCGCGGGATGCGTGACCGCTGACCCGCTGTACGACCCCACTGACTTCACGCCCGGCGGTGGCGACACGGGCACGGTGCTCATTAGCCCGTTCATCAAGCCCGGCACGGTGTCGAGCACGTACTACAACCACTACAGCACTCTGCGCACGCTCGAGGACCTCCTGCTCACCGGTAAGACGTGCACCAACCCGACCAATGCGGACACCCCGCTGGTCGCGGGCACGGTCTGCGGGGGCCTGGACGGCGAGGGTCACATCGGGTACGCGGCGCAGGCGGGTCTCGCCGCGTTTGGACCCGACGTCTTTACGGCCCAGTCGTTTACGACCGTGTCGACACCTCCGGGCTTCAACGTGGTCAGTGGCTCAGGCTCAAGCGCCCTGTACTGTCCCTTCCTCGTGCGCCTCGGACGAACGGGCTCAAAGGGATTCACCGGCTTTGGCCATGATGGCGGCGCCGGAGGAACCGGTGGATCGCCGGGTTGTGGCACGAACGGCGGCAACGGTGGCAACGGCGGTCGGGGAACAACCTCCTCGGGCGCGGGCGGTACCGGCGGCAACGGCGGCAACGGCGCGTGTCCTCCCGAAGAGTGGAGTAGTGGGATCTGGCTAACGTCCACCGGATCGCCCACGACGCCTGTCGACGCCCCTCCGTGCAATGGCACCTGGGGCAACGGCGGCAACGGCGGCAACGGCGGCAACGGCGTCGGCGTGAGTCCCGGTGGACCTGGCGGTAACGGCGGCAATGGAGCGCCGGGGGTACCCGGCAAGAACGGTGCCAACGGAGCGAACGGCTAGGAGTTTGATCCCGTCAATGCAGGTTTCGCCAGCTCCCTCTCGACGCGTGTGGGGTCGGGTCTTTCGACCTGGCCCCACACGCGTCGTGGCGATGGCGCTGTGCGCACTGGCCCTCGCGGGATGTGGCGCGTCGGCAACCGTCTATCCCTCGTTTCTGCCAAAGAAGACCCTCAATCCCCGCGTCGATACAGTGCTTACCGGCACGATGGCCAAGCCCGCCCTGCAGATCGAGGGGTTACCGGTCCTGGTCAGGACCACGTCGTATCACGTGCTTGTAACCGTCAGCGGTCCCGTCGTTCCGGGTGAAGGGCTGCCCGACCAACCCCCGGCCACCACGTGTACTTGGACGGTAACGATGAAGGACGCGAGCGCCACGGTGCCCGTTTCCATCGCTGACTTTCACTCCGTCGATCATCTGGGCTCGGTCTTCTTAATGGGTCTCGTGCCGGGCGAGCACGCCCCGCCTGGCTCCCTCCATCCGGGCCAGACGATCACGTTCAAGCTTCGTTCCTACGAACTGGTGGGCGAAGGGATGATGCAGTGGGCGCCCGACCATCGACACGTGGTGGCCTACTGGGACTACACGGTCGAGAACGACTGAGTCGCGCCGACAACGACGACGGAGTGCGGTCCTCGTCTAGGGCTGCATGGCGAATCGAATCGTGGCAGTGCAGTGCGGCTCTGAGTTGACGAATCGTGATGTGCCGGTGACATTGCAGGCGTTTCGCTGCGTTCTGAACACCGACACCCGCGTCCTTGACTCGTCGCCGTTGGCTACCTAACATTCGGGAATTCTCACGGTTCGGGGGGAATTCGTGAAGAGAGCAACTGCTGTTCCCGGGCTGTTCTTCGCCGCAATCCTTGTGGCGTCTACAACTGCGGGTGCGATCGGCACCCGCGCGGCCGGCCAGCAGTATTTGAAGGATGTGGCATCCGCCGACGCCGCGCTCAAAACCTTCGACTCAGATGTACATGCGTGGACCAACTCCACGGCGGACTCCAAGGGGGAACACCAGGCGGCATCGACCCTGAGAGCACTGGTCAAGGCTCAAAAGAGACTTCTGAGTCAGACGTGGCCTTCGTCGGTCAATAGCGGCGTGCGATTCATCTGCGAGGAAGACATCTCGTCTCTAGAAGAGGACCTGCGCGAGATCGACGGCAACTCGATGCTCGGCAACGGCGCCTTCAAGCTGACGTTCAGCGCCGATTCCAGGACACTGGCCTGGGACGCCTACTACGTCCGCCGGGCACTTGGTCTGCCCAGCAGCGGTTCCCTATAGTTCGGCACAACTCACGCAAGTAATGTCCCGAAATCTGGGCTAGGTTCCCACTACGAGACGCCACTCGGTATCCCGTCAACAATCGCAGTGCCAAAGGAGAAGTTATGCCACAGTTCATGGACTATCACGACGACCTGAAACTGCCTGACGACGCGGTAGCCCAAATAACGAAAGAAGCGAAGGAACACAAGTCGGACCAGTTTGGCGTGCGACAGGTGGAGCTCTTTCACAACGCCGAGGGCAAGGTCTACTGCCTGCTGGACGCACCCGACGCTGACGCGGTTCGCGCTCACCACGCCGCGCTCGGAGTTCCCTGCGGCGAGGTCCATGAGGTGTCGGGGATTCTTTAACACTCCTGGTCTCGGCAATTCACGTTCGTGTCACGAGAGCGAGTGGTCGGTCCGAAATCTCCCTGAGCGCCGTCAATATTTTTGATATATGTTTCCCCTTGGCGCACCGTCGCCGTGTCGACGCCGCCAAGGAGGCGTTATGTACTTATTCGCAAGGCAAGCGGTTGTACGGGGGCAAGACGCTCTGAAGTGGAGCGTCGACATCGGTGCCGCGGCCGCGGCCGCCGTGAACGCTGAGGTCGGAGTGTGGGCCAACGCATTCTCGCCCGCCGCCGGCACCATCACCTGGACGTCACGCTGGCCAGACCTCGGCACGATGGGCAAAAGCATGGACGGCCTCATGAGTGACGCCACGTACCTGGCTCTCGTAGCCGAGGCACAGCAGTACATTTACGGTGCCGTCGATGACACGCTGTTCCAGATCGTCTACGAGGGTTCTGCTCCCACAACTGACGCGAAGTACGCATCCACCGTCACCGCGGTCTGCGCCCCAGGAAACTTTGGACGCGGGATGATGAGCGGGCTGGAGATTGCGCAGAAGGCCGAGCAGACCACGGGTGTCTCAACCGCGTTCCTCGCCGCTCAGACTGGTCCTTACGGTGCCGTGTCGTGGCTGGCGGGATACGACGGCATCGAAGCGTTCGAGGCCGCACAGCACAAGTTGGAGGCCGACATGAGCTTTATTGAGTTCGTGGACGGCGTGACCGGGGCGTACATCCCCGACCCCATGGTCACTCGCACCACTCTCTACATGAGGCTCAACTAGGTCATCTCTTTTGACGTGATGGGCCGATGGGACGGTTCAACACGTCCACCGAGCACTCATTTCAACCCTCACGACCGTGGACAGTAGGTTCTGTCCCGTGCCATGGGGATCTGATCTGGAGCGTCTGGACGGCTATCCGTTTGACGTTCGCCACAGCGTCGGGGCCGTCGGGCGCGCCCGGGCTTCGGCGAACATCGCGGCGGACGCCTACGGGTATTTTGCGGGGCTCTTCTCGGGAATCGAGCCTGACCTAGCGCTCATTGTGGCCAACGAGACCGACTGGCAAAGCCGACAGCCGTACGGATTGCCGTTCTTTAACGACGATGACGACCAACTCCGTCCCGGCATCGTCGTGATGCCAGCGGACAAGGGCACCTTCTGGATCGAGATGGGTACGGAGTTACGCGACGCCTCGCCCGAGCAATATCCGGCACTGCTGGCCGCATATCCCGACGGCGCCGGTGGTCTGAACCTCCAACCATTCTTCGATCTCGTCACCATTCACGAGTTCGGGCACGCATTCGAGGTTCTCGGGGGTCTCAGAGTGCCGACGTTCTGGCTAGGTGAGATTTTCGCTAACTTGGCCCTCCACTCGTTCGTTGCGACGAAACGAACGGAGAGCCTGAACACACTCGAAGTACTCGCCATCGTGGGTTCGCAGAGTCCGGTTCTCGACTCTCGAATTCGTGCCGAGGGATACAGCACGTTGGAGGAGCTTGAAGCCCACTACACGGGCGGCAACAACCCGATGGGTCCCTTGAATTACGTCTGGTACCAGTATCGATGGCAGCGCATTGCGGCGCGAATGTTCGAGACCGAGGGAGAGGAATCTCTTGTGCGCTTCTGGGACTGCTTTCACCGGACCAATCGCGACCTACCCCACGAGTTGACGGCCACCACCTTGGCGCCCCTGCTCAGCACTGAGGTGAGCGAAGTCCTCGGCCGAGAGATCGTACAGTGGAGCTGAGTCCTGATCTCGGTAGGCCGTTCAGTGCCTGACCTCATAGTCGAGCAGCAGATACCCACTCGGTGAGACCTCACTTCTGGTGAGCGTCAAGCGGGTGTCGCGGCCCGAGTCAAAGAGCCGTCGTCCGCTACCTTGCAACGCCGGGGCGATGACCAGCCGGATCTCATCGACCAATCCACCCTTGAGCAGAGCGCCCGTCAGGGCGATGCTCCCGTGAAGCCCAATGTCGCCGCCAGGCTGCTCCTTGAGAGCACCAATGAACTCAAGCGGACCCTCCTCGATTGCCACAGTGTTCGCCCACAGGTCGTGGGGCACCGATGACGTCACGACATACTTGTCGACTCCGTTGATGAATGTGGCGAACGGTTCGATGTCACTCGTCGGCCAAAAGGCGGCCCAGTCGTTATAGGTTCGCCGACCGAGGATGACCGCGTCCTGAGAGGCGATAACGCGAGCGAGATTCTCGTCCATCGCCTCATCCCACTCGGTGATGAACTGATCGGGATCCTCCGCGACGCCGTCGAGGGATAACAACTCGTACGCAACTAGCTTTCGTGCCACGTCATCTCCTTGTCGTTCGCCTCAGGCAACCGTACTGACTCGAGACGAAAGGCGTCAATGAGCGTGGCGCGCACGAGGTCCGCAAACATAGTCTGCGGATATGGCTAAGAGCGCATCAGGACTGGTGTCCTGGAGAGGGTGGGACCTTCGAACTGGAACCCACGCCGATCCGGGCGCGGCCGAGACATTCGAGACCTCCGCGCCGTCGTTCCCCAGCGCCGACTCTCGCTATGAACTGATTGCGGTGGCCGCTCGCGGTTTTCATCCGCCACAGTTTCTGACCGCGAGTGCGAACGCTGCGCGCGATAACGGAGAATCGAGCAAGGACCAGTATTCCGGACTGCGACAAGTCTGGTCCGTTCTGTATCGTCAGATCGCCGAGACGGCGCCGGCGACCGAGCGGCCCTACGCGATCTACCTGTTGGGGGTGAATCCACCGCCTGATCTCAGCGCGAAAGAGCTCGTGGCGTTCAACGACTTTTATACCAACGTCCATCTCGTCGAAGTCGCCGAGCGCCGACACGCGCTTCGCGCCGTGCGATATGAGCTCGTGGAAGAAGTCAGGGCCCCATACCTCGGGGCGCCTCAGTTTTTGGCCACGTACGAAGTCGACGAGAAGTCCGCATCGCAGCGCCGACACGTGGGGCCGCCCTACTCCGCTGGCCCCGACGCGTGGCAACGCCACACCACGCCGTGGCGGCTGTGGTATCGGCGACTGGGTGCCTGAGCCAGTCAGTCCGAAGTAACCCGCTACGCCATCCCCACGATGCCCGTTCCCGCGAGCGGACTCAGTTCCACCCGGTCCTGGGCGTAGCCAACGCCGCCCTCCACGGGACTGCGCTCAAGCAGCAGTCCTCCGTCGAGGTCGTGAGAGATTTGGGTGAGGAGCTGGTCACTGTCGATCACTGACGCGAGAGCCGCGCCCGCAGCGATCCCCACGTGGCTCTCGGCCATGCAGCCCACGATCGGCGTGACCCCGCTGGCGAGGGCCAGGCGCACGAGGTCGAGAGCGTCGTGCAGCCCGCCGGTCTTAGCGAGCTTGAGGTTGACCATGTCGGCGGCACGCATACGAATAATCTCGAGAAGCTCACGTCGCGTCCAGATCGCCTCGTCAGCCATGATCGGTGTGCGTACGTGCGAGGTCACGTACGCCAGGCCCTCGATGTCCTCTCGCGAAACCGGCTGCTCCACGAGTTCGAGATCGACTCGCGCATCCTCGAGGGCCCCGATAATGCGAATTGCCTCGTCGCGTGCCCAGCCCTGATTTACGTCAACGCGCAAGCGAACGCCCGGTCCCAGAACGTCGCGCACCGCGACGAGCGTGCGCACGTCGTCGCCACCCGCTCCCACCTTCACCTTGAGCGTCCCCATGCCCGCGCGGGCGAAATCGAGCGCGGAGTGGGTCAGAACGTCGAGTTCGGAGCCGTCGACGACGGCCGACAAGGTGAGGTCCGTTCGCACGAAAGGAGTGCGACCGCCCAAGTAGACATAGAGAGGAACCCCCGCGTCTTGGGCGGCGAGGTCGTAGAGCGCGCAGTCGAGCGCCATGCGTGCCGACGAGTTCCTCGCTGCCGCCTCTGACAGACCCGCACTGAGGTCCCCCGGATCGGACGTCTCACGTCGGTCGATGGCGTCGCGGAGCGGACCGAGGATGGCGGCGGTGACGCTCTCGACGCTCTCGCCGGTGACGCGCCAACTGGTGGGCGCCTCGCCCCATCCGGAACGCCCGTCGCTGTCGCGCACCTCGACGATCAGCGACTCGATGTCGTACGCCGTGCGAATCGCCGTCACGAAGGGCCGCTTCAGCGCGATGCGCCGACGGTGAATCACCACCTCTTCTACGCGCGCCACCCCGCTCCTTCTCCTTGTGTGTCTCCATGGTGGCACGAGGAGCAATGGACTGTCCGACCACGGGGTCGTGAGCGAGTTTTAGGGCTCGTGGGGCGTTAGTCCTCGTAGGAGATGAAGTGATGCAGGTCCGCCGCGACGGTGCAATCCGGGTCGTCCGAGCAGACAACATCGGATTCCGCCACGATCGCCACGCCGTGGCAATGCTCTTCGTCGGAGAGACACGACGCACACGAAATCTGCGCCTCGAGTACGTGAGCAACTTGTGACGATGACATGCAATAACGGTAAATTGCGGTTGTGACACGCCGAAATTGGCGTGCCCATTGGTTTTTCATGCGTGCAGTGGTACTTTTGTCCTTTGGACCTTTCTCAAGTCGGCAAGGAGAAATGACAATGGCGCGCGCTACCTGGTCGGGCTTTCTCAGTTTTGGTCTCGTGAGCGTTCCCGTCGGCCTCTACAGCGCGACCGCGGATCAGACCATTCACTTCAACCAGCTTCACAAGGGGACCTCTCATCGGGTCCGTTATAAGAAGGTCGACGAAGACACCGGCGAGGAACTGTCCAGCGAGGACATCGTCAACGGGTATCCCCTTGGGGGGGGCGAGTACGTGGTCGTCACCCGTGATGAGATGGCCAGTGCGGCACCGGGCAAATCAGAACTCATTGAGATCCAGGACTTCGTCGACCTCGACGAGATTGACCCTATCTTCTTTCGCCAGACGTACTACCTGGCCCCCAAGGGCAAGGGCGCCGATCGCGCTTACGCGCTGCTGCTCGAAGCGATGCGTGACACGAACAAGGTGGGTATCGCCACTCTGGTGCTGCGAGACAAGGAGCACCTGGTCGCCGTCCGACCGTCGGAGAAGGTTCTCATGCTCGAGACCATGTACTTCGAAGATGAGATCCGCGACCCCGAACAGGAACTCGACACGCTGCCCGAGATTGCCCACTCCGGTGAGCGCGAACTCAAGATCGCCAAGCAACTCATTGACTCGCTCAGTGACGAGTGGGATCCCTCGCGCTATCAGAACACCTATCGTCAGCGCGTCGAAGAACTGATCGAGAAGAAGCGCGAGGGTAACGCCGTGGTCGTGGGGTCAGACGAGCGACCGAAGTCCAACGTCGTAGACCTGATGTCCGCGCTCCAGGCGTCCATCGAACGCTCCAAGGGCCGACCACAGAAGTCCGCGGCTCGCGCGACCGCGGCCAAGAAGAGTTCAACGATTCGACTCTCCGACCACCGCGAAAAGCGCGGGCTGGACGCCATGAGCAAGGCTGATCTGATAGAGCGGGCCGCAAAGTCCAAGCTCGCCGTCAACCCCAAGATGACGAAACCTGAGTTGATCGCGCTGTTGAGCGACGCTGCGAAGCCGGCAAAGAAGACCACCCGCCGGTGAACCGGTCCGTCGGCCGCGCTACCAAGCCGACGACCCCGATACCGGGTGCTCTCGGCGAGTATCGCGCCAAGCGCAACCCCACGAAGACCCCTGAACCCATGGGTTCTGCGCGGCCGTTGGCTAAATCTGTGCCGAAGCCGACGTTCGTGATTCAAGAGCACCACGCGCGCGCCCTGCACTGGGACTTTCGCCTCGAGCACGACGGGGTCCTCGCCTCGTGGGCCTTGCCCAAAGGACTGCCGTTAGACCCGGCCGCGAACCATCTGGCGGTGCGCACCGAGGACCACCCCTTGGAGTACGGATCGTTCGCCGGCACCATCCCGAAGGGCGAGTACGGCGCGGGGAAGGTGACGATCTGGGATCACGGATGGTACGAGTTGGAAAAGTGGCGTGAGAAGGAGGTCATGATTGTTCTGCACGGCAAGCGCGCCAAAGGACGCTACGTCCTCTTTCCGACGGGAGAGAAGAACTGGATGATTCACCGCATGGACCCCGCGCCCGCCAACTTTGAACCGATGCCCCAGCACGTCGCGCCCATGCTGGTCCTCGCGAGTCAGTTACCCAAGAACGACGAGGGCTGGGCCTACGAGTTCAAATGGGATGGCGTACGCGCCATGGTGTACGTAGACGGCGGTCGCGTTCGGGCTCTGACGCGCAATGACAAAACGCTCACGACAACCTTTCCTGAGTTGCGCGAGATCGGCGAGTTCCTCGGTTCACGCTCAGCGATCCTCGATGGCGAGATCGTCACCCTCGACAAGGAAGGGCGACCGAGTTTCGCGGTGCTCGCGCACCGACTTCACCTCACCAAGGCATCGGAGATTGAACGACTCGCCAAGTCAACACCGGTGAGTTTCTTCGCCTTCGACCTGCTGTACCTGGACGGTCACAACTACCTCTCTGAGACGTACGACGCACGGCGCGCGGCCCTGAGCAAACTGAAGTTTGACGGTCGGTCTTTCGCGACGCCGCCGTCAAGCACCGGCGTCAAGGGATCGGACATGCTGCGCATCGCCAAGGAACGTGGTCTCGAGGGGGTGGTGGTCAAACGCCGAGCCTCGCGCTACGCGCCGGGCCAACGAAACGGCGAGTGGATCAAGATCAAGAATTTTCACACTCAAGAGGTCGTCATCGGTGGGTGGACCGACGGCCAGGGCGAGCGAGCGGGTAGTTTCGGTGCTCTTCTCCTCGGCGTGAACGCCGAGGGGGGTTTCACCTACATCGGCAAAGTGGGTACCGGGTTCTCGGCGCCAGATCGCCGCGAGTTGTTGGACTCCCTCAAGCCCCTCGCGCGCAAGACGTCGCCATTCGTAGAGCGACTGAGTCCGCGCGAGACCGCCGTCGCCCACTTCGTTCGTCCCTCGGTGGTGGGCGAAGTTCGCTTCGCAGAGTGGACGGTCGATGGGAATCTGCGCCAGCCTTCGTGGCGGGGACTGCGCACCGACAAATCAGCCAAGGAGGTCGTGCGTGAGCCCTGAGCGAGTCGAGACGACCGTGGACGGCAAGACGCTCAGCCTGTCCAATCTGGACAAGGTGCTCTATCCCGCCAGCGGCTTTACCAAGAGTCAAGTGATCGACTATTACGCCCGGATCGCCGAGGTGATGCTGCCCCACTTGATTCGACGCCCCGCCACTTTCAAGCGCTACCCGAACGGGGTCGACGGCATGTTCTTTTATGAGAAGCACTCCCCCGCCAGCGCCCCCGAGTGGGTGCGAACGATCGCGGTTCCTTCCAAGGACGGCTCGCATGAGCCGATCGACTACACCGAGGTGCGAGACCGCGCCACCCTGATTTGGGCGGCGAATTTGGCCACCCTGGAGTTTCACGTGCCCCTCTGGCGAGTCACGAAAGATCGACCCATACCCGCGCCCCCCGATCAAATGGTCTTTGACCTCGATCCGGGTCCGGGCACCACAATCGTCGAGTGTTGCCAGGTCGCCCAGTGGATCGCCGCCAAGTTGAAGCGAGACGTCCTGGCCAAGACCAGCGGTTCGAAGGGTCTGCAGCTGTACACCCGCCTTTCGCGACGCTCGTGGGACGAGGCAACCGACGAAGCGCACGAGTTGGCCAGGGCCGTTGAACGCGAGCACCCCGAACTCGTGGTCTCGGTCATGCGCAAAGAACTTCGAGAGAAGAAAGTACTCATCGACTGGAGTCAAAACAACGCGTCCAAGACGACCGTGGCGGTCTATTCGCTGCGCGCACGAGAGGATCCCACCGTGTCGACCCCCGTGACGTGGGCTGAGGTGGCGGCGTGCGCGAAACGAAAGGACCCCCGAACCCTTCGTTTCGAAGCCCACGACGTCTTGGATCGCGTCGAAAAACACGGCGATCTCATGGCTTCTCTGGTGCGCCGAAGTCGTTAGTCCCCACCAACAGCGTGGACGATCCTGCCTCGGGTACCAAAAATGCGAACGGTACAGTGAGGATGATCGGCCAAGAACTCTCGTTGACCTGGGAGAGTTGTTGGACGAAACCGAACCACCCAGTCGTCGCGTCACGATATGAGGTACCTGCCGTGACGCTCGAGGAGATGCCATCCATGCCGAGTACCGAGGTCGAAAGAACCCCCACCGACCGGGCGCGACGAGTGACCGTGTGATGTCAGTTCAACCCATGCCTCCGCGCTTCGCCGACGAAGACGTGCACCTCTTCAACGAAGGCACCCACCGATCTCTCGCGGGAAAACTCGGGGCCCACGTCGAGCCCGGCGTCGGGGTCTCGTTCGCGGTCTGGGCGCCACACGCCCAGTCCGTCACGGTGATGGGAGACTTTAACGACTGGAACCCATCCACGCTCGTCCTCACGCAACGCGACTCAACCGGCGTCTGGGCGACCACGGTGGCCGAAGCCCAACCGGGCAACGCGTATAAATATGTCATCACCGCCGCGAACGGGATAGCAAGGGAACGAGCTGACCCCTTTGCGCGGTGCACCCAAGTGCCTCCGCGCACCGGATCCGTCATCTGGGACTCGCACCACGAATGGCGCGATCAGGCCTGGATGGAGCGTCGCGGACAGTTCGTCACCCTCGACGCAGCGCTATCGGTCTACGAGGTTCATCTGGGTAGTTGGCGTCGCAGCCCTGAGGATCCCGAGCGATTCCTCTCGTATCGCGAGCTAACCCCGCTCCTTATTGAACACGTCACGACGTGCGGGTTTACCCACGTCGAGTTTCTCCCGCTGATGGAGCACTCCGTCGACGGGTCGTGGGGGTACTTGACCACCAGCTTCTTCGCCCCCAGTCGTCGCTTCGGCGATCCGCAGGATCTCATGGCCTTGGTCGACGAACTTCATCAGGCCGACATCGGGGTGATCCTGGATTGGGTGCCCTCCCACTTTTCGACTGATGCTTCGGCGCTCGCCGCGTTTGACGGGACCCCGCTTTTTGAGCACGAAAGCCCAAACCCGCTCACTCACCCCGACGAGCGCCCGGGTCTGTACTTCGACTACGGCCGTCCCGCAGTTCAAAGTTTCTTGTCGTCCTCGGCGGAGTACTGGTTGAGCGCATATCACGCCGACGGTCTTCGCATCGGCGCCGTCGCCTCGATGCTCTACCACGGCTCCTCAGACGAGACCGACGATACCCCGCCCGCCGATCGCGAGAATCTCGAAGCCATTCAGTTCCTCCAGCAACTCAACGCCGGGATCAACGAGGACCATCCTGATGTGCAGATCATCGCCGAGGAGTCCACGGCCTTTCCCGGCGTCTCGCGGCCGGCGTTTATGGGCGGCGTCGGCTTCGGTCTGACGTGGGACACCGAGTGGACCCGCGACACCCTCGCCTACCTCGCGCGCGACTCGGTATATCGGCGCCATCACCACGGGGAACTCACCTCACGCAGCGGGTACGCGTACCGGGAGAACTTCGTGCTGCCGCTCTCGCACGAGGAGGTGATCGACGGGAAGGGTTCGCTGCTCATCAAGATGCCCGGCGACGAGCCCCAGCGCTTCGCCAACCTTCGCCTCCTCTTCGGCTATCAGTACGCCTTGCCGGGCAAGAAGCTCATCTTCATGGGGGGCGAGTTTGGACAGGTCCGCGAATGGGACTACACAACCTCGCTCGACTGGGCACTGCTCGCCAAGCCCGCGCACACCAGACTCCAACAGTGGCTCAGCGACCTCAATCGCCTGTATCGCCAGACACCTGCCCTGTTCGAACTCGATGGCGACTTGCGGGGGTACAACTGGACTCAGCCCAATGATGCTCACGCGAGCTTGCTCAGTTTCCTGCGCTTCGCGCACGACGGGTCGCTGGTGCTGGCGGTGTTCAACTTCACCCCCGTGCCCCGCTACAACTGTCCGGCGGGAGTTCCAATCGAGGGGCGTTGGAAAGAGTTGCTCAATAGCGACGCGCCTGAGTACGGCGGCAGTGGCGTGGGCAACCCTGACGGTGTCGAGGCGAGCGACGTCGCCACGCGCGGCATGCCGCACACCTTGACGCTCAACGTTCCACCGCTGGGCTGTGTGTTCTTGGCACCCGACGAATCCCGCCCGGCGGGTCGAGTGCCTAGCTAATTCCGGTCAGCAGGTCCAGCATGTCCTCGGCGTGTTCCTCTTCGACCGCGAGGATCGATTCGAGCATCCGGCGCGTCGCGGGGTCCCCGTTACCCAGCCAGTCGACGATCTCGGAATAGGCCGCGATCGCAACGCGCTCGGCGACGAGATCTTCTCGCATCATGGCTTCTAACTCCTCGGAGGAGTCGTACACCGAATGGCTTCGTCCGGTCAAGGTGTCGGGACTGAAGTCAGCCTCTCCGCCCAACTGTTGGATGCGTTCGGCGATCTGATCGGCGTGGTCTTGCTCTTCACTGGCGTGCTCGAGAAACTCATCGGCCGCCGACTGGGCGTTTAGCCCGTCGGCCGTGAAGTAGTGACGCTTGTATCTGAGCACGCAGACGAATTCGGTGGCCAGCGCTTGATTGAGGACGTAGATCACGCGATCCAGATCCGCGCCGTGCAGATCGGTGAGCGGACCCTGGTCGATGGTCTCGCGGGCACGCTCGCGAAGCGTCTTGACGTCCGCCAGAAACTCTTGCATCCCGTTCTTCCTCCGCTCCACCGACGCACTTCTTGACGGTCGCGCACTGAGTGGGCGCCGACCGCGGACATGAACTCTTAGTTGTCGCCGCCCATCGTTTCGGGGTCGTCGTCATCCTCGCCGCCCATCGGGTCGTCTTCGTCTTCTTCGTTGTCCTCGTCGCCACCGCCTACAGATTCGCTATCGAGAAGCTCAGAACCACCAACTGCGTCAATCGTCACCACGTCGACACTGCTCACCGAGTCGTCGTCGACATCAATCTCCTCAACAAGCAGACCGCCGTAGCTCGTCTCTGAGTAGTTCATGACCCACCTTCCAATTCGCTCTCGCCCTGGTCGATCTCGACCTCGCGTACATCGACACTCCAGGCTCAGTATCCGCTGAGCGCGGCACCTTGTCAAGCGCCATTTTGGTATGACTTGCACTTTCCTTTCGCGAATTCTTAGTCGCAAATTATGGATAAGAAAGACCTTGAACGATTGCGCATCACACGTTCGTCACTTGGTGGTCTCGTTCCTGGCTGCGACGCCGCAACACGCGACCGGGGCACCCGACTCCGAGACTCACAGACGTTTCTAAGCGAGACGCCCGTCGCCCGATCGACCCAATCGGTTCTCGCTCTGGCTCCAGACGTCGTGGCACGACGCGCGTTCACCGAGCAGCCCCTCGTCCCTTCCCACTTCGCGCCACGTTTCACTCCCTTTGGTGCCGCGAGTCTCCTTGCCTCAGACCGAATCACCGCCTGTCGCAGAACTCGCCAACGGCCTCCTGGACTGACCTTGAAGAACCTGGTAAACAGGCGGAGTTGGCACCAAAGGGAGGTTCCAATGCCGGGAAGCGGCGCTAATGCCACTTTCCTTGACGGAGGAAAGGGTCACCATGTTTAAACACGCTGGGAAGTACGTCTCCGCAACGCGGGCCGCTCTCGCAGGCGCGGTAGTAGGGGGGACTCTCGTGCTCTCACTCGGCCTAGCGGTACCCAGTAGTTCAGCCCTTGGTAATAGCGCCTTTTGCAAGACGCTTTTTAGCTTTGAGGGCATCGCCGAAAAAAACACGACGCCCAAGGAAATTACGGCCAAGGGCTATGTCGCGTGGGCGAAATTACTGCTCCCGTACTATGAGAAGCTGGCGTCCGAGGCACCAAGCAACGGAAAAGTTGTGCTGAACGAGCTCGTGACGATATTCAAGTACTACTCCCACGCGTCGAGCATCACAGGCATCGAAACGTACATCGCAACGAACCACGCAAAGTTTGAAGCAGGAACCAAAGCCCTCGCGAAAGACATCGAAGCTTGCGCCTAACTGCGCCCATCGATCTCGGCTGATTTTTGCCACGAGTCACGAACACCAGAGACTGGCACTCATGGCGCGACGAAATGCAAGGCCCTGACGCGTCCCACACTGAGACTTTTCTCATTTACACCCCCACCGCTTGGCACGATCCGAGGTACCCCACGCGTCATTTCAGCAGCGTGATCAGTAATTCTCTGGAGTAGCGCTCGCGCCGTCCCACGAGTCGAACTGGTCGGACATTTTCCCCGACCTGTCTTGACAGGGCGCCTTGCGCCGAGTACCTTGAAACCGGTTACAACGGTGTAAGCGGTTACATTCACTGTTGTGAGGGGCGAGGGGGTTTGGTGGTCGATTCTCCACCAACGATTTACGACGTAGCGGCGCGCGCGGGCGTGTCGACCGCCACCGTCAGTCGAGCCCTGAATTCCCTCGCGTCGGTCCGACCCGAAACGCGCGACAAAGTCTTGGCCGCGATGGAGGAACTGCAGTTCGTTCCTAACGTCGTCGCGCGAGGCCTGTCCAGTGGCAAGCACTGGATTCTTGGACTGGTCTTCACCCGCGCCGTCGTCGATGAGACCGGGACGGTCGCCGACACGGGCGTGCTCGTCGTTGAAGAGGCGAGCCTCCTCTATACCGACATCGTGATCCGAGGCGCCGAGATGCGCGCGGCGGAACACGGCTACTCGCTCCTGCTCAGCAGCGCCGACGAGCGCCACCCCTCTGGGCTCACCTCACTGTTGACGCTTACTGGCACGGTGGATGGACTGATACTCCTGGACCGTGTCTTGCGCGACGAGGACGTCGACTATCTCGCGAAGCGAATCCCGATCGTCATGCTGGCCGGTCGCGGTGACCTGACCTCGGTCGTCACCGTGCGAGTGGACAACGCCGAAGCGATGCGCTCGTTGGCCGAGCACCTCATCGTTTTTCACGGGCTCAGCCGCCTGGGCTTCGTGCGCGGAGCCAATGAGAGCCCTGACAGTGTGGCGCGTGCGAGCGCATTTAGTCTCGCCGTGAATGAGTTGGGTGGGTCGCTCGATGAGGTGGATGTGCTCCAAGGCGACTGGACCTCGGCCGGCGGTGAGACGGCAATGAAGGTGCGACTCAACCGACCCGAACCACTCCCCCAGGCCTTCGCCTGCGCCAACGATCAAACCGCGGTTGGCGTGATTTACGCGTTGTCGGGCAATGGACTCAGCGTTCCCGAAGACCTTGTCGTTACGGGCTTTGACGACATCTCTCTCACCCGTTACTTCAATCCCTCGTTGACGACGATTCGCCAGTCGGGCAGCATTCTGGGCGAAGTGGCGGTCGACTCTCTGCTCTCGATGCTGGACGGCACCACCGAGATTCAGCGCAACGTCGTCTTACCGACCGAGCTCGTCGTGCGACGCAGTTGTGGATGCGCGGCCGAACCCGAGCTACCCGCGACGAGACTCGACGGCAAGGTGAGCGTCTGAGATGAGGCTGATCCTGCGCCGCGTCGGCCTGTACGTACTCACCGCATGGGTCGCCATTACGGTCAACTTCGCCTTGCCACGCGCGATGCCCGGTAATCCCATTCAGAACCTGATTGGCAAGATCCAAACCCAGGTCACGCCCCAAGAGATCAAAGCCATCGAGCTCTCCTTCGGGGACCCCTTTAAGCACGGTCTCCTGGTTCAGTATTGGACGTATCTCACCCAGCTGTTCCACGGCAACCTAGGCGTGTCGATCACGCTGGGCGAACCGGTCCGGACGATTCTCGATGCCTCGGTGCCCTGGACGGTGGGCCTCATCGGAGTCGCGACCGTCATCAGTTTCGTCGTGGGCACGTTCGCGGGCGCGATGCTGGGCTGGACGAGGGGCTCACGCTTCGACACGATTATCCCGACCGCCACCTTCTTTCAGGCGGTTCCTTACTTCTTCTTGGCCACCGTCATGCTGCTCGTCTTTGGCAGCGACCTGCACTGGTTCCCGGTGCTCGGAGCGTATAGCGACGCCGTGACGCCGGGTTGGAACTGGGCGTTTGTCGTGAGCGCCTTGCGCTACGCCGAACTGCCGTTGATCTCGGTGGTGTTGAGCTCGGTGGCGGGCTGGATCCTGGGTATGCGCAACATGATGATCACGATGGTCGGGGAGGACTTCGTGCTCATGGCCGTCGCGAAGGGACTTCCCCGTCGCCGCGTCATCTTCCACGCCGCTCGCAACGCCGTACTGCCGAGCATCGCCAACTTCTCCCTCGCCATCGGTCTCGTCGTGTCGGGAGCGCTCCTGGTGGAGTTGGTCTTCAACTATCCCGGCGTCGGAGACCTCCTCCTCCAAGCAGTTCTCAACGAGGACTATCCCTTGATTCAGGGCATCTTCCTCATCATCACGTTGACGGTGCTGGCGGCGAACCTCATCGCTGACTTCATCTATCTTGCGCTCGATCCGCGCACTCGCATTGAGGCGGCCGCGTGAGGGCTCTTCGCATTCCCCGCTCCCCCAAGGTCCTTCTCGGTATGGGCATCTTGGGATTCTTCCTGCTTCTCACCATCATCGGGCCGTACCTCGCTCCCTATGACCCCAACGACACCCTGTTCACGCCCAATACTGGCCCGTCCGCCCACCACTGGCTGGGCACCACCAGCCTCGGCCAGGACATCCTGTCCCAACTCCTCGTCGGTGCACGCGCCACGATGATCGTGGCGTTGCTGGCCGGACTCGTCGCGACCGCTCTCGCCACCACGATCGGCGTGACGGCCGGATATATCGGCGGCAAAACCGACGACGGTCTGACGCTGTTGTCGAACGTCTTCCTGGCCCTTCCAGGACTTCCCCTGCTCATCGTGATCGACAGCTATCTGCCAGTGGGCAGCCGCTCCAACGCCTTCATCATCGGCCTCATCATCAGTCTCACGGGTTGGGCGTGGGGAGCGCGCGTGATTCGCGCCCAGACCATGTCACTACGCAATCGCGACTTCGTTGAAGCATCACGCATCATCGGCGAAAAACGACTGCGCATCATGTTCAGCGAGATCGCGCCGAACCTACTGCCGATCCTCGCCTCGTCCCTTCTCTTCACCGTCCTGTACTCGATCGGCGCCTACGTCACCCTCGCGTACATCGGTCTGACGAGTACCTCGGTGTGGAACTGGGGCACGATGCTGTACTGGGCGCAGTCGAACAACGCGCCACTATCGGGCGAGTGGTACTGGTTCGTTCCGCCGGGTCTGTGCATCGCACTCGTCGGTACTGGTCTCGCCCTGTTGAACTTCGGTATCGATGAGTTCATCAACCCGCGCCTACGCCTCGCGGGACTCACCGCTAAGCAGCGTCGCAAGATCGGCCTGCCCCGGCGTGTTCGACTCGGGCTCACCCCGGTCCTGCGCCAGCCGCTTCCCACCAGCCCAGCACCGCTGCGCGAGGTCACGAGCCCATGACCATCGAAGACAAGCCGACGACCGAGGTGAAGAGCCTCGCCCCCAGCCCGACCCCCGCCTCCGTGTCCGCGCGCGACACCGTCCTCGACGTCCAGAACTTCAGCGTCGACTACGGAACTGGCGCCGCCATGGTTCGCGCGGTGAACGACGTGTCCTTTGCGCTCCAACGCTCGACAGTGCTCGGTGTCGCCGGTGAGAGCGGCTCGGGTAAGTCCACGCTCGTCTACGCCATGACGCGTCTGTTGCGCGAACCCGGCATCATCAGCGGTGGCGCGGTCAATCTGCACGTCACCTCGAAGGACAAGGCCTCCGAGGAAGTTCTGGATCTGGTGCAGGCCAACGAAAAGCAGTTACGAGCGATTCGCTGGTCTCACGTCTCAATCGTCTTGCAGAGTGCACTCAGCGCAATGGACCCCGTACGCCGCGTGGGCAAGGAGTTCAACGAGGTCCTAAAGACCCACCGACCCGACATGTCCAAGAGTGAGCGCCGTGAGCGGGCCAAGACCCTCGTCGCCATGGTCGGGCTCAACGAGGACCGGCTCGATCGCTTCCCGCACGAACTCTCCGGCGGCCAACGCCAGCGCGTCATGATCGCCCTCGCCCTCGCCCTAGAACCCGAGCTCGTCATCATGGACGAGCCCACCACCGCCCTGGACGTGGTCACCCAACGCGAGATCATCAACGAGCTGTTGGATCTTCGCACCCAACTCAATTTCGCAATGATCTTCATCACCCACGATCTCTCACTGTTGGTGGAGCTAGCTGACGAGATCGTCGTGATGTACGCCGGTCGCATCGTCGAACGCGCTCGCGCCGACGAACTCTACGAAGCGCCTCGACACCCCTACACGCTGGGCCTGCTCAACTCCTTCCCACCCATGAGCGGAGCCCGACGCGAACTGGTCGGGATTCCCGGCGCGCCGCCCGACCTGGCCGACCTGCCGGTCGGCTGCACCTTCCAGCAGCGATGCCCCTACGTCATGGACCGCTGCCGACGAGAAGAGCCGCCGCTGTCGACGTTGCCCGGTACCCGTCGCCAGGTGGCCTGCTGGCTTCACGACGGTGGGCCGGGCGTGCGGATTCCCGGCGAACTCACCCGTCGGGTGCGAGCGTCCACCCTCCTCGGGGGCCCAAATGAGTGAGACGCCCTCGATGACAACCGAGCCGACGCGCACGCCCGTGCAACTCAGTGCCCGTCACCTCACCAAGCACTTCATCACCCGCGTGCCCGGCACCGTCGTTCGGGCCAAGCACGTCGTGCGCGCCGTCGATGACGTCAGTCTCGACCTCGCGGCCGGCCGGGTGACCGCCGTCGTCGGCGAGAGCGGCTCGGGCAAGTCGGTCCTTGCCCGCATGCTGGCGCGAATCGTGCGCCCGACTTCGGGCGAACTGTTCTTAGACGGCCAGCCCGTCAATCTCGCCAAGCGCCGAACGCTGGACTATACCTCCCAAGTCCAATTGGTTCTCCAGGACCCCTTCGCCTCTAATAATCCCGTCCACAAGGTGCTCCACAATCTCGAGCGTCCACTGCTCATCCACGGGGCGAAGAAGAACGACGTCGAAGAACTGGCCCTGGCGGCGCTAAAGCGGGTGTCGCTCGATCCTCCCGAGCGCTTCATCGACCGCTACCCGCACGAACTCTCGGGGGGGCAGCTTCAACGCGTGTCGATCGCCCGGGCGCTGTGCGTGAAGCCCAACATCCTTTTGGCCGATGAGCCAATCTCGATGCTGGATGTCTCGGTGCGACTGGGAATCTTGAACTTGCTGCGGGGTCTGTGCGACAACGAGCACCTTGCCGTGCTCTACATCACCCACGACATCGCCTCGGCGCGCTACATCGCCGACGAAACCATCGTGATGTACGCCGGCCAGATCGTCGAGCGTTCTCAGGGCACCGCCTTGGTCGACGCGCCCACGCACCCCTACACCCAGTTGCTGATCGCGTCGGTCCCCAATCCCGCCGACCCGACGAGCCAGGCCGCCCAGAAGAGTGAGCATTCCACGTTTGCGATCGCCGAGGTCGGATGTCGCTTTGCTCCCCGGTGCCCCTACGCGATGGACATCTGTCGAACGACGGATCCCCCAGACTTCGAAGTCGGCGATGGCCATACCTCGCACTGCTGGTTGCACGCGGGCGAACCCGAAGCCGTAGTCGAAACGGCGTCATCAGGACGCCAACGAGAGGGGGAAGAGACGAAGACATGACGATGACCGAGTAACCCGGAATCGAGGCAGCAGCTCACACCGGTAAATGAGCGCGAAGTCCAACCGGCCTCGCGTCGTACTTCGAATCAATTCGATTCGGTAGAGAAGTCGGCAACAGCCGGCTGGACATAACAACAAAGGAAGAATATGTATAGAAAAATAGGAGCTGTGGTCACCGCCCTGTCGTGTCTCACGATCGGCCTGGTAGTGGCTTCAGAAGGCGCCTCCTCCGCCGCCACCAATCAAGTGGTGACGATCGAGGGCAACACTGGCGTCACCTTTACCCACAACTTCAACCCGTTTAGCTCGAGTTCCTTCGCTGAACAGTTGAGCGTTCGCTCACTGGTCAACGAACCGCTCTTCGAGTTCGACACCTTGAAGGCCAACACCGAGTACCCGTGGCTCGCCACCAAGTACACCTTTGCGAACGGCGGTAAGACGATCGTCTTCGACCTGCGCCATGGTGTCAAGTGGAGCGACGGTACCCCGTTCACTTCGGCCGACGTGGCCTACACGTTCGACCTGTTGAACAAGACCCCGGCGGCGGACAACTATGGCGCGCCAGCCATGGCGAGCCCGGCCACGACGCCCAACAAGTACACGGTGATCTTGCACTACAAGCAGCCTGAGTACACCAGTATCACCACCATCGCCGGTGCGGTGCTGATTGTGCAAAAGAAGCAGTGGTCCAAGATCAGCGACCCGGCTACGGCCGTCGTGACTCAGGAAGTCGGCACGGGACCCTACGAGATCTCGAGCTACTCGTCCCAGGTTGTCAAGTACAAGGTGAACCCGACGTACTGGGGTGGTAAGCCGGCCGTGCCCGAAGTGAACGTTGCCTACTACGCGACGAACACGGCGGCCGCGACGGCACTCGCCAGTGGTCAGTTGACGTGGGCCGGTAACGACATCGCCAATGTGGATTCGATCTTCGTTAACAAGGACCCGAAGACCAACCACACGTACTTTGCGCCCGGATCCACGGTGACCTTGTGGTTCAATATCCCGAGCACTGGACCGCTGGCCGACCCCGTCGTTCGCCAAGCCATCAGCGAGGGCGTCGACCGTACCGCCTTGTCGGTTGAGGGGGAGTCGGGCTACGAGCAGCCAGCCACGTCCTCGAGTGGTCTCATCTTGCCCGCGCAGTCCGCGTTCCTGGAGTCGTCATTGAAGGGCGACCTCTCCAGTACCGCCAATGCGACCAAGGTGGCATCGCTGTTGACCGGTGACGGCTACACCAAGGACTCCAACGGCTTTTACTCGAAGGGTGGTCAGCAGATCACCTTCTCGATCGAAGACCCGACGGCGTACTCGGACTACTACGCCGACAGCCAGCTGATGAGCCAGGAACTTCAGGCGGAAGGCATTGACGCCACCGTGGACGGTGTGGCCACCTCACAGTGGTACACCGACCTCGCGGACGGCAACTTCCAGACGATGATTCACTGGGGTAACGGCGGGGTGAACCCGTGGGTGCAGTACGACAACTGGATGGACAACACGCTCAGTGCGCCCATCGGTTCGTCGGCGAACGGCGACTACGGCCGCTACAGCAACCCGGCGGCCCAGACGGCGCTGACCGCGCTCGCCAGCACCAACCCCTCCGACGTATCGGCCATGACCAAGCAGGTCGACGCGCTGGAGAACATCATGTCCACGGACGTACCGATGGCGCCTCTGCTGTACGGTGCGGACTGGGATGAGTACTCGACGGCCGGCTACACGGGCTTCGTGACTGCTGCGAACCCGTACATGGACCCGTCGCCCGGTGACCCGCAGTTGCCGATCATTCTGATGCACCTGAAGAAGGCGTAGCAGATCTCTCTACGCGAGGCCCCACCACTCTCCAACCCGGTGGGGCCTCGCGTAGAGGTAAAAATCATATTTCGACAACTATGAGGAGACGCATCACCATGAGCACCAACGGCTCACCGCAACGAGATTTGACGCGCCCCTTCCCGCCCGGCTTCGTGTGGGGAACCGCTACCGCTTCGTACCAGATCGAAGGGGCGGTCCACGCCGACAGCCGCGGACCATCGATCTGGGACACCTTCAGCCACACCCCGGGCACCATATGGAACGGTGACACCGGCGACATCGCGTGTGACCACTACCACCACGTCGAAGAGGACCTGGACCTGCTGGCCGATCTCGGCGTGTCGGCGTACCGGTTTTCGGTGGCCTGGCCCCGGGTCCAGCCGCTCGGCAGTGGCTCGGTCAATCAAAAGGGCCTCGATTTCTATCGTCGCATCCTTGACGGCCTCCTGGAACGCGACATCGCACCCACCGTCACCCTGTACCACTGGGACCTGCCCCAGCCACTGGAGGATCGTGGCGGCTGGACGATACGCGAGACCGCGGAACGCTACGCCGAGTACGTCGAGATTGTGGCGAACGCTCTGGGTAGCGACGTTGATCGCTGGATCACGCTGAATGAGCCGTGGTGCTCGTCGTGGCTGGGATATGGATCCGGCCGGCACGCCCCGGGGATCAGCGACATCGGAAAAGCCGCGGCGGCAACTCACCACCTGCTCTACGCCCACGGACTCGCGGTGCCGATTCTTCGCGCGACCTCGCCGTCGGCCAAGGTCGGTATCACGCTCAATCTGGGCGACTTCCAGCCCGGCTCTCAGCACGAGCTGGACATCGCGGCCGCTCGCCGGGCCGATGGCAACCTCAATCGGATTTTTCTCGACCCCCTCTTTCGTGGTCAGTACCCCGAGGACATGCTCACGCACTACGCGAACGTCACTCCCGGCTTCACCGTCGTACGCGACGGCGACCTCGGTCTGATCTCGGCGCCCATTGACTTTCTGGGCGTCAACTACTACTTCCCCTCGACCGTCGTGGACGAGTCCCGGACCAGGGAAGCTCGCGTCGCGGGTTACTTCGTCGCCCAAGACGATCAGTTCCCGGACCTGCGCCTGCGCGGGATCGATACGCCAGGTCGTGAGAAGACGGCGATGGACTGGGAGATCGAAGCATCGGGTCTCACGTCTCTGCTCATTCGTGTGCGCGAGGAGTACACCACGCTGCCCATCTTCATCACCGAGAACGGCGCAGCCTTTGACGACTACGTCGATCCCAACGGCGAAGTGAAGGACCACGACCGCGTCGCCTATCTGCAAGAACACATCTCGGCGGTCCACGACGCGATCGACGCGGGGGTGAACGTTCAGGGGTACTTCGTGTGGAGCCTTCTGGACAACTTCGAGTGGGCCCTGGGCTACTCGCGGCGTTTCGGCATCGTGTGGGTCGACTACCCCTCGGGGACCCGCCTCACGAAGCAGAGTTTCTCGTGGTACCGCGATACCATCCAGTCGAACTCGGTCGAGTACGCCACCTCGGCGGGAGCGATGTAAGAACGTCGCGACGTTTCTCCATGCGTCACAAGTCGCTCCCGGCCGCATTCGCGGCCGGGAGCTTTCGTTAGACTGCCGCGCCCGCTTTTGCGGTGAGTTCGCGGCCCCCACCCTCGGGGACTCGAATGAACAGAAGCGACACCAACAACGAGACGATCGAGATGACCGCGGATACCCAGAACGCCGTGGTGTAACCGTGCGTCGTGGCGAGGTTGATGCTCGTGGTGCCCGTGCGGTGCGGCAGCGTGCTCAAAAAGGAGTTCTTCGCGTCGACCGCCACGGTCGCGAGGACGGCCAACCCGAGCGCCCCGCCGACCTGTTGCATGGTGTTGAGCAGGGCCGAAGCGAGGCCCGCCTCGTCGCCATCTACTCCCGAAACCGCGGTCAACGTGAGGGGCACGAAGACAAATCCCATCCCCAAGGCGATGATGATCAGCGGTCCCAAGATGTCGAGGTACGTGCTCGAAGGCGTGATGCGCGTGAGCCAGATCATGCCCGCCGCCGACATCACTGGGCCGAGAATCAAGGGCGGTCGAATACCCACCTTGCCGACTAGCTGGGACGTCACGCCGGCGGCCACGATGATGCCCACCGTCATCGGCAAAAACCCCACGCCCGTTTTCACCGCCGACCACCCTTCAACGTTCTGAAGGAACAGAGTGAGGAAGTAGAACATCGAGAACAACGCGATACCGATGCAGAGCATCATGGCGAAACTGGCCGAACGATTTCGGTCCTTGAAGATGCTAAAGGGCATGAGCGGCGCCGCACTCCGTCGCTCAATCAAGCCGAAGACGATGAGCAGAACCCCGGACGCCGCCAAGAATCCCACCGTGGAGACACTCGACCAACTGTGACTCGAGGCATTCGATAACCCGTAGACCAAACAGAGCATGCCGCCGGTGACGGTGACGGCGCCAGGAACGTCGAGTTTGCCCGACGTGGTTGACGATTCGTGAAGAGCCCGCGGCGCCAGAAAGAGCACGGCGGCGGCAATCGGAACGTTGATAAAGAAGATCCAGCGCCACGAAACATAACTCGTGAGGATGCCGCCCAGCAACAGGCCCACCGCTCCGCCGCCACCCGACATGGCGGCGTAGACACCCATGGCACGGTTGCGCTCTCGGCCCTCGGGAAAGTTTGTGGCGATGAGCGACAAGGCCGTCGGTGCGGCGATGGCTCCCCCGACCCCCTGGAGACCGCGGGTCAGGATCAACCAGAGATCCGACTGGGCGAGGCCGCCCAGTAGGGAGGCGAAGGCGAAGAGGCCCACGCCAATCATGAACATTCGTCGCTTGCCGTAAAGGTCACCGGTGCGCCCACCGAACAGCAAGAGGCCGCCGAACGTCAGGGAGTACGCGGTGATGAGCCACTCCAGGTTGGAGGAGGAAAAGTGCAGGTCGCGCTGGATCGTGGGTATCGCGACGTTCACGACGGTCGCGTCCAGAACGATCATGAGCTGCGCGCTGCAAATGACAAATAGGGCGAGGCCGAGATGCTTGGCGTCGCTGGCGTCTTGGGTGTCGGCGATCACTTCTTGAGACATCGTCACATCTCTTTCTCTGGGGAAGCTAAGTATCCGATGAAGCGGCACTACGTAGACCAAGCAGCGGAAGAACGATGTTGTCGACCGCCTCGGTGAAGAACTGCCGACTGGGCGGCTCCCCCGTGGTGAGGAGGCGGTGCAGGACGAGCGCGGGCAGTACCGCGACGATCATCTCAGGATTATCAAGCGGAGCAATCTCACCGCGCGCCACCGCGCGATCGACAATTGTCACGAGCGTGCGCGTGTGCGGTTCGATGAACTGCTCACGAAACACGTCGCGCAACTCGGCGTCGTGGGGCAGGGCGCTCACCAGTCCGATCATGACTTCAGCGTCCAGACGACCGTCGTGCTCCTCGGCCTGATCGATGAGATTGGCGAAGTCTCCACGGAGGGATCCAGTGTCGGGGGCGAGGGAATCACCTTTTGACACATCAGGGCGTCCACCACGAGTTCGGCCTTTCCGGACCAGCGACGATAGATCGTCGCCTTGCCGGCGCCGGCGTGAGCGGCGATCTTGTCGATCGTCAGTCGGTCGTAGCCGATGTCGGCCAGTAGTTCGAGGGCCGATGCGCGCAGCGCATCATCACGAGACGCATCAAGGGGGCGACCGGCGTGGTGCTCGATCCCTGCGGCGTCGGAGCTTATGATCGCGGCCATTGCTTTACGGTACCAGTGAGTTCCGAAACGTGACCGTTTCGCTTATTACCCCAGATCAGCGGCCCGAAACTCGTTCAGATGTGCGGGAGTGCTAACTAGAGAAGATTTTGGAGTACGCGATGGTGTTGGTGGGGACCTTGATCGACACGAACTCGCCCCACTTGGTGAATGACGTTTTGCTCGACCCGTCCGAGGTGCTGACCGTCTCTTTTATGGGCAGCGATTTCGATCCCGACGAGACGACCATCACGCTCACCGTCTTGGGTGCGGTGCTCGTTGCCTTAGTGGTCCAGGTCAGCTGGTAACCATTGGTGGTCTTGTCGCGAGCACCCAACAGCGTGGTGCCCTTCGCGGCGGGCAGAAGCTCGGAGTACGCCGCGGCCGTGAGATTCGAGTGAAAGGACGTGTACTGTGCGGTCCCCTTCTTCATCTTGAGGGTGTGCGTGCCAAGTTTCTGTTGTTGAGCAGCCGAGAGCCCCATGATGTTTACCAACCCGGTCTTGCTCCCACTCAAGTACGCGTAAGTCGGCGTCACCGAGATCGTGAAGGTTTCGGCCCCCGACGTATACGTTTCGGTACCGCTGGTCGTCCCAATATCAGCCACGACGGAGCTTTTGACCTTTTCGTTCACCGTCGTCACGACGATGTGAACACCGCTTTCGGTGCTGAGGGCGGTTTTGGTGAGTGCGAGCAGTGACGCCGCCGTCGGGGTCTTCGACGCGGCCTGGGCGCCGAGGGCGGGGCCAAGGGCCAACGCGCCAGTAATCAATGCGAGTGAGAGGCAAAGTGCGCCTCGGCGGGGAGAGAACATGACACCAGCCTACGTGGGATGGCCACTTCTTCTATTTCGGGGGATCAATGCGTGTTTCGTACCAGAACCGTTAGAAGCAGGCGGAAAGGTCGAACAGAAAGTGCTGAAGAGTGCGGATCGTCTCGAGCAGTTCGAGCGGGGCCTGCTCGAGCTTCTCGTCACTCAAGATGCCGTGGGCGATCGCCGTGGCTCGCAGCGCCACCTGCAGGGTGCACAGCCACGCCCAGGCTTCGGCGTCGCTCAAGTACTCCTCGTTGAGTGACGCGACCACCAACTCTGCGTTGGAGGCCGTCTCGTTCTCGCGCGCGAGCGCCAACAGCGGGTCGTCGTCGTCACTGCTGGGATCGATCGGGGGACGAAGCGACAGGTGCCACTCGTGATCCGCGTCGCGCTCCGCGGCGAGCACGTGCGCGCACATCTCGCGAATGACGCCGCGACCAAGATCGTTGAGGCGAACCTCGACGCGACCATCGCGACGGCGAACGAACAGCTTGTTCACCGCTAGGCGTCCTGCTCCACGCTGGACTGCAGCCCCGCGACCTGTAACTTCACGCAGTACGACTCGGCGCGCTCGCGCTGCCCTGACCACACGATGGCCCGACCCTCGTGATGCACCGTCAACATCAAGTGCGTGCACTTGTTGTTCGAGTATCCAAAGATTCGCCGGAAGACCGCAACGACCACGGTCATGGGAGTGACCGGATCGTTCCACACGATGACATTCCAGGGTCGCTCCGTCACGACCGCGACGTCGACCTCGGTGCGCTCCTCGAGGTCGTTCTCGGTCGTGGCGCTACGCAGCGGCACGCGATATGACATATATCCAGTGTCGCAGGTCAGTACCTCAGTGAAGTATGGGAATTTAAGGTGGAGTGGTCAAGGAGGCCTGTGAACATTGTGAGTGACCTCGCCGCGCGACTGCGCGAGCGCACCAGTCGTTCGATCCGCCACGCCGCGGGTCTCACCCAAGCCCCCCCTCCGCGTTGCGACGACCCCGAGCAAGCGTTCGGCGACGTCAACGGCGTAGCTCGACTGGTGCATCGCGAACTGCCCTCGATGTTGGTGGGCGGCGTTGCGTCGCTCTTCTTTCAGATGCTGCACCCCCACGCCATGGCCGGGGTGGCGCAGCATTCGCGCTACCAAGAAGACCCCCTGAGCCGCGTGCTGCAGACCGCCAACTTCATCGGCGCCACCACCTTTGGCTCGAAGACGACAGCCCAGGCCGCCATCGATCGGGTTCTCCTCGTCCATCGCTACGTGCACGGCATCGCCGACGGCGGCGAGAGCTACGACGCCAACGACCCGCACCTCTTGCTCTGGGTGCACTGTGCCGAGATCTCGATGTTCTTAGGTGCGTATCGCCGGTTCGGTTCTCGTCCCCTCAGCGACGCGGAGGCCGACCACTACGTCAAAGAGACCGCCCACGTCGCGCGCGTCCTCGGGGCGATCGACCCTCCCGAGTCGGTCGCGCAATTGGACGCCGCGATCTTGAAGTTCCGCAGAGAGCTGCGCCTCAGTGCCGATGGGGTCGCAGCGCGTGACTTTCTCGCCACCCGAGTCACCTCGAGCCGAGCGCAGCGCTGGGTCTATTGGCTCTTCGTGCGCAGCGCCTGGGCACTGCTGCCCGCCTACGCCCAGGATCTCTTAGGAGTGCGCTCGCGCGGATGGCGAGAACGACTCTTCATGCGTCCGGCCACTCGCGTGGCCTGTCGTCTCATGCGCGTGGCGGTACCACCGCCGCCTCACGTGGCGATCGTCAATCCTCCATCGACGGCGACCACCTGACCGGTTACGTAGGGAGAAAGGGCGAGGGCGACGATGAGGTCGGCCACCTCGTCCGGGGACCCGCTACGACGCAGTGGGGCGACGCCCTGGACAAAGCTGCGCGCCGCCGCCCAGTCCTGGGTCCAGGGCGTGTCGATAAGGCCCGGCGCCACGGCGTTCACCCGCACTTCGGGACCCACGACCTTGGCGAGGAGCACCGTCATGTGGTTGAGCGCGGCCTTGGAGGCGGCGTAGGGAATGGACGAGCCGCTAGGGCGCAGACCGGCGGCGGACGAAACGTTGACGATCGATCCCTTGCTCTCGCGAAGAGCCTTCATGGCCGCGACACTGAGTTGCCACGTGCCAAAAACGTTGACCTCGAAGATCTCGCGCCACACGTCGACAGTCGCGGCCTCGAGATCCCGGTGCGGAATGAGTTGCGTGGTTCCCGCGTTGTTGACCAGGATGTCCAGTCGACCGAAACGCTCGAGAACTTCGGCCACCATGCTCGCGCAGCTCTCGGCGTTCGAGATATCAGCGCGAATGTAGAGCGAGCCGGGTGTGGTGTCGGCGGCGTGCTCGCCGGCCTCCACGCTATGAGCCGAGTTAAAGACGACGGAGTCGCCACGTTCGGCGAAGCGCCGAGCCGTCGCGAGGCCGATACCGCTGGAAGAACCCGTGACGAGAACGACGCTCACGGTTGGGTCCGCCGCAAGCGCCACGAGCCCGCCCAGTGTTGCCCCGGCTCCAGCACCACGAGGTCCTTGCCGCTGCGCAAGGCGTCGGGCGGGCAACTCATGGGCTCGAGCGCGACGGCCGTGCGCCGATGCCCGGGCGCGTTGTTCTCCCCCGTGTAGGCCTGCACATAGGGAAAGTTGCGATCAACGCTCAACTCCACTGTGGCTCCGGTGGGATCCTCGAGGGTCGCCACGCAAAGACCGGAGTCGTCGCGAACGAGGTCGGTGTAGGTGACGTCGAGCTTCACTCCGCTGAGGGACTTGCGAGTCGTGTAATTGAGCGCGTGTCCCGCCAAGGGAAGGATCTGGCCGTCGGGCAGTTGGCGGTCGTCGAGCGACACGAACGACTTGGCGGGCAACTCGAGCTTGGCCGCCTCGATCGTCGGGGTGGTGACCGCGAGATAGGGGTGAAAGCCCACGCCAAAGGGCATTGGCACCCCATCACAGTTCGTCACCGTGGTCGTGACGGTCAGGCCAAGCGAACCCAAGTGGTACGCCACTTCAATTTGACTGGCGAAGGGATACTCGGGCGACGGATGCAACAACAGGGTGAGAGCGCAGCGATTCTGATTGACCGACTCGATGCGAAACGGCAGCCAGCGCACCAGCCCGTGAATCGACGTGGCGTGGGCCACGTCGTCAATGCGTGGTCGCCCCACGCGACCCGAAAAACTCCACTCGCCGTCGCCCATCCGATTGGGCCAGGGGTAGAGAACCTGGCCACGGCCGTTGGTCGAGGCTTCTTCGCCGGCGAAACCCTCAATGACACTCACGCCGCCCTTGACGTAGGTGCGCAGCGTGGCGCCCACTTCGGTCACCACCGCGCGCTGATCACCGTGAGCAATCGCGATCTGTTCACCCGATGGCAACATCACCGACGCAACCTCCCTTTCACCCCTGGATAACTTACGGCAGTTAGCCTCGCCCTATGCGACTACTTCTCACCAACGACGACGGCGTCCTGGCTCCGGGGTTGGCGGTCCTCGCTCGAGGAATCGCGCAGTGGATCGACGACGCGCCCGAGGAGCGCTCGGCGATGATCGTCGCGCCCAGCCGTAACTACTCGGGCATGTCCGCCGCCGTAGGTGATGTCTTTGAGCGCCCGACGGTCAAGTACCGGCGACATCGCATCGCCGGAGCCGAGTCGATCACCACTTACGGACTCGAGGCTCCTCCCGCCCTCTGCGCCATCTTGGGCGCGCTCGGAAGCTTCGACTTCGCGCCCGACGTGGTCATCTCGGGGATCAACGCAGGCGCCAACGTCGGACGAAGCGTCCTGCACTCCGGCACCGTCGGGGCCGTCTTTACCGCGGCCCAACTCGGACTGTCGGGACTGGCCGTGTCAGTGCAATGGGGCGACGACGTCCACTACGACACGGCGGCGGCCGTTGCGATTGCGGTGCTCGATGAGCTCTTTTGCGCGCCGCCCCGCACGGTGCTCAACCTCAATGTCCCCAATCTGGCCCTCCACCAACTCAAGGGTGTCCGACGCGGACACATCTCAACCGCCGGCGTGATCAAAGCGGCCGGACCGCGAGCCGGTGGAGAAGCCCTCAGTGAAGAAGGCGAACTGCCCTTGCGACTCGGTGCGGCGAGCCCGGCCCTGGGAGATGTGAGTGACGAAGAGCCCAACGACGACGGAGCGCTCGTCGAGTCCGGCTACGCCTCGCTCACTCCCTTGCACGGGCCACGCGAAGTGACCGATCCGGCCTTTGAGGCGTTGATGGAAAAAGCCCTCGAAGCGGCGACGCGCCAACTCAGCACCTGAGCTAGTCGTCGCCCCGAACTCGGCGCGCCTCTTTGAGTTTTCCTCGCGCCTTCTTCTCGTCGACCCGTCGCGTCTGGGAACCCTTGGTCGGCTTGGTAGCGCGCCGAGGAGTTCGTGGCGCGAGGGCCGTCGCTAGTTTCTCTGCGAGCTGATTGAGGGCCGCCTCGCGATTCTGAGCCTGCGATCGAAAGCGGCTGGCACTCGTTCGTACGACGGAGCCGAAGGCATCGGTGACGCGATCCTTCTCGGAGTGACTCAGGCTCGCCGATTCGTCAATGCGAAAACTCGCCACTACGCGAGTCAACGAGCGATTGGCGTGCTGTCCGCCCGGTCCGCCCGAGGTGGTGACGCGCCACTCAATTTCGTCCGCGGGGATCGTCACTCGTTCACGGATCGTGATCGATCCGTCGTCGTTGGTCCGATACCCCTCGGGCACGTCCTAGTTTCCACCAGGTAGACGCACCATGGCCAGTTGCGAGGAGGTCGCCACCATTTGACCCTCGTCGTCAAAGAGCTCGCAGCGCTCATCGACCAGGCCATCGGAGATGGAAACGACCCACTGGCGCGCGCGCAACCACTCGCTGCGCGGAACACGACGAATGTAGGAGGTGAGCTGGAGTGTGGGTACCCAGCCCGAGGATCCGAGTGGCAGTGTCGCGGGCGGCACCGCGTCCGCGGCGAAGAGCAGGGTCCACGGGTCCCACGGTGACTCCCCGCGCAGTCGTAGCCACCCACGAACCTCCCCGATCGACGAGCGCTGACCATCCCACCAGCTGGTCGTGGCCGGGTCAAACTGGAACTCAATCGTCTGGCGTATCGCAAAACCAATCGCCTCGGGATCGACGTAACTGGTCGTGCGCGCAGGCAAATCAAAGGGCTGGGCCGACTGATAGCGCACCAGCGACTCGTCGCGTAGCGTCCCGATCGTGACCAGGGACTCCAACATCGTGACGCCACCTTGAGACATCACCACTGACGCGAAGGTCACGCTGCGCCCGATCTTTCTGACCTGGACGCCCAGTTCGACCACACCGAGTGAGGGCGCGTTGACGAAGTTCGTCGTGAGGGCGGTGACCTGCAGATGCCTCGAGCCCTGAGCGCTCACTTCGGCCAGAGCACCGCTCGCGACCACACACTGAAGAAAACCACCGTGAGGGTGATCCATGATCGAGAACGGCGCTGACAGCTCGGCGCTGTAGCGGCCGCCGCCGAGGGGCTCCACGGAAGCCGCGGAGCGAAGATCGTGCTGCTCGTCAAGGCTGGTCATTGGAAAACTCTAACGGGCTCGTTCGGCGCTCCCGGTAGGGTGTCGTCGCGAGGGAGGCCCCATGCCAGCGACAAACGAGATGCTGCTCTCGTGATCGCGTCAACGAGCGCGCTCGTCTGGATTGGCCGCGGCTTCAAAGAGGCGTTGGCCATGGTCTGGATGACTTTTTGGCCTCTGGTGCTGGGCTTCACCCTGTCGGGGGTCGTCCAGGGGATGGTGCCACGAGCCTCGCTGCGCCGCCAACTCGGTACCGACTCGCCGCGATCGCACTCGACCGCCTCACTGCTCGGTGCGCTCTCGTCCTCGTGCAGTTACGCGGCCAGTGCCATGTCCCGCGCGCTCTTTTCTCGCGGATCGTCGTGGACCAACGCCCTCATCTTTATGGTCGCGTCGACCAATCTCGTGATCGAACTGGCGGTCGTACTTCTCGTCCTGCTCGGTTGGCCGTTCGTGATCGCCCAGATGGTTGGCGGCGGGGTGATGATCGTCCTCCTTGTCGCCCTCGTGCCCCTCGCGTTTCGTCACTCTCGGGTGGGACGCCTGGGTGAACGGATCGCGGAGGAAGATTCGACCCTCCCGAGCGCCCCCGCGACGGATCTTCGCGATCGCCTCAGCATCTCGGCTCGTTACACCGCCGGCGATCTCACCATGGTGCGCAAGGAGCTCGTGATCGGCTTCGTGGTCGCTGGTTTCATCAGTGTCCACGTACCGAATTCGTGGTGGAGCCACATCTTCGTACACGGCCACGGTGTGTGGACCGTCCTCGAGAACGTGATCGTCGCTCCGCTGGTCTCGGTCGTGGCGTTCGTGTGCTCGGTGGGCAACGTGCCACTCGCCGCCGCCCTGTGGGGCCACGGGGTGGCCTTTGGCGGCGTGATCGCCTTCCTCTTTGCCGACCTCGTTACCTTTCCGCTCCTCGTGATCTACCGGCGCTACTACGGTCTCGCCAACGCGCGGCGACTCTTCCTCGTGCTCTGGGCGAGCGCCAGCGGCGCGGGCCTCGCGATCGACGGTCTTTTCGATCTCGTGCACGCCATTCCGAATCACCGCTCCCTACGAATTCTCGCGGGCCAGTTTCCCCTCGGCGCCACTCTCGTGCTTAACGCCGTTGCTCTCGTCGTGCTGTTCGCGGTCTGGCGACTCGCACGGCGTGACGTCGCGGGCCACGCCGCGATCGACCCCGTGTGTGGGATGAGCGTCGACCCCGCGTCGGCGCCCGCTCGCGTCTCGCACCGAGCAGAGACCATCTATTTCTGTTCTCTGGGCTGTCGCGACAAATTCCTCGCGCGCGGTCAGGGTGCGACTGGCTGAGACCCCAGGGCACATCGATCCGGTCTGTGGAATGAGCGTCGGCGACGAGGCCCTGACCGGAATCGGATCGGATGACATAACGTACTATTTCTGTGGCGAGGGCTGCCGCGACAGTTTTCTTCACGGGGCCCTCCCGGGTACGCATCCGCACGAGAGGACCGAGTGAGCAGGCAGCACACCAGCGTCAGGGCGTATGGCATCCTCGTGCGCGACGACAGCGTCCTACTCGTTCGCTCCTCCAGCCCCGTCATCGTCCCGCCACTGTGGTGGTTGCCCGGCGGGGGTATCAACTTCGGTGAGTCGCCCGAAGAGACCTTGCTGCGCGAGTTCGAAGAGGAAACCGGACTGGCGATCAAGAGTCCCGTTCTGCTGCACGTGGCGAGCGACATTCGCCGACGACCCAACGGCGACCGCATTCACACCGTGCGCATTCTCTACACGGTCGAACTCGACGGCGGGGATCTTGCGCGATGAAGCGGTCGGGACCACCGATCAGGTGCACTGGTTCAAACTGGACGAACTCGATGAGTTCAACGTCGCCGAGTACGCGGCCAAGGCCATTCAGCTCGCGCTGGTGAAGTAGAGCGAGGGCATCTCGCGCTTGAGGAGTTTGCCCGCGGGGTTTCGCGGCAACGCCTCGTGGGTAAAGGCGATGCGGGTCGGGATCATGTACGCCGGCCAGTCGCGCGACGAGGAACTCTCGTAGCTCATCGCTGGTGAGGTCCATACCGTCGCGCACCATGACCGCCGCGGCGACCTCTTCGCCAAGTCGCTCGTGACTCAATCCGAAGACGGCCGCTTCGTAGACGGCGGGGTGTTCGTAGATGGCCGACTCCACCTGGGCCGAGTACACGTTCTCTCCGGCTCGGATGATCATGTCCTTGGCCCGGTCCTCGATGTAGAGGAATCCCTCGTCGCTGACGTGCCCGAGATCTCCCGTGCGCAGCCACCCCTCCACCAGCGCGGCCGCCGTTGCCTCGGGCTGGTTCCAGTACCCGCGGATCAACGTGGGTGACTTCATCCAGACTTCACCGCTGCGTCCCACGGGCAGCGTGCGCGCGTCCTCGTCGCGAATCTCCACGTCCATGACGATCGTGGGCACCCGTCCGGTCGAGGCGGGATGGGTTACGTACTCATCGCCAAAGTTGCCCGGTCCGTACGCGTTGGTCTCGGTCATGCCGTAGCCCAAACTGGGCCGTCCCTGGGAGAACGAGTTCTCCACACGCGCAACCAGGGTCGCGGGAGCGGGAGCTCCTCCCCCACCCACTGCGCTGAGCGAGGACGTGTCGTACTTTGAGAAGTTGGGCGACTCCATGAGATCCCACGCCTGGGTGGGCACCCCGACAAAGGCGGTCACGTGATGTCGTTCGATCAACTCCAGGGCGCGCTCGGCGTCCCAGCGGTACATCATGACGAGTTTGAAGTGCCAGGAGAAGCACGACATCATGACCGGGATGCATCCCGTGACGTGAAAGAGCGGCACGATCAAGATGAAGACCGGCGCCAGTCCGCTGCCCTCTTCTTTGCCGTCGCGGCGCGCCGCTTGGATGGCCGCGCTCGCGCTAAAGGCCATGATCGCCTGAGTGATCGCGCCGTGGGTGGAGACCGCGCCCTTGGGAAAGCCGGTCGTGCCCGAGGTGTACAGAATGGTCGCATCGCTGTCGGCGTCCAGTTCGACCCGGGGCATCTCGACGCCCTTCTGGACGACGTCACTCCACCGATCGACCCCGTCGGGTAGGTTCTCGCCCTCGGGCAGGCGCGCGCCCAGTAGTCGCGCACCACGGCGCGCGCAGGGTCCGAGCGCGCGCTCGACCCGCTCCGCGTCGGCGATCAGGACGCTGAGGCCCGAATCGGTGATCGCGTAGTCAAGTTCGTCCTCGGTCCACCACGCGTTGAGCGAGACAGACACTGCGCCGATGGAGAGAATGGCGCAAAAGGAGATCACCCACTCGGGATAGTTACGCATAGCGATCCCGACCCGATCGCCCTTCTTCACGCCATAGTGGTGCACGAGCGCGTAGCCCAGGGCGTCGGCCTCTTCGAGTACGCGCGCAAACGTCCACTCTTCGTCCTCGTACACGAGGAACGTCGTCTCGACGCCTCGCGCGAGATCGAAGAAGTCACGAACCGTGGCGGGGGCGTTTTTAAAGACTCGCTCACTCACGCCATGGCGCTCCACCGTTATCACCTCGAAGGGCTGTCCCACCGCCCCCACCGCGGCGAGGGCCTCTTGATACTCACGCACGCGGCCCCCCACGTTCGACTCCCGAATTGTTCATCCCACCACACTGCCAGATCGAAAGTGGCCCTTGAGCCTTGCGCGTCGGTCACCCTGTCGCCTAAACCTGTCCAGATCAGGCATCAACGAAAGGATCCCTCATGCTGGCCACTAGCTATCCCGTACTCGACGTCTTTGTTTCGACGCTCTACTTCGTGCTGCTGTTGTTTTGGATCATTCTCGTCTTTCACATTGTGTACGACATCTTTCGCAGCCACGACTTGAGCGGTGTCGCCAAGACGTTGTGGATCGTGCTGATCTTGATCATGCCGCTCATCGGCTCGCTGATCTACGTCCTGGTACGCGGGAGTTCGATGCACGAGCGCGACCTGAGGTCCGCCCAGATGAATCAGAAGGCCTTCGAGGACTACATCCGCCAGGTGGCGAACTCGAAGGAGTAGGTTGCTACCTCGCGGCGCCGATCGGCGACTTCTTGAGCATGGCGGCCTTTTGGGCCATGCGCTCCACCGACTCGGCGATCTTGCCCCGCACGTTGTCCATGTCAATGCGCGCCAGCTCCGCCTCTTTGGTAAGGCCTTTGACGTGCTCAATGTCCCACAGGCTGAGGACCGGGGTGAGGACGTCGCTGAGGTACTGGCCAAGTCCGTAGATCCCCTCTTTGGCGATGCGCACCGCGTGACGAGTGAAACTCGGAATCCCCGTGCCGGGCATCGCGAAGGTGCTCACCTGCTTGGAAACCGCGATCATCATCGCCGAGGGGTCGATGGCGAACGCCGCAAGGGTGAGGTCGCGGTAGAAGAGGTAGTGCTTGGTTTCGTCACCGGCGATGAGTCCGAGCACGTTGCGACCGATTTTGTCGTCCTTGGGCAGCTTCGCCCCGGTGTTGCGGTGAGCGATCTGGGTAGCGCGCTCTTGGAACGTCACGTAGGCGATGAGCTCGGCGAACGTGCTGAGATGTGGCACCTCGGCCTTTTGCATCTGAAGCCGACGACCGTCTTCGAGCGTGGTGGGATTGATACAGCGACTGATGTGCACCCAGTCGCGCATCACCATCGCGTGACGATTCTCCTCCATGGTCCACTGATACGCCCACTCGCGCGACGGATGATTGCGCGGTGAGTGCTCCAAAATGTGCGAGGTGTAATACGGCAGATTGTCCTCGGTGAGCAGGTTCACGTAGATCGATGAGCGCACGCCGTCACCGACGGGATAGTCCTCGGGCGCCCAGGGTCGGTCCTTGAAGTCTTCGCCCTCCCCCCAGTTGATCTGCTCGTGGGGATACCACAGGCGCGGAGACGCCATGTGCCGGTTATAGAGACGTTCCACGTCGGGAGAGATCTCTTCCAACAGGTCAACACGACTCTTGGGTGCTCGAGTGCTCACGTAGCTGGCACCTCTCAAATAATCAACGCGCTTACGCCCGAAGCCTAACTCTCAATCTCGACACGCCTCTTCACTCATGTGATACGCCGCACAAGTCGTGCGACAGTGCTCCGGTAGCCTTGTACCTCCTGTGAAACTTCTCGAAGCCCTCGTTCCGATCGACTTTCGCTCCTCGATCCGTGGACCGCTACGGCGGTTCTATACCTGCACGTTCATCGGGTGCATCGGCAACGGTCTCACGCTCTCTCTCTTCGTTGTCTACCTGCACAACGTGCGGCACTTCTCCACGGCGTTCGCCACGTTGCTCCTCGCACTCTCGGCGGTGGTGGCTCTCGCGAGTACGCCGTTGTGGGGCACCGCCACCGACCGCATCGGTCCCCTGCGCGTCATTTTGTTCGCCTACGGCGCCGACGCGATCGCCCTGGTGTTTTGGGCTCTGGCACACACCCACGAGCAGGCAGCACTCGCCGCCATCTTGATTGCCGCTGTTCGGAGGGGCCGGTTGGGGACCGGGATCGACCATGCTGAGTCGACTCGTCTCTCCCGAACACCGACAGCGCGCCTTCGGCGTCAACTTCATGCTCGTCAATCTCGGCATTGGATTTGGCGCCCTTATCTCGGCGGTCGTGGTCGACATTCGACAACCCGATACGTTCGTCGCGCTCTACATCTTTAACGCTGGCGTGACGTTGCTCACGGGATTCATCTATCTCACACTGCGCAAGCACGGCGGTCCGATCAAAGAACACCACGACGACCCGGTCAAGAGCAGCGAAGGCTGGGGGGTGGTCGCGCGTGACACGCGAATGATTCGCTACGTCGTGGCGTCGGTGTTCTTGATGGTGGGTGGGTACGGCTCGCTCGACGCGGGACTCAGCCTCTTCGTGGTGAACAACCTCAAACTCTCCGTGCACTCGATCGGCGTCATCTTCTTCTTCAACACCACGACCATCGTGCTCGCCCAACTCTGGGTGCTCAATCGCATCGAGGGTCACAGCCGTACGCGCATCATGGGCCTGGTCGCTGCGTTCTGGTTCCTGTTCTGGATCATCCTGGAGTCGACCCTGGACTTACCGGCGGGCGCGTCGATTCCTCTGCTCTGCATCGGCATGTGCGTATTCGCCGTGGGCGAAACCATGCTCCAGCCCGTGGGCTCGGCCATCGTGAACGACATCGCGCCCGAGCACCTGCGCGGTCGCTACAACGCCGCGGCCGGCCTCTCGTGGGGCATCTCGGGCACGCTCGCCCCCGCGATCACCGCGCTCTACTTCTCCTTTCACGCTGGCAACTGGTGGCCACTCGGCACTGGGCTCACCGCGCTGGTGGGTGGACTCATGATGATGGACCTGCGCCGACACATCAACGCTCGTGCCGACGGCCGTGAACTCGCCACGAGCTGACGAGCGCTTCGCGCGAGTCGATGCCCGCAACGACGCCGAGTTCGCGGCGTGGTTTGGCGTGCTCGATCGCGCGGAACGCGCCGACAGCGGCCGCCAAGACGGCTGGCTCCCCCAGGAATGGCGAGCCCGTGCCCTTGACGTCGATGCACCGACGTACTTTGAGATCTACTCCTACGGCGGTCCTCTCGCGCCACTGGCGATTGGCGCTCTCGAGGTGTCGCGCGTCGACAACCTCGACTGGACACGCGGCGACCTCTTCGTTGACCCACCGCGACGCCGCCAGGGCAATGGATCGGCCGCGCTCGTCCACCTCGAAGACCGAGCGCGAGCGTTGGGACGACGAACTCTGATTGTCACCGTGAACGAAGACGAAGGTGACCTTGGGGCCGGTCTTAGTCGCCACTTCGCTCCCTCGCACGGGTACCACGTCGTCGAAGAGAACGTCATACGCGAACTGGCCTGGCCCCGACCCGACGGGGCGCTCGATGAACTCGAGGCGCGCTACCAGCCCTCCGCGCGAGACTACGAAATCGTGTCGTGGCGCAACACGGCACCTTCGGAACTCCTGAGCGGTCTCGCGCGGGTAAAGGCGGTCATGCCCGTCGAGGTGCCCGACGCCGGTTACGGAGCTGAGCAAGAGACATGGGACGACGCTCGGATGCGCCACCACGAAGATCGGGTCAATCAGATGGGCCGGGATCTGCTGGTGGCCGCCGCCCACCATCGCGGTACGAGAGAGATCGTGGGCTTCAGCGAGCTCACGGTCTCACGCGAGCGGCCCGGGACCGCGTACCAGTGGGACACCCTCGTTGTGCGCGCGCACCGCGGCCACCACTTAGGCGCACTGCTCAAGATCGCCACTATGCGACTCCTGGAGTCCGGCGGCTACTTGACCCACACGATCTACACAACGAACAACTCACTAAATGCCGCCATGATCGCGGTCAACGAAGCACTCGGCGCCCACCCGACGGGGGGCAATGTGACCTGGCAGAAGGACTTGGCGACGCCCCGCTAGCTCGGTGGCAGTACCGTCCCGAGTGCAGCCAGCGACTCACGGTCTTTGGGAAAGTGAATCCACCCCTCGCGCCGAGCAGCGTCGCGCGCGTCATCGGGCACCTCACCGGTCATGTTCGCGCGCGCGGCCAACGCCACGAGAGCACAGATGAGCGCGTCAAAAATATGGTCAGAGTTCACCGCACCGACCCGCACGTCGTCGCCGATCGTCAGCCAGGCTCTTGTTTCGCCCACGATCTTGGCCAGGATTTCTCGGCGCGTCTCGCGACGCGCCTCTCGCTCGCTCGCACGCCCACCCTTGTAGGGGGTGCCGTGAGGCTGGCGCAGACCCCAGACCGACAGGGCGGCCGCGGGATACGTCTCAATCAAGCGTCCACTGCCGTCGCGCTCCTCGACGTCACCCCAGCGGCGCACCCACAGGCTCTGAAGTCGCGCCGCGCGCATCGCGACCACGCCGATGCGGTCCGAGGAGACCGACAGCGGGGTCATTTTGAGGTGCTGCTGCACGTAGAGGTCGGTCGTTCGATAACACAGGGTCTGGCGAATCTTGTCGGAGCTGCGGTGCTCATAGGCGGGCCAGCGCGCACTCGTGCGGTGCGAGGCCACGGCTGCCACGAAATCGTCGGGCCAACCCAGCGGAGCGTCCAGCCCCACCGCCGTGCGTTCGTCCACGATCCCCACCAGGTTCGCGTCGTCAGCCACGAACGTCTCGCCGGGCCCGCCCGGCAGCGAGACGCGCGCGTTTGCACCGTCCACGACCAGGACCACCACCCCGGTATCGCTGGGTTGAGAGGCGAGGTCGATGCCGACGTACCGGTTCACCGGCCTGGCCGGTGTGTCTCTGTTTCTCTTCTCTTGCGGTGATCGACGCCGATCGCCGCTGCTGCCTGTCGCCTCTACTTCGACCAAGGAAGCGCCTCGCCCGACGCCCGGAACATCCGCAGCGCGAAGAAGGCCTGGACGACTCCCGCGACGAGGCAGAGATACATTCCCACCTGCGGTCCGTAGCTAAAGGCTCCTCCGTCGAAGCTCCCCTTCGGCAGCGTGACCCAGCGAATGATCACGATGACAAAGCCAATCAACGACAGTCCGAGCACGATGACTCCCGGGCCGTAAGAGAACTTGGGCATGTTGGATCCAGCCCGCAAGAAGACGAGATAGACACCAGCCAGCACGATCAGAAGGCCACCGAGCCACCCATAGGACGTGCTAAATCCGCTCACCGATGCGCCGCCGTACACACCGCTGGCGCCATACCACGGCAAAAATAGGGAAATCAATGCAACCGCCGCGGTTACCGAGATCACTTTGTCGGTTGTCGACAACTTCTTCCACTCAAACGTAGCCATGGACCCCCCGTCCTTCAACGGCTCTCGACGCACCCGACCTCAATTCCCCGCGGCATGGCCCCGAGGATCCAAAGTGGCCGCCTCTTCTCGCAAACTTAAACAAGGAATACATATCACAGTGATGCGTGCACTCGCGCGGATGATCGTCCTATTACGAAGAAGTCGCTCAAGTTGAAAATACCCAGCGGCGAGAAGAGACTCAATAAGTGTTGCGAACTTCGACGAGCGGGTGAGCGACGTGGCGACGCCGCGTGAAATCTGGGTGGGGCTCACTCACGATCAGGTTCATGGACCGCTCGCGGGGATCTTGAGCGTTCTCACCGTGATCGCGGGGCTGGTGGACGCCACCTCGTTGCTTCGACTCGACCGAGTCTTCGTGGCCAACGTCACCGGAAGCGTGATCTTCATCGGCCTCGCCCTCGTGGGAGCACGGGGCTTCTCTTTGGTGGCGCCGGTGATCGCCCTGGCGACATTCCTGATCGGAGCGGGCGTCGGTGTTCGTGTCTTTGCCCGCCACGTCACCCACCGGGGTCGCAGCGCGTACGCTGCGTGCCTCGCCCAGTTCACGGACCTTCTGGTCGCCAGCGTGATCGTGCTGTTCGATCATCACCCCACTGAGCCAATGCGACTCACGCTGGTTGGCATCCTGGCACTGGGCATGGGTGCCAAGTCGGCCCTCGTTCGCTCGGTGAACGTGCCGGGACTCACCACAGCCGTCGTGACGACCACTCTGACGGGCCTGGCCTCCGAGTGGGCGACCGGTTCGTGGCGCAGCACCAACTTTGCTATTCGACTTGTCGCCACGTGCGCTCTGCTCGTGGGCGCCATCATCGGAGGAGCGCTGGTTATCTTCGTCGAACGTTGGACTGGCCTCGCCGCGGCGGACGTCCTTGCTCTCGCGTCCGTGATCTGGGCGCGATCGGCGGCCCATTCTGATGAGAGTTGGACCACCCCCACGGACTAGGGGGCGGGAAGTTTACTCGAAAGTAAGGCCTCGTTTTGGGCCGGTGTTGTTACTCGAGTTTGACCTAAAATCGCCTCTCACAGGGATTTCTAAGACAACCAGAAACGTGGCGTGACAAGGAACTTCACGAGCCACCTGTGGATAACTTGGCCTCCGGAGGAACGTCGCCAAAGCCTCCCTGGTTAGCCTGTCTCAAGCAGAAACGACTGCTCCAAAAGTCGCCCCACAGAGCTGTGGATTCGGCGATCGATCACCTGCCCCTTGGTCGGGGTTCACAGAAGAACTCGCCAAGCACGGGCGCCCCCAGCGAAGAAAGACGCTTCGTTAGTTGCGGCCGTAGTGCAGAACAAGGAGAAGAACAGCTGTGCGAAGACTGATGGCGGCCGCACTAGTGGCACTAGCCACACCCCTGGCCTTGCTCACCGCCCCGGCGGTCGATCCCTTCGCGGGCGCGGCCACCCCGGCGCGCCACGTGAGCGTCCGGCCGGCCATTCACCGAGCGCTGGTGCGCCCCCGAGTCGACGTGGTCGCCCTCCAGGAGGTGCACGCCCTCATCCATGACGCCCACGTGCGTCGGGTGGGCGTGACAGCCCTGCGCCAAGAGTGGCAGCGGGTCGCTTTGTGCGAGGTGAACGGAAACTGGTCGATGGTCGGACCGGTGTACTCAGGAATCGGCTTTCTCAACAGCACCTGGGTCGCCTATGGCGGGCGGACATACGCTCCGGTCGCGGGCCGGGCCAGCCGGGACGAGCAAATCGTCGTCGGCATGCGCGTCACGGGTGGCTGGGTTCCTGATCAGTACGGATGCGATCCAGGCGGCTGGTAGTCGGCCTTTCAGGGGATTGTAAGACACGTGCCAATTTCTCCCCCAGGACCCCGTCCTAAGGTGGTCCTTGCGTGCGAGTCATCCCCCTGACGAAGTGTGTCGCCGCGCTCGCGGTCCTGTCCGTGGCGCTAGCGGCGGGTACGCTCGCCGCCTCCTCGGCCCCCACGGTGCCCGCCACTTCGACGGGATTTGACATCAGTTTCCCCCAGTGCGCGAGTTCCTTACCGTCGTCGCCCGGCTTTGGCATCGTGGGAGTGAACAACGGCTCGCCGCTAACCATCAACAACTGCCTGGCGCGCGAACTCACCTGGGCCGAGGGAGCGACCAATACGGTGCCCGGCTTCTATGCCAATACTGGCAACGCCGGACCCAGCTACGCCGTCGGCTGGCCCAAGAGTCAAACGAGTCCCGACGCATGCTCCGGCGCGAACTCGGTGGCGTGTTCGTACGACTACGGCTGGAACGCTGCGCGGAGCGCCTTTGCCAACGCGGTCAACGCCGAGAGCGCGGACGGCTCGGGTTCTCCCGCCGGTGCTGCCGCGGCCTCGCCGTGGTGGCTGGACGTCGAGACCGGCAACGCCTGGGAGACGATCGAATACGGTCGCACGTCGGCGACCGAGACGTACGACAAGGCCATGCTCGACGGCATGGTTGCCTCCTTTACCAACCTGGGCGTAATTCACCTGGGCCTTTATTCGACACCCGCCATGTGGTCCGAGATCACGGGCGGATCGGACGCCACCCTCGCCCCGATTCCGGTGTGGATCCCCGGTTCTGGCTCCCTCGCGGCCGCCGAGGTGGCCTGTGCGACATCCTCGTTCACCTCCGGGCGCGTCGCCATGATTCAGTACCCCTCTCAGGGATACGACGGCGACTATCTGTGTGGGCTTCTCAGTCCTACTACCACGACCGCGGTCTCGGTCGCCGCGTCGGCCACCTTCAGTGGCCAGGTCACCACGACCAATAACGCCGGTGCGGTGACCTATACCCAGACCTCAGGCGCGCCCGACCTCGTGGTCTCGGCGAGCGGAGTAGTCACCACGAGTGGTCCCTTAGCCGTGGGCACGTATAGCGCGAGCGGTACGTCGCTTGACGCAGCGGGAAACACGGGGGCGTTCTCCTACACCATCGACGTGGGCGTTCTGATCCAGAGTTCGCCCACGAGTGCGACGGCCAAAGTAAGCGGGACGGCCGCTTACCAACAGCAGTTGGCGGTCTCGGGTAGCACCGGTGCGGTCAGCTTTACCCAGACCACGGGCAGTCCCAGCCTGGTTGTCTCGTCGAGTGGAGTGATTTCGACCAGTGGCCAGCTGGCGGCGGGCTCCTACTCAGCGAGCGGCACCGAGACCGATACCTCTGGCGACTCGGGCACCTTTAAGTTCACCCTCAGTGTCGGAACCCTCGTCCAGCGCGCCCCCACGGCCGCCACCGTCACGACCACCGACTCCGCCTCCTTCAGCCAGCAACTGGACGTCGGCGCCAACTTGGGCGCGATCACCTACGTCCAGACGAGTGGGGCGCCGAACCTGATCGTCTCGTCCAGTGGACTCATCACCACGAGCGGCGCGCTCGCGGTGGGCACCTATCGCGTCGCGGGCACCGTGAGCGACGCGACGGGTGACAAGGGGACCTTCAGCTTCGTCTTGAGTGTGCACGCGACTCCTCCCCCGCCTCCGGCGGCCCCCAGCGCGTCGCGCGTGGTGGGCTACGTAGTCGCCGGCAAGACCCGAACCATCGAGATCGTGGGCGCGCACTTCGTTGGACAGCCCCACGTCACCAGTCACTTCGGCACCGTGGCGACTGTCACCCGTGACACCGGCACAAAACTGGTGGTGCGCGTCAGTGTGAAGGCTCGCTCACGCAACGGCGTCTTTACCTTCACCATCACCAACCCCGACGGCGCCACCTGTCAGGTGAGGTACAACCAACACCGATAGGCTCACATAATCCCTGATAAGTGCGCCTGATGGCACTAGCGTTCGTCCCATGTGGGCAGCCGTCGTCGCAATGGGCTTCGTGGTCTTTGTTCTCTTTTTCCTCTGTCTCGTGGTCTTCTACGTGGCCGCGTTCTGGCGCATCCTGGAGAAAGCAGGCGAGCCCGGTTGGGGCGCACTTATCCCCTTCTACAACGTGTATCTCTGGGTCAAGGTCGCGGGCCGTCCTGGCTGGTGGGTGCTGTTGTTCTTTGTGCCCGTCGTGTCGTTCTTCGTGACGCTCATCCTCGCCCTGGACATCGCTCGGGCCTTTGCCAAGACGGGCGGCTTCGGGATCGGGCTGTTCGTGCTCAGTTTCGTCTTCGTGCCGATTCTCGGGTTCGGATCCTCGACGTACCACGGACCACATCCCACCCCGTTGGCCTAGTCAGACGAAGGCACGCCCGGTGCGATAGCGACGTTGGGTGTCCCACCAGACGAGATTGAGCGGAAACTCGCGCAGCGCCCGGGGAAGAACGCGATGGACCGTCGCGGAGGCGCGAGATAACGCGTCGAAGCCCCGTTGACGCTCGGGACTCCACGAGAGTCCGAGTTGCTCACGAAAGAGAGGCGGCAAGAAGCCGGTCACGATGAACTCATGAAGCGGTCCGAGCCAGGTGCTCAGCACCGGCGGTAGAAAACTCAGCCGCACCATGCCGCGCAAATATTCCCTGGTCACGTCGTCCATCAGTACGCGTCCGAGCGCCTCATTCCAATACTCTTCGAAGGCGTCGCGATCCTTGGGCCAGCGTTCCGCGGGCACCTGCAAGGTTGTCGCGAAGCGCGCGCAATGCCCATAGAGCTCGTCGAGCAGATCGTCACTCGGATCGTTGTTCACTAGCGCGGCGGCGTCCAGAGAGCCGCGGTACATGCATGCGGCCACCCACAACTGCAGGTCGGGGTCAAAGGCGTTGTACTCAACGTCGTCGCCCTCGCGCGAGTGCACCTCGCGGTGCTGGCGACTGACCTCGCGGCGCATGTACTCGCGCATCTCATCGTCGCCCAAGAGAACCGCGGTGATGTAGCCCAGCGTGGTGCGCGTTCTTTTGATCGGATGTTTGACCAGCGCTCCACCGTCGACCCGGCTCTCGGCCACGCCGCGCCCCACTGGTAGTTGGGCGAGCTGCATCACGACGTTGGCTCCCGCCGGGGCGAGGGCCAACCCATTCAAAAGAACGCCTCGCAGCGCCGGTGACAACGTCGCATCGGTGCTCACGACGTGACCCGACTCTCCCCGGCGCCTGGATCTTCGAAAGCGACAACCACGAACACCGTTCGAGCATAGGTAACAGACCCGAAGCGACGGACTTTAACGGCGGGCCAGCGGCGTGCGATTACCCGAGTAGCGCGTCGATCTGCGAAAGCGCCTGGCTCATCCCCTCTTCCATGCCCATCTCGAGAAACCGCTCCATGTGCTCGGTACTAGCGAACTGGCTCGTGACGGTCATGCGGGTCCCGCCGGTGATCGCTTCAAGGCTCATCGACGCAGCCATCGGCTCGATCTCGGGATGGGGCTCGCCGTCGTCGCCCGCGATTCCGTTGGCAAAGGTGAGAGAGTGCGGCTTGACGATCGATTCGATTCGCCACCAGCCCGGGGCGATCTGTCCCTCGGGACCGGTCATGTAGTAGCGCGACTCGCCGCCTTCGACAAAGTCGTGCCGCACAAACGTGGCCGGATAGGCGGGTGGTCCCCACCACTTCTCGAGCAGCCGCGGGTTCTCCCACACGTCCCACACCCGTTCGGGCGTGGCCGCGAACTCCGTCACGAAGACCAGAGTGAGGTCACTGGCGTCCTTGGTGGAACTCATTATTGTCATGGCTTTCCTTTCTCAGTGGCGAGTATTCCCGCTATTTGGCTGGCCCGTTGACGCCACAGGTCCTCGAAGAGTTCCAAGACGCCCTGAGCAGAGTGAATGGTGGCCTCGTGTCCCCGCACAATCTGCTCGCGCCCTCGCCTTTCTTTCGTGACCAGCGCAGCGCGCTCGAGGACCGCGACGTGCTTTTGGACCGCCGCAAAGCTCATGTCGTAGTGACTCGCCAACGCCGACACCGACTGCTCGTGGGTGATGGAACGCTGGAGGATGTCACGACGCGTGGCGTCGGAGAGGGCTTGGAAGAGCCGGTCGATGGCCTCGTCGGAAAATGTATCTACAACCATTTGGTTGTATGTTAGCCGCTTCCGTCGCCGTGCGCAAGTGCCCATTTGCGAGGGCAAAATGATCGCGGGGCGCTGGATAGCCTGAGCCAATGGACCTGATTCTCGCGCTCGACGCGGGCACCACGGGCGTTCGCAGCGTCGCCTTCGATCACCACCTCCAGGTCGTTGATGAGGAGTATCGCGAACTCACCCAGTTCTTTCCCTCCCCCGGTGAAGTCGAGCACGATGCCCTCGAGATCGCTCAGCTGGCCGTCGCCACGCTCGAGGACGTGGCCAAGCGGGTACGAAGCGCCGGCCACACCGTGGCGGCCCTGGGCATCACCAACCAGCGCGAGACGACGGTTGGCTTCGATCGCGACAGCGGTGAACCGCTCTCTCGCGCCATCGTCTGGCAAGACCGTCGCACGAGCGAGATGTGCCAGCGCCTGGAAGAGGAAGGGCACGGACCAGCAGTGCGCGAGCGAACTGGGCTGGTCCTCGATTCGTACTTCTCGGCCACCAAGATGCACTGGATGCTCGAGCGCGGCCTGGCCGACGGCGCCCGGGTACCGGCCTTCGCCACGATCGACACTTGGCTGTTGTGGGTCTTGAGCGGGGGTGTGGACGGAGGACAGTTCCTCACCGACGCGACCAACGCCTCGCGAACGTCCCTGCTCGACCTCACATCGCGCACGTGGTCACGCGAGATGCTCGGGCTCTTTGGGGTGGAGCACCGGATGCTGCCTGAGGTGAGAGCGTCGAACGCCCACTTTGGCACGGTGAACGCTGACATCATTCCCTCCCTCGCGGGCGTACCGATTACTGGCATCCTGGGCGATCAACAGTCCGCCCTCTTTGGACAGGCGTGCTTTGAGGTGGGCATGGTCAAGGCCACCTATGGCACCGGCGCCTTCGTCCTCGCCCAGGCCGGTGACCGCGTCCCGGCGGTCATCGACGGTCTCATTACCACTGTCGCGTGGGATCTCGGAGACGCGGGCGCGTCCTACGCCCTGGAGGGTTCCGCCTTCGTTGCCGGAGCGGCGATCCAGTGGCTGGCCGATCTGGGTGTGATCGAGGCCTCCCACGACCTCGAAGCGCTCGCGCGCTCGGTCAACGATTCGGCCGGCGCCCAGTTTGTGCCCGCCTTTACGGGACTGGGTTCACCGTTTTGGCGCAGCGACGCACGCGGCGCCATCAGCGGACTGAGCCAAGGAGTCGGACGTGGTCAGCTGGCCCGGGCACTCATCGAGGCTCTCGCTTATCAGGTGCGTGCCATGACCGACGCCTTCGTCGCGGGTGGCGTCGCGCCCCACGAACTGCGCTGCGACGGCGGCGCGGCCGCCATGGACCTACTCCTCGAACTTCAGGCGACCAACTCACGGGTGAGCGTGCTTCGAAGTTCCACCCTCGAAGCGACCGCGCGCGGGGCGGCGAGCGTGGCCGGACTCGGGGCGGGTGCGTTCACGTCCCTCGAGGAGCTGAGCGAACTGTGGAGTGCCAGCGCGAGATTTGAGCCCGGTGAGCCGCTCTTCGTTGACGCCGGCTACGCCGCATGGACTCGGGCGCTCGACCGCGCTTGATAGGTTCGTGACGCCTAAAGGGGGTGGCGTGGAGACGCATGCGGCTCGCATCGTGCGCGAAGGTCTCAGCTTCGGCGAGGTCCCGCGCTGGCACAACGGGCGCCTGTGGTACTCGGACTTCTATCGCCACGGCATCTATTCGATGGACGTGGCGGGCGACGAGCGCCTGGAGCACTTGGTGCTCGCCCAACCCTCGGGCCTCGGGTGGCTCCCCGGTGGCGATCTTCTGTGCGTGTCGATGACCGATTACAAGGTCCTGCGCTTTTCGGGCGACCACCCGTCGGAGTTCTGCGACATCAGCAACTACTGCGGCTTCTGGGCCAACGACATGGTCACCTCGGCGAGTGGAATCTCCTACGTCGGGAACTTCGGCTTCGACCTTCATGCGATGCTGCGCGACGTGGGAGCCGTAGGGATGTCACAGAATCGGCCACCCACCACCAACGTGGTCGTGATCTCGCCCGAGGGCGACGTCCTTCAAGTGGTGCCCGATCTCGACTTTCCCAACGGTACGGTCATCACCCCCGACGGCGCCACGCTGATCGTGGGTGAGACGCTCTCCTGTCGACTCAGCGCCTTTGACATCGCGAGTGACGGGACGCTCTTAAATCGACGAGTCTGGGCTCAGTTAGAAGCCGTCTATACCGACGGCATGTGCTTGGACGACGACGGGCAGATCTGGCTCGCCAATGCCGTCGCCCCGCAGTGTCTGCGGGTGAAAGAAGGCGGCGAGATCACTGGGGTCGTCACCACGACTCAGGTGTCCTTTGCCTGCATGCTCGGAGGCGAGGACCGGCGTTCGCTCTACATCATGACCGCCCCCACGAGTGATCGATTCGAGATCGGCGACACACTGTTGGGCCGCATCGAAGTGGCCGAGGTCGCGACTCCCGGAGCGGGTCTGCCCTAGGCGAGCTTGGTGAGCGCGCGACGCAGGTTGCGCACGGCCTGGTGGGTGCGCAGTTCGTTCTCGATTAGGGCGAATCGCACGTGGTCGTCTCCCCCGTCACCGAACCCCACGCCCGGACTCGTGGCGACGTCGGCTTCTTCGATGAGCAGTCGCGCGAACTCGAGGGACCTCATCTCGCGGTAGGGCTCAGGTATCGGCGCCCAGACGAACATCGAGCCCTTGGGGGGACTGACCTCCCAGCCCACGCGGTTGAGACCCTCGATGAGCGTGTCGCGTCGCGACTGGTAAATGACGCGTAGCGCGTCGGGGTAGTCCTTGGCTTCGTTCATCGCCACGATCGCGGCGATCTGGACGGGCTGAAACGTTCCGTAGTCGAGGTAACTCTTCAGTTTGGTGAGGGCGGCCACGATCTCGGGATTGCCGACGACAAAACCCACTCGCCACCCCGCCATCGAGAAGGACTTGGTGAGCGTGTACAGCTCGACGCAGCACTCCCGGGCGCGGGGCACCTGCAGGATCGAGGGAGGTCGGTACCCGTCGAAACCGAGGTCGGCGTAGGCGAAGTCGTGACAGATCAGGACCTCGTGTTCGAGGGCGAAGGCGACGAGTCGCTCCATGAAGGCGAGGTCGACACACGCACTGGTGGGGTTATGGGGAAAGGACACAACGATCACGCGCGGCTTGGGTGAGGCGTGCTGCCACGCGCCGAGCAGTCCCGCGAAGAAGTCCTCGCCGGGATCGTTGGTACTGGCGCCGGGATCAAGCATCGGCACGGTGATGACTTGGGCACCCGCGAAGCCCGGCCCGGCGAGGTGGATCGGATAGCTCGGACTGGGCACGATCGCGCTGTCTCCAGGACCCAGCAGCACCCACATGAGGTGGGTGAAGCCTTCCTTGGCCCCGATGGATGTGACAACGTCCGTGTCGGGGTCGAGATCGACGTCAAAGAGTTCCTTGTAGCGAGTGGCAATCGCGAGGCGCAGGTTCGGGATACCGCGACTCGCGCTGTAGCGATGATTCTTGGGATGGCGGGCGGCCTCGGCCAACTTCTCGACGGCCACGCCGGGACTGGGCAGATCAGGGTTGCCGAAGCCGAAGTCGATCACGTCGCGCCCGTGGGCGCGCGCGTCGGCCTTCAGTCCGTTGATCTGTGCAAAGACGTAGGGCGGCAAGCCCGTGATGCGTCGAAACTCCATCACGAAACGTTACTGGCCCGCTCTCCACCGCTTCATCGCGTCGATGGGTGGCGGAGTGCCCGCGATTGCCCACGTCGCTCCCGCGGCCTGGAGCTCACTGAGTGTGCGGGCACTGTCGCCTTCGAGTGGGCCCGCCCACGTCACTTCGCCCCCGCGAGCTTGCTCGCTCACCGTCGTCGCACTCACGCCCCAAAAGTTAAGGGCCACCCCGCGCTCGCGCGCGATGGCATTAGTCGATGCCGCGCCAGCGCCAATCCACACGGGCATGAACGACGAGAGCGACTGGACCACCTCTTTCAGGCGACGGTGGCGCTCGTCTTCGCTCGGATCCTCGATGCCATAGGCGTCGTGTTCGGGCTTCGAGAGTTTGTCGCCCGTTCCCAGAGCCGCAATTACTCGCCCCGGGGCGAGCGCCTCGATGGTCCTGAACTGTTCGATGAGTTGAGCAGCACTCACGAGGGCGACGCGCGCCACGAGCGTGCCGACCATAAGGGGCATACGTGTGGCTATGGCCGCCAAGACCGGTAACGGAGCGAGGGTCGGGCGCTCGGGCGAACCAATCGGAAAGAGATGATCGTACGCGAACACCCCGTCGATCCCGGCCGCAAGGGCGTCGTTGGCGCAGGCCAGAGCCTTGTCGGCGTTGTCCTGAAACGTGGGCAAAAGGACGCCGAGTTTCATGCCCCTTCGAAGGCCACGAGCGTCGCACCCATCGCGCCCGAGCGAGCTCCGAACAACGAGGTCGTCACCGTGATGGTGGGACGCATCTCGTACCCCTCGACCAAGTCGGCGAGATAGTCGCGCGCCGCGGGCAACACGAGTTCACTCGCCTCGGACAGTCCCCCACCGATCACGAAGTGCCCCGCGTCCAAGATGGCGGCGAGATTCGCCAGCCCGAGGGCGAGCCACCACCCGACTTCGCGCATCAGGGCCACCGCCTCGTCCAGCCCCTCAGAGGCTGCTCGCGACACGTCCTCGGCGCGCACCGCGCGCCAGTCCCCGCCGCGTCGGGCCACCAGGTCAGGCAGCCGACCATCGAGCGCGGCGTCGCGGGTCAGGCGATGGAGCCCGCCGCCCGAGGCGTAGCGCTCCCAGCACCCGCGCCCGCCGCACAGACACGGCGCGCCGCGGGCCTCGACGACCATGTGGCCAATCTCGCCGGCAAACCCGCTGCGCCCGCGTACCAGTTGCCCATCGGCCACGATTCCCCCGCCGATCCCAGTACCCAGGGTCACCATCACAAAGTCCGACAGACCCCGAGCGGCTCCCCACTCGTGTTCGGCCAGGGTGGCGCAGTTGGCGTCGTTCTCACAGAACACGCGCGAGTTTCCGAGCGCGTCGCCCAACTGGGCACCGAGGTCCGCGCCCGAGGCGGTTTGAAGATTGGGGGCGAACGCGAGATGTCCGTCGCGTCGCATCATGCCGGGCAGTCCCACACCGATGGGCACCTGCGAAGGATCGAGCGACTGGCGTGCGCACAGCTCGTTCACCTGCTCAACGAGCACCTTGGCCGTAGCCTCGCCCGCGGCAAGTCCCACCTCGTGGGGCGTTTGAGAGTTCATTTCGGCTACGACTCGACCGTCCCGCGCGACCATCAAGGCGAGGGCCTTGGTGCCGCCCACATCGATACCGATCGCAACGTTGCTCACTGGGCCGCTTCTGCTTGGGCCTTGAGTTCGCGTAGCGCCTGGGCCTGGATGCGCGACGCGGCGCGCGCGCGAACAAACGCCGGAATCGGTACGGAAAGTTCCACCTCGAGATCGTAGGTGAGCAGCGTCGCCTCCTTCGAAGGCGCAAAGCGATACTCCCCGTTGAGCGACGACGTCACGTCGCCGCGTGTCTGGTGCCAGGCGAGAATCTCGGGCGCGCGGGTGTAGTCGTAGTGCAACGTATACGTGGTCGAACGCCCGAAGGCGGCGGCGCGAAACTCCACTTCCACGGGTCGACCGATCGCATCACGCTCCAGGACGTCGATCTTTTTGAGCTCGCTGACCCAGTCGAGGTAGTGCTCGAAGTCGGTCGCCACTCGGTAGACAACCTCGGGCGGTGCGTAGACCACGATCGACTCCGTCGCCCGCTGGGTCACGTTGCCTCCATCGCGATCAACCCTATGCGACGTGTTCGGCGGGTCGACCACGATCAAAGGGATCGAGTTGACGCGAGAGTTCGCCCGCGAGTCGGTCCCAATCAAATCTTTCGCGCGCCGCCTTGAGCGCGTGACGGGCGAGTCGATGTCGACCGTCGTCGTCGTCCATGAGTGTCGCGATCACTCCTGCCAACTCGTTGACGCTGCGCGGGTTGTCGATCACGACCCCGGTGCGTCCATCGAGCACAGCGTCCTGACTACCGCCAGATCGGCCCGCCACGGGCGCCAGGCCGGCCGAGGCGGCCTCGACAAAGACGATGCCGAAGCCTTCCTGCTCAAACCCCCACCATCGATTCCGACAGTCCATCACCATCAGATCACACGCGCCGACCCAGCGGCTTTGTTCATCGTCGGGCACGTAGCCGAGGAATGTCACCGGGGCGTTCACACGCGTCGCCAACCTCTCCAAGCGAGCACGATCCCGACCCTGGCCACCGATAAGGATTCGCAAGGTCGGAAAACTCGTCGTGAAGCTGCGCGCTCGCCCGGATCAAGGTGTCAAAGCCCTTGCGAGGCACGAGCCGTGACCACGAGGCGACCAGAAAATCGTCGTCAGAAAAACCCAGGGCGTGTCGGACCTCGCTGCGCTCTACCCCACTCAGGGGGTGATAGATCGACGTATCGGTACCGGGGGGAATCTGAATGACGGGGCACAGCGTCTCGGCGGCGTTGCGGCGCGCTTCACGTTCGGGAAAGGGTCCGGCACAGATTGCAACTTGCGCGCGACGCAAGACGTAGCGCAAAGAGGAGGCGACGAGGGGTAATCGGCTCGGAATCGTTACTTCGGCGCCGTGCAGAACAACACCGTACGGCCGCGACAGCCGAGGTCCGAGCAGCCCGAGGGGCCACGCCGGATCCAGGAGCACGAGTTCGGGCTGGTGACGAGCAATGGCGGCTTCGATGGCGCGATACGTGCGCCACGACGGGAAAAACAAAGTGGACGCCGCGACCCGCTCGATGACCACGTCGCTGGCAGAGTCAAAGACAGCCGCGTCCTCGTGCGACGAGGCGGTGAGCACAACGGCGCGTCCGCTCTCAAGTCGACACCAGAGCTCATGAAGATACGTCTGGATCCCGCCGGTTTTGGGTGGATAGTCGTTGGTCACCAGGAGATGGCGGGCCATGCGACCACGCTAGACCGCGTCGACCTATCGGCGGGCTGGATGGTACTTCAGCGTCGGGACGAGTCCTTCGGCGGTAAAGAGTTGGATGACCTGCGCGTCCTCCTCGGTCAGCACGAGCGCATCGGGTTCCTCGCCCAAGACGAAACTCACCAGGCAGTCCGCGCAGTCGGGCGTGCCGCGCCGCACGCAGTCCCCGCAACTAATGGACAGTTCGATTTCGTTCGTCATCGCGCACCTCTCGCTCGATGATCCAGCGTGCTACGCACCTGTGACATCAGGCCGTGGAAAACGAAGCAATCTCTGCGGCGACTTGGGAGACGTTGAAGACGGATCCTTCACCCACCACCCGACCTCGCTCGGCATCAATCAGAACGTAGAAGGGGGCAGCGAGAATATGGAGCTGCTCAAACGAGGCTGGCGAGACCACTACCGCTCGACGTTCCGCGCGCCAACCGTCGCTGGCTTCGGCGCTGATGACAACGACGTCGACGTCGGAAAGTGCGTCGAGTTTCCCCTCGACGAAGTCGGAGCAGCCGTCACAGTCGGGCTTCACCGCGACCACCAGTGTCAGACGACTGAGTTGGCGGCTCCACGGGGCTCCCTCCAACGTGAGACCAGTCAGTTCGTGAGGCGCTGGGCGCTCGCGCGCTCGATCGAAGGAGTGGAAGTGAAACTCGCTCACTCGAACTCGGTAATGACCTCGACGCTGCGACCGTGGCCGCACCAGCGACACGTCACCGACTCCACGCTGTGGGCAATGACCTCCGGTTCCTCCACGCTGAGTTCGCCACCCACGCTGTAATGGTGAAACGAGCGAACCGACGTCGTTTCGACGACATCAAACCGAGTTACGTTCCCGCACGCGTTGCAGCGATACCGGTTGGTCACGGATTCACCGTAGCGGTTTCGCGTCTGCTATTCGTACCGACGGCGCTGCCACTGGTCAGGGAAGACCTCGTAGGGGGACGCATCGGGATCTTGGTACGTGTACACCGTGTCGTAGGGGTCGCCCTGGAAGACCTGGGCGTTTCGCTCCGAGTCAATCAGTCGACACAGTGCGGCTGGATGACGGATGAGCCCGACGGGAAACGTGGCGTCGGTGGTGTCCACGTACACGTAACCGCGACGCGCGAGACGTTCACTGACGCGCTGATCTACCTTCGTCGCGCGCACGTCACGCATCTCGATCGCCGATTGGTAGTGGCGCAGCACGCCACCTTCGACGATGATGCGCTGGCTCGTGACGTGAATCTTGTGCGAACGCCACTGCCACGTTCGAGTCAGCGTCACGAGCAGCAATGGAAGGACACCGATCAGCATCAGCGCCTCTTCGAATCGGTGCACGTAGACGAATCGGGCCGAGCCTTCGACGACCAACAACAGAGTGGTCAGCGTGAGGAGAAAGGGACGAATGACGCCGCGCGACACCGGCGTCACCGAAATGATGCGAACTTCGCCCTCGCGCCATAGGCCGCGCCTACCCATACCGTCCAGCGTAAGGAGTTTTGCGCACCAATGTGCGCAAGGTGCTTACAGGCGCCTCGTAACCTTCGGTGATGACGTCCGCACCCTCTCGATCGTGGCTACCGACGTACATCATCCTCGGCATCACGTGGGGCTGTTCCTTTCTCTTCATCAAGTACGCACTTGGCTTTCTCACGCCCTTCGGTGTGGCCTTTGCGCGCTGCGCCCTGGGCGCCGGAACGCTCATCATCATTTCGCTGGCGCGGCGCATCGCGCTTCCGCGCGAGTTCATCGTCTGGTGTCACCTGTGGGTGGTCGCCATGTGCCTCAACATCGTGCCCGGCGTTCTCTTCGCGGTGGCCGAGACCAGAACCACGTCCATCGTGGCGGGCATTATTAACGCCCTCACGCCCCTGACGACGTTGTTCTTCATCCTCGTCGTCTTTCGCGACGAGAAGGTGAAGCGCTTCCAACTGGTGGGGCTCGTCGTGGGACTCATCGGCGTCCTTCTCGTGCTCGGAGTCTGGCGTGGCTTGGGCTCGAACCCGTGGTGGGCCGTCGCGGCACTTCTGTGTGCGGTCACCCTGTATGGCGTCTCGTTTCCTTACACCCGGCGCCACCTGCTCCCGCGCGGACTGCCGAAGGAGTCGCTGGCGTGCGCGCAACTGATTCTGGCCGCGTTCACATTGCTGCCCGCGTTCGCTGTCGACGGCATGAACCATCACGGCATTACCGTCCACGCCGTCTTGGGGGTTCTGGCCCTTGGAATTTTCGGCAGTGGGTTCGCCTTCATGTGGAACTTTCGCGTGCAGGCGGCCGCAGGAAGCTCCATTGCCAGCACGGTCACCTACATGTCGCCCGTGGTGGCCGTGATCGTTGGGGTGATCTTCCTACACGAGCCGCTGGGATGGTACGAACCCGTGGGTGGACTGGTGGTGTTGCTCGGAGCCGCCATCGGACAGGGACGCTTGCAACGCCGTCGTCAGACGTTGCGCATCTGATCGGCTGCCATCGCGAAGTACGCCGTCAACTCATCGAACTGCTCGTTATCGAGTTCCCCTCGAACACTCTCAAGCGCATTCCCCATGGCTCGCAGCCACGCATCGCGGGCACCCTTGGTGATCCGAAAGCGGGCGTGGCGCATGCGCAAACGTGGATGCCCACGCTCGTCTTGATAAGTGCGCGGACCACCCCAATACTGGACGAGGAACAAGGTTAGATGACGTCGTGCGTCGCTCAAATCGTCGGGATACATGGGCCGAAGAATCTCATCGGCGGCAACGCCGTCATAGAAAGCATCCACCAATCGGACAAAAAAGGTTTCACCCCCGACCTGATCGAAGAGCGATTCATCCACCTCGTCACGCTATCCGCGCCGCTTAGAATGGGTGTTCGCTCCATCGCGGGTGTAGCTCAATGGTAGAGCTCCAGCCTTCCAAGCTGGCCATGCCGGTTCGATCCCGGTCACCCGCTCCAACGTTGTCTTCGGCCATCGTTTACTGACGTTGGCCGCTGTTGGTCTCAGTTACATGCCCAAATTGTGCCTAATCATGCCCAAACTATGCCCGAGACCGATCACCATGAAACGCCGACTTGGAGAATGGGCAGTGTCCAACTGGTAGTGCGTGCGTGAGGGGTCAGGTCGAAGAGCCGAAGTCCACATTCTCCGACTGGCGAAATTAGTCTTGGTCAATGCTCGGATGACGCGGTGAGGCTACGTGCTTTCGCTACCTAAGTCTTGACGAATTTTGGCCCGGAATCCGAGCCGCGGCGCCGTTCAGTCGTAGGTGAAGCTGCCGATTACGTGGCCCGTAATCGCGTTGACGATGACGTTCCAGTAGTGGTTCACGGCGGGAATTGGATTAGGGCCAAGTGAATAGATCGGTACGCCGGTAATTCGAACGATGTACGCAGGCAGCGGTTTGGGAATGAGGGACTTCGTCCCGACCCAGTCGTGAATGATCTCCAGGTCATTGACGTATCCACCGAGGGATTCGAAGACAACTCGCCACGGCTCCTTGGCGCCGTCATCGTCCTTCACGATTTGCACCGCTTCTTCGGGCGATAGTCTCACGCGAGCTATCTCAGAACTGTCAAGGCGCGTAAACATCAACTGACCATTCACCCGAAGGGCTTTGGGTAACGGTCGATACGCGTTTCTCAAGTCACCCTGCCAACCCGAAGAGCTTGTTGCGCTCACGATGGCCACAGTCGCTGTCGAAGCGACTAAGACGGCCATCGGAATCAGCGAATATAACCTGCGTCGTGACGTACCGCTGAGCCTACGAACGTGCTCGCACCGCTACAAGTCAGTCCTTGCCGATACGCGTTGATCGCAGGCAGCGGCCTGACCCCAGCGAGCTAATTGAGTCGATACGCCACATCGGCTTCTAAATGTTGACGCGACTCCATTGAAGTCCATCGTCAACCGTTCGCCATAGGCGGTCCAGGTTGCTTCCCCCGGGACCGTCGCTTAATGCCAAACCGTACGGTCCGCTCGTCATATCGAGTTGGAACCAATAGGTGTCTCTCGCCAGGGTACCTACTGAGCGCGCGTTCGCACTCCCGCTCGACGTTCGAAACAGCGAGCGCGGGTATTGCTCGTTAATGAAATAGGCGATGCTCGGTGACACGGCGTCGAACACACCAAAGCCGAAGTGAGCCAATTTGCCGTGAGGTTCGACTCCAAACTCACTTCCTCCGTCATCCGAATAGAGGATGTCGCCCTGCATCATGCCGTCGTCGCACTCGGCCCAGACGACGGCGGATGACGCGGGCTGGATGTCACACTCATTCGCACTCTGAAGGAGCGGTTGGGCTCTGACAGTGAACGATTCGCCGCCGTTGACCGACGTCCCCACGTACGACGAGTACGGGGCAGACGACTGTTGTTGAGTCGTGAGCCACACCGACGAGCCGAACGCCGCTATTTGCAGGTCGTTCGAGTACTTTCGGATCGCGCGCGGTATGGAAAGTCGAGTCCACTTCGTGGTGCCCACTCGCGAGCGACTTAACTCATCGGCGCTGCACCTGCCTCTTGCTGTGCACTGATCGGTGAGCGCATAGAAGTAACGAGAGGACGCCGCAAAGCCATAGATCGAGGGATGTGGAGTGATCGCGACTGATTGCCATGTGCGTCCTCCGTTAAAAGTGGCAAACAGCGCGCTCGTCGTCCACTTCGTGCCGGTACTCCCATACTCTTCGGCGTAGCCGTCGTCGGGGTTGGCGAAGAAGAGCCCGCTGATCGGCGGGACGTTCATTCCTCGAATGGCCGTCACCGGCGGCATCGAAACTGCGAAAAACGTCTCTCCGCCATTATTGGAGCGATCAAGGCGCATGCATTCTCGCTGAGTGCATGCGGTCGACTGAGACACGACGTACAGCACGCTGGATTGGCCCGCTCTTGCGATCAGTGACGGGGTGAACGGGACCCCGACCCGGTTTGCCCCACCCGCCACGGACGTGGTTGACGTAACGAGAACCAATAAGAAAATCGAGATCACCGTCAGCATTCGCAAACTGAGTTCTTGATGTCTCATGTGGTGACACCGTAACTTTCGAGAGACGCCGGGCACTTTGTTGTCATCAGTTCTTCAAGAAAGTGCGATTCTCACTTCTAGTCCGGGACTTACGATTCCCGAGTGAGCGAGTTTCGACTGGGGAGGACGCTGGCCGCGGTGGCGCTGGCCCTTGTCGCCTTCTGCACTCCCGTTGATCTTGCCGCTGGCGCGCCGACGGGAACAAAGGCGCTCTTTTCCGTCGAGAAGAGACTGAGTCTCGGCAACTGTGGACCAGGGGCGAGCATCGCGGCGATTGACAAATCATCCATTTTTCTAACCGGAACGTTCAGCTGTGGCAAAGTCCGTCCAGCGAACTTGATCCGCGTGGATCGCCACACCTTCAAGGTGGTGGCAAGAGTCCTGCTTCCGAGCGTGACGAGCGTCGCGTATGGCGACAACTCCCTGTGGTGGGCGACCGGTGCCCCGCTCGGCAATGCGGGCACCTCGCTGACGCCCGGTCACGGACGACTGTTGCTCAGAGTGGACCCAACGAGTTTGAAGGTCACTGGGCGCTTCAGGCTCCCTGGGACAACCGAACTCGTCGCGGTCGTTCGTGGGAATCTGTGGGTCGCGACGTCAACGGACGTGTATCGCGTTAATCCGGCCACCGGGGCGATCATGGCGGCGGCCCACCTTGGCTTCAACCCGGAGGCGCTCGCCGCGTCTTACAACGGCGCGTGGCTCTACGTGCTCGGCGATGCCCGCTCCACAACCCATCTGCAAATGGCCATTTTCTCGTCGGCAACCGCACAGCTACTTGGCGCTCGGAAGAATCCAAATTTCAGTATCGGGCCTTTCGCCGTCGTACGCGGTGGGGTTTGGGTTCCCATCCAGAGCACGGTGACACAGTCGACGACTCTGCGACTCTTTAAAGGTCGAAACTTCGCATCGAGTTTCTCCTTAGGGAGATTTACTTTTGACACAAATGCGTACATCGGTGATGGCATCCTGTGGCTCATCGACGCAGGTGGCATCGGCCCGACGGTGTGCGCCAGTCCCACCAACGGAGTTATACGAGCGCAGGGTGGTCCCGTCGGGGTCGAATACGGTGCAATGGCATTTGATAGAGGCAGTGTCTACTTACTCAGAATGACGGGCCTCAATCAATCGCTTCTACAAATAAGACCGTCCAGCAAGTGTTCTCACTAATTCGGCTATCAGTCCATCTGTTCCAACCATCGGTGGGACGGGCGCAAACACTCCTCCCATTGACGGTATACCGTGTGACGGACTAAGGTGCGCTTGTGTCAGTCGAACTCTTCTCTCTCGGTCGTTACTCCGGTCCGGCAACGCTCATCCTCGCCAGTCTGGCGGAGGGGCCGAAGCACGGATACTCATTGACGAAAGACATTGAAGGATTCGCGGGCATCTACCTCGCTCCAGGAACTCTGTACGCCGCCCTCGATCGGCTCGTGGAACTTGGCCTGATCGAAGGACTCGAGCCGGTGGGCCGTCGTCGGCCCTACAAGTTGACGGCGCTTGGAGCAGTTACCTTGAAGGCACATCTCGAAGAGCAGCGCACAGTCATAGAGACCGGCCTAGGTCGACTGACGGGCGCGTGGGAAGCATCATGAAAAGTGTCGAGCGCAGTGCACGGCGCCTTCTTCGCTGGTACCCCCGATCGTGGCGTGCGTCCCATGAGGAGGAGTTTCTCTCACTGCTCGAGGACTCCATCGCCGACCGGCAGATCGGAGTAGCCGGCTACCTCAACGTGGCCGCGAATGGACTACGGCTCCGCTCGAAGGAGTTCCGGCACTCGCGCCAGCACGTCTTCTACTCAAGCAGCGCGGCCATTGCTACTCTCGTGTTGATCATTGGGATCGCTACAAACGGCTTTGGACTACTCTCGCCTTCCGGTCCCACAAAAGGTGGGATGCCCTACGATCCGCCAAACGGAACTCCATACAACAAGATTCCCGACTACCTCTCGGTCGTCATCGGTCCGGGCAAGATTGGTTACACGCCAAAGGCGTATTTGGCGGCGCGTAACGGCGCGACTAATACTCCACTGCTCGGTCGCGTGGCACCGGTCTACGCGAGCAATCTGACAACGCTGCTTGGTCACGAATACCCGGGCATCGGCTTCGTTCCTCTTGGAGCGTCGCCGTGGACGCAGCCGTGTCGAACCGCAATGGTCTATGGGAAAACTGCGTCGGGAACGCTCACGAGTTCAACGATCCCTTGTCAATCAACGACGCTCGTCCTGCCCGACGTCGACGGCATGGTCACACCGACTGCAGTGGGAGAACTTTCCGGTCTTGGCGTGGAGGTCGTCATTCAAAACTTTCACTCAACTTTGGTTTCACCGGGTCACATAGTTTCCACCAACCCAATTGGCGGCACCACCGTCCACGCTCGTCAGCAGGTAATCGTGAACATTTCGGTAAAGGGTTCGTGACCCGCCGAATTCGGGACGCTCGGAAGTCGTAGTCAAACATCACAGCCACGAAGTCAGCCCCGAGACCACTCCACCAACGTTTGTGGTTGGAACGCCTGTACATACCTTCGCCATAGGAACCGTCACGTAAAACGAGGACGGAGGTGAGAAATTGATCGTGATTCCTTCCATCACCTCGGGAGCACAGTATTTACGTGGGTAACTGCTGGCGGCCTCGCGTTCAAAGACGATGCTGGCCACTCCGCCATGTGCCTTGAGAACGACGAATCCGCCGCGACCATTCTGGTCTTCGGGATACGCCGAGGGACCCACTGCACGTCTTGCGAGCCCCATCACGGGATGAGTGAGTGGGATCCCGTTCAAGTAGCAATCGGTACTTCCGAGGTTGGTGAATAGCACCGGAAAGTCAATCGTCGAGGCGGGGATACCGGTGACGGGGGCGCCAAGATTCGCCTCGGTGCCTTGGCGGAGAGTGCAAATCGAATGCCCGCGATATTTGCCGGCTGGCAACGCGGGTAGTTCTACCCACGTGCTCCCATTGACTGACCGGTACTGCGGACCAGTCAGTACTCCAAAGATCGCTCCGGTCGGTCCGAACATCGACATGTACTCCGGCGCACCGCCGTACAGATTCGTTTGAATCGAGGTGAGTGTCCACTTGCGACCGCCATCTCTACTGACTTCCAGACCTCCCGCGGCCCCTCCCAACGCGCCGTAGAGGATCGACCCGCGGTTAGTGGCGAAGATCGTGTTGTCAACGTCTCGAATATCGCCTACATCCAGACCTTCTTCATTAGCGTGGGCCACCGTTGTCCAGGAAGCACCTTGATCCGCCGACGCCCAGAGTTCGCTGTCGCCTTGATTCATGCCGTCGTCGATGAAGCAGTACAGGAGCCACCGATGAGGATCAGAAGAGAGAAGTTGGTCCACCGTCAGACCCTCGCACGGGTCGTCCAAGAGATTCCAGGAGCTTCCGCTATCTCTCGTGATGAGTAGCGACGACTTCCCGCCCTCGCGTCCTCCTTCGCTGACAACCAGCGATTGCCGCGACATACTCGCCATCGCGGTCGCCGCACGCCATTCGCCCGCACGTCCAAGCGCGGGTATCGGGACGGTCCGCAACGGCGTTGTCGAACCGAGTCGGAATTGCGTGAGCTGACTGGGACACTCAAGTGGCCCATACACCGGGACTGAACCCGTGCAGACATCGCTCACGACGAACACGACGCCGCCTGCGATCACGTACGTCGGCCAAATGCCGGGCGCCGACATCTCAGACCAGGACGCACCTCCGTTAACGGTTACGTACAGCGGACCATTTTGGATCGACGTGTAGCCAACTCTCGAGTTGACAAAGTGAATTTCCGGGTCGACGCCGGTGCCGTACATTCCGACGTATGAAGGCAACGGCAGCACGTGCTGAATCGTCCATGAATTGCCAAGGTTCGTCGTCTTGACGAGATAGAACCATCCACGTCCCTTATTTGAGGGTGACGCAACGCCGAAGCCAAGTGTGGAGGAAAGCATGTCGACCGTGTCAATTTGCGTGCCGATACCTAGGTCCGTATCAGTTAGACGGGTGCCCTGTCGCAGAGAAGGTGGGTGAGAAGTTGAAACTGCGTCACTTCCTGTGGCCGCCACGCCGGTGGTGGACGCAACCAAAACGATTGTCGACAATAGAGCCGGGCGAATCTTCATACTCTTGTTGCAACGTAGTTCCGCACCGCCAAATTGAGCTTGGTTGAAACGAGATTGTCACTTCAAGGCGATCGGGGACGGTTTCGTGCTTCTACGACGCGTGCTCGCGCGTGTCACGTGATGTGCCGCTAGGCCCAACCCAACTCCACGAGGCGAGGGTCACTGATGCCGAAGTGGTGGGCGACCTCATGAAGGACGGTCTTGCGAATCTGGACCTTCACTTCTTCTTCCGTGGAGCAGTAGCGACAGATGGCGTTCTGGTAGAGGGTGATGCGGTCGGGCATGACACCGTTGTAACTGATAGGACCGCGCTTAGTGAGAGGAACGCCTTGATAGAGACCAAACAGGTTATGACCGGGGGCATCATCTTCCACGACGATTGCCAGGTTCTCGATCTGGGACGAGAGATCACTCGGCAAGGTCGCGAGAGCTTCGGCGGCTAACTCCTCAAAGCGCTCATTTGAAACTTGGAACATCAACGAAGCGTACCGTTTACGGTCTTTCGAGTACGCGGCGAGCGCTCTAAAAGGGCGGGAGGATGATCGACATTGTCGGTCTCCTCATCGTTGCGAGATTGCGGGCGGTTGGATGATGACTGAGAGTCGTCAGCTTCGCCTGGCCGGCATTGTTCTGGCCGTTTCGAGACGACCACGAGACCAGGACACCCGCTCGATTCACACATGTCGTCTGTTGCATAGGGCCCTTCACCTGCTTTTGAAGGATGCAGCGAAGCGGCCCGAATCGCGGCGACACTCTGAAGAAAATCGACGAGGGCTTTGCCAAGTACGTCGAGTCGAACGTCTTGACGGTCTGCAGAACGAATGCGGGAACGAACCCCACTTCCTCTTCCCCATATCCGTTTGATTGAACATACGGGCTCGGGCGTGAACACTGGAGGTCCTTGTACCCAGATGGCGAAGGGACATTGGTACACGCGCTGACGTTCGCATCGTCGTGGATCCATTGGACGAGGTGTCCGTCGTTCCCTCGAAAAACGTAGGCGCTTCTCAGGGTGCTCGAATACCCGTCGACGTTGGGTGTCGGCTTTGCACCGGGCAGGCGGGGCAAGTTGGCCACGGTGATCGTTCCCGGCGAGAAGTACACGAAGTGCTTTACTCGATACGTCGCAATGTATGCACTCCTTGTGCCCTTTGTCATCAGGTTGACAAAGTTGTTAAGGGACTCGCCGTCCGCCGACGAAGGTGGGGCGAGGGTTGCCGCCGCGACAAGTGACAGGCCGGCCGCCAGAGCAAGAACACGTCGCGTCGCTGCAGCGCCGGTCACGGCACACAAGTCAGTCTTGAAAACGCAACGCGATGCATCGCCGCTGGCGACGATTGATTCCAGAGGAGATCCGTCGCGTCCACGCGCAGAGACGAAATCAAATCCGGCGAGGTCTCCCCAAAGACACCCGGAACCCGACACCACGACGTCGCCGCCGGATAGAGGCGATACAACTCTTGTCGGTCGCCGGCCGGAGTACTGATCGAAGCGAACATCGACCCATCTGGTGCGAGCACCATCGAGTTCGTCAGCGGCGCTGAATCAGGACCATAATTCTCGGCTGGAATTGGGGGCAGTTCCCAGTTTGTCCAGTTCAGGCCAGCGTCCGTCGATCGCAGGAGCGGATACTCCGACGATGGATCAACCAGGAACAACTCCGTCGACGAGACCGCCGCGAGTTGCTGCGTTGAGCAGCTATTGACCGTCGTGACCCACGTGGAGTACCTCCACTTCACTCCGGACGCTGCGGATGTGCCCGGCGGGCCGACGAGTAGGGGCTGGAAGTCTTCGGTCATGTTGCAGTTTCCCCACTCGTACTGGCCAAACGTCACGCACGGCCCAATGGCCGGACAGCCGAGGGTCGAGGTGTGCCAACTCGCCCCCCCGTTGGTTGTCACCTCGGCCGTCGCGTAGCCGTCTCGGGTACTTTGGGGAAACTCGCCGTTGCTGAAGTTGTCGCGACTAAAGAGCGCTGCGACCTCGTGACCGTCTATTGCGAAGCCCCCGAAGTCCTCGAGGGAGAATTTCCTGGGGAGTGGAACCGTGTGCCACTTCGCTCCGGCGTCAGTCGTATACACCGGAGCGAGATAGATCGGCGGAATGCTCGCGCCCTCACCGGCGCCAAATCCCGCGTACACGGTGTCGGGAAACTTCGGATCGAGTTGGACTGTGGTGCACGCCGGCGCTGCGGTCGTGGGGGCGGGAAAGAAGTGCAGGGTCGAACCTTGAAGGGCGCTCGCGACGCCAGCGGTGGAGATTGTTGCCTGCGTCGAGTCACCCGTGACCACGATGCCGGAGGGTTCGCACCACGCGACGCGCGACGAATTGGGTGCGATGTCGATTGGCGATGGCCCCGAGTAGGTGGACGTCAGATACGAAATTCGCCCCAGTTTGGCCCAGGACGGACTCGGGCCAATTCGAACGTGAGTGGGAGTGAGCACCACGTTGAAGCTGCCCGCCAAATCCGAGGCGGAGTACGCGAGACGCGGATACGTCGTTCGCGCCGACCCGGTCGTGACAGAGATCGAATAGCCGAAACCCGGGCCAACGAGGTCCTGTACGGGTGCCCACCCTCTCACCATGACCTCGTCGCCAACGCGTGCCGTGGAGGGTTCAACGGTCATTGTTTCGCAGTGACGCCCGCGAACGCATCGTCGAGGATTCGGGGCTCGTAGTTTGACCGAGGTCTTCGCCTCAGCCGGTCTCAATGCGCAGCCCGAGATCGACGTCAGACACTGAACGCCAACTTCATACGAGCCCGACGTCAACGCATGAACGGACACACCGCCGTCTCGTGCGTCCAGCCACGCCGTTTGGGGAACCTGGAGCGTCATCTGGAATTTTCTCCGGGATAGCCAACGCACTTGAACACCGTGTTCCACCAAGCCTCCGCAGCCGCCCCAGCAGAGGTTGGCGAAGATTTCGCGAGACGATAGGTCCTTGTCGAGATGTCCCGTGAGAACAACCCGTTCGCCGGGCTCGACGGTCTTTCGCGCGGATGAAAGTGAAATGCTCACCGTCGGCGCTGGTTTGGTCGTGGTCGTCAGAGCCGTCGTCGGCGAGGTGGAGACACCTTCGACATAGGCCTGCAGGGCCACCACGATCGAGCCGCTGCGAATATCGGGCACGCGGAAACATCCGGTGAAGTCACCGTTCAGCAATTGGTGCACGTTGTCCCCCTCATCCGGAGCGCACAGGGAGTTGGGACTGAGCATCGACGTCGCTATGGGGGTCGGATGAGAGCGCGGCGGCGCCGATTTCGGGCTCGTCGCGTTGCATCCGGCGAGAAACAGGACTGCGGAAAGTGCCAAGACGGCGCGGGTAAAAAATCTCTTGCGAGTCGTTTTTCCGGGCACGACCTCGCCGATCACCTTCGACACGTTCGCAAGGTAATCCCGATCAGGCTTGTAGGAACGTTATTGACATCGAAACGTCATTTGGGGCTGACGTCATCTGATCCCCTTCCAAGTGGCCAGAGACATGATGGGAGAGACTGCGATCTCTCCGCACACGAGAGTCTGAATCGTCGCGCCTCCGTAAGGCTGGATCTGGAGCCCCAGGTCCTGGGCGACGAGATCACCCGGAGGCGTGATCTCAAGGCCGTTGGCTGCAGGACACTTGGACATTCCGTACCCGGTTTGATCTGAGTAACCCAGCATGAAGACAGCGCGGTCACCGGGCTTGATGACGATGTCTCGAGGAGAGACCACTGGCACGGTGTAGTCCGAACCGAACGTGACCAGCGTGGGAACGAACCGCTTCGGGTTCGTGGTCATCTGAAGAGTTGGATAGCCACCGAGTTCGCACGTTCGAGCACCGATGTTCTTCACGAAGAAGTACATGCCGATGTGCCCGAGCGCAAAGCCGGATCGCCCCAAGGTGATTCGTAGGTTCCGAGTCGCGCAGTTGGGCGCGGCGCCTTTCATCAACCAACCATTGGTGAGGGGAAATAGCCTCTTCCACGTGACACCTCCATTCGACGTCTCATACGTCGACCGATAACCCGACGGATTTGGAAGGGTGAGGAGTGCGTCATTGATGTTGAGCGCGGCCACTTGAACGTTCCTCGTCGTGGCGGGGAGGCCGTTCATCTCGTACGAGGTTGTTCCCGAACCGCCGCGGGCCACAACGATTCTCTTCGTTGCCCCCTTGGGCCCTGGCTGGAGGATCCACCAGGTCGCGGTGCTGGCCGCGGAAACGATCGCAACGCGACTGGACGTGACGGGCCCAAAGCACGCCTGCGCCTCAGCACGTCGCCGATTGATCTTGAGCGTTCCACCGACCGCAATTGGCCGCCTTGTGTCAATCGTCCAACTCCTTCCAGCGTCGTGGGTTACGTAGAAGACGATGGCCTGGTGACTACCGATTGGGTAGTCCACGGGCTCCACACCATAGGAACCCGCGAATACGGGCGAGCCATAGAGCCCGATGGTCGTCGAGGGAAGAGATGTCGGGGGCGCGAACGTCATGGTGGACCAATTGGCTCCCCCATTTGTCGTGCGCCAGAGGTGAGTGGGGTTGTTCGCCGAGACCCACGAGAGCGACGCGAATCCAAGCGAAGCCGAGGAGAACACGTCATTGGCGAAGGCACAGGAACCGCTGGGGTCGGGCGATCGTGTCAACCACGTGACGCCGCCATTTTGCGTGCGTTGGAGCGCGTAGTTCCCGTTTGATCCGAAGCCAAATTGCTGGCGCCAACCCACTTTTGAGTTGACGAAGGTAATCGTGTCAGTTCCTCCGGCGCTGCCCGTGTATTCACTTGGCTCCGTCGTCCACGTCTTTCCTCCATTGACGGTGTGGCGCAGGATCGTGACCGCGTCCGCCGCGTTCGTCGCGACGAGCCAGCCAATACTCGGTGACACGAAGTACGCGTCGCTCCAGGCGTAGGCGCACTGACCCCGACGCCAGCGCGGAGGATTGCGCACCGGTGGGCTGACATTGCGCCACTGAATGAAGTTGTTGGTGAGAAAGACGCTGCTGCAGCCCGTTGTTAGATCCTCAGTCGCCACGACCCCGACTCCGTGACCGGCGTAGAGGAGATACGTGCTGGTCGTCTGTGATGGTCGCGACGCTGCTCCCGACGTTGGCTGGTCAGACGCAAGCAGTCCCCACGTGAGAGCCAGCGCCACCGCGGCTAGTCGAAGTGAGTTTTTGGCATCGACCAGCCAGTTCCTTGACACGCTCGCAACGTAATCCCGAACTCCCTGGATAGAGCTCGTTGACATCTAATCGTAAATAGCGCGACCGCCTAGTTCAGAAGTTCGCCCAGCAGGCTCGTCACTCGCGAAGCGATCTCGTCACGAATTCGCCGAACGTCAGCGAGCTCTTTGCCGCTCGGATCCTCGAGTTCCCAGTCCTCGTATCGCTTACCCACATACACGGGGCACGCGTCGCCACAGCCCATGGTCACGATCACGTCGGCGTCAATACCCATCTGGTCGGTCAACTTCTTGGGCGACTCATTCGAGATGTCGATTCCCACTTCATCCATCGCCTCGATGACCGCAGGATTCACGGTGCAAGTCGGATCCGAGCCAGCTGAGTCGATGAGAACTCGACCTTTCGACATCGCGCGGGCAAACGCGGCCGCCATTTGCGAGCGTCCGGCGTTGTGCACGCAGAGAAAGAGGACGTGGGGAGTCCTGGGTTCGCTCACGAGACAGGACTGCCTTGCACGAGCGCGTCAGTTACTCGAGAGGCGTCGCCCGGTGTGAAGTTCGAGAAAAGTGCCTTCACCAGTCCAAAGCCGACCGCTCCCCCGACAATCTCGGCGACGATGAACAGCGGCGCGGAGACGGGCGCAATCCCCGCGAAGCTGTTCGAGAACATCCGGCCGACAACAATCGCCGGGTTGGCGAAGCTCGTCGAACTCGTAAAAAAGTAGGCACTCGCGATGTAGGCCCCGACCGCGGCGGGGGCGAGCGAACTACGGCGCGCCTTCGCCAGCGCGAAGATCACCAGCACGAGTCCCGCGGTCGCCAGGACCTCGGAGATTCCGTGAGCCATCGTGGCTCGGTGGTCGCTGGAGAGCGAGATTGCCGATCGCGAGTACATCAGGTTGGCCAGAATCGCGCCGCAGGTGCATCCGGAGACTTGCGCGACCAGGTACGTCCACGCAGTGCGCCAGGTGATCCCGCCGAACGCGGCGTCGATGAATGAAATCACGGGGTTGAAATGCGCGCCAGAGATTGGACCGAAGGTGGCGATGATGACAAACAGTCCCAACCCCGTGGCCGCCGCGTTCTCCAAGAGCTCGAGACCGATCGCGTGGGGAGAGTACGTCTGGGCGGCGATCCCCGAACCGATGACGATGGCGGCCAGGAGGAGGCTGCCCAGGAACTCCGCGAAAGCCTTTCGCCACAGTGGCGTATCGCTCAGCAGCACGCGGTTTTCGCGTTCGATTCATCCGACGCCACACAGCAGGAGTCGTCGCCCGTAGCGCCACTCGCGTTGGGCGAGTCGGCGAGCACGGTGTACACCTCCCACGGCGAATCGTCGACACCGTCGACCCACACCTTGTCCTGGACAGCGAAACAGCACGTCGTTGACTTTTCGATGCGAGTTTCAAGACCGACTCGCGACAGGTAGTTGGACGAGTCGCTTACTTCAGCGGCGGAGAAGACTTCGACGCCGAGGTGATTGATCGAACCCGGGGCTCCCCCGCCCTCAATGAGGACCAACTTGAGTGGTGGTTCCTCGATGGAGAAGTTCGCGTACCCGCGTCGGACCTTCGCCGGTTCGGACTTAAAGAACTTGGAGTAGAACTCGACCGCCTCATCGAGGTTCGAGACATTTAGAGCAAGCTGGATGCGTGACACGGTTACTCCTTACATTGATGGTTGTCAATGTAAAGGTAGCCGTCACATTGATGGCTGTCAATGTTACGCTTCTCCTATGACCCGATCGATACCTCTGGCAACCATCAAGGACTCGGCGGTGGGTTGTTGCGGTCCGCTCAGCGAGAGCGAACTCACCGAGCCCGAAGCTCAGCAGGCGGCGGCAATCTTTGGCGCGCTGGCGGACCCGGTACGGCTGCGAATGCTCTCGCTCATCGCCACCGAGACCGAGGTCTGTAGTTGCGCCCTGGAAGAACCCCTCGGAAAGAGCCAGCCCACGATCTCTCATCACACGCGGATCCTCGCCGAAGCCGGACTCATCGAAGGAGAGAAGCGGGGACGTTGGATGTGGTGGCGCGTCGTACCAGAACAACTCAATAGCGTCGCCAACGTTCTGGCCTCGACCCGAGCGGGCCGCTGACCGAGAAGACCCTTCACTCGGGCACGTTTCTTCATTCCAGACGCTCAACATTCGCGCCCTCACGCGCCCCTCTCATGCCAGACTCAGTTCTCCATGAACGATGACGGATCGACTCCGGCGGCGCGCAGCGTCGTACCGCTCGCGACAATCGCGCGAGAGTGGACCAAGCTGGGCTGCATCGGCTTTGGCGGTCCGCCCACCCACATCGTTCTGCTGCGCCGACTGTGTGTCGAACAGCGTCAGTGGCTCGAACCCGAAGAGTTCGAGGACGCCATTGCCGCCACCAACCTGCTCCCGGGTCCGGCCTCAACCCAGTTGGCAATATTCTGCGCCTGGAAACTGCGGGGTGTGCGTGGCGCCGTAATCGGAGGTCTGGGCTTCATCGTTCCGGGCCTCTTGTTGATCATCGCATTGTCGGTCGTCTTCCTGGCCAATCATCCGCCGATCGGGATCCTCGGTGCCGCCGCCGGAGCGGGAGCGGCCGTGCCTGCGGTTGCTCTCAACGCGTCATGGCGACTGGTGCCGGCCAGCTGGCAGCGAATCGGCGGGACGGGTAAGCAGCGGTGGCGATGGTTTACCTACGCCGTCGTTGGCGGCGTGTGCGCAGCGCTGATCGGCGAGTACCTCGTTCTCGCACTGATCGCGAGCGGCATTGTCGAGATCGTGATTCGACGACGCGGTGAACTTGGCTCGAAGGGCTTTTCTAGGTCGATCCTCGTGGGAGCAGTGCACGCCACGGCCATCGGAGGTTTCGCCGCACTGAGCTGGGAAGCCCTCAAGGTCGGTGCACTCTCCTATGGGGGCGGGTTCGTGATTATTCCGCTGATGCAGCACGACGTGGTCTCGACCTACCACTGGATGTCAGGTCCGCAGTTTCTGAACGCGGTGGCCCTGGGTCAAGTCACGCCGGGGCCGGTCGTTCAGACGGTGTCGGTCGTTGGCTACGCGGCGGCGGGGGTTGGCGGGGCATTTCTCGCCGCAGCGCTCGCGTTCACCCCCTCGTTCGCCTTCGTCATCGCAGGGGGATCGAAGTTCAACTCGATTCGCTCCAACACTGCGGTGCAGACCTTCTTCACCGGCGCGGGACCGGCCGTCATCGGTGCCATCGCCGGATCGGCGATCCCGCTGGGGCTATCCCTGCATCAGTACTGGCAGATACCAGTCCTCGCCGGCGCGTTGACGTGGCTCTTAATATTTCGGCGCAGTGTCCTCGGATGCCTCCTCTGCGCTGGTGTCCTGGGTGCCGTGCTGGGCCTACTGGGAGTCCACGTATGAGTGGTGGCTCACGCCGCGACCAGCCCCTGGCTCGTGGGCTATTCGATGGCCGGGTCGGACTCCGAGCACTACGGGCGGGCGAAGTTCCAGACTTCTCCGGTTTCGCGGCCCACCAGGTGCGACACCAGTGATCGCGCAGACTCATCCGGGGTGATCAAGGTGCCCCCTTCGTGCATGTCGACGAAGCGCTGGTGCAACGCCTCACCGATCTGCTCACTGGGTTGGCGCCGGATCCACGCTTGCATTTCGGTGTCAACCGTTCCGGGTCGATAAACGTTCACGGTCACGCCAGTTCCGGACAGCTCGGCCGCCAAATTCAACGAGTGGGCTTCCAGTGCGGCCTTGGACGTCGCGTAGGCGTTCCCACCGATCATCGAGCCTGGTCTCGACACAATGCCGCTCGATACGTTGACCACTCTTCCCCACCCCTGAGCCAGCATGCCGGGCAACACGCCCAGGGTCAGTTGAACTGCACCAAAGACATTGACCCGTGTTGCCGCGCACCACTCAGCCAGATCCACCGCTGCGGTCGCTCCAAGCGGCGACACGACCGCAGCGTTGTTGATCAGCACGTCGACGACAATTCCGGCGTCACGGATCTCGCCAATCGCTCGCGACACCGACTGAGTATCGCCCACGTCGGTGGGTATCACGATCGCCTCGCCACCTCCATGACGCACCAGCGTGGCCGTCTCGTTCAGTTCGCTTTCGGAACGCGCCAGTAAAATCACTCGCGCGCCGTCACCAGCCAGCGCGATGGCCGTCGAGCGACCGATACCTCGACCCGCGCCGCTCACCAGTGCGGATCGTCCGCGAAAATCGCTCGTCATAGGCTCTCCAGCACCGCCGTCACGTCCTGGGGATCGACACGAACACGCCAGTCAGCGTTAACGAACGCGGCGCGCACCACGCCTTGGCGGTCAATCACGAACGTGGCAGGAACCGGCAAGGATCGCGTCGCGTCAGCGTTTTGGTTGCGGGGGTCATTGCCAAAGACGTTCACCTGCAGATCTTCCAGGTCACCGGCGAGGGTGAACTTTACGCGGTAGGCGTCTGCGACCGCCTGGTCGACGTCGCTCAAGACAGGGAACTGCAGCTCATACTTCTCGGTGAGTGACAGGGCGTGATCGGGCGACTGCGGGCTCACGGCGACGAGAGTCGCGCCGAACTTTTGAAAGTCGGGAAGCGCTTGTTCAAGGTGGCGCAGCTGAATGTTGCAAAACGGGCACCACTCGCCGCGATAGAACGTCAGGACAACGGGGCCCGTGGCCAGAAGTTCTGACAGCGTCACCGACTCGCCCACCGCGTTAGCGAGAGTGAAGTCAGGGGCCTCATCGCCGATCGCCAAACCGGGCGCGACGCCCGACGACGCTATTTCAGCCACCCCCTCATCGATTCGCGCGGCAATCGTCTCGGGAATCGAACCGGTGATCAGGTCAAGTTCGTCTTGTTGGGTGGGTGCAGCACTGGAATTGCTCATATCTTCTCCTATAATGGACCTATCGGTCCACTTTAGAGGTTCTATCCTGGACCGTCAAGTCCACTCTGGAAGCGAGGCTCGTGAGCACTGACGACGGCACGACGCTCTCTCCTCCGACGCAAAAAGGACGGGCCATGCGTGGGCGCATTGTCGACGCGGCGGCCGACTTGATCTTCGAACGCGGTATCGCCGAAGTCAGTTTGAGTGACATCCAACAGAAGAGCGGAACAAGTAAGTCGCAGTTGTATCACTACTTCGACGACAAGAATGACCTGCTGAGAGCCGTGATTGAGCGCCAGGAACGTGACGTACTCGCCAGGCATCGCGTCGTGTTCGAGTCGCTCAACGACTGGGACGACTGGCAACGATGGCGCGACGCGATCGTTGAGTATCAGGCGTCGCGGGATTGTCGTGGCGGCTGTCCGCTCGGAAGTCTCGCGAGCGGCTTGGCGGAGTTGGACGACGACGCGCGAGACCGGCTGAGTGACGCGTTCGAGGGTTGGGTCCGGATCATTGCAGCGGGTGTTGCTCGGATGATCGAGCGCGGGGACATTCGCGCCGACGTCGACGCCGAGGCCCTGGCCATTGGCGTGCTCGCCAGTCTGCAAGGCGGGTTACTCATGGCGGAAACCGCTCGCAGCACGCGCCCCCTCGAGATCGCACTCGACGCCGCACTCGCCCATCTCAAAGAGTTCGCGACTTAGCTGATCGTGCGATCGCCCTCAGAGAAACGACTACGCCTGTTCCTCGTTTCGTGAAATACCCGACGACGCTCGGGCGAGTTGATCGATCTCATCGCCCGCGCCCAGCACGGTCAGGCGATCGCCGGCGCGGAACTCGGTGTCGCCCGTGGGTCGAATGACCTCGGTGCCACGTTCGATCGACGTGATGAGCGCACCTCGAGGAATCGATGACGATCGCAGTGAGTGACCGACCAGGGGCGACCCGGTTGTTACGACCAACTCGGCGAGGCCCGTCGTGCCCGCCGTCTCGGCGAGGCGGCGCAGATATCTCTGGGTCGTGCGCCGGTAGTTGCGCACGATGTCGGAGAGCGCAATGGTGCCGACGACCCGCAAGTCGGGATCAACGACCGTCGCCCAAGTCTGGGGCAGCGTGGTCAGCACGTCGAGCACGACGTTGAGACGCACGTCTTGGTACACCGGCGACGGCGTGAGGTCGACGGGTACCCGGGCGAGCGACTCCTCCGCCGGGCCGTGGCGTTCCAGGGTTGCGCGAGAAACGACACCCAGATAGCGGCCGTCCGCATCGACCACGGGCGCCTCGGCTACTCCACTCGCCCGCATAAGGGACAAGGCGTCCACGCCTGAGATCGGCTCGCTCAGGATGCAGCGCGGCGACACCATGGCGGCGGAGACCGGGACTTCGGCGAGCAGCGGCAATCCGATCAGAATTCGGTGGGCCGGCGACTCCGCCCGATTCTTCAGTTGGCTGCGATAGATCGTGTCGTCGCTGCGACGGACGATCAACGTGGCGAGCCCAACCGCAAGCATGGCCGGCACGATGAGTGACAGCGTGCCCGTCATCTCGGCGACCATGAGCATCACCGCGAGAGGAGCTCGTGAGATGCTGCCGAAGCAGGCCATCATGCCGACGATGACGTACGGCGCGGGATCATGGCCCAGGCTCGGGACCACGGGATCGAGTAGGCGCCAGACGGCGGCGCCCACGAAGGCCCCGATCACCATGCCGGGCCCGAAGATGCCGCCCGAACCCCCTGAGCCGATCGACAGTCCCGTCGTGGCGATGCGCGCAAAGGGAAGAACCAGCACGATCCACAGGGGAATCTGGAGGAGATGGGTGCCCAGACTCTGTTGAATCCACCCGTAGCCGGTCCCCACGACCTCGGGGATGGCGAGGGCGATACAGCCCACTAACAGACCGCCAACGGCCGGACGCACCCAACGCGGAAGCGGCAGGCGAGCAAAGCCATCCACCATGGCGTAGAAGCCCTTGGCGTACAGCAGGCCGACCAGTCCGCCGATGACGCCGATGACGCCAAACCACACCAGAGGCATCGCGCTCGTGAGCTGGTAGTTCCCGACGTAGCCGAAGAGCGGCTCGAAGCCCTCAAAGGATCCCCACACTGCGTAGCCCACGATCGAGGCGATGAAGGCGGGCAACAGCGCTTCGACCTCGAAGTCGTCCCGGTAGAGAATCTCTGTCGCGAGAACGGACCCACCCAGCGGAGCGCCGAAGATCGCACCGATGCCCGAGCCGATGCCGCTGGCCACGGTGATGCGCGCGTCTTCAGGACTCAGGTCAAACGTTCGCGCCAGCAGTGACCCAAATCCCGCACTGATCTGACCGGTCGGGCCCTCCCGGCCGCCCGATCCACCCGAACCAATGGTCAGTGCCGAGGCCACGATCTTGACGAAGACCGTACGAAGTCGAACGCCGCGTGGATTGTGGTGCACCGCCGCGATCGCCGCGTCCGTGCCGTGCCCCTCGGCGTCGGGGGCGATGGAAAAGACCAGGATGGCTCCGAGCAGCGCTCCCCCACCGGCGACCAGTGGAATCGCCCACGGCCGAGAGAAATGAGCGGAAGCGACGCGCCCGCCCTCACTGATGGGCTCGGGAACGTGATACCCCGCCATCACTTGGAGAAAGACGTAGGTGGCTAAGCGAAGAGCGTCGTAGAACAGAACTGCGCCCAAGCCGGCAACGACGCCGACGAGGGTGCCCAGCACCAACCACTTTTGCGTATACGTGGCTGTGTCTAGCCACCGCGAGATTCGAACTTGCAGGTTTCTTACGCGTCGCCCCCTGGACCCGTGAGCGAGGAGGGTCACTACAAGTCCCACCCCGTGGACCAGTCCTGTTCGGGCACTTCGCCCGCTGCTTCGGCGAAGTGCCGCAGGGCTCGTACCAGGACGTCTCGCTCGTCGCTCGGCACGGCGTCAATGATCTTGCCAATTTCGCGTCGACGTCGAGTCGTCACCGAACTCACCAAGTCGAGTCCTGATTGCGAGAGAACGAGTCGCACCTGTCGGCGATCTCCTCGCTCGGATCGCCTTGCGATGAGCTTCTTCTTCACGAGTCGATCGCACATGCGCGTGGCCGTTGCCGGTGTGACCCCGATCGCTTCAGCCAGGCCGGCCACATTCTGCGGACCCCGCGAGGCCAAAACGACGAGTGTTCGATACTGCGTCAACGTGACTTCCTCGGCAAAGTCCGCCAGTGACCGAGCGGCAACGGCGACCAAGACTCGACTAGCCGACAAGACCGAATCGACCACCGAGTCCGTGCGCTCACGAGATATATTCATACACTAACTATTGTAGTACGCAACTACTCTGCGCCCCTTGGAAACAGGGGTGATTCGTTACTCGCAGGCGACGGCTCAATCGCGTCGATCCCCGTCAACAGCGCCACCGACTAATGGGTGGTTCCACCAATTGTTCCGCGTCGTCGCACTGCAGTGCTTGCAGCGAAATCTGGAATGCATAGAGATGAATCCTGGTACCGTGCGACGTGACGCACTGGAGCGGGTCCGCTGCGGAGGAAGGAAACGTCATCATGGGACTGTCACTAGGCGACACTGCGCCGGACTTCACCGCGGAAACAACCGAGGGACCATCAGCTTTCACGACTGGCTGGGCGACTCATGGGGAGTGCTCTTCTCGCACCCGAAGGATTTCACTCCGATTTGCACGACGGAGCTTGGGTACGTAGCGGCCATCAAGCCCGAGTTCGACAAGCGCGGCGTCAAGATCATCGGACTCTCGGTCGACTCAGCGGATCGTCACGAGCTATGGGCTGACGACATCGAGAAGACCCAGGGCGCACGACCGAACTTTCCAATGATCAGCGACACCGACTTCAACGTCTCCAAGCTCTATGGCATGTTGCCCGCGAGCACATCAGGTGACGCCGAGTCTCGCACGCCCGCCGACAACCAGACCGTGCGCAATGTCTTTGTCATCGGCCCGGACAAGAAGGTCAAGTTGGTCATGATCTATCCGATGACGACCGGTCGCAACTTCGACGAGGTCCTGCGGGTGATCGACTCGATGCAGCTCACCGCCGCGCACCGCGTCGCCACACCCGTGAACTGGAAACAGGGCGAAGACGTCGTCATTACGGGCGCGGTGTCCAACGATGAGGCCAAGGAGATCTACGGCACCTGGAAAGAGCCAGTGTCGTACATTCGCATCGTTCCCCAGCCCAAATAGCGACCCCCCGGTCGTCTCGCGTCGAAGACAGCCGTGGTTGAACGCGAACCCGCGAAGGCGGGGTCGTACGGGGAGTGCTCATGAAGCGAGTACTGGTGCTCGGCGCGGGCTTCGGGGGTCTGGAGATAGCGGCCAGTCTGTCCGAGGCATTCGGTGACGAGATCGACGTCGCTCTGATTGATCGCTCCGATCACTTTGTCTTTGGGTTCTCCAAGCTCGACGTCATGTTCGGGCGCACGATTCCCACGGCCGTTTGTCACTACTATCGCGACATCGCCAAGCCGGGCGTGCGCTTTGTCCAGACGTCGATACTCTCGATCGACCCCACCGCGCGCAGTGTGGAGACGAGCGCCGGTCACTTCGACGGTGACGTGATGGTCGTGGCACTCGGCGCCGACCTAGACCCGAGGGCGACCCGGGGCTTGTTGAAGTGGGTCACGAGTTTTACAGCGTGGCGGGCGCGTTCGCACTGCGCGATGTCCTCGCCGACTTCTCTGGCGGACACGTGGTGGTCGGCGTGACCTCGACGCCCTTTAAGTGCCCGCCCGCGCCCAGTGAGACCGCCTTGATGGTGCACGATTATCTCGTGGAGCGCGGGATCCGTGATCGTTCGAGCATCTCCCTGGTGTCGCCGCTGCCCGTACCCATCCCGCCCTCGCCCGCTGCATCCGACGCTTTGCTCCGGGCGTTCGCGGCGCGCGGGATCGGCTGGTTTCCCGGACAGGTCATCCGCGCCCTCGACCCTACGACGAAGACAACGCAATTCGCCGACGGCACCGAACTGGCCTTCGACCTCTTCCTCGGTGTCCCGACCCACCGCGTTCCTGCGGTCGTGGCCGATTCAGGCCTTGCGGTTGACGGTTGGATTCCTGTCAATCCCCTCACCTTGGAGACGGCGTTTCCCGGCGTCTACGCCGTGGGCGACGTCACCAGCGTCGGCACGCCGAAGGCGGGAGTGTTCTCCGAGCGTCAAGCGTCGGTCGCGGCCCAGCACATCATCGCGCAACTCCGTGAGGGTTCGTCGTCGGCTGAGTACGACGGGTTCGGCCTGTGTTACCTCGAGTTTGGTCATCATCAAGTGGCTCGAGTGGAAGTCACCTTTATGAGTGGACACGCGCCGCACGGCACGTACGCGGAACCGTCGGTCGAGATCGCCGACGAGAAGAGCGTTTATGGAGCAAGTCGAATCCAGCGTTGGTTCGATCGCTCGTGGACGACGTTGCCCGTGGACGCGTAAGTCGTCAGGAAGACCCATCGTCGTTAACCAAACTGTTGGCCGAACGGGTACGTCGTGGCGGTCAGGTAGACCAAAGGGGGTATGGGTACGTTGAGGTTGCTCGCGGCGGCGGCCGTCCTGGTCGGGGTCACGTCGATGTTCGGCGCCAATTCAGCGGACGCCGCCACCCACACGTCCGTGGTCACTCAGGTGTGGACCGAGCCTGCGAGTGGCTACGGCTTCATCGACTCGGCAATCGAGCGAGCCAGGACAAGCATCGATCTGTCGATGTACGAACTCTCCGATTCGACCATCGAGTCCGACCTCATCGCCCGGGCCCGAGCGGGCGTGGACGTTCGAGTCATTCTGAACTCCGCGTACGACGGGGCCAGCGAGAACGCCGACGCGGCGGCGACTTTGCGCGCGGGATCCGTCCACGTGGTGTGGGCGCCGTCCGATCAGATCTTTCACGCGAAGTATCTCGTGATCGATAACAGAACGGCGTACGTCGGCACCGGGAACTTTGTGCCCGCAGACTACGCATCCACTCGAGACTTCTGGGTCAGCGACTCTCGACCCGCCGACGTGTCCGCCATCGTCGCGACGTTTGGTAGCGACTTTGCCGGGGGTTCGACGACTCACCAGGCCGGCGGCTTGGTGTGGAGTCCGGGCTCCACGGGGGCCCTGATCACCCTCATCGACTCCGCGCGTCACAGTTTGCTCGTGGAAAACGAGGAGATGGACTCGTCACCGATCGAAAGTGCTCTCATGTCGGCCGCTCATCGGGGCGTCGATGTCGAGGTCGCGATGACCGTGGACTCGGAGTGGACGAGCGCGCTCGATCGCCTGGCCTCCAGCGGCGTGCACGTGCGAGTACTGAGCGAATCAGAGATCTACATACATGCCAAGGTGATCTGCGTTGACTGCGCCGGTGACGTCGGCACGGTTTTTCTCGGCAGTGAGAACTTTTCAACGGCCTCCCTGTCGTACAACCGTGAGCTCGGCGTCATCACCACGTCGAGCGCTGCGGTGCGAGCCGTACGCGGAACCGTGGAGGGGGACTTTGCGAAGGGCACTCTCCTGCGCGCCCCGACACCCACCCCGGTTACTTCGAGCGGCGGGGTCACCATCACCTCGATCGCGAACTCCCTCAGTCCCGGCAGTTACGAGACGCTCAACGCCCACGCGTCCCGGGCGAACGAGACCTGCACGCTCTCGGTGATGCTGCCGAGCGGCTACGACAGCGAGGCCAGCGGGCTGGGACAAGCCGCCACCAACTCAGCGGGCAACGTCTCGTGGAACTGGCGTATCGGTACGAGCACCGATCCGGGAACCGCTCGGGCGACGGTCGCCTGCGCGAGTGGCACGGCAGAGCGAGACTTCACGATTACCTAAGGACGAACTCTCCTCAGTGGCCGGACAACCAGGGTGCCTGCCACGGTACGTGCCCTCGCGTGAGATCGTTGGCCTCGGTGGGACCCCACGATCCCTCCTTGTACGGCACGCACTTGGGAGGATGATCAATTAACGGCTGCAGGATGCGCCACGTCTCTTCCACGGAGTCTTCGCGCGTGAACAGCGAGCGATCACCCGCGAGGGCGTCGTGAAAGAGCCGCTCGTAGGGTCCCGGGGGCCGACCCAGTTCTTCGGCGAAGGGCAGGTCCAGGTGCACGGTTCGAGTCGCCGAGCCATTGGCGTCCTTCGAGAGAATCAGGAGTCGTATCGCGGCATCCGGATCGATGCGGATAATGATCTGATTGGGCTCGGTGTGCTGGGGTGTGTTGAGAAAGGTCAGTCGCGGCGGGCGCTTGAGGACGAGTCGCACTTCGGTCACCTTCTGGGGAAGTTCCTTGCCGGCGCGGATGAAGAACGGGACACCCGACCAGCGCCAGTTGTCGATTGCGAGTCGCAGCGCGACGAAGGTCTCGGTATCCGATCCTTCCTTCACGCCCGTCACGCGCTGATAGCCCTCGTACTGACCACGCACGCACTGGCTGGGTTCGAGGCTGGGGATCGAACGAAAAATGTCAACCTTCTTGTCCCAGAGCGCGGTCGGACCGGGTCCCACGGGCGCCTCCATCGCCACGAGGGCGATGAGTTGGAAGAGGTGATTTTGGACGACGTCGCGCAGTGCCCCGACGGGGTCGTAGAACGCGCCCCGGTCATCGACCCCGAAATTCTCGGCCATGGTCACGTAGACCCCCGAGACGTGCTCGCGGTTCCACACCGGTTCGAAGAGCGCGTTGGCAAATCTCAGGTGCGTGATGTCACCAACCGGCTGCTTGCCCAAGAAGTGGTCCACGCGAAGGATCTGGTTCTCGTGGAGCACGGTGTGCAGTTGATCGTTGAGCTCGACCGCCGAAGCCAGGTCGTGCCCGAAAGGCTTTTCGACCATCACCGTGGCGCCATCGGTGAGGTTCGCCTTGCCGAGGGCGGTCACCACCGGCGCGAAGAGAAACGGCGGAATCTCGAGGTAGTAGAGCGGGTGCTTCGCCGAGCCGAGAGCCTTCGCCAGCGCGGCGTACGTGGCGTCGTCGGTGAAGTCCCCGTGGACGTAGGTGATCCGCGCGACGAGGCGATCGAAGACCTCATTCTTCACGTTTTCTCCGCACGCGAGAAGACCGGCGTGCATCGCGTCGCGCAACTGGTCCAGCGACCACTCGTTCACGGCCACGCCGATGATCGGACAGTCCAGCACCTTGGCCGCCTCCATCCGGTACAGGGCTTGGAACGTCATCTTCTTCGCGAGGTCACCGGTAATGCCAAAAATGACCAGGGCGTCGGCCCTGCTCAGTTCGTATTCACTCACCTGTCGCCTTTCGTTTCGCGGACCGCCGTGACTCCTCGCCACGGTAGCGGACGATGTCTGACTCGTTACTATCGACGTCATGTCGCGACGTCTCATTCCCCTGGCGCAGGTCGGCGTGCTGACGTGCCTCGCGATCGCCGCGCTGGCGGTGTCCATCAGCACTGAGGGGCGCACCACCGAGCCGCACAAGCACGCGTCCCGCCCGCGGTTGCCTATCGGCTCACCCCAGTACGGATTCGGCGGCTACCAGCTCTATCCCAGTCAACCGGTGTCGAACGTCAGCGCTCAGTGGACCGTACCGACGATCGCGAGCAACTCGGACGCGGGTGACGCCTCGACGTGGATCGGCGCCCAAGCCGACAACGGCGCGTTCGCCCAAGTCGGCACGGTCGAGAATCGATTCACCCACGACCAGTACTACGCGTTCTGGAGCAGCACGGCCAAGCAGTTCGTTCCGCTCTTTCTTCTCGCCGTCAAGCCCGGGGACGACGTCAAGGCGCACATGGTCATGATGTCAACCGGCTGGGCACTGACCCTCTCGGATCTCACGTCGGGCACGTCAAAGACGGTGATGACCAAGTACGGATCGAACGACACGTTCAATTCGTGCGAGTGGTTTCAGGAAAACCCGGTGTACACGCAGTTCGTTCACACCGACTACCCAACTCTGTCGACCGTCGGCTTTCGCGACATGAAGCTGAACAATTCGATCCCCCATTTCAGCTACACCGACGCCCAGACTCTGTCGACGTATAACGACACGTTTTACGTGCCGACCCACGTGCGCCACGATCGCTTCACGCTGGTACCGGCTGCGGGCAGCGCTCTCACCTTCCTCACCGACGTGTACCTCAGCGACGAACTGGGGTCGGAGTTTTTCGAGTCCGCCACCCAGGGCATAGAGCCCGGCAACATCGTGACCAATACCTACATTGCCGGCTTAGGACTTGATCTGCCGATCCTCAAGTCACAGAGCTGGCCGCATCACGTCGCCAAGGCGATGAAGCATTACATCAAGACCGAAGAGCACTTGGAGACGTACATGCAGACGTGGATGGACGAGCCCCCGGCCGAACGCTCGGGCAATCTAGCCAACGTGCAGTACCAACTCTTCAACGCGGATCACGTGGCCGACAAAGTGCGCGCGCTCCTGGGTCTGCCTCCGATTTACGGATGATCCAGCAAGCAACGCACATACGTGCGTCGCCGTTGACGTAGCGCGGGTCTCGTGTCTTGTCACGAACTTGCAACGGTTTCGGTCACGGGAGCGTTACGGAGCTCCCGTAATGTAAAACGGTGAAAAGAAAACTCGCCGTCGTCGAGTTGCTGAAGCATCGCGAGCCGAGCCTGCTGATTACGGGTCAGGCGATCTCGAACTTCGGTGATGGTGTGGCCAACGTGGCTCTCACCCTGCTCGTCCTCGACACCACGCACAGCGTGACAGCTCTCGGTTGGTTCGCGGCCGCCCGTATGACGCCGCAAGTGATTTTCTTGCTGGTCGGCGGAGCGATCGTTGACCGATTCTCCCGCCGCGTGCTGCTCATACTCTCGGACACCGTGCGCGCCGTCTTGACCGCCGGGATCGTTCTCGCCCTGTTGACTCACTCGCTCCATTACTCAGAATTGATCATCTTTGCTGTCATATTCGGCTGCTTCGATGCCCTCTTCTACCCGTGCATCGCCGCATTCACCCCTGAAATCATTGGTGAAGAACTGCTACCTGCGATGAACGCCGTGCGGCCCCTCGCCAACACCCTCATGGGCAACACGATTGGACCGGCGGTCGGCGGACTGCTCGCCGCGTTCAGCACCACGTTGGCCATTGGCATTGACTGCGCCACGTTCGTTCTCAGCGCAATCGCCTTGCTTTTGATGAGGGCGACGCCCAAGCCCCACGTCAAAGAGGGCGCCACGGTGATCGGCGATATCAAAGAAGGCCTCCACTACGTCGTGCGCACTCGGTGGCTCTGGACCACGTCGGTGTCGGTGACGCTGGTGAACGCCTTCGTCCTCACGCCCATGTTCGTTCTCATCCCTTTCTTCCTTCGCCACAACCTGCACCTCGGCAAGGACTACGTCGGCTTCGGCATCGCGCTCGCCGGTGTCTCCGGTGCGATCGGGGCACTGGTCGTGGGCAACCTGCGCATGCCCAAGCGCCGCATTCGCATGATGTGGACCTACTGGTTGATCGGTTCGGCCACCGCGCTCGTCATGGGGATCGCCACCAACTTTTGGGAGATCGAGATCTTTCCCATCGTGGTCTCGCCGATGATCATTTTTGGCAACGTGATCTTCGAATCGATGATGCAGACCGAAGTGCCCCGAGAGTTGCTCGGTCGCGCCTCATCGGTCGACTGGTTCGTCTCGCTCGGCGTCGTGCCGATCGGGCTCGTCGTGGCGAGTCAGGTGGCCAGCGTCGTGGGGGTCCGTGCGTACTTCGTGATCTTCTCCATCATCTGCCTCCTGCCAGGCCTATGGATTCTGATCTCACCCAAGATCAACGCTGTCGACGCCGATCGAGTCAAGCAAACGGTAGCTTCGGAGCACTAGCGAGGGAGAGTCCCACGAGGCGCCCTCCTTTGCGCGCTTCGGGTGGATAAATCAGATCGGGCCGAAAGCTACGACCCTTTGCTTCGCCGACGCGACCACCTCGCACTTCGATCCACTCGTCCCCGGTCGCCTCGTTCAGGACGTGGGCCACGAATGTGAAGTGTTGACGTCTCTCCTTGGGGGCGCCCACGACCACGGGGTCGCCGTCGCGCACGCCGTGCCAGGCGCTCGAACGAACGATCTGCCCGCGTCTCACAACGGCAGGCTTCTTGCGCATGTCTCCATTGTTACCGACCAGACGTCACACTCGAGATCTAGCGTAAGCACGTGGCATTCGAACAAACTCTCCCCCAGTCGCTCTCGCCCTCGCGGCTGGCCGACTTCCAGACCTGTCCTCGCCGGTACCAATACGCCTCGATCGAGCGCATTCCCCAGCCGGCGACCTATGCGACGGCCAAGGGTCGATTCCTCCACTTTGTTTTCGAACAGCTCTTCCTTCTCCCCGCCGCCGAGCGCACGATTGAACGCGCGCGAGAGTTCATACCCCAAGCAGTCGACGAGGTCCTGACTGAGGACGTGCGTCGTGACATCGAACTCGATGACGCCACAATGGCTCGCCTCCTCGAAGAGGCCGAGGCGATCATCGTGTCGTATTTCGCGATGGAAGATCCCCGCAACGTCCAGCACGAGGGCGTGGAACTGCGCATTGGCGTGGACGTCGATGGCGCGCCGCTCTATGGCATCTTGGACCGACTCGACCGGGACCCCGACGGCTCACTTACCATCGTCGACTACAAGACCGGGGGCCTGCCTAATCGCAACTACGACTCCAAGACATTCGCCAACGCCGAACTCTACGCCGCACTCTGCCGTGCCCAACTCGGCGAAAAGCCGCACAAGATTCGCCTGATGTACGTGGCCCACGGCGAGTCGATCGAACGCAACGTGACCGACGTAGTCGTGAACGCGCGTGCCAAGTCGGCCGCGACGGCGTGGTCGCGCATCACGCGCTACTACGAGGACGGGGACTTTCCGGCCACGCCTTCGGTGAACGCCTGTCGATTCTGCGCGTTCAAGGACCGCTGCCGCGCCTCGGGCGTGCCCGTTCCGGGACGATGAATCTTTAGGCTGGCGGAGTGAAGCCCTTTCTTCTCTCCTACGACTACCGCTGTCCCTTCGCCAAGATCATTCACCTGCACGTGATTGAGGCGTTGCGCGCCGGTGCGAACTTCGACGTGACCTTCGTGCCCTGGACGATGAGTCAGGGATACCGCGACGAGGGTGCCCCCGACGTCTGGGACGACCCCGAGCGCGACTCGCAGTTACTCTCCCTCGCCGTGAGTACGTCGGTGCAAGCCCTCATGCCCGAGAGGTTCCTGGACGTTCACGAGGCCTTGTTTCGTGCACGTCACGACCGCGCCATTCGCCTCGTCTCCGAGCCGGAGATCGCGACGGCGCTGGAGGGGCTGGACCTTGATCTCAGCGCCATCTTCGATGACGTCGCCTCGCGACGCCCCCACAAGGTCATCGGCGAGTGGTTCCGCGAGTTCGAGCGTTACGAAGCCTTTGGCGTGCCCACCTTCGTCATCGACGGCGACGCGACCTTCGTGCGCTACATGAACCCGCCGACCGATGATCCTCAGGGGTCGATCGCCTTGATCGAATCGCTGGTAACGCTCATGAGTGATCAGAGCGCTCTCAATGAGTTCAAGCACACCAAAGTCGCGATGTAGCTACGGCTCGGACCGGGCCTACTTTTTCTCGCCAGTAACGTCTCGGTCATGATCAAGGACACATCCCGCGCGTTCACCCGCGTCGGCGTCGTCGGGGCCGGTCAGCTTGCGCTCATGATGGGAGAAAGTGCGAGCGATCTTGATCTGTCGCTCACCGTGCTCGCGAACTCGCCAGAAGATTCGGCGACCACGAGCATTGAGGACGTTGTGCTGGGGGCCGCGAACGACATTGAGGCTTTGCGGCGACTCGCCGAGCGCGTCGACGTCATCACGTTCGATCACGAACTGGTGGATCTAGAGGCACTCGAAGTTCTCGAGTCCGAGGGCGTCGTACTGCGACCGGGATCACGCGCACTTCGATTCGCTGTTGACAAGGCCTTCCAGCGGCGCGCGTTCTTCGAGAGTGGACTTCCCGTGCCCCGTTTTCTCGTGGTTCACTCGCTGAATGACGTCGGTCTTACTGGCTTTCTCGACGAGATTGGCGGCCCGTGCGTCGTGAAGGCGTCGCGCGGGGGCTACGACGGTCGGGGGGTGGCCTTTGCCACTACTCGCGCCGAGGCCCTGTCGCTGATCGATGAGTTCGCGATGTCGGGCGACGACGTACTGGTTGAGGAACGACTGGACCTCGTGGGCGAAGTCGCCCAACTCGTGGCGCGCGCCAGCGACGGCGGGACGATTCTCTACCCGGTCGTCGCCACACTGCAGCGCGCGGGCATGTGCGCCGAGGTCCGCTATCCCAGCGACCTCGACGGGAACACTCTCGTCGAGGCGCAACGCCTTAGTGAGCGGGTGGCCGATCTCGTGGGCAACGTGGGAATAATGGCCATCGAATACTTCGTGACCTCCCGCGGACTTCTTATCAACGAAGTCGCCCTTCGACCCCACAACAGCGGACACTGGACGATTGAGGGGGCGACAACGAGCCAGTTCGCCCAGCACCTTCGCGCCGTCAGCGGACTCCCCCTCGGCGACGTGACACCCACCAGTCCCTACGCGGTGATGGTCAACGTCGTAGGCGCCGAGAGTCCGGGTTCGCGCGAGGCCGCCCGAGGCGTGGACGGCGTCTTCGTCCACGACTACGCCAAGTCGTGGCGCCCAGGACGCAAGCTCGGACACGTGACGGCCCTGGGTGAGGAACCCGAGGGCCCACGCGTGAGAGCATGGCAAAGTGCCCACGCGTATGGCACGCAGACTCAGGAGGCGTAGTGGCATCGATCGTCGGCATCGTGATGGGGTCGTCCTCGGACGAAGAAGTGATGAGCGACGCCGCCAATATCCTCCAGAGATTTCAGGTTGAGTACGAGTGGCGCGTGGTCTCGGCGCATCGCACGCCCGAGGCGATGTTGAAGTACGCCAGTGGCGCTCGCGCTCAGGGCCTCAAGGTCATCATCGCCGGGGCGGGCGGGGCGGCGCACCTGCCCGGCATGCTCGCGGCCGCGACGACCCTGCCCGTGATCGGCGTCCCGGTCGCACTCGCGCGATTGGACGGTCTCGACTCGCTCTTGTCGATCGTCCAGATGCCCCGAGGAGTTCCCGTGGCTACCGTCGCCATCAACGGTGCGACTAACGCAGGACTCTTGGCACTGCGCATTCTCGGCACCGAGGATCAGCAACTCGCCGAACAGCTTGAGAACTATCGCGTGGAACTGGCCAACGACGTCGGTACTCAGAACCACAATCTTCGGGGACCGCGCCCCGACACAGATTTACCCAGAAATTAGATTTCGGGCCCCTCGCGACCAATCTCATCGGATATTTTCCAACGGTTCGCTCTAATGTGGATCAGTACCACAAGGAGGCCCAGTGGGCATTTTTAAGCGCGCGCAATCAATCTTTCAGGCCAAGGCCAACGACGCCCTGAACAAGGCCGAAGACCCCCGCCAGACCCTCGATCTCTCCTACGAGCAGCAACTTGAAAGCCTCACCAAAGTCAAGCGGGCCGTCGCCGACGTCGCCACGGCGAAGAAACGCCTCGAGATCCAAGCCGAACAGCTCAAGACCCAGGCCGACAAGCTCGCCGATCAGGCGAAGGCCGCCCTGGCTCAGAACAACGAGCCCTTGGCGCGCGAAGCGCTCACCCGGCGCGAGGCTATCGCGGCGCAGCTCCAAGACCTTGCGACCCAACACGCCCAGGTCGACGACCAACTCCAGAAGCTCGAAGCGACGTCGACCAAACTACAGACCGAGGTTGAGGCCTTTCGCACCAAGAAGGAGACCATCAAAGCTACCTACACCGCTGCTGAGGCTTCGACCCACGTGAATGAAGCGGTGAGCGGGATCTCTTCCTCGATGAATGATGCCGGGGCCGCGATGCAACGAGCGCAGGACAAGGTGGCCTCAATGCAAGCACGCAGCGGCGCGCTCGACGAGTTGCTCGCTTCTGGGGCGCTGACCGATCTCACCGGCTCGACGGACGATATCCAGGCCCAACTTGACAAGGTGTCCTCGCAGTCCGACATTGACGCCCAACTGGCCGCGCTCAAGGCCAATGGCACCACGACGGAATTGCCGATGGGTACCAGTACGCCGAGCGAAGCCCCCTCCACCGAAAGCAATTAAGCGTGGCCACCTCATCCAAGATTGAAACTGATCACAAACTAAACGTGCGCATGTTCCTCACGGGACTCGCACTCGTGGCCCTGTACGCCATCATCGTGTCGGTGATGATCAGCCTGGGCGTGTCGCTCGTTCTGGTGATCGTCATTGCGGGCGGTCTCTTGTTCTGTCAGTACTACTTTTCGGACAAGATCGCCATGTTCTCGATGCACGCGCACGAGGTCACACCCGAACAGGAGCCCAAGCTCCACCAGATCGTTGATCGGCTCTGCCTGCTCGCCAACATGCCCAAGCCCCGTGTGGGCGTCTCCGAGATGGACATTCCCAACGCCTTTGCGACGGGGCGCAACCCCAATGCGGCCGTCATCTGTGCGACCCGCGGTCTCATGCAGCGCCTCCCCGACGAAGAGCTCGAAGCCGTGTTGGCCCACGAACTCAGCCACGTCGCCCACCGGGACGTGGCCATCATGACGATCGCCAGTGGCGTAGGCATCCTGGCGGGGCTTATCAGTCGCATCGCGCTCTTCGGGGCCATGTTTGGCGGGGGCGGCCGCGGCGGCGGGCGTAACGGCGGGCAGAACATCGTCCTGCTCGAGCTGGCCACGATGGTGCTCTCGATTGTGATTTACATCATCGCCTACCTGCTCACCATGGCCCTCTCGCGCTACCGCGAACTGGCGGCGGATCGATCGGGCGCGATCCTGATCGGCAAACCGAGCGTGCTCGCGAGCGCGCTCGTGCACGTGACCGGGGACATGGGAAAGATTCCGCGCAACGACCTGCGCAAGACCGAGGGTATGAACGCGTTCTTCTTCGCTCCGGCTCTGGCAGGCAACACCGTCGCCTCGCTCTTCTCGACGCACCCGTCGCTGGAGGTCCGCCTCAACCAGCTGGCCCAGCTCGAAAAGCAGCTCAACGGCTAGTGGGTCTGCGCGACACGATCTTTGGCCGAACCAAACAGGTAGCGCCCAATCTCGACAATCTCTTTGCTCTCACCCAGGCCGCCATCACCCTCGAAGCCGAGTTGGACGTGGTGACCTCAGGTCAGGCGGGACTGTGCTTCAAGGCGGGAAGTGGTGAGGGCACTCTCACCACGGATGCCGATATCAAAGAGCTACTGGACTTTGACGAGACCAACGACAAGGTGACGCTCACGAAGGATGACCTGGGCTTTGAGTGGCTGATCGTCCACGATCCTGATCTCGAGTCGCTGGTGACTCGAATCCACGCGGCCGACACGTCGATGGTCGAACACGGTCTGGGACCAAGACTGCTGTGCGCCGTGTTCGGATTCGTGCCCAAGACTCCCCCGGGCGACGGCGATCTGCGTCTCGTGTATCTCATGAAGCAAGGGACGTTCTATCCCTTCGCGCCCACCGGGCCTACCCAGCGCAACAACGAACTCGAACTACGAGTGCGCTCGTTCCTCAGCACCGATCTGCCGATGGAAAAGGACCTCAGCCGGTGGATGGCCTTGTGGAACGTCCCGGTCAGCTAGATGAAGCCCAGGTTTTCAGCCGCCCCGGTATGTTGAAGAGAGACTGCGAGGTACTGCAATGAGCGACACCGCGAGAATGCCCGACCAAGAGATCTCCTTCAGCGACGATGAACTCAGCGCACTCGCTCTCGCCGCCGACCCGAACGCGCCGATCGATCTTGACGCCAAGCCCTGGTACCTCTCGTCAAATCTGGGCAGCCAACTCCTGCCTGAGTGGTACATGCCGATCCCCATGTCCCGGGGACGGGGACGTATGTCGAAAGTCGCCGCGGTGTCAGTGGTCGTTGGCATGGTCGTGGTGTGCGCCTTCGGGCTCTGTGTCACCTCCGGCTTCTTGCAGCTCGCTTGAGTTACGGGTGGGTCATCTCGTCCGGAACGACCGCCGCATCGAACTCCTCACCGGTGAGAAAGCCCAAGGCGAGAGCTGACTCTCGTAGGGTCATGCGCTCCTTGTGGGCCTTCTTGGCAACCATGGCGGCCTTGTCGTAACCGATAATCGGGTTGAGAGCGGTCACCAACATCAGCGAGTTGTTGAGGTGGTTTTGGATCGCTTCGTAGTTCGCCTCGAGACCCTCGACGCAGAACTCACGGAATCGATCGCAGGCGTCGGTGAGCAGATCGATTGAGTTACAGACGTTGTAGATAATGACGGGCTTGCAGACGTTCAACTCGAAGTTGCCCCGTGAGCCGCCAATCGATACTGCCGTGTCGTTCCCGAATACCTGAACACACACCATGATCATGGCTTCGCTCTGGGTGGGATTCACCTTGCCGGGCATGATCGAGCTGCCCGGTTCGTTTTCGGGCAGTTGCAGCTCGCCAATCCCGGCACGTGGACCCGATCCGAGCCAGCGAATATCCTCGGCGATCTTGGTGAGACTCGTCGCAAGCGTCTTGATCGCCCCGTGGGCGAACACGAGAGCGTCGTGCGCGGCGAGGGCCGCGAACTTGTTGGGAGCGGTGACGAAGGGCTGGTGGGTCAACGTGGCGATCTCGGCCGCCACTCGCTCGCCGAACTCGGGGTGAGTGTTGAGGCCGGTTCCCACGGCGGTGCCGCCCGCCGCGAGTTCGTAGAGTCCGGGCAGCACTACGCTCAGTCGCTCGATATCGGCGTCGAGTTGGGCGACGTAGCCCGAGAACTCCTGGCCCAAGGTGAGCGGCACCGCGTCCATGAGATGAGTGCGGCCAATCTTGGTCACGTCGGCGTAGGCCGCGGCCTTCACGTCGAGGGCGTCACGCAGTCGCTGCACCGCCGGCACCAGTCGACCAGTGATCTCCATGACCGCTGCGATGTGCATTGCCGTGGGGAACGTGTCATTCGAGGACTGCGACATGTTGACGTCGTCGTTGGGATGAATGGGCGTCTTGGATCCCATTACCCCGCCGGCCATCTCGATCGCTCGATTCGAGATCACCTCATTCACGTTCATGTTGGTCTGTGTGCCCGAGCCGGTCTGCCAGATGCGCAGCGGAAACTCATTCGACAGCTTGCCGTCGATGACTTCGCTCGCCGCCCGTTCGATGAGAGTCGCCTTCTCGTCGTCCAACTTTCCCAGGGCGTTGTTGACTTTGGCCGAAGCCAACTTGAGCACGCCGAAGGCGGTGATGACCGCAGGCGGCATCGTCTGGGTACCGATGGCGAAGTGATGCAGGCTCCGCTCGGTTTGCGCTCCCCAATAGTGATCGGCCGGCACGTCAATCGTGCCCATCGAGTCAGATTCGACGCGAACGTCAGTCATTACCTCTCCTACTTCTTCCTGCTTTTCTTGGCTGGCTTCTTCGCTGACTTCTTCGCTGACTTCTTACTGACCGATCTCTCCGATCGCTTCTTCGCAGACTTCGCCACCGTCTTGGACGCCTTTTTCGCTGTCTTGATGGCCTTCTTCGGGGTCTTCTTCGCTGACTTCTTGGCCGTCACTTTCGCGGTTTTCTTGGCGGCGATCTTTGCGCTCTTCTTCGCCGCCTTGGCGGCCTTGGCCGCTTTCTTCGCAATCTTCTTGGCCGTCTTCTTGGCTGACTTCTTGGTCACCTTTTTCACCGTCTTCTTCGTGCTCGCGCTCACCGTCGGCGCGGCCTTCTTCGCGGCAACCTTCTTTGCTGACTTCTTGGCCGCCTTGGCCACCTTCTTTACCGTTTTCTTGGCGCTCACCGTTGGTGTCGGTGCAGTCTTCTTCGTCGGCGGCGTGGCCTTTTTCACCGCGCTCTTCGCCGGGGCCATCGGCGCTGGCGTGACGAGGGGAAGTAAGTTCGCCCAGTCGGGGTCACCGTCGTACAGGGCGACGCCCGCGATGAGCACCTGGCGCGCCACGGCGACGTCCTCGGCACGAGGACCGTCGCCATGCCCGGCACTTCGAGGATGAGGGGGAGATTGCGAATAAGAGGCTGTCCGATCAACGTAGCGAGGCCACGAGTGCCAATTGTGCCTTCCCCGATATTGGCGTGACGGTCGCGGTTACCACCGAGCTCGATCTTGGAATCATTCAAGTGAAAGCACCGCAGACGCCCTATACCCACGCTCATCTCAATCTCTTGGATGAGTCGATCTGAGCCGGCTCGGCTCGAGTAGTCGAACCCGCTGGCCCAGAGGTGCTGGGTGTCGATGCACAGCCCGAGACGGTCGTCGTTGTTGCACGCCTCGATCATCATGTGAATCTCTTCCAGGGTGCGACCGACCGGACCGTCCATACCCGCCGCGTTCTCAATGAGAATGGGACACTCGGCGACTCCCTCGGGCGACGGATCGGCTTCGACGAACGCGCGCTCGAAGGCGTCAGCGATCTGACGTACCACAGTGTCAAAGCCGGCTCCCTGGTGCGACCCGACATGCAGAACCAGACCCGACGAGCCGATGCCGCGCGCCACCGAGAGATTGTGAATGAGACACGCGACGGACTTGTCGTAGAGGTCGCGATCGGCGGTCGCCAAGTTGATGAGATACGTGGCGTGACAGAACGTGTCGGTAATCGAGGGAGTGTTTGCCGCGGCCTCTCGGTACGCGGCGAGGACCTCGGGCGCGTACTGCGAAGGTTTCCACATCCGAGGACTCTGGGTGAAGATCTGTATCGACGTCGCGCCCATTTCGACGCCGAGTTCCAAAGAGGGGACCAACTTGCCCCCACCGCGTACGTGTGCACCAATGTTCATTACAGTGAACCTACTAGGCCTTATTTCAACTCGACCATGGGAGTTTTGTGACTGATACCTTCACCCCCGCGTCACGCGCCATATTCGAAAAGCAGGTGCTCGCTCACGTAGCCAGCCTCGACGCCGACGGCTCGCCCAACGTGACCCCGGTCTGGGTGGGGCTCGACGGTGACCTCATCGTGATCAATACCGCCCTGGGCCGCGCGAAGGCTCGCAACCTCGCCATCCGACTCGCGCGTGGCCGTTTCTCTGGTCGATCCCGACGATCCCCAGGCCAGCATCACGGTGCGCGGCACCGTCGTGGTCTTTACCACCGAGGGCGCCGACGAGGTCATCGACGACTTCGCGAAGAAGTACACCGGGCTCGACGCCTACCCGTGGCGCTCGCCAGGCGAAGTGCGCGTGACGGTCAAGATCCGTCCCGATCGGATCTCTCGTCAGCCCGAGTAGTCCTCGAAGTAGGTCAACTCGCTTACTCCCCGGTGGCGCGGTCGCGCCCGCGGCGAGAGTCACCTCGGGGCTGACGAGTTGACCACCGTCGAAGCCCCAGACGGTGATCGGACGCGGGGGCACCGGCCGACTCACCACGTGAGTGAGGGTGGCCACCGAGTTCGTCAGGCTCACCTCGTCGCCGCTCAGCAGCGCTCGCACGATTTCGACCTGCTCGCTCACCGGCTCTGGCGCGTCAATCACGACGTGTCGCAGGTCCATCAGGACCGACAGAGTGCGCACGTCGCGCGTCGCGATCTGGGCCGGATACTCTCCCGATACCCGCAGCCACACGCCCACCTCACGACTCAGATGGTCGCGCAACGAGGCGAGCACGATGGCGGTATCGGCGTTGGAGCACGCAAACAGCGGGGTGGGCTCGTCGTGCAGAGACTCAAAGTCCCTCGCCGTCTCGAGGGTGGTGAGAAAGCGAACGAGTCGCACCTAGGGCTGCAGGTCCTCTTTGGGCAGGCGCTCGATGTTCACGTCGCGAAACGTAAGGATGCGCACCGAGGGCACGAAGCGCGCGGCGCGGTACATATCCCAGACCCACGCGTCGTGCAGCGTGACCTCGAGCAGGGTTGGGTTGGCGCCGGACTTCACGTCCACGGCGACGTCGTTGGCGAGATAGAAGCGCCGATCGGTCTCCACGGCGAAGTCGAACATGCCGACGACGGCTTTGTACTCCTGAACGAGTGCGAGTTCGAGGGTCGACTCGTAGTCGTCGAGCTCTTCTTCGCCCACCAGTGACTACGCGCGCTCGTTGACGCGCAGTTCCTTGATCTTGGCGGCGCGGCCGCGCAGTTCGCGCAGGTAGTACAGCTTCGCGCGTCGCACGTCACCGTAGGACTCAACCTCGATCTTGGCGATCGTCGGCGTGTGCACCGGGAACGTGCGCTCTACCCCGACGCCGAAACTGATCTTGCGCACGGTAAAGGTCTCCTGGAGACCCGAACCCTGGCGGCGGATGACGACGCCCTGGAACACCTGGACCCGCTGGCGGGTACCTTCAACCACTCGCACGTGCACCTTGACGGTGTCGCCGGGACGAAACGAGGGAATATCGTCGCGAAGCGAGTCGCGGTCAACGAGGTCGGTGGGGTTCATGAGAGCGGTCCCTTTCGGATCACGGGCTTTAGAAGTTTAGCCGTTCGCTGCGCCGTCAACCATTTCGGGAAATTCGTCGAGAATAGCGAGGTCTTGCTCGCTCAGTCCCCCACGCCGTGCGATCAGATCGGGACGACGCGCCATGGTGAGGCGCAGCGCCTGGGCCCGGCGCCATCGAGCAATCCGTGCGTGGTTGCCCGACAGCAAGATCTCGGGAACCACTCGACCGCGCACCTCGGCGGGCTTGGTGTACTGGGGATACTCCAGGAGGCCATCACTAAATGACTCATCGGCGCTGGAGGCGTCATTTCCCAGCCCTCCCGGCAGAAGTCGAACGACCGACTCGATGACGCAGAGCGCAGCGAGTTCCCCGCCCGCCAACACAAAGTCGCCCAAGGAGATCTCATCATCCGCCACCACGTCGATCGCACGCTGGTCGAACCCTTCGTAGCGGCCGCTCAGCAACGTGAAGCCAGACAGTTCGCTCAATCCCCGGGCGACGTCGTGGGTGAAGGTCCGTCCCGAGGGCGTGAGAGCGATCACCGGTCGGGCCAGGTCGGGCGTCGACTCGATCGTGGCGAGAATGGGTTCGGCTCTCAGCACCATGCCCGCTCCCCCGCCAAAGGGTGTGTCGTCCACGCTGCGGTGCACGTCGGTGGTCGCGTCGCGAAAGTCGTGGAGATGGAGTTCGAAGACCCCTCGCTCGTGGGCCCTCCCGAGCACCGACGTCGTGACGTAGTTGCTGAGGGACTCAGGAAAGAGAGTCAGGACATCGATGCGCAACGTCATTCGAACAGTCCTTCGGGCGCGTCGATCTCGACGCGGCGATTGGCCTGCACCGATACGACAAACGTCAGAGGTATCAAGGTCCCGGAGTCGGTCACCATGAGATCGCTCGCGGGATTGGCCTCAACGTCCACCACCACGCCCCGTGCCTGCCCGTCCTGGTCAACGACTTCGGCGCCGTAGAGCTGGTCGATCCAGATCACGTCCGGGTCATCGATGCGCGGCGCTGATAACACCACGCCACGCCAGCGTTCGGCCTCTTCGCGCGTGGTGATGCGATCGAAGCTGACGATGAAGCGCGTCTTTTGGTGAACGGCGGCGGCGAGAACCACCAAGGGTCCTCGATCGCTGAGGAGGGTCTGACCCACAGCCAGGCGTTCGTGGCGATCGCTCCAGAGGTCCACGAGTACCTGGCCGCGAAGACCGTGAGCCTTAACGATGCGCCCGACCTCGAGCGTGCCACGCTCGTCGGACATGGTTAGTCGATGATGTCGACGGAGGTGGTGACGTGGTCGCGTGCGCCGGCGGCGGCGACAAGTGCGCGTATCGCCTGAGCGGTGCGGCCGCGACGTCCAATGACTCGGCCCATGTCACCTGCGCCGACGCTGAGCGACAGCACGACCTTGCCCTGGCGTTCGCTGACCTCGACCATGACCGCATCGGGGTCTTCGGCGAGCGAGCGAGCTATGAACTCAAGGACCGCGGTCGACGTGGCGGCCTTATCGTTGCCCGCCTCGTTCACGTCCTCGTTCACGTCCTCGTACACGTCTTGGTCGTCGAACTCAGCGTCGTCGATGGTGTTGATGTCCCCGGCGACGTAATCGTCCTGAGACTCGCTCACTTCGCGGCCCGTTCGGCCTTGGCGGCCTCGAACTGATCGAGGGCACCGCTGGTCTTGAGCAACTTGGCGACACGCTCGGTGGGTTGGGCCCCTTGGATGAGCCAGCGCACGACCTTGTCGTTGTCGATCTTTGTCACGGTGTCGGGCTCGGCGATTGAGAGGCCTCGGGGCTGGTACGTGCCCACGATCTCCAAAAACGCGCCGGACCGGGCGCGGCGGCTCTCCGCGGCGACGATGCGATAGGTGGGCTGCTTTTTCTTACCCATGCGCACCAAACGAAGTTTTACGGCCACAGCAAATTTCCCTTCATACCTGACGTGTCTACGCGAGACGGGCGAGACACCCGAGTGGACAAGTTTAGCGTTGTTTGGGAGGAGTAACTCTCCCGCCCTTTTTCTTCTTGTTTTTTCCACCGCGCGACGCGGCCGCACTCGCCATTCCGGCGCCCAACGCTTCGAAGCCCGCCGGCAACGACTCGCCCTGAGCCTGCGCCCCGCGCGCGGCCATGCTCGCCATGCGTCCGAGCCCGCCGGGCATCTGAGGAGCGTTGCCATTACCCATCTGGCGCATCATCTTGCGCATTTCGGTGAACTGCTTCAGAAGTTGATTGACGGCGGCCACGCTGGTGGCCGATCCGCGGGCAATGCGCGTACGGCGTGAGCCATCGATGATCGATGGGTCCTGGCGCTCGCGAGGGGTCATCGAGCGCATGATGGCTTCCACGCGGTTGATCTCTCCCTCATCGATATTGCTGGCCGCGCTGCGCATCTCCTTGGTGACTCCGGGCATCAGCTTCATGATGCCGCCGAGCGAGCCCATCTTGCGAACCTGATTGAGTTGGGCCAAAAAGTCGTCCAACGTGAAGGTGCCACTCATCATGCGCCCGGCAGACTGGGCGACGACGTCGGCGTCCATGGTGCGCTCGGCCTGTTCGATCAGCGACAGGACGTCCCCCATACCCAGGATGCGAGAGGCCATGCGTTCGGGGTAGAAGAGGTCAAAGTCCGCGATCTTCTCGCCGCTCGAGGCGAAGACGACGGGCCGGCCGACGACCCCCCGGGCCGAGAGCACCGCTCCGCCGCGGGCGTCGTAGTCGAGTTTTGTGACAATCAGACCCGAGAGCGCGAGCGCGTCGTGGAAGCTGCGCGCGGTGTGCACGGCGTCCTGACCGGTGACGGCGTCAATGACGAGGAACGTGTAGTGCGGCGAGGTCTCCTTCGAGATGGCGCGCACCTCGTCCATCAGCGCCTCATCGATCGCAAGACGTCCCGCCGTATCGATGATGACAACGTCACGACCCAGTCGCGTCGCCTCCTTCACCCCCGCGCGCGCCACCGCCACCGGCGAGGACGGCTCGGAGAACACGTCGACACCGATCTGGGCGCCGAGCACACGCAACTGTTCGACCGCCGCCGGTCGCTGGAGGTCGGCAGCGATGAGGTACGGCTGGCGACCCTGCTGCTTGAACCAGTTCGCGAGTTTGGCCGCTGCGGTCGTCTTACCCGCACCCTGGAGACCGGCGAGCAAGATGACCGTCGGGGGCTTGCTGGCGTAGGTGACCGCGAGCGGGGAACCGCCCAGTACTTCAACGAGCTGATCGTTGACGGCTTTGATGACCTGCTGGCCCGGGGTCAGGCTCTGGGAGAGCACTTCGCCACTGAGTCGTTCGCGCACCGCGTCGAGGAACGCGCGCACCACGCCCAGCTCCACGTCAGCTTCGAGCAGGGCGGAACGCACGTCAGCGAGGGCGGCGTCGAGGTCAGCGTCGCTCAGCCGGCCCTTCGAGCGCAAGTTCGAACTGAGGCGCTCGAGGCGTTCACTCAGGGCGTCAAACATGAAGAAAGGTTAGTGTCAGGCCCCGAGTAGCGAATCGACGAAGGCCTCGGGATCAAAGACGATGAGGTCGTCGACACCCTCGCCCACGCCGACGAACTTGACCGGTATCCCCAGTTCGCGCTCGATCGCGATCACGATGCCGCCGCGCGCGGTGCCGTCAAGTTTGGTGAGGACAATCCCGGTGACCGACGCGGCCGACAGGAACTCGCGCGCCTGGCGTCAGCGCGTTCTGTCCGGTCGTCGCGTCCAGTACCAGAAGCGTCTCGACGACTTGTCCGGGCTCGCGGTCGGCGACGCGACGAACCTTCGCGAGTTCGTCGAGCAGGTTCGTGCTGTTTGCCCGACGCCCGGCGGTGTCGGCGAGCACGAGGTCGTAGCCTCGAGCGTGCGCGCGACCGATCGCGTCGTGGACGACCGAACCGGGATCAGCTCCTTCGGTGGCGCGCACGATCTCGGAGTCCGTGCGGGTTGCCCACTGCTCGAGTTGGTCGGCTGCGGCAGCTCGAAAGGTGTCGCCCGCCGCGAGCAGGACTCGACGACCTTCGTCGTGGTTGCGCTTCGCCAGTTTGCCGATGGTGGTGGTCTTGCCCACGCCATTCACGCCCACGAAGAGCCACACCGGTACTCGCCCGGCACTCGCCGTCGCGGTCGTCGCGCGATCGCCCGTGAGCGAGCCGAGCAGGATCGCGCGTAGGGCGGCCGCGACTCCCTCGGGCGCACCGTTCTCTCGAAGGTCGTCGAGCACCGTGTTGGTCATGGCAACCCCGACGTCGCTGCGCAGCATCACCTCTTCAACCACGTCGAGTTGCTCCTCGCTCACGGCGCCAGTGCCCGAAAGCGTGCGCACGCGATCAAAGACTCCTCTCGAGGGCGCCAGGCGAGACTCCAGCGATAAGTCAGCGATGACCGGCATCGGCGCCGCGTCGCTCACCAGCATCTCGGGCATCGCCGCACGCGGCGGGGCTGACGAGAACTCGCGGGCGGCGCGCACGGCGGCGCACAACGAGCGCGGCCGCAAGTACGACGACGACCGCCAGAACAATGTAGAGGGCGATCACGCCGTTTCAACTTCCTTGGGCCGATTGACGCGCTGGCTGACCACCTTGGACGACGCGCCGGGCACCATGGTGACGCCATACAGCGCATCGGCAGACTCCATGGTGCGCTTCTGGTGGGTGACGATCAACAACTGCGCTTCGTGGCGAAACTCCTCGACCAGATTGAGGAAGCGTTGAAGGTTCACGTCATCCAGCGCCGCCTCGACCTCATCCATGAGATAGAAGGGTGAGGGCCGGGATCGAAAGACTGCGAAGAGAAACGCCAGTGCGGCCATGGACCGCTCGCCCCCGGAGAGCAACGAGATACGGCGGATGTTGCGGCCCATCGGACGAACCTCGATCTCGACCCCGGTGTTCAGCGGATCGTCGGGTGCACTCATGGTGAGGCGACCCTGTCCTCCCGGGAAGAGCATGGCGATGAGCGACGAGAAGTGCTCGTTCACGTCGGCGAACGCCGCGGTGAAGGTCTGCATGATTTCTTCATCGAGAGCTCGCAGCACTTCTTGGAGCTCTCGGCGTGCGTGACGCACGTCACTCACTTGGGCGTCGAGTTCCTTATAGCGCTCCTCGAGGGCGGCGAGTTCCTCCAGGGCGAGCGGGTTGATCGGCCCCAGTGACGTGATGCGCGCTTCGAGCTCGCGCGACGCGCGAGTCCAGCGTGACGCCTTCGGGCAGGTCCACCTCGGGCGCCGGTCCCATGTCGTGGGGTTCGACGCCGAGGTCGCGAACAATCAGTTCGTGAACGTTGGCGACCTTCACGGCGAGTTCGGCGTGTTCGATTTCGTCGCGACGCATGACCTCGCTCAGCTCGGCGAGACGGTCGTCGGCGTTGTGTCGCGCGCGGCGTACCTCTTCGAGCGTCTCCGCGCTGGCACGAGTTGCTTCGAGTTGTTCGCGGTAGGTCGAGTCCATGGCTTCCTGGGCGACACGAATCTCGTCCGACGCGCGCTCGACCAAGGTGGCCAGTCGACCCAGGAGTCTGGATATCGAACTCGAGTAGTTGACGTTTGTGGGCCGCCACTTCGCGCTCGCCGGTGCGACCTTCTAGGCGAGTTCGATCTCGCCCTGTCGTTGCTCGATAAGCCGGCGACGCTCGGCAAAGCGGGTCTCACGCTGCGACAGAGCGCTCGCCCGCTCGTCGACCTCGGCCCGCGCGCGTCGTAGCTCGGTCGTCGCGCTGTGCAGTTGCGCGGCTCGCTGCGCGCTGTCCTGGACCGTCGCTTCAAGGCCGGGGAGCGCGTCGCGAAGGAGCCCGAGTTCTTCGAGCAGTTGGTCGCGCTCCGAGAGAAGAACGCCCGCCTCGTTCGAGGATCTCCGATGCTCGCCGCGAGTTCGGTGTGTTCGAGGTCGAGGCGATCCACGTCGCCGCGAATACGCTCAATCTCTCCGCGAACATGCACCACCGCGGAGTTGGCCACGTGATGTCGCTCCTGGGCCTGGCTGAGCGTCGGTTGGCGTGCTCGCGCCGCTCGCGCAGCGCGTCGAGCGCGTCGGCCGCGCTCGCGGCTACCCGCGTTGCCTCGTCGAGCGTCGCGCGCGTGACGACGGCGCGGCCCGACGCCACGCGCCAGCCCGAGGACGCGAATCGGTCACCCTCCAAAGTGACGAAGGTGAGGTCGGGGTTCGCCAGCGCGACCTCGATCGCCGGACTCCCAGTCACTCGCGATGAAGGCCCGCGCGAAGAGCGCATCGAGAACTCGCGAGACGTGCGCCGGCGCGTGCGTCTGGCGTGCACCATGTCGCGCAACGCCCGAGTCCCCTTCGGTGCGGCGGATTCGTGACGTCGACGTCGCCCACGGCCAGGATCAAGCCGGCGCCACCTTCTCGACGCAGCGCCCCCAGCGCGGCTCGCGCGGAGCTCGTGCCATCGACCACCATGGCGCCCACCGACGCTCCCGCCGCAGACTCAACCGCGCGTTCACACCCCGTGTCGACTTCGATGAGGTCCAGGAACGAGCCGAGGACTCCCTCCAGACCGCCGATGATTGCCCGACCGCTCCTCGCCCGAGAGTTCCTCGAGGGCGCGAGCCAACGTCTCGGCGCGCGCCTGGGCTCGCGAGGCACGATCGGCCCCTTCGCCGAAGGCCTCGTCGGCGTCGCGGCGCTCTGCGAGCGGACTCTTCGTAAGCGGCCGCTTCCTCGAGAATCTCGGTCGCGTCGTTCGAGGCTGCTCAGGGCCTCTGTCAGTTCGTCCTGGGCGAGCCGGCGCGACTCGCTCAGCGCGTCGAGGCGCGCTCGGCATCGTTAAGCCGTGCGGCGCGCGCGTTCGCCGTCCTGCAACCGAGGCGAAGGAGCGCTCGAGGAGTAGCGATCTGTTCACGCACCGCGCGCAGCGCTGCCTCGTCCTGCTCGAACGTAGTGGCGCCTAACTCGTCGACGAGTGCCGCTGCCGTTAGCAAGCGCTCGCGCGACTGTGCCAACTCGTCGCGCAGTTCGCCCAGCGACAACTCTTCGCGCTCTCAACGTCTCGAGGTCGCTCTCAAGCGCGCGGCGTCGGCTTCGAGCGTCGCGATGACGTTCTCGTCGGCCGAGGCGATCAGCGCCTGGCGGAGCGAGCGATCGCGCTCTTGAATCACCGAGGACGTGCCGCGGGCTCGCTCGGCGAGACCCTGCAGTGTCCCGAGCGTCGAGGCCAGCACCTCTTCGCGTGCGTGAAGCCATCTCGGCCGCGGCGGCCGTGGCTTGCGCGTCGAGGGTGACCAGTTCGTGACGCAGCTCGCGTTCGCGCACCGCGGCCTCTTCGAGCGCGATGCTCGAGTTCCTCGGCGACGTTGTTCGAAGTGGTGCAGCCGTGAAGCGAACAGAGCGTGTCGCGTGTCACGCAGTTCGGCCTCCACGTCGGAGTAACTCCGCGCAGACGGCGGCCTGACGCTCCAGCGGTCGCATCTGGCGGCGCACTTCGCGCACCAGGTCGCCCAGTCGCTCCAGGTTCTCTTGGGTCTGGGCGAGGCGTCGTTCGGATCGCTCCTTGCGACGGCGGTGCTTGAGGACTCCGGCGGCCTCTTCGATCACCGCGCGACGGTTCTCTGGGTTGGACGACAGGATCGAGTCCAGCTGTCCCTGACCGATGATCATGTGCTGCTGGCGACCAACGCCGGAGTCACCGAGGAGTTCTTGGACGTCGAGCAGCCGACACGTCGTGCCGTTGATGGCGTAGTCGGAGTCGCCGTTGCGAAAGAGGGTTCGCGAGATGGTCACTTCGGCGCCATCGATCGGCAAGCGGCCGCGGAGTTATCGATGGTGAGGGCGACTTCGGCTCGACCGAGGGCGGCGCGGTTAGCCGTGCCCATGAAGATCACGTCGTCCATGCGCGAACTGCGCAGGGCCCGCGTGCTCTGGGCGCCCAGCACCCAGGTCACGGCGTCGACGACGTTGGACTTACCCGAGCCGTTCGGCCCGACGACGGCGGTGACGCCGGGTTCGAACTCCAAAACGGTGGTATCGGCGAAGGATTTAAAGCCCTTCATGGTCAGTCGCTTAAGAAACACGCACTGACGCTAGCAACCTTCGGGTCGCGCGCTCGGTCTTACGCCTGGCACTTTTCGCAGTAGTAGGTCGATCGCCCCCGCACGGTCTCACGACGGATCAGTGCGCGACACTGGAGACAGGGCAGACCCTCGCGGTTGTAGACCTGGTGGAACTGCTGGAAGCCGCCCTTGACCCGTCGGGGTCGACGAACTGCTCGTCGTCCAGCGTCGATCCCCCGTGCTTGATCGCGTCGGTCGAGGATCTCGCTGATCGCGCGATGGAGCCGGCGAATCTCGATGGTCGAGAGCGACTCCGCGGTCGGTCAAAGCGCAGACCCGCCGAAAAGAGGATCTCGTCGGAGTAGATGTTGCCGATGCCCGCGATGATGTCCTGGTCGGTGAGGACTGCCTTCAGCGGGGTCGTGCGGCTGCGCATGATGGCGGCAAAGCGGTCCCAGCCGATCTGGTCCTCGAAGGGATCAAGTCCGAGGTGGGCCAGTTCGGGCACCGCTTGCGTAGCGCCAGTCCGTCTCCCCCAATGGAGAGTCGCGCGAACTTCGAGAGCTCAACGGGCGCGATCGTCCTCGCTCGGTGGCCTTGAGACGTAGAGCTCACCGAACGTACGAGGGTCGACGTAGCGCAACTCCCCGCCCTGGGTGAAGGTGAAGACGACGTGGGTGTGCTTGGGCTTGGGGTCCTTGGGCCCTTGGCTCGCAGCAACTGCCCGCTCATGCCGAGGTGAATGACGAGGTGGCAGTCGTTGTCGAGCCCGACCACCAGGTTCTTGCCGAGTCGAGCGACGCTGCGCACACTGTGTCCCTCGAGCAGGCGCGAAAGTCCTTGGCCGATCTTGTGACGCCGACCGACCCGACCGTTGGTCACCGACACGCCTTGAACTTCTTGCCCACGAGGTCTCGCGAGAGTGACACCCGAACCGTCTCGACTTCGGCGAGTTCAGGCACTGTCGTGCTCTCGCCAGGCGGAGCGCGCGGCTTGGCCCTCGGCACTCTTCTTCGAGCGTCCCTCGCCCACGGCCAAAGGTCGCCCACGCGCACGGTCGCCACGTAAGTGGTCGAGTGTGCGGGTCCCTCGCCGACCACCTCGTAGTGCGGGGTGCCGAGTCCTCGGGCTTCGGCCCACTGTCGAAGGCGGGTCTTGGGATCGACGTCGCTCGGGGCGAGGGCCGCTTCGCTGACGTCGCGCGCGAGCGCGTCGGTGCACGAACTCCTTGGCCGCGTCGTATCCCCGCTCGAAGTACACGGCGGCCACAACGGCCTCGAAGGCGTCGGCGAGCAGCGAAGGGCGTTCGGTGCCGTAATTCCTTCTTCACGCCGCGTCCCACTCGCATGACCGCGCCGAGATCGAGTTCGACGTGCGGCATTGGCCAGGGCGCCTTCGTTGACAACCCGACTGCGCACGAGTGAGCCCGACCCTTCGTTGAGTTCGGGGTGTCGCGTTACGATCGGGTCCGCGATCGCGAGGTCCACGACAGCGTCGCCCAGAAACTCCAGTCGTTCGTTCGACTCCACCTCGTGTTCGGCCGCGTAACTCGAGTGGGTCAGGGCCGTGAGAAGCAGCGGACTCGCGGGGTCGAGACCCAGGCGCGCGGCGACGGCGTCGCGGGTTGTGACCATGAGGCTCACGCCCCCTTAGACAACCTGTAGTTTGAGCGCGACGTAGTTGACGGCGTCGCTGACCGTGGTCAATCCTTCAAGATCTTCGTCGTCGATGTGAAATCCGGCCGTGTACGTGGCAGATTGTCCTCGAGGGCTTCGACCAGTTCAATCAGCGCGAGCGAGTCCGCCCCCAAGTCGGCGAAGGTGACGTCCTCGGGAATGTCATCGGGGCTTTTTCGAGGATCTCGGCCAGCTGATCACGAACCAGTTCTTCGATCGCGGCTCGGTCCAACGGTGCCTGAGTGTCAGCGCTCATGACGCCTCCTTGTGAATGTGGTCCAAGATTAGTGAGTGCGGAGGAGGAAGCGGCCGGTTAGGCGGCTTGATCAGGACGAATCGTCGCGGCCAACTTCTCCACGATTCCGTTCGCGTCCGCCTCGGCGGCCACCCGCAGGGCGTTCATGATGGCCGTCGCGTTGGACGAACCGTGCGAGATCACACAGATCCCCTTACGCCGAGGAGCATCGCGCCGCCGTGCGTATCGGGAGTGAGTTGACTCGCCATGGGTAAGAGGTATTCCAATAAGACATCGCCAGCGCGCTTGGTCTCCTCGTTGGTGCCGATCGCGCCGATCACCACGGAAAACACGTAACTCAGTGCTCCCTCGAGCGTCTTGAGCGCGACGTTGCCGGTGAAGCCGTCGGTGACGATGACGTCTACGGGAGAGGGAATGAAGCTGCGTCCCTCCACGTTGCCCGCGAAGTGCAGGCCCGGTGTCTCGCTCAACAGCTCATGGGTGGCCTTCACCAGGGGCGTGCCTTTGGTGGGCTCTTCACCGATCGAGAGCAGACCCACGCTCGGCGAGTCGATGCCGTATCGTGGTCACGTACGTGGAAGCCATCTGAGCGAACTGAACCAACATCTCGGGCGTGCACTCGGCGTTCGCTCCGGCATCTACCAACACGACGGGCGGACGATTGGGATAGGTATCGGCGTGACGATGCAGGGCCGATGCACCCCGGGCAGGCGACCCATGCGTAGCAGCGCCGAGGCCATGGTTGCCCCGGTGTTGCCGGCCGACACCATTCCCGAGGCCTTGCCGTCACGAACCAGTTCGGCGCAGCGCACGAGTGACGAGTCCTTCTTCTTTCGCACGCTCGCCCCCGGATCGTCGTCCATTGCGATCACCTCCGTCACGGCCACGACGTCGAGACCCAAAGGGTCCCCATGAGTTCGGGTACGCCGACGAGGGTGACCGCAGGCCGAGTTCATCGACCGCGCGTCGCGCGCCAGCGATGATCTCGTCGGGCGCGAAGTCACCACCCATCGCGTCTACAGCGATGGGAGCGTCAAATCAGTTGACCTCTACGGCCGTGCGACCCTTGTACCAGCCGCAGTTGGGGCACACCACGTGGGGCAGCTTCGAGGTGGCGCACTGGGGACAGACGCTGCGTGCGGGACGCGCCAGGGTCCAGTTGGACGCGCGACGACTGCGGGTCTTGGCTTTGCTGGTCTTGCGCTTGGGTACGGCCATCGATCTTCTCTTTCACCAGAAACGGGCGTACCCGTCGCCCCGGGGATCAGTCGGACTCGGGGTCCGCAAATTGGAGCCCGTCCAGTGTAGCCCACCGGGATCCTTTGGCGCCTGGCAGTCACAGGTCGCCTCATTGCGATCGATCCCACAGTGCGGGCACAGTCCCGCGCAGTCGGGCCGACACAGTGGGGCGAGCGGTAGGTCCAAAAAGATCGCGTCGTGCACGAGGGGGGCCAGGTCGATGAAGTTGTTCTCGATCGGATAGCTGAGTTCGTCGCTCTCGGTCGGGGTGCTCGACGAAGCGCTCGTTCACACTCACGTCGCTCAGGCCCAGAACCGGGGCCGAGCAGCGTCGACACACCCCGTGCCAGGGGGCACGCACCCGGCCGCGGGCGCGGATTCCTCCGCTGAAACTCTCCAGGCGCAGCGTCACATGAACCGGCGCTTCGCCGAAGACGTCGGTCTCGGCGGGACCTCGCGGGTCGAACTCATGTGCCTCGTCAAAGGGGGCGTCGAAGTCCACCGAGATCGACGAGGGCACATCGCGCAACAAGGCGGCGACGGGGACCAAGTATGGCGAGGCCATCGCTCTAGGGAGAGTCCTGGTCGAAGAAGGAGCCATCGCCTGTCTCGGGGGCGCCTGGGCGCCTGGGCGAGAAACTCGTCGGCGCGCGGCTCGGGACTCAACATCGAAGAGGGCAGGCCCTGCGCACTGAGGCGTTCACGACCCGAGTGGGCGGTCTTTAAGAGGCGGTCGAGCACGATCTCGAAACCGCCGAGCTTGCCGTCGATGAAGTCCTCGGCCTCGTTGATCATCTGGCGCGCACGGGCGTGGGCGTCTGAGGCGATCTGCTCGGCCTGCAGGCGCGACTGGCGCACGATCTCGGTCTTGTCCACCATCCGGGCCGCTTCGGCGCGCACCTGGTCCATGAGTTGTTCGGCCTTTTCACCTCGGCCGCCATGAGCTCTTCGCGGTCCCGCAGCGCCCAGCGCGCCTCGCGGATCTCATCGGGCAGGCTGTGCAGGGCCTGTTCGAGGAGGGCGAGCACCTCGTCGCGGGGCACCAGGGCCGAGTTCGACAGCGGCATCTGCTTGGCGTTGGAGACGATGTCGATGAGATCGCGCAGGTCCGCTTCGAGGTCGCGGTGCGCGTGGCGCGGGGCTTCGTCGATGATCTCTTCGGCGTCGTAGCCGTCAAAGGAGGTCACGAGGGAACCTGGGGGTACTTTTCGGCCAGACGCTTGGCGACCGGTGCCGGGACAAAGGACGACACGTCGCCGCCGTAGCGTGCGACCTCGCGCAGCAGCTTTGAGGCAAAGAACGAGTAGTGCGAGCTCGACGGCAGAAACAGCGTCTCCACGCCCGAGAGGGAACGATTCATCTGGGCCATCTGCATCTCGCTCTCGAAGTCCGAGACGGCGCGTAAGCCCCTAACGATGGCGGTCGCGTTCACGTCGCGCGCGACGTTCACGAGCAGGGTCGAAATGGAGACGATCCGCACGTTGGGCACGTGGACAGGGAGTCTGCGATCATCTCGCGGCGCTCATCGAGGTCAAAGAGCGGCTCGGACTTTTGAGGGTTGCGGATCGCCGCCACCACGATCTCGTCGAAGATCTGAGAGGCGCGCTCCACGATTTCGAGGTGACCGTTGTGAAACGGGTCAAACGAACCTGGAATGAGACCGACCGTCACTCGTCGTCACCCTTCGCCGGTTCCAACATTGTTACGAGCGTAGTGCCGTAGCGTTTGGTCTTGGTCACCGACCACCCCTCGGGGGCGTCCATGTGGCGGTCGTTTTCGATGACCACCCGCTCAGCGCACGACGCCACTGAGCAGGCTCGGAAGATCCAGCGGACCGTAAGGCGGGTCGGCCAACACCAGGTCCAGGTCGCGCGGCGGCTGCCAGATCGGCAGGTTGGCTCGCACGAACACCGCCTCGCCCTCAAGCTTGAGCGGCTCTAGGTTCGAGCGAGCGGCCGCCAGGCAGGACGGGGTCGGTGTCGACGAAGTACACCTTGGCCGCACCGCGCGAGAGCGCCTCAATTCCCATCGCACCCGAGCCGGCGTACAGGTCGACTACCACGAGGTCGGTCAGTCCCCCGCGGCTTTCGAGCATCGAAAAGATGGCTTCGCGCGCGTAGTCCGTGGTGGGTCGAACTCGAGGCGGCAGTTTCGCCTTGAGCTGACGCCCGCGGGCCATACCGCCAATCACTCGCACGTCATTCAGCGTAGGGGTTCGCGCTAGGACTTAAAGAGATACGCGGCGTCCTCTTCGTCCACGAAGAGGTGGAGTTCGTCCTCCATTTCGCCCAGCGCCTCGCCCGCCTCGCGAACCAACTCAGCCGCCAGGGCCTGGGCGCCCGCGATGAGGTCATCATCGGAGGTCAGTTTGGCCAGCTTGAGGTCCGTTCGCCCCTTTTGACGTGCACCGAGCAACGTGCCCTCGCCGCGCATCTCCAGGTCGACTTCCGCCAGAGCGAACCCGTCGTTCGTTGCGACGAGCGCCTCAAGGCGCAACGCGCCGTCCGCTGAGGGTGGCTCACCGAGCAGGTAACAGTAACTGTTGAAATCCGCACGTCCCACGCGCCCGCGCAGCTGATGCAGCTGAGCCAGGCCGAACCGCCAGGCATCTTCGATCACGATCACGCTGGCTTCGGGAACGTCGACCCCGACCTCGACCACGACCGTTGCCACCAAGACATCGATCTCGCCGGACCGGAACTGCGCCATCACGAGTTCCTTCTCGTCGCTCTTCATCTGGCCGTGCAAGAGACCCAACGCCAGGCCCCGCAACTCGTGCGTCGCCAGACGCGTTCGCTCCTCCACGGCGCTCGTCGCCTCAACGCGCTCGGAGCCCTCGACCAGCGGACAGATCACGTAGGCGCGATGGCCCGCGGCGACTTCGTCACGCACTCGCTGCCAGCACGCGGCGACCTCGCTGTCCTCGCGGGCCCAGCTCGTGGCAATTGCCCGGCGTCCCGCGGGGAGCTCGTCGACGACGGACACGTCGAGGTCCCCGAAGAGCACCATCGCCGCCGTGCGAGGGATCGGCGTCGCGGTCATGACGAGTAGGTCAGGGTCCGCTCCTTCGTCGGAGCGTTCGCGACCTTGTCGGAAGAGACGAGAGCGCTGCTCGACCCCGAAACGGTGTTGTTCGTCGATGACAATCAGACCGAGCGAGCGAAACCGCACGTCGTCGCTGAGCAGAGCGTGGGTGCCCACGACGATGTCGACCGCACCGGCGCCGAGACCCTCGATCGTCGCTTGACGGTCTTTGGCGCGAACCCGACCCGTGAGCAACTGCACGGTAACTTCGCGCTCTCCCGCCAAGACGGCCTCGTCACGCACGTAGAGACCAGCGAGGTCCCGACGCAGCGAGGCGAGGTGCTGTTCAGCCAGCACCTCGGTGGGGGCCATGAGCACGCTCTGGCGCCCGCCGTCGAGCACCCCCAGCATCGCCGTGACGGCGACCAACGTCTTGCCCGAACCCACGTCACCTTGCAAGAGGCGGTGCATCGGCAGCGGACCCTCGAGGTCGGACCAGATCTCGGACAACACGCGCCGCTGGGCGGACGTCAGGGCAAAGCGGTGCTGGGCGAGAAAGCGTCGCACGAGCGAGTCGCTCTCGCTCACCCGAGCGCCGGGCGCGACGTCGAGGTCAGAGTCGTCGAGCGAGTGGCGAATGCCCGCGGCGGACTCCTCGAGGCGCTGGCGGCGCAGCGCGAGGATGACCTGGAGGCGAAGAAGCTCATCAAAGGCCAGGCGCCGTCGAGCTGGCGTCTGATCGCCGTAGCTGGCAGGCAGGTGGATGCCCCAGAACGCACTGGTGCGATCGACCAGATCCAGGGCTTCGCGCTGGGCGTCGCTCAACGGATCGAACAAGGGGCCGGCTCGTCGCAACGACTCCTCGACGAACCCGCCCATCTCCCAACTGGTGATCCCCGCCTTGCCCGAAGCGGGGTAGATGGCTGCCACACGGCCCACCCGCGAGGGATCTCGTTCTTCACCGGTTGCTCCCACGATCACGTCGACAACCGGGTTGGCCATCTGGCGGCGCTCCCCGGTAGTCGCCGATCTTGCCAAAGAAGAGGGCCTGGACGCCGGTGGTCAGTTGACGCTCCCGCCAAGCCTGGTTGAAGAAGACGATCTTGATGGACTCATCGCCGTCACTGACCGTGACCTCCACCATGGACTTGCCCTGGCGGGTGCGGCGACTCGACACCCGGGTAACTTCGGCGAAGATGGCGGCCTCGTCGCCGATCGACAGGTCGCTCAGAGTCGGCCCGGCGGGTGCGGTCGATGTAGCGCCGGGGGTAGACGGTCAGCAGGTCAAAGACGTTGTCGATCCCGAGGCTGGCCAGGGCCGCCGAGCGTTTCTCACCGATGTGACGAAGCTGAGTGAGGGGCACGCCGCCCAACTGGCGAAGCCGCCGGCCGCTCTCCTCACTCACTCGAGACCGAAGTAATAGGGGTAGAGAGGTTGTCCGCCGTGGTGCACTTCGGGCGCGACGTTCGGATGCTCTTGAGCCAGAAACTCCGTAATGCGTCGCGTGTTGGCCGGAGTCGCACCTTCTCCTTCGATGATCGTGAGCAGCTCGTGCTCGGGCGTGATGAGCCGCTCCAAGAGTTGGTTCGCCGCACCGGCGATCGAATCGCCGATGGCGAGCACCCCACCGGGACCGAGGCCAATCCAGTCGCCCTCGTGAACCTGTCCCGCGTCGGTGAGCGTGTCGCGCACTGCGCACGTCACTTCACCCGCCACGACGTGGCGGCCGACGTGCGCATCGCTTCGGCGTTCAATGCGAGAGTCGCGTCGGGGTCGTAGGCGAGCAAGGCGGCGAAGCCTTCAACGATGGAGCTGGTCGGCGACGACCGCGACCTCGACGTCGACGAGATCGTTGACCTGTGCCGCAACGGGCGTGATGTTCTTGTTGTTGGGCAAAAGGACGACTTGACTGCGACCCTGTCGCCGCACCGCATCGACAGGTCAGCTGGTAGACGGGTTCATCGACTGACCGCCCACGACGAGTCGGCGTGCGCCCAACGAGCGAAAGATTCGCCCGACCCCCTCGCCCACCACGACCGCCACGACCGCGGTCGTCCGGTACCGGGCTGGCGGGTTCTTCGTCGAGGGCGGCCGTCGCCTCACGGACCCAGCGTTCCTCGATCACCTGCTCGGTGAGGTCGGTCACGCGTATCTCGCGGGGTCGACCGGCGTCGAGGGCCGCCTCGATGGCGGCGCCGATCTCGTCGGTGTGGATGTGACAGTTGTAGAGGCCCTCGCCACCGACGATGACGATCGAGTCGCCCAAGCCGGCCCACACTTCGCGAAAGGCGGGCATCTTGGCGTCGTCGGCGTCGAGCAGGTACATGACCTCGTAGCGCAGTTCGCCGAGCGACGGATTCGTCTCGGGCACCTCGTGCACGTGCACGTCGATCGAGTCGACGCTCGGGGCTATGGGCAGTGCGTCGCCGGCGACTACGTGGCACAGCGCGTCGAAGAGCAGCACGAGTCCAGTCCCGCCCGCTGTCGACGACTCCCGCTTGTTTCAGGACCGTCGAGCTGGTCGGGCGTCTTGGCGAGCGCCTCCTGCGCCGCGTCGCGCGCGCCGCGCGACAGGGCGGCCAATGAGCTCCGTGGTGCTGATGGCCCCCTCGGCCGCCGCGCGGGCCACCGAGAGGATGGTGCCTTCGACGGGGCGCAGCGACCGCTTGGCGCGCGAGTTCGTCGGCGTGCGCGAGGGCGCCAGCGAGCTCAGGGGCGGCGACGTCGCCGCGCTCGGGAAACGTTGGCCACCAAGCCCGCGCAACAGCTGGGACAAGATGACGCCCGAGTTGCCCCGCGCGCCCATCAGCGACCCTTGGCGATGGCTGGCGGCACCTCACCGAGAGGCGCGTTCTCATCGAGGCTCGAGCGGCCGCGACCACCGATTCGATGGTGAGGGCCATATTCGTCCCGGTGTCGCCGTCGGGCACGGGATAGACATTCAGTCGATTGATGACCTCGCGATGGGAGCGCAGAAGCTCGCCGTAGGTGGTCGACGTCGCGCGCAGGTCCTCGGCCGACAGCGTCGTGGGAGAGCTCATCGGTAGCGATGCTACAATGGTCGTTCGGTTTAACCGGCCGTCGCACTCGGCCCGGACGTAAGGAGAATGTTCACCATGGCATCAGTCTGCGAAATCTGCGGTAAGAAGCCGTCGTTCGGCATGAACGTCTCGCACTCGCACCGTCGCACCAAGCGTCGCTGGAACCCGAACATCCAGCGCGTGCGCGCGCTGGTCGAACGGCACACCCAAGCGCGTCAACGTCTGCACCGGTTGCCTGCGCTCGGGCAAGATCACCAAGCCCGTCGCGCTCCAGCTCTGCGCGCCTAGCTCGTCTAGAGCTGGTGCTCGAAGCCTCGGCGCTCGAGCGCTTCGCCCTTAGCGTGCGAACGTGCGATCGTCGGCCACTGACCGGCCAATGGTCAGGGGCTCGCGCAGCCCGTCGGTCGAGAAAGATCATCCGTAGTCGCTCGACGTCGTGCGTCGCGATCAATAACTCGTAGTCCTCGCCCCCACTGATGGCCTCTTCGAGCGTCGCGCCGTCGGCGACCGGGAGGTCGTCGAGCGCAAATCCCACGTCCGACGCGTCGGCCAAGCGGTGCAGGTCCAGACCGAGCCCGTCACTGAGGTCCATCATCGCGTGCACGTCCGCGCCGCGAGCGGCCATGCCTTCGGCGAGTCGCGGCCACGGACGACGGTGCGCCTGACGACCAGTTCGTCGCTCAGTGACGCGCCCGCGCGACGGCGGCGCAGCCCCGCGGCCGCGCGACCAAGCGGCCCGGTCACGAGGAGCTCGTCGCCCGGCTGCGCGCCCACTGCGCAGCACCGCGCCCCGCCCGGGACACTCACCAAAGACCGTGACCGCGACCGCCACGTCGCGTCCCGCGCGAGAGGTCGCCCCCGACGATCGCGGCGTCCGGTCGCCTCGGCGCGGCGTCGGCGATACCGCGGTGCAGTTCCTCGAAGTCGGTGCCCGGCGGGCGCGCTGACCGCGACCACCAGGCCCCTCGGGGCGCGCGCCCATCGCCGCCAGGTCCGAGAGGGCGCTCGTGACCGCCTTGTAGCCCAGGTCGTCCAGGGGAAAGAGCTCGGATCGAGGTGCACTCCCAGAACCGCGACGTCGGTGCTGACGAGTCGCCTGGCCCACGAAGGGCTGCGAGCACGGCGGCGTCGTCGCCAACGTGACGTCTCGCCGCGGGGATCGGCGTCCGGCGCCACGATTTTGGCTATACGCTCCAGTACGTCATCTTCGTGCTGGCTCCGTTCTCTGGTTGGGTCGGTCGGCGCGCTCATGACTGCGGTGTTGTACTCGCGTCGCAACGCGGCGGCGTGACGAACGTAAACGAGGACGTACGTGACGTACCCAACCAACGAACAAGACACTTGATCGAATGGGTCGAGGAAGTGGCGCGGCTCACTACCCCCGATCGTATCCACTGGTGCGACGGATCGGCCGAGGAGTACGACGAGCTGTGCCAGCTGCTCGTCGACGCGGGCACGTTCACCGACTCTCCGACGCCAAGCGACCCAACAGCTACTACGCGGCCTCCGACCCCGGTGACGTCGCGCGCGTCGAAGATCGCACCTTCATCTGCTCGCAAGGAAGAGATCGACGCGGGACCGACGAACAACTGGCGCGAGCCCGCAGAGATGCGCGCGACGCTCAACGACGCTCTTCAGCGGATGCGATGAAGGGTCGCACGATGTACGTGGTGCCCTTTTCCATGGGACCGCTCGGCTCGAAGATCGCTCACATCGGCGTCGAGATCACCGACTCGGCCTACGTGGCGGTCTCCATGCGCATCATGACGCGCATGGGTACGCGGCGCGCTCGAAGTGCTGGGCGAGAACGGCGACTTCGTGCCGTGCCTGCACTCGGTCGGCATGCCGCTTGACCGAGGGCCAGAGCCGACGTGCCCGTGGCCCTGCGACGCGGAGAACAAGTACATCGTCCACTTCCCCGAGACCCGCGAGATCATCTCGTTCGGCTCGGGATACGGCGGCAACGCGCTGCTCGGCAAGAAGTGCTTCGCGCTGCGCATCGCCTCGGTGCTGGCACGCGACGACGGCTGGCTCGCCGAGCACATGTTGATCTTGAAGTTGACGAACCCCGCGCGGCGAGTCGCGCTACGTCACCGGCGCCTTTCCGAGCGCGTGCGGCAAGACGAATCTCGCGATGCTGGTGCCCACGCTGCCGGGCTGGAAGGTCGAGACGGTCGGCGACGACATCTGTTGGATGAAGCCCGGTCCCGACGGCCGCCTCTACGCGATCAATCCCGAAGCCGGCTTCTTCGGCGTGGCGCCGGGCACCAACATGGAGACCAACCCCAACGCCATGTACACCGGTCGCGGCGAACACCATCTTCACCAACACCGCGCTCACTGCCGACGGCGACGTGTGGTGGGAGGGAATGGGCGAGCCGCCCGAGGGACTCATCGACTGGAAGGGCCAGCCCTGGAGCAAGGACCTCGGCACACCCGCGGCGCACCCGAACTCTCGCTTCACCGCGCCCGGCCGGCCAGGACCCCGCGATCGCCCCCGAGTGGGAGGACCCCGCGGGCGTGCCCATCGACGCGATCCTCTTCGGTGGTCGGCGCGCGAGCGTCGATTCCCCTCGTCTTCCAGTCGCGCGACTGGGACCACGGCGTCTTCCTGGGCTCGATCATGGCCTCGGAGACGACGGCGGCCGCGGCGGGGGCGGTGGGAAACTTGCGCCGCGACCCCTTCGCCATGCTGCCCTTCTGCGGCTACAACATGGCCGACTACTTCGGTCACTGGCTCACTTTCTCGGAGCGCTTCGACGAGGAGAAGCTGCCCAAGATCTTCTACGTCAACTGGTTCCGCAAGAGCGACGACGGCCGCTGGCTCTGGCCGGGCTTCGGCGAGAACTCTCGCGTCCTCGAGTGGATCTTCGAGCGCACCGCCGGACGCGGCGAGGCGGTGGAGACCGCCATTGGCTTCGTGCCCACACCCAGCGCGATCAACGTCGAGGGGCTGAACGTGACGACCGGGCGACATGGAAGAACTACTGAGCGTCGACGATGACGAGTGGCGCGCCGAAGTGCCGCGCATCCGCGAGCACTACGCCCAGTTCAACGAGCGACTGCCCGCGAGCTCCACCAGATGGTGGCCGACCTCGAGCGGCGCCTCGGCTGATCTACTCGGCGGTCTCGGCGTCGGCGACGATGAGGCGCGGGCCCGAGGGCCAGTCGAAGTAGCGCCACGTCCAGTTGATCAACACGCGCAGGCGGTTGCGAAACCCCACCAGATACCAGAGGTGGAGGCCGAGCCACGCCAACCACCCGAGCGTGCCCGTAATCACCGGGACCGTGCGGGAATCTTGGCGACGGCGGCGCGGCGCCCAATGGTCGCCATGATTCCCTTGTCCACGTAGTGAAAGGCTTGGTCGGTGTTGCCGTCGAGCAGACGCAGGATCTGCGCGGCGCAGTGACGACCCGACTGAATCGCGACCGGCGCGAGCTGGGGACAGAACGTAGCCATCGGCGCGTGACGGGGATGGCGGCGGCGTCGCCGACGCACCAGACGTTCTCACTGCTCGGTACGACGAAGGTCGGCGTGACGCGCAACGCGCGCCGTCGGGTCCCTGGGCTCGCTTCGAGCTCGTCGGCGAGCGTGCCCACGGCCGTGATGCCGCCCGCCCACACCACGGCCGCCGCCTCGAGCCGTTCGCCGTCGGCGAATCGAATCGCGTGCGCTTCGACCTCGACGACCGAACGATCCAACTCGACGTCGACACCCATCGCGCTCGAGCTCGCTGCAACGCGTAGGTACTCGCGCGCTCGGGAAACGCGCGTGAGTAGCTCGAGCGCCATGTCGACGAGGCGGACCGCACCCTGGTCGGATCGATGCGCAGTGCCGTCGCGCTTGATGGCGATCTCGATCGAGTTCCGAGAGCGCGCCCGCCGTCTCGACGCCAGTGGGACCCCCGCCCACCACGACGAAGTTGACGACCTGGGCGCCGTCTCGGCCGCCACTTCGGCGTCTTCGAGCGACGCAGCAGACGGTTGCGCAAGCGCCGCGCGTCGGCCAAGGTGTAGAGCGGCATCGAGTAGTTCTGCGCGCCGGGAATGCCGAAGTACGCGGCCACCGCCCCGGTCGCGACCACAGGTAGTCGTAGGCAATCTCGCTGCCGTTCTCCAGGATGACCACGTTGCGTGCCGGTCGACCGCGCTGCACGCGGGCGTGGCGCACGCGCACGTTCTTCGCGTGACCGAAGATGGTGCGAATGGGATAGGCGACGTCCGGCGGGTTCGAGTCCGGCAGTAGCGACTTGATAGAGCAGGGGCATGAAACGTGTGAAAGTTGTGCCGGTCGATGATGGTGACGCGCACGGCCTGGTTCGCGAGGTCTTTACCGCGACGACGCCGCCGAAGCCCCCCCGACCACCACCACGTGGGGCAAACGACTCGATGCTCGGACGGGGTAAGTTCGGGCCATATCCATACGCACATACTACATGCACTCCATGTCTCGCGCGCGCTGCGCCGCCCGATCGGGTAGACCACGCCCGCGCTGAGCATAAGGACCGCGAGCAACCGGTCGCCCACCGTGAAGCTGCAGGACGATCGCGACCGGGATAAGCGCGCCGACCACCCAGAGCAACTGCTGGCGCACCGCGAAACGCGCGAAGGTGCGACCCTGGGCACCCGGGGCGACGTTGCGTTGAGTGATCGCGTCAAAGCTCGGTTGGGCGATGGCGCCGCACACTCCGAGCCAACCGGCGAGGAGCACCTGGACGAACGAGCACCGGATGCAGCGACGCGAACGCTGCACCCACGCCGGTCGCAAAGAGCGCGATGGTGAGCAGCGTCGACTCTTTGAGCATGTTGCGCATGCGGGTCACGAAGGCGAGTCCGCCGAGCGAACCGATACCGCTGAGGCCGAGCGCGAAAGCGTACCAACCGAGCCCCGCCACGTCCGCCGCAGGCCAAAGGCGAGAAGGAACGTCGCGAACCCGGCCGCGAATCGCATGAGCGCGGCCGCGCCGAGACCCCAGGCGACCTCGAGTCGCCGAGGGGATTGAGCGCGTTGCGATCGCGCTCGACTTGGGTGAGACCGGTCGACCTCTTCGCGCACGATCTTGGCCGGCCGCTGCAGTCGCACGCTCGCGACAGTCGCAGCGATATAGACCAACGAGGCGACGATGAGCACGCTCGGTCGCGCTGATGCCTTTGAAGATCCCCGCGCCCATCGAACCCGCGACAAGCCCCGACGAATGTGCCGAGCAACGTGAGTTGCGCGTTGAACCCCGCGAAGCCCTTCTTCTCCGCGACGCTCGTTGTTCGGCCACCCGGCGTCGCCGACGTGGGCGGCGTGTTCGCGAAACTGATCGGTGCGCGCCATCTCGGGCACCAGCGCGCCGCGCGTCACGACGTACAGCTTGGAGGAGACCAGCAGCAAGAACGCCAGCGGAAACAGCCACAGCGAGTTCAGATGCTCGGCCATCGACCAACAGAGCACCGCGCGCACGCCGGCCGAGAACGCGACCAGAACTCGTCGCCCGTTGGCGGACGGTCGATGAGGGGTCCGAGCAGCGGCGAGACGACGGCGAAGGGGGCGATGGTGAGCAGCAGGTACAGCAGCACCTTGCCCTTGGCCTCGTTGGGCGACACCGAGAAGAACAGCGAACCCGCGAGCGAGACCGTCACCAACGTGTCGCCGGCCATCATGATCACGTGCACGAGGGCCAGTCGACCAAAGGCCGTCTTCTGATCGAAGAGATCCTGTGTCGAGGCCCTGGCTAAAGAGACAAATCCCCGAGCACGCACGTAATCGAGCGTAGGTGATGCTCGCACGCAGTCGACGCGACTAATTCGAGTTGCAGCCCCAGAATTGAATGTAGGAGGGCAGGCGGTGGTCAACGCAGTAGTGCACACGCAACGCGTTCTTCCAAGTCGACGTGTCGAGGTCGTAGTAGGCCACTTCGGTCACGCCGATCTCTCCCTCGCCGTGTCCCACCGTGGCCCAGAGGTAGGCGTACTGGCCGACGCAGCCAAAACTCTGGACACTGTCGACTCGTGGTACGCCGCCGAGATCGCCGACGCGGTACACGGGACGACGGCGCTGGAAACCGCACGTCGAAGACAGCTTGCCTGGCTCACGAAAAAGACGAGACGCCGCGAGACAACACGCCGCCGGACACGCATCCATTTCATCCTCGAAGTTCATCACACCCGACGGCGGGGCGAGTCCTACTTCGAAAGGTCGAAAAGAGCACGCCGATCATCTGCTCCCAGTCCTCTTCCTCGATGGGGTCGCCCGAAACGTCGTCCAGCGCGCGGCCAAAGACGAGGATCTGAAAGAGCACCGCGAGAGCGCTCGGGGGAGATGTCATCGCGTAGCCAGCCTTCTCGCTGGGCGAACGCGGTGAGCGCTTCAAGGTCCTCGGTGAGGCGCGCCTGGGACTTGCCAATCATCTCTTTCAGACGTGGTCGCGTGGAGGCGGCGGCCACGATGCGAAAGCGCATGGCGCGCCGCGTTCGCGCTCGGGTCCCGAGGGGAGCGTCGTCACGATCGGCGCCATGACTTCGATGTACTCGTCGAGCGTCTCGACGGACTCATTCACCTGTGCGAAAGGTGCGAATATCCTCCTCGACGAGTCGCGTAAAGATCATGTCGTAGGCCGCGTCAATGACGCCCTCACGCGAACCGAAGTGGTGGTACACCGAGCCGTAGTTGACCCCCGTCGCTTCGCAGATTTCGGGGATACGGATTAGAAGTTCATCCCCCGCCATCAGGCGATCTGCGACTGCGTCCAGGACCGCCTGCATGACCGGACTGATCGGCTCTGTTTCGTCATAAGTGAATATTTTAATCAGTAAAAGACAGTTGAAATACGCCTCGAACAGTAATGCCCGGGGCCAGAAGTCAAAGAGTAACGTCCCCCAGGAAACCTCGAACCCTCAGATCTCAGAGAATGTAAGAAAATCAACATCTTCAAGCCGTTGATACCACCGCTCGAAATGTAGTCACGTCTCGCGATTCAGTCCTGTGTCACTCTGCGAGGACATCTCGTATGCGCGCTCGCCAGTCGATCCCTTCGCTCGTCATCCCATCGTCGTGAAGCCGACGTCGTTCGCGCCGAAGATCGTCGACCACGCGAGAAGTTGTCGGGCAGCGCCTCGGCCACGAGGTCGCGCACCGCCTGCGCGAGCGCGGGCGCGGCGCCAGCCGTCGAGACGGCTACCGTAACGTCGCCCTGGCGGTGCAGCGCCATGAAGTAGAAGCTCGAGCGTCGGGATCGTCCACCACGTTGAGCCACACCCCTTCCTGACGCGCCTCAGCGGCGATCGTCGTGTTGATATTCGCATCGCCCGTCGCCGAGACCACCAGAGGAATCCGCGAGGTCGCCGCGCCGTATCGTCGATGTTCGACCCTCGCAACTCCTGCGGGGAGCTCGGGAAGACTTCGTCGCTGATGACGGTCACCGAGGCACCGGCCTCGATAAGTGGCTGGGCCTTCGTGCACCGATCACCCCGGCGCCCATCACCAGACGTGCGCACCGTCCAATTTGAAGGCAAGGGGCAACAGCGTCAGGGCAACGCGACTCGAAGAGCTCGAGGGATCGAAGGTCGAAACGAGCGACGCCTCCCACCACGATGACCGCGGGAGGGCGAACGTCAAAGGACCGAGTTCCTCATCCGCCCGGGTCGTTCGCTGTTGACCGGTCCACGCCTGTTCAACGACGGCGACCGGAGTCGCGGCGTCGAGCCCACCCTCGATGAGCTGCGCGGCGATCGCTCCTCGGTGCTCAATGCCCATCAAGATCACGAGGGTCAACTCGGTATCGCCCAGTCGACGAAAGTCGGTGAGTTCCCTCTTGCGCCGCGCGCGCTCACGATCGTCACGCCTCGACTGACACCTCGATGGGTCACGGGGATGCCGGCGCGAGCGGCCCGGCGAGGGCCGAACTCAGTCCGGGCACCACACGCACAGACACCCCGCAGTCGCGCAGCGCGAGAATCTCTTCCCCGCCCCGTCCAAAGACAAAGGGGTCTCCGCCCTTCAGCCGAACGACCGTCTCATAGTTCGCCGCGAGTTCGACGAGCAGGTCGTTGATCTGACTGGCTCGACGAGTCGCCGGGGGTCTTACCGACGTCAAAGTCGCTGCGCTAGGATTTACGAATCCCATGACGGACTCATCGACCAGTCGGTCTCGAACACCGCGTCGGCATCGGCGAGCATCGCGCCGCGCGAACGGTTAAGAAGTCGGCCTCTCCGGGTCCCGCACCGACCAGGTAGACAGTCACTAGAACGCCCACCCTAATCAGGAAGTCGCCGAAGGCCCCGTCGGGCTCGGCCTCACTCGCCCATCGATCGAAGAGGGGCCCAAATCTCGGGAATGTCTTCGAACTTCACTTTTTCGCGATACAGCGTAGCGAGACGCTTGCCTCGCGTTCCGCCGCCGAGGTAGACGTCATAGCTCGACTTGGTACGTCCGACGACACCGACCTCGGCGAGCGCTGGTCGCGCACAGCCATTGGGACAGCCCGTCATGCGCAGTTGAAGCGGGCGGCGGGCCAGCGAGCGACTCGAGGGCATCTTCAAGTCCAGAGACGATTCGGGCAGCCGACGTTCGGCCTCGGTAAGGGCCTGGCTACACGTCGGCAGCGCGGGACAGGCGAGGGCGTTCGCTCGACGTTGCCCAGCTCACGAACTTCCTTCACGCCCATGGGCCACCACGATCGCCTGGATAGCGTCTGCGATCCCTCGCGCCAATACCCTACAACGAGGATGTCCTGTTGCGGAGTGATGAAGAACCTCGGTCCCGCGAAGGGCAATCTCACGCAACGCACTGCGCAGCGAAGACCAGCCTCGGTGTCGCGCACCCGACCGGCCCCGACCCGCAGACCCAGTTGCCATGTACCATCGGGCAGCCTCGCGCCACCCGAGATGATCATCGGCGTCCGCGATAGACAGGCAGCGCGCTCGCGGGCGGAAGAGTGCGACCGAGACGCTTTCGACCTCGCGACGAAAGGCGTCAAGACCAAGGTCCGCCACCACGTACTTCATGCGCGCGCGCTGGCGGTCGATCCGATTGCCAAGGTCGCGGTAGGTCGTGACGATCGCGGCGATCACCTCTTGCACCTCGTCGCGGGTAACGAAGGCCAACGGATCGGCCAAGCGAGCGAACGTGTCGTCCTTGGCGTAGGAGCGTCCGAGTCCACCCCCGACGAGCACGACGAAGCCCGCACCCCGCTCGTCGTCGACACGTGGGAATCAGGCCAACGTCTTGCGAGAAGACGTCCACGCAATTTTCATTGGGGTGAGCGACCGCAATCTTGAACTTGCGCGGCAAGTAGGTGTCGCCGTAGAAGGGCCGCTCATCAGAGTCTTCGCGCGAGCGGCCTTCTCGCCGTTAACGAATATCTCCCAGTGGGCCTCCGACGTCGATCGAAGGCTTGACGAAGATCGCGAGCGATGTTTTCCAGAACTGCCGTCGCCTTCGAGATGCAGTTGCGGGCAGGTGACCACATTGCGCACGACGTCGCCGCACGCACCAAACGAGGAGAGGAACTGCTCGTCCAGTGCGCTCGCGAGTTCGGCCAAGGCTGCCCTTGAGGACGCCGTGAAATTGCACTGCCTGGCGGGTAGTGAGTCGAATCGTTCCGTCGCTCTGGGTAAAAGCGATCTCGTCAAGGCCGAACCGCTGGTCGGGGGTCGACCGGCCACCTGGCACCACGACTCGAATCATGAAGATGTACTCAAGGCTCTCGCCGGCCAACGCGCGCTCTCGGCGCACGTCGCGGTTGTCCTGGGAGTAGATCCCGTGAAACTTGAGTATTTGCTTGCTTTCGTTGCTCACATTCGCCGCGTCGTTGGCCAACTCCGCGGCCAGGTTTCCGCGCAAACGTCCGCTCGCGCGCTTAACGGCCTCGACGCTCGATTCGCTCTGAAGGTCCGCTATGGCCACCTATCACCTCGCCCGGTGTTGAATACATGAGTATTCTTATCAACTTACTAATGTACGGGGGTTGAGCGCAAGACCTGGGTCTGAAAATCTCAGTCGCCCGTCGGTTGAACCTCCAGCGGGAGATCGGCGGGTTTACCAGGGAGCGACGAGTCGGCCCTCGATGGCCGCAGCGATGGCGGAGTAACCCAGGACATTGGGGTGCAGGTTGGGTCCGTAGAGGACCCTTGGCGCACATCCAGGTGAGATCACAGACTTGAAGAACGTCGCTCGACACGTCCCCGACGCCCGCCATATGAACGCGGTCACGAGAGGTGCGTCGAAGTAGCTATCACCGTCGCCATGGAAATGCCGACGCCCGCGTAGATGTCGAGAGCGTCGAATTAAGTCGACCCACGACTCCTTTGCTTCGGTTCGCGAAGTTCTCGCCCGCGAGTCCCGTGGATCGCGTCGGCCACGTAAGGGTCGTAGTGACCCACGCCGACAAACGACACGCCGGGCCCGGCGGCTGCTTTGAGCACTCCCACGATGTAGCTCCATTGGGTGTTCAGATCCTCGATGTTTTCGCTGACACACGACTGAATCATCGGTGCGTCGATCAGGCACGGGTGAAAGTCATTAAAGCCAAGATCGATCGTGACGAAGCCCTGCTCGTTCTGGTGGCTTTGGAGAAAAGACACGGCGTCACTCAACTGGCTGCCCGCGCCTCGGTAACACGAATCGTCGCCGCTGATCATGGTGGCTGTCGATTCACCCGGGCATCCCAACTGGGTAAGTGAGATCGTCACGCCGCGTGCCGCTTCGTAGGACACGATGTCGTTGGCGTACCCCTCGTCGGTCGCTTCGCCGCGAGGATCACTCAAAGTGGGTTGGTAGCCAACCGAGGCCGATGCGCCGAGGTCAAGGTAGAAACCGCTGGTGGCGAGATTGCTCGCGCTGTCCGCGCCGGCACGTGACACACCAAATCCCGACGCACACGCCGATGCGACGAGCGCAAAAAGTACCAGAGCACCCACAAGGCGGAGTACAGCTGTCCGACACGACTTGAACATCATCCAACTCACCTCAAATACTGGGGACAGTGCGCACTACATCACTGACCCGCGAGCAGGCTACCGAGCGATGTCCGTCGGCTTGGCGAGTTTCACCGAATCTTTATATAAATGTCGCCGAGCCTATGTAATAGCGTCGCCACGTGAGTGCGGACCTGTCATCTCGTCGAGTGTTCTTGCGACGCGCAGCCGCCACGTCAGCGATTCACTCGGAGCACTTGGCGCGGGCCTCGCGCTTGACGACTGTTCGCAACGAACTCCGAGCACCACGTCCACCTCAACTTCCACGAGCACAACAACGACCACGCCGGGACCAGCGACGTCGCGCGATTGGGCAAACCTCGCCGCGTCACTCGCGGGGACTCTCGTTGAGGGCTTCCAGCGCGTCGTATGCGACGTCGAGCCTGCTCTATAACGAGAAGTTCACCGATCTGCACCCTCAAGGCATTGCCTACTGCGAGGTTCCCAGGACGTCGCGCGATGCGTCGACTTCGCCACGTCCCACCACATGGCCATGTGCGCTCGCTCCGGCGGGCATAGCTACGCGGGATACTCGAGTTGCGACGGATTGGTCATCGACGTGAGCCGGCTCAGTGGTGTGCGCGTGGACACGAACTCCAACACCGCGGTGATTGGCGCCGGTGCCCTATCATCGACGTCTACAACGAAGTGGGCGCCAACAACCGCTTACTTCCGGGCGGTTCGTGTCCCACCGTGGGCATCGCCGGACTCGCCCTCGGCGGTGGCATCGGCGTGTTCGCGCGACGCTACGGACTCACCTCGGACAATCTTCGTGCGCTCGAGGTCGTCACGGCCGATGGCTCACTGCTGCGCGCGAATGAGAGCGAGCACGCCGACATGCTCTGGGCCAGTCGCGGCGGAGGAGGAGGTAACTTCGGCGTCGTCACGTCCTTCACGTTCGACGTCCACGCCATGCCTGAGGTCACGCTCTTCACACTGCAGTATCCCTGGTCGGTGGCGGCCACCATGCTCGAGGCGTGGCTCGAGTGGATCGACGGCGCACCCGATGAGCTCTGGTCAAACTGCGTCCTTGAGTCGCAAGGTACGTACGGATTCCTGGGTCAAGTGGGAGGCGTGTTCTGCGGTTCCCCCGACGAACTCGCGACATATCTGTCGGCGTTGAAATCTGCGATCGACGCGACACCGACCTACAGCTTCAACGGATCCAACTCATATCTGAGTGCCATGGAGATCGAAGCGGGCTGCTCGGGGCTGAGCGTGGCGGCGTGCCACCTGTCGTCTCAGAACCCTCACGGTGTACTCAGCCGCGAGGCGTACTCGGCCAAGTCGAGTTACGTGAACGCGCCCCTTTCGTCAGCCGGTTATGTTCAAATCGTTGACGCCATCGAGCACCTCGCCTCGCTGGCGCCCACCCTGGGCGGGGCGCTCGCATTTGACTCCTACGGCGGCGTGATCAATCGAATCGCGAGCGGCGCAACTGCCTTCGTGCACCGTGACAAGTTGGCCTGCATTCAGGCGACGTACTCCTGGTCCGCCGGGGCGCCCACGTCCGTCATCGACGCGGGTCGAACGTGGCTGACGTGGCTCGGGGCCAATGTGTTCGACCCAACGTCAGGGGCGTATCAGAACTACATCGACCCCACTCTGTCGGACTGGCGCAGTTCCTACTACGGGAGCAACTTGGACCGACTGGTGGGGGTCAAGCGTCGCTACGACCCCGAGAACCACTTCTCCTTTGCCCAGTCGATCCCGGTGCGCGCAGCGTCCTAAAGCCTGTGATGAGGTGACGAAAAAGCCAAAAAGGTCGTTTTTGCGATGGATTGTGAGAGGCATTTTGTGCGCAGCAGTGAATATTTTGTCGCTAAATACCAAGGTTTCAATAGCCATCACCTTAAAATGACCCCAGTTTGACTTTGGGTTGATCCATTTTTGATGGAGTGTCGGAATACTTATGCGAAATGTCAAATGTCTTAAAACCATCGAGCCGGGGATCTGAAGTGGCGACCGTCAACGAACGCCGCCGCGGGAGTCGCACGCGCACGGGAGTGCGTTCACCGGTACCCGACTCGATCAGCGAGCTCCAGAACGCGTCGCCGGGCGACGTGACGCTGACACCAAGCGAAGCCGCCGCCTTCAAGGTAAGGAGCCACCGAATCTGGATCGGCTACGCCGTGCTCGGCGCATTGCTTTTCGCCTACTTGATCTCGCTGATCGCGCGCAACGCCAACCAACAGTGGACCTGGCTCGACGGCTGGGCGCTCACCTGCTTGGAACTCGTGGCCGTGTGCATGTGTTTCTACCGCGGCTTTGACGGTCGACGCGGTCGCGCGGTCCCCCTGTTCTTGGGCTTCGCGCTGCTGTCGTGGACGATCGGTGACTTTGTGCTCACCGCCGAATCCATCGGTGGCGCCAACGTGCCTGATCCCTCCTGGGCTGATCTCTTTTACCTGTCCTTCTACCCACTGGCGTACATCGCGACGTTCATGCTCCTCCAACGAGGACTCGGCCGACTCTCGCGGGCGAACTGGCTCGACGGTGTGGTCGCGGGACTGGGCGCGGCGGCATTGTGTGCGGCCTTCGCCTTCCACAGCATCGAGCACGCGGCGGGCTTGGGCTCCCTCGCCACGGCCGTCAACCTGGCCTACCCGGTCGGCGACCTTCTTCTGCTCAGCCTCGTCATTGGTGGGTCGGTGCTGCTCTCGGACCGGGGCACGGCGCGCTGGTATCTCCTCGCCGCCGGCTTCGTCGTCATCGTGGTCGGCGACACGTTCAACCTGTTTCGGAGCGCATCTTTTGGCGGGTCGCGCTTTGGCAGTGACTTCAACGACATCGCGTGGCCGACGGCCATCTTGTTGATGTCGATGGCGATGTGGCTTCCGTCCAGCGCACCGACCCGCTCCAACAGGAAAAGACAGCCGGATTCTTGTTGCCGGGCATTGCCCTTGCCGTAGGACTCTTCATCTTGATCGACGGGGCGATCAGTAGCGTCAGCCGCATCGCTTTGTGGCTCGCCGTGGCGACGCTTCTCACCGTGGGTGTCCGGCTCCTGCTTAGTGCGCGCAGCCTGCGTATCATCACCGAAGAGAGTACCGCCAAGCCCACACCGATGAACTCACCGGCCTCGGTAACCGGCGTCAACTCTCGCTGGTCCTTGACCTCTTCTTCGCCGACCAGGCCATGGACGAGGTTCCCCCACGCGAAATGGCCTTTCTCTTCGTCGACCTCAATCACTTCAAGGAGATCAACGACTCCTTCGGTCACCCCGCGGGAGACGAACTGTTGCGCCAACTCGGACCGCGACTCACGCGAGCCGTGGGCGAGTCAGGTCGGTTGTGCGCTTGGGCGGTGACGAGTTGGCCGTCGTTTTGCTCGACGCCGACGCCGACACCGCCGTTGACGTCGCCAAGCGGATCATCGGCGAAATCGATCAGCCCTTCAACCTGCACAAGGTCAAGGCGACCGTTGGCGCCAGCATTGGCATAGCGCTCGTTCCGGAAAACGCCAACGACGGACCGGCGTTGATGTGGTGTGCGGACGTCGCAATGTACCGAGCCAAGCTTGGACAGATGCCCTACGTCTTCTACGATCACGACCTGGACGGTGGCGAGGACTCGCCCAACCTGCTGGACGAACTACGCGAAGCGGTCATGCAGGGCGACTTTGTCTTGCACTACCAACCTCAGCTCGACCTCAAGACCGGCCAGATCCTGGCGGTCGAAGCGCTGGTTCGCTGGCCCCACGCGACACTCGGCCTCGTGCCGCCCCTCAAGTTCTTGCCGCTCGCCGAAGAGGCGGGCCTGATGTGGCCGCTTACTCAGTGGGTGCTCAACGAAGCTTTCACCCAATGCGCCACCTGGCGGCGCAGCGGGCACCACTTGGCCGTGTCGATCAATGTCTCGACCAGCGACTTGCTCGAGCCCGGCTTCCTCAAGCATGTCCGAGCACTACTCGCGAAGCACGAACTGCCCGGCGAGTCAATCGTCATCGAGATCACCGAAACGACGATCATCACCGACTTCCTGCGCTCTCAGGCGGTCATCCTGGAGTTGCGCGACCTTGACATCGTGGTTTCGATCGACGACTTCGGCGCGGGGTTCACCTCGCTTGCCTATTTGAGCAGCCTGGCGGTGGGCGAACTCAAGTTGGACCGCACGTTCATCACGTCGCTCAACGCGGAGGGAAATGGTCGAGAGATGGAGCTCGTGCGAGCGACGATCAACCTTGGCCACGACATGGGCCTGCGGGTGGTCGCCGAAGGCATCGAAGACGTGGAGACTCTCGATCTTCTGGGCGATCTCGGTTGTGACTTGGCTCAGGGGTACTTCATCAGCCGTCCGACGCCGGCAAGCCGGCTCTCATTCCAACCGAGCGAAACACGAGAGCTGACCGGCCCGATCTCGTAGGGCCCGCCGCATCATGAGGCTCATCAGGACCCGTAACGCATCGCCGACGCGCCAGAGCGCGACAGGTAAGTTTCACACGTGATACGCAATCTCGCGGTACTTCTGAGTCTGGCGATCGTCGGGGCGGGAGTCTTCTTACTCACCCGAGTTCACGACGTGATCCACTCGTGTGGATCCGGCCCCACCGGCGTGCAAGTCGGGCTCAATTCTGGATGCGAGAACGATATCTCCTTTTACTTTCTGGGATTCGCTTTCCTCATCCTGGGTCTCATCACGTTGTCAATCGCCCTCTTCACGATCAAGCGGCACCGCCGGGAACAGACGGGCAAACCGATGGCAGACACCAACGTTCTCGATGACCAATTTCGTAGGAGGTTCCCCCAGGACGACGCGCAACCGCCACGGAAAAATCCCGACCGATATTGAGCCTTCTTGACATAACGTGAGGAAACGGACAGGGGGTACCAATGTCCAGTGACCTTGACGTAGTTGCCAAAGATGTCTGGGACGTTGTGGGGGACCTTGAACTTCCGCTGCTGCTCATCGAGTTAGACAACTTCACGGTCTCAGAGGTCACGCTGTCGTTCTCCGCCCAGACGGGCCTGCCGGCGTCCAGCGTGCTCCACCATCCCGTCTACGAGCTCTTCTCGGATCAAGATCAGAACAGTGCGCGCCTCGCGCTGCAGGCTCTGGCCGATGGGCTCATCGACTTCTATTCCGCTCATCGACGATTGCGCTTGCCGAACCAGGGAACGTTGCCGGTCCTCGCGTGGGCCCGATCCCTCCAGTTTGGCGAGTCTCACTATGCGCTCGCGCAGTTTTCGACATCTGGCGTGTCGCGCAACAGCCCCCTCGTCGAGTTCCTCGGCTACGCACCACCCACCGTGGCCGCCGGTCTCATCGACGCTGACGGCTGTATCACCGCCGTCAGCAAGAACGTCGTCGACGTCGTGGGCGAAACGGCCGAGTCCCTCATCGGACGCCCGCTGCTCACCGACCGTGAGCAGAAGCGCCTCCGTGAAAAACTTGACGCACTCGAAGGCGAGGGTGCGCTCACGGTCTCGCTTCCGATTCGGCTCAACGAGGCCGACTTCGATCGTCCAGGGGTTCGCTGCATCGTGACGTGCCTGGCGGAGTCGACGGAGCGGTGCTTCCTGCTACTCCCCGGCCCCGACGCCGCCTCCGAAACGAAGATGGAGCGCGTCGCACAATTGGAACATCGGCTGTGGCGCATCGCGGGAGAGGTCCAAGCGAGTGGCATCTTCGATTCGCTCGGAACCTTTCCTGATCCGGAGCGGTTTCCACAGCTAAGTTCCCTCACTACTCGACAGTGGGAGGTCCTCAGCCGCTTGCTGCGCGGTGAGCGCGTGCCAGCGATCGCGGAGTCGCTCTTCGTCAGCGCGAGCACCGTGCGCAACAACTTGAGCGAGATCTTTCGGATCTTCAATGTCCACTCCCAGTCCGAGCTACTCCACCTCCTGAACAGCTAGCTCGAGCCTTCGGAGTTTTCACCTCGCCCGCTAAGCAGTGTATTCAGTGCATATCTAGACGGACGTTTTGCGGGTCGGTTACGACGCAATATCGGTCTCGCGACGTAAGGGGCGCCAGCAGGCTGGTACTCGTGAAAATTTCTGACCGTTCCAGAGATGATTTCGACTACAGCCAGCTAGCTCGGGTAGCTGATCGTCTACTCACCCCGTCGCGGTTATTGGGCCCGACAGCACGCTGCACTACATCAACCGCGTGGCGGCCCAACTCTTCGAGAGCGATCCCCAAGATCTCATCGGACAAAAGATGTTGTCGCTCGTGCACCCGGATGATCGATCGCGCATCAGCGAGGACTTGGCACAGGTTATGCAGGGAGATCCGGAAGGCGGCTTTACGCAGTGTCGCCTTCGCGCAACCAACTCCCAGCCGTGGCACATCATCGATCTCTATGCGCACAACTTGACGGATGATCATGACGTGCGCGGAATCCTGGTCTCAGGCGGCGACGTGAGCGAACAGGTGAGTCTCGCCCGGGCCCTTCGAACGTTGAGCCAGTGCAACGAAGTCTTGATCCACGCCGAAGACGAGTCGACTCTGATCACGAACATCTGTCGTACGATCGTCGAAGCGGGCGGGTATGCGTTGGCCTGGGTGGGATACGTCGAACACGACGCCGCCCACTCGATTCGCGTGGTCGACTCGTACGGCGCCACCGAGTACCTCAAAGGACTCGAAGTGACCTGGGCTGACAACGAGCTGGGCCAAGGCTCGATTGGTCGCGCGATACGCAGCGGATCGACCAAGGTGATCAAGGACACGCGCCGCTCCAAGCGGGTCATCCCGTGGCGTGAGCGCTTGGAGGCCCACCACATGAGGACGACCTGCGCCCTACCTCTGATCATCAAGGGTGAGACGATTGGGGTTCTGGCCATCTACGGACTTGAAGTCGGCGCGTTCGGCGACGGTGAGCTCGAACTAATCGGCAAACTCGCCGACAACCTGGCCTACGGCATCGGGCGTATTCGCGACGCAAAAAACCTGGCGCTGAACGAGTCACGTCTGCGAGCCGCCGAACGCCTCACTCACGTGGGCCACTGGGAGTGGGACCTCCAGAGTGATCACTTCGATTTCCTGGCCGACGAGATGTTCTCCATCTATGGCGTCTCGCCGTCGGAGTGGACACGGTCGCCCGACATCTTTCTGTCCTATGTCGATGAATCAGAGCGCCAACTCGTCGACGACGTCTTTCGCGACGCGATCAAGAACGGATCCGCTGTGGTAGCGCACCACATCACGCGGCCCAACGGAGAGGTGCGCAGCGTGCGAATTCGCGCCGAGGCCGTTTACGATGAAGGTGGTCGTCCCGAGCGGCTGCTCGGAACCGTCCAGGACATCACGGAGTATCTCGAGGCCAAGATTCAGCTCGCCCAGTCGCGCCAATTTCTCTTGGCGATCACCGACAACATGGCCGAGGGAATGATCGCCACCGATGGCGAGGGAATCATCACCTTCGCCAATACCGCGGCGGGGACCCTCCTGCACTCCTCCGCAGCCGACCTCGTCGGACGTGCGACCGACCACGCATTTAGTTTTCACCCGGACGGCGTCGCACAGGGACATGACAGCCCGCTCGCGAGAGTTTGGAAAGATGGTCGCTCACTCATAATCGACCACGAGACGCTGATTCGCCGAGACGGCACCTGCGTTCCGATCGCCCTCAGCGCGTCACCACTGAGGGACGAAAACCAAAATGGCGCGGTCATCGTCTTTGAGGACATCACTGATCGCGCGGCAGCCCAGCTGCAAGTCGAGCGTGAACTGGAGAAGCTCGCGTGGGTTGGTCGTATTCGCGATGCGTTGGACAACGATCGCTTTGTGTTGTACTCCCAACCAATCGTCGACCTCGCCACCTACGACGTGATTCAAAACGAACTCTTGATACGCATGGTCGACGCTGACGGTGAGGTCATTATGCCCGACCGCTTCTTACCCACGGCCGAGGAGTATGGCCTCATCGGTGAGATCGATCGCTGGGTTATCAATGAGACCGCTCGTCTCTCCGCCCTCGGTCATCCCCTGGAGTTCAACCTGTCCGCGAAGTCGGTCGCCGACTCACGAACGCTGTCGTTGATCGAAACTGCGATCGCGGAGCACGGTGGTCGCGCGGATCAGATCGTGTGCGAGATCACCGAAACCGCCCTGGTGCGTGACCTTCGCGGTGCCGAACAGTTCGTTCGCGGTCTCAACGACCTCGGAATAAAGGTCGCCCTTGATGACTTTGGTGCTGGATACAGCGGGTTTGCGTACTTGAAACGTTTGCCCGTGTCGTATCTCAAGATCGACCGGGAATTCGTTCAAGATTTGCACGAGGAGATCTCGAGTCGCTACGTCGTCTCGGCGGTCGTCAGCCTGGCCAAAGCCTTCGGCATGGACACGGTTGCTGAGGGCGCCGAGAACGATGAGACGCTTCGCCTTCTAAAGGAACTCGGGGTCGATCACGTCCAGGGTTACGTCCTCGGTCGACCAGCTCCCGTGAGCGACGCGCTGCTGAACAAATAATCGAATTACAGATTTCAGTACTACGACGCCACACATCTGAACGACGATCGCGTCGAATGACGACGCATTCTCTACGAATGAACAACTCCTAGAAAACGTCGGTCAATAGAATTGAGGTTCAATACCGCCAGCGTGAAGAATGGCAGTCGGTAAGTGAATCGCGTCAATGCGATCGGAGTAGGCGTGTCGGAAGTTTTGATCACTAGTGACAGTTTGAGTAGTGCACAAAAACTCACTGTCACTACTGATTTTCTCAATCACATCAACACGGGAATGATCTTTCGTGACGCCCGCGGCTTGGTCATTGACTGCAACCAAGCGGCTGAGGAGATTCTGGGAACGACCCGCGAACACCTCCTCGGAATCCAGGGTCGTGTCGTACGCCCCGACGGAGTGCCCTACTCCCCCAATGAGACGGCATTTCTTACCGCGCTGCAATCTGGGCTACCCCAGCCCGAGCGTGTCGACAGCATTGTCCTGCCCGACGGTCGCCAGAAGTGGGTCGCATCTCGCCATTGGCCCGCAACCATCGACGATGAGATCGTCGGCGTTCTCAGCGCCTTTGACGACATCACCCGGTTGGTCAAAGAGCAGCGATTCCTCGAACTGCTCAATCACGTCAAGGCTCTCGATGGCGAATCGAGCACGGACGACGTCTTGGCGAAGATCTGCCAGCTCGTCGTGAATGACGGCCACTACGCGTTGGCCTGGATCGGCGTCGCCGCCGCCGAAGGCACGGTCGACATTGTCGCGTCCGCGGGAGCGGTCGACTACCTCTTCGAGGGCGTGGTGTCCTGGAAAGGTTCGAAGGAAACCGGACTCGGACCTACAGGCGTCGCCATCCGTACGACCACCACCCAGGTGGTGGACAGCTTGTCGGAATGGCCAACCTTTGGCCCGTGGCGCGAGCGCGCCGCCGAGTTTCACCTCTCGTCAGGAATCGCTATTCCGCTTGCCCTCGGTACGCGTCGAGCCGCGATCTCGATCTACGACAACAGTCTGTTCGCGTTCGACGAGATGTCGGTACGCGGGCTCAAGGCGATCGCCAAGGAAATCGAGTCGGCGTACTCGAGCGCTCAGGGCGCCCGTCAGCACGTTGCGGCCCTGGAACAGTCGAGCGCGGTCGTTGACGCGCTCAAGCGCGCCGAGCTCTCGCTGAGCGAGTCTGAACAGTGGTTTCGCACGCTGGTGGCCAAGTCCACCGACCTCATCGTGGTCATCGATAATGAGGCCCGTTTCACTTACACCAACCCGGTGGTCGATCGGCTCTTCGGCTACGAGCCGAACTCACTCCTGGGCGTGAACATCTTCGATCTAGTACACCCCGACGACCGCCAAAGCGCCACCGACGCCTACATTGCCTCCACGTCGGGTCAGGGCCCCGACATCCCCTGGGTCATTCGCTTTCTCACGTCCGATGGACAGTGGCGCTACATCGAAGGCGTCTTAACCGACTGCTTCAACGACCAAGCGATCCACGGCATCGTGGGCAACGGACGCGACGTCACCGAACGCACGTACCTGACACGCGCTTTGGCAACGTTGAGCGAGGGCAACCAGGTCCTCATGCACGCCACCAACGAAGAGACGTTGATCGCCGATCTCTGTCAGGCGGTCGTCGACGCCGGGGCGTATCCATTGGCCTGGGTCGGTTACGCCCAGAGCGACGACGCCAAGACCGTGCGTATTGTCGCTTCGGCCGGCCAGTCCGAAATTCTTAACGGCATCGAGTTTGGCTGGGGCGGCGACGACCTGGGAACAGGACCAATCGGGGGGTCCATCCGCACCGGCGAGATTCAGATCATCAACAACATGCTCACGATGCCCGCGCCACCCAAGCGCCGCCAGCGCATCTCGGAGTTCGACCTGCGCTCGCTCAGCGCGTTCCCGCTCAAGATACGCGGCGAGACATTGGGCATGATCGCCATCTACTCCGAACAGCTCGACTACTTCGGCCCGAACGAAGTCGAAACACTCGGCGAGCTCGCGGCCGAACTCGCCTACGGCATCGAGCGGGTCCGTGACCAGGAGCGCCTCGCGCGACACGAGCAGCGCATCCGCGAAGCCGAGGAGCGTTTCCGCTTGGCCTTCGAGCACAACATGGCCCCCATGCTCTTCAGCGACCTCGAAGACCGAGTCATCGCCGTCAACGACTCGTTCTGTCGCATGGTTGGCTTCACCCGCGAAGAGCTCATGGGAAACGATTCGAAGATCTTCACGTATCCCGAAGACATCGGCATCACCGAAGACACCCTCGTACGCCTCACCGCCGAACAGATTGACCAGGTCCGCTACACCAAGCGCTATTTGCGCAAGGACGGACGTATCATCGTCTCCGAAGTCTCGCGTTCTCCCGCCCGCGACTCAACCGGGCAAAATTCTCTACTTCGTGTCGTCTGAGCGCGACATCACCGAAGAGCGGGCCCTCGCCGATCAACTTTCGCACCAGGCGCTGCACGACTCGCTCACCGGCCTCGCCAACCGCGCCCTGTTCGAAGACCGTCTCGACCAGGTCCGCGCGCGCCTAGCCCGTCAGGGAGGTTTCGGCGCGGTGCTGCTCTTGGACCTCGACGACTTCAAGGGCGTCAACGACGCCCACGGACACCTGGTCGGTGACCAACTCCTCACCGGGCTCGCTCGGCGCTTCGAGTTCGTCACCCGTTCAACTGACACGCTCTCTCGCTTCGGCGGCGACGAGTTCCTGTATCTGGCCGATGGCCTTGAGACGCCCCAAGACGCCGAGGACGTGGCGCGGCGACTCATCGACGCGCTCGCCGAACCTTTCGTGATCCAGGGCCTCAACCTTGAGCAGCACGCCAGCATCGGCCTAGTGATCTTCGACGGTTCGAGCGAAGACTCCTCAGAGCTCATCCAACGCGCCGACGTCGCCCTCTACGAAGCCAAGCGCCTCAACCGGGGTCGCTACTCGATGTTCACGCCCAGCATGCACCAGCAGGCGATCAGTGATTTCGAACTCGTCCAAGAGCTTCGCCGCGCGCTCGTGGTGAATGAACTCTCCATGCACTATCAGCCGATCGTCGATCTCGACTCACTGCGCATTGTCGGTTTTGAAGCCCTCATGCGGTGGGAACACCCCGAGCGCGGCTGGGTCCCGCCGAGTTCCTTCATCCCCCTAGCCGAACAGAGCGACCTCATTTTGGATCTCGGCCGCTTCGCGATGACCCAGGCAGTTCAGGCCGCCGCAACCTGGGGCGCCACCAAGTCCACCGAGGGCCTGCCCTACGTCACCGTCAATCTCTCTGCGCACCAGATCCACGATCCGGCGCTCGTCAGCGTGATCGAAAGCGTGCTGGAGTCGAGCGGGCTCACTCCCGAGCGACTCATCATCGAGATCACCGAGAGCGCGATGCTGGTCAACGTCACGGAAACCAAGAACGTTATCGAGAAGATCGGCGCGCTCGGTGTCGGCTTCGCACTCGACGACTTTGGCACCGGCTACTCGTCGCTCTCCTACCTCGCGCTCCTGCACCCCACGATCATCAAGGTTGACCAATCCTTTGTCGGCCAGTCCGACGAGAGTCCCCGCAACGATGCGCTCTTAGAGGCAATCGTGTCGCTCGGACACAAGTTGGGCATGACGATGTTGGCCGAGGGAATTGAAACGGCGGGCCAGCTAGCGAAGTTGCACGCGTTGGGCTGTGAGTTCGGCCAAGGATTCCTCTGGTCCCCCGCGATCCCCGGCGACAAGGTCCCCAGCATGCTCAAGCGTGGAGTTCGTTCCAGCGCCAAGCACCGCTAGAGCGTCGTACCTCGACGATCCTCTTCGCGCACGTACTTCTCGGCGACAAAACCAAATTCAGTTCGCACGTACGAAGTAAAGCCAGTCAGCGGGGGCGAATAGGCGTGCACGCTCACCGCGGGCTTTCCCGATTGGTGAATCATGTCGTGGACGTAGTCCGGTCCAAAGGAGCCGTGCTCGCCCACCGTGTAGCTACGCGACTCAACGCTGAGGTGGTCGCTTGCACGGTTCATCTCAAAGAGTGTTCCTTGCGTCACGACAAAGACACCCGACGATCCGCCGTGGTCGTGCCAATCCGAGCGCTGTTCGACTTCCCAGCCGAGCACTCGGACTTCGAAGTTGTCGGTCTTGAAGAGTTGAAGCCACCACCGATTCGTCTCATCGTCGACCACAAGGTCCTCAAACAACTCCGGCCTCGATGCGATGGCTCCGACGATTCGTACGAGTTCATCGATCGATAGCCGACCGCCCGAGACCTCGAGACCCTGGATGATCTCTCGGACCTGAAGAGCGCGATCCGCCGGTGCCTCGCTGATTAATGTCTTGGTATTCTCTATCATTTCTATTAATTTAGTAGGATAAGGAGAAAAGGCAAGGATCCTTCATAAAATTTCCCTGTGAACGCCCCGCGCCTACTCAGAAAGTGAAAGCTACGACTCTTCACGACCGACGCCCGACGCGTCTTGGGCTGTCTCGATTGCGAGCTCGTCAGCGACGGTCGTTGGAGCGGTTGTGCGGCCCTGTCTCTGGCGTTCGACCGCCGCGTTGATCTCTCCTCCCACGAGCACCGCGAGCCCGGTGAGATAGAGCCAGAAGATCAGAATCGCTACCCCGGCAAACGCGCCGTAGGTGCGCGAGTACGACGAAAAGTCCGAGGTGTAGAAGGAAAAGGCGAGCGACACCACGGCCCACACTGCGGTGGCGAACAGCGCTCCTACGCTGGTCCAGCGCCACGAAGGGCGCGGACGATTGGGCGCGACGTTGTAGAGCAACGTGAAGAGCAGGTTGACGAAGATGAGCGCCACGATCCAGCGCACGGCCGTCCAACCTCCAGCAAATGCGTCGCCGCTGAACGGCGATGTCGTTTTGATCGTTCGACCAATCGACGCGCCAAAGACCACCAGGGCTGACGCCGCCCCGCCGAGGACGATCGCCCCCACTAGCAGCACGACACCGACGACACGCTTGCCAAAGAACGAGCGGTCAGTGGGGATCCCGTAGGCGACATCGAGGCCCTGTTGGACCACGACCATTCCCGACACCGCACTGTATATCGCGACCACGGAAGCCAGGATCGTCGCGATCAGATCGCGACGAGCATTGTGCGTGGCGTGAGTGATCGCCTTGGTGAAAACGCTGGAGGCGCCCGACGGAAGCGCTCGCGTGACCCCGTGAATCAGGTCAACAACCACCGACTGCGGCAGGGTCACCAACGTGGCGACGCCCAGCAAGGCAATGATCGTCGGGAAAATTGACAAGAACCAGCGGTAGGCGAAAGCCTGGGCGGCAACGTTGACGCGGCCCGATTTCATGTGTGCTCGCACCGACGTGGCAATCGCCCCCCAGTCGGTCTTGTCGAGTTCAGTCTCTACCCGAAGGGCCTCAGTCTTCGCTTCGTCGATTAGAGATTTTTCCAGCGCTCGCGCTCCAGCGGAGTGACTCGGGTGAGGCGAGCCGGCGCCACCTGATGACGTCTCGTCATCCGCCATGCGTGGTATCGCTCCCCATCACTCGGTGCGCCCATTCATCACGCCACACAGTAACCCCCACGTTCCCACGGGTCTCGACGTTTGATGGAACGCCGAGTACGTCACCAAATGCCGTGACCAGGACCATCGCACGAGGCGCTTTGGCACGTGAGGAGTAGATTTACCTCGTGCTCTCTCACTATCACGCACAGATTGACCCCAATGAGGAGAACAACTCTCACGCGACGATGCTGAGAATGGTGGGATACAACAAGCGGGTACTCGAGACCGGCTGCGCGTCGGGGCACATGAGCGCGCTGCTCAAGGCTCAAGGATGCTCCATCGTGGGAATGGAGCTCGACGCCGCGGTCGTTGAGCCAGCTCGAGAGTGGCTCGAACGCGTCGTCATCGGCGACGTCGAGGATCCTGCGGTCTGGTCGCAACTGGACGGCGAGTTCTTCGACGCGATCCTGTTCGGCGACGTGCTCGAGCACTTGCGAGACCCCCTCCCTGCGCTGCGTGAAGCGGCCACGCACTTGGCTCCGTCGGGAGTCGTGGTGATTTCGGTGCCGAACATCGCCCACGCTGATGTGAAGGCCGCCCTCATCAAGGGAGTCTTCCCGTACAGCGAAAGCGGACTCCTCGATCGAACCCACATCAGCTTCTTCACCAAGGAAAGTTTGGTAGAGCTTGTGCGCGAAGCCGGTCTCGCGGTAGTCGAGATCAGCCGCATCACGGTTCCCGCGTTCGCCACCGAAATTGGGATACACCGGGACGATGTCGACGACGCCACGTTCGCCGCGATCACCGCGGACCGCGAGGCCGTGACATACCAGTTCGTCGTGCGGGCCGTTCGTGACGACGCCGAGCATGCCGTCGACAAGTTGTCCCTCGATCTGATCGATCTCAGTGATCAGCTCCTCGACCAGACCACCCACAACACGGCGTTGCGCGCGGACAACGAGAAACTCACCCTTCAAGTCGAGGCGCTCGAAGCACAGCGCGCGATTGACGAGCGCGACCTCGCGAATCTGCGTGGCCAGCGAGAAGCGATCAAGCGCTTCCTGCCCGGTCCTCTGCAACGCTTCATCCAGCAGCGGTTCGGCCTGGGATCCAGTTGATCCGTCGGGCCCGTACCATCCAGACGACGTAACCGCACAGTGGCTGGCGACCCTCCCCCGAGGCGAACCCTCAGTCGAACCTCGCTGTCTTTCATCATGGTGGCGTTCATCGTGGTGGCCGTCGTTTCGGCCGGGGCCACGCCCTGGGCCCCCGTCGTCGTCCTTGTCATCGCCGTGCTCGGCGCCGCCTTTCTCTGGCGCCGATATCGGCCCAAGAGCGGCACGGGGTTGGGCATTTTGTCCACCAACTGCGAGGAGTGTGGATCGCTCCTGCGAGGAGTGATGGGTTTCTCGCAAAAGACCTGCCCGCAGTGCGGTCATGTTCAGTCCTGGGGTCTCTAGGTCGACTTGCGGGAGAAACACGGGAACATGCACTTGTCCCCACGACTTTAATGTGATATCAATTAGATATCAGTTAAATGCAGTCGCCCATTGGAGGCACCATGAGTCAACCAGTTTCAACGAGCGAACCCACCGCGAGGTCGCTCAATATCACCAGCGCACACGTCGACATTAAGGAGCGCGAAGCCAAGTCGATCAGCGGCTGGTTCGGTGTTCTGCTGATCATCGCGTTTGTCGTCGTTGCCATCCTGATCCCCGCGAAGGACAGGGGGTTCGTCGCCATCCCCATCGTGCTTGCCGTAATCGTGTTGACCTCCCTGGTCATCGTCCAGCCCGGCCAGACGCGAGTCGTCCAGTTCTTCGGGAGCTACGTGGGCACGGTGCGGCACACCGGTCTGTCGTGGATTCTGCCCCTGGCGAACCACCGTGGCGTAAGCATTCGGGTGCGCAACTTCGAAACCAATCACCTCAAGGTCAACGACGCCGAAGGAAATCCCGTGGAAATCGCGGCCATCGTCGTCTGGCAAGTAACCGACACGGCGCGCGCCCTGTACGCCGTCGACGATTATCGCAACTTCGTGCGTGTCCAGGCCGAGTCGGCTCTGCGCCACGTGGCCACGACTCACCCCTACGACGACCCCGAGGTCCAAGGGCTGTCGCTTCGGGGATCCACCGATGTCGTCGCGGGCGAACTAGCGGACGAAATGGCCGACCGAGTAACTGTGGCGGGCGTACAGATCGTCGAGGTCCGCATCAGCCACTTGGCCTACGCCCCCGAAATCGCGCAGGCGATGCTGCGCCGACAGCAAGCCAACGCGGTCGTCTCGGCACGCTCGCGCATCGTTGATGGCGCGGTGGGCATGGTCGAACTGGCCCTCGAGCGAATCCAGACTTTGGGGCTGGTCGAACTGGATGAAGAACGCAAGGCGGCGATGGTGAGCAACTTGATGGTCGTTCTATGCAGCGATCAGCCGGCGTCGCCCATCATCAACACCGGATCGCTCTATCAGTAGTTCGTGGCCGAGCGTAAACCCATCCTGTTGCGGATCGATCCCGCCGTCCACGACGCTCTGGCGAAGTGGGCGGCGGACGACCTGCGCAGCCTGAACGCGCACATCGAGATGCTGTTACGCGAGTCGCTCAAGGACGCGGGACGCATGCCCAAGAAGCCGGGTCCACTCCCCCGGCGCGGCCGACCACCCGTCACGTAAGGAGACGTCATGTACTTTCGCTCTTATTGGGCCGATCCGATCTGGAAGGTCCTACGTATCGTCACGTTCGTCACGGCGACCTGCACGCTCGTCATTCTCGGGGTCTACCTGTCTGGTCACAAGTCTTGGTTGGACGCACTTGCCGTCGCGGTGATCGTCAACGTCCTTCTCAACGTGGCGCTACTCGTTCGCACTTTGATCTATCGCGGTCGGCTACGCCGAGAGTCTGACTACTGAGAGCTCAGCGTCGACCCTCTTCGAGGCAACCTCCGGCGCGACGTTGACCAGCCAAGCTGAGCGAGATCGACGCTCGTCGCCGCTTTTCTCGCGTGACCGAGACACCGCTCGAGACAGTGTGCCGTGAGAGTAAATCGCCCGTCCAGATAACTTTCGTTTGACGTAGGATTCGGCGATGGACGGCCTCGGAGCCAAGGCGCCAACCGGTAACGTCACGTTTCTCTTCTCCGACGTGGTGGGCTCCACCCGTTTGTGGTCCAAGGACGCGGTCGCCATGTCGGCGTCGCTCCAGGTGCACGATCGCATCTTCACTGAGTTGATCGCACTCTTCGGCGGTCACATCTTCTCCACTGCGGGAGACTCGTTTGCCGCAGCATTCCCCAGCGCCCGCGACGCGGTGCGTTGCGCCGAGGAAATTCAGAGCGCGGTCGCGCAGGACGACTGGCGCGGCGGCCCGCCTCTGTTAGTGAGGATCGGGCTCCACCTCGGCGAGGCGGAGGAACGCAACGGCAACTACTTCGGGCTCACCGTCAACCAAGCAGCCAGGGTGATGGCGGTAGCGCACGGCGGCCAGACGCTGCTGACTGACGAGGTTCGCGACGCCGCCGACGTCACCACGACGGATCTGGGCAGTCATGTACTGCGCGACATCGAAGGTACCGTGCACCTCAACCAACTCGGTACGGCGACGTTTCCACCGCCGTGGAGCGTCAGCGCTGGCACCATCTCGTTGCCCTCGCCACGCACGTCACTCGTCGGTCGAGAGGACTCCGTCGAAGAGGTCCGGCGCCTCCTCAGCCGCCACCGTCTGGTCACTTTGGTTGGCGTGGGCGGATGTGGCAAGACGCGTCTAGCCATCGAAGCCGCCTACCGAGAAGTCCCCACGCATCCGGGAGGGGTGTGGTTCGTGGACCTCTCGACGATCTCCGACGCCATCGCGCTGCCCGGGGCCTTCGCGTCCACGCTCGGACTGTCGATCTCGACCACCTCGACGGCGAGTGAACAGATCGCCACGTACCTCGCTCCCCGCGAGGCACTGGTTGTGGCGGACAACTGCGAGCAGGTAGTGGATGCGGTCGCGGAGTTCCTCGATGATCTGCTCGCGCGCGCTCCCCACCTGCGGGTGATCGCGACCAGTCGCGAGTCGCTTGAGGTCGACGGCGAGTTCAGTTGGAAGGTGCCGTCGCTCGGAACGGGCGCCGACGAGGCAGCGATAAAACTCTTCTTCGAGAGAGCGGCGGCGGCCGGGGCAACGTTGCCCGACGACGACGCCACCACGTCCTTGGTCGGGGAGATCGTGAAGTCGCTCGACGGGATTCCCCTCGCCATCGAGCTGGCGGCGGCGCGCACCAGGAGCATGGATCTCGCCGAGTTATCTCGACGACTTGACGACCGTTTCCGCCTTCTCTCTGGCGGGTCTCGGCGAAGTCGCCAACGCCAGGCCACCCTCGAGGGCGCCGTTCAGTGGTCCTACGACCTGCTCACAGATGACGAGCGGTCCCTGCTCCAGACAATCTCCGTCTTTCAGGGCGGGTTCTCAGTCCCGGACGTCGCCGCCGTCGCCGGCGTGAGCGAGTACGTAGCGATGGACCTGATCGACTCGCTGGTGGCAAAGTCGCTGGTCGATGTCGCGCGAGACCATCGCGGTCACGTCCGACACCGCCTCTTGGAGACCATTCGCCTCTTCGCCCTGTCGCGGCTCATCGACGCGGGCCTTGCCGACGCGGTTCGCGACCGTCACCTTGAACATTTCTACAACGATCGGGCGGGAGAGTCCCTGGACAACTGGGTCTCGCTCGACACGGTCACCCGCACCGGCTCGGAATACGAGAACTTCCGCTCCGCAGCCACGTGGGCCCTCGAACGCGGGCGACCGGAGGCGACGGCCCGCCTCGCCGCCATCAACCACGAGGCGGGCGCACAACGCGGCGAAGTCCAGCTGGTTATCGACTGTTTGAAGCTGCCCGCCGACCTCAGTCCTCGGGACCGGATCAACGTCTCGGCATCCCTGGCCTACGAGCTGCTCTGGCTCGGTGATCTAGGAGGAGCCAGCGAAGCGATTCAGACTGCGCTCAAGATCAACGAAGACCATCCCAGCGACTTCGCCATCTGGGCGATGCTGGTCGACGGCATCATGCTGGGCGTCTTTGCCGACCACGTTGGCATGGTGGAGCGTTTCGTCGCCGCCCGACAGCTGGCGGCGGAGCGCTATGGCGCCGCGGTGCTGGGCCTGATGGATTTCCAGTTGGGCTGGTCCGACGTCATGATGCTGCGTTATCCCGAGGCGCTGAAGCGATTCGAGGCAGCGCTCAACGTGCCCAACGCCGGATATCGCCATTTGATCGAGGTGAATCGGGCCTGGGCTCTCCTCGCCCAGGACCGGCTCGATGAGGCGGTGAGCGCGGTGGACTCGTTCTCCGAGGTCCCGGCGGGGTCGCAGTGGGGCTACCTGAACCTCGTGTTCTCCCACGCCGTAGCCGCTCACACGAGCTCGCCCGAGCAGGTCGCTCGCTCCCTCGCGCGGGGCGCCAAGGAGCTCGTTGCTCGCCAGCCTCAGGTGAGTTCGACGGTCCTTCAGGGCTTCGCCTACCTGGCCCACGTTCGCGGCGACGACCAGCGTTCGCGTGAGATCACCTCATTGACGTTGCCAATCCACGGCGAACAACTATGGAACTGGCTCGTGCTTCGTCCCCTTGGCGCCACCGCCGAGAACTTCGTGGAGGTCCGCACGGCTTTTGAGAACGAGCATCCCCTACTGGAGCGATTCACCCTCGACGCCGAGCACGGACGCCGTCTGCTCGCCGAGGAGATCGATCGCTGGTCGTAGGAGTCGCCGGTACGAGTTCCGAGAAATAGGCTCAGCGCCAGAGGATTGGGCGATGACAAGTCTCACCCACATGGAGGACGCCATGACCAGCGACATCACTCTCTCGGATACTCCCAAGGGCTATGTGCGATCAGACTCCCTGCAAGCCAGCTTCGAGGAAGCGGCAAAACGGCTCCTCGAACTCGACGGACCGCGCACGACGCTACAGCCGCCGAGTCTCGTGGCGGACTTGGCCCTCGAGGGGGGCGGAGTCAAAGGTTTGGGCCTGGTCGGGGCCGTGGTCGTGCTCGACGAGGCTGGCTACGTATTCCGCGGCGTCGCGGGGACGAGCGCGGGGGCCATCGCGGCCGTTCTCGTCGCGGGTCTCGCCAAAGCGGGTCGACCCATGTCGGATCTCCGTACCCTCATTGCGTCCCTTGACTTCATGAACTTCATGCCCAGCGGCAAACTTCGCGATTCCTTGCACGTCCTGGGCAAGAAGAGGGGTGACGCCGTCGCCGACCTGGCGTCGCTCATTCGCCGCGACGGCATCTACTCGGGTGACTATCTCGTGGAGTGGCTCACGCCGATCCTGCACGACCAGCTCGGCGTGAGGACATTTGCCGACCTGCGCCTGGACAAGGACGTCGATCCGGGGATGAGCCTGTACGCCGAGCGCGAGTACAGCGTGGTCATGCACGCATCGGACATCTCACGCGGCCAGCTGGTTCGTCTGCCCTGGGACTATCCGTATTACGCCCTCGCCCCAGACGATCAGGATCCGGTCGCCGCGGTACGCGCGTCGATGTCTATTCCGTTCTTCTTTGATCCCGTGCACGTTCAATCCGAGGAAGTGCGCCTCAAGGCGCCGCGCGCTGGCGGCGGTGTCACCGAAGTCCACTACGCCGCCGGGACCCAGACGTGGGTCGACGGAGGACTCTTGGAGAACTTCCCGATTCGCGCGTTCGACCGGGTCGACGGGCAGGCCCCCAGGTGGCCAACGATCGGCATCAAGCTGTCGAGTTTTCAAACCGAGTTCCCGCCCATGGTGGCCTGCGACTCGAGCGACGCCGTGGCGCGCCACATCGAGAAGATGCTCACCGGGGAGTGGAACTCGCACGCGATCGACGAGTCGACAGCGGCGAGGACCATCTTCGTTGACAACTTAGGTCTGAAGGCCACCGACTTCGATCTCACTCGCGCTCAGCAAGACCAGCTCTTCTTGAACGGCGTCGAAGCGGCCACGACCTTCGTCATCAGCTGCGCCGCGTCGGGGGGCGTGCCGCTGCGCTAACCGGCGACGGACTTTTCGCGCACGCCACGCGAAGACGAGCCGCGCTACGCGTTGATATTGGCCTTAAGGCGTCGTGGCTCGATGCGCCAACACGCGTAGGGCTCGGCGTTCATCGACGCCTGGAGATCGCCGAGGTCGCCCAAGAACTCCCGGAAGGCCCCCGCTCCCCTCTCGTCGAGTGCGAGGGAGGAGAAGTCGCTCATGAGCATGGTCCGCGGAATCTGGAAGTTGAAGTTGGCGCTCACGAAGCGCTGATACACGTCCAGGGGCAGGCGCTGGCCGTTGGCGTAGACGCGCGGCGGCTGCACATCGCTCCACAGCTGGTAGTTCCACACCCCCGCGTCAACAATTTCGTGCTCCACCGTCGTGAGGTAGATGAACGTGGCGAGCAGATCCTGCGCGCCGCCCACCGTCACACCGTCGCCGGCGATCTCACTGACGCCGCGGGGGATCCGAGTTCGCAGAGTGTCTAGCCACGCGGCGAAGGGCTCATCGGCCGCCAGCGCGTCGTCCGATTCGAAGTACAGCGCGAGATACCGGGCAACGTGGTCGTGGATGACCCCCATAAGCGAGACACGGTTCTCGAGGGCCGGCGAGGCAAAGGGAGTTCGGGCCACCCCGCGCTGCTCGGCGTCGAGACCGGGGTGGACCATCCGCAGGTCGAAGCCGCCGCAGGTCGCCTCGAAGAGGTCGCACACCCCTTGGTGCGTGAGGCTGTAGGTATTCTCAAAGTCGCCTCCGTTGTTCATCTGAACCATCGTCACCATCTGGTCGCTCGATTGGGTGGCGTAGACGTGGGGCTGGAGCAGGCGGCGTACAGGGTGATCGGCGGGAAGGCAGTTGCGCGTCACCACCGCGAGCGGGTCGCCGCAGACCAGGTGGACCCAGTTGAAGTGGCGAACGAGCGACAGGTGAGTGCTCAGCGCGCACATGGCGATCCGCTTCGCTTCGTCCCAATCGGGGTCGCCCGGCGAGCACGAACCCAGATCGCAGTCGATTCGCCGAGCCACCGGGTACTTCGATGACTCGTCGACCATGAACTCGACCAGCGCGCCCGGTGAACGGAGCCCGGGATGACGCTCGAACTGATCGAGATCGCTCAGGTCCCAACGAAATCCGCCGTCGCCGTCCTCTTCGAGGTAGCAGGCATAGGGGCTGGCCATGGCCAGGTGACCGAGGTCAATCTCCCCGTCGTACGCTCCGGGTCGCAAGGGCGCGGGACAGCACCGGCGATGGCCCGGCGTGTAAGCGGCCATCAACGCGACGGACGGTTGAGCGTCGATCTCGGGTAGCCCGCTCTGCATCGGCGAGAACGCTCGGTTCAGCCACGCCTGCGTTCGACAGAAGAGGAGCGCCTTGGTTTGCACTTCGTCCTTGGGGACGTGGTCGGCAACGCGCACATCAGGGATCGCGATATCGGGGAATTTCTCTTGAATCGGAACCGAAATGATGGGCTGAGCGTCTGGACGGGGCACGGGGATCACGAGCGGCTTGTTGTGGCGAAACTTGAAGATCATGAGGCGATTCCAGAAGGTCCGTCGCAACCACCACACGACGGCCTCAGTCGATCCCGGCCGTACGCCACGGCTTGAAGGCGTTGTCCACGCCGGACAGGGCGCCGGCAAGATTCGGAAAGTGTCGAAGCAGGACCGTCGACATCGTGTTGTCCTCGATCCAGCGCAGACCCTCGGCGGTGTACACCTCGGGTCGGTAGTCGTAGGTGAAGAAGCGGTCGCTCTTGAGCCGCCGAGTGGCCATCAGGATGAAGACCCGAAAGGCTGTGTCGCTGAAGGCGAATCCCTGCGGCGGCGTTTCGGCGTAGAGCCCCACCATGAGGTCAACGTCCTCGGGGCTGTCGTAGATGCGGCGCAGGTCTTCCACCACCTGGGGATCATCGCTGAACTCCTCGAAGGTGAGCGCAGGCTTGAGGTGGAACTGGCGGCGGAACTCGTTGTAGCGCGGGACGCCTCGTTCGCGGTTGCGCAGAATGTCGGTCGCCGCGAGGTCGAGCGTCGTGCCGTCGGGCTCACTGAACTGTCGCATGAGATTCGGATAGTTGTGCAGCACGATGGCACCAGGGTGGCTCGTCCCGAATGAGTAAAAGAGATCGGTCATGGTGACGCGCGGGTCATCGAGCACTAGGTGGGTCAGTACGCCGGCTAACTGCGTGAAGTCGTAGTGCTCGATGGCTTCGTTGTCGTCCGCGCTGCGAAGGCTGTATTCGTCGGGGATGAGTGGGTGCATCCGATAGACGGCCACGAACTCCTCGGTCATGGCGTACGGCGCGCCGTGGTAGTAAAGATCGGATCCCGGCACGCCACTGAGTTCCTCGCTCTTGGTGAGACGCCCGAGCTTCTTGAGCAACTGCTCGCCTTGGAAGCCCCACCAGTTGACCCGCATGCCGAGCTCGAGATCCGCGTCGGCGAGCAGCGCGGTGGTCCACTCGGTCGTGTGAATCTGGGCAATCAGTGCGGCGTTGATGAGCCGCGCGTGGTCGAACAGCTCGTCGTCACTCCACGAGGGGTAGATCGCGGCAAGGTAGTCGCAGATCGAGTTGTGCTCCCTCATGAACAAGGTATGCATCATCGCCAGGCCGATCCACCAGTTGCCGGTAATGCCCGCGATGTCCAGACCGGGAATGGGCGGCATGTTGGGAGGGTCGAAGGGGATGTTGCCCTTGTCGTCGAGCAGGACGTGGCCGCCTACGCCGCTTCGAATCATCTTCTCGATGATTGGGCTGCTCCCGTACACCTGGGACGCATCCCACCAGTGAGTCTCGGTATTGAGATGGGTCGGGGGCTGTGCGTCAGAGGTGGGGTCGGCCTTGGTGCGGGGAATCAGCATCGGGCGCACGGGCCAGGGATCCTCCGCCTCGAGGTCGACCTGCCACGGGTCGTCGGGCTCGTTCGTGCCGTGGCTCATCCAGTCATGTACTTCGAACTGCAGCCACGCCGCCACGAGCACGTTGAGCGTCGTTGCCGGAATGAACTCCTTGCGCGCTAGGAGCTCATTGCTGACGAGTCGCGGGTTCGGCGTCAGGACATCGTGGGGGTAGGTAAGAGCGAGCGGAACGTTGCGACCAAAGCGACTCCCAGCGCTGCCCATCAGCGGCTGGAGGGGATCGTTGCCCGTGCCGTCGGGCGATCGCACGAGGCTGCGTGGACCGGGTGGCGGCAACTCCGGACCCCAACCCGCGGACACACCCGTGGTATCGAAGAGATTGTGACGACGCAGCGTCATGCGAAGTCCGGTCAGCGTCATCAGGGCGATCGGTTTGGGTAGGCGGTCCCATCCGTAGCGCCGATCGAGGGCACCGCAGAGCCACATGAAACCCTTCTTAAAGGGACCGTCCTTCACGAGACCTCCCTCACGCAGTATCGTGCACAACTTAGGCGCACTATAGGAGATGCGCGAACAGCGTCAGAGGACGGGTCGACGTGCGGGCCGTCGGCGCTTACCGACAAACCGACGCACGCGAACGGAGATGACTCCTCTCGCGCAATAGCACTGAGGTCTAGAAGCCCCGAAATACCCCGCGCAAGTACGTGATGACATCGTTGTTCCGCAGTGACTCACTCGTGTGCGCTTCATCGAGGCGCCCGTAGAAGAGTCGCACTAAGGCTTCGGCGGGAATTTCCAGAGTCGACACGACCGTCGTGAGGTTCCTCGACCAACTCGGCCGAATCACCCGTGAGCCGCAGGGTGAAGGAACGCTCGGGCTCGATCGTTCGAATCGAGATCTGGCGCTCGTCGCCGGCGAGACGGGCCGCGCGCCCCACTAGGAAGTTGATTCGATCCAGGATCAGCCCGCTGGCGTCGGCCGGCAGCGTCGCGTCGGGCTCAAAGGAAACCTCAACGTCCCATGTGTGCAGCACGTGCTCGCCGAGTCTCAGTCCCACGGCGCCATCGAAGTCAAAGGACATTGGACCCAGCGACATGCGATACTCGCTGCGCTGTTCTTCGGTCATTGCCTCGAGTGCTTCCAGGTACTGGCGATCGCTCACGAGGGCGTCGCCAACTTGGTCAGCCGGAGCCTTCGCGTTCCAGAGGTCCCAGACCGACTGGTTGAAGTCGGGTTCGGCGTTGCGCCCGGCAACGAAATCCTCGATCCTCCGAGTGCCGATTACTGCGCCGGAGCCCAGATGGGACATCGTGTCGGCAATAGTCCACTCGCTCGGGTACGCCGAGGCTGTGTAGTCAATCGGTTGAATATCAGACGCCACGTCGTAGAGATGTGCGACGGACTCTCCTAGCGCGTTCAGTCGTTCGGACACGGAACAACTCCTCTCACTTCTCGGAGTCAGTGTAACGAGGCGTGCCGGAGCGTTGACCTCAAAAACTGTGTTGGGATGATGCTGCATCGAGAAACGAACGCTCGACTTCATTCGCGGCCAGATCTCGGGCCCTGCGTTCGGAACAGCTCTGCCTCGTCCGTACGACCGAGTTCCTCCAGCAGATAGGACTTCGTCGCCGGCAGGTAGTGATAGAGATCGAGGGAGCCCTCGCGCTCCAACTCCTCAACAATGGCGAGTGCCACCTGGGCGCCTTCGACTTTGGAGACGGCGACCGCCCGGTTCAATCGCACCACAGGACTTGGCCACACCAGCAGCAACTGGTCGTACAGGATCACGATCTGGGGCCAGTCGACTTCGTCGTACGTTGGCGCGTGAGCGTGCAGCGACGCAATCGCCGCTTGAAGTGCGTAGGGCCCCGCCACACCCGTGCGCAGACTCTCCACGATGAGTTCGTGAGCGTGGGCAATCGCGTCGCGGTCCCAGAGTGTTCGATCCTGGGCCGAGATCGGTTGAGCGCTGCCGTCGGGCGTGACGCGCGAATCCTGGCGCGCGTGAATGACCAAGAGGAGAGCGAGCAATCCCTTCACTTCGGGTTCGTCAGGCAGGAGGTCATGGAGCAGACGGGCCAGTCGAAGGGCTTCGCGAACGGTGTCGCGACGCACCAGCACTTCTCCGGACGGAGAAGCGTGCCCGAGGGTAAAGAGCAAATAGATCACACCCAGGGCTCCGTCAAGGCGGGCGGGCATCTCGTCGGCGTTGGGAACCTTGAAGGGAATGCGAGCGAGCGCAATCTTCTTCTTGGCTCGGGTAAGTCGAGCAGCCATTGTGGTCTCGCTGACCAGAAAGCAACGAGCGATATCGGCCCTCGTCGTACCGCACACCAGTCGGAGCGTGAGGGCCATCTGTGCGTCTCGCGACAGCGATGGGTGACAGCACATGAAGACGAGACGGATCGTATCGTCGTCCGCGAAGTCGGCGTTCTCCATCTCTGAACGCAGGCTCTCTTCGACGACGGACTCACCGGAGTCCACCAGCAATGGCAGTTTTTGTCGGTAGGTCGCCGCGCGGCGCTGGGAGTCGAAGACTCGTCGGCGAGCGACCGTCGTCAGCCACGCTCCGGGGTTCTCGGGAATCCCGTCGCGCGACCAGCTCGTCATCGCCTCGGTAAACGCGTCCTGCACGGACTCTTCTGCGAGATCGATATCCCTCGCCGTACGCACGGTCGAAGCCAGCACGCGCGCCCACTCATCGCGGTGCGCACTCGCAACGGCCGTTCGTACGTCGTCGGTCATTAAGCGTTCGTGCGTGAGGGAACGACGAGGAACTCAATCGGTCGCACTTCGATCCCGCCGCCCTGATGGAGAATCGGGTTGCGCTGAGCGATCGCGAGGGCGGCGTCAAGGTCGGGCGCTTCGACGACGCACACGCCCAGAACCACTTCCTTTGATTCGATGAACGGTCCGTCGGTGATTCCTTCAGCCCTAATTGACGTCGCCGCCTCGTAGGACTCCAAACCAAAGGCCGCAATCATCACGCCCTCATCCTGAAGATCTTGGCTGTGGCGATCATGCTCTCGCATGCCCTCGGACTGGCGTTCTTGCGCGTCGGGGTCGTCGACCGTCGACTCGTCCTCGTCGTCAATTGGCGCGTACAGCAAAATGGCGTACTGGGGCATTTCTCACTCCTTTATCCTCCGTGACACCTCGTCACGCATAGACGTCGAACGAGGATCGAAGAATCGACAATCCCCAAGAGCAATATCACGCCGCCGGCATCGAAAAAGTGAACATCTTGTCGGCCCTGATGCGCGCACCGTAGGAGTCGCCGCTGTCGACCCAGTCGCGAAAGCCCTCCCCCGCTATGGGCAGGTAGTGATCGAGCATGGCTTGACGAAGTTCTGGGCGCTCAGGATCACTGAGTTCGAAGATCTCCGCTCGCCCGTGGACCGTTATCGCCAACTGCTCGTCAGGCAGGTGCGTCGCACTCACAAAAGGTCGAACGGCGATGTGACTCATGCGCACAGAGTCCTTGCCCGAACTGAACCAAAAGTCTCCGTGGATGAAGTATCCATCGACTGGCCCCACCAGTGGCCGCCCGTCGGCCGTCGACGTCCCGAGAACCAGCAGGCGCATGCCTCGCAATCGGTCACACACCTGCCGGGCCGTGAGTCGTCGCTCATCGCTAATCACTCCACGCAGATGCGGACCGGCGCCAGCCGCGCTCGAGTCGAGCAATGCTTGTAGGCGACTCAACTCGTCGGGTGTCTCGCGCATGACTCCAGATAAGCATGAGAGAAGCTGGCGCGAAAGCCCATGGGTGAAATGATTCAGAGCGGGCCTGGGCGGCCGAGGAAGAAGCCTTGTGCATAATCAACATCCAGCGCCCGCAACATCGTCAGCGTCGCGTCGTCTTCAACTCCTTCGGCCACAGTTTCACACCCGAATCCTTGAGCCAAGTTGACGATGGCCTTGACGACCGATTGATTCTCCGGGCTACTGGCCAGTCCCTTCACGAACTCGATATCAATCTTTAGATACTTAACGTTCAAGTTCTTGACGTGAGTGAACGTCCCATATCCCGTGCCGAAGTCGTCTAGGGCCACGGCACAACCGAGGTCCGCAACACCGTTGGTAAATGACTGACCCTTGACGATGTCGCGCATGAGCGCGGTCTCAGTGATTTCGAAGACCAGATTCGACGGATCCGCTCCCGCATCGTCGATCTCCCTGCGGATGAGCGAAAGCATGTCCGCGCCAACGATCGACACGGCCGAGAGGTTGACCCCGACGTGGCGACCGGAGGCGGCGAGACACGCGGACTGCTTCACCACCCATTGATCAATCTCTGTAATGAGTCCGTACGCTTCGGCGACGCCCAGGAAATTGTCAGGCGCAATGAGCTCATCGTCTCGACCGATCATGCGCAAAAGCAGCTCTTCGCTGGGCCGACCGCCGCGCAACGGAACGATCGGCTGGGCGTACAAGACGAAGCGATCTTCATCAAGAGCTTCGCGTATCCGGCCCACCCAACTCAAGGCAGCCATTTCGCGCGAAATTCTCGCGCGCTCGGCCCTCTCTTCAGTTACGTTTCGAAATATCACGACCGCACCCTCGACGGTTGGCCCGTTGAGCAGTGGCGAGGCGGAGAGAGCAACTGGCAGGAGCGCACCGCTTTTGCAGACATAGTCGGCGTCCTCCAGTCGAACGCTCACTCCCTCCTCGCGCACTTTCAGCATTTGAGCCATATCATTGCGCAGCGACCCATCGTCTTGCCGCGGGAGTATGAGTTCGCTCAACTGCTGGCCCAGTAGCTCTTCCTCACTCCAACCCAGCATCCGGCAAGCCGATTCGTTGATTGACGTCGTTCTGCCGTCGACGTCGACCGTGATCAGACCTTCCGCCATGTTGTTCATGACGCTCAAACGAAAGTTCTCGGCCTGCTTGCGTTCCGTGACGTCAACCGCCACCACTCCGACGCCGATGACCTCCGACTCGAGGTGGACCGGGTAGTAACTCGAAAGCAAATGGTGCAGCCGCCCCGGATCCCCGGCGACCTGACCGGTGACCTCAATGTTGAGCACGGCCACATCGCTATCAATGACGTGGTGAAACACCGGCTCAATCTGGGTCCAAATCTCCGGGGCAGCTTCGGCCACCGTCTTGCCGACTTCCTCCTCGATGGTGGAGCCGTCAATGGATGCGAGGAACTCGTTGATATGAACGACGCGACCTTCACGATCGAGAAAACCGAGACCCACCGGCGCTGAACCGTGAAGCGTCTGCAGGGTACTTAACGTTTCGTCGGCCTTTCGATGCGCCTCACGAAGATCCGAGATCTGTAAGTTATGGAGAGTCAAATCATGGGCGATCACCGATATCCCGAGCACGTTGCCTTCCAAGTCGGGTACAGGGGACATCGTGATTGACACGGCGACCAACGATCCGTCTTTGCGAACTCGCTGCGTGTGAAAATCTCGAACGGTATCACCGCCTCGAACGCGAGCCAGCAACTCGGCGAGTTCGCTCGGTCGGTCGTGCGGAAACAGGATGGCGATGTCTCGTCCCAGCATTTCGCGCGCGCTGTATCCATAGAGAGCCTCAGCTGACTCGTTCCAAAAGACGACGGTGCCATCGAGTGTTTTTCCGATGATCGCATCGTTCGACGTTCGCACAATCGCAGCGAGAAACTGCTCGGCCCCGAGCTTGATGAGACTGTCGCTGTTTTGGGCTCGCCGTGGCGTCATGGCTAGCGCGGGCCTTTGAAGGATGAAGGCCCGATACCGACTTGGTCAGCAAAGAAGTTCAATTTCACTCACTCCGGCGAGGGCTGGTGACGACTCCCCCACATCCAAAAGTAATCGCGGTTGAACAATTATCGGGGGCCGATCCAAGCCGCTGGATTTGAGCCATTTTGGGGAAACGGAGAGGATCCCTCAGGACCTAACAGTGCGCCTCGGCGACGATGAATACACGAACCGGCTGAAGACAACGATGTTTGATTCGTAATGTCCCGTTTCGTGATCGAATGTGCCCCCGCACGTGACGAGTTCGAGGGACTGAAAACCGTGAGAGCCAAAGACCATCTGATCGGGAAACGCCACTTTGGAGTACTGGACCACCCTGACCACTACGAAGTGGACAACGTCACCGTCGGCCAGCTTTACGGCAATCGCGTTTCCCGATTTGAGGTCCTTCAGATAGAAAAATGTCCCCGGTCCCTTGTACGAGTCGACGTGCCCCAGGATCACGGCTGAGCCGATCTGTCCGGGCGTGGGCCCATCGATGTACCAATCGACGACGTGCGAACTGGTGGGCACCATCACTTGGTGATCCGCCTGAAGACCCAACGTCCCCACCGCCGTCTTGATGCCAAGCGCCGGAATGGTCAGGGTCAATGGCTGGGAACGAACGAGGGGACGTACCTTCGCCTTGTGACCCGCCGCAGGCACTGGCACGGCCCGCGCTAACACGTCGACTCGCGGATCATTGGTCGTGAGCGTGCCCGCGAGTGCAGCAGCGGCAACGCCAAGCGCCACGACCGCCACACTCCAGCACACCCACTGACGAGGTCGGAACGCCCCGCGGAATCTCATCTCTGGGTTACCGACGACGACGAGTGCGAATCGCGACAGAGGTTGCGCTTGCAGATACGACGATCGCACCGAGCCCGATCAGGCCCAAGGGTGAGGAACCCGAACCAGCCGCTCCCCCCTCCCCCGTGGAAGGTGCGCCCTTCGGAATGATGGTGGTCGGCGAACCGGGAGTCGTGCCCGTACCGGAACTATCGCCCACTCCACCGTGCTTCGCCCCCGAACTGGCAGCGCCCCCCGGCTTCTTCGTCGCCACGGTCGTGACCGGAGTCTTGGTCGTCGTGGTTGTGGTGGGCGTTGTGGTGGTAGTCGTCGTCGTTGGAGCGGAAGGGGTGCTGCAGGTGGGGACTGTAATCACGTTGTCGTTCAGGGTCACGGCCCCTGTCTGTGCAAACACACGACCGTCGACGGTTGCTCCCGAGTTCAGTGTTACTGAGGCCAGCGCAAGAATCGTTCCCACGAAGGAGGTCGTGCTCCCAAGGGTGGCCGAGCTACCGACTTGCCAGTAGACGTTGCACGCCTGGGCGCCGCCCTCGAGAACGACCGATGAGGCGGAGGCGGTTACCAACGTTGAACCCGCTTGAAAAATGAACACCGCGCTGGCGTCGCCACCGGCGTTCAAAGTCACGGGACCCGTGAGTTGCAGGGCCGAGGACGCCTCATACACACCTGGGCTGAGCGTCAGGCCGCCAACCGTCCCGCCCGCCAGCGTCGTGAAGGGCGTTTCACCTGCGGCCACGCCGTAGGCGGCTGTCGCCGATGTCTGGGCCGCCAGCGACGTCGCGTCGGCAGCGTTGCTTGTACCAGAGGCGACGCCAGGAGGAAATCCGACGATCGATGTCCCCGGGGACAGGCTGATATCGCCCGTCAGTACCGTATTGCCCGTGTTGGTGATTGTCGTGCCAGCAACCACCGCGTCGGGTGTGGCTGAGCCGAGATCAATCGCCGCTGCGCCAAACGCGGAGCTGCTGGTAAAGCTGGCACACGTGATCGCACCGACGAGTCCAATCGCGAACACGGTCGTCGCGCGACCCACATCGATCGGACGTCGATCGCGAACTTCGGCGCGGAGACGGGAAATGATTCCCAAATGTGAGACAGGACGGTTTGGTGCGGGGACGGTACCCATACGACACACAACTCTCAAGACCGAATTAAGTTCAATCTCGACGAGATTGAAAACCGGCTTCTGTACTAGGAAACTTACGGTCGAATTCAATTTCTTGCACGCGTCGCAACTCTTGCGCGAAGACCTCCCGAACGTCTCCGATGAACAATAACCCTTACGTTTACTGACTTTATGAGATCGTGGGAGCAGATGATCCGCCCTCTATCCTTGCCATCGCTACCATCGCCATAAGGACTTATGAGTTTTTTCTCATACCATCCCCAATTCGATGACAAGACTTCACGTGGCACAAATGTTGAGCGCTGCCCGAGGTCTGAATCTCTTATGAGAGGATGCCTCGAGAGAGTCCAGGGTGGACTCGTTACGGGGCATAACGATGCGGACTCTCAAAATCGGCGCGACGTCGTTCGCAACAGGCGCGCTCGTCCTGGCGCTAGCGGTCGTTCCGGCAACTGTGGCCTTCGCCTCCGCCACCGTGGGCGTGACGTCGACTCACGTGACATCGGAGGCGCCCATTACCGCTGGACCCTCGCGCAGCGAATGCCTCACTCCGAATTTCGATGACACGGGGCTCACATCCCTGCAAGATGCCGTCAACAGCTTTGACTCTTTAACGGACTCCTCCGTCACGTGTGTCTCGGCCTACTTGAACAGTGCCACAACATGGTCCGACTGGGAATCTCCGTGGATCACCGATCCGACGTACGGGTATACCTCGTGGGTCGCCGAGTCACCCCAAAAAAATCAACTGGTCTTGCAAGTGGATTTGATTCCCGACAGCCTGGAAGACATCAGCAACCCCTTGAGTTGGGAGCAGTCGTGCGCGGCGGGCGACTTCGACTCCTACGCCGCCGCTCTGGGCACGAACCTTGTCGCGGCCGGTTTGCAGAACTCGATCATTCGTCTCGGCGCGGAGATGAACGGTACGTGGGAGACGGACTTCATGGGCACCACCACCCAGGAGCAGAACCTATGGGCGGCGTGCTTCGCCAATGAAGTAACGGCACTGCGACAAGCGGTCGGACAGAACTTCCTCATTGACTGGGATGTCAATGCTGGTAAAGGCGGTTACCCGTACTCAAACTTCTACCCGGGCAATGCGTACGTCGATGTCATGGGTCTCGACCTTTATGACGTGGATTCCAACACGCCGAACACGTCAACTACGTTCTCAACTCTCGCGAGTGAGCCCTACGGACTCGCGACCTTTGAGGCGTTCGCGGCCGCACAGGGAAAGCCGATGAGTTTTCCGGAATGGGGGCTGTCCAGCGTCCCGTCCGGGGACGATCCCGGTTACATCGACGGGATGGCATCAGCCGTCGCCAACGGGAACTTCGCCTTTGAAACATATTTCGACGGTGCTGGGGGCGCCAACTCTGACGCGCTGGCACTGGGATCTAGCACGACACCGCTCTCTCTCACCGCGTTTCAAGACTGGTTCGGTACGCCGTCACCGAGCGCCCCGACCATTTCGGGAACCGTTACGGCCGCCGGCGGCGGCGACCTCCAAGGTATCTGCGTGGACGCGTTCCTCAATGGGACCGGCATCGCCGCCTCAGCGATCACCGCCGCCAACGGCACGTACACGATCCCCGGTCTTGCACCCGGCAACTACGGCATTATGTTCGTCCCCGGGTGTGGCAGCGGGGACTTCGCGACGCAGTGGTACAACGCTACGACGTCGGGAACGCAGACCCCGCCAGGCACCTTGGTCACCGTTGCGACAACTTCGATAGCCAACATCAACGCCGCCATGACCGCGGGTTCAAGCATCTCGGGGACGGTGAGTGCGGCGGGGGGCGGCGACCTCACGGGTATCTGCGTCAGCGCGTACTCCGCCGGCGGCACTAACGGCGTTGGGACACCCGCCACGAGTGCAGCCGATGGAATGTACATCGTTGAAGGGCTCTCGCCCGGTAGTTACGACGTCGAGTTCTCTGCCGGAGAGTGCGGAGGAAGTTACGTCACGCAGTGGTACAACGGCACATCGACCGGATCGTCATCCGCCTCGGGAGCGTTGGCGGTGGCGTCGCCGGCGACCGGCGTCAATGCCTCGTTGTCGCCAAGTACGAGCATCTCCGGGACCGTTCTCGCGGCGGTCAGCGGAGCCGATATAGGCAACATGTGCGTCTGGGCGTACCCCGAGGGCGGCGGCCTCGTGGAGAAAGCGACGACCGCGCTTGACGGTATGTACACGGTTTCTGGTATTGCGCCGGGCAGCTACGACATCGAGTTCTATACCTATCCGTGTGGGGGACGAAACTACGTCACCCAGTGGTACAACGACACGTCGGCGGGGGCACCGTCCACCACGGGCGCGATGCCAGTTGCCGCGACCGCGGCGACTCCGGCAACCAACATCAATGCGGGTTTGGCCCTCGCCGCCAGCGTGACTGGGTCCGTAACCGCTAATGGTGGATTGACCGATGTTCCGGGAGTCTGCGTCACTGTTACTTCAACGGACGGCGGAATTGGGGCCTCGACCTCGACCGCGGCCAACGGTACCTACACCGTCTTCGGACTTGCGGCTGATTCCTATCAGGTGCTCGCCGACCCTTCGTGCGGCGGGACCATCACCACGGCGTACGCCACGTTCCCGCCCGGTGCCGTAACTGGCACTGCCGGTGACACATTGACGTACAACGTGGCTTTGGTCTTGCGCGACTCCCTTGCCGATGGGATCACGCCTACCACCAGCGCCCCGACCGATGCCACGGTCGGTGGAACCACCTACTCACCAAGCGCAACCGCGACCTCCGGTGATCAGGTCGCGATCACCCTGGACAGCATGTCGAGCGGTTGTGCCATGAACGCTGGCGTCGTGAGCTTCACGTCGGTCGGCACCTGCATCATCGACTTCAATGATCCCAGCACCGGGGCAAGTGACGCCTACATGTCAGCCAACCAGATTCAGCAGTCCTTCAGCGTCGCCGCATCCTCCGGTGGCAGCGGTGGCAGCGGTGGCGGTGGCGGCGGCGGTGGCGGTGGTGGCGGTGGCGGAGGTGGCGGTGGCGGCGCACCACCGAGTCCTCCGATTGTCACTAGTCCGGCTCCTCCCGCAACGCCACCCACGCCCGAAGCGTCAATCCCCACGCCGAGAGACGTTACCTACAGCGGAAACTCGACCGCCCTCTCAGTCAAAGCGAAGGACGTTCTCGCTGCCCTGGCGAAGAAGCTCTCTGCTGGATGTTCTGTCACATTTGTTGGCTACGCGCATGACAACATGGCGCTCGCGCGCAAGAGAGCCGAAGTCGCGGCCAGCTATTTACTGCGGCGAGTCTCGGTGCATGTCTCAATCAAGTTCGTCACGAGTTCGACCGTGGGGAAGGTGATGGTTGTCACCACGAAGTTGTGAGGGTGGGGTCCGTGACATGAGTTATTGCACAGCGTCGCCGTAGAGTTGGACATCTAGTTATACGCGAAGGAAACCAGCTGGATAGGGTTGAGAAATGGAGGTCAGGTGGCCTCAAACCTGTGGAAGCCTCTCGACGTAGGGGCGCTACGACTACCTCACCGACTCGTGATGGCGCCAATGACGCGAGCCCGTTCGGCCCCGAGCGGTGCACCGACTCCGATGAACGCCGAGTACTACGCGCAGCGCGCCTCGATGGCGCTCATCATCACCGAAGGCACCCAACCCTCGGACGACGGGCAGGGCTATCCGCACACTCCGGGCATCTACCGCGACGATCACATAGTGGGCTGGCGTCGAGTTACCGACGCGGTGCACGAAAACGGCGGACTGATCGTCATTCAACTGATGCACGTGGGGCGAATCTCACATTCAGCCAACACACCGCAGGGTCGTCAACCGGTCGCGCCATCGCCGGTGCGGCCCTCAGGGCAAATCTTCACGAGTGGCGGCATGCGCGAGATGCCCGAACCGCGGGAACTTAGCGCCAAGGAGATCTCGGTCATCGTCGATGAGCATCGTCGCGCCGCCACTGCCGCGATGACGGCGGGCGCCGACGGTGTGGAGATTCACGCCGGCAACGGTTATCTGGCGCATCAGTTTCTCTCGAGCAACGTCAACCTGCGCAACGACGACTACGGCGGCTCCGTGCAGCGCCGCATTCGCTTCGCCATCGAGCTTGCGAACGCCGTCTCCGAGGAGATCGGCCGCGACCGCACGGGCATCGTCCTCTCCCCCGGCAGCACTCTCAATGACATCCAAGAAGACGACATCGAGGTTCTCTACGGCGAGTTGACGCGCTCCCTTTCGTCGCTGCAGCTCGCCTACCTGCACCTCAACTACAAGGGTGAAGGTGACATCGTCGAGTTCATTCGACTGCACTGGCCCGGCGTGCTATTCGTGAATCGGGGAAACCTGCACCTCGAGACACGCCTAGTGGACGTCGAGACGGGCCTCGCCGACGCGATCACCGTTGGCACTCACGCCCTCGCCAACCCCGATCTTGTCGCTCGCCTTCGCTCCGGCGCACCCCTCAACCAAGCGGATCGCTCGAGTTTTTATGGCGGCGACGAGAGAGGGTATCTCGACTACCCGACCTTGCAACAGACGTCCCCGTAGCGCGTCTATCAAACAACTTGCGTACGAGTGGAGGGAGAACGAGTTAACCCTCGATGGAGTTGTAAATGCTCGACACGCTGGGAGTCGACAACGCAAACGCCCAACTCGGCGAGGATCGGAACCAGCGTCGGCCCAAATGCATCGAAGTCTTCTTGGCTCAACTCTCAACCGACGCGACAGAACGTCGTCGGCTAGTGCGTGGCGATAGCCGCGAAGGACACCAGCAGCCCTTCTACGTCAATCGGCAACGACGCCCCCTGGCGCGCCGGGGGGTTATCGGGAAACCACGCTGCCCATTCGGCGTTCATTCCGGCGAAGTCCTCCGGATCGCGAAGAATGAATGTTGCGCTGACGATCTTTTCCATCGAGCTTCCCGCCGCGACCAAGATCGCATCGATGTTCTTCAGACACTGTCGGGTCTGCTCTTGAATCGTCGGCCCGGCCAGCTGTCCGGTGCGGGGATCTTGTCCGGTCTGGCCGGACACGAAGACGAGGCCTCCTGCTCTTACCGCTTGACTGTAGAACGACGAGAACGGCGCGTTGGTAGTCGTAACTATTTCTCTTGTCAAGTGAACTCCCTGGACGTCGTCGTTGCGATCACAACCGTCACTGCAGAGTAGTTACTACCGGGGTCGAAATCGCGCCCAATTCGCCCTCATAGTCGCCCTCGTCTTGTCCTCGACCGTGAGTTCTGCATCGACGACGATGGCCTTCTCCGAGATCTCAACCGCACGAGCCGTGAGCAACACGGGCGGACCGAGAGGAGTGGGACGAAGAAACCGAACGTCAAAGCCGGCTGTGATGAAGGGAATCGGTGGGCCATCATCGGTGATCCAACCGCGATGATCCGCCTCCCACATTGTGACTGCTGCGGTGTGGCAGTCCAGCACCGTTGCGATGATGCCGCCGTTCAGAAACCCAAATCCGTTGTCGTGCTCGGGCCACGGCACGAACTCGGCGATCGTGATCTCACCTTCCCGGAAACTTCGAAGGTGGAATCCTTTCGGGTTTGCGTGACCGCAGCCAAAGCACTGTATCTGGGGATAGAGCAACTCTTGGATGCTCACGATGTCGTCCCTTGGGTTCATCCTGCCCTCGATCTAGAAGATGTTCTTGCCCGAGGATCGCAACGTTCTCAGAGCTGACTCGGTGCGCGCCAGTTCGTCCAGCATGGCAGAGGCCGCCTGGATCATTATGTCGTTGGCCTGGACCTCGCCCTCCTCGTCGATGAACTGAGTATGAAACGGGATATTGACTGATTCGAAGACCGGCAACATCTTGAGGGTGGTGACGATCTGTTTGAGTTGTTGCACCGCCCGAGTTCCCGCCGCAATACCACCGTACGAGACGAAGCCAATGGGCTTGTCCTTCCATTCCTGGTTCAAGAAGTCAATCGCGTTCTTCACGGGTGCGGTCATGCCGTAGTTGTACTCGGGCGTCACGATGACGAAAGCATCTGACGCGTCGACGATTGCGCTCCAGTTCTTCGTGTGCTCATGTACGTACTGCCGCAGGCGCGGGTGATTGGGCTCGTCGAGGAAGGGCAAGTCGAGTTCGGCGAGGTCCACGACGTTCACGTCAAATCCCCCGTGCTCTGTGGCGCGCCCGACAAACCACTGCGCGATGGGCAACCCGGCTCGTCCGGGCCGAGTCGAACCGATGATCACAGTAAGCGTTGGCATGATCGAGGTCACTTTCCCTCCGTGGTCGTTTCGCCAAGAAGTCCATTCATGCTACGAGCCGCGCCCTGAATTACCAACCCCCGGACGCGCTCGCCCGCCCGGAGTCCCGTCAGGTACCGTTTGGCATGGGTATCTTTCGCAGGAAGCATCGGGAGTCTGCGACTCCCCTTGAAGACGTGGCCGAAGATGAAGCCGCAACACCGCATCGGGGTTTCCGGGGTGTACCAGATATGACGGGGTCTGGGTTCAGTGCGTTGGGCGGAGGCGTAATGGAGATTAGTGACAACGCCGAAGGAGATCCCATCAGTCGTCAGAGGAGTCGTGCCGAAGCCAATCCCGAGGACGACAGGGCAGAAGCACAATTGATCGACGAAGAACGTCGCCGCGAGGAGTATTGATTGGCAGAAGGGCATCTAGTCGGATCGATCGGTTCAGAGCGCACCGAAGTAGCGCGACAACCTGAACGGCGCGCCGAGGAGGCTGACCCAAGTGACGGGCCGATTGCGTTGCGCTCCGCGGGAACCGAAAGGTCGGGTACATCATTCGTCCTGCTGTAGACGGGAACGCTCCCGACACGAGTGACTCATTCTGCCCTCAGAGCCAGAACCATGGTGGCAGGGCTTAGGCGTTACGAATTACGCCAGCGACGGGAATATTGCGCCACGAGATTGCGACGTGTGAGGAGCCGCGCACTCGCGACAAAGAACAACCGAAGACCTTCGCTCCGACCGGGAGTTTCGAAGGATTCGAACAACTCCACCAGAGCGACAATTGGTCGCGTGCCCGCACGTATGGCGACTGCACTGACAGGGCCCGCCAGCGGCAAAGCGAAGTGGTTGATCGATCATCACGACAGGATGTTCGGATCTCGCACGTTCGCTCCGAAGTGCGTCGGTCGTGACGATGGCTGGCGTAAGAGCGGCAAAGCCCTCATATCACTCCTCATCGCGCTGACGGCAGATTCTCATCGCAACCGATATTTTGAGAGTTATAACCTCACTTTACCAAGGAGATAGGCGGTCGATCGGGATCGGAGAATTGAACCTTTTCTGAGAAAGGTTCGTCAGACATCGAAACCCCGAATCGAAATGACCTCTCGTACAGGAGACTTTCGGCGACCATTGGGCGAGTCTCGTTCGCGAGCCGTCAGACCTCGTATGCGGTAGACAAGATCTGCTCGCGATCAACCTCGCTGACTTCGTGTCCGTGACCCCTCGCGTGATTCACGACCACAGTCACGAGTTCATCGTCGTTCTCGCCCCGAAGGACTTCGCCACACGGCGGACAGACAACTTCCTTACTCACTACGCCACCCCCTTCATGCGTCAGCCAAAAGTCGACTTTCCCGAATCGTAAGTACTGGAACTCTTAGGCGCAATTGCTCACTCTTGGATAGCACGTGACCAGGCTTAACTAACTCCAGTGAGGGTTCCTTGATTGACGAGAACCCTTGAGCGTGCGAGCCTCGAAGGCGCTAACGACGGCAACCATGTCCGCAGCACCACGACCCAGCTCTACGGTTTCGGCAAACAGGTCGCGGCACACATCGAGAAGTGGCGATACTACGCCAGTTGAGCGGGCCGCGTCGGCGACGAGCTGGCTGTTCTTCAACACGTCCGTCACGGCGGCCTGGGCCGCAAAGTCCGAACCGACCAGCATCTCGATCTTTACTCGCGACACTCCGCTGGCCATCGGCCCGCTATCAAGTGTTTTACGGAGTTGCTGTAGATCGAGGCCCATCGTCTGAGCGAAGTGAACCGTTTCGACCAGACCCGTCACCATCGTGATCAGGTACAGGTTGACTGCCAGCTTCATGAGCAGCGCCCCGGGCACTGCGCCGCAGATTATGGTGTCGCGGCACATCGGCTCGAACAGCGGGCGCACCGCCTGGATCGCGAGAGGATCTCCGGCCAGCATCGCGACAAGCTCGCCAAGTTCAGCGGGAACGCGAGAGCCAGACACCGGCGCCTCGATATAGCGACCGCCAGCCTGTTGCACAGCTTCTTCTAGTTCGCGAGAGTACTCGGGCGCCGTTGTTCCCATGTGAATGAGAGTCCGACCCCTCAGGCGCTCAGGGAAGGCGGGAGTATTTCGTCCCAGCACTGCGTCAAGGGCGCTCTCGCTCGCCAACATTTCGAAGATGACGTCCGCCCGGTTGAACACCTCGCTCGGAGTTGCGGCTACGAGCGCTCCTGCGGTGTGCAGCGAAGCCGTTTTGGCCGAGGTGCGATTCCAGACCACCAACGGCAGGCCCGAGCGCACCAGCCTCAGAGCCATCGGCTCGCCCATCAGTCCGAGCCCGAGAAATCCGACTCGTTCGGGAGAAGTCATCGATTCCCTACTTTCTTATCGTGCCAAAAGGGCGCCGTCGTGATGTATCGTTCGCCCGCGTCCTTCGACATCCAAGTCCCAAAGACTCATGGTGACTCCATCGGCGGAAAGAGGCTTTCTTCTTGCTCCAGTACATCGCCAAACTGCTCGAGCGGCGACTCGGCCACGGGCGGCTGTTTGACGTAGTCCTGCTCGGCGGTGAGGGTAACACGCAGCCGGGCGGCAATACCGACGAGGCCCAAAGAGCAAAGGCACAGCGACGCGATCCATAGCGCTCCGAGGTGCGCCGCGAGCAAACCGGTGACGATGGCCGGGCCGACGATCAACATCAATGAGGTGGCGAATCCTGAGATCGAATTTGCGCGGCCGCGGATCCTGTCGTCGGCCAGGCTGTTGATCAGCGGATTCCTCGTAGGAGCTACGACGGTCTCCCCCACGCCGAATAGGCCAACGAAGGCAAACAGAATTGCGATCCGCCACACTTGGCCGTCGACCGCCCCAGCGAATCCGAGAAGAAGCCAGGAAACGGCGAAGATCACGCCAATGGCGGCCAGGGCGGAGCTTCGCCGCCGCCGTCGGATCAGGCGCAACATCAGCATCTGCACGGCCACGATGACTCCGGTGTTGATAGTAAAGGACAGCGCAATCGCGTGGTCCGAGACGTGAGCCGCCACTGACGCGAAAGCCGGCACCCCGGAATCGAACGACGCGGGACCGATGTAGGCGAGCAACAGCGACGCCAGAATCATCAGGCGAAGCCCGCGGTGGCTAAGGACATAGCGGTACCCGACCCGGGTTTCGTCGACTGGCCTTGTTCGACGCAGGTTCGGCAGCGCGGGCAGTAGGACCGCGAAAAGAAGGCAAGATAGGCCGTTGGCCAGGAAGAGCACCTGAAAGGTCCCGGGATGATGGGAGCTGACGACGACCGCGGCGACCGCGGCACCGACACCAAGTGCCATGTTCTGGGTCGCAAAGTTCACCGCGAAAGCGCGCTGCTGCAGTGCGGGTTCCACAGTCAAACCATTGAGCATCGTAGAGATCGCGCCGAACATCGGAGCCCACGTCGCCCCGTAGATCAGAACGGCTGGCCAGGCTGTCAACGCGTTGTGAGCCCACGCGAGCCCGACCTCGGCGACGACCTGACCCAGCAGGATCATGCCAAGCACCAGGCGGGCGCCCACCCGGTCGAGAAGCGCGCCGCAAACAAGCACGACTATGACACCGGTCGCCGCCCCCGCCGCCAGCATTGCTCCGACGACCGGTAGCCCGATCCCCCGCGCCTGATGAAGGTAGATGATCATGAACGGCAAAACCAAGCCAGTGCCAAGCATCGAGATGAAGTTCCCGGCGAGGAAGAGCCGAGTTTTGCCGGAGAGTCGCGGACTCATTTCGTCATTGACATCCGTGGACAGGTCGCATCACGATCCTCCTGCGCCAGTGGAGATGGTGCTTAAATCGCGGGGTCAGGCAGGGGGAAGTGTCACGCCGAGCCTTGCGACCCTCGTCGGCACTTTCGACCAGCCTTTGAATGTAGATTTCGGCAAGTTTTCCCAAGGTGAATGAGTTCATGGCTTGCCTCCTTCGTTAACTGGGCATGGTTCGCTGGCCCAACCCGTACGGCGACTCTCCTTATACCGACACCGAATCGGGGGAAAATTGGTCGGTGAGGAGTGACAAGTTTCGGGGCTCGGCGGTGTCGGTATGAATAGAGGCATCGAAGGGAGCCCGACATCGAGGTGATAGGAGAATGGAAGAGTGAGCATGGAACTTCTCAGTCGAGCCCAGTCCGGGGACCAGCACGCGTTCGCGGAGTTAACTGGTACGTACCGACAAGAGTTACGCCTGCACTGCTATCGAATCTTGGGCTCGACCCAGGACGCCGAGGATGCTCTCCAGGAGACCCTTCTCGGCGCATGGCAAGCGCTCGCGAACTTCGAGGAGCGGGCCTCCATAAGAACCTGGCTCTACCGCATCGCGACGAATCGTTGCCTAAACATGCTGCGCTCTGCTAGCCGGCGACCCGAAGTGGTTTCTTCGCCCAACGCCGCCCATCCCGCGCCGACAGGGGTGGGTGAAGTTGTCTGGCTCGAGCCATACCCCGACATTCTCCTTGACGGGCTGCCCGACAACAGCCTGGACCCGACGCTCGGTACGAGACGAGGGAGTCGGTGTCGCTGGCGTTCATCACGATCCTTCAATTGCTCCCACCGCGCCAACGCGTGGCACTGGTGCTTCGTGACGTCCTCGGTTACCGAGCCAGCGAAGCGGCCGAGATGATTGACGCAACAGAGGCATCAGTGGAAAGCGCCCTGAAGCGCGCCCGGTTGGCTGTGAGCGATCGCCTCGTCGACGCGAAGGATCGCCTACCCCCGCCTGCGCCCTACTCCGTAGCTGAACAGGAGATCGTCGCCCGCGTCGCCGCTGCATTCGAAACCGGAAACGCGGACGAGCTCGTCGCCCTGCTCACCGAAGACGTCTCAGTCACCATGCCGCCAATACCCGGGGAGTGCAAGGGACCCGAGGACGCGAGCCAGTATTTCCGCAAGACGTCGTTCCGCCCTGGGCGCTCGACCCGGACAGTGGCTACCCGAGCGAATGGCCAGCCCACGCTCGCGACCTACGTCCGTGATCCCCAAACGGGTCTGTACCATGCGAGCGGCATCGCTGTGTTGACACTGTCTGGCGGTCTCATCTCGGCAGTGACGATATTCGGCAAGGATGTCCTGTCGTCGTTTGGGCTCCCGCGAGTCTTACCTTCATGACGGCGAACCATTCCGAATCGGCTGATTGTCGAATGTGCGTGCACAGTGTCCGACTAGAAACTCAACCTTTGATTGAAGCCGCGAACGTCATTTCTGCGGTTCACCGCCATGTTCAGTCCGATGGAATTCCTCTCTGAGCCATTGGAGAAACTTCTCGTGCTTCTCGTCGTCGACGTGTGAAATTGACTTGATAGCTTCGCGATGACCGGGATGGTCGGGGTTAACAAGTGCGTCCCCGTCCACTGGTGAGGTGTCGTCGTCGCCACCCAGCAACGGGGGGTTACTAGAGAAATACGAGTACCAGGATCCGCCAGATTCTGCATAGGCGCCAATCGCCGGTCCCCCGATCGCACCGCAAGTGCTCCCGCATGGAGCGCAACATCCTCCGCAGGAAGCGCAACCAGCCATATGATTCGTCCTCTCGCTTGAGTCGGATTGTCAGAACCTATCAAGCACAGGTGCCCGGCAGGTCATCCGGTCGTCGACCGATGCCCCAGTCTGCTTACGACGATGTATTGCGACTCACCAACGTCCGTTGGTTCAGAGTGGAGTGGCAAAGGAGTAGCAAGGTACTCCTAGTTCTCGGCGTACTTCTTAGGTGCTCGAAGGTACAACAACTGCTGACAAATCACCAACATCTCCGTCAAGTGCCCTGCTGCACGTCTTGGCGAGCAAGATTGCGCACCCTACGTTGGAAATCGTCTCGGCGCCAAAGAGGACATGGAGCGCGCCCACGATGCTCAAGAGAGCCGCGATACTTCCCAACACCTGAACCCAAAGAATGGCCCTGGCCCACGGGACGTCGGTTAACTGACGACACAGCCAATAGGCCGCCGCGCTCATGAACACGACGAGTACGGCCCCAAATCCGTAGTGAATGTACTTCAACACCGCGTCGAGTGAATAGAAGTACGTGCTGATAAGCACCAACAGGGAGGCGGCGCTGTAAAACAAAAGTAACTTGCGCACTTTCTCTGAACGAAGGCCACGACCGCTACACAGACGTGCCCCGCGCATATTGCCACCAGCGAGCACTGCCCAGGCCAGCGTGTAGAGCACCGCGGTTTTTACGTGCACACCGTATTCGCTGATCCCGCCCTCGTGCCGAGCCAGCACGAAACCCGGATGGAGCGCGACACTCGCTCCCATAAAAAAGAGAAACGCGATCTCACCAAAAACAACCCACCGCAACAAGCGGCTATTCACATATACTCATCAGCCCAAACGACGTTAGCGCGAGATCGCGTCTCGGACACTGTCACCTTGCTTATGAACTCACGTCATTCCAACAATTTGTTCGTTTTTCTTTCGAATTCAGATCGAATCTATGAAGAGGTAGGGCCGGTGGGGATCGAACCCACGACCGAGGGATTATGAGATGGGGGCCAACGGGGACTGGTCCGGTGACGTCGGAATTATCCGAGAAACGTTGATCTGTTTGTCCGGTGGTGTCGGTTTCGTCCGGTGGTGTCGGATGGGAATGTGGGATGAAGCGTGGGATTTGGAACCTCGGAATGAGCATCGACTACCCACATCTTTGGATGCACACGTCTTCGGTATCGTGGCTCCATGGCGAAAGTATTGGTGACCGGAATGTCCGGAACTGGAAAATCCGCGTGCCTGGAAATTCTCAATTCGCGCGGATATCACTCGGTCGACACCGATACCGATGAGTGGAGCGTCTGGGTCACGCAATCCGATGGATCTTCAGACTGGATTTGGAACGAAGAGGTGATCGCCGCACTGCTTGACAAGTACGAAGGCGGACAACTCTTCGTTGCAGGATGCAAGACCAATCAAGGCAAGTTCTATTCAAGTTTCGACCACGTGGTACTCCTTTCGGCACCCGCAGAGGTAATCCTTGAAAGAGTGGCCAATCGCTCCACCAATCCATACGGTAAAAACGAGGCACAACGTCGAGAAATACTTCGAAATCTTTCCGAGATTGAGCCGCGATTGAGAGCGACGGCAACAATTGAGATCGACGCTTCAGTTCCTTTGATTGAAGTTGTTGACCAACTACAACATCTCGCCCAGAGATTCGATGCACCTGGATCGCAATGAAACTCGCGACATTGGTAGGGCCGGTGGGGATCGAACCCACGACCGAGGGATTATGAGTCCCCTGCTCTAACCACTGAGCTACGGCCCTGCGGAATCACGACAAAACAGTGGCTCCCATGTGAGACTCCACATGATGCTTGCCTAAATAGTGTCACGAGATTCTTGACACCTCTGTTTATCAGTTCCTCCGATGAGGCTCTGCCCTCTTTTTCCTCACTTCCCCCGTCGTTGTTCTTGGCACGGTCTTTATAAGTTCGTTCCCATCCCAAACCTGCAGGATGGTCTCTAAGACGTGGACGTCGACGACGTGGCCGCTGCGATGCTTGCCGCAGCTAAAGACCTGGTTCGAGATCGAAATGATGCCATTGACCGAGATGGTGCGCGAGACCCAGTCGTCACCACCTCGCTCCTCGAGGGCCGAGAGATCGAGTGCGGGCGTGGGCACGTCGTCGCGACGGGAGAAGAAACGGCTTGCTGGCGTGGCCATCTTGAGCCCTTGGTGGGGTCGCTCGGTGTTGTAACTCATGATCCACTCATCGAGTTCTCGTTGGGCCACCTCGAGGGAGGCAAAGACCCGCGTGGTCAAAAACTCGAAGCGCAGCGTGCGATGAAAGCGCTCGACCTTGCCAGTGGTGGTCGGAGAGAACGGGGCCGTGAGGAGGTGGTTAATCCCGTTGTCACGACAGATCCGGTCGAACAAGACCTCCGTGGGGGTGAGTCCGAAGCGGTTGGTGAAGACCTTGCCGTTGTCGGTGAGGATCTCTTCCGGGGCGCCGTATTTCTCCAAAGCCGCGGTGAAGTGACCGCACACCTGGCGACTGATGGCTCGGGTCATAATGCCCGCGCACACCAGAAAGCGGCTGTGGTCATCAATGCCTGTCAGAATCTTGCACTCGGTCCCGTCTTCTAAGAGCACGCCACCCACGACGTCCATCTGCCAGAGCTCCATGGGACGACCGCGTTCCCAGCGCTTATAAGCGGGGAGTTTCTTGCGCCGGCCCTTCTCCTCAATCAGCCCGGCTCGTCGCAGGGCGCGGTGGATCGACGACGGTGAGGGCAGCGGTTCGACGTTTTCTTTTCTGAGTTGGTGGGCGATGCGCAACTGACCCCAACTCGGATGGTGTCGACGCAGTTCGAGCACGCGCGCCTCGATCGCTCCAGGCATTTGAGTCGGCGAGTGCTCCGGGCGATGAGACCGCTCCGCGAGTGCCTCCAGGCCACCATCTTCATAACGTGCGAGCCAGATGTGCACCGTCTGGCGACTGACGTTGAACTTTTGGGCCACCTCGGTGACCGTGAAACCATCTCTCAAGACGCCGAGCACGGCGTCATAACGCTGTTCCATCTTGCTTAACTCCACGAGCATGGCCACCTCCCTCGCTAGAAGCAGAGGCCGATGGCGGCGGTGGTGTCAAGCATCTCGTGACACAGTGTCAAGCATCACCCGAAACTGTGTAAAGGATCTCCCGAACCTGATTTGTCGGGGATCACCCGGGTTTTTACAAAACAGTGGCTCCCAGAGCAGGACTCGAACCTGCAACCTAGCGATTAACAGTCGCTTGCTCTGCCAATTGAGCTATCTGGGAATGCAACGAAAAGCCTAGTTACGTTATCACCCGAGGTCCGCCTCACTGTTGGGCGAACCATTCTCGTAGCCGCTCCGCTCCAGGGCTCTCTCGTACGGCGCGACGATTGCGGTCGATCCTTTTGGCCATTCCTTGCCGGGTGATTCCATACACCTTGGCGATCTCCTCAATGGACATCGTTTTGAACGTGTACTGCCAGAATGCGTCGAAGTCGTCGCCGGTGAGACGACGAAGTTCATCGATCACCCACGCCGGGGCGTCGTTCGGATCGCTGGAGGAGCGAGGGTCGGCGACCTCGTCCAATTCCACGGACGCGTAACGCCGCGACTGTAGTTCTCGACTCAACTGAACCACTTCGTGGGCCCTGGCTTGGGAGACATTCAATGATTGTGCCAACTCGCGCTTGGTGTAGTTCTTGGTGGGGTTCGATCGCTGGAGCCGCTGATACTGCAGGATGAGGCGCATCTCTGCGTCACTCAATCCAGCCTGCTGTTGGACGGCTTGATTCACCAACTTGGTGATCCAGTAGTTCGCGTAGGTCGCGAAGCGATTGCCCTTTTGGGGATCGAAGCGTTGTAGTGCGTTGACGAGGCCCTCGACGCCTGCGGCTTCGAGGTCCTCGTTGTAGAAGTGGTAGCCCCGCTCTTGCACCCGCGCTCGCACCAATCCGAAGGTCGCCCGCAGCAACGTCGACTCGGCTTCCTGCCCCTCTTGACGCGCTCGCAGGAGTCGCAGGCGCTCGGGCGAACCCTCGAGTCCGCTCATCGTCGCGAGCTCCCCGCTCGCGCGCCGGCCCTCTTGGATGAGGGGATAAAGCGCTCGTTCGTCCTCGACGTCGAGTGGCGCCAGCATCGCCATGGCACCAATGAAGCCGCGCGTTCCCTTGCTCACGAGGACGTCATCGACGCGCGTTCGAGCAGCCACGCACGAAGATCCCGCTCCGCGGTCCCTCCCTGGTCGGTTTCGAGCAACTGCACGCGCTCTTCCACGTCGCGGTCGATGGCGATGGCGACGTCGGGAGATATTCGCCCTTCTAACATGTCGCGATTCACGTTTTTGCGCTCCGCGCGCACGGCCGAGCGTAAGAGCTGCGCGACGACCGCGGTCACGTCGTAGGTGTTATCGAGCTCGTCCACGACCAGCTCGCTCAACACGCGCGCCTGCTCGTCGTCCCCGCGTCTCTCGAACTCGTCGATGAGTTCTGAGTTCTTCGCTCCTGAGTTCAGGGCGTCATAGATGTCACGCTGGACTTCGTCGAGAAAATAGGGCGCAACGAATCGCTCTTTCGCTGTTGAGGGACCGTGAACGATCAGTCGCAGTGCCTCCATGCCCGGGCGCGAGTGCGACGAGCGCGGCGCTCGCGGGCGCGGAGGTTCGTTCGCGACCTCGCGCAACGCGCGCTCTCGAGGGTTCTTGGCCAATTCACGCACCCTCGCCCGCAGGATCTCTTGGTCCAGTCCCAAGCGACCCACGAGCTCTTGGATGTACTGGTCGCGCACCAACTCACTCGGGTGTTCGGCGAGCACGTCCATCGCTCGCTCAGCGGCGCGCGCACGACCTTCGGCCGTGGTAAGAGTGGCGCTTTCCAGCACTCGGTCGAGACGGAAGCGCAAAAAGGGAACCGCCGTTTCGATCGATTCCCGCAGCGCGGTGGGATCCTGTTGGGCCAGATCGGCGGGATCGCTGCCCTTGGGCAGTTTGGCGACCGCGACGTCCACTTCGTGTTGACGCTCCCACTGGTAGACCGAGGCGGCCGCACTCTGGCCGGCGGCGTCGGCGTCGTAGGCGAGCACGATGCGCTTGGCGAAGTTGCGCATGAGTCGAAAGTGCTCTTCACCGAGAGCCGTGCCGCACGTGGCCACGGCTCGCGGCATCCCCGCGCTGAAGAAGGCGATCACGTCGGTGTATCCCTCGCACACGATGATCTCGCCCGACTTGATGACGTCGTCCTTGGCGAAGTTGAGGGCGTAGAGCGTGCGCCGCTTGGAGTAGATCGGCGTCTCGGGGCTGTTCTTGTACTTCGACTCCACGCGACCGTCGGGGCGCGGCACGGTAGAGGGCAGGACGCGCCCGCCCACCGCGATGGCCTTGCCACTGGGATCGAAAATGGGAAAGATGACCCGAGCGCGCAGGGAGTCCTGGCGTCGCTCGCGCTTGTTCACGAAGCCGAGACCTGTCGCACTCAACACTTTGTCGTTGAGTTTCAGAGACGCCGAGAGCGCATCCCACTCATCGGGCGCCCACCCCAGCTTGAACTGGCGCGCCAGATCGCCGTCAATACCCCGCGAGCGCAGGTAGTCACGCGCGGGGCGAGCGTCCGGCGACGTAAGTAGGCGCTCGTGGTACCAAGTGACAGCCCGGTCCATGGCGGCCATTGCCTCCTGGCGCTCCTTGCGCGCGGGGCCGGCTTGGGCGTCGTCGTGCAGCTCGATGCCCGCGCGCTCGGCCAGTTGTCGCAACGCGTCCATGAAGTCGAGGTGTTGGGTTTCGCGCACCCAGGTAATTTGGTCGCCCGACGCGCGGCACCCGAAGCAGTAGTACCGGCCTTCTTCGGCGTTAACCGAGAACGACGGGGTCTTTTCCCCGTGAAAGGGGCACAGGCCAGTCCAGCGCTGTCCCGAGCGCTTGAGGGCCACGGTTTCGCTAATGAGAGCCACGATGTCGCTGGCCGCGCGAACCTGCGCGATCTCACTCTCCGATATGGCCATAGCAAGAAAGTACCGGTTTCGTGTTCTGATCGCGTCGAGCGTCACATCGGCTTACGTAAACTGCTCGCAATGCCTGAATACGCCGTCGAGGCCTTTAACATTGTGCGCACCTTTTCGAGCTCCAGCGGCGAGGTGCGCGCGCTCGATGACGTCTCACTTCAGGTACCCACCGGACAAGTCTTTGGACTTCTGGGACCCAACGGTTCGGGCAAGACGACCATGGTGCGAATCTTGTCGACGATCCTTTCTCCCACGAGTGGCCGAGCTCTCGTGGCGGGCTTCGACGTAGTCAAACAGGCCAAACAAGTCCGCCACCACATCGGCCTCGCTGGTCAGAATGCCACGGTCGACGAGAACCTCACCGGATTCGAAAACATACGCATGGTCGGACTTCTCAATCATCTCAATAAGTCCTATGTCATCGCTAAGTCGCGCCAGCTCCTCGAAGACTTCGGACTCAGTGACGCGGCGAATCGCATCACGAAAACGTACTCAGGCGGAATGCGCCGCCGACTTGACTTGGCGGCCGCACTCGTGGCCGAACCCCCGATTCTCTTTCTGGACGAGCCCACAACGGGCCTGGATCCCCAGAGCCGCCAGGACCTCTGGGGCATCATCGAGCATCTCGTCGAAGGTGGTACCACTGTGTTGCTGACGACCCAGTACCTCGAGGAGGCTGATCGCCTCGCGAAACACCTCGTCGTGTTGGATCACGGAAAGATCATCGCCGAAGGTACTTCGGCGCAGTTGAAAGCCAACCTCGGCACGACAGTTCTGTCGCTCACTTTTCCGTCGACCGATGACGCGCAACGGGCGGCCGCGCTCATCGCTGACCTTTCGGCGAAAGCGGCCAATGTTGAGGGCAGCGTCATTGAGATGACAGTCGACAATGGCCCCTCGGTGACCGCCGACGCGCTGCGCCGGATCGACGGCGCGGGAATCGCGCTCAGCGGGTTGGCTTTGCGTGAGCCAAGCCTTGACGACGTGTTTCTCAACCTGACCGGTCACAAAGCTGAGGATCAGCCGCTCGAGGGAGCGGCGCCTTCCGGTCGACGAGCAAAGAGTATGGGTCGCGCGTGAACACTGACACACTTCCCTCGTCGGTTTCTACCCACTCTTCGTTTCGTTGGGGAGTGAGCGATGTCCTCACGGTGGCCCGGCGAAACTTGCTCGCGCTCTTTCGTATTCCTGTGGCGATCGTCTTCATGATCATTCAACCGATCATGTTCGTCATCTTGTTCCGCTACGTCTTCGGCGGAATCATCCAAATTCCCGGTGTGTCCTACGTCAACTACTTGATTCCGGGAATTTTGGTGCAGACCGTCATCTTTGGGTCGGTGGGCACCACTGTCGGCCTAGCCGAGGATCTGCAGAAGGGTCTCATCGAGCGATTTCGTGCTCTCCCGATGGCCAGACTGGCCGTGCTCGCCGGGCGCACCGTCTCCGATCTCTTTCGAAATATTCTGATTCTGATCATCATCACGGGCGTGGGATTTCTGGTCGCATTCCGACCCGGGGGCGGAGTCATTCCCTACCTGCAGGCCTGTCTCTTGATGCTGTTCTTTGCGTATTGCCTCTCGTGGGGATTCGCCTTTGTAGGACTGGCCGCGCCAAACGCCGAGGCCGCCCAAGCGATGATCTTTCCCGTCATTTTCCCTCTCACGTTCGCGTCGGCAATATTTGTTCCCGTGTTTTCGATGCCCGGATGGCTCCGTCCATTTGCCAATAACCAGCCAATCAGCCAGACTGCGATCGCGGTTCGCGGACTCATGCTCGGCCAACCTCACGGGCACTCGACCTGGATCGCTCTCGCCTGGGCGCTTGGGGCGATAATCGTTCTCGCTCCTCTGGCGGTGAACAAGTACCGCAAGGTTGCCTAGTTGGAACCCGTCCTCAGCGTTGAGGAGCTCCAGCAGATCACCGTCGACGCCTTTCCCGACTGGAACGTGCCCGTTGTCGAGTCGATTGATGGCGATACCCTCGTGCTCGCCCAGCCTTTAACCGAGCGCAACGGACGACCGGGCGGCACCGTCTCGGGACCGACCATGATGGCCGTGGCCGACAACGCCGCGTGGCTCGTGATCCTCGCGCACATCGGGCCAGTCCTGCTCGCGGTCACGACGAGTCTGCACATCGACTTTCTGCGCAAGCCCGGCTTCACAGATCTGCTCGCCACGGCTCGGCTCATCAAACTCGGCCGTCGCCTGGCGGTGGTCGACGTTGAACTCACCTCACGTGGATCCAGCGACCTGGTCGCCAAGGCGCAGGTAACGTACTCCATCCCGCCCCGCGAGGAGAGCTAGCGCGGACGACGTCGCGCGTTCGTGCCTCGGAGGGTCATCTGTAACTCAAGTGGACCCTCCCCCACCAGCTCGATGAGCTTGGCGCGTGCGCTGACCTCTAAGTCGCGACGCGCCGCCTCGCCTTGAATCACCGCACCCGAGTATGTCGTGAAGTTCCTCACGACTTGGTCGACCGTGCGCGGCCAGATCCAGTTGAGTTCAAAGTTCTCGGCGTCGATGAAGGGCCCGTGGGGATCCAGTTCGGCCGTCCAGCCGCGCGGTCGGCGACCTTCCTGGCCGGGCCGCTCGCGGAGCGCGCTGAGTTCGCGCATCCAGGGCACGTCGCGACTGAATCCGTTCCACCACACGTGCAACGCTCCGTCGTCAACGAGGATCCGAGCGAACTCGTTGGCCGCCTCGGGCTGGCGAAACCAGTGCCACGCCGAGGATGACAAGATGGCGTCAAAGGATGCATCGGCGACGGGCACCGACTCCGCCGATCCCAGCAATACCGTGACCTCAGGGCTGCGACGCATCAGAACCTTGCGCATCTCTTCATCGGGTTCGATCACGCTGACCCGAGCCCCGTGACGAAGAAGAAAGCGGGTCACCTTGCCCGTTCCCGCACCGACGTCGAGCACGTTGAGCCCCTTGATGTCGCCCGCCAGCGAGATCGCCTCGTCGGGGATGTCCGGGCGGTACTGGTCGTACTGCTCGGCGACCGTGCCGAACATCTGGCCACGTCCGTCGTCGCTCACGCCACTTTTCGCGCGCGTGAGTGAATGTACTCAACGAGATCGGTGAGCGCGACTCTCACCTGTTCGGTCGTGTCGCGATCGCGCACAGTCACCGCGCGGTCGATGAGCGTCTCGAAGTCCACCGTCACGCACAGCGGCGTGCCGATCTCATCCTGACGGCGGTAGCGACGACCGATCGATTGGGTTACGTCGTAGTCGCACATGAAGTGCGGCTGGAGGATCTCAAGGACCTCGACCGACACGCCCTCGAGCTCGGGCTTCTTCGAGAGCGGCAGGACCGCCACCTGATAGGGCGCGAGTCGCCAGTCGAGGCGCAGCACCGTACGAGTCTCGCCCTCGACCACGTCTTCGTGATACGCGGCGAGCAGGAAAGCCATCATGGCGCGAGTGGCCCCGGCCGCCGGCTCGATCACGTAGGGCGTGTAGCGCTCGTTGGTCGTGGGATCGAAGTAGTCCAGCGCCACGCCGGAGTGCTTCGCGTGTTGGGTGAGGTCGTAGTCGCCGCGATTGGCGATGCCCTCGAGCTCGTCCCAGCCCCAGGGATAGAAGAACTCGACGTCGGTCGTGCCCTTGGAGTAGTGCGACAGGTCAGCCAATGCGTGCTCGTACTTGCGCAGCCAGTTCTCGGGAATGCCCAAGTCGATGTACCAGGCGAATCGCGTGTCGATCCAGTAGCGGTGCCACTCGGGTGCCTCGTCGGGCGCGACGAAGTACTCCATCTCCATTTGCTCGAACTCTCTCGTGCGAAAGACGAAGTTCTGGGGTGTGATCTCGTTGCGAAAGGACTTGCCGACCTGGGCGATGCCAAAGGGTGGCCTCTTGCGGGTCGTCGCAAGCACGTTGGCGAAGTTGGTGAAGATGCCCTGGGCGGTTTCGGGCCGCAGGTACGCGGTTGCGCCCTCCCCTTCGACCGGACCGGCCTGGGTCTTGAACATCAGGTTGAAAGCCCGGGGCTCGGTGAACTTGGTGGAGCCACAGTTCGGACAGACCCCGTCGATTTTGTCCTCGCGCCAGCGCTCCTTGCAGTTCAGGCAATCGACGAGCGGGTCGGTAAAGGTCTCCAGATGTCCCGAGGCCGCCCAGACGGCCGGAGGACCGAGGATGGCCGCGTCGATGCCCACGATGTCGCGACGGGTTTGGACCATCGAGTACCACCATGCGTTCTTGACGTTGCGCAGCATGTTGACGCCGAGCGGGCCGTAGTCGTAAGTCGAGCGAAAACCTCCATAGATCTCGGCCGACTGGAAGATGAATCCGCGCCGTTTGGCCAGATTCGTGACTTTTTCCAACAGATCCGGGTCGAGATCGGGGGTATCAGACATCTACCAAGGTTACAGGCCTACCCCGCGCTTCTCAGACGGACGATGACCTGGTTCGCGACAAGGCGAGCCTTCGGCGCGAGCGTCACGCGTCCGTCGCTCACCTGCACCAAGTGGGCGATCTCGTCGAGTGAGTCGAAGGCTTCGAGCGGGACGCCGCGCGAGGTGCGCAGCGCCAGCGAGTCGCGCTCGAAGGCCTGACTCGACTCGTCGACGAACTCTTCTCCCCCGAGTGGCGAGTTGCCCTGCTCCACGAGTTCGATGTAGCGGTCGGGTGTGCGCACGTTCCAGAACCGTCGTCCTGAGTGATGCGAGTGCGCGGCCGAGCCGAAGCCCCGGTAGTTGCCCCGATCCCAGTAGACGTGGTTGTGGCGACACTCGTGTCCGGGCCTCGCCCAGTTCGAGATCTCTTCCCAGATATAGCCGTGTTGGTCCAGAACCTCGCCCACCAGGTCGTAGGCGTCGGCCGTCGCGTCCTCGTCCGGGTGACGAGCGGGATCTCTTCCCAGGGGCGTCGCGGGCTCGGGCGTGAGGGCGTAGCAGCTGAGGTGCGGGGGCGGACTGTCGAGTTCGAGGAGATCAGACAGCGTGTGGCGCACGTCCTCTAAGGTCTCGGCCCGCGAACCCACAATCAGGTCCATGTTCCATGTCGCAAAGCCCGCCTCACTCACCGCCGCGGACACCTCACGATGCGCCATGGTGCCGTGGCGGCGCCCGAGGTCGGCGAGTACGGCGGGCTGAGTGGACTGCACCCCGAAGCTCATGCGGGTAACTCCGCCGGTACGATACGTCGCGAGGCGATCGAGAGAAGCGTCTTCGGGGTTGCACTCCACAGTGACCTCGGCGCCCTCGCGGCGCGGGATGGCATCGAGTATCGACAGCAACCCTTCGGGCGCCAGTCGTGAGGGAGTTCCCCCGCCAAAGAACACCGACGTCGCGGTCTCGAGGCCCGCGCCCTTGGCAGACTCAACCTCTTTGAGCACCGCGGCCACGTAGCGAGACATGAGATGGTCACGATCCTCGTAAGTGGCAAAGGCGCAGTAGTCGCATCGATGCGCACAAAAAGGAACGTGGACGTAGACGCCGAACTCAGACATGCGCTGCCACCCTACGGGGAGCGCGGTGTCGCCAGAGGCGCCGAGGAGCCCGGAGCGCGCAATCGCCGACCGAAGTGACTCTCGATCGCGCCCTGGGCGAGGGCCATCACTTCGCCGGATCCCACGGGCGGGTCGTGGCGCAACACGTTGCCCAGGTCGCCGCCGAGCATGCGACGAATGAGAGCCAGGGCGTCACTCGACAGGGCCACGCCCTGGCGACAGTTGCTACACAGCGTCCCACCCACGCCCGCGTCAAAGGCCACCAGGGGCTCGGCGCGTCCGCAGTTAACGCACACATCGACGACTGGCTGGGATCCGTCCAGGCTGAGGAGACGAAAGAAGAACGAGGCCGGTACCAACGTGGGGTCGTAGCTCTCGTCGTCGAGGGTGCTGAGTACGCGTACCAGCAGGTCAAAGATCGCTTCATCGGCGACACCGTCCGAAGGAATCGCGTCCATCGCTTCAACAACCGCGTACCCGGCCGAGATGCGCGAGTACACGGTGCGCAGGGTGGTGAGGTGTTCGAGGTGCGCCACGTGACGCACGATGTAAAACTCACCGCGCGTCTTGACGAGGTCGACCTTGACGTACGCGAGCGTCTCCAGGGTGGCGCCCAGACGGCTCGTCGACTTACGGGCTCCCTTGGCGAGTACGCGGACCTTGCCGAAGTGACGGGTCCACAGAACCACCACGCGGTCCGCCTCACCCGACTTATAGGTCCGCAGCACCACCGCGTCGTCGTGGATCTCGTTCACGGATCTCGCTCGTCCTGGTGATCGTCGAACTTCGGTCGATGCGGCGCGATTCCCATGTAGCGCTGCAGCGCCACGCCGAGAATGATCATGATCACGAGCGCCGCGGGGATAACGAGGGGTACGTACAGTTCGCTCGCGCCATTGGCGGCGATGATCCAGAGTGTGACGTACAAAAGCCCGGCCACGATGAGCGTGGCCCGAGTGACCCTCACTCCTCGACACCCCCGAAGCGGCGCTCGCGGTGCTGGAACTCTTCAATCGCGCCAAAGAGGTGCTCGCGACGAAAGTCCGGCCACAGCACGTCGCTAAAGACGAGCTCGGAGTACGCCATCTCCCAGAGCAGGAAGTTCGAGATCCGGTACTCGCCCGAGGTGCGAATGATGAGGTCGGGATCGGGCAGTTCGGGGTGGTACATGTGCGCGCTGATCGCCTTGTCGTCGATCTTCTTCGCCGGGACTTTCTCGTCGATCAGGGCTCGTACCGCATCGACGATCTCGGCGCGCCCGCCATAGTTAAAGGCGATGTTGAGCGTCATCGCCTTGTTGTTCTGGGTCAGTGCAGCGGCCTTGTCCATGCGCGAGAGCACCCCGCGGGGCACGCGCCAGTCTCGGCGACCCGAAAACACGATCCGCACGCCGTCCTCGTGGAGTTCGTCCTGGCGACGTTCGAGCAGGTCACGATTGAAGTTCACGAGGAAGCGCACCTCATCGACGGGACGCCGCCAGTTCTCCGAGGAGAAGGCGAAGACCGTCAGAACCTTCACCCCACAGCTGAGCGCCCCGTAGACCGTGTCGAGCAGCGACGCCTCGCCAGCCGCGTGCCCCTCGGTGCGCGCCAGTCCCCGTCGCTGCGCCCAGCGGCCGTTGCCGTCCATGACAATCGCCACGTGCCGGGGCACGCCCGAGCGCCCCAGGGACGCGGGAAGAGGCGTGGGGCGAGGATCGGGCACCTCTCAAAACTACCTGGTCCCCCTATTTCCAGCCTCGCCGACCCGTAATGTCGCAAGGTGAAGAGTTTCGACCCCGACGACGACGCGCCCTACATCGAGCGCGACGACGACGCGGGCGTGCAACTCGGAGAGAGAGACGCGACGGTCGACGCGGACACAGCTCTGGCGCTGCTCGATCGCATCACCCGTGACCTGCCCGGCGGTGGTGAAAGTCGCGAGGGCCAGCGCGACATGGTGCGCTTCGTCGCCTCGGCCATCTCGCGGCGACGACATCACGTCATCGAAGCCGGCACCGGCGTGGGCAAGTCGCTCGCCTACCTCGTGCCCGCAGTGCTCTCGGGCGAACGCGTGGTGATAGCCACCGCCACCAAGAACCTTCAGGACCAGCTCGCGAATAAGGACGCGCCCCAGGTCGCCGCCCACGTGCCGGGCGTGAAGGTGGCGGTCTTGAAGGGTCGACAGAACTACCTATGCCGCAATCGCGCCCAAAGCCTGGGCGCGGGAGCCCAACTCAGCTTCGAAGACGGCAGCGATATGCCCCGTGGCGTGGCCGACCAGATGCGTCGAATTCTGCGCTGGGCCAACGACACCGACAGCGGGGACCTCGACGAGCTGCCCTTCGAAGTCGATGCTCGCGCGCGCCGCGCGGTCTCGGTGACCCCCCAGGAGTGCCTCACCCGAGCCAAGTGTCCCCAGGGACAGAACTGCTTTACCGAACTCGCGCGAGACCGCGCGAGCGATTCTTCGATCGTCATCGTGAACGCACATCTCTACGCGTCTCACCTCGCGTCGGGTTCGATGTTGCTGCCCGCCCACGAGTTCGTCGTGTTTGACGAGGCCCACGAGGTCCTTGACATCTTCGCGACTTTGCTGGGCACGACCTTGAGCGCGGCGCGCCTACGGGCTCTCGCCACGGTGAGCCGCTCACTGCTCAGTGAGAGTGCGCGCGAAGCGACCGAGCACCTCATGGCCAGTGCGGATCGCTTCGCCGCCCTGCTACTCGACCAGTACGAGCGCAACGAACTCAAGGGACTCGATCAGGCCGCTCGAAGCGAACTGGGCCTCGCCACGTTGTACGTGACCACGTTGGTTGAACGCATTCGCGACCTTCCCACCACCTCCGCCGACGAGGAGTTCCGCAAGGTTCGCGCGCTGGGCCCGGCCGTACACCTGGCCAACGACCTTGATCGAGTGGGCAACGTCAAGGACTCCGAGCTCCTGTATCTCACCCGCAGCGATCGAGAAGTCGAAGTGGCGATCTCGCTCGTGGACGTGGGTCCGCGACTGCGCCACGATCTGTGGCCCCAGGTGACCGGGGTGCTCACGAGTGCCACTATTCCTGACACGTTGGCGGCGAACCTCGGACTGGACGACGTCGTCGTCGAGCGCGTCGCGAGCCCCTTCGACTATCAAGAGCACGGCCTGCTCTACGTGCCGTCGGGAGTGCCCGATCGCAACGATCCCGCGGCCGAAGCCGCCATCATCGAAGAGCTCGTGGGCCTGATCACGGCCGCCGGGGGACGCACACTCGCGCTCTTTACGAATCGCTCCGTCATGAATCGAGTAGCCGAGGCGGTCGCGCCGCGCCTGGCGACCGAAGTGTTGGTTCAAGGGTCCCTCTCGCGGGGAAAGTTGATCGAGGCCTTTCGCGAGAGCCACGAAGCGAGCCTCTTTGCCGTGACGAGTTTCTGGCAGGGGGTAGACGTGCCCGGCCACTCCCTCAGCCTGGTGACCATCGACCGGCTGCCCTTCACGGTGCCGGGCGACCCGCTCGCCGAGGCTCGGCGCGAACGAGCCACGCGACCCTTCTTCGAGGTCGACCTGCCGCGCGCGACGATGTTGCTCGCCCAGGGTGTGGGCCGACTCATTCGCACCAAGGACGACCGAGGTGTCGTGGCGGTGCTCGACACCCGACTGGCGACGGCCAACTATCGCGCCGAGATGTTCAAGAAACTCCCGCCCATGAAGCGCACGCGCGACCGCGAGGCGGTCCATGCGTTCCTACGGGAACTGGCGCTTCGTGCGCCCGCGGATCAGTAACCGAAGCGGTCCAGGATGTCGTCGCGTTTCTGCCAACCGGGCTCTACGCGCACGCGCAACTCTAAGTAGAGGCCTTCGGGCAACTGTCGGCGCGCAGCGATGCCCACGTCCTTGAGGAGTTGGCCACCTTTTCCGATCACCATGCCCTTTTGGGACTCGCGCTCCACCAGGATCTCCACAGTGACGTGGGGCCACTCGAACTCCGAGACCCGACAGTGAATCGAGTGGGGCAACTCCTGTTTGGTCTTTCGCACCAACTGTTCGCGCACGAGCTCGGCGATCCACGCCGCCTCGGTGACGTCGGAGACCTCGTCGTCGGGAAAGAGAAACGGCGACTCGGGCATCTGGGCCGCGAGGAAGGCGAGCAGATCGTCCGTGCCCTGGCCGTTCTTGGCCGAGACCGCGAAGTACTCGACGCGAGATGCCACGTCGGAGCGATGGATCTCGCTGCCAACCTCGTTGACGGCGGCCGAGACAGCAAGGAGTTGTCCCGCCACCGCGTCGCGGCCCGGTCGATCGATCTTGTTCACCACCGCGACCAGCTGTGGGGGTCCCTCAGCGCGACCCTGTTTCAACATCGTCTCAATCACGTGGCGATCCCCCGGCCCGACCGCCGCGGTCGCGTCGAAGATGGCGCAGATTACGTCCACCCCGTCGGCCGCGGAGTGCGCGGTCTGGTTGAGTCGCCCGCCCAGGGTCGTTCGCGGTCGGTGCAGACCTGGGGTGTCGACCAGGATTACTTGGGTGTCGCCTTCGGTCGCGATGCCCCGCACGGCGTAGCGCGTGGTGTTTGGCGAGGCCGCGGTAATGGTGACCTTCGCGCCGACGAGTTCATTCACCAGGGTCGACTTGCCGACGTTGGGCCGGCCCAGGATGGCAACGAATCCAGCCCTCGTCACGACGCACTCGACAGGGGTTCAACGAGCATCTCTTCGACGCGACGACCGTCCATGCGCGTCACGGTGAGTCGATGGCGGTCGATCACGAAGACCTGGCCGACCTCGGGCACGCCACCCGCGAGGTCAATCACCAATCCCCCGACCGTGTCCCAGCCGCCCGTGGGCAGATCGAGACCGTACTCCTCGTTGGCGTCGTCGATGTTGAGGCGTCCGGAGAGTTCGAACGCCCCGCCCAGCGTGCGCAGCGCGTCGTCATCGTCGGTGGGGTCTGACTCGTCAATGATCTCACCCACCAGCTCTTCGAGCACGTCTTCGAGGGTGACGACGCCCGCCGTGCCGCCGTACTCGTCGACGACGATAAAGAGGTGCACTTTGGCGTTGCGGAACTCGTTGAGCAGCGCCGCCACTCGCTTGGTCTCCGGGACAAAGTGGGCGTCGCCCATGTGCACTTGGACCGCTTCGGACTCGTGACCGTCGGCCACCAGACCCGCCAGGTGGCGCAGGTTCACGATGCCCACCACGTCGTCGACCCCCTCACCCAGCACGGGCAGCCGCGAACGACCGCTCTCGATAGCGAGATCCAAGGCGTCGCGCACGCTGGACGTGGCATCAATCCCAACCATGTCGATGCGCGGCACCATGACCTCGCGCACGATGGTGTCGCCGAACTCGATCACCGAGTGGATGAAGTTACGCTCCTCTGACTCGATGGCCGCGTCCTCGTGGGCCACGTCGGCCATGGCGAGCACCTCGGACTCGGTCATTCGGGGCTTTTGACCGTTGCCGCCAAAGAGACCGATCACGCCGTCGGCAATCGAGAGGAGCACGACCGAGATCCAGCGAATCGGCCAGAAGCGCAGTATTCGTCCCACGACCGGCGCACTCGTGAGAGCGGCTTCGTCGGGGTGCGAAATGGCGAAGTTCTTCGGGATGGCCTCGAACGCGACAAAGATGACGATGACTTCGCCCGCCGTCGCGACGAAGATGCCCGCCGCGCCAAAGAGGTGACCGGCCAACACGCCGACCATGGTCGCTGAGACCAACTGACAGATGAGCACGAGCAACAACAGAGGGTTAAGGAACTTCTCGGGCGCCTCGGTGAGCGAGACCAGCGCCTTGGACCCGTGTCGACCCTCGTCGGCCAGCGAGCGAGCTCGCGAGCGGTTCATGCGCGTGAGGGAGGTCTCGGCCATGGCGAAGAAGCCCGACAACAGGAGGAGTACGGCGACCGCGAGCAACAGGTAGGTGTCGCTCGCTCGCCAGACGGCCGCGATCACGACGACGACGCGCGGTAGTGACGAGCGAGCAGCTCTCTCTCGCGCGCCTCCATGCGCTCAGCCTCTTCGTCGATCGCGTGGTCCCATCCGCGCAAGTGCAACACGCCGTGCACGATGAGAAGCGCTAGTTCGTCGTCGAAGCTCACCTCGTGCTCGAGCGCGTTGCGCGCCGCGACGGCGGGACAGATGATGACATCGCCCACCAGTTGAGGAATCTCGGGAGCGGGCGGCTCACCCGGACCGCTCCCCCCGGCGTCGGGCACGCGACCCGAGGGCTCGACGTCAGCGTCGATGGGAAAACTCAAGACATCGGTGGGGCCTTCGCGCCCCATGAACTGCTGATTCAAGTCCGCGATGGTGGGTTCGTCAGCGAAGATCAGCGACACTTCGGCCAGCCCTCGCACGCCTTCGTCTTCGAGCGCCCCCCGGGCGAGATCGACCCAGCGCGCGAGGTCGATGTCCTGATCGTGCTGTTCGTCCGCGGCGTAGATATCGACACTCATGAGGATCGCTCGTAGGCGGCGACGATGTCGGCCACGATGCGGTGTCGCACAACATCCTTGGCGCCGAGGAAGACGAAACTGACGCCTTCCACCCCGCTCAAGATGCGCTCGATGTCCAGCATCCCGCTGCGCTTGCCATTCAGATCGATCTGAGTGATGTCCGCGGTGATGACGGCTTTGGAGTTAAAGCCGATGCGGGTGAGGAACATCTTCATCTGCTCGGGCGTCGTGTTCTGGGCCTCGTCGAGGATGATGAAGGAGTCATTGAGCGTGCGACCGCGCATGAAGGCGAGGGGTGCGACTTCGATCGTGCCGTTGGCAACCAGTCGCTGAGCTCCGTCGGCCCCCAACATGTCGTAGAGCGCGTCGTAGAGCGGGCGCAGGTAGGGATCGACCTTGGCCATGAGGTCGCCGGGCAGAAAACCGAGGTTCTCTCCGGCTTCGACCGCGGGTCGGGTGAGCACGATGCGATTTACCTGGCGCCGGTGCAGAGCTTGAACGGCTTGGGCGACGGCGAGGTAACTCTTGCCCGTTCCGGCCGGCCCGACGCCAAAGGTGATGATGTTGTCGTCGATCGCGTCGGTGTAGCGCTTCTGGCCCGCCGTCGAGGGTCGGATGGTCTTGCCCTTCGCCCCGCGCACGACCTCGTGTCGCAGCACCTCACTCGGCACGAGATCCTCGGCCACCATGTCGATGGTGCGTTGGATCTTCGTCGAGTCGAGCGACTGTCCACTCTCTAATACCACGACCAACTCATCAAAGAGCCGCAGCACCATCGCGGCGTCGGGGCCGGTCACCGAGATCTGATTGCCCTGCACGCGAATCTTGGACTTCGGAAAGGCCCGCTCAATGACGCGCAGGTGCTCGTCGCGCGCGCCGAGCAGCCCCGCCATGAGGTGGGTGTTGGCCACGTACGTCGTGGTCGTGAGGGCCTCGTCGGCCCGCGCCTGTTGGGTCATCCAGGGGGCCAGGTCATCTGTCGACCACCCAGGACGTGGATGTGGAGATGCGACACCGTCTGCTGACCGTCGTGTCCCACGTTGATCACCAGTCGGTAGCCGCTGTCCTTGATGCCCTCCGACGTCAGCGACCTCCTGGGCCAAGCGCATCAGGTCCTCAAAGACTCCCGGGTGCTCCAGGGTGACTTCGTTGACGCCGTCGAAGTGGGCCTTGGGTATGACCAGCACGTGGACCGGCGCCTGGGGTGCGATGTCGTAGAACGCGAGTGCATCGTCGGATTCGGCGGCCACCTTCGCAGGAATATCACCCGCGACAATCTGGCAAAAGAGGCAGTCAGTCATCTCGTCCCCTCATCATTACCGATAACTCGAATCGTCCAGAGTCAATCCCCAAGTTCCCACCTGAAAGGCCAGCAGCGCGGCGGCAACCACGCCCGCGGTCTCCGCGCGCAGGACCGTCGGACCGAGACCAACGCGCCGACGAGTGGTGTCCCACTCCCCTTCGTCCCAGCCACCCTCGGGACCAACCGCGACCGCACGCACTCCGCGCCAGTCTCCCGGTCCCTCAAGGTCCGCGACGGCGACGTCCTCGGGCACATCGGTCACCTGTAGGGGTTCGTCGATCGCCACGTCGTAGGTGCGCCGGCACTGACCCTGCGCTTCGCGAGTAATGCGTCGCCACCGCGCGAGGGTCTTGTCACTGACGTCGCCAGTGAACTTCACCACCGAGCGACGGGTCACCAGGGGAACGACGCGCGAGACCCCGACCTCGGTGGCTTTGGCGACCGCCCAGTTCGCGTGGTCGCCCTTCAGCGCGGCCAGATACAGCGTGGTCGCGGGTGCGGGATCATCGAGGTGGACGTCGCTCACTCGGGCGAGCTCGTGCTCGGCGACGGTACAGATCGACCAGCGCCCGCGGCCGTCGGTCACGACCACCTCTTCTCCCACCTTCGCGCGCAGCACTTTTCGCAGGTGGTGGTCGCTCGCGCGATCGAGCACCGGAGCGGCCGGGTCCTCCACGTGAAACTGAGCGAGGGCGGCCACGCGACGCGGCCACTCGGCGTGGGTCACTTCTTCGCCTTGTGACGTCGGAAGAAACCGCCGCTCGGTTCGTTCACGACTTCGCCACGGTGTTCGGCCCAGCTGCGCAGCATCGTCTCGGACTCGTCGTCCAACTCCGTCGGCACGTCGACCGCCAAATGGATGAAGAGGTCGCCACGCCCGCGACCGTGGAGGTGCTCGACACCCTCGTGGCGCAGGCGGTGCACGGTGCCGTTCTGGCTGCCCGGTTCGACTTCGAGATCGTGCACCTCGCGCAAGGTGGGCACCGTGATGCGTGCTCCCAGGGCGGCCTGGCTGAACGAGATGTGCGCCTCGTGGTGCAGGTCGTCGCCGTGGCGCTCGAAGCGCGGATCATCGGCCACGCGCAGATGGACGAACAGCCGTCCATTGGGACCGCCGCGCGCGCCCGCGGGGCCCCGATCGGCGAGGCGCATCGTCGAGCCCTCTTCCACGCCCGCGGGGATCTGGACGCTCAACGTCACGCTCTCGGACCGACGGCCGTCGCCCCGGCAGTCCGCACACGGCGACTCGATGCGCGATCCCATGCCATTGCAGCGCGAACAGATCGTCGAGGTCACCATCTGGCCCAGGATGGAGTTGCGAACCCGTCGCACTTCGCCGCTGCCGTGGCACTCCTCGCACGTCGTAGGCGACGTGCCCGGGCCACAGCCTGACCCGTCGCACGTCTCGCAGCGCTGGGGCAGGGTCACGGTGACCTCGCGGGCTGCGCCGAACGCAGCCTCTTCCAGGGTGATGTCTAAGGAGACTTCGGCGTCGGGACCCGGCTGGGGTCCTCGGCGCGACTGCGCGCTCGCGCCCGTCATGCCACCAAAGAACATGTCAAAGATGTCCTGAACCGAGCCCGCTCCGAAGGGATTAGCCCCGGCGCCCACGTCGGATCCGAAGCGGTCGTAGTTCGCTCGACGTTCGGGATCCGAGAGGATCTCGTACGCCTGGGAGACCTCCTTGAATCGAGTCTCGGCCATGGGGTCGTCGGTGTTGGCGTCGGGGTGATACTTGCGCGCCAGACGCCGATACGAGGCCTTCAGCTCATCGGGCGAGCAGCGTCGCGTCGACCTCAAGAATCTCGTAGAGGTTCGCACTAGGCACGCGGGTTCCCTCCGAAGTGAGTCGGAGAGGTGCCGCGAGACCGCTTCGGCGGCGGCCATGACTTCGCGGTACTTCATGCGGGTGGGACCGAGCAGGCCGACCGCGCCGATGGTCTCCCCCTCGAGCGCCACGGGCGCCACGATGACCGCACACGACGAGAGCGGCGCGAATCCGTTCTCCGAGCCGATCGCCACCGACACGCCCTTTTCGAGGATGTCTTCGACCAGCGAGACGACGAGGAGTTCCTGTTCCAGGATCGAGAGCACCTGGCGCACGGTCTCGACGCCCTCGAAGACCTCGGCCACGCGCGAGGACCCGCCGATATAGACCTGCTCGCCGTCGGTCGTGGGCATCTCGGCGTGCAGCACCGACGCGCCTTCGCGCACCAGCCGGGCGACGGTATCCGCACGGCTGGGCACTTGCACCGTGATATCCAGTGTGGTGCCGATGAGCAGTGCGTTCAGCTGGCGCGACGCCTCGGCGACCTCGACGGGGGTGGCCTCGTAGTCCACGAGCACGCTGTTCTTGGTGACGGTGCCATCGGAGTAGACCGTGACGAGCAGGTGATGGCGAGCGTCCAGGTTGACCAACTGCACGCTCAAGATCGTCGAGTGCGAGTGTCCCGCACCCACCACGACCGAGGTGTAGCTGGTCAGTCGGCTGAGCAACGTGGCGGTCTGTTCGAGCACGTCTTCGACCTCGCCGCGCACGTGGGCGAAGAAGTCGCGCACCTGACGCTGCTGGGCCGGGCCGAGGACCCCGGACTGCAGGTGGTCGACGAAGTAGCGATAGCCCTTGTCGGTGGGCACGCGGCCGGCCGACGTGTGGGGCTGAGCGAGATAGCCCTCTCGCTCGAGGGCGACCATCTCGGTGCGCACCGTGGCCGGAGAGACCGCGAGGTCGGCGTTGTGGGCGACCGAGGAGGAGCCGACCGGCTGGGCGGTGTCGACGTGCTCGACCACCACGGCCTCCAAGATGGTGGCCTTGCGGGCGTCGAGATCGGCGTTCTTGGGTAATGCGTTCACACGCCGGGCCATAGCTCTCCTTGTTAGCACTCGATTTTACCGAGTGCTAACGCGACCGCGGCCATCGGCGTACGATGAGCGCAAATGGACACCTATTCGGCACCGCAGCGACCACATATTCCCTTCAGCGGGCCCGAGCGGCTCCAGCTTGACGCGTGGCTCGACTTCTACCGCGCGACGCTCCTGGGCAAGTGCGACGGACTCAACGAGGCCCAGCTCAAGACGCGCCCTGTGGCGACCTCCACGATGTCGCTGCTCGGGCTCGTGCGCCACCTCACCTTCGTCGAACAGGTCTGGTTCGAGAACTGCTTTGCCGGTCGCGACGTCGTCGACTACTACAAGACCGAGTCCGATCGGGAGCTCGACTTCACCGATCTGGACGGCGACGACGTCGAAGAGGTCTTTGCCCGCTATGACCGGGCGTGCGCGCTGTCGCGCGAACTGGCCCTCGGACACGACCTGGACGAGATGTGCGCGCGACCGCGCGGGAGCCGCGACGTCGACCTGCGCTGGATCTACATCCACCTGATCGAGGAGTACGCGCGACACTGCGGGCACGCCGATCTCTTCCGCGAGCTCATCGACGGCGCGACCGGCTACTAGACCTACTCCTCGAGTCGCAGAGCGGCGACGAAGGCCTCCTGGGGAACTTCGACGCGGCCCAGGTTCTTCATGCGCTTCTTGCCCTCTTTTTGCTTCTCGAGCAGCTTGCGCTTGCGGGTGATGTCACCGCCGTAGCACTTGGCGAGCACGTCCTTGCGACGAGCCTTGACCGTCTCGCGCGCGATCACCCGTCCGCCGATGGCCGCCTGGATCGGCACGTCGAACATCTGGCGCGGAATGAGTTCCTTCAGGCGTTCGGCCATCTTGCGGCCGTAGAAGTCGGCGTTGTCGCGGTGCACGATGGTCGAAAAGGCGTCCACGGGCTCGTGGTTGATCAATACGTCGACCCGCACGACCTGGCTGGTCACGTAGTCCGCCGGCTCGTAGTCCAGTGAGGCGTAACCCTTGGTGCGGCTCTTAAGGGAGTCGAAGAAGTCGATCACGACTTCGGCCAAGGGAATCGTGTAGCGCAGTTCCACGCGCTCGGTCGAGAGATACTCCATCTTGATCATCTCGCCGCGCCGAGACTGGCCGAGGTCCATCACCGCGCCCAGATACTCAACGGGCGTGAGGATCGTCACGTCCAGCATCGGCTCGTCGACGTGGTCGAGGCGACTGGGATCAGGCAGGTCGGTGGGGTTGTCGACGAGCACCATGGAGCCGTCGGTCAGGTAGGCCTGGTAGACGACCGAGGGCGCCGTGGCGATGATCGCCAGGTTGAACTCACGCTCGAGTCGTTCGCGCACGATCTCCATGTGCAAGAGTCCGAGGAACCCGCAGCGGAATCCGAAGCCGAGCGCGTGGGAGCTCTCGGGCTCGTAGGTGATCGAGGCGTCGTTGAGCTTGAGCTTGTCGAGGGCGTCGCGCAGGTTACCCAGGTCATCGCCGTCGATCGGATAGATGCCGCAAAACACCATCGGCTTGGGATCGTGGTAGCCCTCGAGAGGTTTGCCCGCGGGTCGCGCGGCCTCGGTGATCGTCTCGCCCGAGCGCGCTCCCCCCACGTCGCGGATGCTCGCCACCACATATCCCACTTCGCCCGGGCCGAGTGAACTCACCTTCACCATTTCGGGCGTGCGCATGCCGATCTCTTCGAGCGGGTGGTTCGTGCCCGCGCGCATCATGCGAATGCGCGTACCCTCGACCATCGTGCCCTCGACGATGCGCACCGAGGAGATCACGCCACGAAACTGGTCGTAGTAGGAGTCAAAGATGAGCGCGCGCAGCGGCACGTCGGGATCGCCCGAGGGCGCGGGGATGCGCGCGATGATGGCTTCGAGCAACTCGGGCACCCCCTCGCCGGTCTTGGCCGAGATCGAGAGCACCGTCTCCGGGTCGATGCCCAGCACACGCTCGAGCTCTTCCTTGCAGCGCTGCGGGTCGGCCGCGGGCAGGTCGATCTTGTTGAGCACGGCCACGATCTCCAGGTCGTGGTCGATGGCCTGGTAGCAGTTGGCCAGCGTCTGGGCCTGGATGCCCTGGCTGGCGTCGACCAAGAGCACCGCGCCCTCACAGGCCGCCAACGACCGAGAGACTTCGTAGCCGAAGTCGACGTGCCCGGGGGTGTCGATGAGTTGGATGAGATGCCCGTGATACCCCACCCGCACGTTCTGGGCCTTGATGGTGATGCCGCGCTCGCGCTCGATGTCCATCGAGTCGAGGTACTGGGCGCGCATGAGGCGCGGATCGACCGCGCCGGTGATCTCCAGGATCCGGTCCGAGAGCGTCGACTTGCCGTGGTCGATGTGAGCGATGATGCTCAGATTCCGGATTTTGGTGGAATCGACGGACGTCAGAGAGGTGGCCACGGTCACTTCAGGCTACCGGTCACGCGCCAATATTCGTGAGAGTGGAGAGGCTCAGGGCCGCTCTGGTAGCATCGATAGGCCCGTACGGCGAGTGGCTGTGCGAAAAGAACGAGGTTGTTTTCCGTGGCGAACATTAAGAGCCAAATCAAGCGCAATCGGCAGAACGCGGAGGACCGCGAGCGCAACAAGGCCGTTAAGTCCGAACTGCGCACCCGCACCAAGAACGCTGTCGCCGCGGTGGGCAGCGACGATGAGGCCGCCACGTTGCGCCTCGCGGTCAAGCGCATCGACATGGCCGCCTCCAAGGGCATCATCCACAAGAATCAGGCGGCCAACAAGAAGAGCGGCCTGATGAAGCGCATTAACGCCCTGCGCACCGAAGAGTAGTTAGCGACGCCGAGCGCCGAAACTCAGTCGCGCCAGGCGCGCGACCAACACCTCGATGACCGTCAGTTCGGTCACGTCCATATCGCTTTCGAGATCCTTACCGCCGTAACTCACCGCCCCCTTGAGGTCCAAGTCGGCCTCCGTGATCCAGTGCACGGCCGTCGTGATGCGAGCCGGACCCAGTCGCTCAGCCATCGCGAGTGACTTGCCGGCCGGATAGGGACTTACACCCAAAAGAGCGGACGCCTCTTCCTTCGAGCGAACCCCCGATCCCTCCAGGGCACTGATATTGAGGAAGTGGCGCTGCAGAGAGGCGATGATCTGCAGGCCAGCCCGCCGGCGCGACTCGAGCATCCGGCGCGCGACCACGATCGCTTTGGTGGCGTCTCCCCCGTCGATCGCATCGGTAAGGTCCCACACCGGCACGTCGCCGGCGTCGCCGAGGTACGCCTCGACGTGGCGATAGTCCAACGGCGCGCTGCCGTAGATCGATGACAGCGTGCGCGCCAACGCGTCGATGCGCGCCACGTCGTCACCGACCTGTTCGGCGATGCGCTGGGCGGTTCCCTGATCGAGCGTCACGCGATACTCGCCCATCTTGTCCGTGATGAAGGTCACCCGGTCCGCCACGCGGGTTCCGACGTTGACCTCGATGACCTCGTCGGCGGCCTTGACGAGCTTGTTGCTCTTCGCGCCCACCACGGCGAGGAGCAGGTGGGTGGCTGGCGCGGGGGACGTAATCCACTCGGATATCCGCGCGACCTCGTCGGCGACGAGCAACTGCGCGTCGCGCAGCACCACGACCCGGCGTTCCGCAAGAAAGGGTGGGGTGTTGAGGGCTTCGAGGACCGAGGGCACGCTGGACTCGCCCGAGAGGGTGACGTCCTTCGCGGTGAAGTCCTGGAGCGCGAACGACGGATCGAGATCGCCGAGCGCGCTGGCGATCGCGTTATGCAATGCGTCGTAGACCATCGTCGCATCGGTGCCCACCACGGCCAGCGTGGCGCCACTCACGCGGCGCTCACGATCTGACCTACCACGTCGCGCACGCGTACTGATCCGGCCACGTCATGAACCCGAACGATACGACAGCCCTGTGTGATGCCGAGCGCTACGGCCCCCGTCGACGCGCTCGCGCGCTCGTGAATCCCCAGATTGAAGTAGTCGCCGAGGAAGGTCTTGTTCGACGCCGAGAGCAGCAGCGGCGACCCCAAGCCTGCCAGGGCCGGTGTGTCACGGAACAGCTGCAGTGACTGTGCGGCGGTCTTTCCCAGGTCGAGCCCCGCGTCGAAGATGACCTGGTCGTGCCGCAGCCCCGCCGCAAAGGCCCGGCGCCGCCGCTCGAGGAGATACTCGCTCACGGTCGCGGTGACGTCGTCGTAGTGCGGGTCGGGATCGGCCACCCGTGGCCGAAGGCGAATGTGGGTCGCCACGACCGTCGCCTGCGCCGCCGCGGCGACGCTCAGGTAGTCGGGATCCGCGAAGCCACTGATGTCGTTGCCCACCACGGCCCCGACGTCAAAACTGGCCTTCGCGACACTCGCTCGCCACGTGTCCACGCTGAGGGCGACGTCAAAGCGCTTCGTGAGTTCCTCGATCACCGGCACGACGCGGTCGAGCTCCTGTTGCTCACTCACCTCGTCGCCCGGACCGGCCTTCACTCCCCCGACGTCGAGGATGTCGGCGCCCTCCTCGACGAGCGCCTCCGCGCGCGCGAAGAACTCATCGAGGTCGTACGTCGCGGCCGGCGAGAAGAACGAATCGTGGGTGCGATTCAAGATGCCCATCACCAGGGCGCGCCGCGACACGTCGAGGCAGCGAGGCCCCAGGGACAGCAGGAGTGGCTCGGCGGGCCGAAAGACCCCCACTAGTAGAGGCGACTGGCCAGGCGCCGGCGATACGACACGTAGCGTGGGTCTTCGGGACCCAGTGCGTCGAGCACCTCGATCAACTGCTCCTTCGAGGCCTCACTGGCCGCCGACTGCTCCAACAAGTGATCCAAGGTCAGATCCAAGTCGCCATCCAAACTCACGCCACTTCGCTGCAGACGAAGTCGTGCAAGTACGGTCTTAGCAGCCAGCACGTTCGCCACGGGCGCCAGCAGCGCCTCGGCTTCGTCGAATCGGTCCTCGCGACGCAGATAGTCGCCGAGGGCAACCACGGCCTCAACGTTGGACGGATCGAGTTCGAGCGCCGCGCGCAGAGACGCTTCGTCTCCGGCGTCCATGAGCTTGTCGACCATTGACGCGCCGGGCGCGAGACGTTCGACAAACTCGCGCACGGCCGACTCGGGTAGCGCGCCCACGAACGAATCCACGATGGCGCCGTCTTTGATTGCGAACACCGCGGGGATGGACTGCACTTGAAAGGCGCGCGAGATATCGGGATTCGCATCGACGTCGACTTTGGCGAGTTCCACCGCGCCACCCGTCTCATCCACGACCTTTTCGATGATCGGCGACAGCGTGGTGCACGGTCCGCACCACGTCGCCCAAAGGTCAACTACGACGGGCACCGTCTTGGATCGTTCAATCACGTCCGTCGCAAATGTCGCGTCGGTGACATCCTTCATGAGCGTCAGCCTAACGGTCCTCTTTGCGAGAAGGAAGGGTCACGGAACGCTGTTAGCGTCTCCCACTATGGGGACGGTGACGGGGATCAACGAGACCAACGTCACCGAGTGGATGAGCGAAGAAGTCAATGCGATCGCTCCTCTCACCTTCGAACTCATTGCCGGAGGCCGCTCCAATCTCACTTTTCGCGTCACCGACGCGACCGGCGCCACCTTTGCGCTGCGCCGCCCTCCGGTTAGTCACGTCCTGCCCACCGCGCACGACATGGTTCGCGAGCACACGATCATCACCTCTCTCTACCCTCAAGGCATTCCCGTCGCCCGACCGCTCGGTCTCTGCACAGACGCGGAGGTGAATGAGCGCCCCTTCTACGTCATGGAGTTCGTGGACGGTGCCATCCTTCGCGATCGCCACGAAGCCGAGGTGACCTTTGACCTCGCCGCGCGCGCGCAGATCGGCAATCATTTAGCCACCACGCTCGCCCAGCTCCACGACCTGGACATTGAAGGGGCCGGACTCTCGAACCTGGCGCGACACGAGGGCTACATCGAGCGGCAACTGAACCGTTGGCGTAGCCAGTTCGAACAGATGAAGGTCGAGGGGGTCGACCACGAGACTCTCGTCGAAGAGGTCGGCGACGATCTGGCCCGATCGATTCCACCTCAACAGCGCGTCTCGATCGTGCACGGCGACTATCGGCTCGATAACACCGTGCTCAACGAACGTGGCGAGGTGCGGGCCATCCTCGATTGGGAGATCTGCACGCTGGGCGACCCGGTTGCCGACCTCGGCACGCTGCTGTGCTACTGGTCCGAGCGCGACGACCCGACCGACTTTCTTCTCGGCTCCGCGCCTTCGACCGCGGAGGGATTTATCGGCCGTGATGAGGTGCTCGAGGCCTACGCCCAGCACTCGAATCTGGACTTGACGAATGTCGCTTACTATCAAGCATTCGGATATTGGAAGCTCGCCTGCATCATGCAGGGCGTCTTCGCGCGGTATCGCGCGGGGGCCACGGCGGGTGACCGGGGCAGCGTCGAAGGCTACCCCGCACTAATCACGTTGCTCGCCGAGACGGCGAAGCGAACTTTGGAGAAGTAATGGACGACGAAATCTACGACCGCATCATCTTCCTCGCCGATCCTGATCTCAACGAGCCGGTTCTCGTCATCGGATTGGAGGGGTGGATTGACGCGGGCATCGCGGCCAGCACCGCGGTCGCGACCCTGCTCGAGACCATTCCCACCGAAGTCCTCGCCACCTTCGATACCGAGTACTTCATCGACCAGCGAGCACGCCGTCCCCTGGCTCGAATCGTCGACGGCGTCACCACCGAACTCACCTGGCCTGAGATTCAACTGCGCTACGGCCGCGACGGGGACGGAGCCGACGTCCTCTTCCTGGTGGGGCCCGAGCCCGACTTTCATTGGAGCGATTTCGTCGACGTGGTCACCGACGCCGCCGGGCGCTTCGACGTGCGACTGGTGGTGGGACTGGGCGCCTTCCCCGCTCCAACGCCCCACACCCGACCGATTCGCATTATCGGCACTGCCCCCGCGCAGAGTTCTCACCTGCTCGCCTCCGTCGGTTCGGTCACCGGCGAGCTGGAGGTGCCCGCCGGCATCGGCACCGCCCTCGAACTCGGTTTCGCCGAGGTCGACATGGATACGATCACGCTCTGGGCTCGCGTGCCGCACTACGTCGCCTCGATGCCCTACCCCCAGGCGGCGGCGGCCCTGATCGACGGTCTCGCGCGAATGTCGGGACTCACGCTCGACGCGGGATCACTACGCGCGGCGGCCGACGATGCGCGTCAACGCGTCGATGATCTCGTGACGAACAACCCCGATCACTTAACCATGGTCGAGCGCCTCGAGGCGGCGGCCGACGAGAACGAGGGCACGTCACTCGGCGAAGAACTTCCCAGTGGCGACGAACTCGCGGCCGAACTCGAGAGGTTCCTGCGCGGCGAATCCTGATGAACGGCGAATCGTGAGCGACCAGAAAGACGAAGGGGCACCTGACAACCGATTCGCCTGGAAGCCAGAGGACGTCGAGATCATCAGTGAGGGCGACCCGCGTCTCGACAAAGAGGACGAATAGTCGCATCGCGCAGGACAACCTCGAGGCTCGTACGCTCCCTAGTCACAAGCCCTTTCTAGCGCCGGCTGTGACAGGTCTCCGTTACTCTCGGCTAACGCCGCACGCTGAAGGAGGGTCCGTGGCGACAGCGAGTCCTGCGACGCATCACCGGGATCTGGAGGCCTTGCTCGGCACGTCTCAAGTCGGTCTCTTTGACGGCCTGCCCACGGGTTTCGATCCCGCGTTCACGAATGCGCAACGAATCGATCTCGACCAGTGGTCGTGGATCGAATTCGTGCCGTCCTGGATCACGGGCAGCGACCGACTCTTCCGCGACATCCTTCGCACCGCACCGTGGGAGCAGCGCAGTCGATGGATGTACACCCAAGACGTCATCGAGCCACGACTCACCGCTCAGTACTCGCGCATGTCCCAGGCGCCCCAAGTCATCCTGCGCGAGATCGCCGCCGCGTTCACTCGTCGATACCACAGCGGCTATCGCTCGCTCTGGATGAACCTTTACCGCGACCAGCACGACTCCACCGCCTGGCACGGTGATCGCATCGGACGCGTCACGCCGAACTGCGTAGTGCCCGTGCTCAGCCTCGGTGCTTCGCGGCGATTCCTCATCCGACCGCTCGAAGGCGGCAAGAGCACGACCTTTCACCCCGGCGCCGGCGACCTCATCGTGATGGGCGGACGGTGTCAGGTGGAGTGGGTCCACTCGGTACCCAAGCAGGTGACGCCGAGCGGTCCGCGGATCAGCATCAACTTCAAGCCCACGGCTCTGCCGCGCTCCTAAGGCGCGCCGACCTTGGAGGGGCGACGCAACGTGTGCGCTCGCCACGACACGGAGGCGGACGAGTCGAGACGGGCGGCCACGATCTCCTTCACGACGGGCAGCATGCGATTCTCCAGATCGTGGAGCCGGCGCAGGTAGTCGTCCGTCCAGACGATCTTGAACGCGGCCGTCGTGCCGTTACCTTGTGCGTCGCTCAACTCGCGACGCACCAGCGTGACGAGTTCTCCCGGTGTGACGGTGAAGTTCTGGGGCTCCGCCAACTCGCTATCACTCGACATCATCACGTGCGACAGTTCGTGAATCCACTGAATCACCGAGTCCGTGGCCTGGCTGAGGGCCCCGACGATCGCGGCGCGGTCACCCGCACCCTTTCGCCTCGCCGATCCCCAGAGCGCATGAATATTGTCGGCCGTCGTCCGTATCGCCGTCACTCCGGCGATCAGAACCGAGACGTCGGCGAGGGACACGGACTTTGCGCCGCGTTCCGAGAGGTACTCGCGAAAGGCGTCGTCGAGTCGCCGGGCGGCGGCCTGGGCGGCGTCGCGCGCCTTCTGAGGATCTGTCGCTTCGGGTTCATCAGAGTCGCACCGCGAGAGACCGTACGTAACGGTTGCCTCCAAATACGCCGCGCCCGCGTCGACGCCATCGGCGATGGAACGGCGCAGAAGCCCGGTAGCGCCCCGGGGCCAGAGAAGAACGCCCAGGACGAGGCTGACGGCGCAACCTAGCGCCACGTCCTCGACGCGGATGACCCCAAGTTTCCAACCGTCCGGTTCGACGATGTTGAAGATGATCAGGATCGTCATGGTGAATGCGGCTTGACCCGCGGCAAAGGAGATCGCCGAGGGAGCGAATCCCGTGAAACATATGGCAAAGGGCAACAAGATCCAAAAGACTGTCTCGTGCGTACCCAACAGGGCGATGATGATCGATCCGATGATGATGCCCTCGACGGTTCCGGTGAGCGCCTTGACCACCGTTTGACCCGTGCTCAGCGCGTTCGAGCGAAGTACCGCCAGGGTGCCGAAGACCACCCAGAATGCGTGCTGGACGCCAAACTCGTAAGCGACCAAGACACTGACACCGAGTCCCAGCGCACCGCGGGCACTGTTGTGCAACCAGACCGAGTGAAGATTCAGATGAGACCGAAGTCGCCTTTGAGCGGCGCGAAATCGAGAGTCGCTCCCGCTCGCCTCGAGTCCCAGTAACTGTTGCCACCACGCTCGACCTCGGGCCGCCACGAGCTGAACGGCGTCATCGCCCAGGTTCTCGACCGAGTCAGCGACGGCGTCGGCGCGAAAACTCTGATCCAAAAACGTCATCAAATCACCGTCGTGGTCATAGGAGGCTCCGTCGCTGGACGCGTCATAGCGATGGAGCGACCTGACAGCGGTGTCCTCTAGCGACGAACGCGTCTCACGCAGTCTCGCTAGAGACGCGTTCAGAGCGCTCACCTCAGCGCGTTCCGACCTCAGCGCGACCGCCGCCTCGCTGAGCACATCGGAGCACGCGGCAATGAGCGCTCGCACCTCGCCACCGAAGTCATCAAGGTGAGAGACGTTGCCGGTGAAAAGTAGATCAAGTTCCAGGGTCCACTCGATGACCTTGATGAGTCGCCGCGCGCTCGCGCTCAGTCCCGCCGGGCGAAAGGGGGCGGTGAAAAACGCCTGACGCATCGCCTCGGTTGCTTGCGCCGCATCCGCGTACTCGTCGATCACCGCGGTATTCGAGGGAGCGTGATCTGAACGCATTTCGGCGACCGTCTTCAGATATCGGGCAATCCTGTCCACCGCGCTGGAGGTGACATCCACGAACGGTTCGGTCGCGGGAGCGGGCAAGATCAGTGAGATTGCGACGAGTGAGAGCGCTCCGGCGATGGACCAACCGAGCACCCGGTCCGGAATCGACGATACCGGACCCTTAAAGGCCACCGGCAGAAGAAAGCTGATCAGCAGGGCGCTCGTGGTGCCGGCGAAGGACGAGCTCACTACTCCCGTCATCAACACACAAAAGCTCAACGCGATGGTCGAGGCGACGGCGAGCCACAGAATCTGAGAACACAACGTGCCGAGTACCACGAAAACCATGGAGATAATGATCAGGCTCACGTGTTGTTCGTATCGCTGGCGCTTGGGACCGAGGAACTCCACATACACCAGCAGAACGATCGAGCCAAACACGAGGAAAAATCCAGCGATGGGATTGTGCGCGACCTCAAAGAAAAACGCGAAGCCACTCGCGGCGACAATGGTGACGCGAAGGGCTCGGCGCACGCTCAAGATGGGCAGAGCGCGAATGAACGCGATCACTTTTCCCATCCATCACCCCCCTCGCGTTGCTACGACATCCTTAACTACGAACTCGACTCCACGTCGCTTTCGATGCGGAGCCCAAGACCGAGAGCGTACCCATCAAGGTAGAGGGCGCTGTCATGCTGACGGGGGTGACGATCAGCCAACTCATAGAAGCGCGGCGAGTGGTCGACCTCCTGAAGGTGGGCCAGTTCGTGAACTAAGACCGCGTCGATCACCCATTCGGGACACTGGCGCAGCCGACTCGAGACCCGAATCTCCTTCGATCCGGGCGAACACGAGGCCCAACGGGCCTGTTGGTTGGTGACCCAGCGCACCGACGAGGGCATGATGCCGTCGTTGTACAGCTCGGCGAGAACCCGGGCGCGCTCTTCGAGGGCTCCGTCTCCCCCCGCGTTTTGGGGGCGTTGGGTCAACAGGCGCTCGACCAGTTCATCGACGAAGGCCCGGCGCTCGCGACCGCGCACCCGCGCGGGAATCTGAACGATGATGCGGCTGCCCGACCAGTGCGCGTTGCCCGTCTTCTTACGACGCGTCGACGCGCGGATCTCGACCTCGGGTCGATCGAATCGCGGGGGCTCGATGGTGATCTGAGTATCGCTCGACGAGCCTTTGGACATTAGAGGATGATGTTCACGAGTCGAGGCGGGCGTGAGACCACCCGCGTCGGCGCAGCGCCGTTCAGGGCCGCGACGATTTCTTCGTGCGCGAGGGCGACGTCCGAGGCCTCCTCCTCACTCGCCGACGGCGAGATCGAGACCCGAACTTTGAGTTTGCCGTTCACCTGTACCACCATGGTGACTTCCTCTTCGGCGACGAGCGCGGGATCGGCGATCGGCCAGGGCGTCGCGTGCACGCTCGGACGCTCGGGATACCTCTGCTCCCATAGCTCGGCGGTAATGTGCGGCGTCATCGGCGCGAGCAACATCGCCATCGCGTCCGTCGCCTCGGTGAAGACAGCGCGAGAGATTCCGTGGTCGCTGCGCGCGGCCTTCGACACGGTGTTGAGCAATTCCATCACTGCCGCAACCGCAGTGTTGTAACTCCAGCGAGTGAAGTCGCTGGTCACGCGGGCGATGGTGCGATGCGTGGCTCGTCGCACGGCGAGGTCGCTCGGGTCGTCCGTCTCGCGAAACGTCACGTCATAGCCGTTCCAGAGTCGATAGAAGCGGTCAATGAAGCGACCGCACCCCTCAATGACGTCGTTGGTCTGATCCGTCCAATCCAAATCGTCGCCGGGAGGTCCCGCAAAGAGGTGAAAGAGACGCAGGCCGTCTGCCCCCACCGTGGCGTAGAACTCTTCGGGCGCGATGAGGTTGCCCTTGGATTTGGACATCTTGGACCCGTCGAGGCGGATCATGCCCTGGGTGAAGAGCCGCTGAAATGGTTCGCGCGGCAGACCTGGCGCGAGACCGAGGTCATCAAGGGCCTTGAGATAGAAGCGCGCATAGAGGAGGTGAAGTATCGCGTGTTCGATCCCACCGATGTACTGATTCACCGGCATCCACTTCGCCGCCTGGGCGGGATCGAACATCATGGTGGGCGTGAACGGATCGGTAAAGCGCAAGAAGTACCACGATGAGTCCGTGAACGTATCGAGGGTGTCAGTTTCACGACGAGCGGGCTTGCCGCACACCGGACACGTCGTCATCAAAAACCCTTCGTGCGTCGCAAGTGGCGACTGGCCTGAGAGGCCGAGCGTGACGTCGTCGGGAGCGAGAACGGGTAGCTGCTCAAAGGGAACGGGAACGATTCCGTCGTCGTCGCAGTAAATGACAGGAATAGGACATCCCCAGAAACGCTGGCGAGAGACCAGCCAGTCGCGCAGGCGATAATTGACCTTAGAGACTCCGTGGGCGTGCTCCACCAGGTACTCGCTGGCCTTCGTCTTCGCGTCAGCGACATTGAGACCATTAAGGAAACCCGAGTTCACGTGGGGCCCATCTCCGCTGTACGCGTGACCCTCGAAGCCATCGGGTCGCTGCACCGTTTCGATCACCGAGAGACCGTGTTCGGTGGCAAAGGCGAAGTCGCGCTCGTCCTCGCCCGGCACGGCCATGATCGCACCCGTGCCGTAGTTGCCGAGCACGTAGTCGGCCACGTAGACCGGTACGTTCTCATTGGTAAAGGGATTGACAACAAAGCTGCCGGTGAAGGCGCCGCGCTTGTCCGCGCTCGCCCCGGTCTGAGACGTCGTCGTGCGATCGATCTCGCTCAGCGACGTCGCGCGCGCCACGATCTCCTCCACGTGGGTGCGCTCGTCGTCGGTCGTGAGCAGAGACAACATGGGATGCTCCGGCGCGACCACCGCGTAGGTCACGCCAAAGCCCGTGTCCGGACGCGTCGTAAAGACGCGTAGAGCTTGGGTCGGATCGACGGCGAACGGCAGATCGAACTCCACCCCTTCGCTGCGACCGATCCAATTGCGCTGCTGTAGTTTGACTCGCTCGGGCCAGTCGAGGCTATCGAGACTTGTCAACAGTTCCTGGGCGTAGTCCGTGATGCGGAAGTACCACTGCTCGAGCGAACGGCGCTCGACGATGTCTCCCGAGCGATCACACGTGCCGTCGGCGTGCACCTGTTCGTTGGCGAGCACCGTCTGGCAACCGGGGCACCAGTTGACCAACCCCTCAGCCCGGTACGCCAGTCCGGCTTTAAGGAACGCGAGAAAGATGAACTGAGACCATTTGATGAAATCGGGGTCGTGGCTGTAGACCTCGCGTCGCCAGTCGTAGACCGCACCCAGTCGACGCACCGACGTCTTGAGCTCGTGCATCCGGGCTTCGGTGAAGGGCCGCGGATGTGCACCCGCCTTGATGGCCGCGTTCTCCGCGGGAAGACCAAAGGAGTCAAAGCCGTAGGGCGAGAGGACCGCCTTGCCGAGCATGGTCTGGTAGCGCACCACCAGGTCGCCGAAGACGTAGTTGCGTACGTGCCCCTGGTGGGCAAATCCCGAGGGATAGGGGTACATGCACACGGCGTAGTACCGCTCTCGGGGATCGTCGTTGTCGACTTCGTACGTGCCCTCGTCCAGCCAGCGCGCCTGCCACTTCTCTTCAATGGCTACGACGTCAAAGGGCCGGTTCATTAGGACATTCTAGGGAAAATTCGCCCTAACCTCTTCGCGAGGAGGTCCGATGACAGACCCAACGTACGTACTCGTTCACGGAGGCTGGGGAGGCGGGTGGGTCTGGCGAGACCTCGGCGCAGAGTTGACCCGTCGAGAGGTGCTCTGGACCGCGGTCGACCTCCCATCGTCCACGCACGGTGCGCACCCCAACACGTTCCTCGCCGACGACGCGCGTGAAGTCGCCGCGGTCGCGAACGCCGAGGGACCGATCGTCTTGGTGGGTCACAGTTACGGCGGGGCCGTTCTCTGTGAGGCGGCCCAAGACGTGACTAATCTCCAGCGACTGGTATTTGTCGCCGCGCTCGTCCCTCTGCTGGGCGAGAGTGCCACAGAGACCACCCGCGAGGTGCAGACTCGCACGCTTCTCGACGAGGCGATTCAAGTGGACGGCGATTTTCTCACGCTCGAGCCGACACTCGCGAGAGAGGCGCTCTACCAGGACTGTGTGAACGAGACAGCCGACTGGGCGATGACCCAACTCACGGCACAGACCATCGCGAGCTTTCGCAGTCCTCGAAGCTCCTTCGATGTCGACGTCCCCTCGTACTACGTGCGCTGCACGCTCGATAACGCGGTTGACCTCAGCGTTCAAGAACTCATGGCAGCGCGCTGTACTGAGTTCGCCACGCTCGAAAGTGGTCACTCCCCCATGTTCTCTATGCCGGAGGCATTATGCGATCTCATCCTCGCCGCCACCTGAAAAATCCAAGAACATGAGATCCGACGTCCTAGCCAAGCACCTGCTGAGTTTTCCTGAGACCAGTGAAGAACAGCCCTTCGGACCTGACGTCGATGTCTACAAAGTTGCCGGAAAGATCTTTGCCATTCTCTCGCCCGACACCGAACCACGGCGACTCTCACTCAAGTGCGATCCACTCCTCGCTCTCGAGCTTCGAGACGAATATGCAGCGGTCATGCCGGGCTATCACCTCAACAAGGACCATTGGAATACGGTGACGCTTGACGGCACTGTTCCTACGCGTGAGTTGAAGTCGATGATTCTCCATTCGTATGAACAGGTCGTGGGCGGCCTTCCTAAATCCGTGCGCGAACGACTCGCCCGCACCGCCTGATCTCGTGCGAAAGTGGCCGCGAGTTAAAAATCGGCCCAGGGACCCAACTGCTAACATCGGTAGACCTTTTGGGGGTATAGCTCAGCTGGTAGAGCACTTGCATGGCATGCAAGGGGTCAGGGGTTCGAATCCCCTTACCTCCACCAATTAGAGGCCTTATTTCATAAGGCTTTTCGAGATTTTTCAGAATCTCCATTTCGCCCTCTGCGACCGTTACTTCAGCAGTTACTTCAGCAGTTGGTTCCCGACCGTTGGTTCAGCAGCTACTTCAGCAGTTCTAGAGGGGATCTGATGGCACCGCGAAGGTCAAATCATGAAGGCTCGATCTACCAGCGAAAGTCCGACGGCCTATGGATGGGAGTGGCGCACGTGGGCTATGACTCCTCAGGGCAAACCTCTTCGAAAGTACGTCTCGGCGAAGAAGCGACCGAGGTCGTCAGAAAACTCAAAGACCTTCGCCGGAGAATCGACGACGGTCTGCTACTCAAAGATGACGACGTCAAGCTCGTCCGAACTCTTCGAACGTTGGTTCAATGACGTCATGCGACACCAAATTGCCCCCAGCACCTTCAGCAACTATCAGACAGTGGTTCGAATGCACATCCTGCCATCCTCGGGAAGAAGAAACTTGTGGAACTCACCGTCAGTGACGTCGACAAGCTCCTCTCCCAGAAGACAGACAGCGGACTCTCCCCTTCGACGGTGAGGAGGATTCGAGCGGTGTTGGCTCAGTGCCTTGATCAGGCCATCCGTTGGGAACTCGTACATCGGAACGTCGCCACGCTCTCGAGGTCACCAAAGATGCTGCGCCACGAGGGTCGAACGCTCTCACCCGATCAGGCTCGGCACCTCCTCGAAACCCTCCGAGGGCACCACAACGAGGCGCTGTACGCCCTCATGCTGTCGACGGGCTTCGCCGCGGAGAGGCACTCGGCCTGCGGTGGACCGATTTCGATCGAAAGACCGGAGTACTCAGAGTCTCACGACAACTCAAGCGAGAAGGAACTCAACTCGTCACGACGGACACCAAGACTTCACTGAGCCGGCGCGCCGTCAATCTTCCGGACCCAGATGTTGAAGACACTGCTGGCACATGAAGACCGCCAGGCGGATGAGAAAGACCGATTAGGGAATGCCTGGATCGATCGGGGTACATCTTCACTTCTTCAATCGGCACCCCCATCGACCCGAGAAACCTGTACAGAGAGTTTCCGAGCGGTCTGTCGAAGCGCCGGTCTCGGGGATTGGCATCCTCACGAACTTCGCCACTCCGCAGCAAGTCTGATGCTCGCCCAGGGAGTGAAGATCCAGGTCGTGAGCCAAGTTCTCGGCCATTCATCGATCCGAATGACGGCAGATGTCTATGGCCACATTCTCGAGCCGGATCGCAAAGAAGCGGCGGACGTGATGGGATCAATGCTGTGGACGTCCGATAACGCGTAATTCTCTCTGTGTGATCCGACATATGTACCCGCGGGCCTTCGCAAATGACGGGGCAAACGCGCTACGAACACACGTTCGTGGTACCATTTTTCACCGATCAACCGGTCGGGAATAGGAGGTCCGACGTGACCGAAGAGACAGAACCACAGGTGCCAGCGCAGGCCCCAAACCCAGTCATTGAACACCGCGTTGATAAGGCCCTTATCGGGTCGGGTTATCTGCTTCAGGCAAACCTCGAGCCCAACCAAATTGCACCTCCCGACATAGTTCCATTCGTAGTGAACTTGGCCACCAGCACCTCCAGCACAATCTGACTCTGCGGCTCTCGACGACTAAATGGTTCCAAATTCGGTAGACACCTTCGTTTTCTTCTTGTTGCTTGTCGTTCCTGGCATTGTCTTCGAGATCATCTACGAAAGGTCGCGACCGCCCAGGCGTACGACCGTCTTTCGAGAGATTTGCAACGTCACTTTGGTGGGTACGGTTGCGAGTCTCATCTCGGTAAGTGTTTTGGTGCTAGTCGAATTGTGGTTGCCAAATCTTCTCGTTAACTTCTCTCAGAGTGGACTCGTGCTCCGCATTCTTACGAAGTCGCTCACGCCGGTCGACTGTTGATCTTTGCAATTGCGTGTGCATCGCTATCAACTGGCGTAGCTGTGACGTTCGCCGAATATTTCACAGCAAAGAGACCCGAGCTCAGCGATGTTCGATTTACTTCAAACACAGCACTACACAGTGCCCTTCTTACGGGAGCTGCTGATAAGAAGTCGGTATCAGCAAGCTTCAAGTTCAGACCGATCACGGGATAATCGGCGGGACTTTCGAATTCTTTGATCAATTTGCATCGCGCGACGAAGGTTGGCTGGCTCCTGAGGAATGTTCATTATGTCGTCGATGGCAAACAATCGCCAGTCGCGCCATGGCAGAGAATCATTATTCCTTACTCCGAGATCAACAGCATCTTGTTCCAGTTCATTTCTGGATGATCGAAAACGCACGGCTAGCGTGATCGGAAATGATGTCAATGGTGCTAATGGTTTGATGACGCTTAGTTGTTTTCCGGCGGCGTCAAGAGATCCGAGACATATTTCTGTAGGCCCTCGCGAACGACGAGCCGGCGGCGATCCAATTTTGACGCTCTGTATTTGACCCCGCATGACGAGTTCATAGGCTCGTCGTCCTGCCGATCCGAAGGAGCGCCGCGGCCTCTTCCACTGTTAGCAGTAGCGACTGATCCGGGCATCGGACTCTTTTCCGCAGACGGAAATTCAGACATTGGCTAACTCGTTCGCTACTGAAAGCGCCGGCGACGCCACCATCGAATCGTCCATTTTCTGACCTTCGTTGCGGTACAGCCAGTTCGCTCCGCCGACCCCAACCGTTGGGAACTGGCGTTACCTATACACGAGATACCGATGATCCAGTTACCGTCGATCGAATTCTCTGCCAATCCGACCTCATCGGCGCCTCCTTCCAAACGGCAAAACCCCGTTCAAAACGCCTCACTTCCTGCAAAGGGCAGCCACTCGTACTCGCAATTCTGATCTTCTTGAATTGCATACCGGACTTGTGCGCTGCGGCAAGCGGCGTTCAGACGAAGTTCGACCGACCAGATTGATCGGGATTTCCGTATCTCCGTGACGCTCCCACGAACCACGTCGACTTCCCCGCTGTCCTCCTCGTACGAAGCGCCACCCTCACCACGCTGAACCCGGACGGGTACGGGCACCTGCCGCACCGAACGGTGAGATCTACCTCACTCTCCAGGCGAAGTGCGGTCCCATTCAGAGCAACTTTGGCAATCCCACGTGGGGCGACTTCTTCTCCAACATCGACCCCCTTGCCCGCTACGGCCCTTCGCTACGTGACGGCTTCGGGCCGCAGCTATACGTCGACGAGAATCAACGTGAATACTCAAGCAAGCTTCGGGAATGCCGACGGCGACGACGGCCTCCTCGACGCCACCTACTACTTCACTGTGCCGATCACTAACCGCGCGGGCACCCTCGTCATTGAGCCAACTCGACCAATGGCGTGCAGTACACGAACTTTTACGGCGGCTCGCCGATTCCACTCGTCGTGAGGTGGACCCACAAAGATCGCCCTGCATTTCCCGGCGCACCTCACTGCTACTTCTTCCGGAAACCAATTCGGAAGTGGCCCGACGTCCGTTCCCGCTCCGGGGACTACCTTCGCCAACCTTCTCAACTTCGTCTCGGCCTTGCTCGGTGTCGTCATGCTCAGCTTGGTCTACCTGATCATTTGGTGGCGGCGGAGGCGTCACATCTCCGAAGTCCACGTATTCCATCAACATCAGCCCGCACCTTCGCCATCCTTCGCCGTCCAGACCGCGACGCGCACAGCGAACGAACGGAGACCGCCGCTCCCGCAGCCAGCGCGACTGAGCCTCCGACCACAACAACACTCAGGCCGGCGCAGGTTCGTGCTCGCTCCACCTTGCGCGTCAATGTCCTCGGTCCCCTCGCACTCGATCCGACCTTTGCTCCCACGAGTGACCCAGTGCGCGCCATCATCGCTTACCTGGCTCTGAACGGCGATCGGCCACTCACTCTGGAGGAGATCCAGAACGCCGTCTGGCCACTGAGCGAGAACCGACGCGACATCAAACGCTCCGCGATGCGCAACTACATGGTTGATGCCCGCAAAGCAGTGAGCGAGGAGCATCTGCCAAGCGCCTCGGGGAAACCGGGCTACCAGCTCGTTGACGTGGACACTGACTGGGCAGAGTTCCAGCGTCTGGTGGCCCAGGCTCGAAGTGCCGGCAAAGCTCGCGCGCTGGAGCTTCGTCGCGAGGCTCTCGCCCTCGTACGCGGGCTCCCCTTCGCCGCAGATACTTCGCGCTACTTCGCCTGGGCATTTTCCGCGTCGTTCCTCTACAAAGTGATCGAGTCCGTGACCGAATGCGCCCACGACGTTTCGACGTCGCTGGTTCTCGCGGGCGATCTCGCAGGGGCTGAAGTCGACAATTCGTCGCGGCCTGCTGATCGATCCTGCGTCCCTCAGACTCTGGGAGGACCTCACCGACGTGCTGCTGGAGACTGCCGAACCCAATTTGCTGGAAGTGCATTGGCGCGCCGCTGGTTTGGTGTTGCGGGGTGACGACGTTGTGGCGCTGCGAACCCGAGAACGCGGCTAGCCCCCTCACTTGCTCATCCCGTAGAAGGAGCGGAGTCGGTGCTCGGCCCGAGCCCGCCTAACCCGGATTGCGTCATATTGAAGGGTCGACTCTGCGAGAGCGTGCAGCGATCTTTCGCCCATCCTTGTGATCTCGATGAGCCGGCGCTCCTCGGGCGAGATGACGCCTAGTCGGACCGCGTGCGAAAGCCGACTCGCGACACGGATCTCGTCACGAAGCACCGAATCGTCTTCGAGATCGAACTCCCTCGGCAGCGCTTCGGCAGGCACGTTATGGCGTGCCAGACGGCGCTGTTCTGCTCGCGTCCTTGAGAGGGTGTGGGTCAGGACGAAGTCGATTCGTTCGCCCTCTGCCAGTTCTTCGCTCCAGCGAAGGGCATCGCTTGCTTGGGCCAACACCTCGGCAATCGTGTCGGCGCTCGGTCGACCCCAGCCCAGTCGCTGGGCAATTACGTCCAGCTTCGGTGCGAGCGCCACCAATGCCACTAGCCGAAACTCGGACACCTGGCCGGTCCACTCGAGCAGTTCCTCCAGGATCGACGCCCGTCAGAATCGTCCTTTTGAAGACGCCGGGCGAAGTCGAGCGGATTCGTCACATCGAGCAGGTCGAGACGGTAGTCCTCAAGCTGGTGTTGCAAGGCTCGGCCCGACGAGCCAGCCGAACGGGCTTCGAGGTCGAGAGTGAGCAGGGACTGAATGGCGGGTGTGGTGGTCATCTCGCCAGAGCACCAATATGACTCCATGAATTCGCGCCGAGAACTAGTCATGTGAACTCACAACCGTTGATATTGCTGGTGATTTGAGGACCAAGACTGTCAGTGAGACGAGGTTCATTTCGGGTCATAACTGCTCCACCCCAGGCTCTCCTAAGTGAGCTCGGCGCGCCGTCGCCGCTTCTTCGCGTAGGTCTCGCTGCATCCGGAAAAAGAGTTCCGCGAGCTCTGTTCCCCGGGGGTCGTCGTACCCACGACCGTCGTATCGAAAGGTGCCCTCGATGGGATCCCCCTCACGCCGGTCCGCCATGTAGGAGGCCCGGGCCGAGCGCAGAGCCTGGAAGGTGGTCGAGTAACCCCGGGACTTGGTGACCAAGTGACCCGGGAAACCGAGGGTGTGAGCGTGGTCGCGTAGACGCAGCCCCTCGAGATCCGGCCGGTCAGCGAGGTCCCAGGCCGTCAGCACGAGCCGACGGAGATGGGGATCGTCGATCAGCACTTCCACGTGGCGTCGAGAGCGAAATGGCCGCGCCAGAACTGTCGAACCGTCAGTCGTCTTGACCGCGTACTTGGCCACGTAGGAGGAGACCTTGCGCGCGTCTATCGGGTTCGCCGCCAGGTTGCGAATGTCGAGGACCCGACCCCATCGCTTCGGGACGCCATCGAGACCCGCCACCGAGCTCTCACGGACCGCCCACCGCACGACCTTGGCCAGGCGGTTGCTCGTGACCTCTAATGGTGGATCAGATCCGATCTCGTCGGGACCGTCCACTCTCACAATCGCATGGAAATGCACGAGGCCTCGTCGCTGGACCTCGGCGACCTTCAAATAGTGAAACTGAACAGCGGTCCGAAGAGACGATTGGGTGACCCCGGTTTCCTTGGCGAGCCGCCGGCGAATCTGGAGAACCGTGACGTTCCAGAGTCGCGACGCGTGGGCATTCCAAAGGATGGCTTCGACATAGCTAAAACACTCCTGGCAGAGGGGCTTGCCGAGGACAGGGTCGTCGATCCGATGCCGCGTCGGGCAACGCGTAAGTTGTCCGTGCGGGCACATCGGTTGGACTACTCTCGTCACGCAGTCACCGCGGGCGGTGATCGTGTGGACTGCACCAAACGATGGCGCCGTGAGCGTGACAAACAGTCGGGGATGGTTGCTGACCGCGTCGTCGACTCCCTTTCCGCCGACCAGTCCTGTTGAGACCAGCACCCAGGCATCGGCCTTGTAGAGGTAAGAGCAGGCCGGACAGATCGCCTGACGGCGGTCCTTGCAGGCAACGCGAAGAGCACCTGGACCGATCTCACCAGTAGCGAGATTGACCATCTCACCCGACAAGCGAATCGGATGCGAACAATTTCCCGACAGCCCGACCTCACGCAACAGGAGGCTCCGCTCGAGGCTATTCACGCGAGTTCCCGAAGTTCGAGGGCGCGATCCGCGAGTAGCTCCACGTCGTCGTCACTGAGATAGGGAGTCATGAGTAGAACCGGCGCACCGCCTTCAGCAAGGAGATATCCGACGCCTCGGGTCGCGGGGTCTGATGGTTGCCGCCGAGTAACCCTGGTGGGCCCAACCTTGACCGAGGATGGTGTCCGAGGCCTCGGGACTTGTGCAGCG
>CAWIUH010000004.1:0-503654 GCA_963839255.1 uncultured Acidimicrobiaceae bacterium
GGCGTCGCCGCGCGCGTCCGCGGTAGGCGCCCAGTTGCATCACGCCGATCTCTTCGAACTCGACGCAATCATTGACCGGGCGTAAATATGGCGATGCCCTCGAACGTGCCGTTGTCGTCGCTCAGCGCATCGGTGATCGTGCGCTCCACATGCCAGGTGCCCAAGAAATAGTCGAGTGGGCGCTGGGCCACCGACTACCAGTTCTTGGGCAGGACCGCCTGGATGGCGCTTGCGATCAGCGAGTAGCCCGCGTCGTTGGGGTGGTCGTCGGGTCCAGGGGGTGCCGTAACAGAACCACGAGAGCTGACACGCCAACTTCACGTTGGTGGGCACGGTGCTGATGTTGTCGAGGTTGAGGGCGCGTTGTCGTTGATTTCGAAGACCTGGGGGACGTTGGCGACCGGGATGCCGGCCTTGGTGTAGAGGCGCCGACATTTCATCGAGTCGGTCCATTCCCTCGAGCGTCGAGGTGGCCTCGGCCGGGCCGTCCGGGCCGTCCAGGTAGTACCGAGGTAGGGGTCGGCGTACTCGATGCCACGAAGTGCACGCTGGAGGTGGCGGCGGCCTGGAGTTGGGCGATGACCTTGGGCAGGTCCACGCCCACGGCGGCGATGCCCGCGGCCACGCACCTCTCGTTCACGGGATTTTGCTCCATGCAGGGGCGCACGTCGTTAAACCCGAGGTCGATGGTGACGAGCCCCGGACCGCTTTGGGCCCTGAGGTACGCCACCGCCTTGGTGAGTTGAGTCTCGGGTGGCTCGTAGCACGCGTCCTTATAGGACGTGTTGAGAATTGACTGGGGTGTGTCGCCCGGACAGCCCATCTGATCCAGGCTGAGCTTGACTCCGTCGAAGGCCTCTCGCTGGATGAGGTCATTGGCGTAGCCGGTGTTGGTACGCGCGCCGTTGTGGCCCTTGATCCGGTGGGCTGAAATCCCAAGGACTCCGAGGCACCGAGATCCAGGTAGACGCGCTGAACGGGCTCGATGTTTTGGGGGACAGCGACGTCGCCGCACTCGCGCTGCCGGTGGTCGACGCGCTGTTACGACCGGAGTAGAAGGCCGTGGTGATGAGGGCCACCGCCACGATCACCGTGAGGGGATACTTCCATTTCCGTGCCACTGCACTTCCGTCGCCTCGTGGCTCGTATAACCACCCGGGTGTCTGCAACCAGCGGCGCAGTACTGAAAAACCATTTTAGACGACCGCGCCAAGCGGTAGCGGCGCCAGCCGAGGCTCCTTTCAGGGCAATCACACGCACTTCTCAGCCGAACTCCTAGGTGTCGAGATCGTCCAGTGGTGTCGGGGGAGATTTCACTCGCGAGGCGAACGCCGCGGCGACCAGGCACGACGCCGCACCAACCAGGAGCGCGACGCGCGCTCCGCCCACGTCGGCGATCCACCCGGTGAGAACGCTGCCGATGGGCGTGGTGCCGATATAGACGAAGATCCACAGGGCCATCACCAGGCCGCGGTACGTCGAGGACGAGTGCAGTTGTAAGGCGGTGGAAGAGAGGGTGACGAAGGAGAACCCGCTGAGCCCGGCCAACACCAGGCCCACGCAGGCCAGGGGAACGTTGGGGGCGGCCGCAGTCAGCGCGAGCGCCACGCCAAAGGCCAGGGACGACAAGACCAAGTAGCGGCGCTTCGGATGGCCGACGAAGCCGACCCCGAAGGAACCACCGATCGAGCCCAGGCTGAGCATCGTGGTCATGAGCCCGTACGTCCCGCCCGAACCGTGGAAGGTGGACTTGGCGAACACCGGCAGGATGACCGAGAAGTTGAAGGCCAACAGACCCACGAGGGACATCATCACCAGCGGCAGCCAAAGCTGATTGCGGTTTCGCACGTAGCGAAGGCCCTCGCGCACGGCCCGCTTGGCGCGGGCGGCGATCTTCTGGGGATGCAGCGGTCGAATGAAGATCAACGCGACGACAAAGGGCACGTAGGAGAGTGCGTTGACGGCGAAACACGGTGTCGTCCCCACGGTCACGATCAGGATGCCGGCCAGCGCCGGACCTACCACTCGCGACGAGTTGATGAGCACGCCGTTGAGGCTCACCGCACTCGCGAGGTCACTGGAGGGAACGAGTTGGCTCACGAACGCCTGGCGCGCGGGGGAGTCGACGATCGAGACGACACCACTCACCACGGTGACGGCGATGATGACGGGGACCTTAGCGAGGCCCGCGGCGGCGAGCGCCCAGAGCGCACCGGCTAACAGACCGAAAGTGATCTGCGTGGTGATGAGCAGTTTGCGAAGGTTGATGCGATCGGCGATCGCTCCGCCCCACGGGCCGAGGACGAGCGACGGTACGCCGCCGGCCGCCAGCACGAGGCCCAGGGAACCCGCCGAACCGGTGAGCCGAAGGACCAACCAACCGATGGCGGTCTGTTGGAGAAAGGTGCCACTCGCCGACGCCAGTTGACCGAAGAAGTACTGACGAAACGGTCGCGAATGCAGCGCCCGGACGGATCCATGTCCCGCGCCTTTTCCCCGAGGCGGGTTCGCCAGGGGTGTCGCTTCGGGCATAGCGCGCAGTGCGTCGCGGTCCATCAACCCTCGTGTCGTGTCGCGCGCACCTCGCGCACGCAGAGGTTCACCCGCGTGGTCATCGAACCATCATGACGCGCGCCATGGCCCGCGGCCAGGCGAATCGCGAATAGTAGAAAGGAGGCAGCTGATCCACTGGGAGGCGACCATGCCCGAGTCCATGCCCGTCCTTGGAGTTCCCCGACTCGCCGTCGCCAACGAGAGCGCCGAGGTAGTTGTGCGCAACGCACGCGTGTTCACCAACGATCCCCATCGGCCCCACGCGACGTGCGTGGCGGTGCGCGGCGGGCGCATCACGGTCGTAGGTGGGGAGACCGACGTCGACGGAGTGATTGGCGCGTCCACCCGCGTCATCGATGCGCTGGGGCGACGAGTTATTCCCGGACTCAACGACTCGCACCTGCACGTCATACGCGGAGGTCTTAACTACCTGCTCGAGTTGCGCTGGGACGGCGTGCCCTCGCTCGCCCTCGCCCTGTCGATGTTGCGCGACCAAGTTGCCCGCACGCCCGCGGGACAGTGGGTGCGAGTTGTCGGAGGTTGGACCGGGGATCAGTTCTTCGAACGTCGCCTCCCGACGCTGGGTGAGTTGAATGCCGCCGCACCCGACACGCCAGTCTTCGTGCTGCATCTCTACCAGTCAGCCATGTTGAATCGCGCCGCCCTGAAGGCGGTTGGCTACACAAAAGACTCGCCGAACCCGCTCGGCGGCGACATCGTGCGGGGCCACAACGGCGAACCAACGGGTCTGTTGCTCGCCGCGCCCGCGGCCGGTCTGCTCTACGCCACACTCGACAAGGGACCGCACCTGAGTGCCGACGAGCAGGTGGAGTCCACGAGATTCTTCTTTCGTGAGCTGAATCGCTTCGGGCTCACCAGTGCGATCGACGCCGGGGGCGGGTATCAGAGCTTCCCCGAGAACTACGCAGCGGTCATGGCGTTGGCGAAGGCGGGCGAGATGACGCTGCGCGTGGGCTATCACCTGTTTCCCCAAGTGGCGGGCCAAGAACTCGCGGATCTCAAACGATTCACCGAGATGGTCAAGCCCAATGAGGGCGACGAGTGGCTGAGGGTGAACGGGGCCGGAGAGAACCTGGCGTGGTCGCCGGCGGACTTTGAGAACTTCACCGAACCTCGACCCCAACTCGAGGCCAAGGCGCCCGGTGAGTTAGAGGCCGCGGTGCGCCTGCTACTCGACAAGAACTGGGGCTTTCGCCTTCACGCCACCTACGGCGAGACGATCGCCTCGGACCTCGACGTGTTCGCCAAGATCGCGGGCGATGGAGGATTCCCTCGCGGCGTGCGGTGGTTCTTCGATCACGCCGAGACCGTGAGCGACCAGAGCCTGGAGAGGATCGCCGACCTGGGGGGAGCCGTGTCGATTCAGAACCGGATGATGTTCCAGGGGCGCGCCTTCGTTGATCGCTACGGCGCTGGTCTCGCCGAAACGGCACCGCCTCTGATAAAGATGCTCGATCGCGGACTCACCGTCGGCGCCGGCACCGACGCCACGCGGGTCTCGAGTTACAACCCCTGGCTATCGCTGGAGTGGCTGGTGCGAGGTCGTGACATCGGCGGACTTTTGCTCGCACCGCCCGCCAATCGGGTCGATCGGGCCACCGCGATGGCCCTCTACACCTCGGGAGGGGCCGCCCTCACGGGCGAAGCGGACGTGAAGGGCCGACTGAAGGAGGGCTACTTCGCGGATCTCGCCATTCTCTCGGACGACTTCTTCTCGGTGCCCGAGGACGACATCTCCCACATCGAATCGGTCCTCACGCTGGTGGGTGGCAACGTCGTCTACGCGGCCGGTCCATTTGAGGGCCAAGAGCCCGACTCCGCGCCGACCACGGTCGCGTGGAGCCCGGTCGCCCAGTTCGGGGGATTCCACGCCACACTCGCGCCGAGCGGGTGGCGACAAGCCCAGGGCGTACTCGACGTGGCGAGCGACTCAAACGAAGAGAGGGCGTGGCGAGCGTCAAAAGATGGCATGGCTCCCGGGCTCAGCACTGATCAGTGCTGATGATCCCGGCCGCTTAGCCTTTTTTCATTGCGAAGAGGATGTGAGTTCCCCCGTCGAGCGCACCCGGTTCCGCGCAGCTAGCAACTTCATTCGTGAGAAATCGATCCCAGCGACGCGCATCGCTCTCGATCTCCATGAGGACATCTTCCGGGCCGAGTGACGCCCAGTTGCTTGCACTCATTGCAATCAATTTTCCGCCGCACGACGCCGCGAGAGTTTCAATGTCTCGGCTACGAAACATTTGACACACGTGGTCGGTTTGAACGTGGCGAAGATCTCCCGTGGTCATCGCGAGGTCACCCGCTTTTTCACCTGCTCGCCACTCGTCATCGAGCACGCCGCGCAAGAAGTAACGCCACGAACCGAGCCAGGACATAACCGAAGCCACGACATAACCGTCGGGCTTCGTGATGCGAAGAAGTCCTCGAAGGGCCGAGCCCGTCTCTTCAAAGGCGTAGGAGAGTGGACCACCGTAGACAAGAACGACATCGAAGGAACAGTCGGGGTAGCGAGACGTGTCACACACGTCGACGAGTTCGCGCGAGCGAACTGCCGTCTCGGCGCTGGTACCTGAAAGGTGCTGGCGATTGAGATCCAGTTGAACATTCGAGATATCTGTGACGTCGATCACGGCGCCCAGGCTGGCCAGTTCAAGCGTGAATCGACCGGGCCCCGCGCCAATCTCAAGAATCTCGTCGCCCGGGGACACGAACCGAGAGAGAAAGCGTCGATGTACCTCGAAGGACACGCGTCCGCGCGGTGTACCTTCCAGTCTGGTCCACTCAGCCTCCCCCAACTCGTCGTAGAAATCTCGCATGTGGTCTCGGTCGCGCTTCGACATGAGGTGAGTATCGCACGGCACTCGGGTGGATCTCGTCGGCGCGAGAGCAGGATTTTGACCTTGACCCCGTTTATCGGACCACCTTTTATGGGAAAGTGGCCGTGTTCTACCAGGAGGTAGACATGGCACCACAGCAGTACTCCCCAGAGTTTCGTCGCGCGGTCTGTGAGCGACTGCTCGCCGGCGAAGCCGTCAAGGACCTCATGAACGAACTGTCGATCGGTCACGGCACGCTCTATCGATGGCGCCGTCAGGCGCTCATCGACGCCGGCCGTCGCCCGGGCACCAAGAGCTACGAAGCCGACGAGCTGGCCCGCACCCGTCGTCGCGTGAAGGAGCTCGAGGCCGAGCTCAGGTTGGTGAGGTTAGCCAGTGAACTCTTCGACGAGGCGGCGCACGACCCAAAAGGAAGTACCAGGTTGTTCGAAGGCTGAACAACCTGGGCTACTCCGAACGCACTGGCTGTCGGGTGGTGGGCCTGGATCGCTCGACCTACTACGACACCAAGTTTCACCAGCCGAGCAACCGCGAGATCCGCCACCTGCTCTTAGAAGACGCCATCAGAGACATCCACGCCAGAAGCCGCGGCACCTACGGGATGCTGCGGATCGCGGCCGCTTTAGAGATCGAACAGGGCATCATCGTCAACAAGAAGCTGGTCTGGAAACTCATGCGAAAACTGGGACTCCAGGGACTTCCCGGACCACGCAAGGGCAAAAAGAATCTCGTGAACCAGGCGACCTCCGAGGACCTGGTGCAGCGATGCTTCGTGGCCACGCGACCGAACGAACGCTGGCTCACCGACATCACCGAACACCCCACGCGCGAGGGCAAGATCTACTGCTGTTGTGTGCTCGATCTGTTCAGTCGCAAGATCGTGGGATGGGCGATCGATCGACGATGCGACTCGGACCTCGTGAACGACGCTCTCACCAAGGCGGGCTCTTCGAGGTCGACCACCACCGAGACGATCATCCACTCGGACCACGGCAGTCAGTTCACGTCGTGGGCCTTCTCCGAGAACGTGGCCCGCTTGGGGCTCGTTCCTTCCATGGGCACCGTCGGTGACTGTTACGACAACGCTCCCATGGAGTCGTTCTGGGGCTCGATGCAGATCGAGTTGCTCAATCGACAAACGTGGTCGACCAGCCTCGAGCTGGCGAGTGCCATTGCCGACTACCTCGATGACTTCTACAACGAGTCCCGGCGTCACAGCGCTCTGAACTACCTCACCCCGAATGAATTCGAGGCTCTACACTCAACCCAAACCCAGGCCGTTTTCTCATAAGGGTGGACCACTAAACGGGGTCAACCCCATTTGGCGGAGGGAGTGGGATTTGAACCCACGGTGGGCAAGCCCACGCCGGTTTTCAAGACCGGTACATTCGGCCGCTCTGTCATCCCTCCGGGGACAACACTAGTTGGCGACTGATGTGGCCTTTTTGTTGGCGCGGTGTCGCGCCGCGACGTCGAGGACCACCTTGCGTAGTCGCACCGACTTCGGCGTGACCTCAACGGCCTCGTCGTCGGCGATGAACTCCAGAGCTTGCTCGAGGCTGAAGATGGTGGGCGGTGCAATTCGCTCGGTGTTGTCACTACCTGAGGCACGCATGTTGGTGAGCTTCTTTTCCTTCGTCGGGTTGACGTTCATCTCATCGGGGCGCGTGTTCTCGCCCACGATCATTCCCTCGTAGACCTCCACGCCCGGGCCGACGAAGAGAACGCCGCGCTGTTCGAGGTCGAGCAAGGCGTTGGCGGTCGTGTCGCCACGGCGGTCCGCCACGAGGGTGCCCTTCTGGCGAAGTCGGATGTCGCCGTACCAGGGCTCGTAACCGTCCGAGGTCGAGTGCATGATGCCCGCCCCCCTCGTCTCGGTCATGAACTCGGTGCGGATCCCGACCAGTCCGCGCGCGGGGATGCGCCACTCCATGCGCACCCAACCGGTGCCGTGGTTGACAAGGTCGACCATCGTGCCTTTGCGAGTGGCGAGCAGCGTGTTGATCGGACCGATGAAGTCCTCGGGTGTGTCGATGGTGACGTGCTCCATGGGCTCGTTCACCTTGCCGTCGATCAAGCGCGTGACGACTTGGGGCTTGCCCACGGTGAGTTCGAATCCCTCGCGGCGCATTGTCTCGATGAGGATGGCCAGTTGCAGTTCACCGCGCCCTTGGACTTCCCAGGCGTCGGGACGGTCAGTGGGCAGTACGCGCAGCGCGACGTTGCCCACCAGTTCGCGATCGAGGCGGTCCTTCACCATGCGCGCGGTGAGCAACTTGCCTTCGGTGCCGGCTAACGGCGAGGTGTTGATGCCGATGGTCATCGAGAGGCTGGGCTCATCGACGTGCAGCGGCTCTAGTGGTTGAGGATCCTCGGCGTCGGCGAGTGTCTCACCGATGGTGATGTTCTCGAAACCCGCCACGGCCACGATGTCGCCGGGACCCGCGCCCTCCGCCGAGATCCGCTCGAGCGCTTCAGTGATAAAGAGTTCGGTCACCTTGGCGTACTCCACCGAGCCGTCGATGTGGCACCACGCGACGCGCTGGCCGCGCTCGAGGTATCCATTCACTACCCGACACAGGGCGAGGCGTCCGAGATAGGGCGAGGCGTCGAGGTTGCACACCAGCGCCTGAAGGCCGTGACCCTCGATGTACTCCGGGGCGGGCACGAAGTCCGCAATGGTTTGAAAGAGCGGCGTGAGGTCGCCCGAGGTGGCGCTGGGATCAAGCGACGCCCAGCCCTGTCGCGCGCTCGCGTAGAGGATAGGAAAGGAGATCTGGTGTTCGTCGGCGTCGAGATCGAGAAAAAGGTTCTCTACTTCTTCGACGACTTCGGCGACTCGAGCGTCGGGCCGATCGACCTTATTAATCAGCAGAACGACGGGCAGTCGCTTCTCCAGGGTCTTGCGCAGGACGAATCGGGTTTGAGGCAGCGGGCCTTCAGCGGCGTCCACCAGCAAAATGACGGCGTCGACCATCGCCAGACCCCGCTCGACCTCGCCCCCGAAGTCGGCGTGACCAGGCGTGTCGATGATGTTGATGGTGAGGTCGTGCCACTTGACCGCGGTGTTCTTGGCGAGAATGGTGATGCCCTTTTCGCGCTCGAGATCGCCCGAGTCCATGACCCGCTCGGTGAGCTCGGTGTGAGCCGAAAAGGAGCCGGTTTGGCGCAGCATCTTGTCCACGAGCGTGGTTTTTCCATGGTCCACGTGGGCGATGATGGCGATGTTACGAAGCGAGGAGCGGGTGGCCATAGCCTTACCACGCTACTAGGTGAGGCGCTTTGGCCGATCTAGGCGGCGAGTCGTGTGCGGGGTCGATGACGCACGACGGCGGTGCGCACGAGGTCACGCGCGCCGGCGCGAAGATCGGCCATCGTGCCCTCCACGCTCAACAGGACACCCGCTTCGGGCCAGACGCCAATGATCCGTGACGCGCACGTTCCTTGCTCGTGGGCGAGCGCGTCGATGGTGAGATCCGCGCGCAGCCCCGGTCCCGCGCTCTTGCCCGGTGAGCCGAGGCGCAACCGCACCAGCACACGGGTTTGCTCAGTGGTCACGATCACGTCACGTCGTCCACGCAACGTGGTGCGGGCGCGCGCCACGCCGTAGTAGACGTCGCTCGCGGCCACCTCCCAGGGCTGGGCGATTACATCGGTCACCTCGGCCAGTTGCGTGGTCCAGTTGGCGGCTTCGCTACGGACGAGACCCAGTTCGGCGTTCGCACACATGGCGAGATACGACGCCAGCGAGCCGGGTCGGGCGTAGCCCGTCACGTAGCGCGCCAGTTGTTCTTCGAGTTCCATCTCGACGGCGCTCAGACCCGTGAGCGAGGGTTCGGCGAGCGAGCGCCGCAGCGCGGCGTTGCCGAGAACGCGCCGGGACGTCGCCGGAGACCAGCGAAAGGGGTCGCTAGAACGTCCCGCGCGTTCGACCATCCACGCGTCGAGGCGTCGGTGATCGTTCTGGGGCACGGCGCGAAAGCGCGCGCTCAGCGAGCGCCGGTGATCGTCAGTGAGAACCGCCGGCTCGAGAGTGGCTTGGTCAATGAGGCGATTCATCACGCGTGAGGACAGTCGGTGGTGAGTGAGAGTGGTCACGCGCGTCCCTCGATGACACGCAGCACGTCGGCGACCGAGCGCGTGAGCGACTCGCCGTCGACGTCGACGCTCCACAGCTCTCCCGTACCGGTGGAGAACATGGACGTGCGCAGCGGCACGATGCCGGTGCGCAGGGTTTGGACGAGGGCGTGGTATCGCATTACGCGCTCGGCCCCCTCGTCGAGTGGCGAGGTCGTGACGTCGAGGATCACCACAGTTGCCACGTCGCTGGAGGTGGTGCCCACCATCAGGTCCACCATGTCGCGCAAGATCACGTTGCCACCGGCGAGACGCTGATAGGCGCGCAACGATGTACGAGGCAGCCACCAATTGGACAGAGTTCCCAGTGAGCGCTTGAGCGTGACCCAGTGCGCTTCGACGTCGGCGCGGAGTCGGGCCACGTCATCGCCGTCGAGTTGGTCGACGTACCCGGTCAGATAGTTCTCGCCCACCTCGGAGCGCCACGCGCAGAGTGTGTCTCGGTAGACGTCGTCGAGCGCCACGCCCGCACACAGGAGACGAAGCGCCTGGTTGACGAGGATCCCGCGCACGGGACCGTGCGGCGACGCGATTTGCGTCGTCAGCGCGTCTTGTCGCAGCGATGATGCGCGCACCGTGATGGGTTCCTCTCGGGGACCTTCTCCCAGCAGTTCAGCCAGAGACTCTTCGAGGGTCGCGCGCAGGTGCGCGGCCGCCGAGGTGTCGGGCACTGGCCTGGTGGAGCGCTCTCCGCGCAGGACATCCATCACGCATCGCGGTGAATCGTCCAGCAGAGAAGTCATTGATCCAGTGTGACCACTGCGTGTGACACAGCGCCTAGCGTGAAGGCGTGTTCATCGCCGTGTTTTCCGTCTTCGTGGTGGCGATGGTGGCGCTGTGCGTTTTGACGCTGCGTTGGGCGATTCAACGCGACCGCTCGCGTCGTCGCTAGTCGCCGCCCGAGCTCTCCTCGGGACCGCCGAGGCGATCCTGGAGTTCGTGCACGGCACGGTCGAGGTCCGCGATCGCGCGCTCGATGACCGAGAGCCGATCCTTGATGCTGTCGTCGACCCGCTGGTCGACGCGCTTGTCCACCTGAGCGGAGAGGCGTGCGTCGAGCGACTCCACCAGGGGCTGGGTGATCTGCTTAATGCGGGCTCGTAAGTCCTGGGCCTTGGCGCCCTCGTCGTCAGTGGGGCTGTCGCTCACAGATCCAGGTTAGGACGGGGGCGGGGCGCAGTAGACGCCGGGGTTGAACTGCAGAGTATTGAACTGGCCGCTCCAGGGCGGGCCCTCCAAGGTTGCGGCCTCACTGGCCAGGGTTGAAGTCGGAGAGCACGACGCGTTAAAGGTGATGAAGCCGCGCACGTTGGCGCCCGTCGCACCGGTGACGGGCACGGGACCACCGCCGCCAAAGGCCAGGGCCACGAAGACGGGCATGGACACCGACGAGAGCTGGTAGTTGCGGTACTCCGACTGCGAGGCGTAAACCGCGGCGTTGAGGGAGGGGTCAACCGAGGCGATGCCCGCGGACCAGCCCGAGAGCATCGCCGCCCAGTACGTCGCGTAGGTGGCGAGGTTTGCCGGGGACGCGCCGCTGGGGGCGTCGAGCCCCGAGTGGTTATCGGGGTAGCCCTCGGGGTCGAAGATGACCCAGTCGGGCTTGATGCCCACGCCCAGGCTGCGATACGTGTCGATCTGGGTGGCGACCCACACACCCGCAGCAAAGCCGTGAGAGTAATAGTTCGACGTCGTCATCGCCTGGCCAGCGAGCGGCCCACTCACCGTCCAGAACGAGAGCCAGGTGACGCGCTTGTGCGCGTTGTAGATCGCTTGGCCCATGAGATAGTCGGGGGACTCATCCACGTTGGAGGATCCGGTGAAGCCAACCCAGGGCGCGCTGCGCGTACCGAGGCCCCCGGTCTCCGACAGGATTGGCCAGCCCGCGGTGATGGCGTTCGTCCAGTCCGCGCTCGGGATGGCGTAGACGCCGACCCCCTGGGGCGGCGGCGAGTTCACGCCCGCGGCGTACAGGGTCAACGTGCCGTTGATCTGCAGTCCCGTCACGCTGGGTCCGACCGTTCTTGCTCCACTGCCGGCGGTGGTGGAGACGTTGGTCGCCGTCCAGGTCGTGGACTGAGTGGGACTGGTGAGAACGTAGAGGTCGCCCCAGTTGGCGGCCTGGCCCGCGACGGCGACCTGGGTGGGCGTGACTTGCACCGACAGCGCACCGCTCAGTGGTGGCGCACCCGAGGCGAGCGTCGTGATGTTGGACTCATTCCAGATTCCCGGTTCAGCGATCTGGTGGCTCACCAGTGCGCCGCTCGAGGCAAAACCGTTCGTGAAGAACTCGACACCGCCCCCCGCGGTGAGTGCGGCGAGGTCGACTTGGGACGTGTTGGCCCCCAAGGCCAGGGTGCCGGTCACGACGGGTACGCCAAGGGTGAGTGTGAGGTTGTCGCTCGACCAGGCGACCAGTGATCCCTCTTCGGTGTCGACGACGACGTCGCCGTTGTTCAAGATGGCGGCGAACGTGGGCGTCGGCCCGGGGATGACTTGGGGATCGCTGGCGAAGTCCGTCGCCACGGTGGGCGGGGCGGTCGTCGTGGTCGTCGTTGTGGTGGTCGTCGTAGTAGTCGTAGTCGTCGCCCTGGGCGAGAGGCGAGGAGAGAGATCTTGGGGCACCGAGACCGACGAGGCCAGACCCTGGTAGTTCACCGTCGCCGAGGACTGGTCGTAGATCGGAATGGGATCGCTCGAGGACCAGGTCATCTCGACCACTTCAATCTCGTTGGTCGTGGTGCGAAACGCCAGTGTCCCGTCATCGCCATCGACCTGCACGCTCGGCAGACCGGTGGCGGCCCCCACGTCAGTCAAGGCACTCAGATTGGTCGACACGTATTTTTGCCACGGCGTGGCGTAGTGCGCTCGCGCCCACACCGCGCTGTCGGGTTCGTTCGGACTCACGAGGATCGCCTGGCCGCTCGTGTCCACGTAGATCAGGTCGACGTTGCCCGAGGGATCGAAAAAGGGGACGGGGTCATCGGCGGGCACAGGCACGTTGGTGTTTGCCGAGTAGTTGCGCCACGCGGTGTTTCCCGCGCTGGTCTGGACGTAGAGGGCGAGTTGGTTCGCGTTGGTGCGATAGGCGAGCACCCCCTCGCTCGCATCGGTCGCGCCGTGGGGCCCGCCCAGCATGGTCGTGGAGCTGAGCTTGGCCTCGAGAGACGCCGCGCTCCAGGGAAACGTGCCGGTGCCGGTCTCGGAGAACTGATACAGGGGCTGACCATTTGAGGGGGTGGTGACGGCACGCGACTGGGTGGCCACGAGAACGGTGCTCGCGACCAGTACCACGCTGATCACTGCTAGTCGTGGAACCTTCACTGGCGTCCTTGCGGGGGCGTTGCGACCCATCAGATACGGACCCTCACCATGAAAAGTTTAGGAGGGGGAGTTCGTTGAACTCCTTCCAGTCTGTCTGTAAATGGCTTTAAGAACGTGTTACAACGCGTCGCGCACTCGAGGAGACTGACGCCCCTTGGGCATTGAGCGCACGCGCGGTCACGCTGTAGGCGCGATGCTTGGCCAACTTCGTCACACTGATTCTCTTCGACCCCTTGGCCAGTGCGGCCCATGTGCGTCCGCCGTTGATGGAGTACTGGTACGCGGTAATCGCACTGCCGCCGCTCAGAGTTGGCGCACGCAGCACGAGAGTAAATCCGCCCACCAGCGGTGCGAGCGTGATGATCGTCGGCGCTTCGGGGCGCGTCAGCGCGGCGGCGGCGTTGAAGGTGAGGTTGGAGGTGTAGATCGTTTGGTTGGCGTAGCTCAGCGTGAGCGCGACGTCCTGGGCGATCGAGGACCCCACGGTAAAGGACACCTCACCCGAAGGGTTGGTCGTGAGGGTGCTCAGCGCTTTGCCGGCGCCATCGGTGGTGTCGTAGACGTTGTTGATGCTGAGCTGTCCGCCCGGAGCGCTGGCACTGACGCCGACCTGAGCGTTGGGCAGGACGCCGCCATTCGCATCGCGCAGCGTGACGGTGATCGTCGGACCGGCCGTCTTGGCGACGCCCGTGGTCGAGGTGAGGTCAAAGGAGCTCTCGCTCGCCGACACGTCTTGGGTGCACAGCCCGGTGAGGAACGCCGCGCCGTCCGGGCTGCCCAGACCCGAGGCCATGTCGTAGCCGACGCCGGCCGGGTACTCGCCCAGGTTGAAGAGGTCGTTGGTGCCCGTGGTGACGTCGACGTAGCCGGTCGCGGCCATCGCGTAGAGCGAGGGATTGACGAAGCCGAGTCGTCCCCCACTGGGAGCACACGATTGGGCGGCGGTGGCGATGAGCGCGGTCACGATGGGCGCGCCGATCGACGTACCCCCGATCGCCCCCCAGCCGCCCGAACAGGTGTGTCGGCAAAAGCCCTGCCCCTGGCCGGTGTAGTACTGAATGAATCCGGTCGTAGGATCGCCCATGACCGAGAGGTCGGGCACCATGCGCATCGTGTCGGTGGCGGTGTTGATGCCGGGCGCCACCTGCCAGGAGGGACGACTCCAGAGTGAGGACTTTCCTCCGCCTCCGGCGCCGCAGTCGGACTGGGTGCAGCGGTCGTTCCAGACGGTTTCGCTCAACGGACTGATGTCGTTGACCGTGAGCCCGCCCACACCCGTGACGTAGGGCTGAGAGGCGGGGTCGTCGACGGCCAGAGCCGAGGTGGGACTGGGGGCGTCTTCGCAGTCCGCGGAGCCGTCGTCGCCGGCGGCGGCCACGACCGTCTGGCCTTGGGCGGCCATCTGCTCGAAGATCGTCTGCTCGGTCTGTGCGCTGCCGTCGGTCTGGGCCTCGCAGATGCCCCAAGAGGTCGTAATGATGGTGGCCGTGTCATCGCTCGCCATCTGGGAGTAGATGTCGGTGGGGCCTGAGCCGTTGTTGGTGCCCTGGTAGACCTCGAGCGCGGCGCCCGGGGCGAGCGCGGCCGTCTCCTCGACGTCGAGGGTCGCCTCGTCGGGCGCGTTGTCGGTGTTGTCGCCCGAGGTCGGGCCGCCGTCGACGTTCAGCGACGTGATGTTCGGTGAGAGTCCGTAGCACGTGAAGTAGGTCTGAGCGTCGCTCGTGTCGAAGTCGGCCAGTTCGTAGACGCCGATGGTCTGGCCCGCTCCGGTGTCCCCGCCGGCCCACGCAGTATTGAATCCGTACAGCTCGGCCTGCTGCTGGACGGTGTAGCCGCCCAGGCTGTTGGGCTGGGTGCCGCTCGAGGATCCGGCCGCAGGGCACGCGCTCGGGGTGCTAGCCGCGGGCAGATCACGACGAACGTTGAGATTCGTCGTGAGTGGCGCCACCGTGTCGAGCCCGGCGATGGCCGTGACGTCCTTGGCGACGGATGAGGGCAGCGTGCCGTTGCTCGTGAAGTGCGCGCTGAGCGCACCGGTACTAAGGCGCACCGTCACGACTGGCGCGTCAAAGGCGCGCGCAATCTCACTCGTCGTGCCGCGTACGTGAAGGATGTCTCGTCCGGCACTGAGCGTGGTGTCGCTCATGCCGTAGGCCGCGAAGTACGTGCGCAGCGCGCGAACTTGACTCGAGGTTGCGCCGTAGGTTGTGGCGTACGCGCCGGGCGTGAGATAGCGGTGATAATCGGGCGAGCCGGTGTTGGAGAGATTCGCGATGTACGTGGTGAGGGCGGCTTGATGGCGCTGGGTGAGGGCGAGGTCAAAGGACGTCGTGATCACCGACTTGACGACGACGTCCTTCGTGGAGGTTGGGGTGAGTCCGGAGACCGAAACGCGCGCCTCGCTGGCGTTGGCCGACGAGGCCACGAGAGGTAGCGCGAGAGCAACCAGCGAGGCCGAGACCGCTACCAGCGCGCCACGGGGGACGACGCGACATTTCATATTGGGCCAGCCTACGAAAGACCTCTCAACAAAAGGACTACGGCACTCGAGATTCTTATGTGCGTCTAACGCGCGTCGTAGCCCGCGCGCCGGTAGCGCTCGGTGAGGTCGCCACACTCAACGCACACCGACTCTGGCACGAGACCGGCGCGAATGAGCCAGCCAAAGACGGTGCAACCCAAGCAAAACCCGGCAAATCCTTCGAGGGAGGCGGCCCCCACGAGGGGCAGGAGAATCCAGCGCGCGTCCAACCATCCCGCACTCACCCACGTGAGCAGCGCGGCTAGCGAGAACGCGAGGCCCATCGTTTGGGCGAAGCGCTTGGGCGGGCCAGGAACATATTTCTCCCAACTCGTCAGGCGCGGTCCACTCACGCGCGTCGCGAACAGTCCGAGTGGCGAGATCTTCGGGCCGGCCGCCACACGTGCGGCGAAGCCGTAGGTGAGAGGAATAAGCAGCCACGCCCAGCCCGTGGCAAAGGTGAGCACGCTCAGCGCCAGCACGCCCAGGGCCACGCTGCGTGCAGCCGCGTCGTTGACCGGGTTGGGAAACGAGAAGAAACTCTTCACGCACTTACCTTATAGAAGTAGTCGTGATTAAGCGCCAATGGCGAGCTTGACGGTTGTCACGACGCCGATCACGATCACCAGGGCACGAATGATCGACGGTGACAGGCGCAGGATCAACAACGCACCCAGGTAGCCGCCGATCAATGTCCCCACCAGAAGCGCAAATACGTCGGAGGTCGCGAGATGACCGTGCACGATGAAGATAAGAGCGGCGGTGATGTTGATCACGAGCGAGATAGCGTTGCGCAGTCCCTGTATCTCTTTGATATCGAGGGGCAGCGCAACGGCCATGACGGCGAGCAACAAGATGCCCAGTCCGGCACCGAAGTAGCCCCCGTAGATCGACACGAAGAACACGCCCACGAGCATCGCCGCGTGACGCGAGGCGTGTTCCTTGTCGAGGTGCTCGAGTCGGCGCGAGATGAGTGGCGAGCTCGCGAACAGCAGCGTGCCCGCGCCCACCAGCCAGGGCACCACGAGTCGAAAGGTGGCGGCCGATCCCACGAGCAGCAGCGTCGCGCCACCGGCGGCGCCGAGTACGCACGACGGCAGCAACGAGACGATGAGTCGACGATGAGGAGCGAGTTGTGTACGAAAGACTCGCAGCGATCCGAGGTAACTTGGCACTACGCCGACCGTCGTCGAAAGGTTGGCCTTGAGTGCCGGTACCCCGAGGGCGAGGAGCGTCGGAAACGTGATGAAGGTTCCCCCGCCGGCGATGCCGTTCGCGACGCCCGCGGCAATGCCCGCGACGAAGACCAGACTCAGGCGCCACCACAGTGCGAGGACGCCGACAAACATTCTCACTACTCTACGTTTGATGGATTTTTGGCTTCAGGGTGAGGACAATCCGCCAGTTTGTTCCCTGCTTCATCTACCGTTAGCGACGTGTACCTCTTGAGCGGCGAACTCATCATTCCTCGGGACGCACCCGACGACCTGATCCGTGCCGCCGGTGGAATCGTGATGCGTTTTGTGTCGGGAGGACGCGTCGAGATTGCGTGCATCTATCGCGAAGCACGCGGTGACTGGACGTTCCCCAAGGGCAAGCTCGAGGCGAGTGAGACCTTTGAGCAGGGCGCGATTCGCGAGGTCTACGAAGAGATCGGCCTCAAGTGCCGCGTGGTGCGATTCGTCGGTACGACGAACTACGTGCACCGCAAGGGCAAGCCCAAGATCGTTGCCTACTACCTCATGACCGCCGACATCGGAGAGTTCCAACCCAACGACGAAGTGGACGTCTTGGTGTGGCTGCCCGTGGAGCAGGTGAAGTCGCATCTCACCTGGGACCGCGATCGCGAACTCTTCGACATCGTCTCCGGACTTCCTGAGATTCGCGCGCTCGCCTCGTAAACCAGCGCTGAATCGTCACCTTTTCGACGAATTCGCGTCTCATTGACTTGACTCGCCAGCGAGCCATCAGTTAACGTTGACCCTAATCTCTACTAAATCCATAGTAATTAATGGATATAAAGGAAAATCAATGAAAATGCCCATGACCCGACGTATAGCGGGGCTCGCAGTAGCCCTGTTACCGCTGAGCCTGCTTGCCGTGACGAGTCCTTCGGGCGCGGCCAACCGACTGAATGTCAATGTCGTGGGCTACTCCGTTGTCTCCAATGCTTTTAGCGCACTGGAAAAGGCGTTTCAGGCGACGCACGACGGTAACGGCATCACCTTTACGAACTCCTTTGGCGCCTCGACGACCCAGGCCGAAGATGTGGTCGCCGGTCAGCCGGCCGACGTCGTGGTCTTTTCTGACGTGCCCGATTTGAATCTTCTCGTCAATGCGGGCCTTGTCTCCAAGAACTGGGCCACCAGCGGCGCAGGGGCGGCCGACCAACGGCTTCGTGACCGACTCGGTCGTCGCGATCGTCACCCGCGCCGGCAACCCGCTGGGTATCACGGGATGGAACAGTCTCACCAAGAGCGGGGTTCAGATCGTGACGCCCGACCCGATCAGCTCGGGTAGCGCGCGCTGGAATCTTCTGGCCGCCTACGAGTCGCAGATTCAACAGGGTAAGAGCGCGACCCAGGCGACGAACTTCGTGAACTCTCTGGTGGCCAACGTCGTCTCGGAGCCCTCCAGCGGCAGCAAGGCGCTCACGACCTTCGAGAGCGGTACGGGCAACGTCCTGCTCGCCTACGAGTCCGACGCGCTGACCGCCAAGGCCGCGGGCGGGTCCATCACGATCGTCAACCCCGCGCAGAACACCCTCATCCAAAATCCGGGGGCGTTGACCACCACAGGGGCCCAGAGCCCGGCGGCCGTCGCCTTCTATGACTTCCTCTACTCGCGAGCCGGCCAAGAGATCTGGGTGCAGCAGAACTTTCGCGGAACGATTCCCTACGTGCAGTCCTTGAAGAAGAGCGTCTTCTATCAACCCACTCGCGACTCGCCACAGTGGGGTCACTGGGCGGGTGGGGCAAGGTCACGGCCAAGTTCTTCTCGCCGACGGGCATCGTCACCAAGATCGAGAACGCTCACGGGTACACCAGCTAAGTCTCACGTAATTCTTTCCCCCGAGTGCCGCCGGCGTCGCCCCGCCGGCGGCACTCTCACGTTGGTACGTGCAATTCACAAGCGGCAACGTGACTCGAATCGGGCGATTCGGTAGGATGGATGAACTTGGAGAGGTGGGTGAGTTCGGTTTAAACCACATTCCTGCTAAGAATGCGGCCTGCGAAAGTGGGCCCGAGGGTTCAAATCCCTCCCTCTCCGCCAGGCAACACCGAGCGCAGTGCGCTCGGTGTTGCTATCTGAAGGGATGCGCAGTGCAGTACTGGATCGAGACGCTCGGTTGTCCCAAGAATCACGTGGACTCTGACAAGTTGGCGGGACTCTTGGAGTCCCAGGGCTACGTCGTGGCGTCGAGTCCGCGCGAGGCCGATCTGGTCGTCGCCAACACCTGCGCCTTCATCGAAGCGGCCCGCGAAGAGTCCATCGAGACGGTGCTGGAGCTCGCCGACGTAAAGCGAAGGGCGCGCGACTCGTCGTCACGGGTTGCATGGCCGAGCGCTACGGCGAAGAACTCGCGGCCGCGCTGCCCGAAGTCGACCTCGTCGCAGGCTTTGGAGCCAGCCTGATCGACTCGACCCCGGTGACTCTGCGCACGCTGGCGCCGACCCTCCTTTGACCTCTTGAACCTGCCGCGCCCGCCAGCCAAGGCTCCATGGGCGTACGTGAAGATCGCCGAGGGTTGTGACCGGCGTTGCGGCTTCTGTGCGATCCCGACTTTTCGCGGCGACCAACGATCTCGCTCGACGCTCGACATCGTCGCCGAAACGCGCGACCTCGTCGACGGCGGCGTCAAGGAGATCGTCCTGATCGCCCAGGACCTCGCGAGCTGGGGACACGATCGTCGTCGCGTGGGACGCGGTGGTGCGCTCGAGGTGCTCGACGAGGGCGGCACGCAACCGTTGATCGAACTCACTCAGCGCCCTCACGCACGAAGTCGAGCGGGTGCGCCTGTTGTACCTGTACCCTTCGGGACTCACCGAAGGACTCATCGAGACGATCCTCGCGACCAAGGTGCCCTACTTCGATCTCTCGCTGCAGCACGCGTCGCGTCCGCTGCTGCGCGGGATGCGCCGCTGGGGAGACGGCGCGCGGTTCCTCGAGCGAATCGCTGCCATCCGCGCGGTCGAGCCCGAGGCGACCTTTCGCTCGTCGTTCATCCTCGGATACCCCGGTGAAACCGAAGACGATCAGCGTGTGCTGTTGGACTTCGTCGAGGCCGCGCAGTTGGACTGGGCGGGATTCTTTACGTTCTCGTCCGAAGAGGGTACCTACGCTAACGATCTCGACGCTCCGGTTCCCCACGAACTGGCACTCGAGCGCCTGCGCGAGGTCTCCGAACTGCAAGACACGATCACCGCACGTAAGCGCGACGCTCTGGTTGGCACGACGGCGGAGTTGCTCATCGACGCCCCGGGAGTCGCGCGCAGCGTGCGCGAGTGTCCAGAGATCGATGGTGTCATCCACGTAGCACCGAGCCTTAGGGTGGGTTCCGTGGTCAAGGGGGAAATTGTGGCGAGTCGGGGCATCGACCTCGAGGCGGTGGTCGCGTGAGTAGCGACCGCACCTACGGGCCCACGGCGCTGCTGACCCCGGCCAACATGATGACGGCGTTTCGCTTGTGCGTGGCGCCCTATTTCATCTATCTGATCGTCTTTGACCGCATCTCGTGGTGGACGACGGTGGTGGGCTTGTCGGTCGCGGCCTCGGACTACTTCGACGGCATCGTGGCGCGCCGTCACGGCCCGACCACCTCAGGCGCCTTCCTCGATCCACTGGCCGACAAGGTGATCGTTCTCGGAGGTCTGTACGCCATCATCATCTCGCGCCCGCACGGGATCCACTTCTTCGTGATCCCGGCGATCATCATCACGCTGCGCGAAGTGTGGATGAGCGCGTTTCGCTCGCGCGCCGCGCGACACGGCGTCTCGATTCCGGCGAGCCGACTCGCCAAGTGGAAGACGTTCGCCCAGGACTGGGGCATCGGCTTTTGCGTGCTGCCCCTCACCGGACACCACCTGGTCTTCGCCTTCGTGACGATCTGGATCGCGGTCGCCCTCACGATCTACACGGGTTGGCAGTACTACGAGGGGGGCAAGAGAGTCGTGGCCGGTGCGCGTTGAAATTGTTGCGGTCGGCACGGAACTGCTGCTCGGCCAGATTCCCGACACGAACTCCCAGTGGCTGGGCGAACAACTAGCGGCCCACGGGATCGCCTCGCACTTTCACCAACACGTCGGCGACAATCACGAGCGCATCGTGCTCGCGTTTCGCACCGCACTGGCGCGCAGCGACGCGATGATCGTCTGCGGCGGGCTCGGGCCGACCCAAGACGACATCACTCGCGCCGCACTCGCCGAGGTGATGAACGTTCCGCTCGAACGTCACGAGGAGATCATCGAGGTCATTCAACGCGCGTTTCGCTCGCGCGGGCGCGAGATGCCCGACAACAATCTCCTTCAGGCCGACGTGCCCCAGGGGGCGACGATCATTCCCCAAACGCGAGGCACGGCCCCGGGTCTCATCTGTCCGCTCGGCCTCAAGGTGATGTACGCGGTGCCCGGCGTGCCCTACGAGATGACTGACATGTTCGAGCGCGCTATCTTGCCCGACCTGCTGGAGCGTCAACGACTGTCGGGCGAGACGGGGGTCATCAAGAGCACGGTGATCCGCACCTGGGGCGCGAGTGAGTCCGGGCTCGCCGAAGCGGTGAGCGAACGATTCGACGAGCTCGAGCATGGCGGTCGCGTCACTATTGCGTTTCTCGCCTCGGGCATCGAGGGGATCAAGGTGCGACTGACCGTCAAGGGCAGTGACGACGCCGAGGCGACAGCGTTGCTCGCCGGAGAAGAGCGCGCGGTCACGGCCCTCATCGAAGACAAGCTCGGCGACATCATCTTCAGCGTGAAGGACGAGACGATGGAGGCGGTCGTGGCCGCAAAGTTGGTCGCAGACGATCGTTGACACTGGCGGTCGCTGAGTCGCTCACGGGTGGTCTGATCGCGAGCCGACTCGTCAACGTGGTCGGCGCTTCGACCTGGTTTCGCGGTGGGGTGGTGAGTTACGCCTCGGACGTGAAGTACGACGTCCTGGATGTGCCGGTAGGGACCGGTGGTGAGCGGACCCGCGGCCGAAGCGATGGCCGAGGGCGTTCGGCGCCTGCTCAAGAGCGACGTGGGACTGAGCGTGACCGGAGTGGCGGGTCCCGAGGAGCAAGAGGGTCAGCCCGCGGGCACCGTGTTCGTGGGACTCTCGCTCGGCGAGCACGTCACGCACGCGGCCCTGCATCTGCCCGGCGATCGTCCGCGCGTTCGTTCGTACTCAGCCATCAGTGCGCTCGACGTTCTTCGCCGCGTCCTCTAGCCGAGCGAGTCGAGTGCTCTCCTCTAGTCTCGACTGCGGAGGTTGTATGTCAGATCTGATCGTCGAGGTTGACCCGCGCGAGTGGGGCTTCTCCCCGCAGCGCCTCACGCGCATCGCCACCTACTTCGATCGCTACGTCGACGACGCGCGTCTTTCCGGATGGCTCGCTACCGTGCGGCGCGGGGGCCAACTGGTGTGGAGCGCCAAGGGCGGGTATCGCGATCGCGAGCGAGACGTGGCGCTCAGCGACGACACGATCTGGCGAATCTACTCAATGACCAAGCCGGTGGTGGCGGTCGCGACGATGATGCTCTTCGAAGAGGGTCGTTTCGATCTCAACAGCGAGGTCGGTCGCTGGATCGAGGAGCTTCGCGAACCGCGGGTCTGGTCCGGGGGAACGCCCGAGGACCCCGAGACGGTCCCGGTCGACACGCCGGTGCGCGTCCATCATCTTCTCACCCACACCAGCGGCCTGACCTACGGGTTTCAGTATCGACACCCCGTCGATCAGATCTATCGCAACAAGGGATACGACTTTCTGCACAAGTCCGGTGCGAATCTCGAAGAAGCGGTCCACGACTGGTGCACGAGTCCCCTCGTTTTTCAGCCCGGATCGAGGTGGAACTACTCGGTCGCTTTCGACGTGCTCGGCCGGCTCATCGAGATCTGGAGTGGCCAGTCACTCGACGCGTTCATGAAGGAACGAATCTTCGATCCCCTGGGCATGAGCGATACCGAGTGGTGGTGCCCACCGGAGAAAGGCCGAACGTCTGGCCATGCTCTACTTTCCTTCGCCGCTGGGATCGGCTCCCCAGGAGAGCTGGGCGAAGTACTCGCTCCATCCGCCTCGGTTACTGGGCGGTGGTGGCGGCTTGCTCTCGACCGCCCAGGACTACGACCGTTTCGCCGCCCTACTGCTCGGAGGCGGTCAAGCTAACGGCGTGCGCCTGCTCTCCAGTCGCACGGTCGATCTCATCATGTCGAATCACTTGCCCGGCGACGTGGATCTCGATCAGTACGCGGCGGACTCGTACGGCGAAGTTGAGTACGCCGGTCTGGGCTTCGGTTTCGGAGGGTCGGTGCTGAATGATCGACGAAAGAACAAGTCGCTGGCTTCCGAGGGCACGTACTCCTGGGGCGGGGCAGCGTCCACGACGTTTTGGGTCGATCCGGCGGAGGATCTGACGGCGACGTTTCTACACCCAACTTCTGCCCAGTGGCACCCATCCGATCAGGCGCCGACTCCAAGCGCTGGTCTACCAAGCACTGACTGATTAAGACTCCGGGTTTGGCTCCTCGATGCTCTCGTTGGGCTCGTCCACGCCGCCCTCAACTCCTGGATCGCTAATGATGTCGGGCTCCATTTTGCGGTCCTCGTCCGGCGCGCCAGTGCCGTCCAATATCTCTGTGATGGCCACGAAAACCACCCTAATCGCGAGTATTTTTCAAGGTTGGAAGTACTTTTTCGATCGCTGTGTCAAATGCCAAATACGAACACTTGTTCGTAGTACGGTGGACCCAACGGTGACCAACCGATGTGACAGCAGGTTCGTAGCGTCCCTGTGATGGCGGAAAAGAAGGAGACATCAATGGCATCCGACGATCGCACGAAGGCACTCGACGCCGCGCTCGGCCAGATCGAAAAGCAGTTCGGCAAGGGCTCGATCATGCGCATGGGCGAGACCACGCACTTCGCCATTGAGTCCATCCCTACCGGAGCCTTGGCTCTCGACATGGCCCTGGGTATCGGCGGCGTGCCGCGTGGGCGCATCGTCGAGCTTTACGGTCCCGAGTCCTCGGGTAAGTCGACCCTCGCCATGCACGTAGTGGCCGAAGCCCAGCGAAACGGCGGCGTGTGCGCCTACATCGACGCCGAGCACGCCATGGATCCGGTCTACGCGCGCGCCATCGGCGTGAACGTGGACGACCTTCTCATTAGCCAACCCGACACCGGTGAGCAGGCACTCGAGATCGTCGACATGCTGATTCGCTCGGGTGCTCTCGACGTCGTGGTCATTGACTCGGTGGCGGCACTCACGCCACGCGCCGAGATCGAAGGCGACATGGGCGACACGCACGTGGGCTTGCAGGCCCGCCTGATGAGTCAGGCTCTTCGCAAGTTGACTGGCGGTCTGTCTAAGTCCAATACCGTCGCCATCTTCATCAACCAATTGAGAGAGAAGATAGGAGTCATTTACGGATGCTTCCAGTACAACGCGCGAGTTGTCCTTGCTGACGGAACGACTGAGAAGATCGGCAAGATTGTCAACCAGAAGCTCCCCGTAGAAGTGCTGTCCTACGACGCCAAGACCGGCACCATGGTTCCCAAGCGCGTCGTGAATTGGTTCAACAACGGCACCACCGACGAGTTTCTTCAGATCACTGTGGCCAAACCTATGAAGAACGGTCGTGCGCAGTTAGCGTGCACGCCGAACCACTTGATCCGCACGCCTGCTGGCTGGGTTGAGGCAGGCAAACTTAGGGTCGGTGATCAGGTCTTAGAAGCCCTGCCGCACTACCTCTCCGACTTTCAGTGGACGGCGCTTCGCGGCACGTTGATGGGCGATGGTGCGCTCTCTGCGACGAGAAGCGGACTTGGTGCTCGCTTCCGTTATTCCCATTGCAAAGCACAGACAGAGTACGCCGATTGGAAAGCTTCGCTCTTTTCGAATCTCGAATCGAGTCGGTTCGTACGAGACGATGGCGTCGTGACGTTTGACTTTCACCCGCTGCCCGAACTCGGCGAATTACGTCAGAGGGTCTACTTGGACGGCAAGAAGTCGTTGGACGATGACTACTTCAAGTCACTCACGCCACTCTCGCTCGCGCTGTGGTACATGGACGACGCGAGTTTTTCGATCCGTTCGAAGGGAGTACAAGAGCGTACGAGGGACCTTTCGGGTCGCGCGGAGATCTGCGTGCAGGCAATGGAGGAAGGTACACGAGCACGCTTAGTGGCTTACCTTGCCGACACCTGGAGTATCAACGCAAGATTGCGCGAAAGCGGAGCAATGAAGAACGCCGTTCTGGTGTTTAACAACGCCGAGACGGCGAAGTTGCACGCGCTGATCGCTCCCTATGTACACCCGAGCATGGAGTACAAGCTTCTTCCTCGATTCCGTGGGAAGTTTGCCGTTCAGGCCGAGTTTGTTCCGATGAGCTACCAGCTAGTCGCGATGCCGATTGTGGACGTGCACATCAAGCCCAAGACGCGTTCGATGAATCGATTTGACATCGAAGTCGAGGACAGTCACAACTACTTAGTTGACGGTGTCGTCGTTCACAACTCACCCGAGGTAACCCCCGGTGGTCGGGCTCTCAAGTTCTACTCCTCGGTTCGCCTCGACATTCGCCGCATCGAATCCATCAAGGACGGCACAGAGGTGGTGGGTAACCGCACGCGGGTGAAGGTCGTAAAGAACAAGTGCGCGGCGCCCTTCCGCCAGGCTGAGTTCGACATCATGTACGGCCAGGGCATCAGTCGCGAGGGTTCGATCCTCGACGTCGCGGTGGAACTGGGCTTCGTGAAGAAAGCCGGTGCATGGTTTACGTACGAAGGTGAGCAGATGGGCCAGGGCCGCGAAAACGTCAAGACGTTTCTGCGCGAGAACCCCCAGACAATGGCCGAGATCGACGAGCGCGTGCGTACGCACCTCGCCGAGTCATTGATCCCCGATGTCGTCGGCGCGGCCGACGGCATCGATATCGACGCGCCGCTCAGTCTCGACTAGGGGGCGCCGCCTGGACAAGGTGGTCTCGTCTCGTAAAGCGACGCGTGGCCCGTCGAAATGTGAACGTGAAGTCGGGCCAGATCACGGTGTTGCGTCCCTCTGAGTTGACGTACCAGCTGGAGCACCCAGTGCCCCACACAGTTGAGGGCAACTTGGACTGCACGTCGCGCGTCCAACGCCGTGCGACGTGCAGTTTGGGTTCGATGAGCGTGTCGGTGGCGAGTGCACTCTTGATCGCGCGAACCGCGTAGTTGAGTTGAGCCTCCATCATGAAGATGACCGAGGTGTGACCGAGACCGGTATTGGGTCCACCCAGCATGTAGAGATTAGGAAAGCCCGGAAATGACGTGCCCTTGTAGTGGGGCAGGTCGCGGCGAAACGTGTTGGCCAACGAGACGCCGGACAGACCGTGAACCTTCTGGGCCATGGGGTTGTCGGTCACGTAGAAGCCGGTCGCGGAGATGAGGACATCAAGTTCGCGGAGTCGGCCGTCGGTCGTTCGAATACCGCGACGCTCGATGCGCTCAATCGGTTCGGTGACGAGTTCGACGTTGTCACGTTCGAAGGTGGGGTAGTACGAGTTGCTGATGAGCACGCGTTTGCAACCCATGCGATACGACGGAGTGAGCCGCTCGCGCAGGGCCGGATCGGCGACCTGACGAGTCAGGTGATCTCGTGACATGGTTTCGGCGATCTCCATCCGGCGCGGATCCTTGACGAAGCCGAGCACCGACTTTTCGTTGCGCCAGTAGCGCCAGTAGCGCATCGCTCGCTGAACGAGGGGAAAGTCGGCGAAGAGTTGCCTCGTACGGTCCATGACCGTGTGTCCCTGATGGGGCAAGACCCAGGACGGCGTCCGCTGAAAGACGCTGAGCGACTCTACCAGCGGGGCGATCTCGGGGATGACCTGGATGGCGCTGGCTCCGGTGCCGATGACGCCCACGCGCTTGTTGGCCAGATCAACCTGGTGGTCCCAGCGCGCCGTATGCATGATGGGCCCCTGGAAATCGATGAGTCCGGGTAGGTCAGGCAGTTTGAGTTCCGCCAATGCCCCGGTGGCCAAGATAACGCACGTCGCGAGGAACTCGCCGTGGTTAGTCGCGAGTCGCCACTGGCCGATCGCCACGTCAAAAGACACGTCGGCGACGTCGTGATTGAACGCGATGAGATCGCGAAGTTCGTAGCCGTCCGTAACGTCCTCTAGGTACTGGCGAATCTCGGGCTGGTAGCTATACGTGTTCGACCACGCGGGATTCGGGGCGAAGGAAAAGGAGTAAAGGTCACTCGCCACGTCGCAGCGACACCCCGGGTACACGTTGTCGCGCCACGTGCCGCCGAGAGATCCCGCGCGCTCGAAGATCGCAATGTCGCGCACGCCCTGTTGGCGCAGCCGAATGGCCGCACCCAGTCCCCCGAAACCCGATCCGACGATTGCGACGTCCACCATGACGTCTCTAACTTAGGTCCTTGAAAATCGAGCGCGGTAGCGTGACTCAGGTGAGTAGGCGACTGACCTTTCGGCGATACCTCGGCGAGAGCATTCGCCGGTGGCGTCGCTACGCCAACGAAGTGGCCACCGTCGGGCCTGATGACGACTACGCCAAGGAGTTTTTCTACTTCGGACAACGCGCGGCTCTCATGGCGCCCCAGGGCGTGATCTACAACGAGCGCTACCTGTCGATCGGCGATGAATCGCTGATCGGTCCGAACGTGTGCCTAACCGCCGGCATCAACGCAGACCAGATTATGTTGGCCACGCCAACTGTCTCGATCGGACGGCGATGCGTCATCGGTCGCGGGTCCCACATTGTGGGCCACTGGTCGATCGAACTGGGCGACGAGATTCAAACGGGGCCGTACGTCTACATCACCGATCAGAACCACGCGTACGAGGACCTGGATATTCCAGTGGGTTGGCAGGCACCTATCGAGGGTGCGGTCAAGATCGGCTCGGGCAGCTGGCTCGGCGCGAACGTCGTGATTCTCCCCGGCACCACGCTCGGTCGCAACACCACCGTGGCGGCCGGGGCAGTCGTGCGGGGCTCATTCCCCGATCACGTGGTGCTCGGGGGAGTGCCCGCCAAGGTGCTGCGCCACTACGACGAGTCAGAAGGCTGGGTGGCGGGTCCCGCGTGAGCCAAGGATTCTTCGGGCTCGATGTGTCGCCCCTGCGCAACTCCCAGCAGTATCGACGCCTCTACGTGGCGGGGTTCATCTCGATGTTGGGTTCCCAGGCGACGTACGTGGCCGCTCCCTTTCAGCTGCGCCAACTGACCCACTCGACCTTGGCGGTCGGCTCCATCGGCCTGGTCGAACTCGCTCCGCTCGTGGTACTCGGTCTGTATGGGGGCGTGCTGGCGGATCGCATCAGCCGACGTCGACTCATCGTATCGATGGAAGTGGTCCTGATGGCGTCGACGGCCCTGCTGCTCGCCAACGCGCTGCTGGCTCACCCGGTCACCTGGATCCTCTACCTGGACGCCGCCATTGTGGCGGGCGCGTCGAGTCTGCAGACGCCCAGCGTCTCGGCGATGAATCAGGTTCTCGTCGCCCCTGGGCTCCAGCGCTCTGCGTCGATCCTCAGCAACGTGAGTTCCACCACCGCCTCGATCGTGGGACCCGCCTTGGGTGGACTCGCTGCGGTCGCATTCGGCCCGGGCTCGGTGTACTTGGCGAACGTCATCACCTTTGCCGTCTCGCTCTACTTGCTCTCGCGCCTTCACGCGGTGCCGGCACCCGACGACGTGCCCGAGAGCGTGATGGAGTCGATGCGCGAAGGCGTGCGCTACGCCAAGAGCCGCCCGGACATCGTGGGCACGTACATCATCGACCTCTTGGCGATGATCCTCGCTTTTCCCGTCGTCATGTTGCCCTTTGTCGCGGTTCGCTTCCACCAGTCCTACGCGTTGTCGCTGCTCTACTGTGGGCTTCCCTTTGGTGCGTTGGTGGCGACGTTGACCTCGCGCTGGACGCGCCACGTCCATCGCTACGGTCGTGCGATCGTCGCGGCCGCGGCCGTCTGGGGACTCGGTATCGCCCTCTTCGGTGCGTCTTCGATACTCTGGCTGGTCCTGGTCGGATTGGTCATCGCGGGCGGGGCGGACTCGATCAGCGGGGTCTTTCGCAACACGATGTGGAACGAGTCCATACCGCCTGACGTGCGTGGACGCATGGCCGGCATCGAGATGATCTCGTACTCGCTCGGGCCCACCGCCGGCCAGTTCCGCGCGGGCGTCATGGCCGCGTGGACGTCGCTGCGGTTCTCGCTCACCTTCGGGGGTCTCGCGTGTACCGGTTCGGTCGCCGTGGTTGGTGCCGCGCTGCCATCCCTGTGGCGATTTGATGCGCGCAGCGACGTTCACGTCGCCGAGGTGCGCGCCCTGCGCGCGCACGAGGCAACCTAGGGCACACGGCGTACCCCGTACGCTTTGAGTCATGTTTCGCACGACCTATCTCGTCACGGTGAGCGGACCCGACCGTCCCGGGGTGGGCGCCGAGCTCTTCGGGGCCCTGCACGCACTCGAGAGCGACGACGTACGTTTGATGGATGTCGCCCAGATCACCATTCGCGGAACCCTGGTGCTCTGCGCCGAGGTCTCGAGCGAAGCCGACACCACGCGCGACGATCTGCTCGCCGCCTTGGCGAATCGCCCGATCGAGAACGAGGGCATCACGTCGTCCGTCGAGGTCGTTACGCCCAGTGACGAACGTCGCGGTCGCCGCTTGCTGGTGACCTTGCTCGCGCCCGCCATCTCAGCGGGCCAGCTTGAGGAGGTCTTTCACGCCATCGCCTTGAGCGACGCCACGTGCGAACGCATCGTGCACCTCGCGAACTACCCCGTCGACTGTTACGAGCTGATCGTGATCGGCCCCGACCACGCCGCCCTGCGAGAGAACCTGACGACGGTCGCCGACGCGAGCGGGCTCGACCTCGCAGTCCAGCGAGCGGGGCTGCACCGCCGAGCCAAGCACCTCGTGGTGATGGACGCCGACTCGACGTTGCTCCAAGACGAGGTGATCGATCTCCTGGGGGCCGCGTCGGGGCGCGCGGAGGAAGTCAGCGCAATCACGCACGCCTCGATGAGCGGCGAGATTGACTTCGCGGATGCGCTGCGTCAGCGCGTTGCGCTTCTAGAAGGGCTGCCGGCGACGGTGCTCGACGACATCCGCGCCTCCCTGCGCCTCGCTCCAGGTGCGCGCACGCTGTTGCGCACATTGTTGCGACTCGGGTACGTGCCCGCCGTGGTGTCGGGAGGGTTCCTCGAGGTGCTCGAGCCGCTCTTGAAGGAACTCGACGTGACCCACGTCGCGGCCAACCGCTTGGAAGTCAAAGACGGTGTGCTCACCGGACGGGTGATGGGCGAGATCCTGGATCGCGCCGGCAAGGCAGAGGCGCTGCGTCGCTTCGCTGGCGAAGTCGGCGTACCGCTCGATCAGACGGTTGCCGTGGGGGACGGGGCCAACGACATCGACATGATCTCGCTCGCCGGTTTGGGTATCGCCTTCAACGCCAAAGCCGTCGTGCAGGCTCACGCCGACACTGCTCTGTCGGTGCCCTACCTTGACGCCGTGCTCTATTTCTTGGGGATCAGTCGCGAGGAGATCGAAGACGCCTGAGTCGAGGGTCCTCAGTGCTCGGCGGGGGTCAGTTGAACACTCGGGGTTGCCCGGGCCTAGGCTCACGTGGCGTGGAGAGAACCATGGATGAGTTGGCCGAGGGGGTCAAGCAAGCCCTCGATAGAGGCGATGTGACGGCCTTCGCCGACCTCCTAGACCCGGACGTGACGTGGGGAGCCCCCGGTGCTCGCAATCCCACCTGCAAGAACCGAACCCAGGTACTGAACTGGTACCAGCGAGCCCAGGAGTCAGGCCTCCACGGCAGCGCGACCAACGTGGAAGTGATCGGCGACCGACTGCTGGTGAGCCTCGTGGTGCGAGGGACTGACGACGCTCGTGAGCGTGGCGGTGCGGCCCTACGGTTTCAGGTTCTCACCGTGCGCGCCGGTCAGATCGTTGACATCGTGGGGTTCGACGACAGGGCCGACGCACTGTCGTACGCGCAGTAGATTCGCCCCGTCGGTCCGTCAGACCGGCGCCGCGTCGGGGGCGTACAGACCCGCTCACCGAATGTTCTGCACTCGTTACTAGGTAGTAATGTCGGGCCTGAGACGACGCGCGACGGGGGGAACCGTGAGAGTAGTGATCGACGGAGAACTCTGCCAGGGGCAGGGGCGCTGCTTTTCCATGGCGCCGAACCTGTTCGGTTTCGACGAGTTGGGAAACGGGGTGGTACTCGGTGACGGGACCCTCGACGCCGAGACCCTGCCACTCGCGCGATTGGCCCAAGCGAACTGTCCCGAGCACGCAATCTTCATCGAGGGGGACGAATGAGCGAGAAGCCCCCCGTCGTCGACTTCGCCACGGACTTCGACCACACCGACCCCGCGTGGGTGAACGACCCGTACCCCATCTGGGAGGATCTGCGCCAGCGTTGCCCGGTCGCTCACACTGATCGCTTCGGCGGCGCGTGGTTCCCAGCCACTCACGCCGGCGTGTCGACCATCGCCAAGGACACCGAACATTTCACGAGTCGCGCGGTGATCATGGAAGAGGGACGCCCCGGCGAAGATGCCTTGCCCGCGCCGATCGGCGTGGCCCCACCCATCACCTCGGACCCGCCGTTTCATCAGCTGGCGCGCAAGCTGATCTTGCCCGCTTTTGCCCCGGGCGTCATCAACAAACTCGAACCGCAGATCCGCCAACTGTGCCGTGATCTGCTCGAACGCTTCGGCGGCGACGAAGAGGTAAACGCGTCGTGGGACTATGCGCGGCTCATCCCGCCCAACGTGATTCGCGAGATGCTCGGCTTTCCCGAAGAGGACACCGATCGCTTCATCGACATCGTGCACATGATCACCGAGGCGGTCGATGAGTCCGAAGAAAAGCGCCTGGAAGATTTCGCGCCGATTGAGGAGTACTTCGTCGCCCAGATGGAAGACCACGAGGCCCACCCGCGCGATGACCTCACTTCGTATCTCTTGAACGTGGAACTCGATGGGAACAAGCTTGCCCCGGAACACGTCTTTGGCACGATGGTGCTCATCTTGGTCGCGGGCATTGACACGACCTGGGGGGCGGTCGGCGCCTCGCTGTGGCACTTGGCCCACCATCCCGAGGACCTCGAGCGGCTGGTGAACGAGCCCGACCTCATGCCGGTGGCGGTCGAAGAGTTCCTGCGCTTCTACGCGCCCGTGACGATGGCTCGCCTCGTCAAAGAGGACATGGAGTACTTGGGCTGTCCGATGAAGGAGTACGACTGGATCCTGCTCGGTTTTCCCGCGGCCAACCGCGACCCGGTCGCCTTTAAGGACGCTGATCAGTTCATCATCGACCGCGCGGAGAACCGCCACGTCGCCTTCGGACTCGGAATACACCGCTGCATCGGCTCGAACCTCGCGCGACTGGAGTTGCGCGTGGCGATTGAGGAGTTCATCGCTCGTTATCCGAGATTCGAGCTGGCCGAGCCCACGGCCGTCACCTGGGCGCCGGGACAGATTCGCGGACCGCGTCAGCTGCCCATTCGGATTCTCGAGTGACCACCGACTTCGAGGCGAAACGACCCGTCGAGGACTTCGCCACCGACTGGGATCACACCGATCCCCAGTGGGCTAACGATCCCTACCCCATCTGGGAGGACCTGCGCCAGCACTGTCCCGTCGCCCACACGGATCGCTACGACGGAGGGTGGTTTCCGACCAAGCACGAGATGGTCTCGGCGATCGCCAACGACACCGAACACTTCTCGTCACGCGTCGTGGTGGTCACGAACAACAAGTTTCCGCCCAACGCCATCGCTCCGGTGGGTGGGGCGCCACCCATCACTTCGGACCCACCGTTCCATCAGATCGCTCGGCGCCTCATCCTGCCGGCGTTCGCCCCCGGTCCGGTCAACGCCCGCGAGCCCCAAGTACGCGCACTGTGCACGAAGCACCTCGACGCGCTCGAAGGTCGTGCGACCTTCGATGCGGGCAGCGAATACGCCCAGTTCATCTCGCCCGGCGTAATCGCCACGATGCTGGGCTTCCCCGAAGAAGACGAGGAGCTCTTTCGCGACTTCGTGCACCTCGTCCTCGACCTGGTGGATCTGCCAGGTTCGGAGCGCGGACCGATGTTCGAGCCTTTCGCCGAGTATTTCGATGCCCAGATCGAGGACCACTTGCGGAACCCTCGCGACGACTTCACGACCTACCTGCTCAACGTAGAGGTGAACGGCGAGAAGTTACCCCATGAGCACGTGCGTGGCACGATGGTCCTCACGCTGATCGCGGGCATCGACACGACGTGGTCGGCGATCGGCTCAGCGATCTGGCACCTGGCCCATCACCCCGAGGATCTCGCGCGACTCGTGAATGAGCCCGACCTGCTCCCCGTGGCTGTCGAGGAGTTTTTGCGCTTCTACGCGCCGGTCACCATGGCGCGCATTGTCACCGAGGACTACGACTTCTTCGGGACGCGGATGAAGAAGGACGACTGGGTGCTGCTGGGCTTTCCCGCGGCCAATCGGGATCCGGAGGTGTTCGAGGACGCCGAGCGGTTCATCATCGACCGCGCCCTGAACCGTCACGCCGCCTTCGGGCTTGGGATTCATCGTTGCGCGGGATCGAACCTCGCTCGCATGGAACTGCGCATCGCCGTTGAAGAGTTCATCGCGCGCTATCCGCGCTTCGAACTCGCTGATCCCTCGGCGGTCACCTGGGCTCCGGGTCAGGTGCGCGGCCCGCGCGCTATCCCCGTTCGCGTTCTCTAACTCGCGACACCCTTAGACGTCGCGAGTCGCCATTCGCCACGCGCCCAGCGCCGTCCACACCACGAGCCAGCCGACGATGACTAGAACGGCAACGGTGACCGACATCGGTATCGTCGTGTGCTGGAACGGTCCATTCGAGCCGTAGACGGGTGAGAGTTGTCTCGGTTCGATGCGCGCCATCGCTGCGCCCACGATGAGTCGCTGCACGTTGATGAAATGCTTGAGGACCTGGTGGACGAGTAACGGCGTGAACAGGAGCGTGAACACCATCAAGATGACCACCGGCACCGTTCGCTGACCCATGAGTGACGCCAACCCGAGGCCCACGATGAATCCAATGACCGCTTCGAGTTCGACCCAGAGCCCGGTCTTGATCATCAGCGAGGTGGGCGGAATGCGAAACGCCTCGGTGTACTGCCCGTAGTCCTGGTTTGCCATTTCCTTGGCGACCTTCACCAGCGACGCGTGCGAGGGCATCTTGAAGTTGGGGGGCAGCCGCTTGGGGTTTGTGACGACGCCGTTCGGCCCGCACGGCACGTTGATGGGGAGGTTCCGCGCGGGCAGCGCGCAGATGACTTTGTCGGGGTGGCTACCCGCAAACTGGACGAACTCGGTGCGCGAGAGGCCGCTTTGAACGACGAGACCGTCGTAGTTCGTCTTGGGCGGGGCGGCAAAGCAGCACACGACGCACACGATCGTGAACCCGGCGGCCACAATGGGCACCAGGATCGCCAGCCCCGCCGGGATGCGTGCGAAGTACAGCGCGAGGCGAGAACGACCGGTTACAACCAGGTGGCGGAACATGCCGTCAGTCAGGTCGACCGAACCGGCGAAGCTTCCCAGTGTGGCGGCCACGATGAAGCCGAGGATGAAGAGCACGGCAGTCACGAGGTTGTTATAGATGTTGTAGCCGCCGGCGGGCTCATAGAGCTTGGGGTTCACCGCGTGCATGATGAGTCGAACGGCCAAGAAGATCGTCGGGATACCGATGAAGACAACAATGAGGGCCCACATGAGGCCGCGGCGTTTGCGTAACTCCATAATGCGCGTCGTGATCATGGCCCCGGTTGGGATGGGCGATCCGCGGTGGTCGCGGGCCAGATCGCGGTCGACGTCCAGAGGGGCGAGAGTGGTGGGTGTGGTCATTCGGACTCTCCTAGGCGACTCGTCACTTCCAGGAACCAGGACTCGAGAGAGGCTTGATTAGCTTCCAGGCGATAGACGGAGATGCCGCCCTCGACCAGTCGGCGATTGATGTCAGCGATCACATCGCGCTTTGTGTCGGGAGGCAGTCCGATCTTGATCTGCGAGTCGGACGTCTCGATGGAGGCGCTGGGCAGGTTGAGGGGGGCCAACACGTCGCGCGCGCTGCTGGGGGTCGAGCATTCGATGGCCAGTTCGAAGGCCGTGCCCGAGAGGAGTTCGCTGATCGCACCCTGGCGGATGATCTTGCCGTGGTCGACGATCGCGACTGCGTCACAGGTGCGCTCGACCTCATCGAGCAAGTGCGACGAGAGCATGACGGTGCGCCCCTCGCCGACGAAGGAACGAATCAGTTCGCGCATCTCCTGCATGCCCGCGGGGTCGAGTCCATTCATCGGCTCGTCCAGAATGAGCAGTTGAGGATCGCCGAGGAGGCAACAGGCGACACCCAAGCGTTGACGCATGCCCATCGAGTACTTCGAGACTTTGTCATTCGCTCGGTGGCTCAGGCCCACGCGCTCCAACGAGGAGTCGATACGGCCGCGAGCAGCTGGCTCGCGAGCGGCCGCCAAGATCTCTAGATTGTCGCGACCCGAGAGATGGCCGTGAAATCGAGGCTCATCGACGATCGCGCCGACCCGCACGAGGGCCTTGTCTCGGTGCTGGGGCACGCGATATCCGAGTAGTGACATCGTGCCCGCGTCGGCGTGGGTGAGCCCTAAGAGCACGCGGATCAACGTCGTCTTGCCCGCGCCGTTGGGACCGAGGTAGCCAAAGGCGCTACCGCGTGGCACGCGCAGGTCGACGCCGTCGACGGCGTTGTTCTTAGCGAAATGCTTGGTCAGGCCACTAGTCTCTACGGCTAGGGACTCGTCGGCGGGGGGCTCGACGCGCTCAAGAACCTCAGTACTCACTTCGCCACCTCATGTCTTCGGCGCGACCTGCGCGACGAACTCAGACTAGAAGTCACTTGATGCCATGAGGTATCGGGGAGAACCCCGAAGCGCCCCGTACGACCCTGATGAACCTACAGATCGAGGTTGGTGGCGGGCTCCTGCCAAATATCGGCGATCCAGGCCTCAACGTCGGCCGACGAGCGAGGTAGCGCGGCCGAAAGATTACGCGCGCCGTCTGCGGTCACGAGGACATCATCTTCGATGCGTACCCCGATGCCGCGATACTCCTCGGGCACGGTGAGGTCGTTCTCTTGGAAGTACAGACCCGGCTCAACGGTGAGCACGTACCCCTCGTGGAGGTCACCCAGGTACTCGTCGTTGCGCGCGTTCGCGCAGTCGTGCACGTCGATGCCCAGCATGTGACTCGTGCCGTGCAGCGTGTAGCGACGGTGAAGCTGTCGATCCTTGCGCAGCGCGTACTCGGGGTCTTCCTTCAAGATGCCCAGATCAAAGAGACCTTGAGCCAAGACCTCCATGGCCGCCTCGTGGGGCGCCATGAACTTGACGCCCGGGCGCACCGCGGCGATCCCCGCACTCTGGGCGGCGTAGACGAGGTCGTAGATACGACGTTGGGCGGGACTGAAGGTTCCGTTCACCGGCATCGTGCGCGTGACGTCGGCCGTGTAGAGGTTGTGACTCTCCACGCCGGCGTCGAGCAACAACAGATCTCCCTCGTGCACGTCGCCCGTGTTGCGCACCCAGTGCAGGGTCGTCGCGTGCGGGCCGCTGGCGGCGATCGTGTCATAGCCCGTGTCGTTGCCGTCCACGCGAGCGCGCAGGTTAAAGATGCCCTCGATCACCCGCTCACCGCGCTGAACGGCGCTGGGTAGCGCGCGCACCACGTCGCGGAATCCCCGCACCGTGGCGTCCACGGCCGCCTGTAGCTGGGCGATCTCGAAGTCGTCCTTGACGAGGCGTAGCTCGCTTAGTGCGACAGCGAGTTCCTGGTCCTGGGGCGACTCTTCGTTCAGGGCGTCGACGGATGTGTCAAAGCCGCGCAGCGTCACGATGTCGACGCCGCCCAAGGCGACCAGATCCTTGTCGAGGTTCTCGAGGGGGGCCGCATCGATGTCGTAGTAGACGGATGCCTCGAGCACGCCGCGGCGTGGACCCACCCACAGTTCGCCATATCTTGCGTCGGTGTAGTACTCGTGCGTCGAAAAGTCGCGACGATGAGGGACATAAAGAGTGGAGTGCGGGGTCTCGCCCGGCGAGATGACGAGCACGGCGTCGGGTTCCTCGCACGCAGTGAGGTAGAAGAAGTCGGTGCCCGCTCGAAAGCGGTAGTCGGTGTCGTTGGCCCGGACTTTGAAGTTGCCGGTCGGGATCACCAGGGTCTTGTCGGGGAATCGTTCGGCGAGACGCAGGCGGCGCGCGGCCGAGTACGACGCCCCGGGGTGCACGTCGCTCGAGATTTCGGCGACCGCCCAGTTGGCGGTCATCTGGTCGTGCAGGATTCTGGGACTCGGCGGCCGATGCGAGCCCACCCAGACCCAGTTGTCGGATATGGGGTGCTCTTCGGAGACGTCCGGTTCGGGTAGTTCAACTTCGTCGGTCATGCCCTCAACTTACTCCCGGACTTTCGTGCACCGTATAGTCACCACGTGGAGATATCCCTACGCGATGAAGGTCCGGTCGCTCTCATCACCTGGAACGACGGGGAAAATCGGGTGAACCTGGATTCGCTTGCGCGGCTCAACGAACTCTTCGACGACATCGAGGGGCGCAGTGGCCCGCTCGCCGTCGTGCTCACGGGAACCGGCAAGTTCTTTTCGAACGGTCTGGACTTGGACCGGTTCCTCGCGAACGCCGATGAGATGGGTCAGACCTTCACCGAACTCAAGCGCACAGTGGGTCGGATCTTCGTGCTACCGGCGTACACCGTGGCCGCCGTGAACGGTCACGCCTTCGCCGCGGGGGCCGCGATCTCGCTGGGCTTCGACTATCGGGTCATGCGCGAGGATCGTGGGTACTGGTGCATGAACGAGGTGGAGATCGGCCTTTCCCTCGGCGAAGGGCTCTTTTCCATCTTGCGTCACCGACTACCCTTCGCCACCGCGACGCACGCCGCCCTCACCGCCCAGCGCTACGGGGGACCGGCCGCCGTGGCCGCGGGCATTGTGGACGAGACCGCCAGCGAAGCAGGCGTGCTCACCCAGGCTCTGGCGATCGCCGAACGCTACGCGTCGCTGGATCGCAAGATTCTCGCTGAACACAAGGTCTTGGCTCACGGCGCCGAAGCGGCGCATCTGGGCGCCACAGTGCGGGGGCTTTAGCGCTGCTTCGTGGTGCGATCCACGAGGCGCCACGACGACGGCAGAGCGACGCCGGCGATACCGGCCTTGATCAGTTCGCCCCACAAGAAGGGGGTAAAGCCAAGGGCGAACGCTGTCGAGACCGAGACGTTCAAGTCGTACTTCAGCCACGTGACGCCGAACAAAAAGACAATGGCGTCGCCAACGGCCATCGCCACGAAGGCCCGATCGATGCGACGATCTGCCCCGCGCGAGGCGACCCAACCTAATGCCGCGCCCGCGACAACGAAGCCGATCAAATAGCCAAAGCTCGCTCCCACGTACCCGCTGGCGTGACCCGCGAACCAGGGTAGGCCGAGTAGTCCGGCTCCGACGTAGAGGCCCATCGCGGCCAACGCGCGCCGCCAACCCAAGGCGGTTCCGACCAGCATCACACCGAGGGTTTGACCCGTGACGGGCACCGGCGTGAAGCTCAGGTGGATCGAGATTTGGGCGAGCGCGCCCATGAGCACTGCACCGCCCACAATGAGTGTGAGTTCAGCCAAGGCCGAGCGCGAGACGAGGTCGGCCAATACTCGGCGGGGTGGGGCGAGGGCAATGCTGGACATGGCAACTCCTGAGATCGGCGTTACGGTCACATTATTCGATCGCCCCTAGCGTTCCCGCGACGAGATACCTCGCTTTAGCTGATCCACTTCTGATCGCGCGCGATCTGGTCAATGTCGCCGATGCGCATGCCCGTGCGGTGCTGGAGGGTACGGATAAGGCCGCCGGCCTCGTAGAGGGACTCATGCGTGCCGGTGTCGAGCCAGGTGGTCGCGCGCGAGAGGACCTCGACGTGCAACTCGCCCAGTTCAAGGTAGGCGTTGTTCAGGGCCGTGATTTCGAGCTCGCCGCGATCACTCGGTGTCAAGCGGTGCGCGAACTCCGAGGCGCGCTCGTCGTAGAAGTAGATGCCCGGCACCGCGTAGCTGCTCCTCGGCACGGCCGGCTTCTCCTCGATCGACAGAACCGTCCCGGCGTCGTCGAACTCGACTACTCCGTAGGCCGAAGGATCGGACACTTGATAGGCGAAGATGAGTGCGCCGTTGACGGCGGTGTTCTCTCGCAGGTGTGTGCCGAGCCCGGGTCCGTAGAACAAGTTGTCGCCCAAGATCAGCGCGCACTTATCGCCGTCGAGAAACTTCTCACCCAGGATGAGCGCCTCGGCGAGACCGTTCGGCCGATCTTGCACGACGTAGCTAATGCGGATGCCCAGTTGTGAACCATCGCCGAGCAGACGCACGAAGGCGTCTTGGTCGTGCGGCGTCGTGATGAGCAGAATGTCGCGAAGCCCGCTCAGCATCAGCGTGCTGAGCGGATAGTGAATCATCGGCTTGTCGTAGATCGGCAGCAACTGTTTCGAAACTGCGTGCGTGATCGGATGTAGGCGCGTGCCGGTCCCACCAGCCAGGATGATTCCCTTCACCCCATTAGTATAGGAAGCCAGTTATCCCTCTCTAAAGGCCGGTTTCTCATGCGCGTGGTGATTACGGGAGCGGCGGGATTCATCGGATCAAGACTCGCGGAGATCGTTCTCGACGACGCCGAACGACTCGGCTATGACGACGTCGTGTTTCTCGATGCACTCACCTACTCCGGGCGGCGCGAGAACCTTGAGGTCGCACTCAGAGACCCGCGCGCGTCATTCGTGCACGGCTCGATCACTGATGAGCGGATCACCGACGACGTGCTGGCGAACACGCACGCGGTCTTGCATCTCGCGGCCGAGAGCCACGTTGATCGCTCCATCGCGGGCGCGAGGGTCTTCTACGAGACGAACGTCGTGGGTACCCACCAACTGCTGGAAAGTGGGCGTCGCGCGGGCGTCGAGCGCTTCGTTCACGTCTCCACTGATGAGGTCTACGGATCGATCGAGGAGGGATCCTGGCCCGAAGACCACCACCTGTCACCCAACTCGCCGTACTCTTCGAGCAAAGCGGGTTCGGACCTGGCCGCACTCGCGTATCAGCACACCTACGGGCTCAACGTGATGGTGACGCGCTGTTCGAACAACTATGGTCCGCGTCAGTTTCCCGAGAAATTGATTCCACTCTTTGTCACGAACCTGTTTGACGGAAAGAAAGTCCCGCTCTACGGAGACGGGCTGAACGTGCGCGACTGGCTCTTCGTGGACGACCACTGCCGAGGGATCCTTCGAGTCCTCGAAGATGGACGGCCCGGCGAGATCTACAACATCGGTGGCGGGACAGAACTTACAAACGCTGAGGTCACGCACTACCTATTGGAACTGTGCGGCGCTGATGAGACGATGATCGAATTGGTCGATGATCGTCTCGGGCACGATCGGCGTTACAGCGTCGACTGGACCAAGATCCACGAGGAGTTGGGATACCGTCCCGAGGTTGACTTCACCGAGGGCCTCGCCCGCACGGTCAAGTGGTATCGCGAGAACGAGGCGTGGTGGCGGCCCCTCAAGGACGCGACTTCGTGAAACTGACGCCGCTTTCGATCGACGGGGCGTACATCCTGGAGTCGACGGTCTGGCCCGACAATCGAGGCTTCTTCCGCGAGTGGTTCAAGCGATCGGACTTTGAGGGTGAGGGGATTGAATTTCCGATCCAGCAAGCCAACTTGTCCGTCTCCAAGCGCGACGTCGTGCGCGGGCTGCACTACTCACTCGCCCCCGAAGGTCAGGCCAAGGTTGTCACCTGCGCCTTTGGCGAACTGGACGACGTCCTCGTCGATGTACGTGTGGGCTCTCCGACGTTCGCGTCAGTCGAAGTCGTGCATCTCTGCGCGGATGAAGAACGATCGGTGTATGTTCCGGCCGGCCTCGCGCACGGCTTTTGCGTGACGAGTGAGATCGGTGCGCTCGCGTACCTGTTGTCGTCTCCTTTCAACGCACCGATGGAGCTTGAGATCGACCCCTTCGACCCGGCGTTGAATGTCCCCTGGGCCCTCTCGGGCAAGGCACTCGTCAGCGACAAGGATGCGAACGCACCGTCGCTCGAAAGTCGCCTGTCGTCAGGAGAACTACCCCTTTTTGCGAGCACCACGGCCTGAGCCAGCCGCGCTGTACGTTGCTAGCCTGAACCAGGTGAGTACGACCCGGTTGCGCCTCGTAGCGCCCGACGAACGAGGAGTTCGACTGCCAGCCGTGCCGTCCCGTCCGGTCGTAGAGTCCGAAGCCCAACTGCGCGCGGTTCTGGGAAGTCTGTCGGGAGTGGATGCGGTCGGCGCTGACGCCCGGGCCGCCAAACTCGCCACCAGGTCGCTCAAAAAGTCAACCAAATTGGCGGCGCTGGATCTCGCCGTGTCGATGGTGGACCTCACGACGCTCGAAGGAGCCGACACCCCTGGCCGTGTCTCCTCCCTGTGCACCAAGGCGCGCTGGCCCGATCCGTCGGACCCGAGCGTGCCCAGCGCGGCCGCGGTCTGCGTCTATCCGGACCTTGTGGCACATGCGCACGAGGTATTGAGGGGTTCTTCGGTCAAGGTCGCCTCGGTGGCGACAGCCTTCCCGTCGGGACGCGCGTCGATGAACGTCAAGTTGCTCGACGTGCGTGACGCCGCGGCGGCCGGAGCAGACGAGATCGACATGGTCATCGATCGTGGGGCCTTTCTCTCGGGACGGCTCGGTCAGGTCTTTGACGAAGTCGTCGCGGTGAAGGCCGAGTGCGGCAACGCGCATCTCAAGGTGATCCTGGAGACGGGTGAGCTCGTCACCTACGACAACGTGCGTCGCGCGAGTTGGATCGCCATGCTGGGTGGCGCCGACTTCATCAAGACTTCGACCGGCAAGGTGAACGTGAACGCCACCTTGCCCCACGCACTCGTGATGCTCGAAGCGGTGCGAGACTTCGCCGAGACATCGGGCCAACTCGTTGGCGTCAAGGTTGCCGGCGGAATCCGCACATCGAAGGACGCGTTGCGCTACCTCGTGGTGGTGAACGAGACCGTCGGCGAGAGGTGGCTCAGCCCCGATCTCTTTCGCTTTGGGGCGTCTTCACTATTGAATGACCTCTTAATGCAACGTCGCAAGCAGCGCACCGGCGCGTACGCACGGCCCGATGACTTCAGCAACGACTAATGGGTGAAGAGCTGACCTCCCCGCTCGGGTCTCTGTCGTACGATCCCGCGCCCGAATCGAGCGCCGTGGCACGCTTACGTCCGACGTACGGACTCTTCGTCGACGGAGAGTTCACTGATCCCAGCACTCACCAGTCCTTCGACACGCTGAATCCGGCGAACGAAGAGGTCCTCGCGCGCGTCTCCCAGGCCTCTGTCCAGGATGTCGATCGGGCGGTGGCCTCGGCCCGCCGGGCCTACGACAAGGTGTGGTCCAAGACCACCGGCGCCGAGCGCGCAAAGTACCTGTTCCGAATCGCTCGACTCATTCAAGAGCGCGCTCGTGAACTGGCCGTCGTGGAGTCCTTAGATAACGGAAAAGCGATTCGCGAATCGCGCGACGTCGACATTCCTCTCGCGGCCGCCCACTTCTTTTACTACGCGGGTTGGGCGGACAAACTGGACTTCGCCGGCTTTGGTCCCAATCCAAAGCCTCTGGGCGTCGCGGGCCAGATCATTCCCTGGAACTTTCCCTTGCTAATGGCGGCGTGGAAGCTCGCCCCGGCCCTCGCCGCGGGCAATACCTGTGTCCTCAAGCCGGCCGAAACGACGCCCCTGACCGCGCTCGTTTTGGCCGAGATCCTCCAGCAGGCGGAACTACCAGCGGGTGTCGTCAACATCGTGACCGGCGACGGCTCGGTGGGTGCGGCGCTGGTGGAACACCCCGACGTCAACAAGATCGCCTTCACCGGCTCCACCGAAGTGGGTCGTTTGATCCAACAGCGAGTTGCTAGTTCGCACAAGCACCTGACCCTGGAACTCGGCGGCAAGGGCGCCAACATCGTCTTCGAGGACGCGCCGGTCGACGAAATGATCGAGGGGATCATCGACGGCATCTTCTTTAATCAGGGCCACGTGTGTTGCGCGGGTTCGCGGCTCCTCGTTCAAGAGTCGATCGCCGATGAGGTGTTGCGTCGTCTCATTCGGCGGGTGGAGCAACTTCGCGTTGGTGACCCCTTGGACAAGAACACCGACGTCGGCGCGATCAACTCGGCCGCACAGCTCGCGCGCATCAAGGAACTCACTCAGTACGGCGAGCTGGAGGGCGCGACGCGCTACACCAGCTCCTGCGTGCTGCCCAAGAAGGGGTACTGGTTCGCTCCGACCGTCTTTGCCGACGTCTCCCAGTCGCACCGCATCGCCCGAGAAGAGATCTTCGGGCCGGTTCTCTCGGTGCTGACCTTTCGCACGCCCGAAGAGGCCGTCGCCAAGGCGAACAACACCAACTACGGACTGGCCTGTGGGGTGTGGAGCGAAAAGGGCAGCCGCACGCTCTGGGTCGCCGAGCGCCTGCGCGCCGGAGTGATCTGGGCCAACACCTACAACCGATTCGACCCGACGAGCCCCTTTGGCGGCGTGCGCGAGTCGGGGTTCGGCCGCGAGGGTGGACGTCACGGCTTGGAGGCGTACCTCAATGTCTGATCGCCTCGACGTTCGAAAGACCTACAAACTTCTACTCAACGGAGCCTTCCCGCGTTCGGAGTCGGGCCGCAGCTACGAGGTGCTGAGCGCCTCCGGGGAGTTTCTGGCCAACGTCGCCCAGGGTTCGCGCAAGGATGTGCGCGATGCGGTCGTTGCCGCGCGCGCCGCACAGACCAAGTGGTGGTCGCAGAGTGCGTACAACCGGGGCCAGGTGATCTACCGCCTGGCCGAGATGGCCGAGTCGCGTCGCGACGAACTGGCCGAGCACGTGGCCCTCGCCGAGGGGCTGAAGTCCAACGCGGCCCATCAGAATGTGGCGCGAGCCATCGATCGCATGGTCTGGTACGCCGGGTGGACCGACAAGGTCGCCCAGATTGTTGGCTCGTCGAATCCAGTCAGCGGTCCGTTCTTCAACTTCTCGGTTCCCGTGCCGAGTGGTGTCGTGGCGGTGCTCTGCGTACAGGACTCCTCACTCGAAGGGTTCGTGGATGCCGTGTTACCCGCCATCAGTGTTGGCAACGCCGTGGTCGCGGTGCCCAGCGAGACGCGGCCCACCCCGGCGGTGTTGCTGGGCGAGATGACCGCCACGTCGGACTTTCCCGCCGGGGTGCTCAACATCGTGACCGGTTTCACGGGCGAACTCGCGCCGGTCTTGGCCGCGCACGAGGACGTAGACGGCATTGACCTCGCGGGCGTGGATGAGTCCTTCGGCGACGAACTCGCGGCCAGTGCGGCCGGCTCGATCAAGCGCGTGCTGCGTCCGAGCGATTCCGGGGATCCGCTACGACGATTGCGGGCGTTTCTTGAGACGTCAACCGTCTGGCACACGATCGGTCAGTAGTGACGTACCCCTACGAACTCGCCGAACTCGCCGCGAATGAACTACGCGACGAGAGCGGCGTCGACGCCTACGACATAGCGGTCGTGCTCGGATCGGGCTGGAAAGAGGGGGCCGTCGCTCTCGGGGAGCCTGACAGTGTGGTCGACACCTCGACGTTGAGCGGTTTCTTTGCGCCCACCGTTGCCGGTCACCGCGGACAGATTCTCTCGGTTCGCGTGGGCGGAGCCAATGTCGCTCTGATTGCGGGCCGCGTGCACCTCTACGAAGGTCACAGTGCTCACGAGGTCGTTCATCCGGTGCGCACCGTAATCGCGGCTGGTGCACGCACGGTCGTCTTGACCAACGCCGCGGGCGGCTTGGATCCGTCGATTCCTCCCGGACGGGTCGTCGTCATTCGAGACCACCTCAACTTCACGTCGACCTCTCCCATGGAGGGGCCGCCGCCACCCGAGCGATACGGTGCCCGCTTTGTCGATCTCACCGATCTCTACAGCCGACGATTGCGCGAGGCCGTGCTCGACGTTCGCCAGGAGCTCAGCGAGGGCGTCTATATGGGCTTTCGCGGTCCCCACTACGAAACGCCCGCCGAGATCGTGATGGCGGGCACCCTTGGTGCATCGCTCGTGGGCATGTCCACCGTCTTGGAAGCCATTGCGGCGCGCCACCTTAACGCGGAGATCCTCGGACTCAGTCTCGTGTCTAATTACGCGGCGGGCGTCGGCGCGGGTGCCCTCAGCCACCAAGAGGTTCTCGAAGCGGGCCAGGACGCCGCAGCCTCACTCGGCGCGCTGCTCGCCGACGTACTTCGGGTCCTGTGACGAGCGACGAGTTACGTCGCCGAGTGGTCGAGTGGATCGCCCTCGATCCTGATCCCGGCGACGATGAAGCACTCGTCAAGCTGCTCGACGAGTTCGACGATGGACGACGCGCGGACACCCTCGAACAACTCTTCAACGCACCGGAGCTGAACTTCGGAACAGCCGGGCTGCGTGGTCCGATGCAGCCGGGTCCCGGCGGGATGAATCGTGCGACTGTGCGCTTCGCGACCCTGGGAGTACTGGGCTGGATGAAAGAGACCGGCCTCGACCCCTCCAAGGGCGTCGTGGTGGGACGCGATGGTCGTCACCACTCCGAATCGTTCAACGACGAAGTCGTACGTGTCCTCCTCGCAGACGGCGTACGAGTCTTCGAGATGCCCGGACCGTTGCCCACGCCGCTGGTGGCGTATTGCGTGAAGGCGCTGAGTGCCGCGGCGGGCATCATGGTCACCGCAAGTCACAACCCGCCCAACGACAACGGCTACAAGCTCTACGCGAGTGACGGCGCACAGATCATTCCGCCCGACGACGAGATCGTCGAGCGACACATGCGTCTCGCCGTCACGAGTGCCCTCGGCGACCGTCGCGCGCGAGACGCGCTCACGCCTCGCTCGGAGACCGCTCGAGTTCGCTTCACTCCTACATCGCGGACTCTGTACTCGAGGACTATCGAGGTCACCTCGTCGAGAGATTTGGCGTTCCCAAAGGCGAAGAACTGGCAATCACGTATACACCGCTGCATGGTGTCGGGGGAGTGCCGATGACCCAACTCTTCGCGGAAGCGGGCTACGTGAACATCACGACGGTCGCCCAGCAGTTCGAACCCGACGGTTCGTTTCCCACCTTGCCGTTTCCCAATCCCGAAGAGCCCGGGGCCCTGGATATGTCGATACAGACGGCCCGCGCGGCGAACGCTGGCTTCATACTGGCGAACGATCCCGACGCCGATCGACTCGGCGCGGCGGTGCGGGTGGGCGACGACTGGCGAGTGTTGCGCGGCGACGAGATCGGTTGGCTCCTCGGGTCGTCACTCGTGGAGGGCATACGAGAACGTGGCGAGACGATGGCCACGACGATTGTCTCGTCCGCGCTGCTGGAGAAGATGGCAAAAGAACACGGCGTGCCCTTTGCCACCACACTCACCGGCTTTAAGTGGTTGGCTCGCGCCGCCGGCGACGGAGTTCTCGGCTTCGGGTACGAGGAAGCCCTCGGTTTTGCCGTTGACCCACGCGTGTCAGATAAGGACGGCATGTCGGCCGCGTTGGCGCTCGCGAAGCTGGCCTCGGAACTCACCTCTCGTGGTTCGTCACTGGTCGGTCGACTCGACGAGCTCGAAGCGGCCTACGGCGTACATTTGACGACGCAACTGGCCATTCGCGCCGACGGAGCCAATGGCCTCACTCGTCTGCGCCAGAAGGTCACGGAACTGACTGAGCATCCCCCGAGTGCTCTTGGCCCGTGCGAAGTCACCGAGTCGGCCAACTTGGGCGAGGGGTTTCGTGGCCTGCGCCCGACGGACGGCGTCTGGTTGCAGCTTGGCGAGACGGGTCGAGTGGTCGTGCGCCCCTCGGGCACGGAAGCCAAGGTGAAGGCCTATATCGAGATCACGCCAGCGCGAGTCGACTCTCTCGAAGTGGAGCGTGCTCGCGCCCATGTGATCACTGACGCGGTCCTTGAGAGTCTGCGCGACCTTCTAAGCGTCTAACTCGCGCAGGGCGGCGTAGCCGGGCTTGATCACGGTGTTGATCATGTTGAGGCGGGTGTCGAACTCGTAGAACGCGCTCTTCGCGGCGTTCAGGGTGAGCCACTCCATGTCGGCCAGGTTCCAGCCGAAAGCGCCCGCGCACGCCTCAAACTCACTCGACAAAGTGATTCCGCTCATCAGGCGATTATCGGTGTTGACGGTGACGCGAAAGCGCAGCCGCTTGAGCAGGTCAACCGGGTGGTTCGCAATCGAAGCCGCCGCACTCGTGTGGACGTTGGAGGTCGGGCACACCTCGAGAGGGATGCGACGGTCGCGAATGTAGTTGGCGAGGCGACCGAGGTGATACTGGCCGTCGCTCTCGTGAATGTCGTCGGCGATCCGCACACCGTGACCAAGGCGTTCGGCGTTGCAAAACTGGACCGCCTCCCAGATCGACGGTAGCCCGAAGGCCTCTCCCGCGTGGATCGTGAGATGGAAGTCCTCGCGCTGGATGAGGTGGAAGGCCCGCAGATGCTTGGTGGGCGGGAATCCGTCCTCGGGGCCGGCGATGTCGAAGCCGCACACGCCCTCGTCACGAAAGTCCACGGCCAGTTGCGCGATCGTTTCGCTCAGGGCCGCCTGACGCATCGCCGAGAGGATTGTGCGCACGACGATGCGGTGGCCTTCGTTGGCTGCTTCCTTGACGCCGAGCGCAAAGCCATCGAGAGCGGCGCGCACGATTTCGTGCAGCGTGAGTCCGCCGTCCAAATGCTGTTCGGGGGCGAAGCGCACTTCGGCGTACACAACGCCGTCGCGCGCGAGGTCGATCGCGCTCTCGGCGGCGACGCGCTCGATCTGTTCGCGCGTCTGCATTAAAGCTGTGGTGTGTGCGAAGCCTTCGAGGTAGCGCACCAAGTCGCCGCCGGACGCGTCGGCGACGAACCAGCGGCGCAGCTCCTCGGGATCCTGAGTGGGAAGGGCACGGTAGCCGACTTCGCGGGCCAGTTCGATGACGGTCTCGGGACGCAGTCCGCCGTCGAGATGTTCGTGCAGCAGTACTTTGGGGGCCCGGCGAATGAGCTCGGGCGTGAGGGCGATGCTCGTCATGCTCTAAGGCTATCGAGAGGTCTAATCGCGAATAATGGCGACGTCGAAGTCGCGTGCGATGAAGGTTTCGTCCTCGATGCTCGCCGCTCCCTCGATCGCGTGACGTCCGCCACGGAGGTGCGCGTCGTCATCGGCGTAGAGCTCGAAGAGAGGTTGGCCGACGCTCACGAACTCACCGTCGTGCACGCGACAGATGACGCCCGCTCCCGCGCTCACCGAGTCTTCCTTGCGCGCTCGCCCCGCGCCGAGGCGCCAGGCGGCCACCCCGACCTTGAGCGCATCGACGTCCTGGACGATCCCCGATCGCTCGGCGAGGACCTCCTCGCGCAGGGAAGCGGGATGCAACTCTGCGTCGGGGTCACCCCCCTGGGCGGCGATCATCTCGCGGTAGACCGCGTAGGCCGAACCGTCGTCGAGATGAGTCGCGGGATTGGCCTTCAGGCCGACGAGTTCGCACATGATCGTGGCCAGGTCGACGGTGAGGGAGCGAACGTCATCCGGCCCTCCACCGCGCAGGACCTCGACGGACTCGATGACCTCGAGTGCGTTACCGACCGCTTGACCCAGCGGCGCGTCCATGGGCGTCAGCCTCGCCACGGTCTTCACGTCGTGCTCCAACCCGAGGCGCACCATGGTGTGGGCGAGGGTGGTGGCAGTCTCGCGGTCCTTGATGAAGGCGCCCCGTCCGACCTTCACATCGAGCACGAGCGCTTCGGTGCCTTCGGCGATCTTCTTGGACATGATGGACGACGCGATCAAGGGAATCGACTCGACCGTCGAGGTCACGTCGCGCAGGGCGTAGAGACGTCGATCCACCGGGGCGAGCGCTACGCCCGCCGCACAGATCACCGCACCGACCTTCTCGAGTTGCGCGCGCATCTCGACCACGCTGAGTTGCGCACGCCATCCGGGGATCGACTCGAGTTTGTCGAGCGTGCCGCCGGTGTGACCGAGACCCCGCCCCGAGAGTTGGGGCACCGCCGCGCCGCACGCGGCGGCGAGGGGAGCGAGAATGAGCGAGATCTTGTCGCCGACGCCCCCGGTGGAGTGCTTGTCGACACTCGGACGAGAAAGGTCGCGCAGGTTGAGGCGTTCGCCCGAGGCGATCATGCGATCAGTCCACGTGTGCAGCTCGTGGTCGTTGAGTCCGCGAAAGTAGATCGCCATGAGCAGTGCGGCCATCTGCTCCTCGGCGATCTCGTTGGCGTTGTACCCGGCCAGGACCCACGCGATCATCTCGTCGCTAAGTTCGCGTCCGTCGCGCTTGGTGGCGATGACGTCCAGCGCTGAAAAATCGTTCACGGGTTGCGTCGTACCGGCAAGTCGTCGGGACCGAACGCGTCGGGGAGCAGTTCGCTGAGTCGCTTGGGCTCGCGTCCTTCACCATTGTCGATCAGAAGGTCGGGTCCACCGAACTCGTAGAGCAGTTGGCGACAACGCCCGCACGGTGCGATGGGTTGGCCGTCGCCAGCCACGATGCTCGCCGCGATGAGACGTCCACCCTGGTGGCGGGCAAGATCACTCACGAGCGAACACTCGGCGCACAGGGTCAATCCATAACTCGCGTTCTCGACATTGGAGCCGGTGATCAACTCGCCGCTCGAGGTCAAAGCCGCCGCGCCGACGCTCACGTGAGAGTACGGAGCGTAGGAGCGCTGCGTCGCCTCGCGGGCCATGGCGCGCAAGGAATCCCAGTCAATCTCAAGGGAGCCCGTCATGTTTCTCACTGTACACTTTGCGCTCTGTGAACAATTTATCTAGCTCTTCTCTCGTCACGTCCGAAGAAGTTGCAACGGCTCTGAGTGAGAGTCGCGCGGTCGTCGCCTTGGAGACGACGATCATCGTCCAGGGACTACCCGCCCCGGTGAATCTTGAGGTGGCGCGAGCCTGCGAGGCGGCGGTGCGAGCGAGCGGCGCCACACCGGCCACTATCGGACTCTTCAACGGTTGCGTCGTCGTGGGACTGACGATCGATGAGCTTGAACAACTCGCCGATCCGGCACGCCACGCGGCGAAGCTGTCCGCGCGCGATTTGGGAGTCGCACTGGCGACCGGCGCCGACGGTGCGACCACCGTCGCGGGCACGATCGCTGTGGCCCAGCGAGCGGGCATCTCGGTCATGGCGACCGGTGGGCTCGGTGGCGTGCATCGTGACGCGTCGAGCAGTTTCGATGAGTCGGCGGATTTGGCGACCCTCGCGAGGACGTCCGTGTTGGTGGTCGCCTCGGGCGTCAAGTCGATCCTCGATATTGGCGCGACCCTCGAGCGTCTCGACACCCTTGGCGTTCCCGTGGCTGGCTACCAGACCCACCAGTTCCCCGGGTTTTACCGACGAGACAGCGGCTTTGCCCTCGACTGGGCGCTGGCCAGCGCGAACGAAGCGGCGGCCGCGTTCGTGGCTCATCGTCAGTTTTCGCCAACCGGCTTCCTAGTCGCGAATCCGGTACCCGAGGGCCACGAGTTGGATCGCGCCCTGCACGACGAGGCCCTGGAGAACGCTCTGTCGGTGGCCCGAGCGAGGGGCGCCACTGGCAAAGAGGTGACCCCGACGCTGCTCTCTGAGTTCGCTCGTCACACCCAAGGCCTGAGCGTGCAGGTCAATCGTGAGCTCGTCGTTAGTAACGCGGGTCTCGCAGGAGAGATCGCCACGTCCCTCGTCACGCTGTGACGAGTCGAGTCGTTGTCATCGGCGACATCATGCTCGACGTCGTCGTACATCCCCTCGCCGCCCTCGCGCCCACCAGTGACACGGCCTCGCGCATTCGCGTGGGTCGCGGTGGTTCGGCAGCCAGCGTGGCCCTGGCGATCGCACGCAGCGGCCACGACGTTCGCTTCCTCGGCGCCGCGGGTCGCGACGGATCAGCCGCGCTCGTGGATGCCGCGCTGGAGCAAGGGGGCGTGCACGTCGACGTGGAGTACGTCGATGCGCCCACCGGCACGGTCGTCTCGATGGTCGGGGACGATGGGCGCCGTGCCATGCTCACGGACCGGGGTGCGAATTCGCACTTGAGCGAGACCTTCGTGATGGGCAGGCTCGCGGGACCCTTCGCTCACCTTCATCTCTCGGGGTACCTGCTGCTTGATCCCTCAACCCGCCCCGTGGCCGCGTCGGCTCTGGCGTATGCGACGAGCCGAGGATCCACGACCTCCGTCGATGTCTGTTCGGTCGCCCCACTCCACGCGTTGACCCCCACCGTGTTTCTCGAGTTCGCACAAGGGGCCACGTACGTCTTCGCCAATGAGGAAGAAGCCTTGGCCCTCGGCGACGCCGATGACGTGACGGGCGCGCTGGACTTTCTCGCCACGAGATTCGACGAGGTGGTCATCACTCGCGGAGCGAAGGGCGCGGTGGCCGCGCGCGGTGAGTTTCGCGCGGACGCGCGCGCTCGGGACGTCGCGGTAGTGGACACGACGGGAGCGGGCGATGCCGCCACGGGCGCGTACCTCGGCGCGAGATTGCACCACGAGTCGATCGAGGATGCACTCGAGGCGGCGATGGTCGCCGGGGCGAGCGCGGTGGAAGGCCTGGGCGCGAGCTAGCCCGGAATGTAGGGCTTGCCGTCGGCGGCCGGCGGACGCACCCGCCCGATGAGTCCCGCGACCACCGCGATGGTGATCAGGTACGGGAACATCTGCAGTACGTAGATTGAGACGGGTACTTGGTAAGTGACGAGTTCGTACGAGAGGTACACCGAGAGTCCGAAGATGATCGAGGCGACGAGTGCACCCGAGGGGCGCCACTTACCAAAGATCATGGCGGCGAGGGCGATGTAACCGAGTCCTGAGGTGTAGCCCACCTGGAACTGGCCCTGGGTCGCCATGAAGGCAACGCCGCCCAAGCCGGCGATTGCACCGCCCAGGATCACGTTGATGTAGCGCAGGCGGATCACGTGGATGCCCACCGTGGCCGCCGCCTGGGGGTGTTCGCCCACCGCGCGTACGTGCAGGCCGTACTGGGTCTTAAAGAGCGCGAAGGAGACGACGAAGATGAGCACGATCATCGCGTACCAAAAGCCCGACTGGTTGAAGAAGACGGGCCCGATGAGTGGGATCTTGTAGAGGAACGGGATGGCCAGGTTGGGCGCGGTGTTGCCGGTGTTGAAGTTGGGGAACGGCGTGAGCACCTGGAGGTTGAGATACGACGAGAGGCTCGAGAGCATGGTGACGAGCACGATGCCCACGATGATCTGGTCGGTCTGATAGCGCAACGAGAAGAACGCCAGCACCCAACCGATCAGGCCACCCACCACGATGCCGCCGACAGCGGCGTAGAAAAAGTTGCTCGTGGTGGAGGCGATCATGCTGCCTAAGAACGCCCCGGCGATGAACTGACCCTCGATGGCGATGTTCACCACGCCCGAGCGTTCGCACATGATGGCCGAGAGTGAGCCGAACACGAGCACCATGGTCGTCGCGCTCGCGCCCACGAGCAGCGAGGTGACGTTGATGAAGTTGATCGGCGACGGCCCGGGGCCGCGTGAAGCCCACACCAGCAGCGTGAAGAGAAAGAGCAGCGACACGATCCCGAATCGACCCATAACGAAACGCCGCGGCCGGCGCCACAGGACCTCGACGCCAATCAGAATCATGACTACGCCGATGGCGATGTTGGTCCAGTGGGCGTCGAAGGTGAGAGCTCCGGTGTGCCACGGGGCGTTCACGATGCTGAGCGGGTCGAAGGTCAGCTGCGAGTGGGAGCCCGCGTGAGTCCCGAGGCCGAAGACGAAGAGAGAAAACAGGCCGGTCGCGATGATGATCGCGCCGATGACGGGGGTACGACGGTTCCGAGCGATCGGCTCGCGCGGCCGCATGGTCTCGGTGAAGTCGTCGATCACACTCATGAGCCCCACCCGGTGGTCGAAAGGGTGATCATCGACGTCGGTGCCTTCTTCAGTCGGAAGATCTCCTTGACGAGGACGGGGGTCGCGACGAAGAGCACGATGGACGACTGGATGACCGTGGCGAGGTCTAGGGGAATTCCGGTGAGGGCCTGCATGTTCCGTCCGCCGACGCCCAGGGCCGAAAAGAGGATCGAGGCCCACACGATGCCCATGGGACGGTTGCGCCCGAGCAGCGCAATCGTGATGGCGGTAAAGCCGATGCCGGCGGTCCCGATCAAGAAACCACCATCGATGTAGTGCGTGGTACTCGCGACCTGCACGTAGCCGGCCAGACCCGCTAGGCCCCCCGAGATCAAGAACACCACAATGACGACGCGCTTGGCGTTGATGCCCGAAGCCCGCGCGGCCAACGGGTTCGCTCCGGTGACCCGAAAATCGAAGCCCAGTGACGATCGGTTCAGTAGCCACAGGGCAAAGACCACCACGATCGCCGCCACGAAGACGCCGTAGCTCACGCGCAGGCCTGATTTCGTGCCGAAGAGGGGCGAGAGGATGGCCGTGGGGTCGATCGTCCGTCCGATGTCGTTACTTTGGCCAGGCTGCTGGAACGGCGTCGACAGCACGGCGAATAACAAAAAGGCGTACGTGACGTAATTGAACATCAGCGTCACGATCACCTCGTGCGCGCCGGTGTACGCCTTGAGGAACCCTGGCACCGCGCCGCACACCATCCCGCCGATGATCGCGCCGATCAGTGAGAAGGGAAGGTGAATGAAGGTGGGCAGGTTGACCATGGAACCCACGACCGCGCCGGCGATGCCGCCAATCACGGCTTGGCCGTTGGCGCCGATGTTGAACAGGCCCGTCTGGAAGGAGATGCCCACGCCGATGCTGATGATGATGAGGGGCGTCGCGTATGTGAGCGTCTCGGAGATCGGAGTTAGCGAACCCGACCAGTTCTGACCGGTGGTGAGGGAGTGCCAGAAGGACTGCGGGTCGACGATTGATCCGGTAAAGATGTCGCGGTAGGCAGCACCGACATTGTTGAATGTGACGTTGAGCGCGTGGGGAAAGCCGTCCCAGTGATCAAAGATGCCCCGCCACGCGTCCAGGACGACGGGCGTGGTCGTCGCGATGACGATGGCGCCGAAGACAAGGCCGAGCACGATCGCCAGGGCGGCGATGGCCAACGGGTTGGCCGACGAGTAGCGCTTCCACAGCGACGGCCTGATTTCGGTGGGCGCGATCTCGTCGGTGGTGAGGATCTCGTCAGACACCAGCCGACTCCATGGTGGTGCCGGCCATCAAGAGACCGATGGATTCACGAGAGATTGAGGGATCGACGATACCGCTGATACGCCCCTCGTACATCACGGCGATGCGATCTCCCAACGCGTAGACCTCGTCGAGTTCCGAGCTCACGATGAGCGAGCCCTTGCCGCGATTGCGAAAGTCGATGATCTGGTGATGGACATACTCGATCGATCCGACGTCGAGCCCACGCGTGGGCTGAGAAGCTACGAGAAAGACGGGATCGCGCGAGAGTTCCCGCGCGACGATGACCTTTTGCTGGTTGCCGCCCGAGAGTGAGCCAGCGGGTGCTTGGGTGGAGGTGGTGCGGATGTCGAAGTCCTTGACCAACTTTTCGGCGTTGGCGTTGACAGCCGAGAGATTCCTCGTGCCGTGCTTAGCGAAGGGAGCCCGCCGGGGAGTATTGAGGACCAAATTGTCGGCGACCGACATTGTGAGAACCAGTCCGTCGCGCTGGCGGTCTTCGGGGATATGTCCGAGTCCAGCGTCCAGCGCCTGACGCGGACTGAGGTTGGTGATGTCTTTTCCCTGCAGGTGAATCGTGCCCGACTCGACGTGGCGCATGCCCACGAGGGCCTCGACGAACTCAGTCTGACCGTTGCCCTGGACGCCCGCCAGGGCCAGCACTTCACCCTCGGCGACATCGAGTGACACGTGATCGACCGCAATGAGACCTCGGTCGTCTAGGACAACGAGGTCGCGAATCTCGAGCGCGTTCGCGCCAGGCGAGTAGGCCGATTTTTCAACGACCAGCTGGACTTCGCGCCCCACCATCAAAGAGGCCAGCTCAGTCTCAGACGCGCTGGGTTCGGCGGTGCCTACCACCTTGCCCAGTCGGATCACCGTGATGACGTCGGCGATGGCCTTGACCTCTTTGAGCTTGTGGGTGATAAAGAGGATCGACTTGCCCGCGTCAGCGAGTGAGCGCATGATCGCCATCAGCGCGTCGATCTCCTGGGGAGTAAGAACGGCAGTTGGCTCGTCGAGAATCAAAAGCTCCGCGTCGTGGCTGAGGGCCTTGAGGATCTCGACGCGCTGCTGGAGGCCTACCGGGAGGTTCTCGACGACTGCGTTGGGGTCGACTTGCAACTTGAAGCGCTGAGAGAGTTCGCGAATCTCTTCGGTCGCCTTCTTGTAGTTGATGCGATTGAGCGACTTGGTCGGCTCGAAGCCAAGAACGACGTTTTCGGCCACAGTGAACACGGGTACGAGCATGAAGTGTTGGTGCACCATGCCGATACCGCGGCGCACCGCCTCGCCGGAGTCGGCGAATTTGACGACCTCGCCGTCGATGAGGATCTCGCCCTCGTCGGGGTGTAGTAATCCGAAAAGCACGTTCATGAGCGTGGACTTGCCGGCGCCGTTTTCGCCCAAGAGTGAGTGGATTTGACCGGGCTCGACCTTCAAACTGATGCGGTCGTTGGCGGTCAGTGAACCGAAGCGCTTCGTAATGCCGCGGAGCTCAAGTTGCATGAGGAATCATCGTATGCCACGACAAAGACCCGGGGAAGTTCCCCGGGTCTTTGTCGTGGCGAGCGACGTGCTCTTTAGCTCGGTGTCGCTGGGTAGCTGTTCGGGTTGACCGAAATGGTGCCCGCGATAATGCCCGCCTTCGCGGTGGCAATCTTGGCCTTGAGCGAGGCGGGGATGGTGACTCCGCCGTACTCCAATGTCGTGCCGTTGTTCTTCAGCGTGCCGATGTAGGAGCCGGCCTTGAAAGTGCCCTTGGCGGCTGACAGAACGGCGGCTTCCACGGAGGGCTCCACGCCCTTCGCAACGGTGCCGACGAAGTACTTGCAGTCTGCGGCGTCCGACTCACATCCATTGGAGTCGACCCACATGACGTAGTGACCCGCACCGGCGGCCTGAGCCGCCGCGACGGAACCGAGTCCCACGGAACCTGCCACCGGGAAGACGATGTCCGCACCTTCGGAGAAGAAGGTTGTGGTGTCGGTCTTGCCAGCGGTCTGGTCGGTGAAGTTACCGATGAAAGTGCCCTTGCCATTGCACGTGTCTAGGTTGCAAGAACCCTTCGCCGGAGTCCAGCCCAGAACCTTGACCTTGGCCTTGTACTTCTGGTCGTAGTAACGAACACCCGCGACGTAGCCGTTCATGTACAGGGTGACGGCCGAGAAGTTCTCCCCGCCGTACTCCGCCACGGTACCCGTCTTGGTCATGCCCGCGGCCAAGATGCCACCGAGGAATCCGGCCTGGTCCGTCTCGTACTGCAGCGCGAGGACGTTCGTGCCCTTCTTAACGGCTGGTGCGTCGTCCACGATGGCGAACTTCTGACTCGGGTGCGCGTCAGCTGCATTCTTCGTGGCCGTGTCCATCAAGAATCCGACCGTGACGATGATGCCGCAGTCCTCCGAGATGAAAGTGTTGATGTTTGGCGCGTAGTCCGCCGACGAGGTCGACGAGAGGTACGAGGGGACGATGTTGCTGTCTTCCTTCGCGGCGGCCTTCAGGCCGTCCCACGCTGACTCGTTGAACGACTTGTCGTTAATACCGCCGGTGTCGGTGACGACGCAGGCTTTGAATTTGCCTGCGGCCGAAGCCGTTCCTCCCGTCGTTGCCAATCCCACCGTCAAGGTGCCCAGGACCAATGCGCTTGACCCAGCCACCATGACGAGGCGACGAAATCTCCCCATGAAACTCTCCCTTATTCGTTTGTCAACCTCTAGAAGGTTGTCCTCACGTACGGCGCGCTCCCGACTCGGCGGCGTCACACTTGCGGAATTGTCAAACGTGACAATAGCGCCGAACCCCCTGGCCATTTGGGGGCGGGGCTGCTCATTTTCAGGATTGTGTGGACCAGACCAAATCTTTATGAAGCGTTGGCTCGACCGGTCAGGCGTGGCACGAGGATTGTCAACGCGAGTGCGAGCAGCGCAATCACCGACGAGATCTCGAAGGCTCGCTGATAGCCGTCAGTGAGAGCCGCTTTCTGCGACATGCTGTGGAGAACTGACGCCGTGCGATCGGTGGCAACGGTGGCGAGCGCCGCGAGCGCGAGCGATCCTCCGACTTGGCGAGACGTGTTCAGCACCCCCGAGGCCAATCCGGCATCGGCGCGATCGACGCCCGAGGTAGCCGACATCGCCAAGGGCGCGAACAACAGGCCCATCGCGAAGGCCGTGACAAACGCCGGTTCGATGACGTGCCCCCAGAAGTTGCTGTCGGGTTGGATGAGAGACAGCCAGAAGAAGCCGAGCGTGGCCAGAGTGGCGCCAATCTGCAAGAGGGGACGGACGCCGACCTTGGCGATCAGACGAGACGAGATCTGGGCGCCGGCGATGATGGCAATCGCTGGCGCCATGAACGCCAAGCCCGCCTTGACCGGTCCGTACCCCAAGACCAACTGAAAGTAGTAGGTGAGGAAGTACCACATCGCAAAGAACACACCGCCTACCAGCACCATGATCGCGTTGGCCACCCAGAGCGGCCGGGAGCGAAAGATCCGAAAGGGCACCAGCGGGTGCGAGGCGACCTTGGCTTCCCAGAAGAAGAACACCGCGATCAAGACCAGTCCGGCCAACAGCCACTCAAGAGTGAATCCCGACGTCCAGGCGTGGGTGGTGGTATTGACGACGGCGTAAATGACGGAGGCCAGGCCCCCAGTTACGAAGACCGCACCGGTGACATCAAGCTTGGCCGTCGCGTCTCGGTTGCGCATCTCTTGGAGGTAGAGCATCGCCGTGACTCCGGCGAGTATGCCCAGGGGCACGTTGATGAAAAAAATCCACCGCCACGACACGAGTCCCGTGAGAACACCGCCGAGCAGAGCGCCCACCGCACCGCCCGCGCCCGCGACCGCGCTCCACGCGCCGATGGCCTTGGGTAGCCGGGGTCCGCGGAACGTGGTCACGATGATGGTGAGAGTCGCGGGCGACAAGATCGCCCCGCCCACTCCTTGAATGGCGCGTACGGTGATCATCTCGGTTCCGTTGTGGGCGAGGCCCGCTCCGATGCTCGCGAGTGTGAACACCGCCATCCCGACCAGGTAGACGTGCCGGCGCCCGAAGTAGTCAGCCGCGCGACCACCAAGTAGCAGGAAGCCGGCGAAGGTGAGAACGTACGCGTTGATCACCCACTGCGCACTCGAGTAGGTGAAGTGAAGGTCGTGACCCATGCGCGGCAGCGCGACGTTCACGATCGAGACGTCGAGGACGACCATGAACTGCGCGATGCACGCGATCGACAGAATGAGCCAGTCGGGGGCGTGGCGCTTGTCGGCTGCGAGCTCGAGCGTGTCCTCAGACATCTGGTGAGTGTATGGGCACCCTGTCACCCTCGACCCACTCGTCGTGAACGACTCGCCGGAGAATCGGCCACACTGGAAGGATGGTTGCCCAGTACATCTTCACCATGCGAGACCTTCGACGTTTCTATCCGCCCGATCGCGAGGTCCTGCGTGGCATCAACCTCTCCTTCTACCCGGGAGCCAAGATTGGCGTCATTGGCGCTAATGGTTCGGGTAAGACGTCCTTGCTGCGAATCATGGCCGGTCTCGACGACGGATTCACCGGTGAGGCGCGCCTTACGCCCGGCTTCAGTGTCGGTTACCTGCCCCAGGAGCCTCAACTCGATCCCACCAAGGACGTGGTGGGCAACGTGGCCGACGGTGTTGCTGAGAAGCGCGACCTGCTGATTCGATTCAACGAGGTCTGTGCGGCGATGGGCGATCCCGATGCCGACTTCGACGCTCTGCTCGCCGAACAGGCGGATCTGCAAACCAAGATCGACGCAGCGAACGCCTGGGATTTGGAGCGAACCCTCGACATCGCGATGGACGCGCTACGCGTTCCACCACCCGACGCCGACGTCTCCACGCTCTCCGGTGGAGAGCGGCGTCGCGTCGCGCTCTGTCGACTGCTGTTGTCCAAGCCCGACCTCTTATTGCTCGACGAGCCGACGAACCATCTGGACGCCGAATCGGTGGCGTGGCTCGAGCGCTTCCTGCAGGAGTACAGCGGCACCGTCGTGGCGATCACCCACGATCGCTACTTCCTCGACAACGCGGCTCAGTGGATTCTCGAACTCGATCGCGGGCACGGCATTCCGTGGGAAGGCAACTACTCCTCGTGGCTCGAGCAGAAACAAGAGCGCCTAGCCGCCGAAGAGAAGGCCGACAGCGCGCGACGTGCGTCACTGCAGCGAGAACTGGAGTGGATTCGACTCTCACCAAGGGCTCGCCAGAGCAAGGGCAAGGCTCGCGTCACGTCCTATAACCAGTTGGTCGCCGAAGCCGAGTCGGCCGACCGGCGAGCGGACAAGTTGGAGATCGCGATACCGCCGGGTCCGCGACTAGGTGACGTCGTGGTCAACGCCGAGGGTCTCACCAAGGGATTCGACGATCGGCTCTTGATTGAGGACCTCACCTTCCTGCTGCCGCCGGGCGGCATCGTGGGCGTGATCGGTCCCAACGGCGCGGGAAAGACGACGCTGTTTCGCATGATGGTGGGCCAGGAGAAACCCGATGCGGGCACCATCGAGGTCGGCTCGACAGTGCAGTTCGCCTACGTCGATCAGTCGCGCGACACCCTCGACGCCGACGCCACGGTGTTCGACGAGATCAGCGGGGGTCAGGAGCACATGATGATCGGCTCGCGCGAGATTCACGCGCGGGCCTACGTAGCCAGTTTCGGTTTCAAAGGCAGCGATCAGCAGAAGAAGGTGGGCGAGATCAGCGGCGGCGAGCGCAACCGCGTGCAACTCGCCAAGGTGTTGCGGAGTGCCGGCAACGTCCTGCTGCTCGACGAACCGACGAACGACCTCGACGTCGACACACTGCGTGCGCTGGAAGACGGCCTGCTGGACTTTCCGGGATGCGCGGTCGTGATTAGCCACGATCGGTGGTTCCTCGACCGCATCTCGACTCACGTGCTGGCGTTCGAAGACGACGCCGTCGTGCGGTGGTTTGAGGGCAACTTCTCGGACTACGAAGCAGAGCGCCACAGGCGTCTGGGTACCGACGCGGACCAGCCACACCGGTTGCGCTACAAGCCAATTACTCGTTAGACGGACCTAAGGTCTGTTCGTGGCTAAGGGCACCGACTACCAGACCTATCTGCGCATCAATGATCTTTTGAAACTTCAAATACCCCTCACCCAAGACGCCCCCGACGAGCTGCTCTTTATCGTCGTGCACCAGTCCTACGAACTCTGGTTCAAGGTAATGATCGACGAACTCACACGCTCGGCCGATGTACTGGCCGCTAATGAACCGTGGCGCGCGATCTCTCATCTGCGACGGACCATCGAGATCGAAAAACTGCTGCTAACGCATCTTCGTCTTCTCGACACGATGTCGCCCGAGGGATTCTTGCAGTTTCGCGATCCGCTCGATCCCGCCTCGGGGTTTCAGTCGTGCCAGTACCGCGCCATCGAGTTCTTAAGCGGCGGCGGCGATCCCAAGTCGCTGAGCTTCGATTTCTTTGAAGCCGGACAGCGCGAGTGGCTCGCCGAGATAGCCGCGCGACCCAACGTCTGGACGGGTTTTGAGACCTCGCTTCGCGCGTCGACCGAGGCCAAGGACGATGAGTCTCTCTTGGATCTCGTCACTGACCTCTACCGACACCACGACAGCGCGCCGCTTACTTCCCTGCACGCCGTGGCCGAGCTGTTAGTCGATCACGACGAGAACTTCGCTCTCTGGCGCTATCAGCACATGATGATGGCGGCGCGCCAGATCGGCAATCGTCAGGGCACGGGAGGGAGCGCGGGTATGGCCTATCTCGAGACCACCGTAACTCGACGCTTCTACCCCGAACTATGGGACGTGAGGTCGGTACTGTGACAACCCGTGTGGACTGTGTCGCGCGCGACGGCGCCGATGCCTTGGCACCACTGCGCGAGCTCTTCACTCTGAACGAAGCCGAGATATATCTGGACGGCAATTCGCTCGGACCGGTCTCTTCGGCGGTGGCCAGCCGTGTGCGAGAGGTCATCGAAGATCAGTGGGCGATCGGCCTGGTGCGCAACTGGGGTGAGTGGTGGGACTGGCCCACGCGCATCGGTGATCGCGTGGCCCACCTGATCGGGGCCAAGGCTGACGAGGTGGTGGTGGCCGACACCCTCACAATCGCCATCGCCAAGCTCATGGGCGCCGCCCTCGATCAACGACCGAATCGCCACGTCGTCATCACCGACGCGGCCAACTTTCACTCCGACCTCTACATCATCGAAGAGATGGCGGCACGCGCGAAGCGCCCCATCACGGTCAAGACCATTGATCGCAACACATTGGCGGAGCATCTGGATGAGGAGGTGGCGTTGGTGGAGTTGACCCACGTCGACTATCGCACGGGCGAGATGCTCGATCTCGCCGGCATCACCCAACAAGTGCATGCTGCTGGCGCCCTGATGCTCTGGGACTTCGCGCACTCGACCGGGGCAGTTCCTCTCGATGTCGAGGGTGCGGACGTGGACTTCGCAGCGGGCTGTGGCTACAAGTACCTCAACGGCGGTCCGGGCTCGCCCGCGTTCATGTACGTGCGATCGAGGTGGCAGGGCGTGGTGAGGAATCCGTTGCCGGGATGGCTCGGTCACGCTCGACCCTTCGACTTCGAGATGACTTACGAGGCCGCCCAGGGCGTTCGCGCCTTTGTCACTTCGTCACCCTCCATCGTGGGGATGGCGGCCCTCGATGGCGCCCTCGACGTTTTTGATCGCACGTCAGTGGCCGAGCTGCGCGAAAAGAGTCTGGCCTTGACCGACCTCTTTATTGAACTCGTGGAGGCGCGACTGCCCGGCGTGTTCGACGTTGCCACACCGAGGGAACACAGTCGCCGGGGGAGCCAGGTCGCCCTTCGACACCACGAGGCTTACGGGATCGTCCAGGCGATGATCGCGAAGGGGGTCATTGGCGACTTCCGTGACCCCGATATCGCCCGCTTCGGGTTCACCCCCTTGTACCTGCGCTACGTCGACGTCTACGACGCCGTGGAGCGGTTGGTCGCGGTCGTGGAGTCGCACGCCCACGAGGATCCCGCGTATCGAGTACGTAACGCCGTCACCTGAGTCGGTCTCTCACCCGTTGATCAGGTACTTTAGAATTTCCTCGACCGGGACTTGACAAACGATTGCTAACGATATATCGTTATATACATAAATCTATCGAAAGGAGACATTTATGTCACACCGAGAACACTCGGAACACTCGCCCTTCCGGCGAGGCAGAAACGCAGACGGCAGTGAGGCCAACGAGGCCCGCGGAGGCGATCGACGCCGCCACGGACCGCACCGGGGCGGACATCACGAGGAGGGTCGCGAGAGCGAGTACTCCGAGCGTGGTGGTCGCGGACGGGGTCGCGGGCGACGCGGCGACGTGCGCTTCGCCATCTTGACCCTGCTCAACGAGCGGCCGATGCACGGCTACGAGATGATGCAGGAGTTGTCCGAGCGCTCGCGAGGGATGTGGCGGCCGAGTCCGGGCTCGCTGTACCCCGCGCTGCAGATGCTCGAGGACCAGGGGTTCGTCCGCTCCGAGACCGCCGAAGGTCGTCGTCAGTACACGCTGACCGACGCCGGGCGCGTCGAGCTGAACGCCCGCCCCCGCGCTTTTGCGCCCTGGGAGTCGATCTTGCGCGATGCCGACCAGAATGACGTGGCGTTGCGCGTGGCGATGAAGAACGTCATTGTCGCGGTGCACCAAGTCATCGAAGCCGGCACGACCGAGCAGAAGGAAAAGGTTGAGGCGTTGCTCAAAGAGCTGCGTCGCCAGATGTACCTGATGCTTGCTGATTCGCTCGCTCCGAGCGAGGACGACACGCCTAGCGCCTAAGGCGATCTGCGTAAGGCCCGGGCCCGCAAGGGTCCGGGCCTTTTTCAGATTTGGCGGCGACGGACGCCGCGCCAGGCGTAGCGCACGGCGAGCGAGAGCACACCGAGGGCGAGAAGGGCGAAGAGGACGGGTCCCGCGAGTCGAATCAGCCACTCAAACCCGGTCACGAATCCACTCACGCTGTCGTGAAAGGCCTTATCGAGGCCGGAGCGCTTGGACGGCGAGGTGTGGTGGGCGGGCGTAGCGACGTGCACGGTGAGGCTGGCGTACGTCGTTTGGTGGTTGAGGACATTGAGTTGTCCTTGTTCCTGTTCAATTTGGCTCTGGATTTGGTTGATCTGATTCTGGACGGCCAGGATCGCACTGATGGTCGTGGCGCGCGTCATGATCGCGAGGTACTGGTTCAACGAGGCCTGGAGGGCGTGTATGCGCGCCTGATAGTTGACATACTCGCTCGTGACGTTGTTGGAGTTGGTCGACAGCGACGTCGTCCGTCCCACGCCCTGAACTTGAGACACAAGGTGGTGAAAAGACGTTTGGGGCACCTCAAGGACGATGTAGGCAGTGGTGAATGAGCGTGGTACCCGCGAGCCGGTCGCGGCCTGGCTGCTCTCGACGTACCCGTGATCGCGCTGCGCGAGCGCGCTCAGCTTGCTGAGTGCGGTCTCGATGTGATTCTTCGCCACCGTGATCGCGATCGTGCCCGTCGATTCGATGCGCTGGGGGGTCACCGTTTTCTCGCTGGATTGCGCGGCGCTCGGAGATGATCGCCTAGACGAAGCCGCACCACCGACGGTGAGGTTCTGTGTACCCGGTGACGCAAAGCCCGAACCGCTAAGCGTCACGGGAGGCACCCTGCCGTGCACGGTCTTCACGGGTGCTGAATTCTGGTGAAGCGCGAGCGGCACGCCGACCGCGAGGGCAATGACGAGGGCTGCGACACCCATCATCGTGCGCCGAGTGCGGCTCGGCTCGCGCACGAGTCGCGTCACGCGTGACTCGGACTTTTCGTCGTCTCGAATCTGTGCAAAGAGACTCCGCGCCGCGTCGCTCGAGACATCAAGCGGATCGGCCGTGCCGTGTAACGCTGCACGGAGCGTGTCTTCATCAATCATGGTCATCCGGTCACCTCATCGTCGAAGGGGTTCGAAGCGTGGTCCCGCAAGGCGGCGTGTTCGCCGAGGCGTCGGCGAGCTTCATTGAGCCGCGACTTCACGGTGCCGGGTTTGCGCGCGATCGCGATGGCGATCTCGCGTTCGTTGAGGTCGGCGAAGTAGCGAAGCACAACCACGACACGCAGGTGCACCGGAAGGTCCTTGAGCGCAGAGGTGATGTCATTGACAACGGCGAATCGATCGCTCGCGTCCTCGAGGCTGAGTGTTGCGTTGAGATCGTGATCCGCAGCACTGTGGAGTCGGCGGGGAATGTCACGGCGCAGTTTCGAGTTGCAGGTGTTGACCACTACGCGGTAGAGCCACGCTCGCACGCTCGCTTCTTGGGCGATCGAGTGGCGAAATTTCCAGGCTCGAAGGAACGCTTCCTGGACGGCATCTTCGGCGTCGGAGCGGTTCCCCAGGATCAGATACGCGGTCCGAACTGACTGAGGGTAACTCTCTTCCAGCAACGCCGCGAGGTCGCTCACGTCGTTAGCCTGACACGCAGAGGGATCGGCCGAAGATAGAAGGGAACGCCCATACCTATACAGACGCTCCAGCCCCCCAAAAGGTTCGCAGAGTTTTTCGCGAGAAACGGCGAGCGGTGAGCGACCATAGGGCCGCATCGCCACCGACGTGGCCCTTTCGGCGGAGTGTGCGTCTGGCGGGAGACGCCGTGCGCGATTTCGTCTTCACACCTATCGCCAAACACTGGGTAACGCTCAGCGTCGAGGGATGCGAGAATCTCAACGGTCTCACTTCGAGCGCACTGTTCATCTTCAATCACAGCGATGACTTTGACGTGCCCGTCCTCTACGCCGCGATGCCGGCGAAGATTCGTCGGCGTCTGTCGGTGGCGACGGGCTCCAACATCATTGACGAGCACCCCATCCTCGCCTTCATTACTCGCTTCGTCTACGCGGGCTTTTCGTTTTCGCGCCAACCTCCCTTTCGACCGAGCTTGCGCTACGTTGGCGAACTGGTGACGGCGGGGCGCCACATCCTCCTGGCACCCGAGGGCCAACTCAGCGAGAGCGGCCAACTGGGCGAGTTCAAGGACGGAATCGGCATGCTGGCGATCAAGCTCGGGGTGCCCGTAGTCCCCATGAGAATCGATGGCCTCTATGGCACTGTGCCGATGCACTCTGCGTGGCCCAAGCGGCACTCCAACGTGATCGTGCATATCGGCGCGCCTCTGCGCTTTGGGCGCAACGACAAATACCGGGACGTGACGCTCGCTCTGCGCAGCGCGGTTTTGAGTCTGTAACTACTTGCGATACGAGAAGAAGCCTTCACCAGACTTTCGACCGAGCAGTCCCGCCGCCGTCATGCGCGAGAGCAACGGCGGCGGAGCGAGGTGCGGCTCCTTGAACTCTTCGTAGAGTGACTCGGCGACTGCAAGCGTGGTGTCCAGACCAATCAGGTCGGTGAGCGCCAGAGGTCCCATCGGGTGCGCGCAGCCCTCGACCATTCCGGTGTCGATATCTTCGGCGCTCGCATACCCCGCTTCGAGCATGCGAATCGCCGAGAGCAGGTACGGAATGAGCAGCGCGTTCACCACGAAGCCCGCCCGGTCGGGCGCGGTGATGACCTTCTTACCGAGGACCTCACCGGCGTAGTCGATGGTGCGTGCGGTCGTCTCGGGACTCGTGCGTAATGAGGAGATCACTTCGACGAGGCGCAGCACGGGTACCGGGTTGAAGAAGTGCATCCCAACGACTTGTTGCGGGCGCCTCGTCGCCATGGCCACGGTGATGATGGGGATGGAGGATGTGTTGGTCGCGAGGATGGCGCTCGGATCGGCGACGGCCTCGTCGATTCGGCGAAAGACGTCCAGTTTCAGGCTCTCGTTTTCGGCGATCGCCTCGATCACCATCTCTCGATCGGCGAGGTCGGCGATGTCCGTGGAGAACGTGAGGTTGCTCTGGATTCCCGCGGCATCCTCGACCGTCATCTTCGCCGACGAGACGGCGCGAGCCAGCGATCTATCGATTCGCTCGCGGCCGCGGGCGAGGGCGTCGTCATCGGACTCGATCACGATGACCTGGGCGCCGGCGCCGGCGGTTACTTCGGCGATGCCCGATCCCATGAGCCCGCAGCCCACTATACCGATGCGTTTCACTTGGTCCTCCTGGGCGTGCGAGTCGATTCGCGGTTGAGTTTAGGACGGTGGTGGGCCCAATTTTCCCTGGAGGGCCGCTGACTACGATGGACGAGACAGTTCTCATCTCGTGAAGGAGTTGGTTGATGGACACGGTCAACGTCATTGTGGAGATCCCGCGGTTCAGCCAGAACAAGTACGAATACGACCACGAGACGCACACGATCAAGTTGGACCGCCACCTGCTCGTGGCGATGGGGTATCCCGCCGAATACGGGTTCATCCCCGACACGTTGGGCGGTGACGGTGACCCCCTCGACGCACTCGTCATTACCGAGTTCCCCACCTTTCCCGGCTGCCTCATCGAAACCAAGATTCTCGGCGTGTGCAACATGACCGATGAGAACGGTCGCGACGAGAAGCTCATTGCGGTGCCGTCGTATGACAAGAAGTGGAAGTCGGCCAACGACATCGGCGACGTGCCGGCCGAGATTCTTGAGCGGATTCGCCACTTCTTCACGGTGTACAAGGACCTCGACGAGGGCAAGTGGGTCAAGGTGGAGAACTACGCCGGTCGCGACGAAGCCCTGCAGATTCTCCAGGACGCGCGCGATAGGTACGTACCGTAGGCATCACCGGGCATCATCATCGAATTCGAAAGACCATGTTTTTGTGAAGGCTGAACAGTTCCCCGCTCGTCTCCAACCGCTGCTGCGCACATTCCATATCGACTTTGAGGGACCGCCGCCGCCGTCCCCGCTGAGGCTTCTGGTGGCGTCGCTCGTCGCGTTAGCGGGTTCCCTGCTTGCGGACTGGCTCCTCGTGAAGTTGGGCGTGCACGTGTTTCCGTCGACTCGCGGATTTGTTCACTTCCAGTTCGGTGACTACGCGAAGCTGACGACGATTGGTGTGGTGATCGCTTGCGCCGGCTGGCCCTTGTGTAGCGCCGTTACCTCGCAGCCGCGCCGCCTCTACTTGCAGGCCGCCATCGTGATCACCGTTGTTCTCTTCGCGCCGGACGCCTATATCTGGCATAACGGTGCATCGGGCCAAGCAGTCTTCGTACTCATCTGGCTGCACATCGCCATCGCGATCATCACGTACAACTCGCTGGTCCGTCTGGCACCGGTTGATGCAAGTACGTCGCGAGCACGTCGCGCCCGCTGACAAGTAAACGCCTGTCGTCCGATTCGTGGTGACAGACTCGTCTCATGCACGCACGCTCGACGGGCATGTGGTGGGGAACCTCGATTGAGTCTCCGGACCCCGCGGCCCTGGGACGTTTCTATTCGGAGTTGCTCGAGTGGCCGATTGTGCATGAGGAACCGGGAACCACCATCGTGTCGGCGCCCGAGGGACCTATCTATCTCGTGTTCCAAGAAGCGTCCGGGTACCAACCTCCAGTGTGGCCGCCGCAAAGTGGTGAGCAGCGCACGATGGTGCACTTTGATTTTCAGGTGGCCGACCTCGACGCCGGCGTCGCTGAAGCGCTCGCGCTGGGAGCGACGATCAGCGTCGAGCAACCAAATCCAAATGTTCGCGTCCTCTTTGATCCGGCGGGCCACCCCTTCTGCCTCTGTCGCGAACAGGAGTAACGACGTACGCCGGATCGTTCCGTGTTCGGTTCGATTGGAATTGAATGTGAATCTCTCGGGTCTCCACATCGCTGGTGCCCAAAGGCGACGCCACGAAAGTCCGACGGGACATTGAACGCGGAAGCTGGCGTAGGTTGAGGGTGACGGGCACGACGCCGTACCCATGAGGAGCGTGGACGTGGAGATCATTCGTAATCCCGATGGAAGCCTGGTCGTACCAATCCCTGAAGGGCGACATCCCGACGCGGCTGACGCCGAGGGGGACGCGAGTGAGAGTGGTGCCCCGGAACCGACGACTCGAGTTCTGCACCCCGGTGAGGGCGGATACAACGAGGCCCTAGCTGAGTGGGATCATCAGCAAAATCCCGATCGGGAACCCGCCGTCTCGACGGCGAGCGGCCGAGAAGAAGCGATGATCGTGGTGCATAACGTGGCTGAGTCGCCCAACCACGACGTCGCCGGTGCCCTCAAGGATGTGCATGACTCCGAAGCGAGCGGCGAAGCGTTGCGCCACGTGCTGATTGGGGGAACCCACTCGGTCGAAGCGTTCTCGGAAGAGGTTGCGCAAGCCGAGGGCGGTGAACCACTGCCGGCGCACAAGATGACCAAGATCATCGGCGAGGTGTTGGCCGAACTCGACAAGTAGGCGCTTCGCACGCGGGACCGCACGGGAGTTGCTGGTATTATCTATTACTTCCATTGGAATTGAGTGATTCTCGCGGACTGCCCCGACCGCCGTAGAACCGCGCCCCTGCTGACCCGCGACGAGAGAGAACATGTCCACGGCACTTGTGACTTCCCCGTCGACAACGCGCTCTCGCTGGCACCGACTTCGCTCGCGGGCGGTCGGTGGGGTCTTTGCGGGCGGTGGCGGAGCTCTGATCGTCGCCTACCTCTCACTGATCGTCCTCATCCCCATCGCCGCGCTGGTGTGCCACGGCCTCTCGCTGAATGTGTCGACCAACGGCGCGGGAGTGGAGTTCTGGCGCTGGCACGTGTCGGTGGGCTGGCGCGCATTCTGGGACGCGATCACAGCACCCGGCGCCGAAGAGGCAACGTTCTTGTCGCTGTGGCTCTCACTCGCGGTGGCCGCCATCAACTCGGTCATGGGCCTGGCGATCGCCTGGGTCCTGGTGCGCGACAAGTTCGTGGGCAAAGGTCTGGTGGAGTCCGCCATTGATCTGCCGTTTGCTCTGCCCACCATCGTCGCGGGCGTCGTGCTCCTTGCCATCTACGGCGTCGACAGTCCCATCCACGTCGATTTGTTTGAGACCTGGATGGGCCTCATGGTGGCGCTCCTTTTCGTCACGCTGCCGTTTTCGGTACGTGCCGTCCAGCCGGTGCTGGCGTCGCTTGACCGTGACAGCGAATCGGCCGCGCGCACCCTCGGTGCGGGGAACGTGCGCATCTTTTTTACCGTGGTGCTGCCCTCGATTTGGCCGGCGGTCCTCGGCGGATTCGGCCTGGCGTTCGCCCGGGCGATCGGCGAGTTCGGATCGATCTCGCTGATCGCGGGGGGCTTGGGGCGAACCACGACCGGTTCGTACTACGTCTTTAATCTCACCCAAGGATTCCTCTGGACTGATGCGGCAGCGGTCTCGACCGCGCTGCTCGTCCTGAGCCTGGTCGTCTTGGTCACCACCAGCGTGTGCGCTCATCACTTCGCCAAGAGGATGAACTAGTGGCGACCCGCCGTTGGCCGGTGCGCGCCGTGGTCCTCGCGTACCTCGCGGTGCTTCTTGGACTACCGCTCGTGTTCATGGTGTACAAGGCGTTTCAGCACGGCTTCGGCCCGTTCTGGGATCAGCTGACCCAGCCGGGTTCGATGGGCGCGTTGAAACTCTCGGTGGAGATCGCGGCCATCGCGGTGCCTATCAACACCCTCGTGGGTGTGGGGGCCGCCATCTTGATTGCTCGGCACAAGTTCTGGGGCAAGCGAGCCTTCGATACGGTCTTCGACGTTCCCGTCGCGGTCTCCCCGGTGATCTTGGGAGTTGCCCTCATCCTCGCCTACTCGCGCATTGGCTGGTTCGGCGGTCCGTTACTCCGCGCCGGCATCATGGTTCTTTTTTCGCCACTCGGATTGGTGCTGGCGACAATGGCGGTCTCGCTGCCCTACGTGCTGCGATCGATCGTGCCGGTGTTGCTGGAAGTCGGAACCGAACAAGAAGACGCGGCACGCACGTTGGGCGCGGGTCGTTTTCGAGCGTTCTTCTCGGTGACGCTGCCCTCGATTCGTTGGGCCGTGGCCTATGGCGTCACGCTCACGATCGCCCGCACGCTTGGAGAGTTCGGCGCCGTGCTGGTGGTGTCGGGAAACATCTCGGGCCGTACCCAGACCTTTCCAATCTTTATCTACGACGACTGGGATCAGCGCTTCGATACGTTGGGCGCCTACGCGGGGGCTTTGCTGCTCGCGCTGATCTCGATGGCCGTCTTGTTCATTCTCGCCCTGCTACGAAAGAGAGAGAGGAGGCTCCGTGTCGATCTCGCTTAACGGACTCACCAAGCGCTACGGCGCTACGACCGCGGTGGCGGATGTCAGCGCCGAGATTCCCCACGGCTCACTCACCGCGATCCTCGGACCTTCGGGCTCGGGTAAGTCGACGCTACTCAAGCTCATCAGCGGTCTCGAGGAGCCCGACGCCGGACGCGTGGTGATCGACGGCGAGGACGTGACCGACGTCGATCCGCGCCACCGCGACATTGGCTTTTGCTTCCAGAACTACGCGCCGTTTCGCCATATGAACGTGGCCAAGAACGTCGGCTTTGGACTCAAGGTTCGCAAGCGCAGCGCCGCTGAGATCAATGCGCGAGTCACCGAACTGCTGGCGCTGGTCAAACTCGACGACAAGGCGGAGCGCTATCCCTCCCAGCTCTCCGGCGGTGAGCGCCAGCGCATGGCTCTCGCTCGTGCCCTCGCCATCGAGCCGCGGGTGCTCCTGCTCGACGAGCCCTTCGGGGCGCTGGACGCGGTGGTGCGCCAAGAGCTTCGCCAGTGGGTGAAGGTCCTGCACGAGCAGATTCACGTCACGACCGTGCTGGTGACCCACGACCAGCAAGAGGCGATGGAAGTGGCCGACCAGCTCATCGTGATGCGCGCCGGCCACGTGATCCAGTCGGGAAACCCGCTCGCTCTCTACGAGAGCCCCTCGACCGACTTCGTGCACGAGTTCTTGGGGCCCTCGACCGTCTTTGAAGGTGTCGTCACGCGACCCCACGACCTGGAACTGGTCTCGGTCTACGACGGCACGATGAAGGGGCGCATCACCTCGATCGTCTCTCTCGGTTTCGAGGCCCAGGTCACCGTCGAACTCGATGATCGTTCGACCACGTGGGTGCAACTGAGTCGTAACGAGCTCTCCCAGATGGGGCTGCGCGTCGCGCTCCTAGTCGGCGTTCGCCGGCGCGCCGACATCGACAGCTAGCGCGCGGGTCGCGTGGGCGCTGCTGGTGCCGCGCAGCCACGAGGTGATCGCCGCGAACGCGCACAGGATCGCCGCGAAGTCCAGGGCGGGGTGCAGACCCGACACGAAGGCCTTCTCGATGATTTTGGGGAAGAACTTGCGCCCGAGGATGGCCGTGCGCGACGAGGCGGGCAGTGAGCTGAGGACGTGCGCGCCGAGCAGGTGCGCCATCGGGTTGTAGCCGAGGAACGACGCGAAGAGCGTGGAGACCGGCGGCAACGAGGCGACGTGGTGGGCGACCGCACTCGAGACGCCTTCGTTGGTGAGACCAACGTAGAGCGCGTGAGGCAGCGTGCGCGACAGCCCGATGATCATCAGCGTGAAGAAAATGCCGATCGAGAGAACCTGACCGGAGTTTTGAAAGGTGGAGTTCATGCCCGACCCGACGCCACGGTGCTCGGCCGGCAGGGCATTCATGATGCTCGCGCGATTGGGCGCAGCGAACATACCCATCGAGACCCCGTTCAAGAACAAGAGCAGGCCAAAGACCGGGTAGGAGAAGTTGGCCGGGAGGAACTGCAACAAGAAGAACGAGATGGTCGCTCCCGCCATGCCACCCACGGTGAAGGGCCGGGCCCCGTACTTATCCGAGAGCCACCCGCAGAGCGGTCCGGCGGCAAGGAACCCACCGGTGAGCGGAAGGAGGGCAATGCCCGCCCACAGAGGGGTGTTGGAGAAGTTGTAGCCGTGCAGCGGCAGCCAGATGCCCTGAAGCCAGATAACCATGGTGAACATCAGGCCGCCGCGCCCGATGGCCGAGAACAAGGTGGAGACGCTGCCCGTGGTGAAGGCCCTGATGCGAAACAGGCTGAGGCGAAACATCGGATCAGGTGATCGGGTCTCGATCCGCGCGAAGACGAACAGCGTCGCCACTCCCACCACCATGCAGGACAGCACGAAGGGACTGGTCCAACCCATCACGTGGCCGCCGTAGGGCTGGATGCCGTAGGTGATGCCGACCATCAGCGCGACCAGACCGAGCGCGAAGGTGAGATTCCCGCTCCAGTCAACGTGGGTGTCGCGGCGAGTGGGTACCTCTTTCAGCTTCATGTACGACCAGATGCTGCCAAAGATCCCGATCGGCACCGAGATGATGAAGACGAGGCGCCACTCGATGGGTCCGAGCAGGCCGCCCAGGATGAGGCCGATAAACGAACCGGCGATGGCCGCGATCTGGTTGATGCCCACCGCCATGCCCCGCTCGTTCGCGGGGAAGGCGTCGGTCAAAATGGCGGTCGAGTTCGCGATCAAGAACGCCGCGCCCACGCCTTGGAAGAGACGCATGATCACGAGCCAGAGTCCAGCCGCCGTGCCGGTCATCCACGTGATCGAGAGCATGAGGGAGAAGAAGGTGTAGATGACGAAGCCCATGTTGTACATGCGCACGCGCCCGAGCATGTCGCCGAGTCGTCCCAGGCTTACCACCAGGACGGCGGTGACGATCATGAAGCCGAGAATCATCCACAGTAAATAGAAGGTGTTCCCCGGCTGCAGGGGATTCATATGGATGCCTTTGAAGATGTCGGGTAGGGCGATGAGCACGATTGAGGTGTCGATCATGGCCATCAACATGCCCAGCGTGGTATTGGAGAGCACGACCCACTTGTAGCGATCGAGCTTTGCGCTCGGTGCGCTCGTGGTAGGTCTCGTTGCGACACTCACGAGGCGAGGTCGCTCAACAGCCCCTCAGGTACAGAGTCGAGACTCGTCAGGATTGCCTGGGCCAGTGCGCGCGCACTGTCGGCGTCCATCTCCAGAGCAGCCCGGGCGGAGGGGCCACTCGCGGGATTGAGAAAGTCGATCATCAGCGCGTGTCCCGTGGGGAAGTGAACGGGGTGGTCGACGTAGACCATGGCGCGCGTCATGGGCGCCCAACCCTCGGCCGTCTTGGCGCTCGCGTGAACGTCGAGTAGTTCAGTTTGATACGTGCACACGGGGACTCCTTAGGCGATCGTGCGGTCGAGAAAGCTGAAAATGTCCTTCCAGCCTTCGATGGCGGCTTCGGGGCGAAAGCTCACCCGGTCCACCATGAAGAACGCGTGTCCCGCGCTCTCGAAGGTTCGAAAAGTGAAGTCCTTGCCGGCGGCGGTGAGCGCGTCGGCGAGCATCTGGGTCTGCTCGGGCGACGGGAATTGGTCCTCGGCGCCGAAGAGCCCCAGGACGGGGGCGTGAAGTTGGTCGACCTCGCCGATAAGGGACTTCACCTTGAGGGGAAACTCGGCCGGGGGATCCACCGAAACGAACGCGCCGTAGCAATCGACGACTGCATCGACGGGCAGGCGTAGCCCCACGAGGAATGACTGGCGACCGCCCGAGCAGTACCCGATCACGCCCACCTTGCCGTTCGAGATCGGAAGCGACTTGAGGTAGTCCATCGCGCCCTTCGCGTCACCGACGAGTTGTTCGTCGGACACACCGCCGAGGCTGCGTTGGGTGGCCGCCGCGTCGTCGGGGCTGGCCCCGGGAGCGACCCGGTAGTACAGGTTCGGAATAAGAGCGGCGTATCCGTTCGCGGCGAACTTGCGCGCGATCTCTTTGGTGCCTTCGTCATAGCCGGGCATGTGGTGGATGATGATCATCGAACCCACGCTCTCGACGTCGGTGGGAACAGCCAAGTAGGCCTCGATCTCATCGTCATTGAATCCGGTGATGGAGATCGTGTCGGCGCGAAGATTGTGCGTCACGTGGATCCTTTCATTTCGTTGCCGAGAGACAACCTCGACGGAGGGGCTCTGCGGAATTAGTTACTTAAAGTAACCATATTGCTAATATTAGCGCAGTGGCCAAGCGCAATCTCTCGTCGGTGAACGGCACGACGCTCGAACGTGAGTGGGGCCGGTTGCGCCGTGGTCAGGTGATGCAGCAGGTCCGCGCACTGAGCACTTCCACGCACACTCCGCTAGAGGTGGAACTGTTGCGAACCATCGTGGAAGCCGGAGAGATCCGCGCGTCAGACCTTGCGAGCCAGCTGTTCGTGACCAAGACGTCGATCAGTCGCTATGTGAAGGGCATGTTGGACGAAGGACTTCTCAAACAACGGCCCGATCCGAGCGACGGGCGAGCGACACTGTTGTCGGTGTCGACCTCCGGTCGACGCGAGTTCGAAGAGCGCGAAGCGAGGCGCAGCGCATTACTGCGCGATCTCTGCCGCGATTGGACCACCGAGGAAGTTCGTCAGCTCACCGTCTTGCTCCAGCGCCTCAACGACGGCGTCCAAGAGACGCTCAGGCGATCGGCGCCGCGCTGACTGCGGGATCATCGTTCACCATCGAACGCCGATCGACCGTGCCCGTGAAGTAGGCGATTCCTCCCGAGACCAAGAGCAACGTGCCCGAGACCGTGAGGGCGAGGTTCATGCCGTGGGTGAAGGCACCGTAGGCGGCGTGCACGACTTCGTTGATCAGGTGGCGCACGTAGCTGGTGCTGTGCTTCTCTTCCGCGGCGGCTTGCGAGCCAGCGGTGCCCGTGATGACAGCGTTGATGATCTCGTGCTGAAAGACCTTGGGGACACCGAGCGCCGCGAGTTTGTGCGTCAGATTGACCGTCAACTGACCGTTCACGATGGAGCCGAGCACGGCCACGCCCGTCACCGCACCGAGTTCGCGGCTCGTATTGATCGTGGAGGCGGCCATGCCCGAGTTCGCCGCGGGCATGCTGATCAGAGCCGTCGCGTTGATGGGCACCACGATGATGCCAAAGCCGATGCCGGCAAGTCCCATCGTCCAGCCCAGTGTGGCGAGTCCGGCGTGAGGTCCGATGGCGACGTCGGTGAGAAGAACCCCTGCGCCGGCCAGCACACAGCCGAGCGTCATCGGCAAACGTGAGCCCACGCGCCCGACCCAGCGCCCCGTAAAAAGAGAAGCCGCGACCATGCCGCCGAGCAGCGGCAGAAAGTCGACGGCGAGCGTGTAGGCGCTCACTGACGCGACCACCTCGAGGTAGAGCGCGACGAAGAAGAAAATCGAGAAGATGGCGAAGTAACTGGTAAAGGCGATCACCGTCGAACCCGCAAAGGCGCGGTTGGTGACCCAGCGCACGTTCAACATCGGGTACTTCGTGCGCGACTCGACGACGAAGTAGATGAGGAAACTCAGCCCCGCGATGGAGTAGAGCGAGAGCACGCTGGAGGAGTAGTACCCCCAGGTCTCACCGGCGATCGTGGCGAACGTGGCGCACCCCAGAGCGATCGCCGCCAGGATGAAGCCCAGTCCATCAATCCGTCGGCGCACCTCATTCACGCTCTCGGGTAGGGCGATGGCCCCCACGACCAAGACGATGGCGCCGAAGATGAAGTTGAACCAAAAGACCGAACGCCAGGTCCACAGCCCGACGAGAATGCCGCCGATGACCGGACCCAGGGCCAGGGCCAGCCCCGATACCGCAGCCCACGCGCCCAGGGCCCGCGCCCGAAGGCGACGATCGGGATAGATGTGGCGGATCATCGAAAGAGTGCTCGGCTCGGAGCCAGCGGCACCAACGCCCATGATGATGCGCCCGATGATCAGCTGCGTCGGAGTGTCGGAGAACGCGCAGACCACCGAACCGCAGCAGAAGATCGCCACGCCGATCAACATGATGCGTTTGCGTCCGAAGTTATCGCCGAGCGAGCCGCAGATCAGCATCAAGCTGGCGAAGGCCAGCGCGTAGCCGCCCACCACCCACTGAAGCTCGGAGACGCCGGCGTGCAACTTGGACTGAACACTCGTCAGGACCGCACTGGCGATGGTGTTGTCGAGAAACGTCAGGAAGAGAATGGCGAGAAGAGTCGCAAAACTGAAGTGCGCCTTCAGCTGATGGACGAGCGTGGTGCGCCGGCGCTCGAGAGAGCTAGCGAGCGCGGTCGTAGCGCCGTTGTGCTCCATGTGCCCTCCACGCGATGACGTTGTTCGAACTGTGCAGCCTGGTACGACGTGGCCGAGAGCGCGGGTGAGCCCTCGGCTTCAAACTATTTCTTGGCGGGCGCCTTGAACGCGATAGGAAACACGGCCGAGTCTCCGCCTGAGGCGTTGCCGGCACTCACCGCGCAACTTTTCAGATTGGCTGTCTTGGTGCCGCACAACGCATTGCCAATCTTGCCGGTCGTGACCCTGAAGGTCGTCAAGGGTAGTTTGCCCGTCTTGGAGATCGTTGCCGGAACCGTGTTCAGAACGTTGCAGTTTGTCGCGCCCTTGGCCTTCACGGAACATTCGACGATATAGACCGCGTCGCCGTGTTTGAAGCCCGAGCCCGAGACTTTGACTTTTTCCCCGTTGTGCAGGTTGGTTGACGGCGTTACCACGAGTTTGGGGCCAGCCGCACCCGCGCTCGCACCGCCGAGGGCGCCAGAGAGTGTCAGTCCGAGCGCGGCAACACAGAGCGCGACGCGCGCAACTTTCGTTGTGTTCATTCTTCCTCCCATGTCTGACCCGATATTCCTGACGGTGGCCACAAAAGTGTCACCGAACCATCAAACCGGTTTCACGTTCATCGTAATGACGTCGTGAGGGACTCGGTCGGGGCGCCTGAGCGCGGAGTCTGCCAGATGAAGGAAATTCTTAGTTAATGAGCGCCGCCGCGCTACGAGCGCTGACGGAGCGAGAACTCACAACCAACTCACCGCGTGCGGCGCGCCGAATTGCGCTGAGGATCTCGGCGATTGAACTGTCTTTGCCGACGACGCCCGAGCAGCCAGACGTCAGCGCTTCATTGCCGAGATCCAAGTCTCGCTCTCCCGAGACCAACACCACCCGCGAGCGAGGTGACTTGGCGATCACGTCGCGAACCACGCCGACGTATCCATTGCCGGCTTTGCGATAGTTGAATAGCACGACGTCGGGGTGCTCTCGTCGCACGACCGTGGCGGCGTCGCGATCGGTGTGGGCCACGCCCACGAGCGACAGGCCCTTCTCTTTGGAGATGGACAGGGCCATGATCTCTGACACCACGATGTCGTCGTCAATGATGACAACTCGAGTAGGGTGCACCGACACGTTTTCCATCACTATTAACGCTAATGACGAGTGCAGTAAATGCCGCGGCGTTGCTTGATTATTGTTGGTTCGAGTGTGCAACGCATTTCCCGGAATGGCCGTTTTGAATTTACGTGCGATTCCTAGAGTGCAGGTGGATTGGTACTTTTCGCAAATTGAAAATCAAGCCCAATCTTTACGCGGTATTCGCGGAATCGTTTCACCGAAAAGATCTACAAATTATTGCGAATGCGGCTTGTTGGTGCGTGCGAGTCGGTCAGCGAAAGTCGTCTTGCAGTCGTGCGAGCTCGCCGTTACCAGGACAGAGCTTGTCGTAGGGAACACTCGCCAGAGACTGATCGGGCGTGTGATTGAGTTCGTGAAGTTCCGAGCTCGACTCATTCACGTACAGAATGCCCGTCGCGATCTCACCGCGACTCTGGCGATCGCGGATGTACTCTTCGACGCTGAGCCGATCGCTGGGGTCGTATCCCTCGGGCACGGATCGAAAGTGAAGAACACTGCCGTCGTGCATCGTGACGGCCTTGGCCTCGTCGCTTGGAATCTTCTCGCGAATCGGCACGGCGAGCGGCACAAAGTCGGTCTCTACTTCCTTGACTTCGTGCTGGCGAACGAACTTGTAGCTCTTAGTCGAGCCCTCGTGGTCATTGAAGGTCACACACGGGGAGATGACGTCGATCAACGCAAAGCCTCGGTGAGTGGCCGCGGCCTTGAGGATCGGAATCAGCTGCTCCTTGTCGCCCGAGAAACTCCGTGCGAGGAACGTCGCGCCCAGCGTGAGGCCCAGCATGATCGGATCGATCGGCGCGAGCAAGTTGGCGTCGCCTTTCTTCGGTGCCGAGCCAATGTCGGCAGAGGCCGACAGTTGGCCCTTGGTGAGTCCGTAGACCCCGTTGTTCTCGATCACGTAGACCATGTCGATGTTGCGGCGAATCGCGTGCATGAGGTGACCGAGGCCGATCGAGAGCGAGTCCCCATCGCCGGAGATGCCGATGTAGGTGAGTTCGCGGTTGGCCGCGTTGGCGCCCGTGGCGATGGTCGCCATGCGACCGTGCGCACTGTTGAATCCGTGCGCGCCCTTGACGAAGTACGTCGGCGTCTTCGAGGAACACCCGATGCCGCTGAGCTTGGCGATGCGGTTGGGCGGCGTCGAGAGTTCGAAGAAGGCGTGTGAGATGGCAGCGGTCACCGAGTCGTGGCCGCACCCCGCGCACAGCGTCGACATGGCGCCCTCGTAGTCGCGCACCGTAAGGCCGAGGTCATTCTTCGGCAGCGGGTTTAGAGGAATCAGGGGCTTGACGATCGAGGGCATCAGGCAATCTCCATCTGGGTGAGAACGCTGTTGACGACCTGGCTCGCACTGAGAGGAAATCCCCCGTAGGCGAGCACCGAGGTCATTCGATCCGGCGGCGCGCCAGTTTCGATGGCGATCAAACTGCGCAGCTGGCCGTCGCGGTTCTGCTCGACGACGAAGCAGCGCTCGTGCGCCTCAACGAACTCGCGGACATCCGGGACGAAGGGAAAGCCCCGCACGCGCAGGAAGTCGGCCGCGAGCCCGTGGGCCGCCAGATCTCCGATCGCTTCGCGCACCGCCAGGTCGCAACTGCCCACGGTGATGATGCCGATCGCGGCGCCCTCGCGGCGTTCGATAACGGGCGAGGGCACGTGGGGTGCTGCCGACGCGTGCTTGAGTTTGAGCCGGTCGATGACCTCTTGATACTGGTCGGGCACCTCGGTGTAGCGCCCGTACTTGTCGTGGCCCGACCCTCGGATGAAGTACGCGCCCTTGGAGGCCGAGCCGGGCAGCGTTCGTGGCGTGACGAACTCGTCGTCTTCGTTTGTGTAGCGGAAGAACTCGGCGATCTCGGCGAGGTCGTCGTCGTTGAGGACCCGTCCCCGGTCGGGCACATAGGTGTCGTCCCAGGTGAGCCGGGGCACGACCCAGTCGTTCATGCCGATGTCGAGGTCGCTCAGCATGAACACCGGCGTCTGGAATCGCTCGGCCAGGTCAAAGCTCTGGGCGGCGAACTCGAAGCATTCGTGCGGGTTCGCGGGAAAGAGCAGGATGTGCTTGGTGTCGCCGTGCGAGGCGTAGGCGCACATCAAGATGTCGCCCTGCTGGGTTCGGGTGGGCATGCCCGTGGAAGGACCGACGCGCTGGACGTCCACGATGACGGCCGGGATCTCGGTGTAGTAGGCGAGGCCGAGCAGCTCGCTCATGAGCGAGATGCCGGGACCCGAGGTGGAGGTGAAGGCACGCGCCCCGCTCCAACCCGCCCCGAGCACCATGCCGATCGAGGCGATTTCGTCCTCCGCCTGAATGATCAGGTAGTTGTTCTTGTAGGTGGGCGGTTCGTCGGGGTCAGCACTCTCGACCTTCTCGCGACGGTACGCCGCGCACAGTCGGGTGAAGTTGTCCATGACCGCGGTCGCGGGCGTGATCGGATACCAGCCCGCGACCGTCGCCCCGGCGTACAGGCAACCAAGCGCGGTGGCGGTGTTGCCGTCGATCAAGATCGAGTCGTCGTTGGCGTCCATGGGCTCCAGGTAAAACTCAAGCGGGCACTCGAAGTTGTCGATCGCGAAGTCATATCCCAGTCGCAGAGCCCGCTGATTGGACTCGCGCAGGGCTTCGTTCTTGGCGAACGTCTCGGTGAGCAGGTCCGCCGCAACGCCGACATCGACGCCCACGAGGGCGGCGACCGCGCCCGCGTAGACGATGTTCTTCATCAGAATTCGCTCGCGCGGCTTTTGGAAGTTCTCGAGGCACATCGTGGCGAGCGGCACGCCGAGGAACGTAACGTCATCGCGTTTGAGGTCGGTGTCGAGGGGCCAGGACGAGTCGTAGAGCACGTACCCGCCGGCGTGGACGTCAGCGATGTCCTCAGCGTAAGTCTGGGAGTTCATGGCGATCATCAGGTCGTAGTCCATCGCTCGCGCGGTGTACCCGTTGCCGTTGACGCGAATCTCGTACCAGGTGGGGAGGCCCTGGATGTTGGAGGGAAAGAGGTTCTTGCCCGAAACGGGAATGCCCATGCGAAAGATCGCCTGGACGAGCAGGCTGTTGGCGCTGGCCGAACCGGTGCCATTGACGTTGGCGAGTTTGACGGCAAAGTCGTTCACGCGTTCGCTGCCGCGATGGGTGATTGTCATCAGCGACCCGCCCCGCCAAAGCCAACCGCGACCGGGATGAAGTTCGACGAACCGGCGTAGGGAATCGCCAAATCGAACAGTGCCATGTCCCAGGCGGCCGTCGGGCAGCGCTCGGCGCACAGCCCGCAGTGCACACACACGTTTTCATCCTTGACCATGACCCGACCGGTCTGGGGCAACGGTTCGGATACGTAGAGTTCTTGGCTCAAGTTGGTGGCCGGGGCCAATAAACGAGTGCGCAGGTCGGCCTCGTCGCCGTTCGATGTGATCGTGAGGCACTGCACGGGACAGATGTCCAAGCACGCGTCGCACTCGATGCACAGAGGGGCGGTGAAGGCGGTCTCGACGTCGCAGTTGAGACAACGCTGCACCTCGCGAGCCGTCTGCTCTGCGCTGAATCCCAGCTCCACTTCGAGCGTGAGGGATTCGAAGCGCTTCGTGAGCTCCACGTGGGTCATCTTCTGGCGCGACGACTGGTTGTAGTCGTTGTGGTAACTCCACTCGCTCATCCCCATCTTCTGGCTGATGAGGTTCATACCCTCGGCCGGTCGATCGAAGAGGTCGATGTCGCGGCAGTAGTTGTCGATCGAGATCGCCGCGCCGTGTCCGTGGGCGACCGCCCAAATGATGTTCTTGGGCCCGAACGCCGCATCGCCGCCAAAGAAGACACCGGGGACGCTGGACTGCATGGTCAGTTCGTCGACCACCGGCATATCCCACTCGCCAAATGTCATCCCAAGGTCTCGTTCAACCCAGGGGAACGAGTTCTCCTGACCGATCGCCAGAATCACGTCATCGCAGGGGATCACCACAGAGTCGAGCGTCGTGGAGTGCCGCGCACCCTCGTCCCACTCGAGCACGTCGAACTCCATCCCGACGAGGCGGCCGCTTTCGAGCACGAAGCGCGTGGGAGCGTAGTTCACCAGAATCTCGACGCCTTCTTCTTCGGCGTCGTCGAGTTCCCACGGCGAGGCCTTGAAGAATTGGCGGGGTCGGCGGGCCATGACTTTGATGTCGCGGCCGCCGAGGCGCCGGGATGTGCGACAACAGTCCATAGCGGTGTTGCCCACGCCGATGATGAGAACGCGCTCTCCGATTTCGCTCACGTGGCCAAAGGCGACGGACTCCAACCAGTCGATGCCGATAAATATGTGTGGCTCGGCCTCGTCGTGGCGCCCGGGCAGGTCGAGTTCCTTGCCGCGCGGCGCGCCCACGCCGACAAAGACGGCGTCGAAGCCCTCGTCGAGCAGCGAGCGCAGGCTCGTGACGGGGGAGTTGTAGCGAATATCGACCCCCATGTCGAGAATCATGCTGGTCTCTTCCTCCAGCACTTCTTCAGGGAGGCGGAACGAGGGAATGTTCGAGCGCATCAGCCCGCCGGGCTTGTCGTACTGCTCGAAGATCGCGACCTCGTAGCCCAGGGGCATCAGGTCGTTCGCGACGGTCAGCGACGCGGGGCCTGCACCGACGCACGCGATGCGCTTGCCGTTCTTGACCGTCGGGATCTCGGGCAGGCGGTCGGTGATGTCACCGCGTAGGTCACTCGCTACGCGCTTCAGGCGACAGATCGCCACGGGTGAACCGTCCACGCGCTCGCGCCGGCACGCCGGTTCACACGGTCGGTCACACGTGCGACCCAGGATGCCCGGAAAGACATTCGACTCACGATTGAGCATGTAGGCGTCGTCAAAGCGCCCTTGGGCGATGAGACGGATATAACCGGGGACGTTCGTGTGAGCGGGACAGGCCCACTGGCAGTCCACGACTTTGTGAAAGTAGTCCGGCGACGAGGTGTCCGTCGGTTGCACGCCTACTCCTTTCGACCAGGCGATTCAGTTCTCATCTGCGAACCGCTCGCCAGGCCCCCCGAAGACCAACTGTACTGCGGGGAGATTTGGGTCTTGGACCAGGGTAGCGCAGTAACGTTCGGCTCACGTGGCGCGAGCCATCGACAGAAAGGCTTCGCCATGAGCACCGATGCACGATTCCCGCCTCGCCCATTGCCTCCATCGTTCGCCCTCGCTCCCGCACTGGTCATCGCCCTCGCCGGTGCGAGCGTCCCTTCGCCTACACCGATCACCGCCCAGGCCGCTTCGCCGTAGCGCACACGTCGTCGGTCTGTGGCAAAGTGAGCGCCGCGAGTGTCTCGGCGATCGTCGGCTACAAAGTGCCAGCGCCCACGTCGTACACGATTGCGCTCAAGCCAACCAAAGTCAACTACGAAGTTACCGGAACGGACGTCATCTGCACGTACGGCGCTGAGACGAGCATGGCGACGATCGTCAAGGCGATCTCCCTCTCCGTCGAAGTCATCTCGAAGCCTCTGACTCGAAGCCGAGATGCAGGCGTCGATCGCCAAGGCCACCAAGGATGCGAAGTTCACCTTTTCTGCCGTACTCGGGTCTCGGCGGACCGGCGTTCTACTTCAAGTTGGCCGAGGCAGGAATCACCGGACAGGGCTTGACGGTCATCTCCAACGGAACGCACTTCTACGGCGCGAGCGTCGAGACGTCGAAGATAACAAAGTCGCAGCTCGGCTCCCTCGCCAAGTTGGCCGAAAGCTCTAGACACGCTGACGCCGTAAGCCCGTTATCGAATCGTCCAGCCGACTTAGGGTCAAGGTAAGAAGGCCACTTCGCGCCTTCTTTAAGGGGGTCTCGTGACTTCGATACCGGGTGCAGTGCTTTGGCAGCGCGACCTTGATATTCATCGCGATCGCGTTCCTGCTATCTCATCTCAACTGCGGGGTCGCTCATGACGTACGTCATCATCGTGATCGCGAACCGAGCGGACCCTGACCCGACGGGCAAGCGGCCAATGGCGGCGTACTTGTTCGGCGGCGCGTTCCTCTCGTTGTGGATCTCCTACTTGGGCTCGATCATCATCGTCGAAGGGTTAGTCAGTCTCATGGACACCGTTGCTCCCAACTCCAACACGATTGCGCGAATTGTCGTGGCGGGCTTTCTCATGGTTCTCGTCGGCGGCGTCGCTCACATGATCCACCGGCAACGCGGTTTAGCGCTCGCCGATTCTGAAACCGATCCATCCAGTCCGACCAAGCGAGTCATGCGAAGTTACGTGGCCGCAGTCAGCTTCATCTCGGTGCTCATTGGCCTCATCTCGGCCATGGTCCTCGGGTACCTGATCTTCCAGCTCGTGGCGCCGGGCGTCTTCGGGGCGAGCGGAACGCGGATCGACGTCCTGTCATCGGTAATTGACTGGCTGTACATCGTTGGAGCGACGGCGTCTATCTTTTTCACCCACCAGGCGTTGGCGCCAGAAACTTGCGGCTGCTGCGCGCGGTGGGTTGATGCCGAGCGCGCGCCGGCGTACGAGGAGTAGCCTAACGTTGGCGATGCGCTGTAGCGACTTGATTCCTTAGCGATTGCCCAGTCTGGTCTGGCCGTCGAGGAGTTCTCTGGCGATCTCGAGATGACCAGAGTGCGTCGCTGTCTCTTCAATCATGTGGAGCATGACCCAGCGCACACTGGGCACTTCGCGTGTCCAGTGACGCCGAGCGGTCTGGTCGACATCGTTACTCCGGTGATGACTTCATCTGACCGATCGCACTCGTCGCGATACCCGCGAAGGACCTCACTGGAGGAGAGATCGGAAGTGAAGGCCGCGAACGGGATCGTAGGGCACGAAGTCTTCGTCCGCTGGCGGCTCGAACTCGACTCCCGCGATCACATCTGGAACCAGTGATACTCAGCACCCGCCAGGTGTTCGACGAAACCCGCGGGTGTCCAGCCTGAGGGAACCACCGACGTGTGCCACGCCTCCTCGCTCAGTCCCTCGACGATCGACCGCACGGATGATCGCTGGGTTTCCAGGAAGTCCCACAGGGCACTTTTTCAATTCTTCTTCGCTCATCTAGCATCCTGGCACACACGTATGTTCTAACGCGAGAACCCAATGAGGTGACGGCGATGCATCTAGCGTGCGTGACATGACCGCCCTCTCTTCGCAATCGGATCTTGAGCGGGTGATCAGTGCGGCGCGGGCGCTCCGGGCTGGAGCATCGGATTGGACCGACGGGGACGGATCATGGCGACGAGTGAGGTGGGCGAGATCGGCATGCCGTGGGTGATCGTGGCGGCCAAGACGGGTCGAGGACTGCGAGTGTCTAAGTATCAACCCGGTGACGACGTGGACGTAGAGGGCGACGTCATCGCCGAAGTCGCGGGCAATCCCCGCGAGATGGGACGTCAACTGCGCGAGTCTACTGAGCGAGATCGAGTGTCGTAGCGCAGTCGTTAGGGCCACTTCAACGAGTGGCTCGCGCCAGACTCAGCGAGCTGAAAGTAGCCGTGCAGGACGTTGCTTTGCACAGTCGTCTACGCGGACTTCGCACAAGGCGTACTCCACCGGAGCGAAGGTGCCTCCCTCATAGACATCGCCGTAGGTGGTACAGGTGTCGCGCCGGTAGATAAGGAACTCGCTCTCGGTTTGACGAGGTCCTTCCGTTGGGCGAGCCGGGGCGAGCGAGAAGAGGAGCTTCATTTCCCGGTCGATGCGATGATCGCCCTCCAGCAACTGGGTTTCGGCGCACCCTTCCAGTCCAAGCGTGTTGTACTGATTACACGCCAAGCGCGTGAAGTGCTCGGTGATGACCGGTGCGCTGAGACTCGCGCTCGAGGAGCTCTTCGGCGACGACGATCCGCACGATGCGAGAACGAAGCCGGCCAGCACGAGGGCGCCGAGCGCGCCGAGGCGTCGGGCTGGAAGTGGCGATCGCTTCGACGAGTCGAGCGAGGCGAATCGGGGCTTAGTACCAGTGCCACTCTGACAGGGGCCAGAACTTAAGAAAGACCTTGCCGATGATGTCTGAGCGCGGCACAGTTCCCCAGTATCGGCTGTCACAGGAGTTCGCGTGATTGTCGCCCATCATGAAGTACTGGCCCTGGGGTACGGTGACGTGACCGATAGGGAGGACCAAGAGGTTCGTAGTGCGACCATTTTTCGTCGAGCGCGACGCCGTTGACGTAGATCGTGTTGCCCTTGGAGGTGAGGACGTCACCGGGCAGGCCGATCACTCGCTTGACGAGATCGGCGAAGGTTGTCGCCGCACTTGGTCGCGACCGCGCAGGCGCCTTGAAGACCACAATGTCACCGATATTGATGTGCCCGAACTCCACGGCCAACTTGTCCACCATGATGCGATTCCCCACGTAAAGCGTCGGCTTCATGGATTTGGAGGGGATGAAATAGGTCTGCACGACGTAAGTGCGCACCAGGAATGACGCGAGCACCGCGACAACGAGGACGATCAGCCACTCGGTTAGTCCGCGACGACGCGAGCGCTTCTTATGGTGGCGCGGGGCCGTCATCGGTCGGTTCCATCAGGTCTACGGCCACGGTGCCACAGTACGGGAATAAACGAGGAGCGACAATCGCACCGCGTACGTGCGACTACTCGGCGTCTAGAACGATCTCGCCGTCCAGAACTTCTTCGAGTCCGCGGGCCTCTTCGCTCGCGAGTGTCCTTCGCGCCGTGGAGCCTCCGCTGCCAATCAGCAACGAACAGATGAGCCCGGCGATGATGGCCGACGACGCGATGAAGATCCACAAGTGACGAAAGTTGTGCAGCGCGGCCGCCGCACTCGTTGGCGTGCCGAGGATGACGACGAGAATCGCAATGCCGAGCGCCCCACCGATCTGGCGCGCCGTCTGGTTGACCGCGCTACCGACCGAGTAGCGCGCCGGATCGAGACTGGAGACGGCGGCGGCGCTCATGCACTGGGAAGGTCAGGCCGATGCCGAGTCCGACAATCAACGTGCCGGGAAGCCATCGCGTGACGTAGTGGGGGTCAGCCCGACGCGCCACACGTACCACAGGACACCCAGGGCGAAGACGATGAAGCCGACGCAGAGCACGCGGCGAAACCCCACGCGTGCGGCGAGTTTTCCCGCGGAGCCGGAGACCACGGCCACCACCAGAGGACCCGGCGTCACGGCCAGGCCCGCGCGCAGGATCGTGTAGTGCCACACACTCGTCAGAAACAAGATGTTGCCGAGCAGCATGGCGAAGAAGCCCATGGAGTAGAGCAGAGCGGCCGTGTTCGCGACGCTGAACGATCGCGCACGAAAGAGTGTGAGGTCCAACACGGGTTCGGGGTGGCGACGCGAGCGCACGAGGAAGATGAGCAAGGAGGGCGACCGCCGCCGACGAAGCCCGCGATGATGCGTGCGCTGCTCCAGCCCCACGTCGGACCCTCGGAGATAGCGAGAACGAGCCCCGCTAGGGCGAGACTGAGGAACGCCACGCCGGGATAGTCGGGCCGAGTACCCGAGTCAGTGCCCGGCGCGCGCTCCAAGGTGCGCCGACCGGCAATCCACGCGATGAGTCCCACGGGCAAGTTGACGAAGAACGCCGCGCGCCACCCGAATCCGGTGATGAGGAGTGCACCGAGCGAGGGACCGGTGGCGCACCGCGAGTGCGCCGATGCCGCCCCACAGACTCACGATCTGCGATCGCTTCTCCTTGGGGTACGCGCCGAGTAGCAGACCAAGTGACGAGGGCAACACCGCTGACGCACCGACACCTTGGACGACGCGACCGGTAATCAGCGTGGCGACCGATGGGGCGACGCCACACAGCAGCGAGCCGAGACAGAACACGCCGAGTCCAAAGAAGAACACGCGTCGGCTGCCGAGGCGGTCGGCCGTTCGTCCCGCCACCACGAGCAGCGAACCAAAGACAATCGCGTATCCGGTGAGGACCCACGACAGGGACGCCGCGGTGTCGTGCGGGAAGGCTCGTTCGAGCGCGGGGAACGCGACATTGACGATCGACAGGTCAAGCGATCCCATGAACGCACCGAGGGCGGTCACGAAGAATATTGTGCGTCGACGTCTGACGTTCGTCCTCAGTGGCCGACTCAGTAAGTTGTGTCATAGCACGAACTGTACTCACTTGCGTTGCATTATGCAACTGAGTATTGTGTAGGTATGGAGCGAAAGAGCTTTTCAGACATGGACTGTTCGGTGGCGCAGTGCCTGGAGGTGATTGGCGAGTGGTGGAGCATGCTGATCGTGCGCGACGCCTTCCTTGGAGTCACGAAATTTGAAGACTTTCAGCGACGACTCGGTATCTCGCGCAACATATTGCGCGACCGATTGAACACCCTCGTAGAGAACGAAGTGTTCCGCCGCGTTCCCTATTCGCAACATCCGCCGCGTGACGAGTACAAACTCACCCAAAAGGGTCGAGACCTGTGGCCGGTGCTCTCGGCGATGCGCCAGTGGGGCGATCAGTACGCCGCGCCGAGCGGGCCTCCCATCGAAGTCGTGCACGAGTCGTGCGGTCACTCGGGCCGCGGAGTCTGGTCTTGCTCGTGGTGCGCTGCGCCGCTTGGACCCCAGAACGTCCACGCGGTACCGGGTGAAGGACGAGACGGTTCGATGATCGTGGCCCGCGCGTAGCGAATCAGTCGTCGAAGACAAAGTTCGCCGGAAGGTCCGCGCTCACGAGAGGCGAGCGCACCTTGTGGTGGCGTCGCGCACTGAGAGCCGCGATCGACAGACTGACCATCGCGCTCACTGCTGTCACGATCAGCACGGGCCAGAGGTGTGCGCCCGTGTAGTAGATGACCCACAAGATGCTCACGACGCCGGCGGTTAGCCAGGAGCTGGTCGACACGCCGATCGCTGTCTTGGAGCGCACCAAGGTGAGCAGTTGGCGACCACGTGAGATCCAGCCCGCAATCCCGACGCCGATGACCGCACCGGCCCAACCCCACCCGATCGCCGGAAGAAAGCAGAAGGCGGCGAGAAAGACCAATGAACCCACGCATACGCCTACGCGCTCTCGGGGCGAGAGGCGGAGCCAAATCATGACCTGGAACGGGATGGGCGCGGCACAGCCGACGATCATTTGCCACGATCTCGCGTCGATGCCGTAGGAGACCCAAAAGACACTGATGTAAAGCAGCAGTGTCCACGTCGCAAATGAGACTCCCTCCATGCCTCGGCGCACCAAACGTCGATACTGCTGATACGCGGTGAGAGAGCTAAGAACTACCGCGATCCACCCGACATCGAGGGTGAATGTGGTGAAACTCACGAGTCAATCCTACGAGTACAACAACGTGCATCGGCCTGACGACTCTGTCGTCGCATGCCCGAGAACCATACCAATCGCGACCCGATGGCTCTCGAATCTCGCGTCGTATGGTGAATCGATCTTCTTCGGTGCTAACCACGCATGTCGACAGCGTTGACGCGACTCAAGATGATGCGAACTTTGACGCGAGTGTCACCCGGTGCGTCCTAGTCGCGTAGGTTCGCCGAGTACTTCTGGCCAACCCGGTCCGCAAAGGCGTAGTCGTCATCGGCCATGATCTCGGCGTCGCCGCGAAGTTCGAGGTAGCGCATCGGCGAAGTCGGGTCGACGATCAGCAGCGAACATCGCGGGCGAGCCATAGAGGTTCTTGGTCTTCTGTCTGGTACGGTTCAGTGAGAGCGCGACCTATCGCCGTCCTCGTGGAACCAGACTTCGGTCTGCTGGGGCCGATCGTCGGGACCGATAGTCGCGAAGGTCGCGACCATGGCGTGAAGTAAGTCACGGTGGGAGGCGGGGATCTCAGGCACGTGTTCCTCTTTCATCAAGGTTGGGGGTCTATCGCGGAACCTATCGGGGCGAACGGGCGTGTCAACGTCGAGAGCGATTAAAAATCAGGCTCAAAGTCGCTACGAAGCGGGAACCTCGACGCGCCGTGATCGGGTCGCACGCACAGAACCTGGTGAATCTCGAGTTTGTGGCGCTCAAAACCCACGGCCGAACCGGTCATGTAGAGCCGCCACGCTCGGGCCCTCTGGTCACCCGACTTCGTCGGTCGCCTCGTCGAAGCGCTTGACGAGGTTGTCGACCCATCGACGAAGGGTGATGCGCGTAGTGCTCGCGCAGGCTCTCGAGGTGGCGGACTTCGAAACCGTGCGCCTGGAACATCGAGACCAATGCGCCGACTTCATGAAGCTCGCCGTCGGGAAAGACGTAGCGTTCGACGAAGGCACTGCGGTTCTTGGAGGGTCCGCGTGCACCCAGGGCGATCTGGAGTTGACGGACTAACTCCGAGGTGTACGTGGGCCGCGGGTCGTCGTCAAAGGAGACGGGTCGAGCAATCGCGTGATTGAGAAATCGACCGCCGGGAGCGAGCAGATCCCAGATGACCTGGGTGTAGCGCGGTAACGATCTTCGACCGACGTGCTCGGCCATGCCAATGGAGCTGATCGCGTCGAAGGGCGCGTCGGTGACGTCGCGAAAGTCCTGGACTCGAAACTCGACGAGATCGTCCACGCCCGCCCGGCGAGCTCGCTCGGTGGCGTAGCGCTGCTGAGGTTCCGACAGCGTGACGCCAATACCCGGGCCCCGTAGCGCTGGGCCGCGTTGATGGCCATCGTGCCCCATCCGCACCCGATGTCGAGCAGACGATCGCCTGGGTGCAGGTCGAGCTTGCGCGCGACCAGATCCACCTTTCGCGACTGGGCCTGCTCCAACGTGTCCTCCGGCGTAGCGAACACAGCGCACGAGTACGTCATGGACGGACCGAGCACCATCTCGTAGAAGCGATTCGAGACGTCGTAGTGATGGGTGACCGCTTGGCGGTCGCGGGCGCGAGAGTGCAGGAGCCCGCGAGGTCGGGCCTCAATTGAAGGCGGAGCCAGTGGCTTAATGCCCTTTACCCCAACCGTCGCGAGCAGCGAAGTCACGACGTCGGGAGTCAAGGCCTGGCGAAGTGGGGGAGGTGAGATCTCAAAGAGCAGATCAAGGTCGCCGTCTACGTCCACGTCACCCGCGACGTACGCCCGCGCCAAGCCAAGCTCGCCGGGGTGCGTAACGAAGCGCGTGAGGGCTTCGCGATTCAAAATCTTGAGCGTCAGAGTGTTGGCGGTGGAGTCGACCGAGGGTGGAGCGATGCTGCCGTCGTAGGCCTCTACGCGAAAGGGGAGTTGGTTATCAAAGACGGTGGCAACAAGCGTGGCGACGTTCACGTCTCTCCCCTCTCAACTCGCGAGCCGAGGCCTGGCGACTCCGTTCTACCAGGAACTTTGTGGGAATATCCAGAGAAAAATTCACTCGCACAATGCGACGTCGCCGACGCCTGCAGGCGCGTCAGTCGAAGGCTTTTGAACGGGAGTTCGCCACCGGCGTTGAATCGCGCTCAATTACACTGCAAACAACAGCACCGGGAACGAGTTCAGTTAAGGCAACTGCACCAACGCTTCCGCGGAGGTGCCCTATATGAACACCGGAATTGTCATCGCGATCATCGCGGCCATCATCGTTCTCCTGGTCATCGTCACGATTTCCAGGTCGGTGCGGATCGTCCAGCAGGGTTTCGAGGGCGTTGTCACAAGGTTCGGTGAGTTCAAGGACATCCGGAACCCCGGGTCTTACCTTCATCGTCCCCTTTATCGAGGCGATGAAGATCGTCGACGTGCGCGAGACGCCGCGCACCGGTGACCGCCAACAGGTCATCACCCGCGACAACGTGGCGGTCATCGTGAACGCCACGATCTTCTCCCAAGTCGTCGACGTTCGCCTTGCCCTGTTTACCAACTCCAACTACCAGGTGAGCGTGGACAACCTCGCTCGAACGTCGGTGCGTGCGGTGTTCGGTTCGATCACCCTTGATGACGCGTTCTCCCAGCGCGAGCGCATCGGTACGTTGCTCCAGACCCAGATGGAAGAAGCGACTGACAAGTGGGGCGTGCGCATCAACCGCGTCGAGGTCCTTGAGATCACTCCGCCCGATCAGATCCTCCAGGCGATGGCCCTCCAGAAGCAGGCCGATCAGGAGAAGCGCGCGCGCATTCTCGAGTCCGAGGGCCAGCAGCAGTCCGCGGTGAACGTCGCCGACGGTCAGCGCCAGGCCGCCATCAAAGAGGCCGAGGGCGCTCAGCAGTCACAGATCCTGCGCGCCGAAGGTGCGCGCCAGTCCCAGATCCTCGAAGCCCAAGGTCGCGCTCAGGCAATTGCCCTCGTCTATGCCGCGATCAAGGAACAGGCACCCGACCCGACGCTGGTGGCGATCTTGCAACTCGACACGCTGTCGAAGTTCGCCGAGAGCCCCAACACCAAGCTGATCATTCCCGCCGAAAGCTCCGCGCTCTTGGGTGCCGCTCAGGCGATCAGGAGTGTGTTGGATGGGGTCCCGTCGACCCCGTCGACCTAGTTAGGCGATCGGTTCGACCCAGAGGGTCGTGCCGTAGGTCTTGCGCACAATCACTTGCGTTCCCACCGGAATGCTGTCTTTGGCTTCGGTGGCCGCGCGCCAGGACTCTCCCTTGATGCGTACGCGCCCAGGGTGACCTTCGTCGCCCACGGTGTCTTCGACGTAGCCGGTGAGGTTCGTCATGGTGCTCTTGGAGGGCGCGGAAAGATCGGTCACGCCCTTGTGGTGGAACCGGTGCAGGGCGGCGGGACGTAGCAATCCAATGAGCACGCCCGAGATCACGAGCCACAGAATCGCTTGAAGCGCGAAGGGGACCGAGGCCAGGGCCAGGAAGAACGGCACGATTGCGCCGATGCCAATGAAGACGGCCAGGAATGCGTTGGTGTGGATCTCGGCGAAGATACAAACCAGGATGATGATCAACCAAAAAAGCACGGCCATGAGGTGAGTATAAGACAGCGGGTCAGTTCGACCCCGCGCGGGCCGAAGCCAGCAGGCTCTCCGGCCCCAAGGATGTTGCGAGCGGCGTTTCGATCGGCGTGGTCCTAGGCCCGATAGTCAGGTCATTGCCTCTCGAAGCCCGTAGACATCGATTCAGCGTTACGTTAGGCGGGGAGTTTTGGATCGAGAATGGAGCACAACGTGGTGCACGAAGAGGGCCGCGGCCTGCTGGCCCCAGTCACGTCGCCGCCGTTGATCGAGGTCGACGAGTTCGACCCGCGGCGCGAGGAACTGCGCCGGTGGCTCGCTGAACACCCACATCCGTCAGGTCGCGAGCTCGCCGACGCCGGCCTCGTCGCCCCGTCCTGGCCCGAGCCCTGGGGCCGCAATGCGTCGGTGGACTACCAAATTCTGATCGACGACGAACTGCGCCGGGCGGGAGTGACCCGACCGATCAATCCGATCGGTATCGGCTGGGCGGGGCCCACGATCCTCGTCGCGGGCACGCCCGAGCAGAAGGAGCGCTGGCTGGGCAAACTCCTCAGTGGCGAGGAGTTCTGGTGCCAACTCTTCAGCGAACCCGACGCTGGCAGCGACCTCGCCTCGTTGAGCGCGAGTGCGACGCGCGACGGCGACGAGTGGGTGATCAGTGGACAAAAGATCTGGACGAGTTACGCTCACCTCGCCGCCTGGGGGATCCTGCTCGCTCGCACCTCGCGTGAGGGTGCTCCCCAAGACGGCATCAGCTACTTCATTCTGCCGATGCACGCGCCCGGTGTGGCGATTCGTCCCCTCGTCGACATGACAGGCGACCACGCCTTCAATGAGGTGTTCCTCGACGAAGTCCGCCTCAGCGATGACCATTTACTCGGTGAGGTGAATCAGGGGTGGCGTCTGGCCAAGGTGACGTTGGGCAACGAGCGGGTGGCGCTCTCGGGCGAAGGGGTGCTCTGGGGCCGGGGTCCCACGGCCAACGACCTCCTCGACGTGGTGCGAAAGCGCGGCGGCAATCTCACGAGTCGCGAGCGCGACGACCTCGTTCAGTGCTGGTCGCACGGCGAGATCCTTCGTTTTTTGCGCCTTCGTCTCACCGAGAACGCGCTGGCTGGTCGCGCGACCGGCTCGGACGCCTCACTGCGCAAGGCCCTGGCCGATGACCACGGCCAGGAGGTCATGGGGCTCGCGAACCGTCTCGCCGAGAGCGCGGGCATGCTGGCCGACCATGGTCCGATGGGACTTGCGGGTGAAGAGGGGCGATCGTGGTACTGGGGATTCTTGTACTCCCAAGCCCTCACCATCGGCGGAGGTACCTCAGTGGTGCAACGCAACATCATCGCCGAGCGCGTGCTCGGGCTGCCCAAAGACGCGAGCGCGACGCCTTAAGCTCCGAGACCCCGACACGCGGGTTTCGGGCCCGCGTGCACATTGCCGTAACGGTGATTGGTAATCGCGACGCTCTGCTCAAGCAGCCACCGGGGAAGTTCGATCTGCCCCGCTTGGGCCAGTCCGCGCACGTCGACGCTGACTCCGCGCTCTAGGAGCGCGAGAGCGGGCGGGTTTTCTCCTGAGAGCCAGCGCACCTTGGTGGTGGGTGGTACCCGTGCGATGAGCGCGTCTGGATCTTCGATGGTGGCGTCCAGTACCCCGGGTACGGGCGACTGGGCACTGAGGTCTAGGGGGAAGCCCGCCAGGGATTGGAGTCCGCGCAGGTAGGTGATCTGTTCTGACGTGAAGGTCTCGTCGAGGCGAACCACGATCGAAGAGACGTAGTGGCGATAGCGCACGATGTTTCGCTCCGCCGCCAGGGCGGGCGCGTCGAGTGCTTGGGCGCCAGTGTCGCGCCACCACGACGAGGCGGCCGCGAGCGCTTCGTCAACGTCGCGCACGCGGGGCCAGTTACGCAGGCAGTTGACGTAGTTGTCACCACCGGCCTTCGCAGTAGGCCCCACGCTCGATCGCTTCCAGCCGCCAAAAGGCTGTCGGTGAACGACGGCCCCGGTGGTACCGCGATTCACGTACAAGTTGCCCCCGTGGACCGCGTCGATCCAGCGTTCGCACTCAGTCGCGTTCAACGAGTGCACGCCCGCGGTGAGGGCGTAGGGCGTCTGGTTCTGCCAGCTGATGGCTTGGTCGAAGTCCTGGGCCACCATGACGCCCAGTACCGGGCCGAACCACTCGGTGAGGTGACTCCACGAGCCCGGGCGCACCCCGACCTTCACGCCGGGGCGCCAGAGCAGGCCACTCTGGTCGAGCGCCTGGGGCACGACCAGCCACGACTCGCCGGGATCGAGGTCGTGAAGGGCGCGCTCTAATGATGCCTCGGGGTGTCGGATCAACGGACCGACGTCGCTCGAGAGCTCGTAACCTGGTCCGACCCGCAAGGAGGAGACCGCGTCGACGAGTTGGTCGCGGAACTGGGGGTCGTCGTACATCGACTGCTCGACGATGGCGAGGCTCGCCGCGCTGCACTTCTGGCCCGCGTGACCGAAGGCGGAGTGCACCAGGTCCTTCACCGCCAGGTCGATGTCCGCACTCGACGAGACGACCATCGCGTTCTTGCCGCTGGTTTCGGCGAGCAGACGCAGCGACGGCTTCCAGGACGTAAACAGTGCCGCGGTATCGAAGGACCCGGTGAGTATGACCGCACTCACGCCGACGTGGGTAACCAGGTGGCGACCCGTCTCGTCGTCGCGGGTGGGAATCAACTGCAGCACGTCGCGCGGTACTCCGGCTTCCCAGAGTTGATTCACCAGCGCCGCGGCCACGGCCACGGCCTCGGGCGCGGGCTTGAGCACCACCGCGTTGCCCGCCGCCAGCGCGGCGAGTACTCCTCCCGCCGGGATGGCGTAGGGAAAGTTCCAGGGCGGTACCACGAGCACGACCCCCGCGGGCGTCGAGTCGTCGTCGCCGAGCGCGTGACTCGCGTAGAAGCGCGCGAAGTCGATACCCTCGCTTACCTCGGGGTCGGCTTCGCCCACGGTCTTGCCACCATCGCGGGCCATCACGGCAATTGTTCGCTCCCGGTGATCGGCCATGACGTCAGCCGCGCGAAGCAAGATGGCCCGGCGATCCTCGACGTCGCGCCCGTGCCAGGAAGCAAAGCCCGAACTCGCGAACTCGAGCGCCTGGTCGACCTGTTCGATCGTCGCGACGCGGTACCGATACCAGGGGCGAAAGCCGTCGTTGGGATCGTGACCGTCCTCCCACTCATAGGGACCGTCTCCCTCGAGATGGCGCAGCGTGTCAATCGCGGCGTCGTGGGCGGAGGCCACCGCGGCGAGGCGCGAACGCACACGCTCGACGAAGGCGAGTGAGGTGGGATCGCCGTCGGGTTCGTTGTCAAAGTGTGCGGTGCTGATCTCGTGACCGTGGCGTCGCGACGTAAGGTCCACCGCGTGTCGCTCCTCCAGGGCACGCACGAATCGATCCTCCTGTTCGCGGTAGACCGCGGGGTCATCGGCGATGAAGAGCGCAGCGCGCAAGTAGTTCTCCGGCGCGGTGTTCTCGTCGAGACGCCGCACGAGGTACGCCACGGCCGACGCGAAGTCGTCGCGACGCGTGATCGGCGCGTAGAGCAGAACTGGCTGACCACTGCGGGTGAGGGCCAGGGCCTCGGCGTTGGCCATGCCCTCGAGCATCTCGATGTCGAGCTGATCGAGCACCCCGCGATACTTGGCGAGCTCGATCGCCCAGGCCACGTGAAAGAGGTTGTGACTGGCCACCCCCACGCGCAGGGACCTCGCGTGCTCGGCGCGCAGCGCCACGTCAACGAGGCGCAGGTAACTCGCATCGACGTCCGCCTTCGTGCCGTAGGGCGCGGCTTGCCAACCGTGAAGTTCGGCCTCGACGTGCTCCATGGCCAGGTTCGCGCCCTTGACGAGACGCACCTTGATCACGCCGCCGCCTTCGCGGTGTCGACGCTTGGAAAAGGTGATCAGCTCCTCTAGTGCGGCGTGAGACTCGGGTAAGTACGCCTGGAGCACGATGCCGGCGTGCAGCGGGAGGAACTCGGGCTCATCGAGCACCGTCATGAAGGCGTCGAGGGTGAGGCGCAGGTCGCGAAACTCCTCCATGTCGAGGTTCACGAACGTGTCCTTGGCGGCCGCGTCGCGGAACAGCGGGCGCAGCTTCTCGCACACCCGAGCGAGAGATCCGTCGTGGTCGATCGTGAGAAGTTGACTCACGATGGCCGACAGTTTCACTGACACGTAGTTCACGTCGGGACGAGCGATGATCTCTCGCACGCGCGCCAGTCGCCCGTCGGCTTCGCCCTCGCCGAGTACCGCCTCGCCCAGCACGTTTACGTTGAGGCGCAAGCCCTCGCTGGCGTGTTGGGCGAACTGCTTGGTGAGCTCGCGCGGGTCGGCGTCGAGGATCAGATTCTGGGTGAGCGAACGAACCTTGGTGGCGACGATGCGTTGTGCGCCGACGGCTGAGAGACGCGAGGCCTGGGCGAGCGCGCGCAGGCCAACCAGATTGAGGGTGCCGAAGCCCTTGCTCGACGCCTCACCGGCGGCCCCCTGAAGGGCGGAGCGCGTGCTATCGGGCGTGTGAAATCGCATCACCTCGTCGGTCAGTGTGATGGTGACGTCGACCGCGCGGGGATCGCTAAAGAGTCTGCGCAAGTTGCGTCGCGTTGCGCGTTCGCGACGGCTGGCCGGACGAGCGGCCACGTCGATCAGCGCGCGTGCCCGCGCGAGCGCGGATTCGCGCACCGAGGCGGGTAACTGGTCGTCGGACAACATGGTCACGGAAATCGGCGACTAGCTACTCGGAGGCTGCGGGATCTTCTTCGCCGGCCGTGCTCACGACGAATCCCGTCGGTGCGCGCGTCAGATTCCATACCTCTCGCGAGATTACGTGCGCGGTGGCAGCGGCCGGTACGGCGAGCAAAACCCCGATGAGGCCGCCAAAATCTCCGGCCACCCAGGATCCGACCTCGGCGCCGACCAGGATGGCGATGAACACGGTGAGCGGGTTGATCTTGACCGAACGACTCATCACGATCGGGCGCAGGACGTGATTCTCGAGCTGTGTGTAGATCATGAACACGACGAAGGTAATGATGCCGGCCGAGACGGAGTGAACGAGGGCGAAGAGTACGACGGGGATGCCAGCGAGCGCCCCCCCGATCTGGGGCAGAAAGTCCACGAGCGCCACCCATAGACCGAAGACCAGGGCGAAGGGCACCGAGATCACGAACAAAGTAATGAAGATGACGAAGCCGGCCAAGAGCGACATGACGAGGCTGCCCAGCATGTAACCAAACGCGACCTTGGAGATCTCGTTGCCCACGCGAGCGAGCCAGGCGCTCTTGGGGGGCGCCAGGTTCGAGAGACCGAATCGGCGAATCTTGGGTGACTCGAGCAAGAGCAGAATCACGAAGGCAAAAAGCGTGACGAAGGCGAGCACCAGCGTCGCGGCTCCTTCGCCGAACTTGAGCGCGGGCTTGGAGAGGCCCTTGGCGAAGGAGATCAACTTGGACGAGTTCTTCTCAACCCAGCGTTGCACGTGGTACCGGTGCAGGATGTGGCCGATCCACCCTCGATTGTGCTCGGCCGATTTGACGTAGTTCGGCAGGTTGTCGGCCAAGTGGGTAATGGAGTTGACGAGCGGGTACCCGAACGCGAAGGCCAGGCCCATAAACACCAGCACCGCGATTCCCATGACGATGGTGACGGCAAATCCGCGACGCGCGACGTGATGGTGCTGGAGCCACACCACCAGGGGATTCAAGATCAGCGCGACGAATCCACCGACCAACATCCCGAGCAGGATGTCGCGCAGCCGGTACAGCAGCTTTCCCGAGAAGTACACGAGGATGATGATGCCGATTGTGACCAGGATGGTCATGAGGGGCACGCCGTGGGCCTCCGCGCGCTTGACCATCAGGGAACGGCGAGTGGGAACCCCCTCGCTGTCCGACTTACCGAGCGACATCACCCTCCCTCACCATCGTTCACGCTACTGCCGTGCTTATTTTGACAAGGGATCCTGGGGGACCTTCTCGGCCTGACGCAGCGACCCGTACCGGCGGCGATAGAGGAAATAGCACACCCCTCCGGCGATCGTGGGCAGCCAGTACGAGCCGAGGCGAAAAGCGAGAGTGGCCACGACGGCGTTGGCACTCGGGACGTCGGCGAGTACCAACAGGCCGCTCAAGCTCGCCTCGACCAGGCCGAGTCCTCCCGGCGTCAGAGGGAGTAGGGCGATGACCGCAGTGGCGGCGTAGGCGAGCAGGACGAGCGCGGGGTCGGGGCGCGCGCCGGTGGCGCGCAGCACCGCGAGCAGACTCCCAAAGTCACAGCCGATCCGTCCTGCGACCAGGAGGAGTGCCTTCCACCAGTTCTTGCCAAGGTCGGCCTTGACCTGGTTGCGCTCGTTGATGAGGCGATCGCCGAGAACCTGGGCGGATCGCTTCTCAGGCTTCTTGGGCGGGAGGCGATTGAGAAGCCAGTCGACGACCTCGGCCAGTTGGCGCAGGGGCTTCTCGGTAGTGAGAACGACGACACCTACCGCCAGAATCAAGACGAAGCCCACGGCCCCGAGTTCTCCGGTGTGCACGAGGCCCGGACTCACCGCTTCACCGCCGAGCAGAAGGGGGAGGGCGAAGATCGGCAGAGCGAACAGGGCGCCGACGCCGATAATGGAACTCACCGCGAGACCGCCCGCTGCCTGGACGGTGTCGATACCACTGCCCGCGAGCATGCGGTACTGCACGCTCGCCCCCACCGCGTCGCCACCGGGCAGCGTGTTGGTGACGGCGTTGCCCGCGAGGAAGGCGGTAGTGATGGAGAACCAGTTTTTGGTGCGCAGCACCAGGCGCAGCAGGGCCATCTGGCAGACGAAGCTCAAGGTCTCCGCAACTAGCGCAACGAGAAGCCACCACGGTTCGAGAGTGAGGAGTCGCGGCCACGAGGAGATCACGTGCACCAGCCCGGGCATGAGGACGTACAGGCTGAGTCCCGAGACGACGACCGCTATCACGGTCCGGATTCGATGATTGGACGGCCGAGCCGGTGCGTCGGTTGCTATTGAGTCAATATATTCGGCCTTCGTTTGAGGTCCGTAGAAGTTGGGTGATCGTCCATAAGTACGCTGATCCAGTGCAGCGCGTCGCGGTCGTCGGATCACCGGGCACCGGCAAGACAACTTTCTCGAACTCCCTCGCCGCCCTTACCGGTCTACCCGTCATCCATCTTGATGAGCAGTTCTGGACGCCTGGCTGGGTGGAGACGCCCTACGAGGAGTGGGACCAGAAGCAACGTGCTCTGGTCGACGAGCCTCGTTGGATCCTTGATGGTAATTATGGGCGAACTGTCGACGTCCGACTCGCTCGCGCAGACACTGTGATCGTTCTGTCGGCCCCTCGAATCGTGTGCCTGTATCGGGTATTGAAGCGCGTGGTCGTGAACTGGCGTCAAGACATTCAGGCTCCAGGATGCCCCGAGCACTTCGACTTCGAGTTCGTGAAGTGGATATGGAACTTTCCCCGCGATTCGCAGCCTCGACTCACTGAAGCCCTCGCTCGCTTCGAGGGAAAATTCGACCTCGTGTTATTGGCCAATAGAAACGACAGTCGCTATTTTCTGGCGAGTGTCGCGCCTTCGACACAGCGGGAGACCTAGCCCTCCCACGAGGCGCCTAGTTGTAGGGGACACCATTCAGCGAGCTGTCGAGCACCGTGGCTCCCGCCGCATCTACGACGCGCACGCCGGTGATCTTGTGTAACGACACCGCGCACGCCATCGTGGCAAAGACCGCTTGGCCCGTGGTCGGTCGATACGTCCCCGCGGTCCACCATCGGCCACTCTTGGTCTCCATGGAGACCGTGTAGACCTGACCGCCGGGTAGACCACGCTCGCGAAGCTGCAGTGACGTTCCCCATGGCTGAGCCACCAGGAGTGCGCTGGCGGTCACGCTCGGTGAGCCGCCTAGAGCCAAGGCCCGCTCACTGGGCACCGACGAGGGCGACGCCGAGAACACCGCCACCAGAATGAGAGCCGCCGCGAGGGCACCCACGAAGCCGCCCACCACTGCTGCACGACGCCGGCGGTGGCGGGTCACGCCGACGTCGTGCAGCTCGCCGAGCACTCGCGCAGTGAGGTCCGGGGGGACCGACGCGGTGGGCTCGATCGACGAGGGGTCGACAAACTTCAACATGGCTGCAGTCTCGGTCATCTCACTCGCGATGGCCTGGCAGTCGGCACAACCATCGAGGTGGGCCAACAGGCCCGTCATCTCTGCCACCGGCTGGTCTCCCAACAGGTGCATCGCGAGGGCTTCGCGCCACTGCTCGCAGGTGTTGTCGCTCATTGATCCCATCCCGACTCCTCGAGAAGGATGCGCAACATGCGAAGCGCATAGAACGCACGACTTCGTACCGTGCCTTCGGGTAAACCGAAGAGCTCGGCAACTTCGCGACCACTGCGTCCGTTGAAGTACAGCTCGGTGACGACCATCCGGTGTTCGGGATCCAGTCGGGCCAGTGCCGACTCCATCTGCCAGCCCATCATGGCGCGCTCGACGTGGTCCTCACCGAGAGGTTCTTGGGCGGCGTCCAGGGGAAACGTGCTGTTCTTCATCCGCTTGGCGCTGAGGTCGAGGATGACCCGTCGTTCAATTGCGAACAACCAGGTGCGCAAGGAGCCGAGCGATGGATCGAACCGAGACCTGGAGCGCCACGCCCGCGAGAAAGTCTCTTGAACGGCGTCCTCGGCGTACTCCTTGGAGTTGAGTGATCGGCGAGCGAAGCCAAAGAGCTCGCCGCCGTGGGCCAAGAACGCCTCGCGCAGTCCGGCCTCGTCGGCGGTTTCGGTGTCGCCGGGGGCGCGTGACTGCATCGAACTCATTTGACCACCGTTCGCGCGAGAGACGCTAGTCACGACGAAACCCGTGACACCATCGATCCATGGCTGGTAGCTCGGTGAACGGGCGCCGCGTCATTAGTAGGCGATGCCCCCTCCGCCGCCGGGCGCGGTCGTCGTCGTGGTGGGAGGGTTTGTGGTCGGGGTGGTCGGGGGCGCGGCGCTGGCCGCAAAGGGCGTCGCAGCAGCGGTCGCGGCCGTCGATCGTACGAGAGTCCATGTGCCACCAAAAGCCTGGATGCCCTCACCGTGGGACTGGCGAGCTCCGCTGTCGCCCACGAAGGTGTACAGCGGATACGAGTTGAAGGTCACCTGCTTTTTCGACTTTCCTCGAGCGACAAAGCCGATCTTTCCCTTGACGCCGGCTCCGAGCGACACGGTCTTGGTGGACGTGGAGACCTCGAGAGGCAGCCACGACGAGAGGCACGAACTGGTGCAGTGGAGCTTCGCGCCGCGTTCGTCACTCAAGACGTAGAGCGAGCGCGAGGACTGATTCACCAGGGCGCCCGCGAAGTGGGGCACGTTGGCCGACTCGACCGTCGGCGATGCGGCGCTCGACAGGGTCGCCACGGCGGTCGCTCCCAGCCCACCGGCCGCCAGGGCGACGAGTGCGAAGCGCGCTGTTCGCGACGTTTTGCGGCGACTCAGTTCTGACAAAGGATTCATGGGGTTGTTCTCCTATGTGAATGCGAGCGCGAAGTGGCATCGCACTGACGTATACCTCGGCGTCCCACTCGATGTTCAGGAATGTTTGAAAAATGTGACGGGATGCTCATGAACAAATCGTCCGCTCCTCGGTATACCTAGACAACACGTGCGCCATATCCCCGAGCCACGCAGAGAAAGAGGCATCGAAATGAAACAGGCATCGAAGTTCATGGCCGTCGCCGTTGGCGCATCGACACTCCTGGGAGTTGCCGCCCTGCCACTCGTCAGTGGCGCGTCGTCCTCGCCCACCACGATCACCGTGACGCAAAACAAGACGTGGGGAGCGACTCTGACACTCAAGGACGGCGACACGCTGTACCGCTTGACCAAGGACTCGAAGAACAAGAGCGTCTGCACTGGCAAGTGCGCGACAATCTGGATACCGGTCGTGCTGGCGTCCGGTCAGTCGTCGCCCGTCGGTGTCGGCGTGAGTCACCTCGGATCGTTCACGCGAAGTGGCGGCGCCAAGCAGGTCACGTACGAAGGCATTCCGCTCTATCGCTACACGGGCGACAAGAAGGCTGGCGCCGTGACCGGCAACGTGAAGGACACCTGGGGGCAGTGGTGGTCGATCAACCCCGCCAGTCCGCTGACGCCTCCCAAGAAGAAGTCGGGTAGCGGTTCCACCACAACCTCACCGATCGCGTACTAGCAATGACGGAGGTCAACTCGAACTATGCCTTTCAGGGCAGTGTCCGCCGTTCGTCGCCGGACGTCGCAACCAAGAGCGTCACCGGGCGCCTTCGCGCTCTCGGGCGATTCATCCTCTTCAAGGAGGCCGGTCCCACCAAAGCGTGGTATGGCGTGCTCTTTCTCGGCGCGGTGACCACCTGGCTCGGCGTCGTGGGATATCGCGTGCTCGCGGGCGAGGGCAGCGTCTCGGCGGCGTTGTCTTCAGCCCGGGGGCGCACGGTCGGCCCCGCCCTCATCATCTTCATTGCGGTGATTCTCATCGCCGAGAGGTTCTGGCCGGCCGTACCGCGGCCGGTTTTCTCGCGAGCCCAAGTGGTTGATGCGGGGTATCTAGTCATCTTTGCGATCGTGGTGCTGCCGCTGCTCACGTTGGTCGAAACCGGCTTCGCCCAGGAGATCAGTCTCCACGCCAGCTTCCTGGTGCTCGGTCGACTTCCGCTCGGGTCACAGGTCGTCGTCTCGGGACTGATCCTGATCGGTATCGACGCGATGAACTGGGGTGCGCACGTGGCGAATCATCGCTCGCTCACGCTCTGGCGGCTGCACGCGTTGCACCACTCCCAAGAGGATTTGACCGTGCTAACGACCTTTCGAACGCACCCCCTCGTTCACGCGTCGTACCTGCCGTCGCTCTTTCCCGCTCTCATTCTGGGCGCGAGCGGCACGGTGCCGGCCGTGGCGATCGTCGCGTACAGCTGTCTGGTCACCCTGCCTCACGCCAACCTGCGCTGGACTTTTGGCCCGCTTGGCCGGGTCTTTGTGAGCCCGGCCTACCACCGGCTGCACCACGCCGCAGAATTCATTGACGAGCGCGGCACGGTGAACTTCGGCTTCGTGTTGGTGGGTTGGGATCAGCTCATCCACCGCGCCGCGTTCCCAACCGGCACGCCCGTCGCCACAGGAATTTATGGACGGCCGGTTCCGGTCGAGCAGGCTTTCTCAGTCCGCGCGATGCCCAAGGTCGTCTTGGCCCAACTGGCTCAGCCCTTCGCGGTTCATTCAAAGACGGACGGCTGATGGCAACGGGCATGATGAGTCGAACACTGCAGCGCTACGAACAGGTGCGCGCAACCGCGCACTCGCTGGCCGCGCGCGATCTCGCCCTCCTCGTGGTGCGGCTGTGTCTCGCGTGGATCTTCGTGTACCACGGGGCCGGCACGCTCTTTGGTGCGTTCGGGGGAGCGGGACTTCACAACGAGGCCGTCTTCTACGCGAACTATGCCCATCTGCACCCGGGAACCGTCTTCGCGTTGTTGGGTGGGACCATCGAGTGCTTCGGGGGTGCCGCGATCGGACTGGGTGTCTGTGGTCGTCTGGCCGGCGCCGGACTCGTGGGCGACATGGTCATGGCCATGATCACGGTGACCTTCACCCAGGGGATCGTGGGCAACCCCGTTGTGCCCGGGGACATCGGCTACCAACTCAATGTGGCCCTCGCGGGGCTGGCCGCAGTCGTGGCCCTCATGGGAACCGGGCGACTGTCGCTCGACTACGCGCTTCGCAGCTGGTTCGCGAAATCACGCACCGCTCCAACGTCAGCGAGCGTGGCGACCGTGTCTCACTAGGCGTTCGTTCGCGACATCGTCGCACGCGCGAGCGACGATGCGGTCGGTGGGCCGACTGATGTTGAGAGGGCGGATCGAGCGTGGACAACCACGTCGCTGCCGGGCCACACGTAGAGCCACACACCGAGCGTTGCAACCACCACCAGTGCCGCCGCGGCAACCCAGCGGGGTACTCGGGTGAGAAGCCACGCCGCGAGTACGGCGATGAGTCCCAGTGTGGGCATATAGAACCGCACGACGTGAATGGCGATGACGTGGCCCACCGTCTGGCCAACGGTCCAGGTGTAGGCGGCGTACAGCGCCCAGAGTGCACCCCACGACACCGCCAGGACCAGCCCGACGACTGCGTCAGTGCGAGCGCCCGGCAGTGAAGACCCTCGATCGCGCACGACGCGGCACACGATCCAGACCAGGGCGCCGAGAGCGAGTGCGATCATGGGAGCGCCTTGCAGCAGGGGCCAGGGAAGTCGCTCGACGTTTGGTGCGATCGCACTCGCCCGGAACGAGACGACGCCCGAAACGTACCCCGAAGAGAGGTAGCTCCCGTACAGGTAGTGATTGAGAGCCGTGGCCCCGATGGCGAAGAGCGCGACGACGCCCAGCCAACTTGCGATCATGGCTCGACTTAGCGCGCAACGTCGCGACAACACGACGACGCTCACGAGGGCGGCACCGAGCAGGACCACGTCGGTGTAGCGGATGAAGGTGGCACCATCCAACGCCAGAAAGGCGAGCAGCCCAAAGACGAGTCGTCGAGCCGGCGGGCTCTCGCGAGACAGCAGAGCACCTAGCAAGAGGCCCGCGCCCGCCGCGATGAGTGACGTGTCGGTAAAGGTTGGCATCGTTGCACGCCAGGCAAAGATCAGTGCGTCACCGGCGCTGCAGTACAGCACCACCGCGTACGCCCCGCCCCACGGTCCGAGCCAACGCCGTGCGCCATAGAAGAGGCCGGCGCACGCCAACGCGCCGTAGAAGAGAGGCGCGACGCGCAACGCGTGCAGCCACTGGAACGCCACCACGAAGAATGGATAGCCAGGGTTCTTTTGGCTGATCCACTTGCCGTTGGCCAGGTGCACCCACTGGTAGATCCCTGGTAGGCCATTCACTGAAAGTTGCGAGTTAAGGCGCAGGTACTGAGCGTTCGTGAGTAGCAGGTGTCCGTGGGAGAGGGCCACGATGGAGGCGCGATAGGCGTAGTCGTCGGGCTCAAGCAGCCGCGGCGCTTTCACCAAGACGGCGATACAAAGACCGACAAAAGCGGCCAGTGCGAGTGCCACCTCGCTCCAATTCACTTTCGACGACGAGGTCAGCGAGTCAGCGTGACCCTGCGCAGCGTTCACCGTCGGAGCCTACAAACGCACTGAGCGCGGAGTGCGTGCTAAAGGCTCGGTATCTCCGCCGCGGTGTTCTCCGCCAGGCTCACGTTGGCGCGGTTGCGCAGTGGGATCTCCTTGAGGAAGAAGCAAACAAAGAAGGACACGGCCGCGAAGGGGATCGCCACAATGAAGACCGTCTGGAGAGTGTGGCTGAATGCGGCGACGACCAGGTTTCGCTCGCTGGGTGGCAACGTGCGGATCTCGGCGGGATTCAAGAAGAGGTTGTTGCCGCCAATGGCTTTGAGGGCCGCGGGACCCAGCGCCTTGAGCAGGTTGCTGAGCAGCCGCGTGTTGAACACGGCGCCCAAGATGGCCACGCCGAAGGCGCCACCGATCGTTCGAAAGAACGTCGCGGTCGCGGTCGCCGTTCCAAGCTGCGAGTGCGGCACGGCGTTCTGGACCGCCACCACGAGCACCTGCATCACGAGTCCGACACCGAGGCCCACCACGAACATGTCGATGGCGGCGGTGCCATAGGACGAATGGGCGCCCAGCATGGCCAACAAGATCAGACCGAGGGTGGTGATGGCCAGACCCACAATTGGAAAGACTTTGTATCGGCCAGTGCGCGAGACGAGTCGACCACTGATGACGAAGGTGATGAGCATGCCGCCCACCATCGGAAGTAGTTCGAGACCCGACGTCGTGGGCGTGGCGCCGTGAACGACCTGCAGGTACAGCGGCAAGTACACGATGGAGCCGAACAACGTGAAGCCGATCCCAAAGCTCACCGCCGATGCGGCGGCGAAGGTTCGATTTCGAAAGAGGGCCAACGGAATGATCGGCTCGGCCGCCTTGGTCTCGACGTAGCAGAAGATCCCCAGAGAGACGGTGCTCAAAATCATCATGAGCAAGATGGCTACGGATGCCCAAGCCCAGCCCGGCGTGCCCCCGAGGGTGGTGGCGAGAATCCAGCCGACGACACCGGCCGAGAGGAACGTCGTGCCCCACCAGTCGACCCGGTGGTGCTTGCGGTTGACCGGAATATGCAGGACGGCGGCGATGATGAACAGGGCAACGATGCCGATCGGAACGTTGATATAGAAGATCCAGCGCCACGAGAGGTGCTGGGTGAAGAAGCCACCGGCGAGTGGGCCCAGGATGCTCGAGAGCCCGAAGACCGCCCCGAAGTACCCCATGTAGCGACCACGTTGGCGGGGCGGGATGATGTCGCCGATGATCGCCTGCGAACCGACCATCAAACCGCCAGCCCCCGCACCCTGCACGGCGCGGAACAAGATGAGTTCGAGCATGTTCTGCGAGACGCCCGAGAGCATCGAACCGATGAGGAAGATGACGACCGCGATCTGGAAGAACTTCTTTCGCCCGTACAGGTCGCCGTACTTGCCCCACAGCGGCAGGGTAATCGTCGAGGTAATGAGGTACGCGGTGACGACCCACGACAGGTGGTTAAGACCGTGCAGGTCGCCGGCGATCGTGGGCAGCGCCGTCGCGACAATGGTCTGATCCAGGGCCGCCAAGAACATGCCGAGCATGAGTGCCCCGAGGATCGTCAGGATGCGGCGATGCTCTTCCTTGGTGAATTCGTGCTCTTCGGGGGCGGCGACCACCGCAGCGAGGTCATCAGTCACGTTCATTCTCCATTTCCTTGCGTATTGCCTGAGCGAACTTGTCGAGGGACACAGAAAAGCTCGCCACGTCCTGTTCGCTCCACCCCTCAAAGAGGCGAGCGAAGCGATGGTTGACGGCGAGCATGATGCGATCGATGGTTTTCTCGCCTGATTTGGTGAGAGTGATGCGCTTGGCGCGCTTGTCCTCGGCGTCGGGTGCCGTTGTCACGAAGCCCAGACGCTCGAGTTGCTGAACCTTGCGCGTGACGGCCGGGGTGTCAACGTCGAGCAACTCCGCGAGATCGCTGACGCGCGCGGACTCGCCGAGCGAGCGCAGTTTGAACAACAGGGCCGAGCCTGCGCGATCCAGTCGCACGCCCGCTTCCTGCAGGAGGATCTCGTGTGGGCGCGCCGACGTAAATGCGCGCGACAGTATGGACATGCTCGAGGCCACGCGCTTGAGTTGGTCTTGCGAGAGGTTCACCACGCGGGGGCTCTCCGCAGAACTTGCTTTCGGCATACAACTAAATTAGCGGATCTCGGCCACGACGCGACAGTGGCCCGGACCTCCTACCATCAGGGAGGAAGACCATTTGAGGAGGAATTGTTCTCGAGATCTCTTTTCCCTTGGGCGCCGGAGAGCTGCGTGGCTACCTCGCCGTCCCCTCCGGTAGGGGACCGTGGCCGGGGGTGGTCGTCATTCACGACGTCTTCGGTCTGGGCGCTGATCTTCGTTCCCAGTGCGACTGGTTCGCCCGCGAAGGGTTTCTCGCCCTCGGGCCCGATCTCTACTCCCGTGCGAACACGTTCAGTTGCCTTCGCTCGATCGTGATGGACCTACGAGCTCAGCGCGGCCCGACGTTTGATGCGATTGACGCCGCGCGCGCACGACTCGTGAGCGACGAGGGTTGCACGGGTCGAGTCGGGGTGATCGGCTACTGCATGGGTGGGGGTTTCTCACTGCTGCTGGCTGCGGGCGAGCGCTACGACGTCTCCGGGGTCAACTACGGCGACGTGCCTAACGATGCGGCGAACGTCCTCGCTGGAGCATGCCCGGTGGTGGCGAGCTACGGAGGCAAGGATCGCCGACTCGCCAAACACGTCGCTCGACTAGAGAACGCGCTGGAAGTAAACAACGTCCCCCACGACGTCAAGCTGTATCCCGACGCTGGTCACGGGTTTCTGAACGAGCACGTCGGCAAGCCCGCGATGTTCCTCGCCGTGGCGGGTCGACTGATCGGTGTGCGCGCGGACGAGGACTCGGCGAACGACGCGCGCCGTCGCATCGTCGACTTCTTTACTCGATATCTGAAAGATCGCTAGTCGGCGACGTCGTGCGTCCGAGAAAGAGATCGGTGACGATTGTCATAGGGACTGCCTCGGCGTGGCGAACGAGTACGGCTCTGACGTCTTCGAAGAGGTGCTCTCGATCGCCCTCTTCTAACAAGCGGTACGAGGAGGTCGAGGCAAGGAGGTCGATGTAGGTGTCGGCGTCGTAGTCCAGGGGTCGCCGGTAGCGACGGCTGACGAGATCCTCGAATCTCGAGTCCGCGACCAGGTCGTAGGCGGGCCAACCCTCTTCCAGTTCGATTTCGTCACCCTCGAGGTCGTCTTCGGTCACGCCGTAGTGGCTCGTGTCGACCGAGTAGCGCTCGTCGATCGCTCGGAGTTCGCCACGGATCGCCTCGTCGGTAATGAGGTACGCGTTCCAGAACAGGGCGATGGTGCCGCCTTCGCGGACTGCTTCGTATGCCAGGTCCCAGCGACGCAGGCGATCGACCCAGTGCCAGGACTGACCGGCGATCAGGGCGTCAAAGGCCAGCGGGCGCGAGTAGTTCTCGAGACGGCTTACTTCGATGGTCACGTTCGAAAACGGCGCGCACTCCTTTCGGAGGCGCTCCGCCATCCGCGGATCTGGCTCGAGGCAGGTCATGGTCACGCCTCGTGAGGCGAACGACAGCGTTGCCTTACCGGTTCCCGCGCCGACTTCGAGGATCTCATTGGCCGGGTCGGCGTAGGCCAGGATGTCCTCGATCATGGCATCGGGATACCCCGGACGGGCGCGCGCGTACTGTTCCACCGCTTCGCCGAACACGCCTCGTCGCTCTCGTGCCACGTCGCCTCCTCGCTCGAGTGCAGGTTAGTTTTCGTGAGCGCAAGTGGTCCCGCGCGGTCGCTTGGGCGCGGTTTATCCGGATCGGCGATCGCACGTACGGACACGATCCGGTACGCTCCAGCGCTGATGAACATTCGAGACGCGCGCGACGAAGATTGGCCGTCGTTCTTTCCCATTTTCTCCGCAATCCTCGCGGCGGGCGAGACCTACGCGTACCCGCCCGGGCTCTCGAGCGACGAGGCTCGCGCACTGTGGATGGAGAAGCCACCGTTTCGGGTGATCGTGGCTATTGACGACGGTCGGATCGTGGGCTCGGCCAAGGCAGGACCAAACCGTCCCGGGCGGGGTGCGCACGTCGCCACCGCGAGCTTCATGGTTGATCCCAATTCGCGGGGTCGCGGCGTGGGCCGGGCCCTCGGGCTAGAGGTTCTCAGTTGGGCGCGCCGCGAGGGGTACGCCGCCATGCAGTTCAACGCCGTCGTAGAAACCAATACCGGGGCCGTGCGGCTCTGGCAGAGCCTGGGATTTGAGATTCTGACGACGGTGCCCGAGGCCTTCGACTCCGCCTCGCTCGGCCTGGTTGGGCTTCACATTATGTATCAGAAGCTCTGACGTCCGCACGCCGACCTAGGTGCGAATGACGACGTTGAGAGGTTCCTCGCTATCGCGCAATCGTTCGATCTGTTCCTTCACGAGACGAATGAGCCTCGGTATTGCAGCGCTCGTGGCGCCCCCCACATGGGGCGAAATCAATACGTTCTCGAGCGCGAAGAGTGGGTGACCCTCGGGCAACGGCTCGGGATCGGTGACGTCTAAGGCAAATCGGAGACGTCCCGAGCGAGCGTGATCCAAGACCGCGTTCGTGTCGGCGACCTGGCCGCGCGCGATGTTGACGAGCATCGCGCCGTCACTCATCGAGGACAGGAAGGCGTCATCAACGAGGTGAGTGGTGCTGTCGCTGAGCGGGACGGCGATGATGACGATTTCTGCATTCGGCAGCAGGTCGGGGAGTGACTCGATTCCGTAAATGTCTCCGACCTCATCGCTGCGCTGATGTTGGGCCACACGGGTGAGTACAACCTCGAATGGCAAGAGGCGCTGGGCGATGGCTTTGCCCACCCCGCCGTATCCGACGAGCAGAACGCGTCGATCGGCCAGGCTCTGGCGCCACCCGCGCCTCCACTCTCCGCGTTCGGCTGCTCGCACGAAGTCCGGAATGCCTCGTTGCATGGCCAGGAGGAGCGCGAGTGCGAGCTCGGACGTGGAGGTTTCGTGCACCGAGGCGGCGTTCGCGAAGACGATTCCGGCCGGCAAGAGTTCGGCGATGCCGTCGTAGCCCAGCATCGGGCTTTGCACGAGGCGGATCTCGGCGGTCGAGAGCTGTTTGGTCCAGTCGCTTCCTCCGAGGAACGGCGGCACGAGTAGATCAATGGCGGGCACGGGTGAGGGATCGGTCATGTCCCAGACCACGACATCCACGCCATCGATGTCGCGAAGCGCGGCGGCCAAGTTGACGTCGGACACGCTGACGACCAGACGATCAGAGTTGGGACCCATACGTCGGCTCATCCTAGATCGACGCTCTAAAAGTCGACGCGTCCTTGCGGTGTCACTCGATACATCATCTCAAGCTCGTCGTTGAGGACGATGATGTGCACTGGTGAACCTGGCTTCATCGCGATCAGGTCCGCTGCGCCGAGCATCGCGGCGGGGCGAGCGATGACCGCATTCAGCGCCTCCACGTGAGAAAGTCCCAAGGCGTGAAGTCGCACCAGGCTCTCGCGCAGGCGTCCGATGCTGCCCGCGATCGTCCCGTCATTTCCTGCGCGCCACGCCATCGCGCACTGTGACTGTGACGTCGCCGAGCTGCACGACCGGACGATCACAGCCAGCGGCCGCTAGGGCGTCGGTTACCACGATGCATCGATCAGTCGCCGCAGCGATGGCGAGGCGCATCATGTGATCTGCAACGTGCAGGCCGTCGGCGATGAGCTGGATCGTGACATCGCCTCGGGCGAGGGCGACTCCCGCAAGGCCGGGCGAACGCGCGCTCATCGGCTCCATCGCGTTGTAGAGGTGGGTGACGGTAGTCGCTCCGGCGTTAAAACCGCGCTCGGCCTCGTCCGCGTTGGCCGCGCTGTGTCCGAGCGAGACGCACACGCCGCGGCGACGACACTCCTTGATGAGACCGAGCGCGCCAGGCAGTTCAGGCGCGATAGTCATGAATCCGACGTCGGGCAGATCGAGCAGTCGGCCCAGCAGTTCCAGGTCGGGGGCGCGAAGCAGCGCGAGGGGGTGCGTGCCCGCACGGTGCGGCGACAAGAACGGTCCTTCGAGGTGAACGGGCAAGATGATCGCGCCGTCGACGCGGGTCTCTCGCGCGGTCCTCAGTCGCTCGGTCGCGCGTCGGGTCTGGTCAAACTCGCTCGTGATCAGCGTGGGCTGGTAGGCGACGATGCCATCGCGTTCGAGCGCGCGACCCATCTCAAGGATCTCGTCGACCTCGGCGTTCAACAGATCGACACCGGCGTACCCATTGACCTGGGCGTCGACGAGACCGGCGATGGCGATGCCGCTGCCCGGACGAGAAAGCCCCACCGCGACAATTTCGCCGTCATGGATTGCGACGTCGCCTTCGATCAATGATCCACCGACGAAGGCGGACGCGACGCCGAGTCGAGTCCAGTGATGTGTATCGCGGGACGCCAGGGCGAGCGCGCGAAAGGAATCAAGGGCGGGGCGAAGTCGACCATCGAAGAAATCCAGTCGCTCGCTCGCCTCGTCGGCGCCGACGCGTCCGATCAGCATGACCGAGGCGACTTTGACCCTCCATCCGCTCGCCGTGAGAGTCTCACGCGCCTCTTCGAGTGAGGTGCCGGTGATGCGCGCGACGATGCGCGCCGAGCGGTCACGGAGTTTTTCGTTAGTGGGGCGCAAGTCGACCATCAAGTTGCCGTAGGTCTTGCCGAGACGAACCATGGTCGCGGTGGAGATGACGTTCAGCACGATCTTTTGCACGGTGCCCGAGTTCATCCGCGTCGAGCCGGCGATGAGTTCGGGTCCCACCGCAACCTCGATGGGTCGGTCGACGTTCAGACCCAGTGGTGTGCCGACGTTGCAGGCGAGTCCGACCGTAAGAGCACCGGCGACGCTGGCTTCATCGATGGCGCCTAGAACATAAGGCGTACGCCCGCTCGCCGAGATACCCACGACGCTGTCAGAAGGCGAAATCGAAAGGGACTTCGCCGCGTCGCGGCCGCCTTGATAGTCGTCCTCGGCGTTCTCAATCGGCACGCCGAAGGCGTTACTACCGCCCGCGAGGATGCCCACGACTTGTCCCTCGGTGACGTTGAAGGTGGGTCCCGCTTCTGCGGCGTCGAGCATGCCCAGGCGACCTGCGGTTCCCGCACCGACGTAGATCAGGCGCCCACCTCGCTCCATGCGAGCGACGATGTCACTGACCGCGCTCGTGATCTGGGTCTCGGCGGCAATGAGGGCGTCCGGCACCTGGCGCACGTCGGCGCACATCAAGTCGACGAGCTCGGCGACCGAGAGTTGATCGAGGTTCGCGAGTTCATGGCGAACCTGCTCGGTGCCGAGTTGCTCCAGGAATTCGAGGTCGTTGGGTTCCATCAGGTCAGGCTCTTCGCCACGATCGAGTGAAGCGAGGCGCGCATGTCCTCGTGGCGATCGAGTTGACGCACGGGATGAATGGCGTTGGTCAGCAAGACGACTCCGAGGTTGGCGTCCGGGGCCACGAGTAGCGAGGTGCCCGTGAATCCGGTGTGCCACAAGGTATCGGGGGGCCAGGGTCCCCAGGCGGCCGGGTCCAGCCTCCACCCGAGGCCGCGCACGTCCGGTTGGGTCCCGACCGGGGTTCGCGAGATCGATGAGATGCTCGAGGGGCTCAACACGCGCTGGCCCGCGCGCGCCGAGAAGAGACTGCACAAAACGAGTCAGGTCGTCGCTCGTCGAGAAGAGCCCGGCGTGGCCGGCTACGCCACCGAGGGCCCAAGCGTTGCCGTCGTGCACCTCACCCCACACCAATTGATTCGTGAGACGTTGATCTCCATTGCGTTCAGTCGCCGCGATACGTTCTCGTCGTCGACGAACTGGCCGATAGCGCGTCTCACCTATACCGAGGGGCTCGGCGACGACCTCGCGGAAGAGTCGCTCGAGCGGCCGGTGAGTGCAGCGTTCGATGGCCCAACCGAGCAACATGAAGTTGAGGTCGCTGTAGAGGACATCGCCGGTCGGGCCGCCCGCAGCGGCTTCGGCGTAGACAGCGCGACGGATGGCTCGCGGATCGCGGCCTACGTGAAAGAAAGGTCGATGAGGGGTCAGGCCCGAGGTGTGAGTGAGCAGCTGGGCGAGGGTGAGGTCATCGCGAGGAAAGTTGGGGAGCCACGTAGAGACGGGATCTTTGAGACGCCACTGATGACTCTGCACCAGCCACAGGGCGATTGTGGTGGTGGAAACCACCTTGCTGAGCGATGCCAAGTCGTAGATGCTCTCGCTCTCGGTTTCCACCATTGGATCGAGCGCGTTCGCGAATCCACCCCACGCGCGAAACAGCGTGGCTGACTTCGTCGCAACCGTGAAGTTGAACCCACTGGGAAACTCGGCCTCGGTCATCGAGAGGAGCGCCTCGACGAGTTCGTCGCGCACATCGCGAGGTAGCCCGCCCGCTGCGCGCGAAAGTTCGACGTGCAGACGGGGCGAGCGAGCGCTCATGACGCGACGGGCGCGAAGGGGGAGTCAAGGTCGGGCGCGATGGCCTGACGCGGACCGCGTGCGGCACGACGGGTCATCGAGATCTCCTGGGCCTTGAAGAGCTCTTCGACGCGCCGCACCCCGTCCGGTGCAAATCCAGCCGCCTGATAGAAACGACGTGCTCGTTCGTTCTCCTCAAAGACCCAGAGCGTGACCTCGCGCGTCGACATGGGATCGAGTTCGCCGATGGCGCGTTCGAGGAGCCGTCGGCCCACGCCGTGCCCGCTCTGGGACGGGTCGACATATAGCGCAAAGACGTGTCCGCGAGCCGGGTTGCCCGTCTCGTCGCCGAAGCGGGTGAAGCCGAGCACCTGCCCGTTCTTCTCGGCGACGACGGTGCGCGCCGCGGTGTTCTCCACCAAGTTGCGCAGCCAACTGGCGACGTCAGGGTGGTACAGGGCGTCGATGATCGCGTCATCGACAACTCCGCGATACGAACCGCGCCACGCCTCAATAAAAACGGTCGCGAGTTGATCCGCGTCGTCGGGTCGCGCGACGCGCACGATGAGTTCGTTGGACGCCGCTGGCGTCGCGCCCCAGGTGCGCGGTCGCTGCAGGCCCGTCTGGAAGCGATAACGATCGCCGCGATAGAGGGAGCGCACGAACTCCGTGGGCTGACCGCTGGTGTCCAAGGTACGTCGCGACAACATCAACAAAGGCATGCCCGCCTGGCACTTGAGAAGCCCGGCCTCGCGACCTTCGGCGACAACCGCTTCGATTGTCTCTTCGGCCGAGGCCAACTCCACGCCGTAGTTAGTGGAGAGGAGTTGGTAAAGCGACGCGTTGTCACTCAGTGCGGCGGTGATGCCGTCGAAGCGGTCGGCGTTCAAGTAGACGACTTCAATCGCGATCGGTTCGCCGTCGGCCAGGCGCAGTCGTTCGATGCGCAACACTTCGGCTTTCGAGGAGAGACCAAGTTGCGCGCCGACATCGAGTCCCGCGGGGATGCGCCGCACGTCGATGAGTTTGGAACTCGGCGATATGCCGCGCTCCTTCATGCCCTCGGTGTGGCTGGTGAGTTCGAGGCGCTGGTCGATCTTGGGACGAGCCACGAAGGTGCCCTTGCCTTGGCGGCGAAAGATGCGTTGTTCGATCTCGAGCTGACCGAGCGCCTGGCGAACGGTCGCGCGCGAGACCCCGTAGGTGGTGCAGAGCTCGCGCTCGGTGGGCATGGCCGTGCCCGCGGGCAGACCCTCAATCGCGAGCAGCAACGCATCGTGGACGCTTTGGTACTTCGGACCACTGAGGGGAATCTCGGTCAGTACGCCTGGTTCTTTAATCACGACACTCTCCACAAGGGATATTGGACATCGCACCTGATTCGGTGGACGGGCTCAATCTACCAATATCGATTGGTCCGGTCAATTGATTAATCCAATAATCGAAACTGCCCTTATTTGGGGCCTGGCATTCCTGCTCAAACCGTACAACATAGAACAACCAGCGACTTGACTGGACCAAAGGTCGCCGATAGTGTCGCACTCAGGCAAGAACTTTGATTTCAATCCAAAGGGGAACAATGAAGCGAATAATCGGATTACGAGGCGTAGCCTCGGCACTCTTAGCGGTGAGCAGCGTGGGCTTGTTCTCGACCGCGATCGTGAGCTCGGGCTCATCGTCGGCGGCGAGTTCACCCTTCGTTATTGGCTCCGTGAGCAGCGTGCAAAAAATCGACCCGGATGTGGTCACGAACTTTCTCGACTTCGAGGCGCTCGGACTGATCTACCAGACGCTCGTTCAAGAGAACGCGAACCTGCAGATCGTGCCGGACCTCGCGACGAGTTGGGCATTCTCGAACGGCAACAAGACGCTGACGTTGCAGCTTCGCCAAAACGTCAAGTTCGACGACGGTTCGACAATGACCTCGGCTGACGTTGTGGCGTCGCTCAACCGCGCCGAAGCGACCGCGACGGCCGACCCGTCGGCGTCGTTCATCGGCTCGGTGACGAACATCGCCGCGTCGGGAGCGAACACCGTCGTGCTGACGATGAGTCACCCCGATGTGTCGGTCCTCGAAGGGCTCGCCACGGTCAACATGGCGATCATGCCGGCCGCGGCTATCACCGCGGGCACCATCGCGACCCAACCCGATGGTACCGGCCCCTTCGTATACGGATCCTGGGTACCCAACACGTCATTCACGATGACGGCCAACGCCAGCTACTGGGGCGGCAAGCCGGCGCTGTCGAGCGTCGAACTTGAGACGATTCCGACCGAGCAGTCCATCGCCGCCGCGCTCGAAGCCGGGACCATCCAGATGGGCCTGCTCGACCAGCCGACCGTTGTGAACACGTTGCCCAAGTCGTACCCGGTGCAGAAAGTTCTGGACCTCTCCTACCGTGCCCTGCAGCTACAGGACAAGCACGGGATCCTGGCGAACAAGGACGCCCGCCTGGCGATCGCCTGCGCGACAAATCGCAAGCAGATCCTTCAGGACGCCGTCTTCGGCGAAGGCAAGGTCGTCGGCCCCGTGCCGCTTGGACCCTACGCGACGAGCCCGGTCTCGGCGGTCTGTCCGACCACCAACGACAAGATGGCCAAGATGTACCTGAAGAAGGCGGGCAAGTCCAAGGGCTTCACGTTCGATGCCATCACGTCCACAGACCTCGACTCAACCAGCGCGGCCCAGGCCGTGGCGATGCAGAGCGAGTTGGCTAAGGTCGGCATCAAGATGAACATCACGAACCTCGCCTCCAACGCCTACATCCAGGACTGGCTGAAGGGCAAGTTCCAAGCCGCCTTCGCCGAGAACGGAGCCGACCCGGATCCGTACGTCATGTACGGTCGCTACTTCGGTGCTGGTGCCGACCTCGGAGTTCCCGCGGGCTACAGCTCGAAGACCCTGCAGCAGGAGTTGCTGGCCGGTGACGAAAACTCAACGGCCGCGGGCCAAAAAGCTGACTGGCAGGCGCTCAATAACACGCTGACCGGCAACGCCGTGTGGATCTGGCTCTTCGACGCCAATGACTTTGCGGCCTTGTCGCCGTCGGTCAAGGGATTCACGTTGTCGCCGGTGAACACGACGCAGCTCTCGAGCTTGGCTAACACGAGCCTCTCCTAGGCGTCATTAAGACTTACTGGGAGTCCGCCGCACGATGCGCTTCTTTTTAGCCATCGTGCGGCGGATTCTTTCGATGGTGGTCACGCTCTTTGGGGTGTCGGTCATCATCTTCGTGGTGCTGCGACTGTTACCGGGAAACGCGGTCACCGCCGCGATGGGCGTGAGCGTGGGTCTGCTGACCAAAGGCCAGGTCGCCGCGCTCAACCACTACTACGGCATCGGTCAGCCCGCCCTCGAGCAGTACTGGTCGTGGCTGCACGCCCTCTTCACGGGCAACCTCGGTATCTCACTCGTTTCTCGCGAACCGGTCAGCACATTGATCGGTACCGCACTACCGGTCACCCTCGAGTTGGCGTTCTACGCGATGTTGCTCGGCATACTCATTGGGGTCGGCTTTGGCATGTGGAGCGCCCTGCATCCGGGTCGCTGGCAAGACGACATCGGTCAGGTCATCTCGGTGGTCGGCCTCGCCATTCCGACCTTCATCCTCGGTACGGTGCTCGTGGTCTTCATGTCCTCGAAGTTCCACTACTTCCCCTCGTCGCTACCCTTCGCCGGTGTGTTCACCAACCCCTGGCTGAACTTTCAACAGATCATCATCCCCGCGTTCGTCCTCAGTCTGGGTATTGCGGCGGCCATCCTGCGCACGACGCGGGCGGCGGTCCTAGAGGTATCGAACCTGAATTTCGCGCGCACGGCCCTCGGTAAGGGCGTGTCGCGCCAGGCGTTCATCTGGCGACACCTCTTCCTCAACGCACTCACCGCCGTGACGACTATGAGCGGCATTCAACTCGGATACCTGCTCGGAGGAACGGTCATCATCGAGCAGATCTTTATCCTGCCCGGTATGGGTCGGCTCCTCATCACCTCGATCAACAATCGTGACTTTCCCGTTGTGCAGAGCGAGGTGCTCATCTTTGCCGCGGGCTTTGTCATCGTGAACATGCTGGTCGATGTTCTCTACAACGTGATCGACCCGCGTACGAGGCCACGATGACAACCGAACTTATTGAGCTAGTACCGCCAAGTCCCGTCGCAGGGGAAGAGACGGTCGCGCGTCGCGGCGGTTGGATCCGCGCCACGTGGCGTAGCCGAAATGGCCGTATCGGCATGATCGTCGTGGCGCTCGTGGTGATCGGCGCGGTCTGCGGGATCGCCGGGTGGACGCCGTATCCCGCTGACGCCCAGAATCCCAATGCAGTACTCAAGGGAATCTCGTGGGCGCATCTCATGGGCACCGACCAGTTCGGGCGTGATGTCTTCTCCGGTGCGCTGCAGGGCCTCGGGGTCTCCCTTGAGATCGCGGCGCTCGCGGTGGCGATCTCTGGCGTGATCGGGTCCCTCGGCGGCATCGCCGCCGGATTTCTGGGCAAGTGGACGTCCGCGTCGATCATGCGCGTGACGGACATGATGTTTGCGATTCCTACCGTGCTGTTCGCCTTGGCCATCGTGACCGCCCTCGGGCCGAGCATTCTCGACAGCGCCATCGCGATCGGCGTGGGATGGGTGCCCATCTACGTGCGCGTGGTGCGCACACCGGTGCTGGCGCTGCGCGAGTCCGACTTCGTTCGGGCGGGACGAGTACTGGGCTATTCGAGGACTCGGCTGCTCTTTCACCACATCCTGCCCAACGTGACCGGAGTCATCGCGGTGCAGACGAGCCTCGCCCTCGCGTGGGCGATCCTGGCCGAGGCGAGTTTGAGCTTCCTTGGCCTCGGCCCCCCGCCGCCCACCCAGTCACTTGGTGAGATGGTGAGCAACTCGAGCAGTCTGGCCGCTATCGCGTGGTGGACGCTTGCCGGTCCCTCGCTCGTCATCGTGATCGCGGTCATCGGATTTAATTTTCTCGGCGATGGGCTGCGCGATGCCTCGGATCCGCGCACGCGAACGAGGTCCGGATGAAAGTTATTGGAATGATTTCGGGCACGTCGTTCGACGCGATCGAGGCGGTCGCGATGAACCTCTCGCTCGATGAGCATCTCATCTCGGCCGAACTGCTCGCGCATCGCTCCATCGAGTACCCCAGCGACCTGCACCGTCGCATCGAGTTGGTGCTGCCCGGGCACACCACCACGATCGAAGAGGTCTGCCAACTCGACACGCTGATCGGTCAGAACTTCGCCGAAGTGGCGGGCGCGCTGGCCGATGAGTGCTTCGCCGGTCAAGGCCGACGTCGTGTGCTCGCACGGCCAGACGGTCTTTCACTGGGTTGAGGGCGCGCACGCGCTCGGTACCTTGCAACTCGGACAGGGCGCGTGGATCGCGGAACGAACCGGGGCCACGGTCGTTGAGGATGTGCGCATTCGTGACATTGCCGCCGGAGGTCACGGCGCGCCGCTGGCGAGCCTGTTGGACGTCCTGTTGCTGGGGGTGCATCCGGTGGTCGTGCGAGGATCGCTCAACCTTGGGCGGGATCTCCAACATCACCGTCGTGGGACCCGAGCGTGAACCGATTGCCTTTGACATCGGCTCGTCGAATGCGCTCATGGACGCGGCGGTGGGTTGGCTCACCGAGGGTCACGAGGCGTTCGATCGTGATGGCGGGCGCGCCGCACGCGGCACGGTGGATGTCGATCTGCTCGAGTACCTGCTCGCCGATCCGTACTACGAGACTCCCGCTCCCAAGTCGACCGGCAAGGAGTACTTCCACCTCGAGTACTTACGGGACGCCGTGGGAACCCGCGAGATCGCTCCCGACGACTTGCTCGCCACGCTCGCGGAACTCACGGTGGAGACCGTGGCCCGCGCTGTCGAGGAGTACGAGGTCACCGAGCTCTTCGTCGCCGGGGGTGGCGCGCGCAATCCCACGTTGATGACAGGACTTCGCCGACGCCTGGCCGACGTGCCGATCGCGCTGATCGATGAGTTCGGCGTTCCCGAGGAGGCGAAGGAGGCCTGCCTGTTCGCCCTCATCGGGTTCCTTAGCGTTCACGGTCTGCCCGCGATCGTGCGTACCGCCACGGGAGCTCATCGCGCCAGCGTGCTCGGGGCCATCGTGCCCGGGCGCCAGGAGATCGTCAAACTGCCACGCGCCGCACGCGCCGACGGCGATCGTCTTTCACGATGGACGCCTGGCATGAGCGCCCTGCTCTCGATTCAGGATCTGCACATCGGCATCAAGCGCCGCGAAGGGCGAGGAGGAGATCGTGCGCGGCGTCACCATCGAGGTGGAGGCGGGCGAGAAGGTCGGCATCGTCGGCGAGAGCGGCTCGGGCAAGACCCTCACGATGCTCTCGGTGCTGCGACTTCTCGCGAGTCCTCCCTTGAGCGTGCTGAGCGGCGAAGTTCTCCTCGACGGCGAGGACTTGGCCAGAGTCAACGTCAAGCGCCTGCGCGAGGTGCGCGGCGGTGACATCGCGATGGTGTATCAGGACCCGATGAGTTCGCTCAATCCGCTGCTTCGCGTCGGGGGTCAGATCGAAGAGGCGCTGCGCGCCCACGGCGTCAACGGCAGCGACGGCCCAGTCGCGCACGCGCGACGTTCTCCTAGAGGTGGGCCTCGACGATCCCGAACGGGTGCGCACGTCGTTCCCGCATCAACTCTCGGGCGGCATGATCCAGCGCGTGATGATCGCCATGGCGCTCGCCACCTCGCCGCGGATCCTCATCGCCGATGAACCCACGACGGCTCTGGACGTCACGATCCAGCGCCAGATCCTGGAACTCGTGACATCGCTCCAGGCCACCACCGGCATGGCGGTGCTGTGGGTGACCCACGACCTGGGGGTCGTCGCGAGTCTCGTTGATCGCGTCGTCGTCATGTACGCCGGGCGCATCGTGGAGACCGCCTCCACTGAGGCAACTCTTCGCTCGGCCCACTCACCCCTATACCAAGGCGCTCTTGGAGTCACTTCCCGGACTCGAGACGCCGCATCGCTCACCCTTGCATCAGATCGGTGGTACGCCACCTGACCCGACGCGGCTCACTGGGGGATGTCCATTTCGCTTTCGCTGCCCCTACGCCATCGTCGCAGTGCGAGCACGAGGAGCCACCACTCATCGATCGCGGCGACGGAAGCCTCGCCGCCTGTTGGCGAGATCCCTCCGAATGGTAGACATCGTCCTTCGCGCGACCAATCTGGTCAAGGTCTACGGACGCCACGGGCGTCACCCAGTCCACGCCCTCGACGACGTCTCCCTCGAACTGGTGCGGGGCACGACCTTTGGCATCGTGGGAGAGAGCGGCTGTGGCAAGTCGACCCTGGCGCGCCTCCTGGTGGGACTCGAAGCCCCCACGTCCGGCCAACTCGAGATCGACCGCGAGGTCATGACGCTGCGCGAGCGCGGCAACAACAAAGCCCTCGCGCGCAAGATCCAGCTCGTCTTCCAGGACCCGTTCTCCTCGCTTGATCCGCGACTCAGCGTCGAAAAGGCTCTGCGCGAAGTGCTGCGCGTTCACGAACTGCACCGCGGACAGGAGTCCGAACGCGTGGCCGAGCTGCTCGCCATGGTGGGATTGACTGCACGTTTCGCGACGCGCTACCCCCACGAGCTCTCCGGCGGTCAGGCGCAACGCGTAGCGATCGCGCGCGCCCTGGCGGTCGAGCCCGAAGTGCTCGTCCTGGACGAACCGACCTCGGCTCTGGACGTCTCGGTGCGCGCCGAAATCGTGAATCTTCTGGTGCGCATTCAGGACGAACTCAATCTGTCGTACGTGTTCGTGAGCCACGACCTTTCGATGGTGCGCCACCTAAGTGACCAGATCGCCGTCATGTACGTGGGGCGCATCGTCGAGATGGGCCGCTACGACCAGGTGCTCGACCACCCGTTGCACCCGTACACCGTGGCCCTGGATGAGGCCATCCCCATACCCGACACCGCGATCGTGCGCGCTCGCCATGCGGCCGTGCGCTCCGAAGCATCTGAGACGGCGCCGGTCGTCGTCGTGGTGGGCTGTTCCTACGCGCCGCGCTGTCCACTCGTCGAGCCCTACTGCCGCGAGGTCGCCCCCACGCTGCTGGACAAGGTGGACGGCCACTTCGTGTCGTGCCATGTCGCGATGCGCGAGCCGATCGCCGACGTATCACGCATCTAGCCGCGTCAGTCATAATCGAGGGACCGCACAGTCACGAGGAGTCGCGATGCCCATCACCGTCACACCCATCGGCGAGCTCAGCGACGAGATCAACGACGTGCGCTTGCGCACGGCGGCGATCGTCAACGACGAGATCCTGCCCCACGAAGCCGTACTCTGGCGATCGGCGCACGCCGCGGGCTCCAACGACGACGAGCGCGCCGGGCGCGCGACGAGAGTCGTCAACTGAAAGAGGCCATCAAGGAGAAGGTCAGGGTGGCGGGGCTGTGGGCGCCGCATCTGCCCGCCGAGTACGGAGGCGCGGGCCTTGACTTTCTCTCCCTCGCCTACATGTACGAGATCCTCGCCTACGCGGTGGGCGCGAACGCGCTCTTTGGCATCGCCGCGCCCAACTCGGGCAACGCGAGCATCCTGTTGAAGTACGGCACCGAGGAGCAAAAGGAGAAGTGGCTGCTGCCCCTCATCGCGGGCGATATGGAGTCGGGCTTCTCGATGACCGAGCCCGAGCACGCGGGCTCGGACCCTCGGTCGCTCGCGACCGAGGCGGTACGCGAGGGCGACGAGTGGGTCATCAACGGGCACAAGTGGTTCACGTCCAATGGCATCGACGCGGACTTCTTCATCGTGATGTGTCGCACGGTCGATGCGAGTGGCGAACTGGGCTCGAACGGACACATGAGCCAGATCATCGTGCCGGCGGCAACACCGGGCGTCAACATCATTCGCGGCATCGGGGTCTTCGGCCGCTCGACGTCGGACCACTGCGAGATTCGCTACGAGAACGTCCGGGTACCCATTGAGAACACGCTCGGTCTCGTGGGTCAGGGCCACCAGGCGGCCCAGGATCGACTCGGCGCAGGTCGCGTCTATCACTGCATGAACTCGATTGGCCAGATGCGACGAGCCTTCGACCTCATGGTCGAGCGGTCCCTGGTGCGCGAGGTGCACGGGGGACTGTTAAAGGACAAGCAGTTCATCCAGGGATTCATCGCCGAGAGTTTCATGGACGTCCAGTCGGCGCGACTCATGACCATAGACGCGGCCAACAGCGTGGCCGCCAATGACCCCGACGCGCGTACCGCGATCTCGGCGATCAAGGTCTTCGTGCCCGCCGCCTACCACCGCGTCGTCGATCGCGCGATTCAAGTCTGGGGTGGGGCGGGGGTGAGCAACGACTTGCCGCTGGCCCAGATGTACCTCACGGCACGTATCTTGCGCATCGCCGACGGACCCGACGAGGTGCACAAAATATTGATTTCTAAGAACATCATCCACCGCTACGAATCGGGACAGGGCTGGAGTTTCTCGTAGAGAGCGCGGTTCGCGGTGGACCGTACATCTCGCGCGACGTTCGTGATTCGCGGTGCGCCGTGCCATAGTGGATCCCCAGGGGGTGCAAGGTCATGACGGTCGCCAAAGAGCCCGGTGGTACCAGGCAACGCATCATCGAGTGCACCGAACAACTGCTACTGGAGATCGGTAGCAACGATCTTCACCTCACGAAAGTCGCCGAGCGCGCCCAGGTCGGTTTGCAGACCATCTACTACCACTTCGAGTCGCGCACCCAGCTGATCGCCCGCGCCCAAGCGTCCGCCTACCTTCGCCTCATCGCACCGCTGCACGGGCACTTAGAGATCGTGGAGCGCGCTGTCGTCGAAGAAGACGAGGAAACGTATTGGCGCGTTCTCGGTGAGAACACGACGTTGTCCTGGTCGTATGCCCAACACGACGACAAGTGGCAGACGACGACCTTGCTCAGCGACATCTGGGCCGACGACTACACCCGCGAGGAGTTTCGTGCGAACCTCGACGTGCAGGTCGCTCGATGGGTCGCGGTCATCGAGGCGGGCAAACCGCTCGGGTGGGTGAAGGCTGACCTGGATACCTACGCCTTGGTCACTACGTGTTGGGCGGGGTCGATTGGTCAGGCGATCTTCGTGAATTCGAAGAATAATCACTACTCACCCGAGAGCATCAATGACTTCTTCCTCTCCGTCGTGCGGGCAACCCCGGAAAATTCCCACAATTCCAGCGATACGCTCCACTCCCGCGAGGGAAATCTGTAAGGCGATTACAACTTTTGCCGGGCCCTCCGTGGCGCAGAATGTAACTCATTAGTGAATTGGTACGCCTCTAATGGCCGGACGAGCGCGTCCAGTCTGTCGGTACGAGGAACTAGCGAGGGAGCACGAGGTGGGCAAGTCGGAGGCGTCGGCGATCAATCTCTCACGCGCGACGCGGATACCCCCGAGCGGCAACGACGTCGGCGGCAAGGCCGCCGCGACGAGGCAACGCATACTGGACGCCGCGGCTCAGGTCTTGGCCGAGCGAGGGTTTTCGGGAATGCGCCTCGCGGACGTCGGGGAGGTCGCCGGCATTCAGGCGCCCGCCATCTACTATCACTTCTCGAACAAGGAGGAGCTCGCGGTCGAGGTGTTCGTCACCAGTCTCACCCGATGTCGTACGAACCTTGACGGGGTCCTTAAGGAGTGCGAGGTTGACGACCCGCTCGAACGGCTCGCTCTCGCGATTGACGCGCACCTGCGGCTGTGCGCGCGCTATCCGGACTACGCGCGAGCCTGGATCCATCGGATTGCCGGCGGCGCCCCGGATCACGTTCAAGATCAGTGCCGCGCGGACGAGCGGGCGTACGTCAGGATCTGGGCTCGACTCATCGGTGAGGCGAAAGCCGCGGGACTGTTGCGCAATGACGTGGACCCGAAGGTGGCCCAGCAACTGATTCTCGGCGCGCTCAATGCTCTCGTGGCCAGTTGGCGCGTGGGACGCAGCACGCCCGTCGACTCATTCATCGTGAGCGCCCAACTGATGCTGCTGTCGGGACTGTCCACCGAGGTGCGCGAATGGTCGCGCCTCGAGATCGAGAGCGAGCCCCAGGCGCTCCCATAACAGCAGGGTCTGTGCCCGGCCGATGATAGGAAAGACTGAACTATGTCTGACTTTTCACGCGCCGTTGACGATCCTTCCGGCCCGCTCGCCGGAATACGCGCCGTCGAGCTCGCTTCGGTGATCATGGCGCCCTACGCCGGACAGATCTTGGGTGACCTCGGGGCTGACGTCATCAAAGTGGAGCACGACATCATCGACAACAGCCGCCTGATGGGAGGAGGGCCGCACCCGGAGTTGTCCGGTATCGCGCTCAATCTGCACCGCAACAAACGCTCCCTCGGTCTGGACGTGAAGACGCCCGACGGTCACGAGGTTCTGCTGCGCCTTCTCGCGACGAGTGACGTATTCATCACGAACGTGCGACCCGCCGCCCTCGCACGCCTGAAGGTGAGCTACGACGATCTCGCGGCGTCGATGCCGCGCCTCGTGTACTGCCAGTCCCAAGGCTTCGCCACGGGCAGCGTCGACGAAGACCGTCCCGCCTACGACGACATCATTCAGGCGATGACCGGGCTTCCCTGGCTGAACCAAGAGGTCCTTGGCACGACCGCCTTCGTGCCGACGCTGATCGGGGACAAAGTCGCGGGGCTCACCATCGCCTACGCGGTGCTCGCCGCACTCGTGCACCGCGAGCGCACCGGACAGGGTCAGCGGGTCGATGTGCCGATGTTCAACTCCGTGCTCTCCTTCAACCTGGTGGAGCACCTCAGTGGCGCGGCGATCGAAGGAGGTGCCGCAGGCTACGGGCGCATCATGTCATCGCTGCGCGGCCCGCATCGCACGTCGAATGGGTACGTCGCGATCATGCCCTACACCGACGCGAACTGGGAGTCGCTCTGTCGCGCGATCGATCGACTAGATGTGCTCGAGCGGCCGTGGTTTGCGAATTACGAGACGCGCACTCGTGAAGCGGACCGCGTCTTTGGCGACCTCGCCGAGATCGTGGCCGAGCGCACAACTGAGGAGTGGATCGAGATCTGCGAGCTCTACGACATTCCGGTGAGCGCGGTGTCCTCTCTCGACGACGTGGTGAGTGACGCTGCGCTAAACCGCGGTGTGATCGCGACGGCGACGCACCCGGTAGTGGGCGAGTATCGCGAGATTGCCCCGCCGGTCACGATGTCCAAGACGCCAACCTCGGTTCGGCGCGCCGCACCGTTGGTGGCGCAGAACACGCGAGAGGTCCTCAGTGAGCTGGGATACTCGACCGACGACATCGCGTCTTTGATTGAGCGCGGCGTCGCGGGAGTAGCCAACGAGCGCACGTCGCCGGACGTAGCGTGAACTCGGCCGCCCTTTTGCCACGTCGTTAGGCTTCGTGCATGAGTGGACCACTGTCGGGACTGCGCATTCTGGAGTTCGCGGGCCTGGGTCCCGCGCCCTATGGCGCCATGTTGCTGGCCGACTTAGGTGCGGAAGTGCTGCGTCTCGAGCGACTCGAGGCAGCCTCGCGCAATTCGAGCGGCGAGATCCTGACGAGATCGCGCACGAGTGTCGCGATCGACCTCAAGAGCGACGCCGGTCGTGAACTCGTCTTGGAGTTGTCGACGCGAGCTGACGCCGTCATCGAGGGGTTTCGTCCCGGGGTGATGGAGCGACTGGGGCTTGGACCCGATGACCTCCTGGCGCAGAATCCTCGCCTGGTCTACGGGCGCATGACCGGATACGGCCAGAGCGGATCGCAGTCTCAGCGTTCGGGCCACGACATCAACTACATCTCGATCTCGGGGGCACTGTGGCCGCTCGGTCGCGCGGGTGAGCGACCAACGCCGCCCATGAATCTCGTGGGTGACTTTGGCGGTGGTTCCCTCTTTCTTGCCATGGGCATACTGGCGGGAGTCTGGTCGGCGCGCGAGACGGGTAACGGCCAGGTCGTCGACGCCGCCATGGTCGACGGCTCGGCGTCGATGCTGTCGATGATGCACTCCTTCATCAACGCAGGTTTTTGGCACGAGGAGCGCGGCACCAACATCTTGGACACGGGTGCTCACTTCTACGAGGTCTACGAGACGAGCGACCACCAATTCATGGCGGTGGGCGCCATCGAGGCGAAGTTCTACGCCCAACTTCTTGAAGGTCTGGGACTTGAGTCCTCGGACTTGCCTCCTCAGATGGACCGAGCTCAGTGGCCCGCGATGAAAGAGCGCCTCGCCGCGGCGTTCGTGACCAAGACCCGCGACGAGTGGACGAACATTTTCGACAACCTCGACGCGTGCGTTACCCCCGTACTCACGTCCCGCGAAGCGGCGAGGCATCCGTATAACACCGAGCGCGACGTGTTTGTGAACGAACCCATCCAACCCGCGCCCGCGCCACGATTCTCTCGCACGCCGGGCGCGATTCGCCTGGCGCTGTCGGTGAGCGACGCACTGGCCACGTGGGGCGTGAGTGCCGAGCGCGTTGGGAGTCTTCGGCGCAGTGGGGTGTTGGACGAAGGAGTCGTGGCGTAACGCACTCGTTACGCCACGGCGTTTCCCAGCGGCGTTCTTTCGTGATTGGGTTGGGAAACGATCTGACACACTGGAGTGAGTACGTAATCTGAAACCCACGGGAAATGAGGGGACTCATGAAGCGCATCACTCACTGGATCGACGGCAAGCCTTTTGTCGGTGACGCGCGCCGACACGGCAAGGTCTTTAACCCCGCTACTGGTGTGCAGAGCGGTGAGGTCGACTTCGCCACGGACGAGGAAGTGGACGCTGCGGTCGCGGCCGCGCTGTCGGCGTTTCCCGAGTGGCGAGCGACGTCGCTCGCCAGACGCAGTGCGGCGATGTTCGCGCTGCGCGAGTTGCTCGCCGCTCACGCGGGCGAGCTCGCGGACCTCATTGTGTCCGAGCACGGCAAGGTCAAGAGTGACGCCGCGGGCGAGGTGGCCCGTGGTCTCGAGGTGGTGGAGTTCGCCTGCGGTATCGCCCAACTTCTCAAGGGCGAGTTCACCGAGAACGCGTCGACCGGCGTCAATGTTCACTCACTGCGTCAACCTCTTGGCGTGGTGGCCGGCATCACGCCCTTCAACTTTCCCGCGATGGTGCCGCTGTGGATGTTCCCCCTGGCGATCGCGTCGGGCAACACGTTCGTCCTCAAGCCCTCAGAGAAGGACCCCTCGGCGTCGCTGCTCCTGGCTGAACTCGTGGCCGAAGCGGGGGTGCCCAATGGCGTCTTCAACGTGGTGCAAGGTGACAAGGTCGCCGTCGATCGCATCCTCACGCATCCCGACGTCAAGGCGGTGAGTTTCGTGGGTTCCACCGCGATCGCGCGCTACATCTACGAGACCGCGGCCCACGAAGGCAAGCGTGTACAAGCCCTCGGCGGCGCCAAGAATCACATGATCGTCCTACCGGACGCGGACCTCGCCGACGCGGCAGAAGCAGCCGTGAGCGCGGGCTTCGGCTCGGCCGGGGAACGCTGCATGGCGGCGTCGGTCCTCGTCGCGGTGGACGGAGTTGGCGACGAACTCGTCGAGCGCATCCGCGCGCGCGTCGATCGACTGACCGTGGGCGACGGCACGGACGCCGCCTCGGAGATGGGGCCACTTGTCACCCGTGAGCACCGCGACAAGGTGGCCTCGTATCTCGGTATCGGCCAAGCGGCGGGTGCCACGGTCGCGATTGACGGACGTGAGCACGACATCGCGGGCGACCCGAACGGATTCTGGCTCGGGCCGTGTCTCATCGACAACGTCACCGAAGACATGCAGGTCTACACCGACGAGATCTTCGGGCCCGTTCTATCGATGGTGCGAGTCCAGACGGTGGATGACGCGATCGCGCTGGTCGATCGCAACGGGTACGGCAACGGGGTGGCGATCTTCACCAGCGACGGCGCCGCTGCCCAACGCTTTGAGACCGAAGTGGAAGCAGGCATGGTCGGTATCAACGTCGCCATCCCGGTGCCCGTCGCGTACTACTCCTTTGGCGGCTGGAACAACTCGCTCTTTGGCGACCTACACGTGTACGGTCCCGACGGCGTCAAGTTCTACACGCGGGGCAAAGCCGTAACGAGTCGTTGGGCCAACATCGGCCAGCATCACGCCACGTTGAGCTTCCCCGCCAACACCGCGCATGATCGGCCGGCGAAAGGCAAGTAGCCCTCCGCCTCCTCGTGCCACAGTCGCCTCCCCACCCTGCGCGCCTCGGGACCAAGGGCGCCGCCCTGGGTCTGGGCGGATCCGCGGCCGCGGCCGTCCTATGGGGGTTTGGCGGCATCTTCGTTGTGCTGACCTACGCCTCGGGGCTGGTGGTGGCGTTCTATCGCTTGTGGCTGGGGGCGCTAGTGCTGACCGCCATCGTCTACGTGAGCGGGAAGCGACTGTCGTGGTCGACCGTGCGCGCGACGTGGCTCGGGGGACTGTTCCTCGGCGGCGACATGATGATGTTCTACAGCGCGGTGCGGCTCACGAGCATTGTGGACGTGTCGGTGATCGGAGCCCTGCAGCCGGCCCTGGTTCTCATCGCCGCTCGACCGCTGTTCGGCGAACGCATGAGTCGCCGCGACGTGATGTGGATCGTGCTCGCCATGGCGGGTGTCTCGATCGCGGTCATCGGCCCCGGCGGCACCGCCCCGCATCGCGTGCTCGGCGACCTGCTCGCAGCGGGGGCGCTCTTTAGCTTCTCGGCGTACTGGCTGGTGTCGAAGCGCGCGCGAGACCTCACCGGCGCCATCGAGTACACGGCCGGCGTGATGATCTTTGCCGCACTCCTCTCCACACCCGTGGTGTTCATTGCTGGTCAGTCCCTGTCGCGCATTCACGCCGGTGACTGGCTCTGGATTGCTCTGCTCACGGTCGTGCCGGGCAGCGGTCACCTGGTCATGAACTGGGCCCACCGTTACGTTGACGCGTCGATCTCAGCGGCCATCAGTTGCCTGGCGCCATTAGTGGCGTCGGTGCTCGCGATTCCGATTCTGAGTCAGTCCCTGACCTGGCTGCAGGTGACGGGGGTACTCATCGGACTGGCGGCGATTGCCGTTGTCGCTGCCCGTCACCGCGAACCTGCTCAGCCTCCGGTTGAGTAGGCAGCTCTGTCCCGGCGGCGCAGCTTTTCAATCTCCTTGAAGCGAAAGCAGTCCCGAGCGTGGTCGTTCACCATCCCCGCCGACTGCATGAACGAGAAACACGTCATGGGGCCAACGAAGGCGAAACCGTCTTTGCGCAGTTGCTTGCTCATCACCGCGGCCGCGGTCTGGGCATCAGGGTCAGAAGTTCCCAGCGTCCAGACGTAGGTGTTGAAAGTACCGTGGTGGCGCTGCGCGTCGAGCACCGCGCGAGCGTTGGTAATGACCGAGGTGATCTTGCCGCGGTGTCGCACGATGTTCGCGTCACCGAGCAGCGTGTCGATCTGCGCGTCGCCGAAGCGCGCGACCTTCGTCGGATCGAACTTCTTGAAGGCTCGTCGATACCCTTCGCGTTTGCGCAAGATGGTGATCCAGCTCAGGCCGGCCTGCGCACCCTCCAAGCACAGCAACTCAAACAGCCGGTTGTCGTCGTGAAGGGGTACGCCCCATTCGAGGTCGTGGTACGCGACATATACCTCGTCGTCACCGCACCACGCGCAGCGCTTCTTTCGGTCACTCACGCGCGCGACGTCGTTGCTTAGACGACCGGTGTCTGGAGGCCCGCGATCACGATGCCCACGCATCGTTCGAGCGACTGATCATCGGAACTGGGGTGTCCGGCGAACTTGCACGAACCCATTACCAGGGTCATGATGTCCTGGACTTGGATGTCGGCGCGAATCGCTCCCGCCTCCGCGGCGCGGCGACGAAGTTCTTCGACGCGCTCCATGAGCACGTCGACGTCATCGGCGAAGGTGGCCTTGAAGTCGAGGCCGGACTGTTCGAGCGCCTCAAAGAGGTGTTGCTTGGCGGCCGCCTGTCGGGCGAACTCTTGGAGGAACGAGTTCAAGGCACCCTTGGGGTCCGTGTCGGCGTCGGCGATGTAGACGTCGGCCGTCTCGATGAGTTCAACGAGACGCGCGGCGACGATGGCCTCGAAGAGGGCTTCCTTCGTGGGGAAGTGTCGATACAGCGTGCCGATGCCCACGCCGGCGCGTTCGGCGACGAGATCGATCGGCACCGCGACTCCGTCGCGAGCGAATACCTCTTCGGCGGCCTCGAGAATCTTGTCGTGATTTCGCTGGGCGTCAGCCCGCATTTTCTTTGGACCGTCGGGTAAAGCGGTGTCGGGTGAGACGTCGGTCACCTGCACCATAAAAATTCCTCCTCGAGACGCTTGACAACCGGAACGCTCGTTACTATTATCATAATCGGAACCGGAACTCCTCATCCGTTTAAAACTCCGGCCTCCGAATTGTACCGCAGTTTCCCTGAAAAATCGCTACCCATTAACCCCCAAAAGCAAAGGAGAGTCCCGTGAGCATCATTGAACTCAAAGACGACTCAATCGCCAAGGTCGCGTCACTCGACCCCAAGAGGTACTGGGCGCTCGCCGTCATCGGCATCGCCCAGCTCATGATTGTCCTCGACGCTTCGGTCGTCGTCGTGGCTCTTCCTTCGGCCCAACACGCTCTGCACATCTCGGTGGCCAACCGTCAGTGGGTCCTGAGTGCATACACCCTCGCCTTCGGCAGCCTCTTGTTGCTGGGCGGTCGCATCGCCGACTACGTGGGGCGCCGGCGCGTCTTTATCATCGGCCTTCTGGGCTTTGGCGCCTCGAGTGCGATCGCCGGACTCGCGCAGAACCAGGCGATGCTCTTTGGCGCGCGTGCGTTCCAGGGCGGGTTTGCCGCGCTCATGGCGCCCGCCGCGTTATCCATCCTGACGGTGACGTTCACCGACGTGCACGAACGAGCGCGCGCCTTTGGCGTGTACAGCGCGATCGCGGGCAGTGGCGCGGCCATCGGGCTGGTGCTCGGCGGCGTGTTGACCCAGTTCGCGTCGTGGCGCTGGACGATGCTCATCAATGTGCCCATCGCCATGATCGCGGCCGTGATGGCGATACGCGTCGTGCGCGAGAGCCGCGTGGAGGAGCGTCACGGGTACGACATTCCCGGCGTCGTGACCTCGACCGGCGGTCTGTTCTTTCTGGTCTACGGATTCACGCTGGTGGCCTCGCACGGGTGGGGATCGCCCCTCGTGATCGCTCTGCTCCTCGCGGCCGGTGCGCTGCTGGCGAGTTTCGTCGCGATCGAGATGCGCGTCGCGCATCCGCTGCTGCCCATGCGCGTGGTCTTGAGTCGGAATCGAGGAGGTGCGTTTCTGTCCTCGCTGTTGGTGGGCATGGCCCTCTTGGGAACGTTCCTCTTTCTGACGTACTTCCTGCAGGGAATCTTGGGTTACAGCGCGCTGCGAGCCGGCTTTGCGTTCCTGCCCTTCTCGGGTGGCATCATTCTGGGCGCGGGACTCGCCAGTCGTTACTTGCCTCGATTTGGGGCACGCGCTCTCATGGTCGCGGGTCTCGCGATCTCGACCCTCGGCCTGATCGGCTTTACGCGCCTCGGGGCAAACAGCTCGTACCTCACGCACATCCTCGGTCCGGAACTGCTCGTGAGCTTCGGCCTCGGGCTCAGTTTCGTGCCAATGAACTCAACCGCCCTGCTCGGGGTGGAAGACGACAGCGCGGGAGTCGCGAGTGCGCTCGTGAACACGACTCAGCAGGTGGGTGGAGCCCTCGGCACGGCGTACCTCAACACGGTGGCCGCGTCGTCGACCGCGGCGTTCCTCGCTACTCGCGTGGCGTCCAACACCGTGCTGCGATCGGCCAGCGTGCACGGCTACACCACGGCTTTTGAGGTGAGCGCACTGCTCGTCGCCGCGGCCGCCGTAGTGGCCGTCATCTTCGTGGGATCCAAGCGCACCCAGACGGTCCACCCCGATCTGCCCACGCCAGAGGAGCGCGCTTTGATCTGCGTCGGCGAAGAAGTCTGATCGCACCATGAAGCGGTGCCGTCACCTGGTGGCAGCACCTTCTCAGCGTCCGGGAAGATCTTCCAGCATGGCGACGAGGTCGTCGCGTTGATATCCGTGCTGACGCGCAACGTCCATCAACTCCTTGAGTTTGAGTGCGACGACACCGCGCTCCGGTTGAGCGGTAACGCGAATGGACCGGCCCCGGCCCATCTCGATGACGCCCTCATCGCGCAGTACGCGCAAGGCCCGCAGGACGGTGTTGGTATTGACGCCCAGCTCGGCCGCGAGATCGCGGGCCTGAGGGATCTTCTCGCCGGGGCCCGCTTCGCCTTCGGCGATGGCCCGCCGGATCTGCGCAGCCACCTGCTCGTGGAGAAGAGTAGGGTCTCGGCGGTCCAGTCGGGGTAGGTCGAGAGTTGCTTCGTCATCGCCGGAGACCGACTTGCTGACACTCATGAAAACAATTATAGTGGCTTTATGACCATTCACGCCGACGCCCCTCACGAGCTCTCACCTGACACCGTCGAGGCAACCCAGGCCCTCGAACTTCTCTTCAAAGAGGCGAGGACGCGGCAGCGCCGACGCCGCCTTCGTTGGCTGACCTTCGCCCTCGCGGCCATTGTTGCGATCGGCGTGTTGGTGGGTGTCACTCACCGTGCGGGCGGATCGCCGGCGCGTGGCTCGAATGGGGAAGCGCCTCTGGCAGTGAAGACCAGCGCGAAGGTACTGACGTGTACGGGCGCGAAAGTGATTCGTCCGGTCAACTACATCGTCACGTGCGCCGACGCCGGCATTCAGCTGACCAAGACAACGTGGTCGACGTGGAACGCCAGCGAAGCGATTGGCACCACGGACTTCGCGATGAACTTCTGCAAGCCCTACTGTGCGGCGTCGCCGATTACGTACTTCCCCAACAGCCCCGTGCACTTCAGCGCACCCCTCTCGACGAAGAACGGGACACTCTTTTCTCTGCTCACGGTTCGCTACGAGTACAAGGGCGCGTCACATCTCTTTCGCTTTTCCTTCAAGGGGGAACCTTCCTTTGCGAAGTGATTCCAGCGCGCAGATTCCCGCTACTTTGAGGCTTTAAGAGATAACCTATGTTTTCTATTGACAAAATAGAGATATCTTCGTAGGGTTTCTCGGAGGTCCGTTTGAATCGCGGCGCGCAGCGGTGATCCACCCCACGCGCGACCCTTAGCGAGACGAGCGGATTGACGGGTTCGTGGGTGGATCCGGGACGTCGTGGCTCCGGATTCACCCACGTACATCGGCACCCCATAGGTGCATTTGCTTAGATTCTTACGAGCTGACGGTAAAGTCGTCAACACTTGCGCATGCGCAGAAAGAAGGAAAACCGATGGCCAGTCCTGCCTTAGCGGATCGACGTCTTCGACAGATTGACGTAGCGCCCGAGTCGGGACGAGTCATGACCCACGGCGGTGTCGCCAGCGCGCTGGCAATCCTGGGGCTCTTCGGCGTCGTGGGTGCGGCCTTTGGTTGGCACGAGGGAGCGGGCGGCTACGTGACGAACCGCACCGAGACGCTGATCATCGTCGCAATTATCGCAGCCCTCGTCTTGTCCTTCGTCATCATCTCGCGACCCAAGCTGGCCAAGTCTCTGGGCATCGTGTACGCGCTCCTGGAGGGCTTTGCCGTGGGCGTCATTTCGGCGTCGTACAACGCGCAGTATCACGGGATCGTGCTCGAGGCGGTCGGAGCGACTTTCGGCGTGGCCCTGTGCGTGTGGTTCCTCTACGGCACGGGTCTGATCAAAGTGACCCAACGCGTCACGCGAGTGATCACGATGGCCGTTCTGGGCGCGCTGGTCTATTACGGCGTCACGCTGCTCGTCTCGCTCTTTGGGGGTCCGAACTTCAACAGCTCGGGCGGCGTGCTCGGCATCGGCATCTCGCTCATCCTCGCGGTCATCGCAGCCTCGACGTTCCTGCTGGACTTCGATCGCATCGACAAGCTCATCGCGATGCGCGCGGATCGCGAGTACGACTGGTACGGCGCCTTTGGTCTGCTGATCAGTTTCATCTGGCTCTACCTCGAGATCCTGAATATTCTCGGGCGCCTGCGAGGCGGTGGCGGGACAGTTCGTCGCTAGGACGTATGTTTCGGTGCTGCCGGTTCGGCGGTCGCAATACCTGATGGGGAACTGAGTTAGCCTCGACTAATTAGTTAAGGCTAACCTGGATGGACCTTCAGCGCCCGAGGAGAATTGTGACAACGCCGCACGCGAGCCCGTGGATCAAGAAGGCCGGCCTCGCACTCGTCGTCGTGGCCCTCGCGTCCGTGACGCTTGCGGCTTGCGGATCGTCATCGGCGACGTCCACGACGACCATCACTCTCTACAACGGTCAGCACGTGCAGACGACCGACGCCCTCGTGCGTGCCTTCGAGAAGGAGTATCCGAAGATCTCGGTGGCGGTGCGCAGTAACGACGAGGACACCTTGGTGACCCAGATCGTTCAAGAGGGATCTCGATCTCCCGCCGACGTGATCTACACCGAGAATTCGCCCGCACTCGAGTACCTTCAGCAAAAGGGACTCTTGGCCTCGGTCGATGCCGCGACACTCGCTACGACTCCCTCGAAGTACAACTCGCCTTCGGGTGACTGGGTCGGGGTGTCGGCTCGCGTCAGTGTTCTCATCTACAACCCCTCACTGATCAAGAAGAGCGCTCTGCCCACGAGCGTGCTGCAACTCGCGAATCCCCAATACCGGGGCGAGTTGGCCTTCGCCGCGGGCGAGACGGACTTCCAGCCCATCGTGACCTCGGTGCTCCAGGCGTATGGTCGATCCGCCACGCTCAAGTGGCTCGATGGCATCAAGGCGAACGCACAGAGCCACGTCTACTCCGACAACGAAACGATCTCCAACGAGGTCAACCGTGGGGCCGTGGCTTTTGGCGTTATCAATCAGTACTACTGGTACCGCCTGCGCGCCGAGATCGGACGCTCCAACATGCACTCGCTCATTACTTACTTCGCACCGCGGGATCCGGGCTACGTGGTCGACGTCTCGGGCGCGGGGGTCTTGAAGTCCTCGACGCATCAGGCGGCCGCTCAGAAGTTCGTGAACTTTCTCGTCTCCAAGAAAGGTCAAGAGGTCATCGCTCACTCGATCAGCTTCGAGTATCCGATCGCGTCCGGCGTGACCACGGTCCAGCCTGAAACACCATTTCAGGACCTCGCGCCCTATCCCATCAACATCGCCCATCTCGGTACCGGCGCCAAGGCCATCGCGCTGCTCCAGGAAGCCCAACTTCTCTAGCGACGATCACGGAATTGGTGCGAACGGTTCCCGAAATTCGCACGTATCTTGAGGTGAGCACCAACCAAGGAGGAAGTTCATGGCCAACGTCCAGTTCGATTCAGCCCGCTCTCGTGCGACGGTGAGTCTCAAGCGGCAACTCAAGACTTCCTCGACCGAGGCCTGGAGCGACCTCACTGATCGGGATCGACTTCGCAGTTGGTTTCCCTGTGACGTCATCGTGAAGGGCGGCGTATGGCGAGTCGGGTCGACGATCTCGTTTCCGTTTCCCCCCGACGTCATCGACATGACTCTGCACGGTGAGGTCCTCGAGTGCGAAGTTGAGACGCGACTCTCCTATACATGGGGAGACGACGTGCTTACCTTCGAGATCCACGACGAAAGGGGCTCTACGACGTTGGTGTTGCACAATGAACTCGATGCCGCAACGGCGGCGCGCAACGCGGCCGGCTGGGACGACTGCCTGGATCGACTGGTGGGACTACCCGTCGCGCCGAGTGCGTGGAAGACGCACTTCGAGGAGTACCGCCAGAGATTCGAGGGCATCTTGGGATCCCAAGAGGGTCCACCCGCGGGGTACAAGGGAACCGAGCACGCTCAGTAGGCGACTAACGGTTCTCGGTTTCCGCGATGGCGAGATTGTCCGGTGCGACCGCGTCTTTGGCGTGGATGTGGCGAAGTGCGAGCCAGCCGATCGCACACGCGGCGAAGCACGACGCCGCACCCACCCCGAGTCCGGCGCGCGCGCCCAAGGAACTCGTAACCCAGCCGATGAACGGACCGCCTAAGGGTGTGGAACCCATGAAGGCGACCGCCCAGAGAGCCATCACACGACCGCGCATCTGGGGGTCGGTACCCAGTTGCAACGTAGAGTTCGCCATCGAGAGAAACGACACGCTGGCAAAACCCACCAGCGCGATCGCGAAGAGCTCCACCGCGAGCAGAGGGGAGAGCGCCGCAAAGGTCATACACACTCCGAAGGCGAGCGAGGCTCTGACCATCGCGCGTGAACCGATCTTGCCGCGAGCGGCGGTGCGCAGCCCGCCGACGACGGCACCAAATCCCATCGCTGCGAGGAGTATGCCGTAGGTGGCCGAACTGCCGTGGAAGACCTTGCCCGCCACGACCGGCAGAGTCACTTGGAACTCGTAGGCCAGACAGCCAACGAGCGCCATCATGACGAGCGGGATGGCCAACTTGGGGGTCTTAGCGACGTAGCGGAAGCCTTCACGAAGTTGGCCCTTCGCGCGCTCTGTCGGTGGGCTGGGCTTTAACTGCGAACGATCCATGGCCATGAGCGAGCCCACGACCGCAATGAAGCTCAACGCGTTGAGGGCGAAGCACCACCCTTCGCCCACCGCCGCAATCAACACGCCCGCTACGGCCGGTCCCACGGCGCGGGCCACGTTGTTCGAGGTGGAGTTGAGGCTCACCGCGTTGCGCAGGTTGTCGGGCCCGACCATCTCGAGAACGAACGCCTGGCGCGACGGGTTCTCGAAGGAGTTGTTGAGACCGAGCACGACGGCGAGCGCACAGACGTCGAGGTAGGTGATGACGTGCATGAGCGAAAGTACCGCGAGGGCGGCCGCCTGCAGGCCCATCATCGACTGCAGGAAGATCATGAGTCGTCGCTTGTCGACGCGGTCCGCGATGACTCCGCCGTAGGGGCCGAGCAGGAGAACGGGCAACGTCTGCAGGGCGACGACGAAGCCGATGCGAGTCGCCGAGTGGGTCAGGGTAAAGACGAGCCACGACTGGGCCGTCATCTGCATCCACGTGCCGATCAGCGAGGTGCTCTGACCGTAGAAGTACTTGCGATAGTTGGGGTTACGGAGCGATGAAAAGGTGCGCCGGGCAGACGCGTGAAGATTCACTGAATTCGGGTCCTTAGTTTTTCGTCGAGTCGTTCGAGCGCGGGCAGGGCGGCAAGGACCGCCTGGCGCTCGTCTTTGGTGAGCTGGTCAAGGGCGAACATGAGTGCTTCGGTGCGTTCACGCTTGATCTCGTCGTGCAGAGCGGATCCTTCGGCGGTGACGGCCAGGTGCACGACACGCGCGTCCTGGGCGTCGGGCGTTCGGATGACCAGCTTCGCCGCCTCCAAGTGACCGACGATGCGCGAGAGCATGGTCGGATTGAGTCCCTCTTCGGCCGCCAGTTCCGAAAGGCGCAGCGGCCCGCGGCGAACGATCGAGTTGAGGACTTCGCGCTGGCTGGGCGAGAGACTGGCGTCGACGTGGGTGAGACGCAGCGCTCGTCCGAGCCGGGCGACCACCCGCCTCAGCCGCTCGGCCCCTTCGGCGTTGCCGCGACGAGCTTTGATGGGAGCGGATGTAGGAGCCATGACCCCAGTTTATCATTAGTTGCCTGCCAGCAAGCATCTAATTACGGGCGCGGTGCACGTCCAACGCCCGGCCGCACGACTGTGCGACCGGGCGTTGGAAACCCGCTATGCCGGGGTGGTCAGTCGAGGTCGAAACGATCCAGATTCATCACCTTGTCCCAGGCGGCGACGAAGTCGTGGACGAACTTCGCTCGCGCGTCGTCGCTTGCGTAGACCTCGGCCAGCGCGCGCAACTCGGAGTTCGAGCCGAAGACGAGGTCGGCGCGGCTCGCGCGCCAGCGCAGCGCGCCCGTCGCGCGGTCGCGTCCCTCGAAGGCTTCCTCGTCGGGCGATGAGGCCGACCAGACAGTCCCCATGTCGAGCAGGTTGCGAAAGAAGTCGTTCGTGAGAGCGTCGCGCTGCTCACTGAAGACTCCTTGGTCGCCGCCGTCGTGGTTCGCACCCAGCGCGCGAAGGCCGCCGACCAGAACCGTCAACTCCGGGGCGCTGAGCGTCAACAGGTGCGCTCGATCGACCAGCAGATACTCGGCCGGTAGGACGTGGTTGGCACCGAGGTAGTTGCGGAATCCGTCGGCCACCGGCTCCAGGTACTCAAAGGACTCGACGTCGGTCTCGTCCTGGGAGGCGTCGGTACGACCCGGCAGCGAAGGGCACGACCACATCGAAGCCAGCGTTCTTCGCCGCCTGCTCAACCGCCGCAACGCCACCGAGGACGATGAGGTCCGCCAGCGAGATCTGGACTCCGCCGGCGTGAGCGTTATTGAAGCTGGCCTGGATCGCTTCGAGCTTTCCGAGCACATTGGCCAGTTCGCTGGGGTTGTTCACCGCCCAGTTCTTCTGAGGTTCGAGACGGATGCGCGCACCGTTTGCACCACCACGTTTGTCCGTGCCCCGGAAGGTCGACGCCGACGCCCAGGCCGTGGCGACAAGTTGAGAAGTCGACAGACCCGACGCGAGCAAGGTTGCCTTGAGTGCGTGGACGTCCGAGTCGCTCACGAGTTCGTGCGCGACCGCCGGGACCGGGTCCTGCCAGATGAGAACCTCCTCGGGTACTTCGGGGCCGAGGTAGCGCGCGCGGGGTCCCATGTCACGGTGGGTCAACTTGAACCAGGCTCGCGCGAACGCGTCGGCGAACTGATCGGGGTTCTCGTGGAAGCGACGGGCGATCGGTTCGTAGATCGGATCGAAGCGCAGGGCCAGGTCGGTCGTCAACATGGTGGGCGCGTGCTTCTTGCTCGCGTCGAAGGGATCGGGCACCAGGTCCGAACCCGCACCATCCTTAGGCTTCCACTGCGAGGCGCCCGCGGGGCTCTTGGTGAGCTCCCACTCGAAACCAAAGAGGACGTCCAGGAAGCTGTTGCTCCACGTCGTGGGCTTAGGGTTCCAGATGCCCTCAAGTCCACTGCTGATCGCGTGCGTCCCAGCACCGGACTCGTAGTTGCTCTGCCAGCCCAGGCCCTGAAGCTCGATGGGAGCCGCTTCGGGTTCGCGCCCCACGTGCACGTTGGGGTCCGCCGCGCCGTGGGTCTTGCCGAACGTATGGCCGCCCGCGATCAACGCCACCGTCTCTTCGTCGTTCATCGCCATGCGCTTGAAGGTCTCGCGAATGTCGCGCGCGGCGAGAAGGGGATCGGGATTCCCGTTGGGTCCTTCGGGGTTCACGTAGATGAGTCCCATCTGCACGGCGCCGAGCGGAGTCGCGAGATCCCGATCGCCGCTGTAGCGCTGATCGCCCAGCCACGTCGTCTCGGGCCCCCAGTAGATGCTCTCGTCGGGCTCCCAGACGTCGACGCGACCTCCGCCGAAGCCAAAGGTCGTAAAGCCCATCGACTCGAGGGCGACGTTGCCCGTGAGGATGAACAGGTCTGCCCAGGAGATCTGGCGGCCGTACTTCTGCTTGATCGGCCAGAGCAGTCGGCGAGCCTTGTCGAGACTGACGTTGTCGGGCCAGCTGTTGAGCGGCGCGAAACGCTGAGTTCCCGAGCCCGCTCCTCCGCGGCCGTCGTGAGTGCGGTAGGTACCGGCGCTGTGCCAGGCCATGCGGATGAAGAAGGGTCCGTAGTGACCGAAGTCAGCGGGCCACCAGTCCTGGGAGTCACTCATCAGCGCGGCGAGGTCCTTCTTGAGGGCGCCGAGATCAAGCGTGGCGAATTCCTCGGCGTAGTCAAAGTCCTCGTCCATCGGATCGGCGGCAGGCGAGTTGCCGCGAAGCACGCGCAGGTTCAGTTGATTGGGCCACCACCGTTCATTGAGTTGGGCCTGGGTGTTGATCCCGTGGGGGAAGGGGCATTTGCTGTCGTCGGTCATACTTTCTCCTTTTACGTCGTCGTCAATCGTGCGGACGAGTTCTCTTGGCAGGCGGGGCATAATCCCCAGTACGCCACTTCGGCTTCGTCGATCTCATAGCCGTGGTCGTCAGCGGCGTTCAGGCACGGGGCCGAGCCCACCGCGCAGTCGACGTCCACCACCGACGAGCACACGCGACAGATCAGGTGGTGGTGATTGTCGTTCACGCGGTCCTCGTAGCGAGCGGGCGAGCCGTCGGGCTGGATGCGGCGCACGAGTTGGTTGTCCACCAACACCGCGAGCGTGTCGTAGACCGCTTGGCGCGAGATCGTGCCGATGTCGAGTTCCACGATGCCGACAATCTCCTCCGCACTGACGTGGGGGTGCCCCGAGATTGCACGAAGAACGGCCAGTCGCTGGGCGGTTGCCTGAATGCCACGCAGACGCAACTCCTCAACGGGGCTCATGGTCACGTCCTCTAAGGTAGCCCGATTCTGGGGGAGGTCCATTATTTGAATGTGTCCAAACTGTGCGCAATTAGCACATTCTGAGAGAACATCCTGGTCGTCGAGGTTGATAAAAAATCTCTTGCAACTGACATCAGACTGATGTTAAAGTGATGTCATGTTGATATCAGAACTGATGGAGAGCATCCGAAGCGACTTTCGGACCCTCGGCGAGTTGGGCGGGCCGGAGACCCAAGCCATCGCCGAGCGCCTGGGGGCCGCGTTGGAGCCCGCCTTCCAAAAGCATCTCCTTGACTCCCTCAATGAGCTCATTCAGGAGTTCAACCTGAACGACTCAGCTCCCTTGGGCCTCAACCTCGAAGGAGACGAGATTCATTTGAGCCGACTCGTCCCCGCTGGCGCAGACGTGCCCACGTCAACGCCCCAGGATCTCTCGGCACGCATCGCGCTGCGACTCAGTGACGAACTCAAGGAGAACATCGAGAATCTGGCGACCGACGTGGGTTCGTCGGTGAACACCTGGATCGTGCGCAACTTGGAGCGCTCAGTGCGAAGTGACAGCCCAGGACCATCATTTAAGACCCGGAACAAACTTCGCGGCAAGGGCCGCGCCTAATCAGAAAGGCACACCATGCGATACATTCCTCACACTCAAAACTCTTCGCTCGAGTCCTCCTCCTACGTCGCCCGGCGTCGCGAGACGATCGACTTCGAAGCGACGGGAGGCGAGCGGTACTTCGAGCACGACGCCGAGGCTCGACCTCTCGCCAAGATCTACCAATTTCCAATGCGGGCCACCACGCGACTCTCTCTTCGACTACAGCGAAAGGCGTAAGTAACCATGACCAGCGAGAACAAGACTCGAATTGAGAGTTACACCGCAAGCGGACCTGTCGATGTTCTGGTCCTAACCAAGAGCGGCGACGTGGTTGTTCAAGCGATGCCCGGCAATGAGGTGCAGGTGCGCCTCGTTGCCAGCGGCAGTGAAGCAAGCACCGTGCTCGAAAACGCCGAAGTCGACTTCGACGCGGCCACGAACAAGCTCATCGTGCGTACGATGCGAGACCAGTTCGACTCGCTCACCGGACTCAAGACACTCTTCAAGAAGAGCGGGTGGATTGGCTCGGATCTTGACGTGATGATCTCGGTGCCCGAGGAGTCGTCCCTCGAAGTAAAGACCGCCTCGGGCGACACGCAGTGCCACGGTCCTCTGGAGAACGTGGAGCTGCACAGTGCGTCGGGCGACATTCACGTGAGCGATCCGGTGAACTCCCTCGAAGTAAAGACCGCGTCGGGCGACGTCGTGGTGGGACGGGTGATTGAGTCGTTGGAGTGCCGCAGCGCCTCCGGCGACGTGCGCTGCGCGAGCGCGGCCGTGCGCACTGACGTGATGACCGCCTCGGGTGACGTCACGGTCACCGCTGAGCGGGCGGGGGAGATCTCGGTGAAGGCGGTCTCGGGTGACGTTCGCGTGAATGTCGCCGGCGGACTTGTGATCGACGTCGATGGAACCACGGTGTCGGGGGATATGGGTTCGTCGATCCCACTCGATGGCGACGGAGATGAAGTCGGCGACGAAGAGACCGTCACGATCAGGGTTTCGACCGTGTCGGGGGACTTTCGCATTACGCGGGCGTCGTAACTCGGTTTGTATATCGATTATTGAGAAGGCACTGCTGGTCAGCAAATTTGCTCAGTTGTTGATTGATTGTCGTTAATAATCTGGCAACTCGCCAACAAAACTTGGCGCATGGCGATTTCCATCCTGCGACGGGCAACGCGCGGCCAACGCGACGAGTTGGGCGTAGGACTCGCCCTGCTCACCCTGGAGTCGGACGCGTACCCCGGCGAAGTGGGAGATTTCCCTCCGTCTCTGCACCGAATGCTCTCGGTCCTGACCGACGGCGTCGTGGTGGTCGATGGGGGTGGCGTGGTGCGCCACGCCAACGACGATTTGATCGACCTCGCCGGCCACTCCTACGCCACTTTGATAGGCCAGCCCGCGAAACAACTCTTCCCGAACTGGGAACGATATGCGGGTACCAGCCCGACGGAGTCCACCGAGGGTCAGTCACCACCCGGGGCGATCGATGTCCACCTGCCACTTCGCTGCGGCGACGGAAAGAAGATCGATGTACTGGCTGCGATCTCTCCCTTCGTTTTTGACGGCGAACGATGGGTGGTCGTTCTGGTGCGCGACGCGCGACTGATCAACGCCGCCGAACAGCTGCGCGTGGCGACCGAACTGCGTTTTCGCTTGGCCTTCGAAGGCAACATGGCGCCGATGACGGTGACCGACCTCGACGATCAGATCACGGCTGCCAACGGGGCATTCTGCGAGATGGTGGGATTCTCCAAGGAGGAGCTCATCGGACGCGACTCGAAGACCTTCACCTTCCCCGATGACATCGGCATCACCGAAGAGTCTCATCGCCGAGCGATATCCGGCGAAACCGAGCAGTCGCGCTACATCAAGCGCTACCTGCGCAAGGACGGCCAGGTCATTTTCGTCGAGGTGTTGCGATCGGCGGCCCGTGACGACGCGGGCGAACTGCTCTACTTCGTCTTCTCGGAGCGCGACATCACCCAGGAGAAGGCGCTGTCGGCCCAGATCTCCCATCAGGCGTTGCACGATCCCCTCACGGGCCTCGCCAACCGCGCACTCTTCATGGACCGGCTGTCCCAAGCAATGGCCAGGGCCGCGAGAAACGGCGGTACGGGGGCAGTTCTGCTGATTGACCTCGACAACTTTCAAGGCGTGAACGACACGTACGGACACGGCGTCGGCGACCAACTGCTGGTCGCCATCGCCCATCGCCTGGACGTGGTGTCGCGCACGTCGGACTCACTCGCGCGCTCGGGCGACGATGAGTTCCTGTACCTGGCCGAGGGGATGAACTCTCCCGAGGAGGCGGCGATCGTCGCCAAGCGGATGCTCGAGGTCTTCTCTCAGTCCTTCCTGATCGATGGGACACCTCTGGAGCAGCGCGCGAGCATGGGCGTGGTGGTCTGGGATGCGTCGAACACCGATCGCGCCGAGATTGTCCAAAACGCTGACGTGGCCTTGTTCGAGGCGAAGCGGGCGGGCAAGGGCCGCTACGTGACGTTTTCTCCGGACATGCAGGAGCAAGCCGTCGATCGCTTTGAGTTGGTCCAGGACCTTCGTCGAGGCTTCCACTCGGATCAATTCGCTATGCACTACCAGCCCATCGTCGACCTCGCGACCACGACAGTCGTCGGCTTCGAGGCACTCATGCGCTGGCAGCACCCCCAGCGCGGCATGGTCCCCCCGGCCGTCTTCATCCCCCTCGCCGAGCAGAACGATCTCATCCTCGAGCTCGGCACGTTCGCGCTCACGAGCGCCATCGCCGCCGCCAGCTCCTGGTCGCGTTCGGGAGACCCGTCGAACTGGCCCTACGTCAGCGTCAACTTGTCGGCTCGCCAGTTCTACGACCCGAGCCTCGTCGCCACCATTGAAGAGGCGCTCTACGCCAACGACCTCGGACCCGAGCGGCTCATTATCGAGGTGACCGAGAGCGTGGCCCTCGCGAACGTGGCCGAGACCATGAACGTGATCGAGTACCTCAACCGGATGGGCGTGGGCTTCGCCCTCGACGACTTCGGCACGGGATACTCCTCGTTGTCGTACCTCGCCCTGATGCGCCCTCGGGTCATCAAGATCGACCAGTCCTTCATCAGCCCCGCCTTCGAGAGCGCGCGCAACGACACACTGCTCGAAGCGATCGTCTCGCTGGGCCAGAACCTCAACATGTCGGTGCTGGCCGAAGGCATTGAGACCCAGGGTCAGTACATCCGGCTGTGTTGCTTCGGGTGCGAGTTGGGTCAGGGTTTTCTCTTCTCGCCCGCCGTCTCGGCCGAAGGCGCGGGCACCTTGGTCGGCCGCGTACTCGGCACCTGATCCCCAGTTAGCCGCCCGAAATCGGCCGCTTGGCCCAGAAGCGTTCGGCCGGTAACGTCCAAGTACCGCAATCGCGACATCCAAACTCGCGCGGGCGCCGTACTAGGAGTTGTATGGGTGATCTCGGCGAAGCCAGCGACGCACAGCTGGTCACCCTTGTCGCGCGCTACGACGAGATCGCCTTGGCCGAGATCTATCGCCGTCACGGCGGCGCGGTCTTTGGGCTCGCGCGGCGGGTCCTCGACAATCAGACCGAGGCCGAAGACGTGACCCAGGAGATCTTCTTGCGACTGTGGAATCAGCCGGAGCGATTCGATCCCTCGCGGGGGACGCTGCGATCTTTTCTCCTCACTCAGACCCACTCAAGGGCGGTCGACGTCATTCGATCCCTCACCTCGTCTCGACGTCGCGAGATGAACGCGGCCGCTCAAACCGCGAATGCCAGTTACGACGTGCACCGAGAGGCGTGGGACGTCGTGGTGTCCGCCGAAGTGCGCAAGGCACTCCAGGAGCTTCCGGTCGAGGAGCGCCGCGCGATCGAGCTGGCCTACTTTCAGGGCCACACCTACGTCCAGGTGGCCCAGATCCTGGACGAACCGGAAGGAACCGTTAAGGGGCGCATTAGAAATGGGATGCGCCGCATGCGCGGAGAACTCTCCCGCCAGGGAATTGAAAGAGCCGATCAATGAGCCACGACGACGCCTCCGAACTTCTTGCGCCTCTGGCCCTGGACGCCCTGGACGCTGACGTTCGCGCGCTGGTCGAGGCGCACGTCGACACGTGTGCTTCTTGCCAAGCGGAGCTTGACGGGCTGCGCGAAGTCGCCAGCGCCTTGGGCACCTCCACCGAGTCTCCGCCTGAGGATCTATGGGACAAGATCGCGGGTCGACTCTACGAAGGCGAGCGCGGGGAGGTGGCCGAGCTGCCGCCCTTGATCACTGACTACGCCAGGTTGGACGATCGCCGACCTCGTTACCTCATGCGACGAGCGCGCGCGGTGGTGGGAGTGACGCTGCTGGCTGCGGCAGCGGCGATTATCGCACTCGCGCTCAATCTCTCGAGCGAGAGTGGTCGCGTCGCGAATCTCCAGAGTGCGCTGGGCTCCGACGCCGTTCACCAGGCTCTCGTCACCCCGGGTCACCGGCTCGTTCGTCTGAGCGCGAGCGACAACCAGGTACTGGCCACGTTCGTCGTTCTGCGCAACGGGACGGGGTACTTGGTCAGTTCGAAGATGCCGAACCTGCCCTCGAACGAGACCTATCAACTCTGGGGAGTCGTGGCGGGCAAGCCAGTATCGATTGGCATCATGGGATCGCAACCGCGCGAAGTTGCCTTCACCCTCGCGAGCTCACCGGCTCCGTCCACTCTCGCGGTGACCGTGGAACCCGCGGCGGGGGCGAGCCAGCCCACCTCGGCTCTCGTGGCTTCGGGCGAGGTGTAGTTCTTCCGAGAGGTCCGTTACGACTCGCCGGATGCCGGTGCTGAATTGTCGATCGCATAGGAGTCAGCTAACTGGTCCGCCGTCCCTGGCCTCCCAAAGACCCAGCCCTGGCCGAAGTCGACGTTGGCCTCGCGCAGCGTGACCGCGTCGAGCATCGTTTCGACTCCTTCGGCGACGACGGCGGCCTGCGCCCCGTGCCCAAAGTCGACGAGAGAGTGAACCAATCGGCCGAGGACCGGATCCTCCCCCACGCCGGTGACGATGCTGCGATCAAGTTTGATCACGTCCGGCGCGCTGAGGAGAATGTGGCGCAGCGACGAGAATCCTGCGCCGACATCATCGATGGCCAGTCGCATTCCTCTGCGCCGCAGCGGATCGAGCACCTCCGCCAACATCTCGTAGTCCTCGACCGGGTCATGCTCGGAGAGTTCGAGCACGACGCGCTCGAGCGGTAGGTCGGCGAGCAGCTCGAGGCACCGCGGGTCGAGGAGGGTCTGGGGCGAGAAGTTGATCGAGAGGTAGCCCGTGATGCGTGACAGATAGGGGAGCGCGCAGCGTACGGCGAGAACCTCGAGTTCGACGCCCATGCCGATCGATGCGGCTTCCCCAAAGACGATATCGGGAGCCTTCTCCCATTCGAGGGGGAATCGGCTGAGCGCCTCTGACCCCACGCGCGTGCCATCGCTGAGGGCCACGATGGGCTGGAGCAGGATGGTGGGTCCCCCGGAGGTCATCACCGGCTGTAGTCGATCGCGAATGGCCGCTTCTCGTCGGCGCTCCTGGACCCCGGGCTCGATCACCGTCGCGGCGGCGCTGGCGAGCACTTCCATCAGGGCGCGGTCGCGCTTGGTGAGCTCATTATCGGCAGTGAAGCCCGCGGCGCAGAAGGTGCCGTAGAGGGTGCCGTCGCTGAGCGAAACCGGGACAGAGACGTAGCTGCGGATGCGCGGAAACCGGGCCGCCGGCAGGCGCTTGGCTTCGGAAAGCTTGGCGATATTGGGGATGACGCTCGGCAACTTTCCATCGAGAATTGCCTGGCACAGCGACGTGGCCTGGGGTTGGGTGTTGCCGTCCTTGAAGAAGGGAAACGATGACTCGACGACCTCTAGGTGCTGGGTCTCGCCGTCGAGTCGACTGAGGAACGTCAGGCTCAGTCCGAGAGAGTTCTTCGCGACTCGTAGGAGCTCAGCAACTTTTTCGTCCGTGTCTGAGCGTGGTGGTCGACTCGTTCCCATCGCACTCGACACTACGTGGCGCGGAACAGAACAAAAGATTCGCGACTTTCGACATCCAGCACCTCGCGGGCTCCGAATAGATACCAAAACCAGCATCGGAGGACGAATGGAACCTGTAAGCAGAAGGCAGTTCTTCAAGCACGCGGGCTCGGCCGCTGCGATCGCCGTCGTAGCCGGGGGCGCCATCTCACCGCTCGGCCTCGCCGGCGCGGGAGCGAGCACACTCTCGGGCCGCGAGGGCCGCGACGAAGAGATGCCCCTTGAAGCACACGAGCAACTCTCGAAGGACGAAAGCCTCGTCGCGCACGTGAAGAACTCGCGCACCGGAGAGATCAGCCTGTTCATCGGACAACGCGAAGTGACGCTCAACGATCGCAAGGTCGCCGCCCGTCTCATTCGCGCGGCGCGATAGGAGCCTGCCATGTCATCACACCGCGAAGCCCCAGAAATCGCCAAGGACCCCGTGGCCGACAGCACGGACCTCTATGCGTTCGTCAGCCCTGACGATCCCGATACCGTCACGCTCATCGCGAACTACATCCCCCTGCAGTCACCCGACGGGGGACCCAACTTCTTTGAGTTCGGCGACGATGTCCTCTACCAGATTCACATCGACAATAACGGCGACGGCTCGCCCGACGTCACGTATCAGTTCCAATTCCGCAGCGTGAACACGATTCCCTCCACGTTCCTCTACAACGACGGTCCCATCGAGTCGCTCACGAGCAAGAGCTGGAATCGACGTCAGACTTACGACGTCACGCGCGTGGGCAACGGCAAGAGTGAAGTGCTCGCTCGCGACGTGCCCTGCCCGCCCTGCAACATCGGACCACTGTCGACGCCGAACTACGCCGGCCTCGCCAAGTCCGCGATCCACTCGATGTCGGGCGGACGAAAGGTGTTCGCGGGTCAGCGCGCCGAAGCCTTCTACGTCGACCTGGGCTCGATCTTCGACCTGGGCGGCTTGCGTCCCATCGCGAACCTGCACGCCACCTTCGGACTGCCCGGTCTGTCAGCCATGCCGGGTGTGAACTCGACGGCGGCCATGAACGTGCACAGCATCGCGATCCAAGTGCCGATCACGGACATCGCCAACGGCGGCACCAAGCCGACGACATCGTCCGCGGCGAGTGCGAGCGTGGGCGTCTGGACGACCGCGAGTCGCCGCAAGGCTCGAGTGCTTGACACCGGCAAGGGTGCCAGCGTCGAAACTGGTCCGTACGTCCAGGTCTCGCGCCTCGGGAACCCGCTGATCAACGAAGTCCTCGTGCCCTTGTCCCAGAAGGACAACTGGAACGCGTCAGCGCCCAAGGACGACAGCCAGTACGCGAGTGGCGTGGCCCACCCCGAGTTGGCGGGTCTGCTCAACGTTCTCTACCCGGGGGCCTTCCCCAACCTCGCGGCGTACACAAAGTCGCGCGCGGACTTAGAGGCGATCCTGCTCACCGGGATACCCGCGGGTGTGGTGTCCTCGTCGTTCTCGACCTTCACGGGAACGACCCAGGCCGACATGCTGCGCCTCAACCTGGCGATTCCACCCGCCTCCTCACCCAACGCACTCGGCGTCATCGGCGGCGACGTGGCCGGCTTCCCCAACGGTCGGCGCGTCGCTGACGATGTCGTGACCATCGAGCTGCGAGCCGTCGCGGGAGCGACGATTCCACTCGTGGACAAGACGTTCACCCCCGACAAGGCGATCGCCGACGTGAGTGATGGTCTGAGCGGCACCGGCATCACGTTGCTGTCGACCTTTCCTTACCTGGGCACGCCCTACAGCGGATATTCGGTCACACCCGGAAAGGCGAGCGTCGCGTGAGCGAGACGCTGATGCCCGCAAGCTGGAATGGCAGCGTCATTCTCGACATCGGCGGCGACATTGGCGCCCTGATCTTGCGCACGACCCAGGAGTATTACGGGCACGAGGTCAACCTCATCCCGGACGACAGCACGGCCCCCCAGGTACATAGCGCAGTGCGCGAACGACGAGCCCCCGAGGGCTCGTCGTTCGCCGCCGTGTACCCGCAACTGATAGAGGGAACGTACACCATCGAAGGGTCGAGGCAGCGCCTGGTTCTACGAGGGGGACAGGTTGCCGACGTGACCCTCGACGAACTCGCCATCACCCACGACATATCTGTGCAGAAAGGAGAACACCATGTTCATCAGTGAGATTTTCGGTCCCGACCTGCTGGTCGTGATCATCGCGGGAGCTGTCCTGCTTTTCGGGGGAGCGGCGATTCCGAAGTTCGCTCGCAACTTAGGTCAGTCCAAGAGCGAGTTCGAAAAGGGCATGAAGTCGGTGACGGATGTCGCCAAGATCGACACCACGGGCGTCTCGCACCCCACCGGTACCGACGACTGACTAGCCCCAATTGTCGGGGAGTCGATCGATCGGCTCACTGTTTTCCAATCACCGCTGCGATCAGGTCTGATGACCCTTGATCAACGCGCAACGCGTACTTGTGGCCTTTCGACGCACGAGACGTAGTGTGATCGATCGAGTTCGGACTGCCAGAACAAAGATGTAGCGAAACACCTGGCATGATTGATTGCCAAATGGTGAGCGTGGATCAACGAAGCGGCGAGTCGATGAACTCGGATCAAGGGATCTTGCTTCGAGGCATCACCAAGCGATTCGGTTCGAGTGTTGCCGTGAACGGCGTCGACCTCGAGGTCTTTCGAGGCGAGTTCTTTACCATGCTCGGGCCGTCGGGCTCCGGCAAGACGACGCTCCTTCGCCTCATCGCGGGATTCGAGGTTCCCGACGCGGGGACGATCTCGCTGCGGGGGGTCGATGTCACGGGCGCACCGCCGTACCAACGAGATGTCAACACGGTCTTTCAGGACTACGCCCTCTTTCCTCACTTCAGCGTGGCCCAAAACGTGGGGTACGGCCTTCGGGTTCGCCACACGCCCAAAGACCAGCTCGCGCGCCGAGTGGGTGACGCTCTGGAGATGGTGCAAATGACGGAGTTCGCTGAACGCAGGCCGGCCCAGCTCTCGGGAGGCCAGCGCCAGCGGGTCGCTTTGGCCCGAGCGATCGTGAACGAGCCGCAAGTCCTCTTGCTCGACGAACCCTTGGGAGCGCTGGACCTCAAACTGCGCCAGGAGATGCAGGTCGAGCTCAAGCGAATCCAGCGCCAGATCGGCATCACGTTCATCTACGTCACTCACGACCAGGAGGAAGCACTCACCATGAGTGATCGCCTGGCGGTGTTTCGCAGTGGTCGGATCGAGCAGATCGGTGCACCTGCCGACGTCTACGAGCGCCCCGCGACCGAGTTCGTCGCGTCCTTCGTGGGCACGTCGAACGTCATCGAGACACCTGCGGGTCGCGCGGTCCTGCGACCCGAGAAGATCGAGATCGCACAAGGGACGAGCCTCGGGGGTCGCCCGGGTGCGGTGGGGCGGGTCGAGGACGTGGCGTACCTCGGCATGGTGACCAGGTTCACCGTCCGCCTCGGCAATGGATCGACGATGACGGTCGCTCGCCAGAACCGATCTGGTGGAGCAGAACGGAATAGCCTCGACATCGAGAGTCCCGTGGTACTCACCTGGGACCCCGATGACGCCTTTGCACTTGCACCAAGCAGTGTTGCTGAAGCACAGCAGCACTAAACAACAGGGGGAGAAATGAAGAGATCACCGTATTTGAGGTGGGCCAGTGCGGCCGCGGGCGTTGCGCTCCTGGGTTCGTTCGTCGTGCCGATCGTGCTCGGTGGCACCGCGGGGGCCTCGTTGGGCACGCCGCCGACCCAGGGCATGAAGCCGCCGACGTCCATTGGCAAGGGCGAGGGCAAGCTCAACATCATCGCCTGGGAGGGCTATACCGAACCCGAGTGGGTCAAGCCCTTTGAGAAGACCACCGGGTGCCAAGTCAACGTCAAGTACGCCGGCTCGTCCAGCGAAATGGTCTCGCTCATGGCCAACGGCGGAGGACACCAGTGGGACTTGGTCTCCGCTTCCGGCGACGCCGACCTTCGCCTTATTTACGGCGGTGACGTCAAGCCGATCAACATCAAGTTGATCCCGTCCTGGAGTGAGTTCCAGCCGTTCCTTAAGTCGCCGTCGTTCAACACGATCAACGGTTACCACTACGGGGTGAGCTTCGAGTTCGGACCGAACGTCCTGCTCTACTCGACCAAGACCTTCAAGACGGCCCCCACGTCCTGGTCGGTGATCTACTCCAGCAAGTACAAGGGCGAGATCACGATTCCCGACAACCCGATTCAGATCGCCGACGCGGCGCTGTACCTGGAGTCGGCCAAGCCGAGCCTCGGCATTACCGACCCGTACGAGTTGACTCAGACTCAGTTCAACGCCTCGGTCAACCTGCTGAAGGCCCAGCACCCGCTGGTGAAGAAGTACTGGGACCTTGCGAGTCAGGAGATCTCTCTCTTCCAGAACGGCGAAGCGGTCGTCGGAGCGGCGTGGCCGTATCAGACCTCGACGTTGAAGGCGGCTCACGCGCCCGTTGACGACACGATCCCCAAGGAAGGGGCGACCGGCTGGGCCGACACTTGGATGCTCGCCACCAACGCACCGGACCCGAACTGTGCGTACGACTGGATGGCCTATATGTCTACGCCCAAGATCCAAGCTGAAGACGCCATTTCCTATGGTGAGACGCCAGCCAACACTCTGGCCTGTCCGATCATGAACACGCTGCAGAAGGGTGGATGTGCCGCGTACCACGCGAACGCGCCGCAGTCCTACTTCAAGACCATCAAGTTCTGGAAGACGCCACTGTCCACGTGTGACAACGGACAGAACGACTGCGTGGACTTTACGCAGTGGCAACAGGCCTGGACGCAGATAACGGGATAACGCTTGTCATCTCGAGAAGGAACTCGCCAACGACTGGGGGCGGCGCTGTGGCGCCGCCCCTGGTTGCGTGGGGCCTTCATGCTGACGCCGCCACTTATGTGGTTCCTGGTCGTCTACATCGCCTCGCTAGTTGCCCTTCTCATCACCGCGTTCTTCAGCGTGAACTCACTGACCGGCAACATCATCTATCAGTGGACGTGGGCCAACTTCTCTCAGATCTTCACTCAGTCCGTCTACGGCTCGATCATCTTGCGCACGGTGATCATGGCCGTGCTGGTGACCGTGACCGACGCGGTGATCGCCCTGCCGTTCGCCTTCTTCATCGCCAAGATCGCCCAACGCCGAGTGCGACAAGCGTTTCTCGCCCTGGTCTTCCTGCCGCTGTGGGCGAGCTACCTCGCGCGCGTGTACGCCTGGATCAACATTCTCTCCAACCACGGCGTGCTGCCGGACTTCGAGCGGCACGTGGGTCTGCCGATCACCAACGTCGCCTACACCAACACCGCCATGTGGATCGTCTTTTCGTACCTGTGGCTCCCATTCATGATCGTGCCCATCTACGGAGCTTTCGAGCGCGTGCCCGACTCGCTGCTCGAGGCCTCCTCTGACCTGGGCGCGGGGAGCTGGTTTACCTTTCGCCGTGTTCTCTTTCCCTTGATCTTGCCCGGAGTGGTCGCGGGATCGATCTTCACGTTTTCGTTGACCCTGGGCGACTTCATCACGCCGTTGTTGATTGGCGGGGCGAACTCGAACTTCATCGGTAACGCCATCTACGACAGCGCGATAAACGGGGGAGACCTACCCTTCGCGGCAGCGCTGGCTTTCGTGTCGATTGCCATCATGGCTATCTATCTCTTCCTGGCGCGCGCGGCCGGCGCCTTTGACGCGATATGAAGCTCTCGAGACTCTCGAGGGGCACACTGGCGCTCTTTTCCGTGCTCGTCGTTTTGTTCCTGCTCGGACCGCTACTGGTCATTGTGCTCTTTGCCTTCGACAAGTCGAACGTCCAGTCACTACCGATCCAGCACTGGACTACGCACTGGTTCGCGGTCGCCTTTGACGATCCCGCCGTGCGCAGTGCCCTGTGGCTGAGCGTGAAGGCGGGACTCGCCGCGACCGCGATCGCTCTCGTGCTTGGCACGTTGGTCGCCTTTGGCATCCATCGCTTTCGGTTCTTCGGCCGCGACACGATCTCGCTCATGTTGGTGCTTCCGATCGCGCTACCCGGCATCGTCACGGGCCTTGCGTTGCAGTCGGCGTTCAATCTCACGCACATTGACCTCTCGATTTACACGATCATCATCGGACACTCGACGTTCTGCATGGTCGTCGTCTTCAACAACGTGGTCGCCCGATTGCGACGAACCTCGACGTCACTGATCGAGGCGTCGTCGGACCTCGGGGCGGGGCCCGCACAGACATTTCGATTGATTACGTTGCCGATGTTGAGGACCGCCCTCATCGCGGGCGGGTTGCTTGCCTTTGCCCTCAGTTTCGATGAGGTGATCGTCACCACCTTCACCGCGGGTGCGCAGAACACATTGCCACTGTGGATCTTTGGGGCCATCTTGCGCGGTCAGGAGCTGCCCGAAGTCAACGCCGTCGTGGTCTTCGTCTTGCTGCTGACGATTGTCCCTATCGCCTACGCCGCACGGATTTCGAGTGGCGAGGGCTTCCTTCGGTCGAGTGAGTCGAAGTAGTCCGCTGACCTAGGTCCGCGTTGCCGCGGGTGTGCCCTGTTGCATGGCCAACTGCCGCGCGCACTCTTTGCTGTTCAGCAGAGAGAGCACGAGGATGATGCCGAGCGCAGCAAAGCCGGTGGCGACAAGGTAGGACAGTCGAAAACCCGTGGTGAGAGTGGCGCCGCTGGCGCGCGAGGCGGCGGCAGCAATGGTGGCGAGGATGGAAAGTCCGACGGCGGATCCCACTTGTTGGCTTGTGTTTAGGAGTCCCGCGGCCGTACCTTGCTGAGCGGCCGCGACCCCCGCGATGGCGCCGATGGATGCGGCGGGAAAGGCGAGTCCCATGCCAAAGGCCGTCAACAGCAATCCAGGAAGAACGTTGGGCCAATACGACCCTCCCGAGGTGATGTGTGAGAGCCACAACTGTCCGAGGCCCACACTGGTGAGTCCGCTGACGAGTAAAGGCTTCACTCCCACGCGCGAGAGAAGCCGTCGAGTGAGCAGGGTTGACGTACCCATGACGGTCAGCGTGGCGGGGATGAAGCACAGGCCGGTGATGAGTGGTTCAAAATGCAGCACCCGCTGGAGGTAGAGAGAGGCAAAGAAGGTGTAGGCGACGGTAATGGATCCCATGGTCAACATGGCACCGTCGGCGGCCCGACGACTGCGCCCGGCCAGAACCGCGAAGGGCAGCATCGGCGCGGGCGAACGCCGCTCGACGACCACAAACGAAACGCCCAGCACTACAAACGCGATCAAGGCAACCATTGACTGGACGGATCCGAAGCCTTTCTCTTCGCCTTGACTTAAGCCGAAGATCAACGAGGCCAGCGAAAACGTCACCAGAGTGGCGCCCGGGTAGTCCAGATTGACGCCGTGCTGACGCGGGTTGGGGGGGATCAGGCGGGGGACAAAAAAGATCAGTGCGGCCACGATGGGCACGTTGATGAGGAAGATCGCACGCCAGTTCACGTACTCGACGAGTACGCCGCCGAGCACGACGCCCAAGGACGCGCCTCCGGCGGCGGCGGCCTGCCACAGTCCAATGGCTCGATTCCGCGCGGGACCCTCGGGATTGTTCGTCGTCAGAAGAGCCAAGGCCGTCGGTGAAATCATCGCCCCGCCGACGCCTTGAACGATGCGCGAGATGACCAGCATCAGCGCGCTCTGGGCGAGTCCGCACGTGAGTGACGCCACGACGAAGACAATGAGGCCGATGACGAGTAGTCGCCGCCGGCCAAGAAGGTCGCCCGCCCGCCCGCTCAGGAGCAACAACGATCCGAACGTCAGCGCGTAGCCGGTTACCACCCACTGGAGATCGCCCGACGAGAAGTGGAGCTGGCGCTGAATCGTCGCGAGCGCGACGTTGACAATGCTGAAGTCGAGCGTGAGTACGAGTTGGGCGGTGCACAGCAGCGCGAGCAGTCCGTCCGGGGATCTCGTGACCGCGGTCGGCGCGCCGCCAACGGCCCCATTGCTCACTGACGTTGACTCGAGCTCTGCGTGGGCGCCACGGCGTGTCTTTCTCTACGACGAGATCAGAAGAGTATTGCGCAACAGGGTCGGCTCGTGGCCAGTTATTGAGACGTTGGGGACGGTCAAAGGAAACCGTTTGTAGGGAAATGTCATCCTGGGCGCTCGCCGCTCGCCGCTCGCCGCGCCCTCTCGAAAATTTGCTGAGAGGGGGTGCTGTTGTTCTCGCTCGTATGCGGTAGTACGTTCCAAACTGAACCGCTGGTGAACAGATGGTTACAGATGTGAGGCAGGACAGCGCGGCACCACGGCGGTGACGCTCAGATTTTTGGGTGGGGGAAAAATTGAGATTCAATAAGTACTTTGGGAAGCGTACGGCCACTGCTGCTGCAGCGGTAGCGATGATCGCTTCGGTAACGGCAATTGGCGTGAACGCTGCGGCGAGCGCATCGGCCAAGATCGGTGGATCGGTATCGGTGTGGAACGAGTTCTCCGGCGCCGAGGCGACGGGTTTTGCCACTGCGCTGAAGCCCTTCGAAAGCAAGACAGGAATTAAGGTGACGGTCCGCAATGGGGGCTCCAGTCTGCCCACACTGCTGGAGGCCGCAGTGGCGGGTGGAAAGCCGCCGGACATCGCAGCGGTTCCGACTCCCGGGTCGTTCGACTTGCTCGCCGCCGGGAAGCGTCTAACGCCGCTCAAGTCAATCTTGGGCAGTGAAGTGAAGAACTTCTCGGCCGGGTGGAGTTCGTCGGCCACCTACAAGGGAACTCTGTACGGGGTCTGGCTCGACTCGTCGTCGAAGAACACCGTCTTCTACAACCCAGCGGTGTTCAAGGCCGCGGGCATCACGTCGACGCCTACGACCTTCGAGCAGATGCTCACTGACGCTTCGACGATTGCGCAAGCCGGTTACACGCCGATCTCGTACTGCAGCGGTACGTCCGGCGCAGGCTGGGCGGCCACGGACCTCTTTCAGAACTTGTTCGTGAAGTTGAACGGGGCCAGCGCGTACAACAACCTCGTGAGCGGAAAATTGGCCTGGACGAGTCCTGAAGTCACCGCCGCCTTCGCGAACTACTCGTCGCTTCTCGGTAGCAACGGGGCAAACGTGGGTGGAATCACCAACGCTCTGGGCACCGACCAGCTGTGGCCCACGTGCCTGAACGACGTGTTCCCCACGTCGGGGTCGCCCACCGCCGCGATGGTGATTGAAGCCTCGTTCATCGAGCAGTCGACGCCCGCGAACTACGTGGCGTCGAACGCGTCGTCATGCACCTTGACCCAGTCGAACCCGTGCTACGACTACTTCCCGTTCCCGGCTCCGGCCAGTAGCAAGTACGCCAACGACGACCAGTCATCCGGCGACGTGGCCATGCTGCTGAAGTCGACGAAGGCCTCGCGAGCGGTGATGCAGTACTTGGCATCAAAGCAGTTCGCGACGTTGTGGGAAGAGGCTCCCGGAGGGACGATCACGCCGAACCTGGCGGTCCCGGCGAGTGCCATCAAGAATCCCGTGACGGCGAGCATCGTGAAGAACCTCGACAGTGCGAGCGCGACAGTGTTCAGTATGGACGACGAATACGGCGGCACTCTTGAGCCCGAGATGTGGTCGAACATGCTGGCCTGGGTCGGCGGAACGGACACGACAGCTCAGTTCCAGTCAACGATGCAGAGCGAAACCAAGACGTTCCTGGCCTCAAACGGATAGTCGTACGTAGCACCATCAGCGTGCGTGTAGTTTCTCGAACTACACGCACGCTGATGCGCACTTGATGGCGGTCGCCGTCTGGTGCAATCGCACAATCGTGAGTGGTGGGGGGCCGTGAGCGCGAGCGCAATCAACGTAACGAGACGAACGGGCGCGCCGTGGTCGTGGATTCGCAAACACGCCGTCTCGCTCGCGTTTTTGGCGCCCGCGGCGATCTGGTTGCTGTTCATCGTCGTCTGGCCGACGATCGATACGGTCCGTCTGAGCCTGTTTAACGAGTCGGCCACCAAGTTTCTGGGGCTCACCAACTACAAGACCGTCTTTTCAACCGACACGATTCTGACCGCGTTCCGCAACAACGTCATCTGGGTCTTGATATTCCCCTTCTTCGTCACCACGTTCGGTCTGATATTCGCCGTGCTGACGGAGAGAATTCGTTGGGCCACGGCGTTCAAAGCGTTGATCGTGATGCCGATCGTCTTCAGTACGACCGCTTCAGCCCTCGTGTGGGCGACGATCTTCGACAACAGCCCTCAGATTGGGGCGGTGAACGCGGCGGCTCTCACAATCAGTGATTGGTTCAACGCGCCGGGCGCGTACCCGGTGAGTACGACGGCGGGTCAAACGGTCGCCGACCTCGTGGGGAGCGATTCACGCGCGCAGAAGAACAGCAGTCTCATCAGCACGTCCTCGGCTCGAGCCGGAGGGATGATCGACATCGGACTGAGGGATGTGAGTCCGGCGACCCTGACGGTCCTTAAGGCTCAAAGTGCGGTCAAGCCCGAGCCGATCTCGGGTGCGATCACCGGGGTCGTCTGGCGAGCGTTTTCACCGAGTGCGCCGACAAATACGAAAGACATCCTGCCCGGAGAGCTCGGTCTGCCGTTACTTCGCCTCTCGTTGGTGAACTCGAAGGGCGAGACGGTCCAGACGACCTCGACCACCACCTCTGGCCAGTACAAATTCTCCAACGTCGGTTCGGGCAAGTATTTCGTCGAGATCGTCTCTTCCAACTTCAGTGCGGGCTTTACGGGTATCTCGTGGCTGGGCGGCAGTTCCATTACGCCCGTGTCGGGCTTGAACCAAACGGCCCAAGCACTGCTCTCGGTACCCCTCGCCGATATTGCGATGATCATTTGCTACTTGTGGATTTGGGCGGGATTTGCAATGGTGCTCATTGGCGCAGGGCTCGCGTCGCTGAACCGCGAGGTGTTGGAGGCCGCTCGCATCGATGGAGCGAAGGAGTGGCAAGTGTTTCGCCGGGTGACGGTCCCGATGCTGTCCCCGGTCCTGGCGGTCGTCTTCGTCACCATGATCATCAACGTGCTCAAGGTCTTCGACATAGTCCTCAACATGGCATCGGGTTCGTCCGTCAATGCCACGCCGACCCTGGCGGTGGAGATCTATAACGACGGCTTCACCGGTGGTGTTCACTCGGGCGTCTCGAGTGCCATTGCGGTCATCCTCTTCTTGCTCGTCCTGCCCGCGATGATTATGAACCTCAAGCGGATTAAGGGGGTCTGATGGCCAACATCGTGGAGTCGGTTGATCTCACCCCGCGCCGTCGCGGACTAGCGCGGCGACTAGGAACTCGGGGACCCGCAAACATCGTGCTGGGGGTCATTGCGATCGTGTGGCTCGTTCCCACGGTGTCGCTACTCGTGATCTCGCTGCGTCCCGAGGCGGACTTCGGCGTGAGCGGCTGGTGGAAGGCGCTGCTCAGTCCCGCCAGTCTCACCTTTTCGAATTATCGGGTCCTCTTCGACCAAGGGTTTGTCGCGGGTGGGCTACTGGACTCGTTGATCACGTCGCTCGAAATTACGATTCCCGCGACGTTGCTGGTGACTTTCTTGGCGTGTTTCGCCGGACACAGTTTGGTCTTCGGCAGATGGCGGGGGCGTGACGTCGTGTTCTTAGCGGTCGTGGGTCTGATGGTGGTACCCGTACAAGTGGCTCTCATCCCGGTCGTGCAGTTCTACCGCGAGTTGGGGAACCTCTTCGGCCTAAATCCCTACGGGACGATTCCCGGCGTCGTGATCTTTCACGTGGCGTTCGGCCTGCCCTTCGGAATCTTTCTGATGCGTAATTTCATGAGCGGTATTCCCAAGGACTTACTCGAAGCGGCCCGCATGGAGGGCGCGGGGGAGTGGAGGGTCTTCTTTCGCATCGTGTTGCCACTCGCGCTGCCGGCCCTGGCGTCGCTTGCGATTTTCCAGTTCATCTGGGTGTGGAACGATCTGCTCGTGGCCCTGGTGTTCCTGGGGGGGAATCTCCACACCCCGCTCACCGTCTTTCTCTACGACCAAAATCACGAACTTCAGGCGAACTACTGGATTATCTCGACGGGTGCGATCGTGTCAGTGGTGGTGCCGCTCATTGTCTTCTTCTCCTTTCAGCGTTACTTCGTTCGGGGCGTCTTGGCGGGCGCAGTTAAATAGAGGATTGTCATGGCCAGTGTCACTCTGAGGAATCTCACCAAGCAGTACACCGGCAACAACGCGCCGTCTCTCCAAGCGCTGAACTTGGAGATTGACGACGGCGAGTTCGTATGCCTCGTCGGTCCCTCGGGCTGCGGCAAGACCACTGCGCTGCGCATGATCGCGGGCCTCGAAGACGTCACGAGCGGCGACATCGAAATTGGCGGTCGCGTGGTCAATGACCTGCCGTCGAGGGATCGCGATATCGCCTTGGTGTTTCAGAGTTACGCGCTGTACCCTCACTTGACGGTGGCTGACAACATGAGTTTTGGACTGAAGTTGCGCAAGGTTCCCAAGGCCGAGATCGAAGAGGCCGTGCAGAGCGCCGCCAAGATTCTGGACCTCGTACCCCTGTTGAACCGTAAGCCAGCCCAGCTCTCGGGCGGCCAACGCCAACGCGTCGCCCTCGGCCGAGCGTTGGTGCGTGACCCGGCAGTGTTCTTAATGGACGAACCTCTCTCCAACCTCGACGCCAAGCTGCGCGTACAGACCCGAGCAGAAATCGCCCAGTTGCACCATCGACTCCAGGCCACGATGCTGTACGTGACGCACGACCAGGTCGAGGCGATGACGATGGCTGACCGCATCGCCGTGATGAACCTCGGCGTCCTGGAGCAGTACGGATCGCCGCGCGAACTGTACAACTTTCCGAACAATCTATTTGTCGCTGGATTCATTGGCTCTCCGTCAATGAACTTTTTGACGATGCGAATCAACCGAGAGGGTGAGCGCGTCTCTCTCACGGGCCCCGGCGCGGGCTCGAGTATGAAGGTCACGCTGACCGACGAGCAGGCGAACATCATTGGCAGAACTGACGGAAGCGACATCGTGGTCGGCGTTCGACCGGAACACCTGAGCGAAGGAACAATCGACCGGCCAGGCTTCAGCGCGGTGGCCAAAGTACTGGTCATTGAGTTCCTCGGGAACGACGAGCACATTCACGTGACGAGCGATGACACTGACTTGGTTGCGATCTTGGACGCGCACTCCACCGTGGCCATCGGAGATTCGATCACTCTGAGCGCTCCCCATGACAGCGTCCATTTCTTTGATCCGACATCGGGTCTCCGGCTCAATCAGTCAGGTTCACCAGCGCCGTCGGCCTGAGCTACGGGAGAAGCGGCTCCCGCGACTAAGTGGCGGTGGGACCAGCCGGACGGTTCATACCTTGCTCGGGGGCAGTGGTCGAAGATAGTCCGGCCTCATGGGTTCCCAAAAGGCGACGACTCTGCATCGCATACAAGAGGATAAATGACGGTCCAACCAGAACCACCGCCACCAAGAAGACGACGAAGAGCGCGTCGAGTGACGATTGAGGAGCGCCACTGGTGCTGAGCGTGATTGAGGTACCGGGCAGCAGGACGGGGTACTGGGCGACGCCCCACGCCCAGATGACGGCCGCAACGCCGAGCGCGGCTACCGAACGCGTCCTCTGGTGGCGCACGACGCGCTCGTTCAGCAGAGCGATGGTGATAATCCCGCAGAGAGCGGCGACGATCACCAGGGGCAGCGCACGACCGGTAAGCCGGCTGTAGAGGTGTCGGTTCGAACTGTGAAGTTCGAAGAGCAGGGCCAGCGACAGCAAGCCCGCCACGACGGAGGAGAGTTGGGCTCGACGAGCAAAGTACCTTCGCAACCTCGCCTCGCCTCGCCTCGCTGCTTCGCTCGTCAAATAGACCGCCGCCAGGTAGGCGCACGCAGTGACGAACAAGAAGCCGATCAAAAGGGACGTTGCGTTGGTCCAGGCGGACTGATTCGCGTGCGTCGCGTTGGCCGCGATACTGCCGGTGGCGATCGCGCCGATCACGGTGCCCATAAAAAAAGGGGTGACGAGGGACGACAGCGCGAACGTGGCCCCCGCGACGCGGAGGAGTCGAAGGTCGGTGATCTCTTTGCGGAACGCGAAGCCGGCGCCGCGCAGGACGATCCCGGCCACGGCCAGCCAGAGGGGCAATGCCGCTGCCGTCATCACCGCCGCGAAGGCGCGGGGAAACGCGGTCCAAAAGATAACGAGATCGAACACGAGCCAGACGTGGTTGGACTCCCACACCGGTGTGATCGATTCGTCAATGAGACGCCGTGGCGCCCAGCCTCGACTCGTGCCGCCCGCGAGCAGGTCCCACAGGCCGCCCCCAAAGTCGGCGCCGCCGAAAATGGCGTAGAGCGCGATCCCGACCAACAAGATGGCGCCAATCGCCGCGGCCATCACGAACCCACGCTGACGTCGTCACTGAAGGGTGACGTTGGACCGTACGGAACCGCGGCCTCTTCCAGGTCGTTGTCGCGCCAACGACGAGTCAGCGTGCGTACGATGAGCACGGTGGTGACACCAAGGAGTGCGTACAACACGACGACGATGCTGAGCGTTACGACCACTCCACCGTTGGTCGTAGCCGCGTTGGTCGTGGTCAGCAGGTGATACACCACCCACGGTTGACGGCCCACTTCGGTGACGATCCATCCGCACTCCATGGCAATGATCGCTGCTACCCCGCTTACTGCGCTCGCCAGCCAGAACAGTCGCTGGGGCGGGAGGCGCCGACGGCGCAACCACTCCCATCCAGCCCACAGCCCAATCACCAGCAGCAAGGTGCCGAGGCCGACCATCGCGTCGAAGCACAGGTGAATAAGCCAGATGACGGGCGGCCGGTCGGTGGGCGGGACGCTGTCATAGCCAATGACCTTCGTGCTTGGTCGAAAGCCCACGAGTAGCGAGTCCAAGTCCGGAATCTTTAGGCCCCCGTAGATACGGCCTCCCACGTCGGCCCCACCCACCCATTCAGGAACGTTTTGCGAGGTGCGAGCCACGTACTCCATGGCCGCAAACTTGACCGGCTGATCGTGGGCGATCGCTCGCGCGGCCGTGTCGCCGACGAAGATCTGAATTGGTGTCACGATGGCCGCCGGAACGAATCCAAGCGAAAAGCCGGTGTAGTGGTATCGATCGCGTCGACCACGCAGGATGCCCACGGCGTAGACGCCAGCCACGAAGAATCCCGCGACCATGTACGCGGCGAAGATCATGTGCGGCATCTCGTAGCTCGACGCGTGATTGAAGAGGACCTGCCACGGATCAATGGAAACGATGCGCCCGTTCTTCTGCACGAATCCCCCGGGTTGGTTCATCCAGGCATTGACGGCCACGACGGACATCGCTCCGAAGATTCCACTGACGGCGATGGGAACGCCGCTCCAAAAGTGCCTCCAACCCGAAAGGCGACGCCATCCGAACAGATAGATCGCAGCGAAAATCGCTTCGAGAAAGAAGAAGACTCCTTCTAAGGCGAAGGGAAATCCGAGGACAGCGCCGTAGCGTCGCATGAGCCCGGGCCACAGCAACCCCATCTCAAAGGAGAGCACCGTTCCGGTCACCGCGCCCACGGCGACGAGCACGCCCATCACCTGAGACCATCGCCGGGCCAGTCGCATGGCCGTCTCGTTGTGCCGGCGCAGCCCGACGTACTCGGCCAGCAACACGAAGGTGGGCAGTGCGATCCCAAAACACGCAAGGATGATGTGGAACCCCAGGGTGGTCGCCATTTGAGCCCGCGCCGGGGGTACCTCGGCGTGAAGCTGGGTGGCAGCGAGCAGATTCACCGTCAACCCTGGGATGCGGATTCGTTGGTGGGACGCAGAGACGAGCGCCTCGTCGGTCGCGGATCGTCCGCCGTCACCGGTGTTAAGTAGACGTAGTCGATCGTGGGCCATCGTTTTCGTAGGTCGTCGGTGGCCCGAATGATCGACTGCTCTGCGATGGAGAGGTCAGTGTCGGAAGAAAAGACGATTTCGCCATCCACGACCAAGCTGTCGGATCCGACGACGATGGCAAATATGTCGGGAACATCAGCGACTCCCGGCTCCGATGCGACAATCGAGCGCATCTCGGTCAAGGTGCTCTGAGCCACCCCACGTCCGCCAATGAGGTCTCGGTTGATATCAACGAGAAACACGGACGCCGTAAAGAGCAAGATGCCGATGAGCGCACACGCGATGGTGTCGGGAGTCGCACTTCCCAGCGCCTGGCTGGCTGCTAATCCGCCCGCGGCGAGACACGCGCCTACCACGGCGCACGATCCCGCGATCACGACGGTCACCAGCGCCGGATCCGTGCTTCGTCGTAGGTAGGCCCGAGACGAGAGGTGGCGTTTGAGCGCCTGTCGACGAAGCGGGCGAAGACCGATCACCAACGCGTACAGATCGAGCACGGTCGTTGCGCCGAGCACCGCGTACGCGAGGGCAAAGGAGTGTAGGGGCTCGGGGTGCAGCGCGGCGTGGACGGCTTCGTCGAGCGCGAGGCCGCCGCCGCCCAAGAAGAGTCCGAGGGCCGCAAAGAGTGACCAGAAGAATCGTTCTCGTCCGTGGCCCAGCGGGTGGCGCTCATCGGGTCCCCGAGCGCTGCTGCGAACGCCCACCAGCAGAAACACGACGACGGCCACCTCGGCTACGTTCACCGCGGTCTGCGCTCGCAGACTCGTCGATTTTGTTATCCACGCGGCGATTCCGAGTCCTGCGACTTCGACACAGTTCACGATGAGCGCAGTCGTGACACCTCGATTGGTCGCGCGATCTTGGCTGTCCGTGGTCACGTCACTCGGCTTGGCCATGGGCTTCCTCGACGCGGTGGTGGTGACCCCGGCCCGTGACGACGCGGCGTGCGTCTAACAAAGTCGCTCGGGTCCGGCGTACACGACCATCGAGGGGTCGCGTAGAAACCCCACGAGTGTCATGCCCGCCTCTTTGGCAAGGTCAATCGCGAGAGACGAGGGTGCGGACACCGCGCACAGCACGGGGACGCCCGACATATACGCCTTTTGGACTAACTCGAATGATGCGCGACCCGAGACCATCAGAATCACCCCGCGGAGCGGAAGGCGAGCCTCCCGAAAAGCCCATCCCACTACCTTGTCCACCGCGTTGTGGCGGCCCACGTCCTCGCGCACGACCAGCAAGTCACCGCTCTGCGCATCAAATAGTGCCGCCGCGTGAAGCCCTCCGGTCTTGTCGAACACGTCCTGCGCCGCGCGCAAGCGTGCCGGGAGTTCCGCGAGAACTGACGGCTTCACCCGCAACGGATCTTCGTGAATATCGAAGGACGATCGAGTTCGCACGGCGTCAATTGACGCCTTTCCGCAGAGTCCGCAGGAACTGGAGGTGAAGAACGCTCGCGCGACGGCTTCGCTGGGCGGCGCGACATCGCCGGCCAGAGTCACGTCGACCACGTTGTATTCGTTGACCGGCGATCCCGAGGCGGAGCAGTAACGCATGGTGACAATGTCCTTGGTGGCGCAAACCACCCCCTCACTCACGAGGAATCCGGCGGCCAGGTCAAAGTCCGACCCCGGGGTTCTCATCGTGACCGCCAACGATCGACCATTGACTCGTAGCTCGAGCGGCTCCTCTCCCGCGACGGTGTCGCGACTAGGACGAGGGGATTGACCGACGGTTACTCGAACGACCTCTCGCTCGGGCGCAATTCGGCTCACGGCAGATCTCCACGCGTGAGTGAGCAAGAGTTTCCGGGGTGGGGCCACATTTGGGTGTTCATCCCTCTGGTCCTTGATCGGTCTCGGCGAAGCTCTCGGCGAGTGAGCGGGCAATCTCCAAGGCTTTGGCCGGGCTGATGCCCACCCGAGCGGCGACCCAACAGGTCAACGGCGCCGCTGTCCTCTCTGAAGAGTGCGCAGCCACACCGGCGAGCGCCAGGATCGTTTCGCGCTGCGTCTCATCGAGAGTGTCGCCACCAGCGGCGCGGGCAAACTCTTGTAGCCACATGACGACGTCGGTCATTGAGATCCTCGATTCACTGGTCGTGTTGTGTAGCGCGTCGCGCTCGTGATTTGTCGTCGTGAGTGGCGTCGTAGTCTCTGGTCCATGAAGGGGCGAGAGCCACAAGAGCTGCGGGGGTTTGTGGGGGCCGTCCTGACCGGTGGTCGCAGTCGACGAATGGGACGCGACAAGGCGCTCGTTCCAGTGAAGGAGATTCCCATGTCCCTTCGCGTGGCCAACTCGATGTTCGAGGCTGGCGCCAGGGACGTGTACGCGGTTGGCGGAGACTCCGAATCACTGTCCGCTCTCGGGCTTCGATACGTCGCGGACGAATCCCCGCACGAAGGACCCTTGGGCGGAATTATCTCCGCCCTGCGAGCATCCTCCGAGGAGGTTGTGGTGGTCACGGCGTGCGACATGCCGTGGATCCGAGCTGAGAGCGTGTCGCGACTCGTCCTCGCGCTCGGGCCAAATGAGGTGGCGATGAGCGCGGCCGATGGACAGTTGCAACCTCTGCACGCAGCGTGGAGTGTTACCGCGCTCGACGAACTCGAACGGGAGTTTCTTCGTGGTGAACGGTCCGCGCAGCAGGCTGCGCGGGGCCTCAAACTCGAAGTCGTCGACTTCGGAGCCGGCACGTGGTCGATCGACCTCGATACTCCTGAGGAGGTCGCATCCCTCGATGCAACGCAGACCTGAAGCGGCGAGTCAGAACCGGTCATGGGCGAGTTGATGACCTTTTACGTTGCCCGACTGCTCAGCACGCTGGGGCTGATTTCAACCAGCAAGTGCTTCATGAGTGGCTGATCGCTTTGGGGGCTGTAGTCGCCGATGGGGCACAAGACGTTGAGCTCGGGCATGTAGCCCGCCGCCGAACCCGGGGAAATGTTGTAAGTGATCGCTCGGTAGCCGTACACGCTGCGGCGGGTCCCGTCTTTCGCGATGCTGGTGATGTCAACGAGGTCGAACTCGCTCAGGCCGCGTTCGTCCATGTCGTGACGGCTCATGAAAACGAGCGTACGGAGATTCTTTACCCCGCGGTAGCGGTCGTCGTTGGAGTAGATGGTGGTGTTCCATTGGTCGTGCGAGCGCATGGTGCCGAGCGTCAATCGACCAGCCGCTGGGACGGCGTTGGGCAGAGGAGCGGCGGAGAACTTGGCTCGATGCGAGTCCGTTACGAAGACCCGTTCACGTGCGGGTTGGTCCAGACGGAACCCGTGAGGCTGACGAGCACGTTGGTTGAAGTTCTCAAAGCCGTCGAGAACCTTCTCCATGGTGTCGCGAATGAGGTCGTAGTTGTCGACGTAGCTTTGCCACGGTGTCGAACTCGTCGGCAGCGTTGCTTGAGCCATTCCGGCGATAATGGCTGGTTCAGACCTGAGGTGGGGTGAAGCCGGTTCCTTCATTCCACGCGAGATGTGCACCATGCTCATGGAGTCCTCGACGGTCGTGCCCTGAAGACCGCTGCGCTGATGATCCTTCTCCGTACGTCCCAGGCACGGCAGGATCAATGCGTCACGTCCGTGCACCACGTGACTCCGGTTGAGTTTCGTACTGACGTGGACGGTGAGTTCGCACTTGCGCAATGCGGCAAAGGTGTAGTTGGTGTCCGGAGCCGCCAGGGCGAAGTTTCCACCCATCCCGACGAACACTTTGACTTTGCCCGCATGCATCGCGTCGATGGTGGCCACCGTGTTCAGGCCAAACTCTCGGGGCGGCTCAAAACCGCACACATCGCCCAGACGCCGGAGGAAGTTCTCGTTCGGGCGGTTGTTGATGCCGCACGTTCGATTTCCCTGAACGTTGCTGTGACCTCGAATCGGACAGGGACCGGCCCCCTGGCGACCGATATTGCCGCGCAACAACAGGAGGCTTACGATCTCGCGCACGGTGTCCACACCATGTTCCTGCTGGGTAATGCCCAGGCACCAACTGATGATGGTTTTGCTGGCGTTCATGTACACCGTAGCGAGGTTTCGTATCTCGGCTTCACTCACCCCGGACTGTCGTTCCAGCTCTTTCCAGTCAGCTGACTCGCATAACTCTCGATATTGCTCAAACCCCGAGGTGTACTGAGAGACGAACTCCTCGTCAATGGCCTTGGGGTCGGTGCGGGCCTTTTCGAGCACCGCCTTGGCGACGCCACGTAACAGGGCAAGATCACCCGCGATTCGCGGTTGAACGTTGAGTGTCCCGGTCTTGGTGGCCTTGCGCGTGGCCATGGAGAGGTATTCGTGGGGCACGATCGTCTCTCTGGACGCGGCTTCGATCAGCGGGTTGATATGTACGATCTGGGCGCCCCGGCGGTACGCCTGGGCGAGTGAGGTGAGCATGCGCGGCGCGTTGGAACCCGCATTGACACCGAGCACAAAGATGGCGTCGGCGTGTTCCCAGTCCCGGATGTCGACGGTGCCCTTGCCTGTGCCGAGTGATGCCGTGAGCGCTCGACCGCTGGCCTCGTGGCACATATTGGAACAGTCAGGAAGATTGTTCGTGCCGAACTCTCGTACCCACAGTTGGTAGAGGAACGTGGCCTCATTGCCGAGCCGCCCTGATGTATAGAACGATGCTTCGTTCGGACTTGCCAACGCGCGCAGTCGCGAACCGACGAGCGCGAAGGCGTCGGCCCAGGTGATGGGAACGTAGTGATCGCTCGCAGGGTCATAGACCATGGGCTCGGTGAGGCGACCCTGATCCTCCAAATCGAAATCGCTCCACGTACAAAGATCGGTGACGGAGTGAGCGGCGAAGAAGTTCCGATCCACCCGCCGAGGCGTCATTTCCCATGTGGCGTGCTTGATGCCGTTCTCGCATAGGTCCAGGTGCAGACCGTTTGGGTCATCCGGCCACGCACATCCCGGGCAGTCGAAGCCGCCATCTTCGTGATTCATCGTGAACATGAGGCGAGTGCCGTCGACGGGTTCGCGGTCACGGATGAGCACGTGAGCCACGGAGCGCGCGGCACCCCAGCCAGCAGTCGGATGGACATAGTCCTTCTGACTGAACGGTCTGGTAGTACTCGGTCCGCGTCCGACGGCGTCGAGGCCGGGTGCGCCCCCCAGCATCGCTGTCTCAGCGTTCGTCGTATTTTCCCGAACTTGACTGGTGGCACTCTCGAACTGCGGATCGCTATCCGGTTGCTGATCAGCCATGGGTGCCTCCCATCGGCGCCCCACTCGCGTCGAGCCTGCGCCTGTAGCCGGGATGGTACACCTCGGTTTCAATGCGAGGCAATAACTCATTGACGCAATCAGTTCCGATGTTTCTCGTGGAGCCAGAAGGGGCGACATTCGTTCGGTCAGTTCTGGCGCCAAACGATGAAACCGACAGTCCGACAGAGCACGTCGCCAAGGGCAGTGACGACTGAATCAAGCGCGATGTACTCTTCTTTCGTTGACGCGTCGCGCCGGACGCGGAGAGGGGCGACTATGAGCGGTGTGCGGGTATTGGTCGGAACGCGAAAAGGGGCGTTCGTGCTTCGTGCGGATGGAACTCGCAAGAGCTGGGACGTCGACGGTCCCTTCTTTGGCGGTTGGGAGATCTTTCACGTGAAGGGTTCGCCAGTCGATCCCGATCGAATCTTCGCTTCGCAGTCCACGAGTTGGTTTGGGCAACTGATACAGCGCTCCGACGACGGAGGTCGCACGTGGAACCCGGTGGGTAACCAGTTCGTCTACGACGGCGTGCCAGGCACGCATCAGTGGTACGACGGGACGCCCCACCCGTGGGAGTTCGCTCGGGTCTGGCACCTCGAGCCGTCCTTGAGTGACCCCGATACGGTGCTCGCGGGAGTGGAAGACGCGGCTCTGTTTCGCTCGACCGACGGCGGGCAGAGTTGGAGTGAGCTCTCAGGCCTGCGCGGTCACGACACCGGTTCGGCGTGGCAACCCGGGGCGGGCGGGATGTGCTTGCACACGATCATCGTGAGTCCCACGGACCCGCGTCGGATTTTCGTCGCTATCTCGTCAGCTGGCGCGTTTCGCAGTGACGATGAGGGCACGACGTGGCGTCCGATCAACCACGGACTGCACTCCGAGGGGTTGCCCGATGAAGACGCCGAGGTCGGGCACTGCGTGCACCGCATCGCGCTGCACCCGTCGAACCCGGACGTGATCTACATGCAAAAGCACTGGGACGTGATGCGCAGCGACAACGCGGGGGACTCGTGGAGCGAAGTGAGCGGCAACTTGCCCTCGGACTTTGGCTTTGCCATCGACGTGCACGCCCACGAACCGGAGACCGTCTACGTGGTGCCCATTACCAGCGACTCCGAGCACTTTCCGCCGGAGGGCAAACTGCGGGTCTACCGCAGCCGAACCGGCGGCAACGAGTGGGAGCCTCTCGCCAAGGGACTGCCCCAAGACCACTGTTACGTCGACGTCCTGCGCGACGCGATGGCCGTGGACAACCTTGAGGACTGTGGCGTGTACTTCGGCACCACCGGGGGCCAGGTCTACGCCTCGGCCGACTCCGGTGACTCGTGGGAGCCGATCGTTCGTGACCTTCCCGCGGTGCTGTCGGTTGAAGTCCAAACGCTGGCATGATTCGAGTCGTCCTCCCTGCCCACCTCAGAAATATCGCGAGGGTTTCGGGTGAAGTCGAAGTTGAGGTTGTGGGCACGCCTTCGCCCGCGAGCGTGATCGACGCTCTCGAGACTCGCTTCCCCGACCTCTTGGGCACGATTCGCGATCCGGCAACCCAACAACGACGCAAGTTCGTTCGGTTTTATGCGTGCGAGACGGATCTTTCGCTGGAACCAATCGACGTGGCGTTGCCCGAAGCCGTCGGGCGAGGCCAGGAGCCATTCATCGTGATCGGCGCAATGGCCGGGGGTTGAGCGACCCGCTCACGGCACATCACCTACGCTCGTCGCCGTGGATCTCTACGCCAAAGTTCTGATCGTCTCGGACTCGGTCGATCGGGGGGAGCGTGAGGATCTCGCGGGTCCGCTCCTTAGGGCGCGACTCGAGGAGGCTGGCTTTGCGATGGCCGACTACCGGGTGACTTCCGATGGCGAGGAATCGGTTGAGACGAGCTTGCGTGAGATGAGCAGCGGGTTCGTTGGACTACTCGTCACCTCGGGGGGCACGGGTTTTTCGCGCCGCGATCTCACCCCAGAGGGAACCGCTCGCGTGCTCGAACGCGACGCGCCCGGACTGAGTGAGGCGATGCGCCTCGTGAATCCGCTGGGACGACTGTCGCGCGGGCGATCGGGGACCGTCGGCCAGTGCTTGATCCTCAACTGTCCCGGATCACCCCGCGGAGCGATTGAGTGCCTGGAGGCCGTGCTTGATGTCGTGCCGCACGCGCTCGAACTGCTGAGTGACCCCGCATCGCCTCACCCGCCCGACACCGGGGGCAGCACCGCAACTTCGTCGTCGTGATCGATCAGCGCCCCCGGCTCAGCGGGCTCGCCGTTCACCCAGACTCGACTGACCTCGAGGACCTTCTGAAACCCCGGCCCATAGCGACGAACGGCCTCGTCCAGCACGGCGCCAAGGGAGTCAGCCTCGACGATGTCGACGCCGATGCCCGCTGCCTCTCGGGCTGGACCCAGTAAGACCAGTCGAGCCATCAGATAGCGCTCAACTGGTCCGCGTCGAGCACCATCCCTTGAACGACGTCACCCGTCTCGGCCCCGTCACCGTCGGGAAGGAAGATCAGGGCGTTGGACAAGGCGACTGCGTGGAGTAAGTGGGACCCGTGTCGCGCGATGCTTTCCACGTGGACCACGCCGTCGTCGTGGACCCGTGCGACAGCGTGAACGAGGTGGAGGCGTCCGTCGAGTTTCCGCGGCGCCGGGCAGTCGAGGACCATGTTGATGGTGAGTCGATCAAGAACGCGATGTCCCCCCAGGCGGCGCAGGGCAGGTCGCACGAAGGTCTCGAATCCCACCAAAGTGGACACCGGGTTGCCAGCTAGCCCGAAGATGGGAACGCCTGAGTCCTTCGTGCGGCCGAAGGCGAATGGTTTGCCCGGTTTCATTGCAACCTGCATCGAGCGGGCCTGATCGCCACAGAGTTCGACCAGAACCGATTTCACGAAATCGGCGTCGCCGACGCTTACCCCACCCGTCGAGATGATCGCGTCGCACGACGCCGCGCCTTGTGTCAAGGTCTCGTTGATGTCGACAGACGAGTCGCCCACGATGCCGAGGTCGATGGCGTCGAATCCCGATGCGCGCACCGACGCGAGAAGCGAGGGGCGGTTGGAGTCGCGGATCATGCCGGGCGTCAACGGGGAAGTCGTGTCGGAGAGTTCGTTGCCCGTCGACAACACGCCCACGATGGGCCGACGGTGGGCCATCACGCTTGAATATCCCTGGCTCGCGAGTACGCCGAGCTGGGCGGGACCAAGCTCGTCTCCCGGTGACACCAACACCTGGTGGAGAGAGACATCGTCGCCTACCCGGCGAACCGCCTCCCCGAGGTTGACTTCACGCTGAATGACGACCGTGGCGCCCTCGGCGTCCAGGACCGTCGCCTCACGCAGACAGACGCTGTCGGCCCCGGTGGGTAGGGGAGCCCCTGTCATGATGCGCGCGGCCTCGCCCTCACCTACCGTCATCGACGGGTTGTCACCGGCGAAGATCGCGCTGGTCACGACCAAGCGCCGAGAGCCGCCCTGGGTATCAGCAGCGCGCAGCGCAAAACCATCCATTGAGGAGTTGTCGAACCGAGGCGACGGCTCGCGAGCTCGCACCTCTTCGGCGCAGACGCAACCCAACGCCTCGGCGAGTGCGAGTTGGCGCGGATCGAGCGGTTCGAGGCCCCCGAGGACGAAGCGTCTCGCTTCGTCGATGGAGATCACGGACGTGGCACGTCGAGGAGAGGCGACGTCTCCTCACTCCACGCCGAGCCGCCTTCCCAAATCTCGCGCTTCCACATGGGGACGGACTCCTTCAGGGTATCGATGCAAAAGCGGGCCGCCTCGAAGGCGTCGCTGCGGTGAGGCGATGAGACGGCGACAACGACGGTCGGCTCGGAGAGCTCAGCTCGGCCAATCCGATGGTGAATCGCGACGGCTTCCAGGGAGGCCCAGCGTTTACGCGCCACGGTGACGATCTCGTTGATCCTCTGTTCCGCCAGCTTGGGGCTGGTCTCGTACTCCAGAGCGCGCACGTCGTCGCGGGCGCGAGAATGGTCTCTCACGACGCCGCTGAATGTGACAACAGCACCACAGTTAGGTCGCACGACCCAGGAAGACAACTCGTCGCTTGATAGCGGGTCTTCGCTCACCACTACCCACGTAGATTCCGACGGCGAGCTCATTGACGTCATTCTACGGTCGCGTCGAACGCCGACTCGGGGCCACGTTCCTCGACACGCCGCATACTCGCCCGTCGAATCGTACGACCTGGCGCAATCTCTCCGGTAACGTAACTGCGTCCCAGAGGACTGTCGTATCGCGCAGGTACGTCAAAAGAGGTGCGATGTTACTGTAAATACATCCACGACGAAGGAGGCAGTATGCGTCGACTAGTGGCCATTACGGCGACAGCATTGATGGCGCTCGGCGCGATTTCAATCTCGCTGACCAGCGCGGGCGCGAGTCCGTCGACGAGGGCCAAGGCGTCTGGGACAGTCGACGTTCTGTACGCCGGCTCTTTTCTCGATCTCATGGAACAGCAGATCGATCCCGCGTTCCACAAGGCCACGGGCTACACGGTCAGCGGGTACTCCGCCGGCTCGACGGCCCTGGCCACGGAGATTTCGGGAGGTACCCAAGTGGGAGACGTCTTTATAAGTGCGTCGCCCGCGGTCAATGCGAGCCTCGAGGGGACTGCGAACGGCAACTGGGTGTCGACGTACAAGGAGTTCGGCTACTCGCCCCTGGTGCTCGGGTACAACCCCCAGTCGAAGTTCGCCAAGGACCTCACCACCAAGCCCTGGTACGAGGTGGTGGACCTTCCCGGGTTCCTGCTCGGTCGTACCGACCCCACAACAGACCCCAAGGGCGTGCTCGCCGTCGATGCGCTAACGGGGGTCGCACTCAGTTACGACCAGCCGAACCTCGCGCCCTTGGCGTCGTCGTCGTCCAACATCTTTGAAGAGACGTCCCTCGTGGGAGAGTTGCAGGCGGGACAACTGGACGCGGGCTTCTTCTACGCGGTAGAGGCCGCCGCGGCGCACTTAAAGACGGTGCCGCTCGTCGGTACGCAACTCTCGGGCCAGTACACGGTGGCGATTCTCAATCGCGCGCCTCACGGGGCCGCGGCGAAGGCCTTCGTCAAGTTCCTCCTCGGCCCCGCAGGGCGCAAAATCCTGGCGGCAAACGGCGTGACGCCGATCGTGCCGGCGCTATTCTTCCGCGCATCCGCGAACTCGGCCACCACGACCACCACCACGACCACCACCCCGTGACCGCGAGGAGGGCTTTCAAGAGTCCTCTGATGTGGCTGGGTGGATTGCTCGTCCTCTACCTGGGCTACCCGATCGCGGGCTTCGTGGTGCGTTTGGTCACGTCGCCCCAACGCGGATTTCACGCGCCCGGGCTCTTCTCGGCGCTGTGGGTCTCGGTCGCGGGGGCCACCATGGCACTGGCGCTCGTGACGCTCTTCGGAGTGCCGCTCGCCTACGTGCTCGCTCGCTCGAAGGGTCGCCTGGCTGCAGTCGTGGGCGTACTCGTCCAGGTTCCCTTGGCCTTGCCACCATTGATGAGCGGCATCCTGTTGGTCTATGTCATTGGTCCGTACACCTTTCTTGGTCGGCACTTCGGCGAGCACCTCACGGACTCGATGATCGGTGTGGTGATCGCGATGTCGTTCGTCTCAGCTCCTTTTTTGGTGGTGGCCGCACGCGCCGCGTTCGCTGGCCTTGACCAAGGGACGTTGGACGTGGCGCGAGCCCTGGGCTACTCAGACGTGTCGCGCTTCGTGCGGGTGGCGGTGCCCAGTGCCGGTCACGGTATCCGCGCGGGCATGCTGCTCACGTGGTTGCGGGCCTTCGGGGAGTACGGCGCGGTGGTTATCCTCGCCTACAACCCGGCGTCGTTGCCGATCTACACCTACAACCAGTTCAGCGGCCGGGGACTACCCACGACCCTGGCGCCCACGGCCCTGGCGCTCGGCGTCGCCGTAGTGGTCGTGATGGTAAGTCGCGTGCGTGTTCGCACGCCGTCGTCGCGGCCCGCGATCGTCTCGCGCCCGCGACCGCCCGCAGTTGTTGACCCACAGCCCGTGCGCTTTGACCTCGACCATCGACTCGCCGAGTTCCACCTTCGGGTCTCTCACGAGTCCCGGGTCAATCACCTCGGGGTGCTCGGTCCCTCGGGCGCGGGTAAGTCGGCGCTGCTGCGATGTCTCGCGGGTCTCTACGGTCCGAGCCCGGGACCCGTGTGGTATGGCGACCAGCTCGTGAGCACCGTTCCTGTCGAGCGACGTGGCGTCGGCTACGTCGCCCAAGGCTTCACCCTCTTTCCGTATCTCAACGTTTGGCGTCACCTCACGTTCGCCCGCGAGTCCAGCCCCGAGCTCGCCTCCTACTGGCTTGAGCACCTTCGCCTCGATGGCCTCGAGGCCCGGATGCCGTCAGAACTCTCGGGGGGCCAGCGCCAGCGCGTCGGCCTCGCCCAAGTGCTGTGTCGATCGCCGCGGGTGCTCTTGCTCGACGAGCCGTTCTCGGCCCTCGACGCACCGGTGCGACTGGAACTGCGTCGCGAACTGCGTCGTGTCCAGCGAGAGACCGGCCTCGCCACGGTGCTCGTGACCCACGATCCCGAAGAAGCGGCGTTTCTTTCGGACGAGTTGCTGGTCATCGCACGCGGTGAGGTTCTGCAGTCCGGATCCAGCCGCTCAGTCTTCGGACAACCGAACTCGCCCGAGGTTGCCCACCTGGTCGGCATCGAGAACGTCCAGGCGGCGACCGTCGTCTCGTCCACCTCGCTCGCGGTCGGCGACGCTCGCGTGGCGATAATGCCCACAGCCCTCGCGCCGGGAACCCACGTGCACTGGAGTGTGCGCCCGGAGTTCGTAACTGTGACCGCGTCGACGAGCCCGACCACCCCGGGCGACTTCGTGGGACGAATGATCGAAATGGCCGACACGGGACTCACCTACGAGCTCTTCGTCGAGTACGCCAGCGGTTTGGAGATTCGAGCCCGCACCGCGAGTGTGCCCGACGTCGCGCCCGGGCAGCGCTGTCAGGTCTCGTTTCGCGCCGAGACAGTGTCGGTCTGGCCCGCCGCGCCCAGCTGACCTAGAAGGTGTCGGGGATCTCCACGCTGACGCTGGTGGCCTTGATGACGGCGTCCACTACCACGCCCGGCGCCAATCCCAACTCGTCGGCTGCTTCTCGGGTGATCACCGAGACCACGCGGTGAGGACCCGCCTGAATCTCGATCTGGGCGACCACCTTGTCCTTGACCACTCTGGTCACGATGCCCACAAAGCGATTTCGCGTTGACTGGGCCCGGGGGCTCCTCGGCGATGGCGAGCGACTCTCGGTCACGGCCGCGTTCGCGAGGTCCACGCCTTCGAAGTAACGCTTGCCGTCTTCGCCCAGCGACGACTTGATCCGGCCGGCGTCCGCCCAGCGCCGAATCGTGTCAGCACTCACTCCCAGCAGTTCCGCAGCTTGGGTCGCGCGGTACTTCACCACGGTCTCTCGCGCTCGACGGTCTGGGTGGTCCAGGGGTTCATGGGCTACCCACCGATCATCGACATCGAGCGTGCGGGTCGGAGGAAGTCCGGCTCGTTGATGGCGTGCCCGGGAAACTTCTCCCACACGGCCCGGCGCAGAAGTGCGGCGATCTGGGTATCGAGCGCGCCCTCACGAATCAGATCCCGCACCGACAGTTCGTCGTCGGAGAACAGACAGTTGCGAAGCGCCCCGTCCGAGGTCAGTCGCAATCGATTGCAGGAACCGCAAAACGGCTGGGTGACCGACGAGATGAGACCGATTTCGCCCTGGCCGTCGGCGAAGCGGAACCGCTGGGCGGGCGCGGACCCGCCCAGATCAATGGCCTTCATGGGCCAGACGCTCGATACCTGTTCGAAGACCTCCCGGCCCGAGACCAGCTGGGTCTTGTCCCACTGGCCCTGGGCGTCCAGTGGCATGAACTCGATGAACCGCACGATCCGGCCCGTGTCGCGAGCGAACGCCGCGAAGTTGAGGATCTCGTCGTCGTTGATCCCGCGCAGGATGACCACGTTCACCTTCAACGGGGCGAGGCCCGCCGCCTCGGCCGCGTCCATCGAGGCTAGGACCGTTGCCAGCTCGCCGCGTCGGCGAATCGACGCGAATCGATCAACTCGCAACGAGTCACAACTGATATTCACGCGGCTCAGTCCCGCCTCGGCGAGGCCCGCCGCAAGAGGCGCTAACAACATCCCGTTGGTCGTGAGGGAGAGGTCGTCAAAGCCGATCGACGAGAGACGTGCGACCAGCGAAACGAGGCCCTTGCGCACGAGTGGCTCGCCACCGGTGAGGCGTAGCGAGGTGACGCCGAGTGACGCGGCGACCCCCGCCACCCGAACGATCTCATCGAAGCTGAGCAACGCGTCGCGGGCCAGGAAGGTCATGCCCTCGTCGGGCATGCAGTAGACGCAGCGAAGGTTGCACCGGTCGGTCACCGAGATGCGAAGGTCGTCGTGCACGCGTCCGTATCGGTCGACGAGGGGTCCGACGATTGGCATGCTTGCCTGCGAGACCTCGCCCCGGTCGCCCTCGACGGCCCGAGGGTGCGGGCGTAGCGTCACGGCGACGGGACTCCCCGCCGTCAGTGACATGAGGTGTCGCTCTCGCCGCGACGACGATGAGAACTAACGACGTGTTCCACGTTGACCACTGGCGTCCATGCTAATGGAGGTCCTTTCCGGGCTCATTACGAGGGCGGCGTCGGCGACGTCGTGTGGGCGTCTCGACGAGTCGCCCCCAACTGCCCGACTTTCCCCCCTCTTTCCTCAAGAGGACCAAGTCGTCGATCCGTGCGTTCGGGTCGAGGGCGAGAAGCGAGTTGAGGATGCTCAGCGCGGCGACCGCGCACGCGCTGAGCGCCTCCATCTCCACACCGGTCGACTCGGTGGCGATCACGCTCGCCGAGACTTCGACGCCACCCTCACGTTCGGAGAGTTCGACGTTGACGTCGCTCAGAAGTAGTGGGTGACAGAGGGGAATGATCTCGGCGGTTCGCTTGGCGGCGAGCACGCCGGCCACGCGTGCGGTGTGCGCAGCTTCGAGGCTGTCGTGGCGACGCTCAATGTCAGCCAACGGGACGTTCGTCACCACCAGGCACTGCGCCCAAGCCTTGCGAAGGGTTCGCCGCTTGCCCGAGACGTCAACCATGCGGAGTTTGCCCGCCCGGTCAACGTGGCTGAATGGGCTATCCACCCGTACCCCTTCGGCGCCAGGTCCATACCAGCAGTCCCGCTCCGAAGCACCAAGACCACAACACCCAGCACCGTGTATCCGCCATGGCCGCTCATCATCGAGCCGTGCAGCACATTGGCGCCCTGGAGGATCCAGACGACGCCGACCAGGACCAGAAGTGTGCCGATGATGATTCGACTCCACATCTCGACCTCCTCGTCACGACTTTCTTCCAAGAAACCTAGTGAACATTCGAGGTGACTTGGCGCGTAGAACTTAGGGGGAGTCGACGGCGCCCTGGCGCTCGCGCTGCTCCTTCAGCCATCTGGGCGCGTGGGTCTTGGCCCACTGCTCGCTCACCCATCCCGTGAAGATCGATCGCAGCGCGTCACGATGAGTGACCGCCATGAAGATATGACCGATCACCACGGCGAAGATGGCGAAGGCGAAGACGTCGTGAACGAAGGTGGCGCCCTGGCGGATGGGGACCGAGAAGAATCGGAACCACTGCAACATCGAGCCGGTGACGATCATCACCGGAATCACCGCCGCGATGAAGATGGCATTGAGCTTTTGGCCCGGATTGAATTTGTCCGCTTCGAGTGGCGTGCGCCCCTGCGAGAACAGCCAACGGATCTCCTGGCGCGTCCAGGCGTTGATGCGCTGCATGTCCCGTCGCATCCCGCGACCCCAGGGTCCGAGCATCGAGACGATGATCGGGATCGGCAGAGCGAGTCCGCACCAGAGGTGGATCATCTCCATCACGTGTCGAGGAAAGACGATGCCGAAGAAGGAGCCGAAGTACAGCGGGATAGCCGTGAACATCAGTGTGCCGAAGAGCGCGGCGTTGACCCAGTGGGCGGCGCGTTGGACGCGATCGAAGCGCAGAATGCGAGTGACGTGTTGCGTGGTGGCCTGAGTAATCGTCATCGCACTAGGTCTGGACTGGGTAGGGGTTCGTCGATCCGGTCGATCCGTTCAACCACCCATTCACGGGATAGCCGTTCAGCTCCCAGAAGCCCGGTTGCACTTTGTCGACGACGCGAATAGCCGAGAGCCACTTGAGTGACTTGTAGCCGAACATCGGGGCCACGTAGAGCCGCACCGGGCCACCGTGCTCGGTCGTGACGGGTGCGCCGAGCATCTTGTACGCCACGATCACGTCGGGCAGTCGGGCCTGTTTGATCGTCAGACTCTCCGAGTCGGCTCCGTCGTACGACTCGAAGGTCAGCGCCACGGCGCTCGGGCGAACGCCCACGACATCCAAGATGTCCGAGAGCCGAACTCCCTCCCAGTGCACGTCGGGGACCCGCCAGCCCGTCACGCACTGGAACGTCTTGGTGAAAGAGGTCGACGGCATCGCCTTGAGGTCGTCCAGCGTGAACGTCATGGGTTGGCGAACCAATCCGCTGACCTCGAGTCGGTAGTCCTGGTCTTTGATCTTGGGGTACCGACCGGTGATCGAGTAGATCCGAAACCGGTCACCGAAGGGCAACAGTCCGCCGAGTCCCGAGCCGACGGCATTGCCCAGGAAGTTCTGGACACTTGAGCCAAATGCAACGCCGAGGGCGGCCAGCCCCGTGACGCCGAGAAAGACCCGACGCCCCACATGGACCGGTTTGGCGCGCTCAAACGGCGTCACAATGGTCGTGTCACGCGCGGTGGGGCGGTAAGGGGCGAGTCAGAAAAGGCAACGCAGTTAGTAGTCATGGGCCTCTCGTGATCCCCTTAGCGACGCAACTCCATACTGCCAGGCGCGCCCTCATTCTCGTGGCGCGGGCAGCATGAGTTCTTACGCACTCAGCTTCCCTGCAGTAATGGTCGTGCCCTTCAGTGTTCCCGTCACCGTGACCAAGGCTCCGACCTTGATGTTCTTCGCGGTTCCCATTACCCAGTGCGTCATCGAGTCATAGTGAACCACGTAGACCTTCATGTCGACGGTCATGCTGAACGCCTCGGTCGTGCCCATCTTCGCGTCGAGTTTGGTGATTTTGCCGTGCCAGGTTTTGTCGGCCGTGGTGGCGTGGCTCGTCTGAGCCGCGGTGGCGGTGGAGGCGACAACACCGAGTCCGAGCCCCAAGGCTCCCAGGGCGAGGGCCGCGGGTACAGCGAGTCGGGCGATTGGTCTCTTCATGTGATTCCTCTCTGGCGCCTCGCCGTTGGGCGAGGGAATGAACACCTCAGACGATCCCGTCTTCCCAGTAGTCCTCCCACGTGCCAACCCGTTACACCTCCTTAAGAGATTCTTTACTCGTCTGACTCGCGGCGGATGTCGTTAACCGTTGGGTGGCGCGGACGTGCCTCTACGCAATAGGCCCGTCACGAGCTTCAGTCGCGTGCCGCCTCGGCCCTACTCGTCGGGCAGAACCATCTCCAACACGGACATGCCACGTAGGTCGAGCCATACCCGATTGCGATGTTGCATCACCCGAAGGACGATCGCGTCACACGACGAACATCGCAAGATGACCCCGGGGGAGTTGACATAGGCGTCGAGCTCACCCAAGGGACGAACCGCGCTGCAGTGAGCACACTTCGTGTCGGCGACGGTCATCTCGGGAAAGAAGATCGAGGCCAGAATTCCTGCTGCGACGTTGCCATCCAGTGGCGCTGTGTCCATGTCAACCTCCATTCGTGGGACCGAAGCGTTCGGTCTTTACGTTCCCCGGCGTTACGCCCAGCGCGACGAGCGCGTCCGCCACCGACTCGACGAATGGCGTGGGGCCGCAGATAAAGCAGAGTAGGTCGTCAGACAGGGGGCTCGTCAGTTCGGTGAGAAGATCGTGGTCGATCCGGCCTCGCCGTCCCGACCATGTTGGCGATTGTTCTCTCGTCAATGTGATGACCACGTCTCGCTGGTCGCTCGTCAACGTGGTGAGTTCCTCGCGATAGAGCAGGTCATGTTCGGTTCGCGCCGAGTACACGAGGCGCATGTGCGATCCCGGGTTGAGTTCAGCGTGGTAGCGAAACATTGACATGAGCGGCACCACGCCCGAGCCGCCCCCGAGGAGCAGGACGGGGCGCGTCTCGGTCTTCTCCCAGACGAAGTACCCGCCGATGGGTCCGCGAATCTCGAACTGATCGCCGACCGATAGGCCCGTCAGATAGGGCGACACCTCCCCGTCGTCGAGTCGCACGATGGAGAGCTCCACCGCCGCTGAGCCGGGCGATGAGGCGATGGAGTAACTGCGTTCGGCCGAGTAGCCGTCGTCCGCGGTGAGGCGAACGTCGACGTGCTGGCCCGCGCGATGACCGGGCCACTCGGGGACATCCAGCCACAGGCTTACCGCGTCGGGCGTCTCCGTGATGGTCTTCGTCACGCTCGAGAGGAGCCAGTTCAACACCGCTCAGTCCCCTTGATAGCGCTGCTCGCGCCACGGGTCTCCGTAGTTGTTATATCCAAGCGACTCCCAAAAGCCCGGCTGGTCGTGGTCCAGGAGCTTGAGACCCCGTACCCATTTGGCGCTCTTCCAAAAATACAAGTGAGGGACCAGCAGCCGGGCCGGTCCGCCGTGTTCGGGCGGGAGATCCTTGCCGTCGAACTGGAACGCGACCCAGGCCTTGCCGTCGCGCAAGTCGGCCATGGGAAAGTTCGTCGTGTAGTCAGGATCGGCGGTCGCGAGCACGTACCCCGAGTTGGTGTCGATTCCCGAGAAGAGCACATCAAGCGACACGCCGGTCCACTTCGTTCCCAGTTTCGTCCACTTGGTCACACAACTGATGTCGACGGTGGTGTCTTCGTGTGGAAGTGCTTGAAACTCGTCCCACGTCCAGTGCGCCAGTTGGGCGCCCGACTGGTCGACGATCGTGAAGTCCCAGGTGTCGAGAGAAATCCGGGGTGTGCGACCTGCCGTGAGAACCGGAAAGTCGTCGGTCACGTATTGCCCCGGAGGAATGAGTCCGGCCCCGGTCTGGCGCGGACGCCCGTGAAAGCCGCGGTTGATGAATGACAATGTCCCTCCTTCAACACGAAGTACGAACACAGTTCTATCTCGGCCGTGATATCGATGCCATCAAACATGTTGACGGCGTCGTGGTCGGGCGTGGCGACTCACGCCGCGAAGTTGGACCCAACAGGCCTGCTTACGTTGATGGATCGTTTCTGGAATCAGAGACGATTGAACCGTCGCGGAGTCGGATTCGTCGCTGCGTATGTGACGCGATGTCCTCGTCGTGAGTGGCGATGATGATCGTGACACCGGACTGCCTGTGAAGATCGCCCAGCAGCGCCAAGAACTCTCTGGCGTTTGTCGAATCGAGGTTGCCGGTGGGCTCATCGGCGATAATCACCTCGGGAGCGTTGGCCAAGGCGCGCGCGATGGCCACGCGCTGCTGCTCGCCACCCGAGAGACGCGACGGAAGGTGCGTGTATCTTTGCGCCAGTCCCACCTGGGTGAGGAGCTCTTGCGCGCGGGCGGTGCGCTTCTCGTGCGACGACTCGCGAGGCACCATAGCGATCGCGACGTTCTCCTCGGCGCTGAGCGTGGGAATCAGGTTGAAGTGCTGAAACACGAAGCCGATCTCGGCGGAGCGAATATCGGTGAGGACTTTGTCCGACTCATTTTCCAGTGAACGGCCCGAGAAGAAAATCTGTCCAGTCGAGGGAGTGTCTAACGCTCCCAGAAGCTGCAACAACGTCGTCTTGCCCGATCCGCTGGGACCCTCGAGTGAGAGCATTTCGCCTCGGTCAATAGCGAGATCGATGCCACGAAGGGCACTCACCTCGACACTGCCCTTGGAGTACGTGCGAGTCACGCCGCGCAACTCATAGAGGCGCGATCCGGCGGGGCTAGCGCCGTGCTCGCTGGTTAGTACTTCAGTCATGACGCGTTCCTTTCCATCCGCCCGAGGCTCAGCCGAGGTCTCGAAGGGCTGAGGCGGGGGACATCCGAGCAGCTCGCCAACCGCCCACGGCCCCCGCTATCACACCACCCAGGAGCGCACCAATGAACGCGAGAACGATGGTGAAGGGGTGGATCGGGGCGGTCAGGTGAACTGTCCTCGCTATCGAGGCGCTGGTCGTCTGGTGGAGAAGCCCGCTCAGGCTTGACGCGCCCACGGAGAGACCCGTGCTGGTCACACTCAGCGCGGGACCGACCGCTCCGATGATCAGACAGATAATGGCGCCCAGCGCCACGCCCAGCACGCCGCCGACGATGCCAATACCGATGGTCTCGGCCATGATTTGTCGGACTACTCGCCCGCGCGACCAGCCAATGGCCCGCAGCGCCCCGATCTCTCGGACGCGCTTAGACACGCTCGACAAGGTCAACAGACCCGCAATCAAGAAGGCCGCCAGCAACACCACGACGGCCAGCGCCCCGCCGAGGTCGTTGGCGAGCTTGCGCGCGTTGGAGAGACTCCCGGTGACCTGATCGGCCAGGGACGCGGACGTAAGGACCGTGGCGCCTGGCAGCGCTGTCTTGATCGCCTTGGCCACGCCGTTGACATCCTTGGCGTTGGCCACCGAAACAAGGACTTCGTTAATGCGACCCGTGTTGCTCGATAGGGCTTGCAAGTTAGAAATGCTGAAGTAGATGTCGGACACATCGCCGGTCAACGTCGGGTTCACCAGACCGACGATCTTGTAGCCGACCTTATTGATGGTGAGGGTCTGGCCGACCTTTAGCCCCTTCTGCGAGGCGTAGGCCGTGGTGACCAAAACCTGAGATTTCGCGATGGTGGGGTCCGACGAGAGCCACGTGCCCTTGACCAACTGCGTCTTCGTGACGAGCCCCGACGACGAGTTCGAGGGGTTCACCCCGGCCACCGTGTAGGTGGACGTCTGGGTGTTCGTCGTGGGTGGATTGAGAACCTCTTCAACTGTCCGTTCGGGTACCACGACGTTGGCCTCGTAAGACTTCTGGGCGGGCGTGAGGCACTTGGCGAACGCCGAGGTCGAGCCGGCGTGGAAGCGAAAGCCCCCGCCACCACCGCCGAATCCTCCGCCTCCGCCCCCCGATCCCCCGCCACTGGGAATCGTCGTCGTGGTGGAACCGAGTTGCTTGTTGATGATTCCTTCGATACACGTGCGCTCGGCCGACTGTTGGGCCGCGGTAAGGACCGGGGGCTTGACCGAGGCCGAGATCGTCTGACCCCCGGTCTTCACTGAGGCGGTGATCTTGGGGACGGTACCGGTTTCGTGGAGCGCGTCCAGCGAGAGCGCCCCGACAGCGCTCGTGACACCTTTGACCTTGGCCACGTCATTGACGGCCTGCGACGGGAAGGTGATCAGCGTGCCCGGCACAAAGAAGTCGTGGGTGAACTTGGTCCCGGCCTTACCGAGTTTCGCCAAATCGGTGATGACCGACGAGTTCGCTGCTGCCAATGCTGCCGCATCGGTCGAGTTCAAGCTTGCGCCACCTCTCCCCGCGAAGAATCCGCCCCCGCCTCCACTGAATCCGCCCCCGCCTCCTCCACCGAATCCACCACCTCCACCGCCAAAGGAAGGGGTGGTGGTCGTGGTCGTTGCGGTAGAGAGAGTGGGCGCCACAGTGCGGGTCACGATGATCGCGGTTCCCACTGAATTGAGCGGCGACAGCGCCTTGTTCTGGGCGTCACTGAGTCCCTGCGAGACGCCGATGATGCCCATGACCAAACCGACGCCAGCGGCAAGTCCGATGGCCGTCACGATGGTGCGACCGAGCCGCCGACGGAGTTCATTCCACGCGTAACTAAGGGAGAACACGAGATACCTTCTGCAATCGGATGTCGTTAAGGGCCTTGACTACTCCCGAAGAGTAATCATCACTCCGATGACGGATGAAGAATTTCTGTCCGGTCGCAGCATTTTTACGACGGTCTTATATGCGCCTTACTAATCGCGACGACGGAGACCTCCGACAGGAGATCGCAGCTGGCGAAGGCGCCTGCGTCTCGAGTCAAGCGAGCCCTAGCTGCCCAGTGTCGCTCGGTGAATGTGACGTCGGTCACGCGCAGATCACCGTGATGACATGAAGGCATTTTCGATGACATTTTTCTTGCAAGTTGGTTCGCAACTTGTCATAGTGGGGAAATCGAGCGAACCTCGCAGTCGAAGGACCGTTCGACCAGCGGTGAGCTGCTGAGGTCGAGCGGCCAACACAGAGGAGGCGACCAATATGCCCTACGTCACAACCGATGATGGAACGGAAATCTTCTACAAAGACTGGGGCAGCGGTCAACCGATCGTCTTTCACCATGGTTGGCCTCTTAGTTCCGATGACTGGGACGCCCAGTTGATGTTCTTCCTCCGGAACGGGTACCGCGTGGTGGCTCACGACCGCCGCGGACACGGGCGATCCACGCAGACCGCCAACGGGCACGACATGACCACCTACGCGAAAGACGCCGCAGCCGTGGTCGAGCACCTCGATCTTCGCGACGCGGTTCACATTGGCCACTCCACCGGAGGTGGCGAAGTGGCCCGCTACGTTGCTCAATTCGGGAACGGACGCGTGGCCAAGGCGGTCCTCGTCAGTTCGGTGCCACCTTTGATGCTCAAGACCGAGTCGAACCCCGAGGGCACTCCGATCGAAGTGTTCGACAGTTTCCGAGAGGGGACGGGCTTTAACCGGGCGCAGTTCTTTCTCGATGTAGCGTCGGGTCCGTTCTATGGGTTCAACAGACCCAATGCCGACGTCTCGCAGGGCATCATCCGGAACTGGTGGCGTCAGGGAATGATGGGTGGTGTCAACGCCCACTACTACGGCATCAAGGCCTTCTCAGAGACCGATCAGACTGAGGACCTCAAAGCCATCGAGGTGCCCACGCTGGTGATGCACGGCGACGACGACCAAGTCGTACCGATTGCTGACGCGTCGCTAAAGACGATCAAGCTGCTGAAGAACGGCACGCTGAAGGTGTATCCGGGCTATCCGCACGGCATGTGCACGACGCACGCCGATGTCATCAATAAGGATCTTCTCGAGTTCATAAAGTCCTGAGCGTCTGAAGTAGCTCTGGGGCAATACTCGAACCCGTACGTCGGACACGGACTCGATGGCTATATTCGGGCCCAACGTGCGGCTTCGAGAGGGCGAGCGACAGTGGTGAACCAACGAGATGAGAATCTCGGAACGAAGGGATTTACAAACGGGTCGCTCTACGACGCGTCTCGACCTGACTATCCCGAGTCTGCCATCAAGCATTTCGCCTCGGTCTTCGACACGAGTTCCGAGACCCGCGCACTCGACCTCGGCGCGGGAACTGGAATATTCACTCGACAGATGCTGCCCTACGTGGGAACAATGATCGCGATTGATCCATCCGCGTCCATGCGCGAAGCCTTACGGGTATCAGCCCCTGAAGTCGAGATCCTTGACGGGAGCGACATCAATATTCCAGTTGGTGACGGGAGCGTTGATGTTGTCTTTGTAGCGCAGGCCTTTCATTGGTTTAACGAAGTGCGCGCACTTTCAGAGATCCGTCGCGTTCTGGTTGCAGGTGGCGGTTTGGGCCTGATCTGGAACGAGCGAGACGAGTCCGTGGACTGGGTGCGGGCCTTGAGTCACGCGATGGAGTGGGACACCAAGCAGCCGTACGACGTCGGCATGGACTTCACCGACGCGATCGCGCGGGGACCGTTCGTCGACGTTGAAAAAGTGACCTTTCCGCACGCCCAGACTCTCTCTCGCGAGGGCCTCTATCAACGTGTCTTATCGACGAGCTATATCTCCGCCATGGACGAGAGCCAGCGCGACGAATTGATGAAACGAGTCAGTCGGGTCGTGGAACGTCTCATCGAGCCCATTGTCCTTCCCTACTTAACTACCGCATACAGCGCGAGAGCCGACGGATCGTGAGGGCACTTGGCAATTCGGACATTTCGTCCGAGTGACCGCCGATTAAAGTTGTTACGAGACTCCATGTGGGAGAAGTGCCACCTAAAGTCCGAAGACCTTGTCGTCGGACTCCCGCGTGATTTGATCTCGGCGTCGCCAACAATGACGACGCCTTTGTAAGGAGTCACCGTGGCAGATAAATCACCGAACCAGCACAACACCAAGAAGGTCGGTAAGTCGTTGAAGGAAAAGCGAAACGTGAAGCACGCCAAGAAGGAAGCGAAAAAGGGCTTTATCTCCGAGTAACGCGCGTGCGTCGCGGACCGGAATTCTTGAATACAGATGCATCACCTTTGGTTGATCATTCGTTCAAGTCGTCGCCCGCGCGCCGTCCTGTGCAGAGAGGGTCACCCGGGATTCGGGGCGAATGAAGGGCTGGTGACGTCACCTGATCAAAGTGCGGGAGACGTTGGCTGTGGCAAGTACGCTTGGTCTAGCGCGCGGAGCGAACCAGTCGTTTCGGCGTTTTCAGGATTGAGTATCGTGGCACAAGGCACAGTTAAGTTTTTCAACGCAGAAAAAGGATTCGGTTTCATCTCGCGTGAGCAGGGTGAAGACGTCTTCGTACATTTCTCCAACATCCAGGGCGAGGGCTACAAGAGCCTCGAAGAGGGTCAGCGTGTCGAGTTCGACGCAGCGCCCGGCAAAAAGGGTGAAGAAGCCCAGAACGTCCGCGTCATTTAACTCATTCTGAGGTCACGGGCGCATTGCGACCGTGACCTAGTCGCTTCACATCAGATTGATTTTCACGCAGGCGGGCATTGTCGCGCCATTTTCCATATCCGATGGAACTCGCGACTTCCATCTCAGACTGCCGCCATGCCATCTCAACGCGAAAATTCACGACGGAATCGCATCTCAACATTGCGGTCTTAGATGTCGTAGTTTGAAACATTGGCGTCAGAGTCGACACCGATTGGTTGCGCCGCGGGGGTCATATGTACGTGAACGCTGGCGACACCGCCTGGATGTTGATCGCGACTGGACTGGTCTTTTTCATGATGCCGGGCTTAGCTCTGTTTTACGGAGGGCTAGTCGGTGAAAAGAACGTGCTCTCCACGATGGCGCAATCCTTCGTGGCGATTGGCGTCATCTCAATACTTTGGATCGTGGTGGGGTATTCCATCGCCTTTGGTCCCGACCACTCCTTCTTCATCGGTGGCTTTCAGTACAGCATGCTGCGAGGAATCGGAACGACACCTTCTTCCTTTGCGCCTGATATTCCGCCCCTGTTGTTCATGGCGTTTCAGATGATGTTCGCGGTTATCACGCCCGCCCTCATCGCTGGCGCCTTCATCGGGCGGATGCGGTTCCGGGGTTACCTCGTCTTTATCGGGTTGTGGTCGCTCTTGGTCTACAGCCCCTTCGCCCACTGGGTGTGGGGAGGCGGGTTCTTGGGTGCGAGCGGTTTGCACGCCGTTGACTTTGCTGGCGGGTCGGTGGTTCACGAGTTGGCGGGAGCCTCGGCGCTCGCGACCGTGCTATATCTCGGACCTCGGCGTCACTTCGATCGGCCCCACAACGTCCCCCTCGTGCTGTTGGGCGCAGGAATTCTGTGGTTCGGCTGGTTCGGCTTCAACGCGGGCAGCGCCGGGAGTGCCGGAAATGTTGCCGTCTCCGCTTTGGTCAACACCCAGATCGGAGCGTGCGCCGGAATGCTCGCTTGGATGTTCATCGAATGGTTCTTTCGCCGTAAGCTTCGGCAGTCGGCATCGCTTCCGGGGCTGTCGCTGGTTTAGCGGCAATCACTCCGGCGGCGGGATACGTGCCAACGTGGGCAGCACTGGTCATTGGTGGCGCCGCGGGACTTTTGTGTTACCTCGCGGTGCGTGTGAAGGCCCGCTTACGCTACGACGACGCGCTCGACGTGGTGGGCGTGCACATGGTCGGCGGATTCATCGGCGTTGTTCTTACCGGAGTCTTTGCCAGTCTCGTTGTCAATGCCGCTGGCGTCTCAGGTGGGATTACCCAGTTTGGACGACAGTTAGTGCTTGCACTTGCAGGACTGGTCTTCCCGTTCGTCATGACCTGGGCCATTTTGTGGATCACCGATAAAGCAGTGGGTCTACGCGTGAGTGACGCTGATCAAGGAGCGGGACTCGATATGAGCGATCACGCCGAAGCGGGCTACGACCGGTTGTAGGCGTGGCACATCGGACGCCTTCATCGCGTCACGGCGATTGAGGCATGGAGTAAGGTTCCGGGCCAATTCTCAACGAGAGTAGGAATGGGAGAATCGGAAGTACGATCAGCGACCGCGAATAGCCAATCGCTTGTACCCAAGTCCTGCGCTCACTTTGTCCGCGGCCTCCACGGCAAAAAGTCCATAACTGTCCCAGCGATCCGCAGTCATCCTTTGTGATGGAACGGTCACGCTGATGGCCGCGACGGGCAAACTACGGGCATCGAATATGACTGCCGCGACCGCACTGATGTCAGGTGCCAGACCCCCATCATCCACAGCGAAGCCTCGGGCGTTATCGTTCATCGCAAACCCGCGCTCTCGAGTCTGATCGAGTTCTTCCCACATGTGCGCGTGTTCCGAGGCGGGAAGTTCGTGAGTCAGAATTTCAACCACTTGGTCGTGCGGCAATGTGGTCAGAAACGCCTTTCCGGAGGAACAAGACGTCATGGCCGCTCGCATTCCGAGTGGGTATGCACTTCGGAGCATGTGAGGGCTTTCAACCCGTTCAACGATCACCATGAAGTCACCATCACGGACGAGCAAATTGATTGTCTCTTGAGTCTGTGAGCGCAAGTACTCCATTGCGGGGCGAGCGAGTGCTGTCAGTCCATCCTCGCCGCCAGCTTGGCTCCCGACGATAAGGGCTCTCGGCGTTAGCACCCATCGAGCGAGAACGCTCTCTTCAACTTTGCGAATCCAACCTGCCTCGAACAACGCCGCCAAGGCCCGTTGAGCTGAACTCTTTGGCATTTTTAGGCCGCGAGCTATGTCACTCACACCTACAGGTTGGTGTTCGGACACATACTCCAGCACTTTTAACGTTGTAAGAACGCTGCTGCCCACGTTGACAATCCCTTCCGCGGTAGGTATACTTTTCTGATTATAGCACAGCGTGCCGCATAATGGCACACTTTGGGGGCAAGTGGTGGAAAGTTGCGCAGACGCCTTTCGGCGCATTTCGTCGCTCGGTACCGAGTGATTGCGAGCTCCTGTCGTCCGGTGAAAGGGGCGGTAACTGCTGGCGTTCTTACGGATGTCGACGACATTGCGTGGGAGGTCGATATGTCGCAGGTCCTCCGAGAGCCTTCGCCTTTAGCAGTGGTGACCAAACATCGAGGTCTTATCCGGCGTGGATCGCCATTGGTTTCACTATCTCAAGGTCCTTGTAACTAGCCGATGAGGTCATGCGGGAAGAAACCACAGATTTGAGGAGTACCAAACAACAATGGAAAGCGGGGGATTTTGTAATGTCTAAGTTTTGTAAAGCGTCGGTAGGACGTCGGCGTCATGGGGTCAGACGAGGGGGCTTGCTCGCGACCAGCACCGTGATAATGACGTTTGCCGTTGGCGCATTCATTAGTGCTGGATCGATGGCGGGCGCTTCAACATCACCGGCACTGACCGGGGTTGGCAAAGGGCACGTCACTCTGACGATTACGGCAGATTCAAGTGATCAAACGTGGTACAACGCCGACGCCAAGCTCTTCGAAAAGGCTCACAAGAACGTCACCGTGAAGATTACGTATCTTCCGTATGCGTCGTTGGCACTCGAAGCGCCTCACCTGATGTCGGGTGGAGATGTTCCCGATCTGATAAATCTGACCGCCATCAACAATACGGTGAAGGACAAATTGCTTCTTAATCTGAACGCGTATGCCAAAGCCTACGGATGGAGCAAGTGGCCGCAATCGCAGTTTGCCGCAATGGAGGCCAATACCGCGGGCACAGTGTTTGGAGCAGGAAACCTCTATGGCATGAGCTTCGGCTACGGATTAACAGGGGTCTATTACAACAAGGCGCTTGCCGCGAAGATTGGCATGACGACGCCACCGACTACGCTCGCGCAATTTGAGGTCTACCTGGCCGACGCCAAAACGGCGGGGCTCCTGCCCATGATGACCGATGCCGAAGACGGTGGAATCGTCGATCCCTTGGAGAACCTGACCATCGACTTCTCTGGAACGTCAAAGGCTGTAGAAAATTGGTGCTTCGATGTTCCAAACGCGACAATCAACACCCCGGCCACCGTGGAAGCGGCCCAGGAACTGTTGACGTGGGCCCAAGATGGGTACTTTCCTTCAGACGCCAACACGATTGACGACCCCACGGCGATCAGCGATTTTGCAGCCGGCCAGGGAGTATTTTTCCCGAACGGTAACTGGGCTGCACCGTCGTTAGACGCTGCGGTGCCGCAAGGTTTCGGGTTCTTCGCGTTTCCACCATTGAATGCGGGAGGGGCCCATTACGGACTCTCGGCGGTGGACCAGTTCTCGATTCCAGCGAAGGCGCCTGATTCAAGAGTGGCTGCGGCATTTTTGAACTTTGTGACGACGAATCCTGCCGCGCGTCAACTGAGCGTGAGCGACGGTGGCGTTATTCCGGCGGGGCCTGCAAATGCAGCTGTTGAAACGGCGACGGCGGGCTCGGTGCTCGCTCAGACCATCACCGTCTTCAAGCAGGTGAGCAGTCAGAACGGACTCGTTCAATTTATGCAGAACGCCACCGGATCGATCACTGTTGACGGGTTTATACCCGAGACGCAGCTGCTCATTGCCAACATGACCACGCCGGTCCAGTTCGCTTCGACAATGCAGACTGACTACACCACAGAAGGCGGCTGAGCACTCGATGCGAACACTGAACTTGAGAAGAGACACCGGAATAAAGGTCATCCGCATCCCAGCCGCGGGGAATTCGTAGGCCGGTGTCTCTTCTCTCGTTCTCGAGAAGGATTGCTTCTCGCAGAGACAATGTAGAACCCAGGCAGTGGTCCGGACTTCTGTGGCTGCTGCCGGCCTTGGTGATGTACGGGCTCTTCGGGATATATCCGCTGATCCAAACGATCCGATATTCATTTTGGAATTGGGACGGAATCGGGAAACCAACCTCGGCGGGTCTTTCCAACTATGGAAATATTTTCGTTCAGCCCGAGCTCTTTTCCTCTATCGTTCACGCCTTCGTCTTAATTATCTTCTTCAGCGTCTTTCCGATAGTGATCGGACTGATTGCAGCCACACTCATGCGGGAACTTGGATCAGGGGCGTTCGGCACAACCGCAAGGACGGTCCTCTTCATTCCCCAAATCGTTCCTCTGGTGGGGGCCGGCATTGCATGGACGTGGATGTATTCGGTGAATGGCGTGGTGAATCAGACCCTGCGAGGGGTGGGGCTCGGATCGCTCGCCCAACCGTGGCTCGGCAATTTCAACACCGCTCTTCCCGCGGTGGGCTTGATTGGCACGTGGGTGAATCTCGGCCTGTGCACGCTGCTCATACTGTCTGGAATTGGAAAGATTGAGCCATCCCTGTACGAGGCCGCAGTGTTGGATGGCGCCGGAAGGTTGCGGCAACTTCGATCGGTCACGATTCCTGGTCTGCGGCGTGAATTATTGGTATGCGTCACCGTCACCGTCATCGTGGCGCTCAATAGTTTTGACGTGATATTCGTCTCGACGCAGGGCGGACCTGGTTACCAGACTCTGGTTCCCGGACTCGCGATTTACAACCTTTCCTTTCTCCAGCAACAGGTCGGACTTGCGTCGGCCCTTGCTGTCTTCCTCGCCGTGCTCGTGCTGGTCGTCATACTTCCCCTGCAGCGCCTCGGACGGCAGAAATGACGGAGCACGGTGCCATCGGTCAACGATATTCCCGCAGCGGCATACTCATTGCCTTCATGGCGTTGACGGTACTGCCGCTACTCAGCATGCTTTCCACTGCACTGCAGCCTCAAGGGACGGCTCCCGAGGGTATTGGCATTCCACGAGATCCCCAGTGGCACAACTTCGTTACGGCGTGGAACGCGGCAGACTTCTTGCCGTTAATGAAGTCGAGTTCTCTGATCGTTCTCGGAGTTGTTCCCGCCGCGGTGGTGTTTGCAACATTTGCCGGTTACGGGCTGGCCCGCTTTCGCATTCCGGGAGCGCGTCTCTTGTATCCGCTGTTTCTCCTGGGATTGACGCTGCCAGCGGTATCGCTGGTGACCCCCTTGTACTACGAGCTCAACAGCATGGGATTGATTGACTCACGGTGGGCCCTGATACTTCCCCTCGTGGGCCTCGACATGTCGTTCGGGGTGTACTGGATGCGAACACATTTCTTGGGCAGCCCGTTGGAACTCGTCGAGGCGGCTCAGATGGACGGCGCGGGAACATGGCAATCCTTTTGGAAGATTCAGGTTCCGCTCGCAATCCCCGCCATCTCGTCACTCAGCATTCTGTTTTTCATTTGGACGTGGAATCAGTTCCTACTGGCGCTCGTTCTGGACCCCATACCGAGTCAAAGCACGATGGCCGGCGCCCTTGGTGCATTTGAGGGTCAGTACAGCACCAACATCGTGTTACTTTGCGCGGGCTCGCTCATTCTTATTGTGCCGTCGTTAATTATCTTCCTCATCTTCCAACGCTCCTTCGCGAAAGCTCTCCTACAGGGCGCAATCAAATGAATAGTCGTGTGCGACTCGTATGAAAGGTGCATTCAGTGGCAGCAATCTCACTTGAACATGTGGCGAAGACCTACCCCAACGGTGTCGAGGTCATTGCAGACTTAAGTCTCGAGGTCGGAGACGGTGAGTTCATGGTTCTTGTGGGACCCTCGGGCTGTGGCAAGACAACGGCATTGCGGATGGTCGCGGGGCTGGAGCGCATCTCGAAAGGAACAGTGAAGATAGGTGGACGCGTCGTCAACAGTGTGTCGCCGAAGGACCGTGACATCGCGATGGTGTTTCAGAACTATGCGCTCTATCCCCATATGACGGTGGAACAAAATATCGGATTCTCACTGAAGTTGAAGAAGATGCCTCGGAGTGAGGTGAAGAAGAAAGTTCTCGACACAATCGAACTTCTCGGTCTTAGCGATTGCACTAATCGCAAGCCCCTCCAGCTGTCAGGGGGTCAACGCCAGAGAGTTGCCATGGGTCGGGCGATCGTTCGTGAACCAAGTGCGTTCCTTATGGACGAACCACTTTCGAACCTCGATGCCAAACTTCGCGTTCAAATGCGTTCCGAGGTCACCCGCATTCAAAAACAAGTGGGGGTGGCGACGCTGTACGTGACTCATGATCAGGTGGAGGCGATGACCATGGGGGATCGGGTGGCAGTGATTCGCGCTGGAGCGTTGCAGCAGTGCGACAGCCCGAAGTTCATTTACGATCGGCCGGCAAACATCTTCGTGGCCAGCTTCATGGGAGCACCGCCGATGAATCTGTTCGAGGGATTAATGGGTGACGGCGCTCGGTCGGTGAAAATCGGCAGCGAAACAATCAGTCTGCCCAATGGGTTCAGTTCTGACGGATCGGAACTACGCAAGTGGGGCAACCAGAAGGTGGTCGTCGGAGTCAGGCCCGAAGACTTTTCGATTTCGTCGAGGCGGGGCGATGCGCAAGAACAGGGAGCAACAATTAGAGGTCACGTTGTAATTGTGGAAGAACTCGGTTTCGAACAACTAGTGCATTTTTCATTCGACGCCCACACGATCGTCAGCGAAAGCGAAACACGATCAGAGGAGGATTTGGCGCAGCTGGGGGGGATCACAAGGAGTGGTGAGTGTATTGCCCGAGTTGATGCGCGAATCCAACTGAAAGCCGGCGATCGAGTGGAATTCGGGATCGAACCTCGGGCGCTGCACTTCTTTGATCCCGCCGCTGGAAATGCGATTGATCTCGGGATTGATTACAGTTCGAAGGAAGGGCAATGAGCTCCGGCTACTTGCCCCTGTGTGACGATGCGCTGAAATATCTCGACACGCATCCGCTGGGGGAGCCGGATTGGCAAGTGCCGATCAGCGAGGCACGCGCGGCGAGCAGGGCCGACTTGATAGCCGGAGGCGGTCGAGTCGAAGATGTGGCGTCCGTCGAACTGGTCAATGCCGACGGCGTACCCGCACGTATTTATTGGCCGTTGGGGGAAGAGCGAGCAGTACTGGTCTGGTTTCACGGCGGTGCCTGGATGTTTGGCGACTTGGATACCAGCGAGGCCGTGGTGTGCGCTCTCGCGACTGCAACGCACTGCGCCGTTCTCTCAGTGGAGTATCGGTTGGCGCCAGAGCATGTCTATCCGTCGGCGTTTGACGACTGCTGGAGCGCGACCATGTGGGCACTCGACCACTTTGATCGAGTGGCGGTGGGGGGCGATAGTTCTGGAGGCAATCTCGCTGCTGCGGTGGCTCTCCGGGCTCGCGACGAGGGTAAGGAACTTGCCATGCAGCTCCTGGTATATCCGGTGTTGGATTGGAGGCCCGATTCAGCCTCGTATTTGGAATTTCGAGATACTTACAGGGAGTTCGCTGGCTGTGCGGGGTTTGGCGCTCTGGCGCAGGAATCGAATCGACATATTTGGAACGTCTATATCCCCGACGCTCGACGCAGATCTGAGCCGTACGCGTCTCCGCTACGTGCTTCCTCACTCGATTCGGTCGCGCCTGCGCTGATCATCAACGCTGAGCACGACATCTTGCGAGACGAAGGCGAAGAGTACGCCTGTCGACTCCGTTCGGCTGGAGTACCCGTGACGACGTACACGTATTTGGGTCAGATGCACGGATTCTTTGATCTCTTGGGCGTGATGCGGGACGCGCGCGACGCAGTTCCGCGAGCTGCGGGATTTCTCAAAAAGTACTTGTTTCAATCGAAGGTGGAAGAATGAAGCGTTCATTGGTTCTAGCCGGGGGTGGAGTTGCTGGCATCGCTTGGGAACTCGGGGTGCTGTTCGGGATCTCAAACGTTGAGCCGGAGTTAGCGAAGTCCATAACTTCTGCCGATTTGATCATTGGAACATCCGCTGGCTCGGCGGTGGCGGCACAAATTTCAAGCGATAGTGATCTCGATGCCCTGTATGAGGCTCAATGCTCCGACCAATCAAACGAGATCATGATTGATTTCGATGCGACGACGCACGCCTCACTGGTGGAGGGATTGATCGACGGATCGAAAGATGACGCCGAAGTACGACGCGCCATAGGCAAGTTTGCGATGAGTGCGAAAACCATTGATGAGGATCAGCGTCGCGCAGTAATTGCCGCGCGTCTGCCAAAACATGAGTGGCCCGATCAAGCGCTCTGGATAACTGCCGTTGATGCCGAGTCTGGCGACCTTGAAGTCTTCACCGCGGAATCTGGCGTTAGCCTCGTCGACGCAGTATCGGCGAGTTGCGCTGTACCAGGCATTTGGCCACCGGTGACAATTGGAGGGCGGAGATTCGTCGACGGTGGTGTTCGATCCACGACCAACGCCGATCTTGCAATGGGCAGCGACCGCGTCTTAGTCATTACACCTTCCGCTCCAAACGCGCTGTACAGATGGGGTTCGCTAGAGGATGAACTTCGGAGTTTCGGTCCGAATATGGCGCGGATCATCTATGCCAACTCTTCGTCGCAGGCGGCATTCGGTTCAAATCCCCTCTCACCTTCGTCGCGAAGACAGTCCGCAATCGCCGGACGAGCGCTCGGACGAGCAAGCGCCCAGGGCCTTGCCACCTTCTGGTCCTGAGTTAGTGCGAATCAATTGGGCGGTTCGCTACGAAGCGTGTCTCCATCACGTGCAGCCGCTCAATACCCTGAACATTCCAAGACCGAATATTCTCCGCTAATCAGGTCGGGTTTACGCCAGCTCGTGACCTACTTCTGGAGAACAACATCTTGGTGGTATTCAAGGAACTCGCACTGTTTGGGTTTGAAATACCCCACACTTTGAGGGAGCGAGATTGCCCACTTATCAAGTACATCGAGATTGAGTTGAGTTGAGACAAGAAGTCTTCCTTCACTTGAGAATGAGATGAATCCTCTATCAAATAGATGGTCAACGTGCGGCGCCAATAGGAGCCCGTTGGCCCCTTCGATTTTCTCTCGATCGTTAGAGTCTTTCCACGGCTTGATGTGACTTGCTCGCAGATGCTTGATGGAGCGAACGTGCGTAACGCGGCATTCAGATTCATAAAGACGCACATTTGCCTTGAACAAACCTTGACCCCGCCGGGATTTCACTAGTTGAATCCTCTCAAGATCTCCCTGTAATTGCTTCGATCGAATTTCAAGCTGTATGAACTCGTCATCCTCGTCATCTCGCGGGTCCTCAAGATTTCGAATGAGTTCGGTGACGTCGCGACGCGAGAGCAAAATGAGGAGGTTGGCTAGCTCCTGCGAGATTTCTGCAAGGTACACGCCCTGCAGACCGTCAGCGGTCACTGAGTTCAGCGGCGAATATTTATTTGGCAGCAAAGGAAGAATTTGGCCCTTGTAATCGCGAGGCCGAAATGGGTCAGGTAGAAGCTCGAACTCGACCTCTAGAAACCATCCCGTGTTGTTCCAGTTAGACCCTGCTCCGTCAAAGTCGGGTTTAGGCGTAACTACTACTCGCCGCTTAACAATGCCAATTGCTTGAATGCGCGACCTGGCGAAAGAGAATACGAAGTCACCGGGCTGAGCTTCTTCCATATTGTCGTAAAAGTGGTTACGCTGACCATTTGCTTTAGTAATCGGTGACCATAAGAAGCCGCCGTACACTTCATGCTCGAAGGTCTGATTATGGCTGACCCACCAGTTGCGCACCGCCCGCAGCCTACGTCCAGATGGTCAGTAATACCGAACGCAGTTCTTAATTTTGGATTGTGAGAGACCGTCAAACTGAATGTCGCCGGTGCCTTGTATGCACGATGGGCTAAGGCTTATTTCAGGCCTTGTTGAAAGGAAGCGCTCGTATGGTCGGTAAGCAATGTTCTCATCGCGTTGGCCCCAGAGCGCGATGTCGAAATGCTTGAGGTTCGCGCCTGCCTCAAGCGACCTGACCTCGAGTTCATCAATGCCTCGATCGATTAATGGACCCGTTCCTAGTTGCGAGGCGGGCCCGAAGCAATGTATTCGCGCACCTCGTCATAGTCGAGATTGAACGGACCCGGTCCTGTTAGAAACCAGGTGACTCCCGCGGCGTCCCACTCGGTGTAGCGCTCGTCGGGCCGGTACGCCATGTTCTCATCGCGTTGGCCCCAGAGCGCGATGTCGAAATGATCGAGGTCCGCGCCCGCCGCAAGCAACCTTGTCTTGAGTTCATCAACGTGCCCTGGCTCCGTCAATTGGATGACCATCATCCCTTGGTGTCGAGCGGCTCGTCGAATGGGTGCCGGGTTGGGCCATCGACCGGCTGTCCAGATCGGAATGCCACTGGAGCGAAGTGCAGTCGGATGAAACGCCACGTCCTCGGCTCTCATGAACTCACCCGTGATGTTCACCTTCTCCCCGGAGACCAGGCCTTGAAAGATAGAGATCGCCTCGTCGGCGGCGCGACCACGTTCGACGGCGTCGGTCAATTCACCAAAGCAGGCCAACTCGCCGTCTGGGTAGTCGTCGCCAATTCCAAAACCCATCACGAGACGACCCTTGGAGAGGTGGTCAAGCGTGACGGCCTGACGCGCCACCACTTGCGGGCGACGCCGGGTTAAGGGCGTCACCATTGGGCCGAGCGTGATGCGCGAGGTGCGAGCGGCCATCACCGCCAAGCAGACGTAGGGATCCATGATGTCGCGCACCGGCGGGGCGTAACGAATGTGGTCCCACACGAAAAAACCGTCCCACTTCGATTCTTCAGCCAGTACGGCCAGGTCGGACATTCGCTCAACGTTGGCCAGGCCGTCGAATGCGGGGAGAAAGAGTCCGTGCTTCATTTATCCGCCAGTCGTGGTCGCTGTCATAATTCTCATTCACTACTCAGGGGCTGTAGTTGGGGTCACCTTCGCTAGGGGGTGCGCTCGTGTAAAGGTAATCGTTGAGGGCACTTCGCCGACTGGCCGCACCGGGATAGTCGTAGGCGAGCACGACGGCGATGCGGTCCTCGGTGCCGAGCACCGCTCGCACACTGTGCAGGGTTGTGTTTCCTCGCATAATGAGCAGCGTGCCCTGGTGCGGCGCTACCAACATCTGGTGACCGAAGAGTCGACGAACGAGACGTAGTCGAACTATGTCGTCGAGCCACCGCTGGATCCGCGGGTGGCGACCGTCGCGCAGGAGCAGCCTGAAGTTCGGGAATATCTCGGTCTCGCCGCCCGGGACCTCGTTCAAATAGATGATCGCGGTGGCGGCGTTGCGGTCGTAGTGCCAGCGGTACTCTCCGCCCGGCGGGGTGACGTTGACATTGCGGGCTGCCACGGGGTCATCGATGGGTAGCAGGCCCGGTCCACAGACACGCTCGAGGACCTCCTCGACGCGCCGGGTGAGGTACTCAATGTCGGGCAGGGCGCGGGCGATGATCAGTCCGTCGACGACTTTGTAACGCAGTGATCTCTCGCGCACGCGTCGCTCGATGAGCGGCAGTCCGCTCGCGCGATCCAGCGCTAGCACCGACTGGCAGTACTTTTCACACTCCTGGGCACTCAGGAAGTCGGGCTGGAGGACCACGCCTTCTTTCCAAAATTCAGTCGTCATTCCGCACCACTTTTCGTACCCGCTCGTCAAAGCCCAACCACGTGTGCCAACGAGCCATGCACTCGCTCAGCGCCACCTGACGGTCACGGTACTCCGTTTCACTCCAGTCGAGCATCGTGGCAATCTCCTGGCGGTGTTGTTCGGGTTGTCCGGGTTCGACGACGACGCACTGTTCGAGTACTCGGTCGTCGATGCCACTGGCCCGGGTGGTGATCGGAATGCATCCGGCTGCGATTACTTCCAGCAACGTTCCCATTTGCCCCTCCACCCAGGTCGGGATGTAGGCGAAGCGACAGGAGCTGAGCAGTTCGCGGTAACGAGTCGACTCCGAAGGGATCCACCCGTAGGTTTTCACGCTCGCTGCGCGAGCCGCGTCGAGCCGTTCTCGGTAGGGTTCATCGATCCTCCCCACGACGTGGAGTCTTGTCGCGCTTGACGGAATGCCTCGCCAGGTGTCGATGACGTCGAGGAAGCCCTTGCGCAGCCCGCACGTCGTGGCCGAGTAGATGAACTCTTTGCGCCGCTGCGACGTGGAAACTCGGGGCCATCTGGTTGGACCGGGGGCGTAATTGACCAGCGTGATCTTCGAGTGCCATCGCGCGTCGAAGGTGGCGAGCGTGGTGGAGTTGCCAAGCAGGATCACGGCGTCCGCCAACTCCATTGTGGCCTCGTGGTCGAAGTCTGACGGGGGCAGATCCCAGTCCGGGTAGGGGACGGCGTACCGCGTGGCGCCGGCGTGCAGCAGGGTGGCGGCGCGAACAGGGTCAGAGAGGACGTAGACGGCCACTTGCCGCTCGAAATCGTTCTGGCGACAAAGATCGGCAAAGGCCCAGAAGTGTCCTACGAAGACGTCGGCTCCGGCGCCGAGCGGGCGTTGCGCGTAGTCCCAGTAGTCGACCGTTCCGAGCTCGGCCAGGATGCCGTACAGCCGCTCGGCGATCCACCCGGTCGAGTACCCCGAGCGAGTCGCGCCTCCCTCGGGTCTGAAGTAGTCGGACCAATAAGAGAGACCGGAGTGAATAGTGGCGCAGCGTAACACGGCGACGACAACGGAGGACATGTATCTATGGCCGACGCTCGTGTCCTCAGGCAGACGGTCGCGAAACAACTCTTCGCTACGATGAGCGTCATAGCGGGCCACCATGGCGAATAGTCAGAAGAGAGTTCGGAGACGACCCGTGACCGACACGCACACACGCAGTCCAAAGTCAGAGGACCCGGGAACGGTGCGCTCGGCGATGACGGACGAGATGCGGGCCGTCCTCGCTGCAGACGTTCGTCACGGTCTGGGCTCGTCGCCGAAGTCGTTGCCCTCCCGATGGCTGTACGAGGGAGCGGGCTCAGCGCTCTTCGAGCAGATTACGGAACTCGACGAGTACTATCCCACGCGGGCCGAACGAGCCATCCTGGCCGAGCGTGCCATGGAGATCGTTCTGCTGTCGGGGGCCCGCTCGGTGGTCGAGTTGGGGTCGGGGACGTCGGAGAAGACGACACTGCTTCTTGACGCCTTCTACGAGGCCAAGCGACTCGATGCATTTATGGCTCTCGACACGGCCGCTCCGACGCTTCGCCGCTCGGTCGACGAGCTCGCCGTTCGCTACCCGCGAACGGCCGTGTCAGGGGTGGTGGATGATTTCAACACGGGCTTGACTCGGATGCCCGCCAGCCCCGAACGGCTCTTGGTGTTTCTCGGCGGGACGATCGGTAACTTCGCCCGGGCGGAGCGATCCGATTTATTGTCCCGTTTCGCAGATTTCCTGGATGACGGTGAGCATCTGTTGTTGGGCGCGGACCTCGTGAAGGATGAGGGGCGATTGCTAGCGGCGTACGACGATCGCCACGGGGTCACCGCGGCCTTCGAGAAGAACGTCCTGGAGGTCATCAACGCGAATCTCGGCGCCGACTTTGATCTTGAGCGCTTTGAGTATGTGGTGCGCTGGGACGCGCGGGCGGAACTTATTGACATGGCTCTTCGCTCGCTCGAGGCGCAGGACGTGACGATACCGAATCTTGGACAGTCGTTTCACTTCGATGAGGGCGAAGAGATTCTCACCGAGATCTCGGTGAAGTTCCACCTCGGGGACGTCACTCGAGAACTGGCGTCGGCGGGATTTGTAGTGGTGGGGCAGTGGCAGGACGCTGCGGGCGATTTCGCTCTGACGCTGGCCCAAAAGGCTCCGGTTCGGCGAGCCAATATTCATCACCATGACGAGCAGCGTTCAGACGCGACGACTGGCGGTGCACCGACGGTTTCGGTGGATGGCTACCGAGAGGTTCGCGCCGCCACTGAGGCACTGGCGCGACACCTGTCCGCGGAGGACCAGACCATCCAGTCGATGCCCGATGTCAGTCCGACGAAGTGGCACCGGGGACACGTCACCTGGTTCTTTGAACAGTTCGCGCTGCTGCCGCACCGAACCGGTTATCGGGCGATCGATGACGCATATCTGTACCTCTTTAACTCCTATTACGAGGGCGCCGGTCGCCGGCACGCTCGTCCCGATCGCGGACTGCTCTCGCGACCGGGCGTGGTGGAGATCACGGCCTATCGCGAGAGCGTCGATGAGGCGATGGAGAGACTTCTCGTCGCGGGACCGACACCGGAGGTCTCCGCGCTCGTTGAGCTCGGCCTTCATCATGAGCAGCAGCATCAAGAGCTGATCCTGATGGACATTAAGAACGTGCTCGGGGTCAATCCTCTGGCTCCGAGCTTCGTCCCGGGAGGGTTGACACACGAGGCCGCGGGCTCGGCGCAGTCCCTCGGATGGGTCGCTCACTCCGGCGGGCTCATTACAATCGGTGCCGACAGTCCCACCAACGCCACGGGAGCGATGGACTTCACCTGCGGATTCGTCTTCGACAACGAGGCACCCCAGCATCAAGTCTGGTTAGAGCCCTTTGCCGTGGCCGACCGCTTGGTGACCGCCGGAGAGTGGCTGGAGTTTATGGAGGACGGCGGGTACGAGTGCGCAGCTCTGTGGCTCGCTGATGGTTGGGCGGTTAACCAGGTGGAGCATCGCGAGGCACCGCTGTACTGGTCTCGAGGCAAGGAAGGATGGGAGGTGTTCACTCTGAGCGGTCGTCAACCGCTAAAGACGGACGAACCTGTCCTACACGTCAGTTACTACGAAGCCGAGGCCTTTGCGCGCTGGGCGGGAGCACGACTTCCCACGGAATCGGAGTGGGAGGCGATCGCGATCGGCGCACCGCCTCCCGAGATCAAACCGGTTGCCCTTCACCCGCAGCCGGCGGGACCCAGCCGGTATAAGGGCGAGCCCCGTCAACTGTTTGGCGAAACGTGGCAGTGGACCTCGAGCGCGTACCTTCCGTACCCGCGATTCGAACCGCTGAAGGGGCTGGTGGGCGAGTACAACGGCAAGTTCATGGTGGGCCAACACGTCCTTCGCGGAAGTGCGGCGATCACCCCGCCCGGACATGCGCGGGCCACCTACCGTAACTTTTTTCCGCCCGGTGCCCGGTGGCCCTTCACCGGAGTGCGTTTGGCGAGAAATACCTGAGTGAGGCGCTGAACGAGGAGGTTGACTGATGCGCGCTGACATCGTCCCCGGAGCGACGTTCCCCGATTACGAACTCACCGATCACACGCGAACGAGACGAAAGCTCAGTGAGGTGCAGGGAATCGACCCGATGGTCGTAATTCTCGCGCGAGGCAGTTTCTGTCCCAAGGACCATCAACAACACCTGGAACTAGCCGCGAACTACTCGAAGATCGCCGTGGCCTATACCCGGCTCGTCACCATCTCCACCGACAACCTCATCGAGACCAGCGAGTTTCGCGATCAGGTGGGCGCGCAGTGGACGTTCCTCTCGGACGCGGGACGCCACGTCCAAAAGGACCTGGAGATCCAGGAGTACACCGATCCTCACCACGACCCGATGATCCCGTACACGCTGGTGCTCAAACCCGGGTTGGTCATTTACAGCATCTACAACGGCTACTGGTTTTGGGGGCGCCCTTCATTCGCGGACCTGCATCGCGATCTGCGAGAAGTCACTCGCGAGTGTCGCCCGGACTGGGACATCACCGCGCCTGAACTGCGCGCGGCGTGGGACACGGGTGATCAGTCCCGGTTCTACCCGTACTCTTCAGACCAGTGAGCGACGAGTGGCGTTGACGCGGTTAGCCCGTCCCGCTGATCGAGACGTCCCTTTGGGATGACCGAGTTCACCACGTGGATGTCGGTAGCGTCGAGATAGAGGTGGGAGGCTGCACGGTGGCTTCGAGTGAGTTCGGTGGGCGTTCATCTGCCGCGGTGCGTGAGCGTCGGGTAGGTTCCGACTCCGCTCGTGGCGTTCTGCAGGCGGGCCTGCTGTTCGCCGTCGTGGGAGTCATCGGCTTGGTCAGCGACGCCTTTCCCGGCGGTATCGGCCACGGCCGCTTGACGTCGGTGATCTTGGACGCAGCCCTTCTCCCCGTGGGCGTCGTTGCGATTGTGTTCCGCAAGAACTGGCTGCTTCGAGGTCGGCGGGGACTCCTGCTGGCCGTCGTCGCCATGGCGCTGATCGGCGCCAACAACGCGAACGGATCGCTCGTTCCCGCCACGTACGGAACGTACTTCATGCTGGTCATGGTCTGGGTGGGCATCTGGTACAAGCCCTGGACCGTGCTCGCCCTGTCGCCCTTGATGACGGGCGCCTACCTCGTGCCGCTTTATCTTGGCGCGCCGCGGTCTCCCGGAGATGTGTCCGCCGTGTTCCTCGTGGTGCCCATTACGGTCCTGGCGGGCGAGATCATCGCCCACTACACCGATAGGGTTCGGCGTGCTGACATAGCGCGGGAACGGCTCCTCAGTGAGCTGAGCCGCGAGACCGTCACCGATGAACTAACGGGTGTGGGCAATCGTCGCCTGGGTGAGATGCTGATCGAGTCCCTTGAGCCGGGTGACGCGGTAACGGTCTTGGATATCGACCACTTCAAAGACGTCAACGACCGCTACGGTCACCCCGAGGGTGACGGACTGCTCCGGCAACTCGGTTCGTTCCTCGTAGCATCCATGCGAGAGCGCGACGCCGCGGCGCGCATGGGCGGAGATGAGTTCATGATCGTGATGCGGGGCGCGGGCACAGAAGGAGTCAACATCGTGTCGCGACTGCTGGGCGAGTGGCGACAGTTCTCGCCACGCGCCACGATCAGCGCGGGCGTCGCTGTACACCGATCAAAGTTGAGTCCCCAAGCGGCCTACGCAGCCGCCGACAGGACTCTGTACGAGGCCAAGCACTCGGGCGGAGATCAAGCGGTTTCGCTCGATGTTACGGATAGGGCGGCCTGAGGCGAAGAGAAGTGGGGCTGACTCCAACTTCATTGAAGCTCTTCAGGACCGACTGCGATCGAAGGTGATCCCGCGGTCGAGGCCCTCCAAATGGGCCTTCTGGGTTTCGATCGCGGTTCTAGTTGCATGGGGACATAAGGTTTTGCATTCCGGGGCCTTTGTTGTTTTACCGGGGGCCTGATGCAGTTTCGATCAGCATGTCAGAGCGGAGTCGAATAGTTGATCTATCTCATGACACTTCAGTGTGACGACCGACCGGGAATAGTGCACGCGGCGAGCACGGCCATCGTTGCTGTCGATGGCAACATCCTCGAGAATGATCAGTTCACCGATCCGGTGACAAATCTGTTTTGCATGCGAACCAGGTTCGAAACATCCGCGACTGACTCCACGGATGTGTGGACTCGGATTGCCGCGGATCTTTCCGACTTCGCGCCCAACTTGAGTCTGCGTCTCGAGAACGCTCGACGACGCGTGCTCATTATGGTGTCGAGGTCCGATCATTGCCTCGCTGACCTGTTGTATCGGCACGAGACGGGAGACATTGCGGTCGACATCGTCGCGATCGTCGGTAATCATCCCGATCTAGCCCCTCTGGCCGAGCGATACGGGATACCTTTTGAAGAGATTCCCGTTACACAGGAGACGAAGCTTCAGGCTGAAGCCCGTTTGAGCGATCTCATCAGCACCCTGAAGGTCGACTTTGTGGTGCTCGCGCGATACATGCAGGTTCTCTCATCAGAGTTATGCGAGGCGTTGCAAGGGCGGGTCGTCAACATTCACCACTCCTTTCTTCCCGGTTTCAAGGGTGCGCGGCCCTACCACCAGGCGTACGAACGAGGGGTGAAACTGATTGGGGCAACCGCACACTTCGTCACGGGGGACCTCGACGAGGGGCCGATAATTGATCAGGACGTCGTTCGAGTGAGTCACGCGAGAACGCCAAGTGACCTCATCGCGCTCGGTCGCGATGTCGAGCGCGTCGTTCTCGCCCGCGCGGTCAAGCTCATGGCTGAAGATCGCGTTGCTCTGGTGGGGAGGCGTACCGTCATTTTCTCCCAGTGAAACGTTGAACCGAGAGCATTCGGAAACGCAGGTGTCGGCGTGGCGTCAGGACCGCGACTCGCGCATCATCAAGCCACGCCAGATGTAAGTCGTCCGGCCTGGGTTCTCAGTTCTCGTCGAATCCGATCTTGTTGAACTTCGCAAACTGATGATTCCCCCTCGTCATCATTGGCCAAATGTTCAACCACTTCGGTCTCCTCGGTCAGGACCTGAACGTCCGCGGGCCACTGCTTACCGAGTAGGCGAATGGCGATGCGCTCGCCGGTACGCAGGTTGTGGATCCAGGAAAAGGACGAACCTATGAGCAGGTTTTCATTGGCTCGCACGTGCGCGACCGAACCGCGCAGTGACGACCGGTCTTGCGTCCCACTAGGTGCACGATGAGGAGACTCAACTCGCGGGCCCGCTGATGAAGATGCGCGGTACTCCGCGACATGGGACCTCGAGAGAATGTGGACTTTGCTATCGTCCCGACCGATAGCTATCTCGTGACCTCGCTGGCCAACGAAAGGTAGTTCCGAAAGGGTGGTCCCGCCATGGACGTGCTGCGCACTCCCGATAGCTGGCTCGAGGGGCTTCCCAAATACGATTTCGCGCCGCACTACGCCCATCTCCCCGATCAAGATGGAGGCTCTCTTCGAGTGCACTACCTGGACGAGGGGCCAAGCGACGGACCTGTCGTCGTGCTCCTTCACGGCGAACCGTCGTGGTCTTTTCTATACCGACACATGGTGCCGGTGCTGAGCGCTGCGGGGCTTCGCTCCATCGCACCCGACCTGGTGGGATTCGGTCGGTCCGACAAGCCGACGCCTCGGAGCGAATACACCTACGCGCGCCACGTGGAATGGATGCGAAGCCTTCTATTCGACCACCTCGGATTGAACGATGTGACGCTGGTCTGCCAGGACTGGGGCGGCCTGATCGGTCTGCGTCTCGTCGGCGAGCATCCCGAGCGCTTCGCGCGGGTGGTGGCAGCGAACACCTTCCTGACGACCGGCGAAGGAACGCCGAGTGCGGCTTTCATGGCCTGGCGCACTTACTCCCAGGAGGTGGAGACCTTTCGTTGCGGCAACATCGTCAACGGAGGCTGTGTCTCAGACTTGGCTCCCGAAGTCGTCAGAGCCTACGACGCGCCCTTCCCGGACCAGTCCTACCTCGAGGGTGCCCGTCAGTTCCCTGCACTGGTCCCGATCTCGACCGACGACCCCGCCGTGGCCGCCAATCAGGCAGCGTGGTCAGTCCTCGAATCATTCGATAAGCCTTTCCTCACCGCATTCAGCGACGGTGACCCGGTAACCGCAGGCCTCGACAGAGTCCTCCAGCAACGAATACCCGGCGCACGCGGGCGGCCCCACGTCACCATCGTGGGAGCCGGCCACTTCCTCCAGGAGGACAAAGGACCAGAGCTGGCTCGCGTCGTCATGGACTTCGTGCGGTCGGCGTGAGGACATCGGACGAGACCGAGAAAGTCTTCGTCGAGAAATATCGTGAGTGACCTCCGCCGGGGAGGCAACCGCCTCGTCACGGTTGTTGGTTCAGCGCAAATCAACGAGAATGACCCTCGGTGGGACGCGGCATTCGACCTAGGTCGACAACTTGCTGATGCCGGATGGACGGTGGTCACCGGTGGGTATCGCGGTGTGATGGCCGCCGCGGCCCGAGGAGCGAAGTCGGTCGGTGGCGCTACCGTGGGCCTGCCAATCTCATCGTGGACTCACCTCGCACCCGACGAAGCACACGACGAACTCTGGTGGTGCGAGAACTTCTCCGCGCGCGCGATCCACATTCTCTCGAGCCATGCAGTGGTCGCTCTCGATGGCGGCGTTGGCACTTTGTCCGAGTTAGCCATCGTATGGAGTACGGCTCAGACGGAGAACACGTCTCCTTCACTTTTTCTGGTTGGTGATATCTGGCATCGCCTCTATCCCATCCTCACGGGCACTCTGTTGGTCTCCGCCGATGATGCCGCCGTACCCATTGTGGTGTCGACAAACGGCGAGGTCGTTCGGCATCTCGCGGCGAACGCACCGCGACGGAGCGGAAGCGGTCCACGCGGTTAGATCATGTCCGCGGGGCCGAGGGAGCGCTATTGACCGTAGGTATACGCTGAGTGTATTCTCTCGATCATGAGTGTACCTATGACCCTTCTCGGGCTTCTCGATCGTGAACCAAGCCACGGATATGACCTAAAGCGTGACTACGACTCCTACTTCGGAAGAGGTCGTCCACTTCCGTTCAGTCAGGTGTACGCCACTCTCGGCCGTCTTGCTCGCGATGGCAAGGCGGTGGTTGGCGAGGCGGAATCGGGCGCCGGACCGGATCGCAAGCGGTACACCATCACCGAAGAGGGCAAGAGCGAGGTCGAAATGTGGCTCGCGGAGCCGATCCCGCCCGAGCCCCATTTTCAGACAGAGCTCTTCGTGAAGGTCGTGCTCTCGCTCATGCTCGGCCGCCCGGCGGATGAGTACCTCGACGTCCAGCGCACCTCGCACCTGGCTCGGATGCGCGAGCTTACCGACATTAAGCAAAAAGGCGGAGTGGTCGACATGCTCCTTGCCGACCACGGGCTCTTCCACTTGGAAGCTGATCTGCGCTGGATCGACCTCACCGAAGCGCGACTCGCTGCCCTGGCAGAAGAGGTAGCGGCGTGAGCGGCCCGGAACGGTCCACTGTCGTCGTTCCCCAAGAGACGATCCTTGAAGCACGCGATCTTGTACTTTCGTTCGGCGAGACCCCCGCCCTTCGCGGTGCCAGCATCTCGGTGGCGAAGGGCGAGGTATTGGCCGTAATGGGTCCAAGCGGATCGGGCAAGTCAACCCTGTTGCACTGCTTGGCGGGCATCCTCGCTCCGGATTACGGTGAGGTCTACTTCGATGGCCTACGTCTCGACACACTGCGCGAGGGAGACCGTAGCCGACTGCGGCGCGAACGATTCGGGTTCGTCTTCCAATTCGGTCAGTTGGTGCCGGAGCTCACGGCGGAAGAAAACGTCGCACTACCGCTGCTGCTCGGTGGAGTTCGCCGGAACGAGGCCTTGCTCACGGCTCGGGCCTGGCTCGAGCGGCTGGAACTCGACGGCTTGGAAGGTCACCGCACCGGAGAGATGTCGGGTGGTCAGTCGCAACGTGTCGCGCTGGCGCGTGGGCTCGTGGCTCACCCGGACGTGCTCTTTGCGGACGAACCGACCGGCTCGCTCGATTCCCTGACCGGCGAACTCGTGATGGGCCTCCTGACGCGAACCGCACGTGAAGAGGGGTCGACCGTGATCCTCGTCACCCACGAGGCGCGGGTCGCCGCGTACGCCGATCGCGAGGCGATCGTTCGCGACGGCAAGGTCACGTCGGGCGAACGAGTAGCTCGGTGATACGTCTCGGGCTCCGATTGACGTTCGGGAGCGGTCGCGATGCGATGGCTCGGGTGCTCGTCACTGCGGCGGCCGTTGCACTTGGTGTCGTCCTGTTGCTGGCCGCTCTAGCTGGCGTCAATGGGCTCCACGCCCAAACGAACCGGGGTGCGTGGCTCGATACTTCAGCGCAGGCATCACGTTCAACTTCGCCATCCCATGAGTTATGGTGGCGGTCGAGCGTCGACCAGTTCGACAACCAAGCGATTGACCGAGTCGACGTCGCCGCTGCCGGGCCGGACGCACCGGTTCCACCGGGAATATCGCATCTGCCGGGACCAGGGGAGTTCTACGCCTCACCGGCCCTCACGGCGCTCTTTAGGTCCGAGCCGGCGAGCGAACTTCGTGACCGATATTCGGGACACCAAATTGGAACGGTCGGCGCCGCGGCGTTGCCGTCCCCGAACTCGCTGATCATTGTCATTGGTCATACCGCGTCGCAACTCTCACGCGCACCCGGTGCGCTCGAGGTCGGCGCCATCCAGCGGACGCCGGCCAGCTGCTACAACTGCCAAAACGCCAATGGGAGTGGGTCCATTCTGGAGTTCATACTGGCTATCGGCGCCGTCGCGCTTTTGTTGCCAATGTTGATTCTGATCGCGACGGCGAGCCGGCTCTCGTCTGCGCGGCGTGAGGAGCGTTTCGCCGCGATGCGACTCATCGGCGCCACCCCGCATCAGATTTCGGTGGTGTCAGCGGTGGAGTCAGCGGTGGCTGCAGTCGCAGGGGTCATGGTCGGCTTCGCGCTCTTTTTCGTGTTCCGACCGCTGCTCTACCACGTGCCCTTCACCGGGTCGCCTTTTGCGGGAGGTGATCTCTCGTTGCGCTGGACTGACCTTGCGATCGCCGTGATCGGGGTGCCGCTGGCGGCGGTGGTGTCCGCGCGCATCGCGCTTCGTCGGGTCCAGGTATCGCCACTCGGCGTGAGTCGCCGGGCTTCGTTCCGACCACCGCGAATCGTGCGAATCATCCCTCTACTCACCGGCATAGCTCTGCTCGGATACTTCGACGCCGCCGGTAAGCCCGGCGCCGTGGGTAGCCAGCTCCTCGAGTTGCTGGTGGGCTTCACTCTCCTTGTGGTGGGTCTGGTTCTCGCGGGTCCGTGGATCACGACCGCCAGTTCGCGACTCATGGTGAGGCGCGCCAGTCGCCCCGCCACACTGATTGCCGGACGCCGACTCCTCGATAATCCCAAGACGGCCTTTCGATTTATCAGTGGACTCGTGATCGCTCTCTTTATTGCGAGCACCTTGATCGGAGCGCTCAGTTCGATTGCCGCTGCGAGCACGACGGGTGAGGGGAGCACCGCAGGAAGGGACACTATCGCCGACCCGTTTTGCAGCTTCTCGACGTCGAACTGTCCCGCATCGGCCAAAGTCGGCTCCGTGTCCGATCAAGTGCTCGCGGAGCTTCGCTCAACGCCGGGTGTGCGCAGTGTGACTTTGGTTCACCAGAACCCCGAAGGTGCACTTCGATCTTCGTTCGGACCATCCCGAGCTCCGTTGAGGAACTCATTTGGGATTGTCGCATGCGACCAGCTAGCGAAGACACCCGCGATCGGCAGGTGCGCTCCGGGAGCCTCGGTCGCCGACATCGGCTACTTTCTGTCGAACGTCCTAGGGCACGACTCGCACGCGTCGACGACGGTCTGGCCGACAGCCGACATGTCTGCTGCGCGCGCCGCCCGTCTTCCCGTGGATGCTGTCGTCATCTCGACGAACGGCTCGTCGAGTTCGATCGAACGCGCGCGTACCGCACTCGAACTGGCCTTTCCGTTCCAGGGGACACCGGTCGCCGTCGACGCGTTCGATCCTTCGACTGCTCGACTTCTCGCCATGATTCAAGACATGACCGACGTGATGATCGTAGCGAGCCTCATCATCGCGGCCTGCAGTCTCGCCGTGAGCATCGCCGCTGGGTTGGGCGAACGCAAGCGCCCCTTTAGTTTGCTCCGTCTCACCGGTGTCCCCTTGGGCGTCCTGCAACGGATCATCGCGCTGGAGAGCGCACTGCCCCTCTTCCTTGTCGCAGTGGTATCGATCGTCGTGGGTCTCGTGTCGGCCGCTCTCTACCTTCACTCTCAAGTCGGCATCGCCTTTCAAATCCCCGGTTTCGCGTATTGGGGAACCGTCCTCGGCGGACTCTGCGCGTCGCTCGGGATCATCGCTGCGACGTTCCCGCTGCTTAACCGGATGACCGGTCCCGAGGTCGCGAGAAATGAGTGAGGGCGTACGTTGCCTCGCCGCTATTGACGGTGGCGCCTCTCCGGCCGATTGGTTGGTACAAGTCGTCCAACCTCGCGCTCACGAAGGTACGCGGTGCGTCGAAGGTCTCTGATCATGATCGTCTGCGTGATCTTGCTGCTCATTGCTGTGGCTGTTTCGGTGCGCTTGTCCAACTTTGGATCGCCCAATCGTCCTCCGGGTCCGACGGGGACGCTGACCGGCGCTCTGCAGGCCGTGGGTGGTACTGCGGATGCAGGTCCGAGACCCCTTAGCGGACAAGTCACCCTTTACGGATCGGGTGGGCACATCACCGGCATCGCGGTGGGCGCGAACGGTCGATTCTCGGTGCCGGTGGCAGTAGGCGAGTACACGGTCTCCGGGCAGAGTCCGCAGTACAGAGATGGAAACGCAACCTGCCACGCGGCGAAATCCGTCACCGTGACCAAAGGCGCCACGGTTCACGTACGAGTCGATTGTGGGGATAAATAGGCGTGAGCGAAACGGGGGATCTAGCAGGTTAGCGAGCACGGAAGTGGAGTGAGTTGTACCAAGGTTAATACGACGCCTGACGAGGAATTTAGTGGGCCGCCCGGGTCTCGATCCCGGCACCTTGGGACTAATAAGATGCGGTGCTTACTCCTTATGTCCGGCTTCGAGTACCAGTTTTCCGCCACTCTTTTTTCGCCGGTTCGGACTAGTCAAGTCAATTCACGGCACGTCGAGGGCTGAAGCCGCCGCAAGCGCCTTTTCGGTTGCTTCTTCGAGTGTCCAGGCGGCGCCGCAAGAACGAGCCGCATCAGCGACGTCGGGGCCGAGGCGACGCCGAGCGCCGTTCACGTACTGATCAAGCAATTCGTTCCAGAAGCCAACCGCAGAATTCGAGAATCCGAGATTCGAGTGAACGGTGGACGCGGCAGACTCTAGGGCGACGGCAAGCCAGTCCATGCCGAGTCCGGCGAGTGCCATCGAGATCCCTTGGATTTCCGTCGCTGCGGTCCTGGGTCGACCACGGGCGATCTGGAGAAGGAGGCCTTCCCGGTAATGCTGAATTGCGCTGGCGAATGAAGCGTTGATGAGAGCGCAATCTCCGAGAAAGTGTCGGGCAAGACCCATGTACGTCCTGTCTGACAAGTTGCTGGCGATAGTGAGGGCCTGATCAGCCTCCACCGTGGCAGTCTCCACATGACCGAGAGCAACGTGAAGTTGGCACCTCGTTAGACGAGCGTAAAGGACAAGTCGCGGATTGTCAGAGGAGCCGAGGAGGTCCACGCCGTGCTGCGCCTCGGCGTACGCGGCGATGTCATTCCCACTGGAGAAATTCGCCCAGGCGAGCTCAAGATGAAGGAGACCCTCTTCCGTCGCATCGCCGAGCTCGGCCCACGTTCGTAGCGCCTCAGTCATTAGGGGCATTCCGGCGTCGAGGCTCTCCTGATAGACGACCAACACGGCCAGTCCAGACAGCACTCGGGCACGGTCGGTCGTGGCTCCCATTGACGACTGCAGTGCGGTGGCCACGTCAAGTCTTTGGCGGCCTTCTGCGAAAAGTGACGGTGCGCTTGCCCAGTACCAGCCGAGCGCACCAGCCATCTCGGCGTAGCGTGGCGGGTCTCGAAGTTCGAAGTATGTCAATGCCGACCGCACGTTGTCACTTTCTTCCCCAAGCTCTTCTGCCAACCGTGCTTCACCAACGTCGCCAAATCGCGAGGCGTACGCCCTTTCGACCGTCGAAAGAAAGTAGGCGGCGTGACTTGCTCGCACAGTTTCCGCCCCCGCGTCTGCGTTGAACTCGGCCGTCGCGTGTGCGTGGATCGACTCGAGCATGTGAAAGCGTTTCGATGATCGAGTGAGTAGGCCCTTGTCAATCAGCGAGGCGAGGGTGTCCAAATCGACGCCTGCGATCGCGTCGGCGGCCGCCAACGTGAATCCACCACTAAGGGCTGCGAGCGAGCGGTACGCGCGCCGCTCTTCGGCCGAGAGCAGACGGTAGCTCCACTCAATGGTGTCCCGGAGCGTCCGTTGGCGGGCGGGTCGGTCGCGCTCCTTCGAGACGAGAAACACGAGCGGGTCGTCAAGGCGCACTGACATCTCCTCAAGGGTCAGCACCGCGACCCGTGCCGCCGCGAGTTCAATCGCAAGCGGTAAACCGTCGAGGCGACGGCAAATGTCAAACACGACCGGCAGGGTCGAGGCGTCAAGTGAGAACTGGGGGTCCGCAGCGTGCGCCCTCGCGCCAAACAGAGCAACCGCAGGCGCGGCCACGAGCGCCTCAACGTTGTTGCGGTCACCGCCGAGTGCGAGCGGAGCCAGAGGGTACACCTGCTCGGCGACCAGGTGCAGAGCCTCACGGCTAGTCACGAGCATCGAAACACCAGGGGCGGAGTCGAGGAACGGGGGAATGATGTCTGCGCCATCGATGACTTGCTCGAAGTTGTCGAGTACGACGAGGAGCCGTCGATTCCGAAGGAAGCCACTGAGTGATTGGCCCTGACCTTCATCGACGCCGAGGGCTGTTGCGATCGCCGCCATAACGAGTTCTGGGTCGTTGACTGACGAGAGGTCCACGAAGACTGCGCCGTCTTGGAATGCACCAAGTAACTGCTGGGACACCGCCTGAGCGAGTTTGGTTTTGCCTACGCCACCGGGGCCCGTCACCGTCACGAGCCGCTGACCGCTGAGAAGACAATCCATGACTTCACGTATCTCGACTTCGCGGCCGAACAATCTGGCGCCGAGAGAGTACGGAGGAAGGTCGGGCATGCCGCCCACCCTTAGAGGTGGAAAGTCACGCCGCAGGTCGGTTCCTGTCACCTGGTATAGCTGGTCAGCCTCGGGAAAGTCTTTGAGCGGAAACGAACCTAATTCGAGAAGACCGTCAGCGGCACCCTCGTCTCGTAAGAGGTCGCGCGTCGCTCGTGAAACGAGGATCTGTCCGCCGTGAGCGGCGGCACAGATTCGAGCTGCTCTGTGCACTCCCAGTCCGACGTAATCTTTGTCCCTCACAATGGCCTGGCACGTGTGTATGCCCATGCGAGCCCAGAGGGGCGGACCATCCGCGCGGGAGGCTTCGGAGGTTGCGATTTGCGCGTCGACTGCGGCGTCAACCGCATCAGTGGGGCGGAGAAAGACGGCCAGAAACGCGTCGCCCTCAGTGCTGACTTCAAGGCCGTCACGGGCGTGCAACGACTTGCGGACAATCGCTCGATGGTGTTCGAGAAGTTTCGCGTAGTTCTCGGCGCCACTCTCGGCTAGTCGTGCAGTCGACCGCTCTATATCCGAGAAAAGGAAGCAGACGAGTCCTTCAGGAAGTTTCGCATCTCCCGGGTTAGTGGCGTCACTTAATGTCAACTAGGACCTCTTCCAGCGGGGCATGGTCGTGTCGTGCTGGCACGGGCAATGGCTACCATTCGAAGGTTCGAGCGCGTCGTCGAGCGCATTGATGCGGTGCGCTGCATGTCACAAGCACTGGGGTCAGTGGACCGGCATTCGTGGGAACATTCTGCCACCTGAAACTTGACGCAGCCCGGGTAATTGCGAGTTTGACCGTTGCGGTCTTCGTGCGAACGCCAGGCGTCATTGACTCAGCGGCGCGGAGCCGGCTCGCGGGCCTGGAACTTGAGTCACGGTAAGTTTTGATAATGGCGGAGCTCCCGGTGTACGACGCATGTGGCGGAAGCCTCGTGTCCCTTATTCGTCTCCAAGAAAATGCGAGTTTGGATGAGTCATCGCCGATCGCCCGTTCCCTCGTCATCGTGAGATGGGGACGACGCGTGCTGCTTGGCTTCAACGTCGGCCGGAAGCACTGGGAGTTGCCCGGTGGAGCGGTGGAGCTGGTCGAGTCGGCTCACGAGGCGCCTATTCGCGAATTGGCGGAAGAAACGGACATACGAGTTGATCGGGGCCGACGAGACGTCGTGCGAGCTACCGAGGTTGACAGTGACCAGGTAGTTGTTCCCGAAGTTGCAGAAGATGTCGACGTCGTTCCGGTTTAAGCCCGAGCATCTATCGAAGTCAAGTGAAATTGATTCGTCTTACTTTGAGAATCCCAATTCGAACAGATGCATTGAAACCAAAGGAGAAATATGAGTGTGAACTCTGATCAAACAAATGTCGAAACGATCGAGGCGTTCACGCAGGCGATGACGCACGAGGACATTGACGGTCTCATGAAATTGTGGGAATCCGATGGCGAGTGGAAGGTCATGGCGACCGCCGAGACCTTCAAGGGGCTGGAAGAGATTCGGCAACTGGCGTCGCGATCCGTGGCCGCTCGAGACCACCCGCCGGGCGAAGGACTTTTGCCGTTCAACGTCTATAGCAATTCTGACGGTACGAAACTTTGCTGGGAATACGTACACAGAGGAGTTGTTACCGACAAGTGGCCAACTTCTACTCACAAGGTGGCCCCGGGGACGAGTTTTGTTCTGCCGATCGTCCTGATATGCGAAATCCATGAAGGCAAGCTCGTAAACATCAGAGAGTACTTCGACCTTCTAACTCTGCTCGAGCCTGACAATCCACACAAGCTTTACTCGTAAGCCACTGTCAAGGATCTCCCGCACCCGTCAACGATCATCCGTTACAGAGACATAGGATCAACGCCCGTCATGTACTACCTGATGAAAAGCACTTTCTGAGACTTCGTGGGCCGCCCGGGTCTCGATCCCGGCACCTTGGGATTAAAAGAGGCATGCGTATGGTCGGATTGGTCCGGTGGTGTCGGATTCATCCGAAAATCAAAGAAAACTTGTCCGGTGGTGTCGGATTCGTCCGGTGGTGTCGGATTGGTCTGTGGGATGAAATGTGGGAAATCTGAGCGGACGCAATCGCTCAGCGTGTTGGTTCACGTTGAGCCCAGGACCGCACCTAGCCATGAATAACGGAATTGGGACTGCACCGCGCACATCGCCCTAGGACTGCAAAGTGTCTGGGATCAATCGAGAATCCGAACTCGTGCGCCACCGACTCCGTCAGTCCCGTGAACAGTTTGTCAGGAGCTTCAACTGTCATTCCACACTCCTCGCAAACCAAATGTCCGTGCGTATCCGACGCGAGATGGTACATGGCCGCGCCATGACCTAGATGAGCGTGCACCACGACTCCGAGGCGTTCGAGTTCGTAAAGATTTCTATAAATCGTCGAAATCGACACATCATGATTAATTGCCTGCACCTTGGTTGCCAACTGGTCCGCGGTGTGGTGCGATGCATCTTCGAAAAGACAGGTGAGCAGCAACCGCCTCGTTGAAGTGGCGCGACCACCATTTTCTCGGAGCAGTGTCATAACCTCCTCGATACGTTCTGACGATCCGACCTCTCGTTTCATTTCGACTTTTGATGACTGGGCAGATGTGGACACGATTCCACACTACCCACGGTGATAGGGCCAGTTATCTATTGCAACCTGGTCCTATTTGTGAGATGATTTCGCGGTTATCCACACAGGGATGGTGAGGGGCGATTGTCGTTCGGCACCAACGATTATGTAGTGCGGAGGAGTAACGAATGGTCGTCACCGATGTCTCACCTCGTGTAAGTCGATTCCGGCAACTGAGCGATTCGTTGTCTCCTCACGATAAGCGCAGAGCAAGTTGGATGTTCGGCTCGATACTGCTGCTTCACGCAATCGGATTCGGTATCTTCATCGCCTTCGTGGTCCCGGGACACTACAAGGGTCTCGGTATTGGTATCACCGCCCTCGCGTACACATTGGGCCTGCGACACGCCTTCGACGCGGACCACATCTCGGCCATCGACAATGTGACACGGAAGCTCATGAACGAGCGACGTGAGATCGAGGGATCAAATAGACCGCTCAGCGTCGGCTATTACTTCTCGCTCGGTCACTCGACAATTGTCATCGCCATTGGCATCGGACTGATTATCGCGGAAAAAACGGTCTACAACGCCGTTTCTCACAACGGCTCTGGACTTGAACAGTTCGGTGGTGTCTTCGGTACTATCGTCTCCGCCTCCTTCCTCTATCTCATCGCGCTGCTCAATGTCGTCATTTTGGCCGGAATCGTGAAGGTCTTCCGGGCGATGCGAAAGGGCACCTACGACGAAGCCGAATTGGAGCGACAACTCAACAACCGTGGACTCATGTTCCGATTCTTTGGCAAGTGGATGAAGTCAATCACCAAAGAATGGCAGATGTACCCAGTCGGTGTGGTCTTCGGCATGGGCTTTGACACCGCGACGGAAGTTGCCCTCTTGGCCACCACGGCAATACTGGCCAAAGAGGCCCTGCCTTGGTACTCCATTCTTTGTCTACCCATTCTCTTCACCGCCGGGATGTCGCTTATGGACACCGCCGACGGATGCTTCATGAACGTCGCCTACGGGTGGGCGTTCTTCAATCCGGTGCGCAAGGTGTTCTACAACCTCGCCATCACCGGACTCTCGGTGTCGATTTGTTTCTTCATAGGAACCATCGAAGTGCTCGGCTTGTTGCCCATGGAACTGAAGTGGAAGGGTTCGTTTTGGAACTTCATGGCGAACTTCAACATCAACGTTGCGGGCTTCATCATTGTTGGGATGTTCGTCGTCACGTGGGCGGCGGCACTGACGATTTGGAAGTATGGCCACATCGAAGAAAAGTGGAGCGCGAAACTCAAGCTGAAGGGCATTGACGAAGTGACGCTGGACCACGAGATCATGGAGATGTGGGAAGACACGGCGGACGGCGTACCATCGCCACCTGAACCAGAGACAATCTGACGGTGCCTGACACTTACGAGGGACGACCGTTTTTCCTCGAACCTGTAGACGAAAGGAGCATCCAATATCGTCTTGACGGCAAGTTGGTGCGCGATGGTGACACGATTGAGGTTCTAACTGACACCGGCTGGGTGTCGGGACACTATCGTGAGCGCGTTCATCCTGACACTGGTGACTTTGCCCTTGAGATGCACCTAATTCGAGATGACTATTTGGATTCATCTCAACATGACCACGTCACTGTCTACATCCCATTTTACGCACGACTTCGATGGACCAATTCGACTCCTGCGTGACATCAATGCGACGCGACCTTCATCTCTTGGCTACCCCTTAAAACAGCCAAGGTTGAAGTCGCCAGTCGGAGAATGTGACGTCGGCCCACCGACAAATTGGCTAGGTAGTGGATCACTTTTGATTCGTTTGGCACGAATCTTCCAATGGTGAAAAGTCCAAAACGCCACTCCACCGATAGCAAGATAGATCCCGGGCCAATTCAGATTTGGCAGGGCCTAATCGTTAGCCGGCCAGTTCGAACTAATGCCAAGCCGTTGGAACAAGCTGCTCACGTTATACAGACACGACAAGAGAGCCAGGCCTAAAAATCCGGCGACGAATAATGAGAATGAACGCAGGAGGCTTCACTTTTCATGGCTCACGTTCCGGAGTTACACGAACGCTAACTCCTCCAAACAGTCATGTTTGAATGTGTCCATCTTACGAAGGATTGACCGTAAGAACTCACCGGCCAAGTGACAAGTGAAACGCTGCTGAAGTTTTACCCAGTTAGAGGAAGCTGGTGGATGACGGCAGGTGAATTTGGAGCCACAGCACGAACGCTTGCCACGCTCCGGTCACTTCGGCAATACCGATGAGAATGAGCATTACGCCTCCGACTCGACCGATTATTTTTTGGTGTCGACGAAGCCACCGAGACGTGCCTGCCATCCACTCGGTCGCCAGAGCTGCACACACGAATGGAAGTCCCAGTCCCAGACAGTAGACAAAGGCGAGCATTGAACCCCGAAGCGCGGTAGCTCCGGATGACGACGCGGCGAGTCCCAATATCGCGGCCAAGGTGGGCCCGATGCACGGTGTCCAACCCAAGGCAAAGGTAAACCCGAGCAGTGACGCGCCGATGACGGAAGCGCGCGGCAAGTGATGGACGCGGCGGTCTCGTTGGAGCCAGCCCGCCGGCCACCAACCAGCAAAAAACAAACCGAGTAAGACCGTGATCACACCGAAAACCACTTCGAGACCACGCTGGTGAGTACGAAGTGAACTTCCCAAACCCCCAAAGAGCGCACCGAAACTTACGAAAACAATCGCGAAACCGAACACAAAGGCGAGTGAGCCAACGACTGCTCGGCCCCTGCCAGATCGTCCTCCAGCTTGACCAGTCGCCCCACTCAAGAAGGCGAGGTAGCCAGGGAGGAGGGGGAGCACGCATGGCGAAATGAACGAGACCACTCCCGCCGCGAATGCAAGCGGAAACGCAGCCAAGAGTGAAGTTGGGAGAGCGGCGACCATTTTGAGGACTCAGCTACGGCTAAGAGAAAAGGATCCAAAAGCGGGCAGAGTTGAAGTGATTGCCCTGGACAGCTCACGCGAGGTCAACGATGTTGTCGCACCAGTCGGTCGAGTAACGCAGATGTCCGAAGTTCTGTTGGAGATGGCGTCCACAGATGCTTATTTGCCGGACCGAGGGCTACTTACTCACAGTTTCTCGTTCGCGGCCCATTCAAGTGCCTGGATCGCCTCTGATGGAGTCCAGCCTCCCTTGTAGACGGGACTGTTGTAAATGTTGCTCTTGTATCCCATGAACGTCGAGAGGACTTTCGAGAGCGTTCCGGTAAATGCGGGAAGGTCTCCGCTCACAAAGCGAACGGATTGGTTTGCGCCGATGATCCAGAATCCGTCAGAGTGATTGATGTCGTAGGAGAGAAGGTCGTGCGGCGCCATCCAATCATTCGGCGCGGGAACGGATTGGGGCACTACTTGGACCGTCCAACCAAGGAATTTCTCGATGGTCGTCAGATTGGTGTTCTTGTCGCCCTTGCCGATCGGATTCTTCGAGGCGAACTCCTTGTCAGTTATGTACGGCGTCGTGGTCGGACCTGATTCGGTCCAGATCTGAAAATTCGCGCCGATCAATTTCGAATACGCGGAGATTCGGGCGACGGTGTCGCGGTAGGGATCAACGTCAATGGTGATGATTTCAATATTGCTCGCTTTGGCCGCGTTGACTTTTGTCTGTAGCTGAAGGAGATTGCCGGACGTGAAGGGGCATGTGTCGCCGCAGAGTGTCAAGAGGGGGACAAGGAAAACGGTCTTACCTTTTAGCGCCCCCAATGTCTCGGGCGTTCCGTTTTGATTGACGAACTTCGCGTCGCGCACAGCCGCGGGTAGGGCGGTGGTCGTGGCGATGCCCACTTTGGAGGGAGGCTGAGGAAACGCCGATGCTGCGCCGCAGGTCGCACCGACGAGTGCCAGCGCCGCGACTGACCCGGTCAAAGTTAGTGCTACAAATGTGCGCTTCAGCATGACACTCTCCGTTCAACTACCGTCTGTAGTACGGTGATACTACCTAACGTAGTAGAAAAGTCAAATTACGTTCTCGGCGTACGACTTGGAACTACGATGAGGGCAATTGGACATCGAGCTTGAGGAGTGCCTTGGGACTTGGCGACCTAGAACGCGAGGTGATGGAAGTCATGTGGACGAGTCCGTCCGCGACCCTCACGGTTCGTGACGTTGGCGAATACTTCCCCGACCACGCGTACACAACCATCTTGACGGTGCTGTCACGATTGAGCGCCAAGGGCTTCCTTCAGGAGGCCAAACAAGGTCGCCTCAATACGTTCACTGCCACTGCTTCGAGAGAGGACTACATCACTGGTTTGATCTTGGATGCGCTAGCGCACACCGAGGATCGCCAGGCGGCCCTGGCCCATTTCGCCGAAGCTTTGGCGCCGAGCGATCGTAGTTTCTTCCGCAAGATCTTCGCTCGAAATACTCGGTAATGCCGACTACCATCCTCGCTCTCTGTGCGTCGGTGCTCTTTCTCGTCGTGCTTCCCTCCGTGCTGCATTCGACCACTCGATTTGATAGAAGTCCCATCGGCGGTCTCGTCATATGGGGTTCTATGTGCGTCGTCGGTTGGCTGAGTGCGATCGTGACATTCTTGAAGGTTGGGCTCGGCGATACTGACGCGCCACTCTTTCGGGTGTTGTTCTCTTTCATTGACCATCTTGGCGACGGCCATCCCTTACGCGGACTTGGTCTGTCGGAAGTCGTAGGGCTTTCGGTGGCGTTTGACATCACGGTCTTGATGCTCGGAGGACTCGTCGTGACCGCGGTGAGGATATGGAGTGCCCGATCACAACAGCGGACCGTGCTCGATCTGGTGGCGGAGGCCCCGGATTCCTTGGAGGGTGTGTGCCTACTGCGCCATCCCTATCCAATGGCGTACTTCGTTCCGGGCGACGGCGGGCGGGTCGTGTTGAGCACTGGAGCGGTCGACGTCCTTAGTCGCAGCGAGCTCGACGCCGTCATCGCACACGAGGTTGGACACCGCAACGGACGGCACGGGGCCGTCCTCATTCCGCTGCAAGTCTTGTCGTCATTCGTTTCGTTCCTCCCGCTCGCGCGCCACGCGCCCACGACCATGCGCGCGTACCTCGAGATGTTGGCGGACGACTTTTCGCGATCGCGCGGATCGTCCGAGGCGCTGAGAACGGCCCTGACGAAAGCGGCACTGTTTCAACCTCCTCCCGTGGGGGCGCTCAACGCCGTCGATGGCGTCATCGATCGAAGAATCAACCGCCTCAGCGTCGATCCCGTTCCGGCGCGTGTCGCGTTGACGCTCCTCGGTGGCGTGAGCGGCGCGGCGGCGTTTTTGTGCCTGCTCGTGGTGGGCCACTAAGGCACGTCAGATCTCGCCTGGATGCTTCGTACCGGACGACGAGACGACGTTCTCGACATCGCCACCGGGTCGGGCGCGAGCGAACTTACTTAGAGTCCGGGCGACGCATCCTCAGGCGTATTTGAGACCAACTGGTTCTCGAATCGCTCGTTGGCGCGACGCCGCGCGCACCGAGAGCACCGCCACGTGGGCGAACATCAGGGCTGTCCCGAACGCCATCATCACAATTCCCCCATCGCGGACATCCCCGATTGAGACATTTGGCATGTTCATACCAACGTTGTGCAGCGAAGCGTTCGTCGACGACCACAGCACCAGGCCAGTCGTCGCGATGACCGGAAGAGCGAGGACCGTGTAAGTGATCCGCTGCTGATCCCCAAGTGTGCGGCGCCCCCCGTACACGGGAATCCAGAACCACACGCCGACAAACAAAAATGAGGTCAATTCGAGGTAGTGGCCATCGGGATACTGCATCACCCAATTCCCCAGAGGAGTGAGGTGAAACAGGGGGACCAGGAGCGTGAACGCAAAGAATCCGGCCGTGGCCATGGGCCGACTCAGTCGCAGGTTTATGGCTCCTGCGATCAGTGGAGCGATTAAGAGCACGACCACAATGTGCTCGACCATGTGACTTGGATAACTGGACATCGAGAGTTCTTGGATGTCCGATGACAAGAGCAAGACCGTCGCGACGAGTCCCGTTGTGAGTAAGAGCTTTTGCCGCGAAGAGATGCGCGGCCAAAGCGCCATTAGGCCAACGAGTCCCGCTACGACTACCACAACGACGGACCCCGAGAGGTGCCAGGAACTCCATGTAGGCCAGGCCGAGCCATTGCCGGTCATTCGCATCATTGAGTAATTCATGGCTGCATCCACTCAGCCACGAAGTGCAGGCAGAGCGACTCTATCTCAAGGTGTCCCGTTATTCGTTCCAGGGAATTTATTCCTCTCATCGGTGATCGTCGCAATTCCCGCTCCACTGAGCTAGTCGAAGTGACCTCAAAGCAACCCTCGACTTTCTCAGCTCGTGCGTCGAATCCGGACACACTACATTTTCATTGACGTCATACCAAAAAACAAGTGTTTCGGAGGCTTAACGACCTTCGCCTCAACCGTTTCAGTGTGGGCCTTATTAAAATTGCTCCACGTGATAACGAGAGGGACTGTCTCGCCCTTCACGATTGACGTCTTCAACTGACGCAGCATTGCTCCCTGATACTTATAGCCCAGCTCCTGCGTGCGACCGCCCGTAATTAGAATGTTGGCTATCAACGTCATAGCGTGATTGCCTTGACACATGTTGACGTCGTAATCGATCATGCTCGTCTTGGCGTCCGACGAGGTCACTGAGATTAGGGATATCGGTCCCCCGGACTTGTTGGAAATCGACATCACTACGGCTGAGTTTCCATGACTCTTTGCCGCCGTGACGGTGACGTGCGAAATGACGACGTCGTTGACTCCGGCAGAGGCGCCAGAGGCGGAACCGACCAACGCGAGCACCATCCCGAAACATGACGCAAGCAGCCCAAAAACAGCACACGACTTCCTCACGCTCGAATACTACCTGCCGTAGTTTGGCTTGCATAAGTGACTTTGGCGTGGTCAAATGTTGACCCCGAGGCGGGATTATTCAAAGTCGTTGACGGACAAAGTGAAAGCGCTCCGCTCCACTCGGCGCTGAGGCTCTGCTCTTCCAGCGGGTGAACTACGAGAAATGGCGGTGTCGGCCAGAAGGAGTCGACTCCTAAGCGTGAGTCGATTTCAGCATCTTGATCCCCAGCGCGAGCTGCTGCTTAGGTATCGCCCCGTAGTAAACCTTCTCGACAATTCCCTTCGAGTTGACGAAGACGCTCTCGGGAACTTGACCGAAGCCGAATACGCCCGTGGTCACGACACCGTTGGGATCAAAGGCCACTGGAAACGTCGCGTCGTCCTTCCTAATCATCGCTTGCGCCGACTCGCGCTCGTCAATGGCGTCAACGGCGAGGACCTCGACGGGGCTGGGGCTGTGAGTGCGAATGTACTTTGCAATCTTGGGCATTTCTCCTTGACAGGGAACGCAGTAGCTGGCGAAGAACACTAAGACACTGGAATGACCCAACTCCCAGGGGGCTTTGATCGTTCCACCGTTTAGCCCTCCAAGTGAGAAATCCTTGACGTGATGGCCAACGAGTTCGGACGTTGGAGCAGCGCCGTTGTTCGACACTTTGCCTCCGGTTAGATCCGAGACGACGGCGATGGCCCCGACGAGGAGGACTGCCCCTGCTCCGATAAGCATCGACTTGCGCTCCATCACTTATGCCTCAACAGATCGGACTCACGAAAGGAAAATGCACTCCGACTCGGACGCGCTTCCTTGTTCCGGTCGGGTGAGAATGATATCGGCACGATCCCCTCATTTCTCACACTGGTGCAATCAAGATCCCGTCACTTGACTGTTCTACTACAATTGGTAGTTCATACGGCTAGCCAAGCAAGAAGTGGCAGTGGCGGGAGACGCGGTCCATGATCTTTGTCGAAGCGCGAACGCCACAGCGAGGAACGAAGGGGTCCGAACGGCTCAAGTTCAAGGGGATCTCCTAACGCGCACGACGTTCCACGAATCACCCACGCCCGTGATCTGGCCCGGATAGTCGTCTAAGACGTAGAGGTATAGGGGCATTCCTTCGTAGGTGACTTGCCGTATCCCTCCGGGGCGGTTGATGACGCCGAGACTGGGAACGTCGGGCCCGATCGGCTCAAGGCCATGCGGCACGGTGAGCGGTGGCCACATATGGAGGCAGAAGCCGACGCAGTTCGAGTGATTCTTGGTATCCAACTGATAGAGGTAAATGGTCATGCCGCGCCGTGTCACCAAGATATTCCCGTACCGGGACGTCGTGCGAATCTTTACGACGACGTCTGCATTCTTTGGCGTTCCTGGACCCACCACCTCGTGGGTGATGACCACGATGACAGCGACCACGAGGACCAGGGCCATCGCGACCGCGGTGATGTTGCGAGTGTTGGTGTTGAGCACCCGGACCCAGCGCTTGGGCTTCGGAGCTCTCGGATCTCTCGGGGCGGGCATGGCGTCTCAGCTCTGGTTTTCTGGGCGGATGGGATGGCGTGGCTTCGGCGTACTCAACATCGTCAAACTATCCAGAATGGATGATAGAGAACATGCCACCACTGGGACCGGCGAGCCCGTTCCCGTTTCCGGCCGAACCGGTCGTTCGTAGTCGCATCTCATGGTTGATAGAGACCCTTTCCTGAGAGTACAGATAGAGGGGCATCCCGTCGTAGGTCACCTGGTCTGTCCCGTTTGTTCTTCGAATCACGCCCACGTTGTGCCGGTCGATACTTCCGGTGACGCGAGGCGTACCAGTGGTGAGGACCGGGATCCACTCGACAGAGCAGACGCCGTAGCAGACGCTGACCCCAGGACGGTCGTGGCTGTACGAGTAGGCAGTGACGGCGATGGGTTGGACGTTGGGATCCGCCACGACAGCGACCGCCAACTTACCGCCGGGCAGCGTTTCAACCTCGACGGTGGCACGCCCGGGCGCCGGCTGTCCACTCTCTGACGAGACAAGAAACCAATATCCGTGCCAAGGCGCGAGCGGTTTGACCGTCTCCATGTACCGCTCACCCTGAGGCTTAAACGGATCGGACCAGGGGTCGAAGAGGTACAGGGGATGGCCGCCGTAGGTGACCTGATCGCCGATACCTTGACGGTGGATGGTCCCGAGGAGCATTTGTTTGACACCTCGACCGGCGACGGGCGTACCGGAGCTGGTGAGAGCGGGCCAGTCGTCTGACGTGACGCTGTGGAGCATGTCGCTCATTGGACCGGTGCACGTCAGCGGGACCGAAACGGAAGGACCGAGGTCGTACCCTGACGCCATTTTGGTGCCGCAGCCAAACCGGCCGCCGGAGTCTCCGCTGAATTCGTAGAGCGGGAAGCCGGACAACGGACCTTTGCCCACGACCAGCACCGAACCGTAAGCGGAAGTCGAATGAACTGCGATGACGGCGTGAGCGGTGGCCGCGTACGAGGGTGTTGCAAAGGTCAGCGGGGTCAACGGTATGGCGATGAGCGCGCCGGCGATCGCCAGTATGCGCGTCCATCGCGACTTCGCTTCCACCGTGCTCATCGCAATCTCCTCGCTGGGCTGGAATGTGCAGTTGGGCTTCGCCTGCGAAGGCATTATTGAAGTGGGAATCTCATGTTGATCGGTTTTCCTCGTCGCTCACAAAATGAAGGTTCATAGTGAGATTGTGATTCCGGATAAGTTCAAATCTAATCTACTACTGTCTGTAGTACAAAAGTTATGACTTTCGACGCGATCGTTGGTGGGTCATCGTACGCAGCTCTGGATGGAGCTTGAATGCGATTCCTCACTCCTCACGCTGTGCGCAAGACACTCATTGCTATTGCGTCGGCTGTTGTCGCAACCTCAGGCTTCCAATCAATCGTCAGTGCATCTTCCAAAGTCCAGAACTTTGACGGTCCATTTTCGATTGCGCTTTCCGGTTCCGACGGCGGACGTGTTCCTTGTCACGTTCACTTGAGTGTTGCTGCTTCCGTTAACTCGCGACGCTAGTGAACTGCTCTTGATCGATCCGCGGAGGATCCACTCGGTCGTCGCGGCGCCGGGCGCAAAATTCTGTCTCCTTCGCGATCTTCAGCAAATCGGAGGGACGAAATGTGGGATTTGAGCCGCACGAATTCGAGAGAACTTCCCAAAGTCCTCGGTATTACTGGTGGGCCTGTGAGACTCCGAGAGTTGCTTGTCTAAATAGTGTCACGAGATACTTGACACCTTCTGTTTATTTAGATCCGTTGGCGGTGCGGTTCCGCCTTCTTTTTCCGCACTTCTCCTTTCGTGGTTCTTGGCACGGTCTTTATAAGTTCGTTCCCGTCCCAAACCTGCAGGATGGTCTCTAAGCACGTGGACGTCGACGAGGTGGCCGCTGCGATGCTTGCCGCAGCTAAAGACCTGGTTGGAGATCGAAATGATGCCATTGACCGAGATGGTGCGCGAGACCCAGTCGTCACCACCTCGCTCCTCGAGGGCCGAGAGATCGAGTGGCGGGCGTGGGCACGTCGTCGCGACGGGCAGAAGAAACGGCTTGCTGGCGTGGCCATCTTGAGCCCTTGGTGGGGTCGCTCGGTGTTATAACTCATGATCCACTCGTCGAGTTCTCGTTGGGCCACCTCGAGGGAGGCAAAGACCCGCGTGGTCAAAAACTCGAAGCGCAGCGTGCGATGAAAGCGCTCGACCTTGCCGGTGGTGGTCGGAGAGAACGGGGCCGTGAGGAGGTGGTTAATCCCGTTGTCACGACAGAGCCGGTCGAAGAGGACTTCCGTGGGGGTGAGTCCGAAGCGATTGGTGAAGACCTTGCCGTTGTCGGTGAGGATCTCTTCCGGGAGCGCCGTATTTCTCCAGAGCCGCGGCGAAGTGGCCGCACACCTGGCGACTGATGGCTCGGGTCATGATGCCGGCGCACACCAGAAAGCGACTGTGGTCGTCAATGCCGGTCAGGATCTTGCACTCGGTGCCGTCTTCTAAGAGCACGCCACCCACGACGTCCATCTGCCAGAGCTCCATGGGATCGACCGCGTTCCCAGCGCTTATAGGTGGGGAGTTTCTTGCGCCGGCCCTTCTCCTCGATGAGGCCCGGCTCGTCGCAGGGCCCGGTGGATCGACGACGGTGAGGGCAGCGGGTCGACGCCTTCTTTTCGGAGTTGGTGGGCGATGCGCAACTGACCCCAACTCGGATGATGGCGACGCAGTTCGAGCACGCGCGCCTCGATCGCTCCGGGCATTTGAGTCGGCGAGTGCTCCGGGCGATGAGACCGCTCCGCGAGTGCCTCCAGGCCACCTTCTTCATAACGCGCGAGCCAGATGTGCACCGTCTGGCGACTCACGTTGAACTTTTGGGCCACCTCGGTGACCGTGAAACCATCTCTCAAGACGCCGAGCACGGCGTCATAACGCTGTTCCATCTTGCTTAACTCCACGAGCATGGCCACCTCCCTCGCTAGAAGCAAAGGCCGAGTGGCGGCGGTGGTGTCAAGCATCTCGTGACACAGTGTCAAGCATCACCCGAAACTGTGTAAAGGATCTCCCGAACACTGATTTGTCAGGGATCACCCGGGTTTTTACAATATACTGGTGGGCCGCCCGGGTCTCGATCCCGGCACCTGTGGGATTAAAAGTCCCCTGCTCTTCCCGATGAGCTAGCGGCCCTTCACGTGAGGCGACCCAGTTTTGGATCACACATTGGCACGCCACACTACCAACTGAGTACCTAAGCCGGGTATGGCGGATGCGAAGGTTAAATTGAGTCCTGTGAGCGAAGACAGCGAAAGCCTCAAATCGATCGAGGCCACACTGAATCAGGTCGATCGTGCACTCGAGCGCTTGCGTCTCGGAACGTATCGTACGTGTGAGGTGTGCGGATCAACCATCGATCAAAACGTTCTTGAGGCCGACCCCGTTTGCGCGACCTGTGATGGCCATTTTGGTGTCGGTTGATCGAGCTCGAAAATGACAAAACCCCGGCGAGGTCGCCGGGGTTTTGTTGTCAAAGGCTGCCTACTTCTTGGTGGCCCAGAAGATCTCGGCGATGTCATCGATCTCGGCGAGCAGGCGGTCCGCGACCACGACGTCGGTCGTCTTCTTCGCCTCGCCGGCAGTCTTCGTCGCCATCCAGAACAGGTCGTGCAGGTTCGGGTATTCCTTGAGGTGCTCAGTCTTGAAGTAGTCGGTCCACAGAACCCACAGGTGGTGCTTCACGAGATCACAGCGCTCTTCCTTAATAAACAGGGCGCGTGTCTTGAACTCGTCGTCGGTGGAGGCGTTGTACTTCTCCATGATGCCCTTCACCGATTGAGCTTCGATGCGGGCCTGGGCCGGGTCGTAGACGCCACAGGGCAGGTCACAGTGAGCGGAGGCAACCAGCGGTGTGCTCGACGCGTCGAGCCAGGCATTGAGGCGGGACAGCAGGGTCATAACGGTGCCTTTCTGTAGTCGCATCCACGGTCGGTGGGCGCGTCACTCTGCAGACTAGTCATGTGCCGCGAGTAGCGTTTCGCCGTGAGCTCGCTACGTGACTTCTTCGTGCGGCGCATCACGGTCGAGGGCGATTCCATGTCGCCGACGTACCTGCCCGGAGAGCGCGTGACAGGCGTGCGCCGGTGGCGTCATGTTCGCCCAGGCGACGTTGTGGTTCTCCGTGATCCGCGGGACCGGACACGTTGGATTCTCAAGCGTTGCGTGGCCCGGGTGGGCGAACAGTTGGACCTGCGAGGTGACAATGCCGAAGCGTCCACCGATTCGCGAGACTTTGGTCTCGTCACGCCAGGGCGCAATCTCTTACATCGTGGTCGAGCCGAGGATGCGGGCCGAACCTGAAGTAAGAGGAATCTCTAATAGGTCATCGTGATGCGTTGGGCGGCCCCGTCGATGGTCATGATCCCGCCGTAGGGCACGATGTACTGCGGGTCGGTGTGACCAAAGTCAGGTCCGATGACGACCATCGCGTCGGGGTTGTACGTCGCAAAGCGCGCAGGATCGCGTCGCGCTGGTCGTCGCGAAACTGCCGTCGAGTGGCCGCGTCATTGCGCCGATCGCGATGCCAGGCCTTGGGCTTGGCGACGACGACGGCTGCAAAGCGCTCCAAGAGTCCTCGTTCGCCCATGTTGCGCAACATCCTGAATACCTCGTCGCTCGGGGGCATCTCTTCGGAGGTCTCGAGAATTAGGATGCATCCGTCGTAGCCGTCGTTCGGTCGGATCCAGCGGTTGGCCGCCAGGTTCCAGTGAATGATCTCTAAGTTGCCGCCCCACGTGGGTCCGGAGACGACTCGGTCACCGTTGTGCCAGTACCAACCGGTTTCGTGTTCCGTGGGCACCTCGTTATCGAGTGTCGCCACGTCCTCCCACGAGCCTTCGAAGTCGCGTGAACGTCTGAACGGGTGCCAGCTCGACTGTGTCGCTGGTGAACAGGGCGCTGCGAAGAGACGCAAACGACACGGGATGCACGCCACCGGGGCGCGCGAGGTGCACGAAGGTCGATCCTCCGTGGTACCCAACGATGCCCAGGTTCCAGAGGTAGTTGAGAAGGTTCGTGTTGTCGCTGTAGCCGAAGAAGCGCGTCGGGTGAGACGCGATGACCTCGGGATCCAGGTAGGGGAGAACGGTGATCTCGTCACTGCCACCAATCGTGGCCAGGACGGCCTTGATCGAGTCGTCGGTAAACGCGTCCGTGAGATCGCGCGCACGGTCTTTCGGCGAGGCGTGGAGCTGACGCGTCGTGGGATATTCGACCGGTACCAGATCGAGTTGCTCGCGTACGACGCGCAGACCGATCTCGTGGACCTCGGGAAAGACGGCCGGCGCGGCCCAGGAGGGAGAAAGGATGGCGACCCGATCGCCCGGGCGGACCGGTGGCGGCGAGCGAAAGAGGCAAGTAAGGAGAAAACGGCGTTGTCACGAACTCAGTCTCTCAAACGATCGCGCCGCGAGGACAAGAAAGTCCTAGTCCGAGCCGGAAAGTCGGCCGGTAGAATTTCTGTATGGCGCGCCTGGCCGTTCTCTCGTATCACACCTCGCCCCTCGATCAGCCCGGGACCGGGGACGGCGGGGGGATGAACGTGTACGTCCGCGAACTCTCGAGCGCCATTGCACGGCTCGGCCACGAGGTTGACGTCTATACCCGTCGCGACAACCTCTTCATCCAGGACACCGTGTTCGTGGAGCCCGGGTTTCGCGTCCACCACGTGTTGGCGGGTCCTCCCACCGCGCTCGAACGCGAGGAGTTGGCCGACCACGTGGGTGAGTTCACCGACACGGTGGCCCTGCTCTTCGAGCGCGACGGCGTTCCTGACGCGTTGCACGCCAACTACTGGTTGAGCGGACTGGCCGGGCATCGACTCAAGCACGAGTTCAACATCCCCTTGATCATGACCTTCCATACCCTCGAGCGCGTGAAGGCCGACACCTTTCAGGCTGAGTCCGACGACCGCGCTTTCCAAGAGGCAGCGCTCATCACGTGTTCTGACGCGATTCTCGCCAGTTGCGACGTCGAGGCCGAACAGTTCGTGCGCCTCTACAACGCTGACCCCGCGCGTGTGCACATCGTGCCCCTCGGTGTCGAACACGCCTACTTCTCTCCGGGATACCGGCCTCAAGCGCGCCGCGCGCTCGGGTTGGACGAAAAGTCGGATCTGCTGCTGTACGTCGGTCGCCTCCAGAAGCTCAAGGGGGCCGACCTCGCGCTCGAGACACTGATTGAGTTGCGCCGTCGCGGTCGACCAGCGTCACTCGCCATCGTGGGCGGACCTTCGGGTCCCGAAGGGCGCGCGACCTTGGCCCAACTTCACGAGCGCGTCGCAGAGGCGGGCGTGATTCACGACGTGCGCTTCGTCGCGCCCCAGGCGCACCGGCAGCTCTCGTCCTGGATGCGCGCGGCCGACGTGACACTCGTTCCCTCACGGGCCGAGAGTTTCGGCCTCGTCGCCCTGGAGTCCTCAGCGTGCGGGACACCCGTCGTGGCGAGCGACGTGGGGGGTCTTACGACGCTGATCGATGAAGGTGTCAGCGGATATCTCCTACGCGAGCGCGACGAGTCGGCCTGGGCTGACGCCGTCGAACGCATCCTCGACAGCGAGGATCCCATGGCCATGTCGAATGCTGCGGTACTGCGCGCGCGCGGATATACCTGGAAGCGCGCCGCTCAGTGGCTCGCGGCACTGACCCAGTCGCTCGTCTCGGCGAGTCTCGCGCACTGCTAGGTGACGCGCGCTCCGCTCAGTGGCGCCGATGCGGCGACGACTCTGAGTGACACGCTGGTCGTCTGGGCTCGTGATTGGACGGCGAGCTCCTTCGTGGGAAAGGTGGAACACCAAGACCAACCGGACGACCGCGGACACTTTCACTGGCTCGTTCGCCTGAAGGGTGATGAGCGCGACGTCATCACCATCTGGCTGTCGCTGCGCCAGCGCACCGTCTTTGTCGAGACCGAACTCATGCCCGCGCCAGAAGAGAATCTCGAAACTCTCTATCGCTACCTGCTGGTGAAGAATCACGAGTTGCGCGAACTACACCTGGCCATTGGTCCCGAAGCGGGCATCTATTTGGTCGCCCAGGTACCGGTGGGCGAGCTCAACGTGGCGCGCATGGACGAGCTCGCCGGCGCGACGCTGACCTACGTCGACGAGATGTTTCCCACGGTCATGACGATGGGTCTGCCGTCGATCTATCGGCGACGTAGACCCAAATAGGTCCCTGAGAACCCGTTAGCGTTATGGCGTGGCCTACAAACTCGTCATCATCGGGGCCGGCAAAATGGGTTCCGCCCTCGCGGCCGGATTACTGCGTGCGGGGTGGTGCGAGCCGAGCGATCTCGCACTGGTGGCGCGCTCAGTCGAGACGCGGCTCGAACTCGAGAGCCGATTTCCTGGTGTCGGAGTCTTCCCCTCACTGGAGGTGATCGACGTCAACGCCCAGACCGGGGCAATTCTCGCGGTCAAGCCCGACTACGCCGAAGGGGTGGCGCGCCTCGCCGGGGCAGTCGGGATCGCACGCGTGCTCTCGGTGGTGGCCGGACTCTCGACCGCCCGCCTGGAAGCGAGTTTCCCTGGTCCCGTCGCGGTCATTCGCTCGATGCCGAACACGCCCGGTCGTCATCGGCCAGGGCGTCACCGCCATGGCGGGCGGCTCTCACGTCACCAGCGACGACCTCGACTGGGCCGAATCGATACTGAGTGCGGTCGGCACCGTGGTTCGAGTGACCGAGCGCAACATCGACGCCGTCACGGGGCTCTCGGGTCCCATGCCCGCATACTTGTACCTCGTCGTTGAGGCGTTGATTGAAGCGGGCGTGCACCAGGGTCTACCCCGCGACGTCGCTCGAACCCTCGTGGTGGACTCCTTCGCCGGATCGGGGGCGCTCTTGAAGGAGTCGGGCGAAACCCCGAGGCGCTGCGCGCCCAGGTCACCTCGCCCGGTGGAACAACGGCCGCGGGACTTCGGATACTCGAGCAGCGCGCGGTGCGCGCCGCCTTCATCGACGCCGTCGCTGCGGCTGCCGAACGCAGCCGCACTCTCGGTCGATAGCAGCCTTTCCGCACATATTTCATTGCCGGTAGCCTGTTTCGATGGTAACGACGCGTCTTCGCTCGAAGAAGCTCTCGGAGCCCACGATCGCCCGCCTGCCTGTGTATCAGCGCATCGCCGAGGGCTTACTTCGACGAGGCGAGACCAAGATCGACTCGAAGCAGATCGGCGAACTCGCGGGCGTGACCGCGACCACGGTGCGACGGGACTTCGCGGGCCTGGGATCCTTCGGTACCCGGGGCGCGGGATACGACACCAAGATCCTTATCGATCGCATCGCCGAAGCACTCGGTCATGACCGTCTGTACGACGTCATCGTGGTGGGGATCGGCAATCTCGGTCGCGCGCTCGTGAACTCCTCGAACTTCTTGATCCGCGGGGCTCGGCTCGTCGCCCTCTACGACACGGATCCCAACGTGGTGGGCCACGAGGTGGCGGGGCTGATCGTCCAGCCCGTGACCGACCCGATGCCCGCCGCCACCGTCGGGGTCATTTGCGTGCCCGGTGAGGTCGCCCAGGACGTCACCGATCGCATGGTGGACGCGGGAATCCACGCCATCCTCAACTTCGCACCTCAGGTGGTGAGCGTGCCGTTGGGTACTGCGGTGCACTACGTGGACTTCTCGATCGAACTGCAGATCTTGATGTACCACCTCAACAACGGCACCGGCCCCTTGGGTGGAGGGCTCCTGCACTCACTCGGCATCGCGAGCACCAACCCGCTGCGGGGCTCGTAACATGGTTGGGACCGCGGAGGCGAAGTGGCACTGATTTCTGTCGGCATCGATCACGAACATGCTTCGTTGGATCTCCTCGAACGCGCGACCGTGCCCGAACACGAGTGGGCCAAGATGCTGCGCACGCTCGTGAGCCATCGCAATATTCACGAGGCCGTGTTCGTCTCGACCTGCCTGCGCACGGAAGTCGTCGCAGTGATCGACCGATTCCATGGCGCGATTGATGAGATCACCGAGACTCTCGCCGAGGCGACGGGACTCGATGTCATCGAGTTCGACGACCGGCTCACGGTCAACTTCGAACACGACGTCGCCACTCATCTCTTTGAGGTGGCGGCCGGACTCAAATCAGTGGTCCCCGGCGAGTTCGAGATCCTGGGCCAACTTCGCCGCGCGTTGGATCTCGCGGTCGAAGAGCAGTCCGCGGGCAGCGAGGTCACCGAACTCTTCCAGCGCGCGATCACCTCCGGCCGACGGGTCCGTGCCGAAACGAGTATTGCCAGGGGGACGACAAGCTTTGCCCACGCCACTGCCGCGGCCGCGATCGATGACCTCGGCGATGCGTTGGATGGCGCGCAGGTCGTGGTTCTGGGTGCGGGCCAGATGGGTGCGGGTGTGGCCAAGAACTTGCTCGCCGCGACGCCTCGTCTGGCGACCCTCACGATCTTCAACCGCACTCTCGAACGAGCCGAGACGTTGAAGGCGGAACTCGACGACGAGCGAGTGAGCGTCCGGGATCTTGACGCCCTCGCTCAGGGACTCAGCGGAGTGCGACTCGTCATCAGCGCACTGGAAGTGTCCGCGCCGGTCGTATCGCGCCCAACTCTCGAGGGAAACCTGTCGCGACGTCCTGGTGATCGACCTCGCCGTGCCGCGTTCGGTGTCGAGCGACGTCAGTGATCTGTCCCACGTCCGACGCATCGACATCGGGGACCTGCGCGAGCGAGTCGATCGCGCGCTCGGCGACCGCCGCGACGCCATCGAAGACGCGTCGCGCATCGTCGAGGGCGACGTGGAGCGGTTCTGGAACGACCAACGAGCCCGCGGGGCGGCGGCCATCGTGCGCGATCTGCGAGAGCACTTCGATGACGTCGTCGGCAGTGAACTCGAACGTCGAAGCCACGACCTCGATGGACTCAGTGACGAGCAACGAGAGACAGTGGTCTCACTTATCCGTTCGGTCGTCGCCAAGATTGCGCATCGCCCGACGGTCGCGCTCAAGGAAGCCGCCGGCACGGATCAGGGCACGCGACTCAGCGAGGCCACGCGCAACCTCTTTGATCTATGACGTTGCGACTGGCGACGCGTCGGTCGCCACTCGCCTTGGTGCAGGCCACGCGAGTCCAGGGATTGCTCGCCCACTACGGTGTCGAGAGCGAATTAGTACTCGTTGAGACGCGCGGTGACCGCGACGCGACGACTGATCTGTCGATTTTGGGCGGTCAGGGCGCCTTCGCCGTGGAAGTCCAGCGGGCGGTGCTCGCGAACGAGGCGGACGCCGCGGTGCACAGCGCCAAGGACCTACCGAGCGTGACGCCCGAGGGGCTGGTTCTCGCGAGCGTGCCTGAACGACTCGATGCGAGTGACGTCCTGGTGGGCCGTTCTCTGGCCGGACTTGGACCTGGCGCACGAGTCGCGACAGGCTCGCCGCGTCGCAGGGCCCTTCTCCTGGAGCGTCGACCCGATATCGAGGTCGTGCAGCTACGCGGCAATATGGCGACGCGTTTGGCGCACGTCGGTCGTGACGGCGTTGACGCCATCGTCACGGCCCTCGCCGCGCTCGATCGCCTGGGCGAGAGAGACCTCGTGAGCGAGCGACTCGACCCCGAGTGGTTCACGCCCCAAGTCGGTCAGGGTGCCCTGGCCCTCGAGGCGCGCGGCGATGATCCAACCACGTTGGCCGTACTCGATGAAATCAACGTGACGTCGGCCTTTCTCACTGTGACGGCCGAGCGCGCGTACCTAGAAGAACTCGGTGCGGGTTGCGCTATTCCGACGGGTGCTCACGCGACGGTGCGCGCGGGGCTCGTGACTTTGAGTGGGGTCATGCTCGACGTCGATGGAGGCAAAAGCGTACGCGGTGAGTTCAGCGGTGCCGATCCCTCCGAGATTGGTCAACGACTGGCTCGGTACCTTCGCGACGACCTCGGGGGCGGCGAGTTCCTCGCCGAGGCGTAGTGCGCGTCGTCGTCACCCGCGAGCGTGGCCACAACAAGGAGCTGATCTCGTGGCTGCCCGATGACACCGCGGTACGTGAGGTCCCGCTCACGACCACCAGATACTTCGACTCGAATGAAGTTCGCGACGCCCTTGGCGCCAGCGCGAACTACGGACAGTTTCGAGCTCTCGTGGTGACCAGCGCGCGCAGCGCTCTGTACGTCGCACTGGCGCGTGAGGCGCTGGTCCCCGGCGCGCGCGTCCTGACAGTCGGCACCGCGACCGCTCGCGCCCTCGAAGAAGAAGATGTGGTCGTCGACCTGACGGGAGAGGGCGGTGCCGGAGATCTCGCCGAGGAGATCAGCGTCGGACCGGTTCTCGTACTCGGAGCGGCCTCGATGCGCGAGGAGCTGCGCGATGCGCTCGTCGTACGTGGCATTGAGGTGGAGCACCTCGCCTGCTACGAGACGGTGCCGGCCGAGTTGACTCCGAGCGACGAGTTGAACCTGCGCGAAGCTGACGTCGCCTTTATCGGCGCCCCGTCCGCGTGGCGCGTGGCAGCAACTTTCATCGAATCCGCCTGCTGGGTTGTGGTGCCCGGTTCCAGGACGGCCGATGCCGTCGCACGCGAGCACGCGCGAGTGATCGAGGGCTGGAGCCCGGAGATCGTGAGTCGTCTAGTTGCGCTCTAGACATCGCGGAAAACGAACGCGGAGCGCACAATAGGCTGGGCTCGTGTTTCCCGCTCAGCGACCCCGCCGACTTCGCCGCACGCGCGCGATTCGAGACCTGGTTGCCGAGACGACCCTGGCGCCCCATCACTTCGTGGCCCCGCTCTTCGTCGCTGAGGGACTGAGGGAGACTCGACCCATTCAATCGTTGCCCGGGCACGTTCAGCACACGCTCTCCTCGCTGAACGACGAAGTAAAGGCGCTCCTGGCTGCGGGCGTAACGAGTGTCATCCTCTTCGGCGTCCCCGAGAAGAAGAACGAGTTCGGCAGCGGTGCGTGGGACCGCGAGGGTGTCGTCCAGGTGGCGCTGCGCTCACTGAAGGAGAGTTTCGGCGACGAGTTGGTGGCGATGGCCGACCTGTGTCTCGATGAGTACACGACCCATGGACACTGCGGCGTCGTGCGTACCGACGGGACCGTCGACAACGACGCGACCCTGGAGCTGTACTCTCGCGTGGCCCTCGCTCAGGCCGAGGCCGGGGCCGACGTCATCGCGCCGAGCGGAATGATGGACGGCCAAGTGGCCGCCATTCGCGCCGCCCTCGAAGGTGCGGGTTACGAAGAAACGATCATCCTGGCCTACGCGACCAAGTACGCGAGCGGACTGTACGGACCCTTTCGCGAAGCGGTCGGCGTCGAGATCGAGGGCGGCGGTAACCGCAAGGATTACCAGCAGGACCCGCGCAACCGGCGCGAGGCGCTACGCGAAGCGCGTCTCGACGTCGAGGAAGGCGCGGACATCGTCATGGTGAAGCCAGCCATGACGTACCTGGACATCGTCTCGGACCTTCGCCGCGAACTCGACGTGCCACTCGCGGCCTATCACGTGAGTGGTGAGTACGCCATGGTGAAGGCGGCCGACGCGAATGGTTGGATCGACGGCACCGCCGTCGCGCTCGAGCAACTGACCGCCGTGCGACGCGCGGGCGCGGATTTCGTTCTGACTTATTTTGCGCGAGAGTTGGCCGAGGAGCTGAATCGTTGAGTTCGAACGAGGCCTGGTTCGAACGGGCCCAGGTGGTGATTCCCGGTGGCGTGGACTCACCGGTGCGTTCGTTTCGGTCGGTCGGGGGAGTGCCCTACACCGTCGCGAGCGGTAGCGGCGCATTCGTCACCGACGTCGAGGGCACGCAGTACATCGACTACGTCCAGTCCTATGGTGCGTCGTTGCTCGGTCACGCAAGCCCCGTCGATTGTCGAGGCTCTGCGCGTGCAAGCCGGTCGCGGCACGACATTTGGTGCTCCGACGCCCGGCGAGGTGCTGCTCGCTGAAGCGATGACCTCGCGAGTCGACGGACTGGAGCAGGTGCGACTCGTCTCCTCGGGCACCGAAGCGGTAATGAGTGCGGTGCGCGTGGCGCGCGGCGTCACCGGTCGCGACAAGATTCTCAAGTTCGACGGGTGCTACCACGGGCACTCCGACGCGCTTGCTCGTCGCCGGCGGTAGCGGCGTCGCCCAGATGGGCTTGCCCGGCTCGGCGGGCGTGACAAAGGGTGCGACCGAAGACACGCTCGTCGCGCCCTACAACGAGGTGCCCACGCTCGATGAGTCGGTGGCCGCCGTCTTAGTCGAACCGGTGGCGGCCAATATGAACCTGGTCGCGCCCAGCTCGACGTTTCTCTCGGGACTGCGAATGGAGTGCGATCGCGTCGGGGCACTGTTGATCTTCGATGAGGTGATTACCGGATTTCGTCTGGCGATGGGCGGGGCCGAGGAGTTCTTCGGGGTGACGCCGGACTTGTGGACCTTCGGCAAGGTCATCGGCGGGGGACTGCCGGTCGGGGCCTTTGGGGGTTCGCGCACGTTGCTGTCGTCCCTCGCTCCGCTCGGTCCGGTGTACCAGGCGGGCACGCTCTCGGGCAATCCCCTCGCGACCGCGGCGGGCGTCGCAGTGCTCGAGCACGTCACGGCCGACGAGTTGGCGTTGCTCGCCGGGACGGGTGAAGAACTTCGCGTCCGATCTCGAGTCGGCGATTCGCGCGGCCGGCATCTTTGCGCTTGCCCCCCACGTCGGTGCGCTCATGGGCCTATTCCTGAGCGACGATGAGGTGACGGCGCCCACGAATTTTGCTGAGTCGAAGGCCCTCAACGAGAACGGCATGTACCGCCAGTTCTTCCACGCCATGCTCTCGCGCGGCGTCGCGCTCGCACCGGGGGCCTACGAGATCCTCTTCGTCTCCCTCGCTCATGACGAGGACACATTGGAGCGCACTGTGAATATTGCCGCCGACGCGGCCAAAGACCTGCGGAGATGACCACCCTTCGTAGCGAGGACTGGGCAGTTCAGCCGCCTTTCGTGCCCAACGGCCCGACGTCTCCGGTCACGCTGCTCTTCGACGACGAAGGTCTCACCCAACTTGCGGGTATCCCCGCTATCGCCTGGCAGACGCCCTGGAGCGAGATCGCGAACGTCGAACTCGTGCGCGTCGGTCACCGGATGATGCTGTTCGCGAGCGCCGGGGGAGTTCGGTACCTCTGGCGCCATCGCGATCTCGAGGGCTACGACGCCCTGCGTGCGATTGTCACGGAGCACGGCGGCCTCGTCACCGAGCGTCGCCAACGACTCGGCATCTACGTCGTCGTGGCGATCGTGGTCCTCGCGAGTCTCGGTGGTGGTATTGCCGCCTGGTTCAATCGAGGCAGTGCCGGTAGGGCGGAACTCTCCGACGCTCGCCACGTGAACCTGAGGCTCGATGACCTGCCGAGTGGCTGGTACAAGACGTCCGACACCGTTCTGAACTACTTGGTCTCGCCGCCCAGCAAGGTCTACACATCCACGACCACGACCACTCCGCCCAAGAACTCGATTGGCGATGAGGCCGCCAGCGTCTTTCAAAAGTGCCTCGGCGTGAGTAACGCCAAGGACCGGGTCTACGGCGCTCGCCGGCCAAGAGCCCGACTACCAGGTGGCCTCGCCCATCTTCAATACGGACTCACTCGACGGCATCCAACTCGCCTCGACGTCGCAGTACTACCACTCACTGACCATGGTGGATAAGGACACCCACGAGATGTCCATGGCCAACTTCGGTTCGTGCTTCGTCACGTCAAGCGCCGACATCATCATGTCGGGCCTCGGATCGAAGAATCCCGCGAGTTACGTAGCGACGGACTGGCAGCCCACGACGTTTTCGAAGGGCTGGACCCGCGGGGGAGTCGTGCGTCTCGACCTGCCCAACGTGAAGACCAAGGTGCAACTGGTCATGGTGGTGATCACCCACGGGCACTACGAGGCGACCTTGAGCGCGATCGTGGGATCGTTCAAGAAGTCAGAGACGCTCTTGAATGGTCTCGTCAATACTCTGCTGTCGCGCACGGAGAACGCCAGTTCGACGTCCGCGTAGTTCGACCTACGCTGGCTCACCTTTGGCCTCGGGGAAGATCATGTTCCACGCCTGCTCGGGAATTGCCCCCGCGAGACGCGTCATGGCGCGGTATCCCACTTCGCCTGGACCGTGGGCGTCGTTGGTCATCAAGTTCGCCATGATCTTGAGTAGCTCGCGCATGATGATCGGGATGCGAAAGCCGGTGCTCACGCAGGCCTGCATGATCTTGGGATCCGAGATGAGCTTCACGAAGGCGCGCGCCACGCGGTAGTAGTCGCCGTAGGCCGCGTGGAGTCGCTCGTCGTAGAGGGCGAGGATCTCGCCGTTGTTCTCTAGCAGCGCCTGAGCGATCACACCCGCGGCGAGACGTCCCGACTCATATCCGTAGGCGATGCCCTCACCATTGAAGGGATTCACTGTGCCCGCGGCGTCACCGATCGTGAGCGTGTTGGCGCCAACGCGGGGTCCGATGGATAGGCCCATCGGGAGGCGCCCGCCGGTGGGTGCCCCACACGAGGTCTCCTCACTCAGTCCCCAGTCGTCGCCGACTTGGGCGACGAAGTACTCCTGGAGTTTGGTGGTGTTGACGCCCTTCCAGTGACCACCGGTGGAGAGCAGACCCACGCCGACGTTGACGCGACCGTCGCCGAGGGGAAAGATCCAGCCGTACCCTGGCACGACCTCGCCATTGGAGTCACGGATGTCGAGGTGCGAGTCGATCCAGGGTTCGTCGTGGCGATCGCTGGTGTAGTACCCGCGCAGGGCCATGCCGAGGGGCCAGTCGCGGTTGCGCGTCACCCCGAGGTCGCGCCCGAGGCGTGAGTTCTGGCCGTCGGCCGCGACGACGTAGCGCCCGCGGATCTCCGCAACGTCTCCGGTGTCCTTGTCCTTGACGATGACGCCCTGGGCGCCCACGAGTTGCTCGTCGCGTCCGGGTTCGGTGTCGATCAACCCGATCGCCTCGACGCCGTTGAGGACGTCGGCGCCATACTTCTCGGCGTGCTCAGCCACCAGCCCGTCCAAGTTAAAGCGCGTAATGGTGTAGCCGTAGTTGGGAAACACGGGATGCTCCGGCCAGGGCATGTCGAGTTGCGCGCCAAAGCCGAACCCCCGTAGGCCCTGGTAGCGATGTCCGTTCGCCGCGACCACACCCTCGAGGCCCATCTCGGCGAGTTGGTAGACCGAGCGTGGGGTGAGTCCGTCGCCGCACGTCTTCTCGCGGGGAAAGTGCTTCTTTTCGACCAGGCACACCGACCAGCCGGCCGAGGCCAGCCAGTAGGCGCACGCCGACCCGCTGGGGCCGCCGCCGACGATGACGACGTCGTAGATAGTGGGGTGGGCGACCACCTCGGCGAGGCTTTTCACGCGCACAATCCTACGCCGTACATCCGGGCTCACGCCCGTCCAAGGGGTCCATCGGGGTCTGGTAGAAATGATGAACGTGAGTCAGTACATCGCAATCCTTGGACTCCTCATCCTCGGAGTGCTCTTCGCGTCGGGCTCATTTGTCGCCTCGGGGCTGCTCGCTCCGCACAAGCGTCCGACCGACGCGAAGTTGGCACCCTATGAATGCGGCATCGTCCCCGAAGTCGAGCCGCCCCAGCGGTTCCCGGTTCGCTTTTACCTCGTCGCGATGATTTTCGTGATCTTCGACATCGAAGTTGTCTTCATGTACCCCTTCGCGGTGGTCTTTCGCCAGCTGGGCCTCTTTGGTCTCATCGAGGTCGTGATCTTCTCGCTGGCCGTCTTTGGCGCGCTCCTGTTCCTGGTCGCTGAGGGGGCGCTGACCTGGGGTCCGGTCAAGCACTTGGTGCCCGGCATGCCCGCGCGCACCAGTGAGTCGACGATCGTGCGCATCGGCGCCGACCCCGACAAGGCGGCCTAGTGGCCTTAGAGGACCTGCAGCACAACTTCCTTACTGGCCAGGTCGAGGACCTGGTGCGCTGGGCGCGACGCGCCTCGGTGTGGCCCGCCACGTTTGGTCTGGCGTGTTGCGCGATTGAGATGATGGCCGCGGGCGCGGCCGACTACGACCTCGCGCGCTATGGCATGGAAGTGTTTCGCAACTCCCCGCGCCAGGCCGACCTCATGATCGTGGCCGGTCGGGTCAGCCAGAAGATGGCGCCTGTTCTTCGCCAGGTCTACGACCAGATGATGGAGCCCAAGTGGGTCATCTCGATGGGCGTGTGCGCGTCCTCGGGTGGCATGTTCAACAACTACGCGATCGTCCAGGGCGTCGACCAGATCGTCCCCGTCGACGTCTACGCGCCGGGATGCCCGCCCAGCCCCGAGACGCTCATGCACGCGATCCTCACCTTGCACGAGCAGATCAAGACCGGTGAGATCTTGAAGCGCCGCTCTGAGGGTCGTCCCACGCAGATCGCCGAGCAGTCGAACGTCTGGACCCCCGAGGTCCCCGTCGCCGTGAGGGTGGGAACACCGAAGTGATCTCCCTTCCCCCTACGGCCCCCCCAGGAGTCGTGACCGCCGAAGCGGTGGCGAGCGACGTGGGTTGCTTCCCTTCGATCGACCAGTATGTCGACCTCGTGCGCGCCTTCAAAGACGACCAGTTCGAGATGTGCGTGGACCTGTGTGGCGTGGACTACCTCGAGCACCTCGATCGGCCCCTGCCGGACGGCGTTTCGCCCACCCGCTTTGAGATCGTCGTAAACCTGCTTTCGCTGTCCAAGCGCCAGCGCGTGCGCATTCGCGTCCAGGCGGGCAACAACGAGCCTTGCGTGCCCTCGCTCTTCTCTCTGTATCCCGGCACCGAGGCGATGGAGCGCGAGGCCTTCGATCTCCTTGGGGTGCTGTTTGACGGTCACCCCGACCTTACGCGGATCCTGATGCCCGAGGACTGGGAGGGCCACCCCCTGCGCAAGGACTACGCCGTGGGCAAGGTTCCGGTGCAGTTCAAAGACACCCCGGGTCCCCGATGACCGACCACCAGGACAGCGTGCGTGTGGCCGAGCGCGTGGACTTGCTCGCCGCCGAAACCGACGAGGGTCTCCAGGGCCTGCAGCCCCGTAAGTACACGACGACCGACGAACTCGGCCGCGAGGTCGGCGCGGTGTTGCGCACCAGTGACCTCAGCCTCGATCCCCGCGACGTCGACTATGAACGCCGCGACGACGAGACCATGATCATCAACATGGGTCCGGCTCACCCCTCGACCCACGGCGTGCTACGCCTGATGCTCGAGCTCGACGGCGAGTTCGTGCTGCGCACCAAGCCGGTCATTGGCTATTTGCACACCGGCATGGAAAAGACCGGCGAGGTGTTGAGCTACGTCCAGGGCGCGACCAACGTGACGCGCATGGACTACCTGAGCCCGATCGGCAACGAGCTCTGCTTTGCCATGGCGGTGGAGAAGCTGCTCGCAATCGAGATCCCCGAGCGCGCTACCTGGATTCGCATGATGATGTCCGAGCTCAATCGCATCACCTCTCACCTGGTGTGGATCGCGACCAACGGCCTGGACTTGGGTGCGAGCTCGATGATGATCTACGGCTTCCGCGAGCGCGAGCTGATCCTGGCCTTCTTCGAAAAGACCGCGGGCCTGCGCATGAACCTCAACTACGTGCGTCCCGGGGGCGTGGCCGCCGACCTGCCCGACGGCTGGGAAGACGACGTGCTCGTGATCTGCGACACAATCTACGAGCGCACCTTTGAGTACGACGAACTCTTGACGGGCCAGCCGATCTTTCGCGGTCGCATGGTGGGCGTGGCACCCATCGCCGCCGAAGAGGCGCTCGCCTTGGGCGTGACCGGCCCGGTCCTGCGCTCGACTGGTGTGCCGTGGGACCTGCGCCGCACGATGCCCTACCTCGCCTATGACCAAGTGGACTTCGACGTCATCGTAGGAACCTACGGCGACAACTTCGACCGGTACGCCATTCGCCTCAATGAGATCCGTGAGTCCGTTCGCATCATCCGTCAGTGCTTGGAAAGAATGCCCCGGGGCGACTACCGCAGCCAGGATCCCAAGGTCACTCCGCCACCGCGCAAGCGCATCGACGAGTCGATGGAAGCCCTCATCCACCACTTCAAGCTCTACACCGAGGGGTTCATGGTGCCCGCCGGCGAGGTCTACAGCGCGATCGAGTCCCCGCGCGGCGAGTTGGGCTGTTACCTCGTCTCGGACGGCGGTCCCAAGCCCTACCGCATGCACACCCGCGCACCCAGCTTCGTGAACCTCCAGGCTGTCCCCCTCATGATGCGCGGAGGCTCCGTTTCTGACGCCATCACCGTCATCTCGTCGATCGACCCGATCATGGGTGAGGTGGACCGGTGAGTTATCTACGCCAAGACTTACGCCAGCGCGCCGAGGAACTCATCGCGCTCTATCCCCGCAAGCGCTCGGCCATGCTGCCCCTACTGCACATCGCCCAGGAACAAGACGGGTACCTCAGCGACGACGGCATCGCCGAAGTCGCCGAACTTACCGGCACGACGCCGGCTGACGTCCGGGGCACGGCCGCCTTTTACGAGATGTACCACCTCGAGCCGGTGGGTAAGTACGTCGTGAGTGTCTGCACCAACATCGCCTGCCTGCTCGACGGGCGGTTTGGAGATGCTGGAGCACGCGAGTTCGACCCTCGGGTGCCCCGTCGGATCGACCAGTGACGATGGTCTCTTCACCCTCGAAGAGGCCGAGTGCCTGGCGGACTGCAATATCGCCCCGTGCGTGCAGGTGAACCACCGCTACGTGCGCACCACGACGCCCGATGCCTTCGACGCGCTGGTGGGGGAGCTGAAGTCGGGGAGTCGTGACGACATACCGAGTCACGGCACCCTCATTCGCGTTCGTCGTAACGGGGGCCTGCGCGCCAGCAAGGCCGAGGTCGCCACAGAGCGCACGGCCGCCAAGGCGGCGCGGGACAAGCGCGAAGCGGAGGCGAAATCGTAGTGGCCATGCTCGACTCTCCTCGCATCGTGACTGCTCGCGAGCCTTTCGAGGACTCCTTCACCCTCTCGCGCTACCTCGAGACTGGCGGCTACGACGGACTGCGCAAGGCGCTCACCATGTTCCCCGAGGCGGTGGCGGCCGAGGTCGACGCCGCGTCGCTGCTCGGTCGCGGGGGAGCCGGCTTTCCCGCGGGACGCAAGTGGTCGATGTTGCGCAAGTCACCGATCTCGTACCTGGTCGTGAATGGCGACGAGTCGGAGCCCGCGACCTTCAAGGACCACTACCTCGTCGAGCGCGACCCGCACCAGCTGCTCGAAGGCGTGATCATCGCGGCCTACGCGCTGCAGGTCAACCAGGCCTTCATTTACTTACGCGGTGAGTTCGCCCTTGGCCTCGAGCGAGTCCAGACCGCTCTGAACGAGGCCTACGAGTACGGTGCGCTGGGCAATGCGATCTTCGGCTCGGACTTCTCGCTCGACATCGTGGTGCACCCGGGAGCGGGTGCGTACATCTGTGGTGAGGAGACGGCCCTCATCGAGGGACTCGAAGGCAAGCGCGGGTTTCCGCGCATCAAGCCGCCCTTCTTTCCCGCGGTCACTGGGCTCTATGGCGAGCCCACGGTCGTGAACAACGTCGAGACGATGTCGAATCTGCCTTGGATCGTGCTCAACGGGGGAGCAGCCTTCGCCGCCTTGGGCGGCGGACGGAGCACCGGTACACGCCTCTTTGCTCTGGCGGGCAAGGTGAATCGCCCCGGGATCTACGAGATCGAGATGGTGAAGAACACCTTTCGCGATCTGATCTTCGACCCCAAGCTCGGCGGCGGTGTCGTGAATGGTGGCCAGGTCAAGGCCTTTATTCCCGGCGGCGTCTCGGCCCCCTGGTTCGGGCCCGACCTGCTGGACCTGCCGATGGGCCAAGACGAAGTCGCCGAAAAGGGCTCGATGCTCGGCTCGGGATCGGTCGTCGTCTTCGACCAGTTCACCTGCGTCGTGCGCGCGACGTGGCGCATCGCCAAGTTCTTCTCACGTGAGTCCTGCGGACAGTGCACGCCGTGTCGCGAGGGCTCGGGCTGGATCGAACGCGCGATGTTCCGCCTCGAGCACGGCGGTGGTCGCATCGAGGATCTCGACATGCTGCTCGACCTGTGCGACAACATCTCACCCGGCCTCAACTGGCCGCCCCAGCAGACCACCATCTGCGTACTCGGTCCCTCGATCCCGTCATCGGTGAACTCGGCCATTCAGATGTTCAAAGACGAGTTCCTTCAACATGTCCACGACGGGGGGTGTCCTTTTGACTGATGTAAAGACCTCCGTGAGCGTTACCGTCAATGGCCGCACCATCGACGCCCAGGCGGGCGAACTGCTGATCGAAGTTGCTGAGCGCGCGGGCCACTACGTGCCGCGCTTCTGCTACCACCCGCGTATGGAGACCGTGGGCATGTGCCGAATGTGCCTCGTCGAGGTCGACGGACCGCGGGGCGCCACGCTGCAACCCGCCTGCTACATCCGCGTGAACGACGGTATGAGCGCCGTGACCGATTCGGACAAGGTGAAGAAAGCCCAAGACGGCGTGCTCGAGTTCCTTCTTGCTAATCACCCTCTCGACTGTCCCGTCTGTGACAAGGGTGGCGAGTGCCCCCTCCAGGATCAGACCCTGACGCACGGTTCGGGTGAGACGCGATTCATTGAAGAGAAGCGCCACTTCGTCAAGCCCATCGAGATCGGCGAGCTCGTCTTGTTGGACCGCGAGCGCTGCATCCAGTGCGCGCGTTGCACGCGCTTTAGCTCCGAGGTGTCAGGCGACACTGAGATCGCCTTCTCGGGTCGCGGTGACCTCATTGAAGTGGCGACCTCGCCCACCACACCCTTTGACTCCACGTTCTCAGGCAACACGGTCCAGATCTGTCCCGTCGGCGCGCTCACGGCCAAGCCGTATCGCTTCACCGCTCGTCCCTGGGACCTCGAACAGGTGGAGAGCACCTGCACGACGTGCGCCGTCGGGTGCCGTGTTGCCGTGCAGTCGTCGGGCAATCGCCTGACGCGCGTGCTTGGCGTGGACTCCGAGCCGGTCAACCACGGGTGGTTGTGCGACAAGGGCCGCTTTACCCTCGACGCCATCGACGGACACGAGGGCGAGACTGACGTTCTCTCAGCCTCCACACGTCTGCGCGATCCCCTCATCCGCGAGAACGGCGAACTGCGTCCCGCTACCTGGGGCGAAGCCTTGTCGCGCGCCGCCACGATTCTTCAGGACGCCTCCTCGACTCCCGGCGGCGTGGGGGCGATCGGCGGTGCGGCTCTGACCAACGAAGGCGCCTTCGCGTGGGAGCGCTTCGTGCGCGGGATCCTCGCGAGCGACTCGATCGATGCGCAGTACGACGACGGTCTCGACGGTGCGCTCCTCCAAGCACTACCGATCGCCACCATCGACGAAACGGCCAACGCGCGGGTTGTGGTGACTCTTACCGGCGATGTTCGCGAAGAGTTGCCGGTCTTGTTCTTGCGCCTGCGCGAGAACTTCGTGAAGCGTCACAACTCGCTGATCGAGTTCGCCTTTGGCGCGAGCGCGTTGCGCTCGCTGGCCGCGGTCGCCCTTCCCACGCGTCCGGGCGAGGCGCACGCCGTCGCCCGAGCGCTCGTGAGTGCGAAGGGCAAGCTCGCCAAGGAGTCGACCATCACCGACGCCCAACTCGACGACGCGAGACGACTCATCGGTGAGACCGGCGAGGGCGTGGTGTTCGTGGTCGGCCGAGCCAATCTGGCCGAGTCGGCCGCCGTAATCGAAGCCGCCGCCCGCACGCTCGCCGAGGCGTTCCCCGCGGCGACCTTCTTGCCGGCCCTACGTCGGGCCAACGTTCGCGGCGCGCTCGACATGGGTCTCGGCCCGCGACTTCGGCCGGGACGCGGGTACGACGGGGCGTGCACTGGTCGTTCCACCGTCGAACAACTTGAGGCGATGCGCCGCGGCGAGCAAAAGGCCGTGCTGTTGCTCGGTGGGTGCCTGCTGGGCAACGTGCTCGACGTCGAGGGCGCCAAGTCCGCGCTGGAGGCTGCCCAGGTTGTCGTCGTCGCTGGACACGGCGGAAAGACCTTGGCCTACGCCGACGTCGTACTGCCGGCGGCGGTCCAACACGAGCGCCTAGGCACCGTGACCAATATCGAGGGTCGGGTGACCAACGTCACCGCCAAGATCGGAGCACCCGGCTCGGCGTGGACTGACGTGGCGATCGCCTCGGAACTCGCGGAGTCCTGCGGCCAGAACCTCGGGCTCGACTCGGTGGAACTCTGCGCCAAGATCATCGAAGAGACGACGGGGTATCCGGCACTGTCGATCATGAACGACGTGAGCGACGAGGGTGCGGTGGTCGGGCGCGGTTCGACGCGAATTGAGCGCCGCCCACTCGATCCCATGGCGTTCCCCGGCATTCGCTCGACCAACACCGTGGGCCTGGGCGAACTGACGGGGGACCTGGTCAGTGAATCGGTGCGCACCGGGTTCGCCCCTCCGGTGGCGACCCTCGCCGAGATATCGGTCGGACGCGAGGTGACCGTCGGCCACTATGACGCCTACGGGCTCGCGCTCAACATCTCGCGTCGGCTCTACGATCACGGCATCATGATGCAGGGCTCGCCCGCTCTCGCCAACCTGAGGGCCAAGACCACTGCCTACATCAATCACTTCGACACTGATCGCCTGGGTCTGCACACCGGCGATCGCGTCCGCGTGCTCGCGCCGGGCGAGACCCTCAGCCTCACCGTTACCGTGAGCGACGACACTCCGCGCGGCACGATCGAAGTCGTCTTCTCCAGCCTTGATGAAGACGGCAGCGACGCCACGGCGACGAAGCTCTACGACCCCGCGGGTGCGATCACGCAACTGAAGTTGGCGACGTCGTGACCTTTCTCGCCTCGGTCGACCCGCTCTTCGTACACGGTCACGTCAGTGGCGTGGACATTCTCATCCTGCTCATCCGACTGGTCGTCGGCTGGGCCGCCCTCATGGGTGCCGTGACGATGATGATCTGGTTCGAGCGCAAGGCGATCTCGGGTATGCAGAGCCGCATCGGTCCCCAGCGCTGGGGTCCTTTCGGGCTCCTTCAAACCCTGGCCGACGGCATCAAGCTGTTCTTCAAGGAAGACCTCATCCCCGAACAGTCCGATCGCTTTGTCTTCAAGTTGGCCCCGTATCTCTCACTGGTGCCGGCGATCGTCACCTTCGCCATCATTCCCGTGGGTGGGACGATGCACATCGCCGGGCACACTGTGCTCTTACAGATCGCCAACCCGCCCATCGGTGTTCTGTTGATGCTCGCGATGTCGGGCATCTCGGTGTACGGCGTGATGCTGGCCGGCTGGGCGTCGGGTTCGAAGTATCCCCTTATCTCCTCGGTGCGCGCGAGCGCCCAGATGATCTCCTACGAGGCGGCGCTGGGCATCTCCATCGTGACGGTGGCCCTCATCACCGGCTCACTGTCGACTCACAACATCGTCGACGCCCAGGGCGGCTGGTTCTGGCACTGGAACGTGATCCGACTGGGCGTCGTGCCCTTCATTATCTTCTGGATCGCCATCACGGCCGAACTCAATCGTCCACCTTTTGACGTGGTCGAGGCCGAGAGCGAACTCGTGGGCGGATTCAACACCGAGTACTCCTCGATCCGCTTCGCGCTGTTCTACATGGCCGAGTTCATGAACACGATCACCATGTCGGCGTTGATCGTGACCCTCTACTTTGGCGGTCCGGCTGGCTGGGTCCCGCCGGTCTCGCACCTCAAGTGGATTTTTCCGATCCTCTGGTTCGTCATCAAGACCTCGATCTTCTGCTTCTGCTACGTCTGGTTCCGCGCGGCCCTGCCGCGCTTTCGGTACGACCAGGTCATGGACCTTGGTTGGAAGCGGCTCATCCCGCTCTCGCTGGGCTGGATGCTCGTGGTGGCGGGCTTCATCATCAAGCCGGCCTGGGGCCTATTGATGGCGGCCATCGTGCTCTTCGCGTCGGTGCTCTTGGGCCGCGCCTTCATGCTCGGCCAGTCGCGCGAAACCGGCGCGGAGTCGGTGCTGCCAACCATTGGCCGACGACCCTTGCCCGAAGAGGTGCTGCGCGCCTACACCGACCGCGACGTGACGATGGGTGACGATGATCAGGAGGACTGGTGAGCAAACCCCTGAGTTTCTTTGGTGGTTTCAAACTCACCTTCCAGCACCTGGGCAAGCTGCCGGTCACAACCAGTTACCCCCAGGCCAAGCGCGCCAAGCAGCCGCGCGCTCACGGTCGCCACGTGCTGAATCGCTACGAGGACGGCATGGAGAAGTGCATCGGCTGTGAGCTGTGCGCGGGCGTGTGTCCGGCCAACTGCATCCACGTGCGCGGACTCGACAACCCCCCGGACCACCCGGTCAGCCCCGGTGAGCGCTACGGCTACATCTACGAGATCAACTACCTGCGCTGCATCCACTGCGACATGTGCGTGGAGGCCTGCCCGACCCAGGCCATCACCGAGTCCAAGATGTTCGAGTTCTCCTTCACCAATCGTGCGGACGCGATCTACACCAAGGCCGAACTCGTCGTGGACGACGACGGCTTCCCCCAAAAGCTGCCCTGGGAAGACTGGCGCGCGGGCGAGGCCGAGATGACCGGCGGCTGGATGCGCGCGACGTCTCCGGCGGGCGACGCCTCCTTCGAAGGCGTCGTGCAGTGGACCGGGGACTTGGGGTTCGGCGTGCAAGCGCCTGAAGCCGGCCAGAGCGAGAATCGCGACGACGACAAGACGGGGTCCAAACAGTTGCGCCGCGCATTCTTCCGTCACCTCAACGCGATTGACGTGAACGACGACCAGCGCGGCATCCAAGGCATGATGACCATGGCCGAGGAGAAGATGTCCATGGCGCGCGCCAAGATGGCCGATCGCAAGGCTAAGAAGCGAGCGAAGTCGTGATCGCGACGAGCTACGCCATTCCGAACATCGTCGTCTTTGCGACCTCCGCAATCTTGATTCTGGTCGGCGCACTAGGCGTCATCACTGTCCGCAATCCGGTGCACGCCGCGCTCTCGCTCATCATGACGCTCTTTGGCGTGGCGGTCGCCTTCATCGCCCAGTCGGCCGACTTCTTGGCGGCGGTGCAGATCATCGTCTACGCCGGAGCGATCGTCGTGCTCTTCCTCTTCGTGATTATGTTCCTCGGCGTGGGACATGACTCGCGCAGCGACGTCGATCCTCTGGTCGGCCAGCGCGCCTTCGCGATCGCCGGCGTCGTGATCACAATCGGAGGGCTGATTGCGCTGATGGCCTCGTCGCACTGGGTGACCGGTGCAAGCTCAGTGACCGGTTCGCTTGCCAAGGGCAACGGCAATGTCAAGCAGCTTGGCACCGCCGTCTTTACGACCTACCTGTACGCCTTCGAAGCGACCTCGCTGCTCTTGGTGATCGCGGTCGTGGGGGCCGTGCTCTTGGCGCGACGCGAGCGCGCGACCACGCACGACGCGAAAGAGGAGGTGAGCTCGTGAACGTGCCCGCCGCTTGGTATCTCGTCGTGGCGGCCTTGCTCTTCGGGATCGGTGCCTTCGGGCTGCTCACTCGGCGTAGTGCACTCATCATGTTCATGTGCCTCGAGCTCATGTTGAACGCGGTGAACCTCACGTTCGTCACGTTCTCGCGCACCATGAGCGACATCGCCGGCCAGGCCAGCGTGTTCTTCGTTATGGTCGTAGCGGCCGCCGAAGTGACCGTTGGTCTGGGCATCGTGGTCGCCGTCTTTCGGCGCCGTTCCTCCACGTCGGTGGACGACCTCACCGAGTTGAAGGGCTGAGATGGCACCTCTCGCCACTCTGCTTTTGCTGATGCCCTTGGCGGGGTTCCTCTTCGTCTTGGTGATGGGTCCGGCCCTGAAGGAAAAGGCCATCGGCGCGATCGCCACCGGCGTGATCGTGGTCTCGTTCGTCTGTGCGGTTGGTGCATTCTTTGTGTTGCTGCACCGCTCGGATCGCGAGATGACGATTCATCTCTTTAACTGGATCAGTGTGGGTTCACTCCACGTTCCCGCGGCCCTGTTGGTTGACCCGCTCTCGATCACGATGTGCCTATTTGTCACCGGCATCTCGGCGCTCATTCACCTGTACTCGATTGGCTACATGCACGCCGAGAAGGACTATCGAAAGTTCTTCTTGTACATGAATCTCTTCGTGTTCTCGATGCTGACGTTGGTGCTCGCCAACAACCTGCTGCTGACGTTCGTCGGCTGGGAGGGCGTGGGCGTGTGCTCCTACTGGCTGGTGAGCTACTACTTCACCAGGGAGAGGGCCGCATCGGCCGGCAAGAAGGCCTTCCTCTACAATCGGGTGGGCGACTTCGGTCTGTTGGTGGCGATGTTCTTGCTGTTCCACTACACCCACACGCTGACCTACCTCGGCGTGTTCCACGCCGCCGGCACGCTCTCGCCCACGGTTGCGACGGTGACGGTGCTCGCCCTGTTGCTCGCCGCTACCGGCAAGAGTGCCCAGATCCCGCTCTTTAACTGGTTGCCCGACGCCATGGAGGGCCCGACCCCGGTGTCGGCACTCATCCACGCCGCCACCATGGTCACCGCGGGGGTGTACCTGCTCGTGCGCATGTCGCCGGTGCTCGCTATGTCGCCCGACGCGCGCAGCGTGATTGCCATCATCGGCTGCGCGACGGCCTTTGTGGCCGCCACCATCGCCACCTCGCAACAAGACATCAAGAAGGTGCTCGCCTTTTCCACGGTGTCCCAGATTGGCTACATGGTGCTCGCCGTGGGCGTGGGCGCCTATAGCGCGGCCATCTTCCTCATGGTGGCCCACGCCTTCTACAAGGCGCTGCTCTTCCTCGGGGCGGGGTCGGTCATCCACTCACTCGACGGCGAGCAGGATATGAGGAAGATGGGCGGTCTCGCCAAGTACCTGCCCATCACGTTCCCCGCCTTCCTCGTGGGCTGGCTCGCCATCTCGGGGATCCCGCCCTTCGCGGGCTTCTTCGCCAAGGGCGACGTGCTCACCAACGTCTATCAGCACAACAAGTTGCTCTGGGCCTTCGGGGTGCTGACTGCGATCCTGACCGCGTACTACATGACCCGTCTGTTTGTCCTCACGTTTCGTGGCACCGAGCGCTTCCGCGAAGAGACCGATCGCCACGACCCGCACGAGTCGCCCAGGGTCATGACTCTGCCACTCGTGGTGCTGAGCGTGCTCGCGCTCGTGGGCGGCGTCATCGACTTGCCCTGGGCTCACGAGGCGGCTCTGAGCGGTTTCTTGCACCCGGTCTTGGGGTACGTGCCCGCGGTGGCGGCGGCCTCGACGACCGAGCAGTGGGTGCTAGCGGCAGTCGACGTGATCGCAGCTCTGTTCGGGTTAGCCGCGGCCTTCACGATCTGGCGCGACCTTAAGGTCGGCGAAAAGTACGAGTCAAAGTTCTTCGAGCACGTTTGGTACTGGGACAACTTCTACGACGCGACTATTGGTCGTCCCCTCACGGCGATGGCGGACTTCGACGAAGCCGTCGTGGAGCCCAAGGTGATCGATGGCGCGGTGACCGGCGTGGCGGTGGGGATTCGTAACAGCGCCGAAGGTTTGCGAAAGATCCAGTCGGGATTCGTGCGCCAGTACGCGCTCGCGATGGTGTTGGGCTTTGCCGTCATCATCGTCTACCTCGTGGCGAGAGTCCACTAGATGCACTCCTCGATCTATCTCGACCTCTTAATTGTCGTGCCCCTGCTCGGGGCGCTGGCGGCCATGCTCGCGCGCAAGGTACCCAACGGGTCCTTCATCGCCGGAATCGCGGCGTCCGTGCTCGAGTTCGCGCTCTCGGTCGTGGTCTTCGTTCTCTACAACAACCACATCAAGGGCGCGGGCACGTTCGACTTCCTCTCTCGCCACGTACTGTCCGCCCCGCTCGGTCTGGCCTGGGACGTGGGCATCGACGGCATCTCGCTCATCCTGATCACGCTCACGACCATCGTGCTGCCTCTCGCGCTGTACGGCGCGCGTGAGCGACGTCACGAAGCGTCGTTCGTGGCCTGGATGCTGGTGCTGACCGCCTTCACCGTCGGCAGCTTCGTCAGCCACGACGTGCTCGAGTTCTTCATCTACTTCGAGCTCACCCTGGTGCCCAGTTACTTCATCATCGCGGGCTGGGGCGGGACTCAGCGAGCCCGCGCCGCGCTCAAATTCTTCATCTACACCTTTGGCGCGTCGGCGTTCTTGTTCATCGGCGTCTTGTATCTGGGCTTCCTCCACCAGCACCAGACCGGAGGCGCGCTCACCTTCTCGGACACCGCACTCGCCTCGACCATCCTCACGCACGGCACCTCGGTGTGGCTCTTCCTCGCCTTTGCCGTCGCATTCGCGGTGAAGTCGCCGATCTGGCCGCTGCACACGTGGTCGCCCATCACGTACGCCGAAGCACCCACTGGCGGGTCGATCCAACTCTCCGCCTTGCTCGCCAAGCTCGGTTCGTACGGACTGCTTCGCTTTGCGGTCGGGCTGTTTCCCTTGGCGCTGGTGACGATGCGACCGCTCTTCTTGACGCTGGCGGTGATCGGCATTCTGTACGGATCCTTCGTGGCCTGCGCCACGCCGGACTTAAAGCGTCTCGTCGCCTACTCCTCGCTCGCCCAGATGGGATTCGTGACCCTTGGCGTGATGTCGGGCTCGGTGATCGGCGCGACGGGCGCGGTCCTCTTGATGTTCAACCACGGCATCATCACGATTGGCTTCTTCCTCCTCATTGGATTCATCGAGCAACGTCGCGGCTCCTACCTGATCAAGGACCTCGTCGGTCTCCAAGGTCCCGCGCCGATCCTGGCGGCCGTCTTCACGGTCGTGATGATGGCCTCGCTCGGCCTGCCCGGACTCTCGGGCTTCGTGAGTGAGTTCCTCATCCTCATCGGCACGTTCGCTACGCACGCCTGGTGGGCCGCGGTCGCGACCACCGGGGTCATCGCCGCGGCCGCGTATCTGCTCTGGGCCTACCAGCGCGTCTTCCACGGTGTGGCGACCGGTCCGAATGCCGAGATCAACGACGCGAGCGTCACCGAGCGCTGGGTGATGGTGCCGGTCGTGGTGCTGATCGTGGGTCTCGGTGTCTTCCCGCACCCGTTCCTGGACCAGATCACGCCCTCGGTGACGATTCTCGTGCACCACCTGGCCGCGGGGGTCGCGAAGTGATCGGCGTCGTGATTCCCTCCATCCACTACCTCGCACTGCTGCCGGTCCTGATCTTTTTTGGGGCGGCCCTCGTGCTGTTGCTTGCGAGTGCCCTCGTGCCTGACAAGGTGGCCCTCAACATGTCGACCGGTGTGACTGCCGCGGCGTCCGTGGCGGTCATCGTCATTGCGTTCTTCCAGTGGCACTACATCGACCTGCACGGCGCGACCACCAGCGTCGCCCACGCCGTCGTCCTCGATGGCTTCTCTGTCGTGGGCAACGTCGCGATCGCGGTGGGCATGCTGCTTTCGGGCTTCGTGGCGCACGACTGGGCCACGCGTGAACGCATCGCCGGGGCTGACTTTCACATCCTGGCCCTCGCCTCGAGTGCGGGCGCGTTGTTGATGGTCCAGGCCAACGACCTCATCGTCATTTTCCTCGGTCTGGAGATCCTCTCGATTGGCCTCTACGTCCTGGTTGGCTTCGATCGCCAGCGCCGAAGTTCGGATGAAGGTGCGCTCAAGTACTTCTTGCTTGGTGGCTTCGCCTCGGCGATCTTCATCTACGGCGCCGCCCTCGTCTACGGCGCGACAGGATCCACGAACCTGTCCTCGATCTCCTACTTCCTGGCCGAGAACACTGTTTTGCATCCGGGCCTGCTCTACGCCGGTGGGGCCCTGTTGCTGATTGGCTTCGCCTTCAAAGTGGCGGCCGTTCCCTTCCACGCGTGGTCGCCCGACGTGTACGAGGGCGCGCCGACTCCGGTCACCGGCGTCATGGCCTCCATCGTCAAGGTGGGCGCCTTCGCCGCGCTGTTGCGCGTGCTCATCTCGGCCCTGGGCACTCAGCTCGACACGTGGCGCCCGATCCTCTACGTGCTCATCATCCTCACGTGCGTGGTCGGTGCCACTCTCGCCCTCGTCCAGCGCAACGTCAAGCGCCTGCTCGCCTACTCCTCGATAAACCAGGCCGGCTTCATGCTGCTGGGCGTGTGGGCGGGCACCCCACGAGGCATCGCGGCGACTCTGTTCTACATCCTCACCTACACGCCGGTCATCATCGCCACCTTCGCGATCGTGACGCTCGTGGGGGGCCGAGGAGACACCAACCACGGCATCGAGCACTATCGCGGACTGGCGCGCCGACAGCCTTGGCTGGGTGCGGCCCTCACGGTCTTGTTGCTGACCCAGTTAGGCGCCCCCCTGACCATCGGTTTCTACGCCAAGTTCACGGTGCTGGCTTCAGTAATCGATGCTGGTGGCGGAGCGCTCGCGCTGATAGCGATACTCTCGGCCGCGATCGCCGCGTTCTTCTACTTAAGGTTCGCCCTCACGCTCTTCGCCGACGACGACGGCGAGGCGACGCGAATCCCCGTGCCGCCCGCGAGCGTCATCGTCATCACTGTTGGCGTCGTGGTGTCGATCCTCTTTGGTATCTGGCCGGGACCGCTTGCGGCCTGGGTCCAGCACGCGACCCTCCTCTTCGTTCCGTGAGTCGTGTCGCGATCGCGACCGCCCGAGGTGCTGACGATCCCGACGATCCCCTTCTCTTTCGCGCATTGGCCGACGCCGACGTCAGCGCCGAACTCGCCGTCTGGGGTGATGCTGCTGTTCGGTGGGACGACTACGACCTCGTGGTGGTGCGCTCGACGTGGGACTATCCCGCGCGTCGCGACGACTTTCTCGCCTGGGCTCGCTCCCTCGCGCACCTGGAGAATCCATTGTCGGTCCTCCAGTACTCCTCGGACAAAATATACCTCGCCGACGTTGAAGCCCACGGCCTCGCGATCATCCCGTCGCACTTTGCCGCGGTAGGCGAGACCCCCGAGTTCTTTCCGGGCGACTTCGTCGTGAAGCCCCGGGTGGGCGCCGGATCGAACGACGCACTGCGCTACCACGAGGGCGAAGAAGTGGCCGCGACCCGACACGTCGAAGCTCTACACGCGCGAGGGCGCGACGTTCTCATCCAGCCGTACATCCATAGCGTCGATACGCTCGGCGAACGGGCTCTCATCTTCATCGACGGTCAGTATTCGCACGCCATCACCAAGGGGGCGATGCTCAACGTCCCACCTGATGAACGTGACTTTCTCTATCGCCGTGAACAGATCGTGTCGGTGACGGCTGAAGACGACGCTCTTCTCACCGCGACGAATGTGCTCGGGACCTTGGGCTTTGACTCGCTGCTGTACGCGCGGGTGGACTTGGTGGCGACGATCAGGGGCTGGCTCGTCATGGAGATAGAACTCGTTGAGCCGTCGCTCTTTCTCACCTACCACTGGCCCGCGGCGACGGCGCTCGCAACGGCGATCGCTCGTCGCTGCATTGAGCCGCACTCGGTCTCGCCAATGTGAGGGAGCAGAATGCTGGTGAGAGACACACCGTTAGAAAGGTAGGCGAGGCTACATGATCAAGGAACTCGGTGACATGCCGCCAGGGGTCATTGGCTTCGAGGCGGCCGGCAAGATTAAGGCGGAGGACTATCGAGACGTGGTTCTGCCCGCACTCGAAGCGGCGGCCGCACGAGGCGAAGTCCGGTTCGTCATTGTGATGGACAACTTTGACGGATTGACAGGTGGCGCTCTTTGGCAAGACCTAAAGGTCGGCTTTGAGAACTTTCGAGCCTGGAAGCGAATTGCGTTGGTGACCGATATCGGATGGATGCATCAACTGACTGACCTCTTTGGCTGGATGACTCCGGGAGAAACGAAGACCTTCTCCATCGCAGAGAGGGACGCCGCTATCGCGTGGGTCGCCGGCTGACGTGGACCGTGGACACAGATTTCTAACCAACGACCTGCGGGCTCAGCCCTTGGCGTAGTCGGCGTATCCCTGCCAGTCGATGACGACGCACGGTTCATTTCCCACGACCCACGCGTCGTGTCCAGGAGCCATCACGGCAAAGTCCCCTGGACCAAACTCCATCTCTTCGCCATTCTCCATGACAACATTCATGCGCCCTGAGATGAAGTAGCCGGTGTGAGCTGCCTGACAGCTCTCGGTCTTCGCGAGGGGCTTTACGTGCTCCGACCATCTCCAGCCGGGCAAGAACGTGGCGCGTCCTACGGCCGCACCTCCATCGGCGAACACCACTTCGAGCTGACCAGTTCCGCCTTCAAACGGTCGGGTCTCGTCGGGCGAGTTCAGACTCTTACGAGTTAATCCAGACACTTTGACCTCCTGCTGCGTGTTGCCCTTGTATTACTCCGCGAACAGGATGTTGTCAATCGGTAGGAAATTGAGGCTGTACCTATCGTCGGCCCGAGCCCGCCTCATCGACCTCACGGGCCGCCGCGAGAATCTCCTCCGGCACTACGGTCCCGGGACGATGCGAAGGATCGTGGGCGAAGAAGCGCCCGATGACAGGTAGTTCGGTAATGCTTTCCGCGCGAAGCGTGGCGGCTACGACCGGCACGAAACTCTCGGCGGCGGGATACACCAGGTAGCGTGGCAGCCAGGTCGGGCGGTACTTGGAGTTAAAGCTCCACAGCGACTCAATAGGCAGGATGCCGGAGAGTCGCTTGATTGCCCAGCGCTCGACGCGCGAGAACGTGCTGTCGTTTTCGCCCTCAATTACCGAGCGGAACGCGGCGAAATTGAGACTGAGACCTTGGTTGCCGAGAACGCGCAAGTGAGCGATGGTCGTGCAGAGCGCGTAGTCGATGAGCCCATTGGGGTGTTCACCGGGGTCGCGTCGCATGAGGTCCAGCGAGTAGCCCCGCATGGCGGGGGACGGTACGAACTGACACACTGCCGCCGCGCGACCGTCGGGCCCGTACACGACAGTGAGCAACAGCCCCTTGTCCTTGGGGTCAAAGAGCCGCCCGAGCATCATGGAAAAGCCGCGCTCGGCATCTCCCCAGCGGAGCAGGGAGATAAGCTCCACGATCTCGGTGACCTTGGCCGGGTCCATCGTGGCGGGGTCGTAGAACTCGACGCGATAGCCGTGACGGGTCAGGCGCGTGCAGGCTTGGCGCAGACCCTTCATCTTGTGTCCCTCGAGGCTGAAGGTCTGACAGTTCACGATGGCTTCGTCGCCGAGGTAGATCGAGTGCAGTCCCGCTTCGTGATAGATGCCGAGCCACTCCTGGCCCGCAGCCATGATCCCGATCGTCCAGCCTCGGCCCTCGGCGAACTGGCGAAAGGCGCTGAAGACCTCGGTGCGCTCGGCCACCGGTCCAATCGGGTCGGGCGAGATGAGCGCCACGCCGCCGTAGACGGCGTAGGCCACGAGTGAGTCGCGAAAGAAGAAGAACTGCTTGTCGTCGCGCAACGCGAAGTAGTCAAGGGTTCCCTGTCCGTGTCGTCGCACGATCTCGCGCCCGCGGAACTCAGCCAGGCGCCGCTCGCGCGAGTTGGACGCCGACGAGAGTCTGCGGTCCACGACCGGTCGGGTGAGGATGTAGAGCGCCAAAACGATGAGGGTGATACCGATGGCGAGCAAAGCGGGCGAGACGAAATCGTCGACGCGATCGGGTAGTGCGATGTCGTACTGGCCCACGAGACGCTCGAGACACGCCATGAGCAGGACCCCGTAGTTCGCCAGGTGCTGATGACGGTCCGTGGCCTCGATGCCAAGCGACGCAGTCACGACGCTGAGGGCCGCGATCAGCCCAAGGCGCGGCAGTGTCGTGGAGGCACCCGAGCGGTCCGACGTGGCCTGAAAGTAGCGACGCTGAGTGATCAGCGCCGCGGTCAGGGCAACGGCGATGACGAGCGAGACGATCGTCCCGCCGCGCACCGCGTGGGCCACGATGGTGACTGCGAGAATCGTCACGGCGAAAAACCACGAACGCCGCTGACCGCGTCGTAGACCTCGGGCCAGCATGATGAGCGCGATGCCCGCTACGGCGGTGAGAGCGGCCGCGTCCTTGGCCACCTCGAGGGGCAGGATCTGCAACACGAGATGCAAATGACTGCGCAGCGGGCGAAAGGTCGTAATGACGACGTTAAAGACACCCTCGATGAACACCAGCAGCGCCATGGCGCGGCGCATGGTGCGCTGGTGTACCTGTTCGTAGAGTCGCTCCACGTTCATCGGGAAGGGCAGTCCGCTCGGCCACGACGCGACGGCCTCGGTGTCCTGGCTCGTCTCGGCCTGCACGTTCTCTCGACCCACCAGGCGCTCGAGAACCGTGCCCTGACCCGTCGAGGACTCGCCAGCAAAGAGGCGCACCTGCACGGTGCTCCCCGCTTCGATCTCGACGACACCGAGGCGCTCGACCGCCGCGAAGACCGCGGGAAGCCCGAAGAGTCCGCGTCGCTCCACTAACACGCTGCGTGAAGGGCCGGGGGTGGCGCAGACGCCGTCGTCGAGGAACGCGAGAGCCGGTGACGGAGCGCCACCCACGACGGCGCCGGCGCCGCCGCGTTCGACGACCCGGCGGGCGAACTCGAGTGCGTCGACGTCGTCCACCGACGTAAGAGCGAGTGGCTCACTCAGGTTGTCTCGCTGGTGCGCGGTGGCCGTTCGATGGAACCGCCGCTGCACCCACAGCGCGGCCAGACCCGCCACCAACGTCTCGCTGATGGCCACAATCGCGAGCGCGACAAAGGCGTTCTCCCAGAAGTTGTGCGAGTGCAGGACGTGAACGCGGTAGTGGTGTCGCGCGACGTGGTCGGCGACACTCGCGAAGATCGCCCAGACGTCAAGCGCGAGAAAGGCGAGCACCGGCAACCACACCCACGCGGCGAGGCGCCGGTAGAGAGTGCGCGACGCCACGAATCGTTGCAGCGCGAGAGGATCTTCAAGGTTCTCCGCTTCGTTGCGATCACACGCCTTCACCGGGGCGACGTCGAGATCGTACGACCCTGCGGCTACTGCGACGTCGCGTACACCTTCGGCGGTGGCGACCTGCAACACGAGGTCACTGGCTACGTGCACTCCCAGATCCACCAGAAGCTGCTGAGCTCGAACATGATCGCGCAGTTCGCCGTCGTGACTTCCCGGCAGTGCGAGGAACCGGTGATTAGACGACGCCGTAAACGCCGTGATGGCGTCGCGCACGAGGGGCTGGGCGGCGAAGGTCGCCTCGATGAATTTGGCGAGATCTTCGGTCGGACCTGGATGAAAGAGATTGCCAGCGACCACGACGATTGCCGCGTCGTCGATGTCGCCTAGGAGATTGATGAACTCGCGAATTGGCCGAGCCTCGACGTTGGCAAAAGGTGAAAGATCCAGGTCGCTCAGTACGTAGACGTGATGCCCGTAGGGGACGGGGATCGTCCGTCGTTCTGCTACCTCCACGGGATCTAGTCTCGCAGACGAGTCGTGCGAGCAAATGAGTCGATAAAAAGTTGTGATGACGCTGGAGAATGTCCCCGATAACTGGCACTGGCGTGATTCGACGCTCGAATCAGGCAGGGCCGTGATTTTCGACATCGACGGGGTTCTGGCGGACGCCGCGGGGCGCCAGCACTATTTGGATTGGGGTGACTGGAAAGGCTTCTTCGATGGCGTGGGCGACGATCCCATTATCGAAGAGATCGAACGGCTTTTGGAGTTACTGGACCCGTCGCTCCTGGTCATCTTGGTGACGGGACGTCCTCGGCGCGTGCAGCCCCACACACTGGCCTGGCTCGAACGGTACAGAATTCGCTGGGATCTGCTCATCATGCGCGACTACGGCGACTACTCGGGGGTGGATCGATTCAAACGCGAGACGCTGCACGAGCTCTTCGCGCAGGGTTTCGACGTTCGTCTGGCGCTCGACGATGATCCCAAGAATCACGCGATGTACATGAGCGAAGGAGTTCCGTGCATCTACATCCACTCCGGCTACTACTTGTGATACCAAGCACCGCTACTGCTCGTGATGGAAACGAGTTCGCGCGCGGCTCGTCGTCCCGATCCGATACTCGCAGGCACACCCACCCCGTCGTACGCGTTGCCCGCTAGCGCGACTCGATGCTTGAGGCTCGCGGCTCGCGCCCGCCCCACTAACTGTTCGTGACCGACGCGATATTGAGGGAGTCCTTGTAGCCAACGTTGCACCAAGGTCTCGGTGGGCGCACCCCACCTCGAAAGCAAAACTCTCAGTTCGTTGTTCAGTCGCTCGACGAGTTCGTCATCGCTGAGATCGCTCCACCGCGTGTCGTCACTGCGACCGACGTGCGCGCGAAGAAGCACGTCGTCACTTCGATGCAGATGAGGCCACTTGCGGTCCAGGAAGGTAAGCGCGGTCACCATCATGGAGCCTTGACCGGCCCAGGGAGTGTGGAGCGGGACGAGCACGCCGGTACCGCGAGTGGGCAAGGTGACAGCGTCGCGAGGAATAGAGAACGTGACGATTGCCGCGCTCGCGCTGTCGATGTCTCGCAGCGGTTCGAGGTCAAGGTCGAACGAGCCAATTAACGCACCCGCGACCGGAGCAGGGGTGGCGAGAATGACAGCGTTAGCCGGCGTGGTCGTAGACGGAGTGTCGATCTCGAGGGGATAGCTCGCCGCGGGCGTTCGGCGCACCGCGGTGACCGCGACGCTGGTGCGAATCACCACTCCTCGCTCGGAGAGAAGTCGCACTAGCTGGCCCGGCAACGAGCCGACTCCGTCAACGAGTGAATAGAAGAGTGGCGTGTCGCTTGTTGGCGTCGCTGGCGCTGGCCGTAGCGCACGCATGAGCGAGCCGCCCGCCTGAGCCGCGGCGTAGAGGGCCGGAAAGACTGACTTGGCCGAGAGATCGTCGATGCGGCCCGCTTGAATTCCGCCAATCATCGGCTCGATGAACTCGTAACTCAGATCACGTCCGAGCTTTCTGCGCGTGATGTCGCCGATGGACATGTCGTTGCCTACGTGCAGTCGCGCGGGAACAAACGCGTCACGCGCCGCGCCGACGCGCGCACGCCAACCCAGACCCTTGAACCGACGCACCGTCTCGAGACTGGTGGGTACACCGAGGACGAGGCCGGCGGGAAGTTCGTGGAGGCCTCCCTTCGAGTACAACCAGGCGCCACTTTCGGCAATCGCCTCCATCTCCGCCTCGAGGCCCAGTTCGAGAGCCAGTTCAACAGCCTCAGGACGCCGGGCGAGAAAGCCATCGGCGCCGAGGTCGATCGTTCGGCCAGCGAAAGTCGCGGTCGCGAGTGAGCCACCGCATCGGTCGATTGCTTCGATCAACTCGACCCGCGGCGTCGCCTCCGTGGGTCCGACTTCTCCGCCGGTGAGTTCCCATGCCGCGGCCAGCCCACTGATGCCACCGCCCACGACGACGATCGATGACCGACTCACTTAGCGAGCCGCGCGCGAAATGAGGTCGGCGAGGAGTGCCACAAACGTCGGGTCGTCGTTCAATGAGGCGGTGCGAATCAGGTTCACGCCCGCTTGTTTGGCTACGCCCTGGGCCTCGACGTCGATGTCGTAGAGGACTTCGAGGTGATCGGAGACGAAGCCGACGGGACACGAGACGATGTCGGTGACGCCCGTCGAAGCCAACTCGCGTATGGCATCGAGGATGTCGGGACCCAACCACGTGTCGGCCGTGCGCCCGGCCGACTGCCAGGCGACGCTGAACGATGACAATCCCGCGATCGCGGCCGCTCTCTCGGCGCTGTCGGCCAGTTGCTCGGGATAGGTGTCACCCAACTCCACCACTCGTTCGGGCAACGAGTGCGCGCTGAAGATGGCGTGGGCTCGCGCGCGTCGATCCGCCGGAATACGTGCCAGCGCGTCGTTCACCCGGCGTGCGATGAGTTCCAAGAATCCTGGCGCGTCGTACCACGCGCTGATCTCGATGAAGGCCACGCCCTCACCCAGGGTGGATCGTGCACGGCTCATGTACTGCTCGGTTGACATGGAGGAGGAGTGCGGAGCGAGCACAATGCCGACGACTCGATCGAAGCCTTCGTCACGAAAGCTTTCGGCTGCCTCTTCGAGCAGGGGTGGTTCGAACTTGGAGCCGAAACGTACATCGAACTCACCGGAGTGAGTCGACTCGAGGGCACGAGCGATCCCTGCGACTTGGGCGGCCGTGCGTTCAGTGAGGGGAGACACGCCGCCGATGGCGAGGTATCGAGACGTGAGATCGGCCAACTGCTCTTCGGTAGGTGGATGGCCGCGCCGAATACGCGTATAGAACGGCTCGATGCCCTCGGGCGATGAGGGGGTGCCGTGCGCCATGACCAACACGCCCACGCTCATCGCACACCGGCCTTACCTTCTTCGTGCACCACCTTCACAACGGCCGCGAGGACGTCGGGATCCGTCGCGGGCAGTACGCCGTGGCCGAGGTTGAAGATATGCCCCGCGTCCTGGCCGGCGAAGGCCAAGACCTCCCGGGTGGCCTCGATGGCGAGATCGGCGCCGGCCAGGCACCGCGCCGGGTCGAGGTTGCCCTGCACCGCCTTGTCGCCCACGCGCCGTCGACCTTCGTCGAGCTCGACGTGCCAGTCGATGCCCACAACATCACTACCCGAGGTGGCCATTAGCGAGAGAAGTTCTCCGGTGCCAACGCCGAAGAGAATTGTCGAGACGTCGAGGTCCGCGATGCGAGCGAAGACTTCCTGGGTCGCGGGGAGCGCGAAGCGCGCGTACTCGGCTCGCGTGAGTGTTCCGGCCCAGGAGTCGAAGAGCTGAACCGCGCGTACGCCGTGCTCGATCTGGAGGCGTAAGAAACTCACCGAAATCTCCACCAGTCGATCAAGTAACCGCTCGAATAGCTCGGGGTCGCGATGCATCAGGCTCTTGATCATCGCGAACTCTCGTGTGGGGCCACCTTCGATCAGATAGCTCGCCACCGTAAAGGGGGCACCGGCGAAACCAATGAGAGGAGTGTTGGTGGCCGCCAGTTCGGGCACCACGAGGTCGATGGTCGCGGTCACGTACTCAATGTGCTCTTCGGTGAGATCTGGGAGTCGCTCGAGGTCGGTGTGGCTGACAAAGGGTTCGGCGATAACAGGGCCTCGACCAGGGACAACCTCGACGCCGAACCCCACCGCGTGGTACGGCACAACGATGTCCGAGAAGAGGATCGCGGCATCTACGCCGTAGCGTCGCACCGGCTGCATCGTGACTTCGGCGGCCGTTTCGGGTGTGGCAATTGCTTCGAGAATCGATCCGGTTCCGCGCATCGCGCGATACTCGGGCAAGGACCGTCCGGCCTGACGCATGAACCACACCGGCACGCGTTCGACAGGTTCGCCCCGGCATGCCTTAAGAAAGTCCGGTTCCGGTGCGCTCACGACGACCAATCTACGTCGGCACCGCAAAACCTACGAATGCAACAATCCGCTCACCCTTCCCAGGGCGTGGCCAGTTGGACGTAGTTGCCGTCGGGGTCGGCCACAGTGGCGAGCCATATCTCACCCGGGGCGCCCTCGGGCTGGTAGGGCTCGGCGATAACCTCGGCCCCAAGCGCAACGAGGGCCTGGAACGACGCGGCTACGTCATCGGATTCGACCATCAGCATGATTCGTTGGGGATTAGGGCTCTTGCCAATGACCTCGCTGTGTGCGCCGAGCATCAAATCGGCCTTGTCCGACCAGCCGTACCAGGTGTCGTCGTGGAATCCAGGCTCACCCAGGACGGCCGTATAGAACTCCGCTAGGCGCTCGGGGTTGTCGGAGCCAATCATTATCCCGCTGTACCTCATAGAACTCCCCTCGAAGGTGTCTCATTTCGCACCTTAGGGCCACACTTCGCTCGATGCGAGCGGAAAATGACCTGCGGAAACCACCCCTGGTCAGACGATTAGAATTGATGATTCCCGATTTTGGGAAGTCAGAAAGAGGTCGTTCATGTCGCACGAGCGTGAGATCGCCGAGGAGCAGGAGTTCCTGGACGTGGCCCTCGAGGCGCTCGATCAAATGCGCCAAGGGGCTCGATCACTGCGCGATAGCGCCGCGGTAGCGAACATGCGCGGCGCGGGCGACCTCGTGGAGCGCGACGTGGTGATGGGAACCGCCCTTCACCGGCTCGATCAACTCGCCATCGGCGATCAGCCCCTCTTCTTTGGTCGCATCGACTACCAGGCGAATGGCCACGGTCGCGGCGACACGTATCACGTGGGCCGACTCGCGGTCTCCGACGAATCTCTCAACCCCCTCGTCATCGACTGGCGCGCACCGGTCGCCGAAGCGTTCTATCGCGCGACGGGTGTCGAGTCGCTGGGTCTCTCGCGTCGTCGTCACGTCGCCATTCGCGCCAACGAAGTCACGGGCGTGGAAGATGAGTACTTCGCCGACTCCAACGGTGAACTCGATCTGCCCGACGAGCGAAGTGCGCGCCGCGACCGAAGAAGGACTCGTCGACGGTGGACTCGCCCTCGGCGGACCGGGCGCATTGCTCGCCGCACTCGGTCGCGCCCGCACCGGACGCATGGGCGACATCATCGCCACGATCCAAGGTGAGCAGGACCAGATCATCCGCAGTCCGCTCGCCGGCATGTTGCTGGTCCAAGGGGACCCGGCACCGGCAAGACGGCTGTCGCACTGCACCGCGCGGCGTATCTGCTCTTCACCTCATCGCGCGACCCTCGAACGCCAGGGCGTCCTGGTGGTGGGACCGAACCCGCTGTTCCTTGAACTACATCGAAAACGTGCTGCCCTCCCTCGGCGAATCAGGGGTCACGCTCTCGACCATCGCGGGACTCGTCACCAACATCGAGGTGCGCGGCGTTGACAGCGAAGACGTCGACCAACTGAAGGGCGACCTGCGCATGGCGCGGGTACTGGCGCGAGCGCTGCGCACTCGCGAGCGCGCACTGCGCCAAGACGTGGAGATTCCCGTCGGTCGAGCGATCATCACCTTGAAGGCGAAGTACACCGAAGAGGCCGTCGAGCGCGCCCGTCGCCGACCCGGCAACCACAACCAGCGTCGATCGGCCGTGGGCCGCGAGCTCGCGGCTCGCCTGGCCAGCGAGTACCACGAGCGATTCTCGCACGAGGACTCGCGACGGACGAAGAGGTCGGTGCGAGCCGAGCTCGCCGACGCCATTCGCGCGACGCCCCAGTTCAAAGAAGCGCTGCAGCGCGTCTGGCCGCGCATCACCGGTCAGGAACTGGTGCACGACCTGCTCGGCGCGCCCGCGCTGCTGCGCGCGGCGGGCAAGGGCATCTTGAGCGACCGCGAGATCGAGATGCTCTATCGCGCCGCGCTTCACCTCGACCGAGGAGATCGCCTGGACCAAGGCGGACGCGGCGTTGATCGACGAGGCGCGGGTTCTGCGTGGGACCGCGCAAGCGACCTCGCCCGGCGCCCGAGCCCGCCGACAACGTGCTCGCGGGCGTGGACCTGGACGCCTATTCCGGCGATCATCGAGCCGCCGCCCTGCGCGAGGCGCAGCGTCTCGCGGTCGCCCAGAGCCAAGAGCTCGACGAGGCGGAGTTCGTCACCTACGGCCACATCGTGGTGGACGAAGCGCAGGATCTCTCGCCGATGGAGCTGCGCGTCCTCAAGCGCCGCGACCTCACTGGTTCCATGACGATCGTGGGCGACATGGGTCAGGCGACGACCGCGTCGTCGTCGGCGTCATGGGACACGCTGCTCAAGGTGCTCTCTCCGCGTCGCGAGCCCACGCGCGTGGATCTCACGGTCAGCTATCGCACGCCCGCAAGAGGTCCTCGCCTTCGCCGCGCCCACGTTGCTGGCGGCCGCGCCCGACCTCGAGCCGCCGCGTCCGGTTCGTCGTGCGGGCTCGACGCCGCTGGTCGTTCTCGTCGAGCGACGCGGAGTTCAGTGACGACGCTGGTGCAGCTCACGCGCGGCGAGATCGAAGCGGTCGCGCCCGGTCGCGTGGCGGTCATCGTGACGCGCGCGACGCGTGAATGAGATCGTCGTCGACACTGCGCGATGGCGGGCTCGAAGCGGTGGATCCGAGCGACCAAGAGTCCAAGGGACTCGCAGCCGACCTGGTGGTGCTCGCGCGCCGAAGGTGCGAACGGTCTGGAGTTCGACGCCGTCGTCGTTGTTGAACCTGGTCAGATTGCCAATCGCGGAGCACCGAACGAGACGCACGTATACGCCGCGCGGACTGCGCACCCTGTACGTCGCGCTAACGCGTCCCACCAGGCGACTCGCCGTGATCGCTACGCAAGGAACTTCCGCCCACCCTTGGCTGAGAGTCATGGCCCCCGCAATCGACAAAGTGGGGTCGCGATTTCTACTAGAAATGATGGCGTGAGTCAGGCAGTTTCCCCCGAATAGCCTGGCGAAGCAAGAGAAGATCGTCCACGATCGACCGCCGATGCTGGCCATCGGCGTGATGATCTGGCTCGGTTCCGAGCTGATGTTCTTCTCGGGACTCTTCGCCGCCTTATTTACCATCCGAGCGCACCTGGCCTCGTGGCCGCCCAAGGGCACGCACCTCGACGTCCTGCAGTCGGGCATCTTCACACTTATCCTCATCGCGTCCTCTTTTACGATGCAGCGCGCCGTGTGGCTCATTGAGCACCGACGCCGCGGCGAGGCCCGCAACTGGGTGATCGCGACCATCATCATGGGTGCCCTGTTCGTGAGCAACCAGGCCTACGAGTGGACGCACCTCACGACGCGCTGGTACACGAACTCCTACGGTTCGATCTTCTTCATTACGACGGGACTGCACGGTCTGCACGTGTTCCTCGGTCTGGTGGCGATGAGCTTCCTTCTGTATCGCATGCGTGGTCGTGAAGGTGACCCCGGTGAGCTCGCGACGTTCCAAGGCGTGAGTTACTACTGGCACTTCGTTGACGTCGTGTGGATCGGGCTGTACTCGTCCCTCTTCTTGTTGAAGTAGGTGGAGAGCGTGACGTACTACACTCCTGCGGCGAAGCGTCCTCCTGGCGGGTCGCCGGGCTCTTCGTCGTCGCGCCGCTCGTGCTCTTCGTCGGTCCCGGCGAACGCGAGCAATAACAAGACGATCCCGTTCCAGACGACCCGCAAGAACGCCGGCACGCCGAACTCGAGCAACGTGACGAAGAACGCGAGCGGCGCAGGTCATCGAGCTACGGCAACAAGTACATCACCTACAAGATTCCCCCGAGTTCGTTGGACAAGCTCGGACAGGCGCTCTTCATGGAGAACTGCGCGTCGTGCCACGGCAGCCAGGCCAACGGCGTGCCGGCCTCGGCCGTGGGCTCGTACCCGGACCTGGTGGGTCTCGGACCCGGCGACCATTGACTTCTGGGTCGACTCGGGTCGCATGCCCGCGAAGGACCCCGACGCGGTCGAGGCGCTCGCGCCGTCAGCCCGCCCTGAACCCCCACCAGGCCGAGGCGATCGCCGCCTGGGTGAACTCGCTCTCGCCGAGCTATCCCGGTATTCCCACCCCCAACCTCAAGAACGCCAACGTCTCCGAGGGCGCAGGAGCTCTTCGCACTCAACTGCGCGGCCTGTCACACGATCGAAGGTGACGGTGACGCCCTCGCCTTCAGCACGTTCGCGCCGTCGCTGCGCCACATCCCCGCCTTCCAGGTCGTCGAAGCGATTCGCACCGGCCCCGCCAACATGCCGCGCTTCACCGGGCAACCTGAGCGACCAGCAGGTCGACGACATCGTCAAGTACGTCACCACCGAGATTCAGCACCCCAACAACCCCGGCGGCTTTGGTCTCGGTGGGCTCGGTCCCGTCGCCGAAGGCTTCATCGCGCTGCTGGTGGGCGTCGGCTTCTTGGCCCTGATCTGTTACTGGATCGGAGATCGCTCGTGAGCGACGAGACCCCCGAGCAGGTCGAGCCCGCACGAGGCGATGAAGATCGAGATGCAACAAGAAGAGTTGGCCGCGCGCCGCAGCGCGAGGAAGCCGCAGGACCTCGCCGACACTCACACGCCGGTCGCCATCTCGGGACTGCGCGCGGACGACCCACACCTGCAGCCCGCTGCGAAGAACCCCCACACCGTGGAGACTGGTCATCGCGATCTGCTTCTTGTTGGGCATCTTCGCCATGGCGGGCTTTGGCGCCGCGTACGTCGTGAACGCGAAGCCCTGGATCATCGCCTCGACGATGGGCATCGGTCTCTTTCTCTTCGGCGTGGGACTCGTCGCCTGGGGCAAGTACCTCATGCCGCGCGGTCCCTTCGTCGAAGAACGTCACACGCTCGCCGGCGATCAGGCCGATCGCGACGCCTTCGCCGCCGCCATCGTCGAGCGCGGTGGTGGCGTCGTCAAGCGCCGCAAGGTGCTGGCGGGCATCCTCGGCGGGGGACTGGGCATCTTTGGCGTCGTGGCGATGTTCCCGCTGTTGCGCAGCCTCGGACCGCTTCCCAAGGGCACGCTCTTTCACACCGACTGGCGCAAGGGCTCCTACGCGGTGGACTCATCGGGTCGGCGCGTCATCGGTGGGCGACCTCGCCATCGGCTCGATCGTGACCATCTATCCCGAGGGCACCGAGAACACCGACCGCGGCCAGGCGGTCGACCAGACGGTCCTCATTCGCATCTCGAACGAAGACTTCACCACCGCAAAAGGGTCGCGAGACCTGGGGTCCCGAAGGGCTACGTCGCCTACTCCAAGCTCTGCACGCACCTGGGCTGTCCCGGTCGGACTCTACGAACAGCAACTGCAGCTGTTGGTCTGTCCGTGTCACCAGTCGATGTTCAACGTCACCAACGGTGCGATTCCCCAGTTCGGTCCCGCGCCGCGACCGCTGCCCCAGCTGCCGCTGTACATCGACGCCGACGGGCTACATTCGCGCGCAAGACGACTACGACCAGCCCGTTGGTCCTGGCTTCTGGGAGCGCACCACCGCATGAGTGACGCCACGATTCCCACCAACCCTCGAGCGCGCAAGCGAGCCGAGCGGCCCCTACGGCAAGATCGGCAAGGCGCTCGACGAGCTCGACGACCGCTTAGGTGTCGCCAAGGGCGGGCGCACCTTCATGGACAAGATCTTCCCGGATCACTGGTCCTTCATGCTGGGCGAGATCGCGCTCTACTCCTTCGTGATCCTGCTCGTCACGGGTGTGTTTCTCACGCTCTACTACGTGCCGAGCTCGACGCTGGTCGTCTACCACGGTCCGTACCTGCCGCTCGATGGCCAGCGCGTCACCGAGGCCTTCGAGTCGACGGTGAACCTGTCCTTCAGCGTGCGCGGGGGACTGCTGATGCGCCAGATGCACCACTGGGCGTGCGACATCTTCGTGGGCGCCATCGTCGTGCACATGGCGCGCGTCTTCTTCACCGGCGCCTTCCGCAAGCCGCGCGAACTCAACTGGACCATCGGCCTCACCTTGTTGATCCTCACCATGGCCAACGGCTTTCTCGGCTACTCGCTGCCCGACGACCTCGTCTCGGGCACCGGCATCCGCATCGCGTACTCGATCCTGCTGTCGGTCCCCTTCGTCGGGACTTACCTCGCGTTCTGGGTCTTCGGCGGCAACTTCCCGGGTAGTGCGACGATCCCGCGCTTCTTCATCCTGCACGTCCTGATCGTTCCGCTGATCATCCTGGGCCTGCGTGGGCGCGCACCTGTTCTTGTTGGTGCGCCAGAAGCACACGCAGTTCCCTGGCGAGGGTCGGACCGAGAAGAACGTGGTGGGCTCTCCCGATGTTCCCGGTCTTCATGGCCAAGACCACGGGCTTCTTGTTCATCGTGGGCGGTTTCATCGCTCTGATATCGGCCTTCTTCCAGATCAACCCGATCTGGCAGTTCGGCCAGTACGAGGCCTCGCGCATCTGCTACGCCGTGCAGCCGGACTTGTACATGGGCTTCCTCGACGGGGCGCTGCGCATCTTTCCCGTCGTGGGAGTTCACGGCCTGGGGTCATACGTGGCCCCTCGAGGTCTTCATTCCGGCCGTGCTGTTCCCGGGCATCCTCTTTAACATCGCCTACGCCTGGCCGCTCATCGAGCGCAAGATCACCGGCGACGATCTGATCCACAATCTGCTCGATCGTCCGCGCGACAGACCCAAGCGCACCGCCTTTGGCGCGGCGGTGCTCGTGCTCGTCGCGATGCTCTTCATCGCCAGTGCGACCGACGTCATCGCGAAGTTCTTTGACATTTCGTTGAATACGGTGCTGTGGGCGATGCGCATCTTGGTGATCGTCACGCCGATCATCGCGTACCCGATCACCTACAAGATCTGTAAGGAGCTCCAGGGCGTCAAACGCGCCGGCAAGCGCAAGACGCCCAACGTCGTCTCGCGCTCGGACGAGGGTGAATACATCGCTACTCCCACGCCGACGTACTCCGATGACGTCGAGCACGGCCACGGGGCCATACCCGTGCCGACGTTCATCGAAGACGAGACCGAAGAGACCACGAGCCAGAGCGGTGTGCGGACGGTCGAGCGCTAATTAGCTCGATCCAAAGGCCGTAACGTCACTGTCGATGACGTGGTCGTTGCCTAACATGACGATGTGGCGGTGAGCGATACGAAGTGGCGCCCGGCGTCGTCTCTGATCTTCGATCGGCCCATCAACGTGCGTCGCAACGTGGGACTGCTGGGCGTCTCCACCTTCCAGACGTCGGTCTCGCCGCGTTCGGCGACGAGCACGCCGGCGGCCATTCGCCACGCCCTGAACTACTACTCGACCTGGTCGTGGTCGAGTCGGGTGGATCTCGCCGAGTACGTGGCGATGGTCGACCACGGCGACGTCGATGACCCTGATGGCGAGGGCGGTCACGAGCGCGTGGCCGAGGCCCTCGCTGAACATCGAGCAGTCGCCCGTCGGTGATCCTCGGTGGCGACAACGCCGCGACGTGGCACGCGATGAGCGCCCTCATGAAAGATCGCGTCGAGGAGTTCGGACTCATCACCCTCGACGCTCACCTCGACATGCGAGACGGCCGTTCGAACGGCTCGCCGGTGCGCCAACTGCTCGAGGAGGGCCTCGACGGGCACCACGTCGTGCAAGTCGGGCTGGGCGACTTCGCGAACTCGCCCGGGTACGCGCGCGACGCCCAAGCGGCCGGGGTGCGCATCATCGATCGCGACGCCTTCAACCGCGACGACGCGGCGGTCATCGCGCGCCGCGCTCTGGATGTCGCGCGACAGGGCGGGCGCAAGGTCTACGTCGACATTGACCTTGACGTCGCCGACCGCTCGGTGGTGCCGGGCTGCCCTGCGGCCGCCCCGGGCGGGCTGCGCGCCGACGAGGTGCGCCGCTTCGTGCGGGCCCTCGCCACGTCGAAAGACGTGCTGGCGATTGACTTCACCGAAGTGGACGTCGAGCGTGACACGCCCGATGGGCGCACGGTGCGCTTGGGTGCGCTACTACTACTGGAGACGCTTTCGGGCGTGCAAAGGAGACCGTCGTGACTATTGAGCTGGGAAGCGAGCCGCTGACGAGGGACGAACTCGTTCGTGTCGCGCGGCACTACGAACCGCTCACCCTAAGCGCGGAGGTCATTGCGCGCCTCGCGCGCCAGCGCGACGCCATCGACGCGCTGGTGGACAGCGGCGAAGCCATCTACGGCCTCTCGACCGGATTCGGTTCACTCGCGACGACCTCGATCTCGCCCGAGCGGCGGCGCGACTTGCAGCGCTCCCTCATTCGCTCGCACGCGGCAGGCGTGGGGCCCGAAGTCGAAGCTGAAGTCGTGCGCGCCATGATGGTCTCGCGCCTGACGAACCTGTGCAGTGGGGTGTCGGGAGTGCGTCCCTCGACGGCCGAGGCGTACGCGGCGTTGATCAACGCCAACATCACCCCGGTCGTGCACGAGTTCGGATCACTCGGGTGCTCGGGAGACCTCGCGCCCCTCGCCCACGTGGCCCTCGCACTCATGGGCGAGGGCGACGTGCGCGACGCAGGCGGCGCGCGCCGGCGCGCCATCGACGTGCTTCGTGACGCGGGTCTCGAGCGCGGTAGAGTTGGCCGAGAAGGAGGGCCTCGCTCTCATCAACGGCACCGACGGCATGCTCGGCATGTTGATCCTGGCCCTCGATGACGGTCACGCACTCTTACAGCAGATGGACATCGCGGCGTCGCTCTCGATTCAGGCGCTGCGCGGGACCGACCAGGTCTTTGTGAGCGAGATCCACGAACTGCGTCCGCACCCCGGACAGCGCGACAGTGCGCAGAATCTCGTGAACCTGCTGGCCGACTCAGCGATCGTTGCCTCCCATCTCGACGACATCACCCAGGTCCAAGACGCGTACTCGCTGCGCTGCGCCCCCCAAGTGCACGGGGCGGCGCGCGATACGTTCAGCCACGCGCAAAGTGTGGCCGACATCGAGCTGGCGAGTGCGATCGACAACCCCTCGGTGCTCTCGGATGGGACGCTTGCGAGTAACGGCAACTTCCACGGGGCGCCGATCGGCTACGTGCTGGACTTCCTCGCCATCGCGTTGGCGGACGTCGCCTCGATGAGCGAGCGGCGCACCGACCGCCTGCTCGACGTGAATCGCAGCTTCGGACTGCCACCCTTTCTCGCGGGGGACGCCGGGGTCGACTCGGGTCTCATGATCGCCCAGTACGCCCAGGCGGGGCTGGTCACCGAGATGAAGCGCCTGGCCTCGCCGGCGTCGGTGGACTCCATACCCTCCTCGGGTATGCAAGAAGACCATGTCTCAATGGGCTGGCACGCGGCGCGCAAGTTGCGACGATCCCTCGACGCCTTTCGCGACGTGCTGGCGATCGAACTTGCTGGCGAGTGCGCGAGCCCTCGCGCTGCGCGCACCGCTCGAGCCTTCTCCAGTCGCTCAGGCGATGGTTGATCGTGTCAACGCACTCTCAGGAGGACCGGGTCACGATCGATGGCTCTCACCGGAAATAGCGGCGGTGAGTGATCTCGTCGCATCGCGCGAGCTCCTCGAGATCGCCGCGCGCTTCCTTACTCTGCACTAGGAGGTGGTCATGGAAGGTGCACGCCCCGTTCGCGCAGCCCGGGGAACGACGATCAGTGCCCGGGACTGGCCCCAAGAAGCGGCACTGCGCATGCTGTGCAACAACCTGGATCCCGAGGTCGCCGAGCGGCCCGACGATCTGGTCGTCTACGGCGGGACCGGACGAGCGGCGCGCGACTGGCGCAGCTTTGACGCACTGGTGCGCACCCTCACGGCGCTGAAGAACGACGAAACGATGCTCGTGCAGTCGGGACGACCGGTCGGCGTGCTCCAAACCCACGAGTGGGCGCCCCGGGTCCTAATCGCTAACTCCAACCTGGTGCCGGACTGGGCCACGTGGCCCGAGTTTCGCCGGCTGGAGGCGCTGGGTCTCACGATGTACGGCCAGATGACGGCTGGTTCGTGGATCTACATCGGAACTCAGGGCATCTTGCAAGGCACGTACGAGACCTTTGCCGCGGTTGCGGCCAAGCGCTTCGGCGGCACCCTTGCCGGGACCCTCACGCTCACGGCCGGAGCGGGAGGCATGGGCGGTGCCCAGCCCCTCGCGGTCACCATGAACGATGGCGTGTGTCTGTGCGTCGACGTCGATCCCAGTCGACTGCAGCGACGGGTCGATCAGCGATACCTCGATGAGTGGACGGCCGATCTCGATGACGCGATCGCACGAGTGCTCCGCGCCAAGGCCGACCGCGAGGCGCTGAGCGTCGGACTGCTCGGCAACGCCGCCACGATCCTGCCCGAGTTGCTGCGCCGTGGCGTCGAGGTCGACATCGTGACCGACCAGACCTCGGCCCACGACCCGCTCAGTTACCTGCCCGAGGACATCGACCTCAACGACTGGCACGACTACGCCGAAAAGAAGCCCGAGGAGTTCACTGATCGCGCGCGCGCCTCCATCGTGCGACACGTCGAAGCGATGGTGGGCTTCATGGACGCTGGCGCGGAAGTGTTCGACTACGGCAACTCGCTGCGCGGCGAAGCTCAACTGGGTGGCTACGCGCGCGCCTTCGACTACCCCGGCTTCGTCCCGGCCTATATTCGCCCCCTGTTCTGCGAGGGCAAGGGTCCTTTCCGCTGGGCCGCGCTGTCGGGCGATCCGAAGGACATCTACCGCACCGACCAAGCGGTGCTGGATCTCTTTCCCGAGAACGATCTGCTACGCCGTTGGATCACCAAGGCGCAAGAACGCGTGGCCTTCCAGGGTCTGCCCGCGCGCATCTGCTGGCTCGGGTACCAGGAGCGTGACAAGGCCGGAGTGGCCTTTAACGACCTGGTGGCGGCCGGCGAAGTCAGTGCGCCGCTCGTCATCGGACGAGACCACCTGGACGCGGGATCGGTCGCTTCGCCGTATCGCGAGACCGAGTCGATGTTGGATGGCTCGGACGCCATCGCCGACTGGCCGCTGCTCAACGCGCTGGTCAATGCCGCCTCGGGTGCGACCTGGGTCTCGATCCACCACGGTGGCGGCGTGGGCATCGGACGCTCGATCCACGCGGGCCAGGTCTGCGTCGCCGACGGTACGGCTCTGGCGGGCGAGAAGATTCGCCGCGTGCTCACCAACGACCCGGCGATGGGGGTGTTGCGTCACGTGGACGCGGGCTACGACATCGCCGACGAGACGGCCGAAGCGACCGGACTACGCGTGCCGATGCGTGAGGGCCCGTGAGCACACTCGTCGTCACCAATGTCGGTGAACTGACGACCAACGATCCAACCCTCGGCGATGAGACGTTCCTGGGCCGCCTGAACGACGCCGCACTCGTGGTCGACGACGAGCAGGTGCTCTGGGTCGGCCCGAATGCAGAAGCGCCCGACGCCGACGAGGCGATCAATGCCCACGGCGCGGCCGTCATCCCCGGGTTCGTCGACTCTCACACTCATCTTGTCTTTGCCGGCGAGCGCAGTGATGAGTTCGAAGCGCGTATGGCTGGGCGTCGCTACGACGGCGGTGGCATTGTGCGCACCGTCACCTCGACGCGTGCTGCAACGAGCGAAGAGTTGCGTAACGGTGCGGCTGAGCGCGTGGGCGAGCTGCTTGCCGGGGGAGTCACCACACTAGAGATCAAGTCGGGCTACGAACTCACCACCGAGGGCGAGGTTCGTTGCCTCGCGGTCGCCGGCGATTTCACCAGTGAGCGCACCTGGTTGGGGGCCCACGTCGTACCGCCGGAGTTCGCCTCTGATCGTGACGGATATCTCAACCTCCTTACCACCACGATGCTGGACGCCTGTGCGCCCCACGCCAAGTGGGCCGACGTGTTCTGTGATCGTGGGGCCTTCAGCGTCGACGAGGCGAGAACGATCTTGTCGCGCGCGCGTGACAAGGGACTCGCGCCTCGGCTGCACGCGAATCAGCTCGCCCACAGCGGAGCGGTCGCGTTAGCCGTTGACCTGGGGTGCGCCAGCGTTGATCACTGCACCTACTTAGAGGACGACGACATCGAAATGCTGGCCGGATCGGCGACGGTCGCCACCTTGTTGCCGGGAGCCGAGTTCTCCACTCGCTCGCCCTATCCCTCGGCTCGCCGTTTGATCGACGCGGGTGCCACCGTCGCCCTCGCGACGGACTGCAATCCCGGCTCGTCGTACGTGACGAGCATGGCCTTCGTCATCGCACTCGCAGTGCGCGAGATGGCTATGAGCGTTGACGAAGCGCTGTGGTCGGCGACCAAAGGCGGGGCACTCGCCTTGCGTCGAAGCGACGTCGGCCAGTTGAGCGTGGGGGCGGCCGCCAACTTTGCGATACTGAACGCCCCTCGCGCTGCGCACCTCGCATACCGACCCGGCGCCCAGATCGTTGCCACTACTCATCGCGCAACAACAACATGACCAAGAAGACTCGCCTCTACTTCAACGAGGACACTCGCGATGCGCTCATCGCGCTGGACGCCATTGCGGGTGGGCGCGGTTGGGTCAACGTGTTGCCGCGCGTCTCCGATGACGACCTGCCTGATATTCACGTGAACTTCATCGGCTGGACGAATCACGGGATCCCGGTCGCGACGTTCTTGACGGTGGCACCGCGAAACGGCGAGTCCCAGCCCTCGTCGCTGGGCGTTCTGCACTCGGGTGGTCGGCTCGGCAAGGATCGGATCACGGCAATGCTCCACGGCGCACCGTTCGCGATTCGCCAAGATCACTCCCAGCGCGGAATACTGCTGACGGTGCCACCGGCGACGCCGTCGGCCCAGGTGCTCGACGTGATGTGCCGGTTCTCCCGTGAGCTATGCGAGCACGAGATGACCGGTGGATGGCGCCTCGAGATGTACGAGCGCGACTAGCCGGTCTCTACGTCACCGCGAGCGAAGAAGGCTCCGGTGTCCTTGGTGATGCGAAACACCCCGTTGCCCCGACGCATCCGCTCGTCGATCTCCCTGCGCAAGGCGCTTTGTTGCTCGAGCGTGGCGCGATCTCCGGGGGGCATTGATCGGATATAGGCGAAGACGTCCTCGGAGTCGCGACAGTGCAGTTCGTCCTCAAAGGGTCGCCACTGGACCGAATCGAAATGCCGCTCGAGATACTTACGACCCGAGATGGACCCGAAAACCTCACGATGATCCCGGTACGTGTCGTTCGCCATAACGTCGTGCTCGATCTCTACGAGTTCCGTGAGGTGCGCTGGTCCGTTGGTCGCTGCGACCAGCAGACCATCGGCTCTCAGGACCCGGCGAAGCTCGCCGACTGCCTGATCGATGTCCGTCGCGTGGTACAGCATGTAGTTCGCGATCACGACGTCAAAGGTCGCATCTGGAAAGGGCAGGGACTGCACGGACCCGACGACGCCGGCCAATCCGGCGACGTGTCCGTGGGCCGTCGCTGTGGCCGCCTCGATCATGCCCGCAGACTGGTCGCACAGCGTAAGGCTTGCCTCCAAGGTGCGGGAGAGCGACGCCCACAAAGTGCCAGGTCCGCAGCCCACGTCGAGAACGTGAGTGACGTGCGACCAGTCAATCTGCTCGAGGAACCACTCGGGAAAAGTGATGGCTGATGTGGCGTATTTGGCGTGCAGACGGATGCGCGCTTGCAGGTTGTCCGGTGTCGCGTACTGAACATTTCGTAGGTACTGGGTGTACCCCGAGGTATCGCCTGAGGTTGTGTCTGCGTCGTTCGGTTCGCCCACGCGACCATCTTTGCCGACGCGTCGGCGAGGTCCAACCGCAAGGGACAAACCTCTAAGGTGCTCCTATGAGCACCCCCCTTGCCCCCACGGACCTCCCCACCACCCTTGGCGCCCTGCGCGCATCGGGATACGAGTCCCTCCCCATTCGTGTAGAAATCCGTCGGAATCTCGAGGCCCGCCTCGTGAACGGCGAGGCGCTCAGTGCGTCGGTGCTGGGCTACGAAGACACTGTGTTGCCGCAGTTGGAGACCGCCCTGTTGGCCGGGCACGACTTCATCTTGCTCGGAGAGCGTGGCCAGGCGAAGACGCGCATCATCCGATCGCTGGTTGACCTTCTCGACGAGTGGCTCCCCGTTGTCGAAGGTTCAGACGTGCGCGATGATCCCTACGCACCGATCTCGGCCTACGGACGCGACCTGGTCGGCGAGCGGGGCGACGACACGCCCATCGCGTGGGTACACCGCAGCCACCGTTTTGCCGAGAAGCTGGCATCCCCGGACACTTCGATGGCCGACCTCATCGGTGAGGTCGACCCGATCAAGGTCGCCGGTGGTCTCTATCTCGACGACCCCAAGGCTCTCAGTTACGGCCTCGTGCCCAAGTCGAACCGCGGGATCTTCGCGATCAATGAGTTGCCCGACCTCTCCGAGCGCATCCAGGTGGGTCTGCTCAACGTTCTCGAAGAGCGCGACGTGCAGATTCGCGGTCACCTGGTGCGCCTCGATCTCGACGTGATGGTCGTGGCGACCGCGAACCCCGAGGACTACACGAACCGCGGTCGCCTGATTACCCCGCTCAAGGACCGCTTCGGCTCCCAGATCCGCACCCACTACCCCTACGAGGTCGCCACGGAGATCGAGATCATGTACCAAGAGGCGCACCTGCCCCAAAGCGACGTGCCCATCGTGGTGCCGTGGTTCATTGACGACATCATCGCGCGAATCAGCCACGTCGCACGACGCTCACACGTCATCAGCCAGAGTTCGGGCGTCTCGGTGCGGCTGTCGATCTCGAACTTCGAGACGGTCGTGGCCAACGCGCTGCGACGCACGCTGCGCACCCACGATGACGTCGTCGTGCCGCGCGTGAGTGACCTCAGTGCCGTGGTGCAGTCGACCCAGGGCAAGATCGAGTTCGACACGATGGACGACAGCGACTCGGATCAAGTGATCGCCGCGCTCGTCTCGCTGGCCGTTCGCCAGTGCTTCGCCGACGTCCTGCTCGAAGAGGCCTCCGATATCGTCGAGGCCTTCAACAGTGAGGTGATCGTGCACACTGGCGACGATCTGCCCGACGCGAACTACCTCGAGGTGCTTGCGGCCATGCCGGCCCTGTCGACGCCCGTCGATCGTATCGCCGGGCCGGGGGCGAGCGACGGCGAGAAGGCCGCCGCCGTGGAGTTCGTGCTCGAGGGGCTCTATCTCACGAAGCGCCTCGCCAAGGACGCCTCAGGCGCGCGCGCACTCTATCGATCGAGGAGCCGCTAAGTGGCGGTGCGCTACGGCTTTCGCCGGGTCGGAGACGGCGATGAGTTCGACGACCTCGATCTCGATGAGGTGCTGTCGATGCTCGCCGACGACTACATGGAGAACGGCGACCTCGATGAGGCCATGGACCGCCTCCTGCGCGAGGGGTACGACACCAAGGACGGCGAGCGCGTCGAAGGTCTGCGCGAACTCCTAGAGCGCACGCGTCGACGGCGCCGCGAACTCGAGCAACAGGCCGATCCCGACGGTGAGATGCAGCGGTACCGCGACTGGCTGGATCTCATCGAAGCGATGGAGGAGTCCGAGATCGATCAACTCATGCGTGACGCCGAGGAGTCGGGAGACCAGCGCCGCGAGGAAGTGACGCGCGACATCGTCGATCAGCGTCGCATGCAGCGTGACCTGATGAGCGAGCGATTAGCCGAACGCCTGGGGGAGTACCAGCACTACGACTTCGTCTCGTCCGAGGCGCGCGAAGAGTTCGAGCAGATGATGGGCGAACTCCAGCGCGACGTGCTCGACACGTACTTCCAGCAGTCCAAGGAGTTCATGGGTTCACCCGACCCCGAAGAACTGGCGCGGATGCGCGACATGATGGACGCGCTCTCGACGATGATCGAACAGGATCGCCGCGGCGAGGACCTCGATCCAACTTTCGATGACTTCATGGAGAAGTTTGGCGACTTCTTTCCCGGCGCCGAGAGCCTCGAGGACGTTATTCGCATGATGGCCGAGCGCGCGGCCGCGGCCGAGGCGATGTTCAACTCGCTCTCCTCGGAGCAGCAAGGCGAATTGCGCGCGCTCTTCGATCAGATGATGCAGAACATGGAGCTGAACTTCTCCATGAACCGGCTCGTCTCGAATCTGCGCCAGGCGACGCCCGACATTGATTGGCACCGCGCGCACCGGATGCGGGGGCAGGACGGCTCGTCCTTCGCCCAGGCCGCCTCGGTCGCCGAACAGTTAGGAGAACTAAAGGGTCTCGAGGAGTTCCTCGGACAGAGCCATGCTGCCCAAGGCCTACCGGAGGTCGACGTCGACGCGGTTCGCCGGAACCTGGGCGATGACGCCGCGCGCCACGTCCAACGGCTCCAAAAAGCCCTGCAGGAACTGAAAGATCAGGGTTTCATCGACCGCACGGGCGATCGACTGAAACTCAGCTCTCGTGGCGTGCGCAAGATCGGCCAGATCGCTCTGCGCGACCTGTTTCGCCAGATGCGCGACACGCCGGCTCTCGGTGGTCATCCGGTTGCCACCTTGGCCCACGGCGGGGACCGCGAAGAGACGTCCAAACCCTGGCAACCCGGCGAGGCCGTGTCGTTGCATCTGCCGCGCACCCTGCGCAACGCCCTGCTGCGCCAAGGTCCGGGCACGCCAGTCAAGCTGCACCCCGACGACTTTGAGGTCGAAGAGTACGAAGCCACCAAACGTTCGGCGACGGTCTTTGCGATCGACCTCTCGCTCTCGATGGCCATGCGTGGGAACTTGCTGCCAGCCAAGAAGATGGTGCTTGCGCTGTCCCAGCTCATCTCTTCGAAGTACCCGCGCGACTTCCTGGCCATCGTCGGCTTTGGCGAAACGGCCCAGCAACTCAAGCTCGAAGACGTCCCCTCGCTCACCATCGACTACAACTACGGCACCAACCTCCAGCACGCGCTCGCCCTTAGTCGTCATCTGTTGCGGAACGAGCGCGGCGAGCGCCAGGTAGTGGTGGTGACCGACGGCGAGCCGACCGCCCACCTGACCTCCACCGGCGAGCCGTTCTTCTCGTGGCCCCCGGTGCCCGAAACACTGGAAAAGACCATGGCCGAAGTGCTTCGCTGCACCAAAGCGGGCATCACGATCAACACCTTCGCCCTCGATATCGAGCGCAGCCAGTTCCCCTTTGTCGAGCAAATCGCCCGAGTTAATGGGGGAAGGCTCTTCTACACCGACGTGAACGATCTGGGAACGTACGCCCTCGACGACTTCGTGACCCACCGCCGCGCGGGCTAAGCGAAAAGGCTGCCATCAGGTAATTCACATATTCAATTTGCATTTTGTGCGAATTCCCGCAACAATGACACCGTTGTAATTACATCGATGGCAGAGACCTCGACGGGGAGGAATCACAACGTGGAAATTGTTGAACTTCTAAGTGGTCTAGAAGATCGGGGTTGGCAGGCGCGCTCCAACTGTATGGGAGTCGACCCTGACCTCTTTTTTCCCGAGCGCGGGGCCTCCACTCGAGAGGCCAAGGAGGTCTGCCGCGGGTGCGTCGTGCGCGAAGATTGCCTGGAGTACGCGCTCGACAACGGTGAGAAGTTCGGGATTTGGGGCGGAATGAGCGAGCGCGAGCGCCGCCGTCTGCGTCGAGCTCGGGCCCTGGAGCGGCGGGCCCAAGCGGGCTGAGCTAGCTGAGCCGCGACTCGATCGTCGCGCTCTCCGACAGCCCCAACTCCGCCCAGCGCGCCGGATCCTCTGAGCGCAGCACCGATTCAGGAATCAGACCCACCAGTTCGGCGTGATCGACCTCGCCCGCGGCAAGCAGACTGGCCGCCTTGTCGTAGACCACCGAGGGACGGACCTTTTCGGGATCGATCAGGTTGCAGCTGATCTGGACCATGTCGGGCATCTGAAAGGCCAGGGCTCGCACTTCGTGACGACGCAATGCCTTGGCGACCAGCCGCGCATCTGCGAGGTCACCGCCGCGGATCCACAGGTTCCACGCGACGAGCACCGGACGTGCGCCGATCGCGCTCGCGCCACGCTCCGCACTGGGCTTCATCGGGCCCATGTCGGGGGCGAGTGATTTAAAGGCGTGGCGTCGCACTTCGGGCAAAGTGCGACTCGTGCCGTCGCGCAGGCGTCCGTAGAGAAAGACCGGCACGTCGAACGTGCTGGCGACCCAGGACGCAGTTTCGTCGCGCAACGTAAAGGCGTCGTCCTTCTTCCTGGGATCGAGGGCGACGAAGGGCACCACGTCGAGGACGCCAAATCGTGGGTGCACGCCCTGATGGGTCCGCAGATCCAGAAGTTTCATGGTGGTCACGATGAAGTCGCGCACATAGCGGCGTAGCTCGGGGCGGTGGTCGATCAGCGTAAACACGCTGCGGTTGTGGACCGGATCGCTGTGGCGATCTCGCAGAGTCGGGCCAGCGGCGCGCCCTAGTTCTTCTAATACATCGAGACGACGTCCGTCAGAGACATTGACGACGCACTCGAACAATGCGCGGACCTCCTAGAAGAGGTCGCGGTTGAAGAGGCGCAGACGACGGCGCTCGCGTAGGAGCCGGCGGCGCTCGCGCTCACTCTTGCCCCCCCACACACCGTGATCGATGTGATTGTCCAGCGCGTAGATCAGACACTCTTTCGCGACGGGGCAACTCGCACAGATGCGTTGGGCGACGATGACGCCCATGCCGTCGCGGGGAAAGAACGTTTCAGCCGGGTAGTCGCGGCACTTTCCATCGGCCATCCACTCCGAACTCATAGCGCCTCCTTTCCCACCTCTATGTCTCACAGTAGTGACTTCTTGCAGACCCGTCATTACGATCCTTTGACCTTTTCCTTAAGTTTCCATGGGTGTGCGTGATGGCCTTGGAGACGTCTGGGAATTGACCGGTAGGATTCGTGATGTAAGCGTTCTCAAAGGAGTGCAGTGAGCCAGGTACCGGTCGGTGAAGCAGTAGAGGTCGTCGATCCGGTGGGTCACGTCCAGGTGGTCTACCTCGGTCCCGTCGCTCCGCACTGGGAGTGCCGCATGGTCTTTGGCGACGAGGAGCAGATCCAGGCCTTCGTCGATCGAGTCGACGCGCGCCTTCGGTTCCTGCCCCCGCACGATCCTCAGTTTCGGCGCAATCGCGAGCGTGTGAACCGCGACGCCGAGCGTGAGAACCTTCTGGTTGAGTGGAACCTCGGTTACGACGAAGAGGTCTGAGTCGTTAGGCGAGTGGCGAGGTCGTCACCCGCTCGTACCACGAATTCGGTGACTCGAGTTCACTCGCGCTCGGCAGTCCATCGACGCGCAACAACGCGCTAAAGACACTCAGTCCGTGCTCAGCCACGAGCGTCGAAACGAACTCGCGCGCCGCGTCGTGATGGGGACCTTGGGTCGAAATGCCAAAGAGCGCCGCCGCCGCGTCCTCGCCGCGCGCGTCGCTACGACGGTGGCGCGCGTACGCCTCGAAGAGCCCCGGACGCGGCCCCAACATGGTTTCGGTGACGTCCTTGGCGACGGCGTCGAAGAAGGCGAGCAGCACGCTGGTGGCCGCGTTGATCGCGCGGGTGGCGTTGGTCTCTTCGGGCACTTCGATTCCCTCAAGGAGCGCCTCAGGGTTGTTCATCATCTCGTTGATGTCTCCCGACTCCATCAAGTTGGTCAGTCGACCGAGGATGTCACCCTGCATCGCGTTGGACTCGTTGACGGCGTCGATGAGCAGGGCGCGCAGCGCGTCGCTCGTACCCGGCTGGGTGAGCACGAGCGAGGCGATGAACTCTTGGGCGAGCGCAAAGACGTAGACCTCTTCGTTCTCGAGTGACCAGTCGCTGGCGAACTTGGCCAGGTTGTTGACCACCAGAAGATGGAAGTGGTTCTCGCGCGGCAGCGGCAGCACGGCAAGCGACCACGCGCGCTCGGAAAAGTGGCCCGCGACTGAACCCATCTGGAATCCGGCGAAGAGCGGCCCGATCGTCGACGAGATTTGGTTGAGCAACTGGTTTTGTTGAACGTCCAGGTCCTCGCTCACCGGCGGGGTCAGGCTCGCCGTCGACTTCATGACGGGATCCATGAGCGGACGCCACTGCTCCAGGGCGGCCTGAGTAAGGGCGGAGCGATTGACCGTCACGACGCTCGGCTCGATCGAGACCCCAAAGAGCGCGTCGACGTGACGGCCCACGAGCGGCGCCAACTCTTCGAGACGCTGGCGCTCGGCGGGCAGGGGATTGGGGTCGCCGTCCTCACCGCGCGCAATGTTGAGCGCGAGCTGCGCGGCGGTCTGATACCAGGCGTCGGGACCTTGTTGGCTCAACATCGAAAAGATGTCGCCGAACATGTTGCCGAATGGATTGTCACTCACGGTGCCAACTTAGAGGGACACCCCAGAGTCACGTCCACGTGGTGCACAGTCGTTCCCTTGGCGTAGGCGATCGCCGCGTGGGTGTAGGCCGGGGTGAGATACAGCGTGGAGAGCAACTGGTTCCACGTATTGAGCTCCGTGCCGTTCCACTCGGTGATGACGTCGCCCACCGTCAGGCCCGCGTGGGCCGCGGTGCCATACTGCAAGATCTTGGTGATCTTCACGCCACCGCCCTGCTCAGTCGTGCCGTCAATCCCCAGGTCCGCGTGACAGCCGTGACCGGTCGCGACAACTTCGGCGACCTGGGCGACGAACTTTGCCGGATACCAGAAGTGTTGGGCCGACAAGACGGCTACCACGCGGTCCTGGGCGTCGACAGCGATCGCGTCCACGTATCCCGAGAGCTTCGTCTTGGCTGAGGTCGCCAGGTAGTGGACGACACCTTGGGCGTCATTGGTCGGATCACCGAGTGTGGTGGTCGTCCAGTCGTACTCCGGAGCGGTATACGCGTTCTTGATTACCGGGGCGATCGCCACCACCGACGCGCTCGCGGGCATGGGGTCCAGTGCCGAGGCCTTGATCTTCGCGCCCAGGTGCACGATGGAAAAACCCATCACGCTGTCGCGCCCTTCCAGGGTGACGGCAAAATTTGCCTCGGTGGCGGTGGCCCCCGTAATCACGGCGTTGATGGGAATGACCGTCGTGGTGACGGCCAGGTCGTCCGGCAACACCAGAGCTGCGACCTTGGTCGTGGTCCCGGCGTGGGTAATCGTCAGGACGACCGTGTCGGCCGCGGCCGCGCGAGCGGAGGCGGGCAGTTCGTCCAGCGACTTGGCCAATTTCGCCGGTGAGTTGGGGTTGGGCGTCGCCGGGGCACGATTCACGGCGAGAAAGATGCCACCCGCGATGAGGAAAAGTGCCATCACGAAGATCACTCCTCGCGGCGTGACCACGTGGGGACGTGGACTGGGGAGGTCCTTGAAACTCGGCAGCTCGCTCGGATGCACCCAGTGACGTGACTCGGCGGGCGGTCGTGATTGACCGAGACCTCGCCACCGACTCCACCACGAGCGCTCCGCCACCTGGAAAAGGCTAGTAACGAAGGGCTTGCTTCTTGCGTCGCCCTAGAGTTGGCACCTATGGCCGTGGACGTAGCGCTGGATATCGGCACGTCGCACACGCGCCTCGCGACCTCGACTCGCGGCATCTTGTTCGATGAACCCACCATGGTGGCGATCGATACGAATACGGGTCAGGTCCAGGATCTGGGCCACGGGGCCCTCGAGATGATCGGACGCACCTCACGCCACGTCGTCGTGTTTCGACCGTTCAGTCAGGGCGCCACCACCGACTTTGACGTGACGGCCCGACTCATTGAATCGCTCTTTGAGCGCGCGGGACTCTCGCGGTTGAGTCGGGCGCGCGTCGTGATGAGCGTGCCGTCACTCGCCACGGCGATTGAGCGGCGCGCTCTGCGCCAAGCCGCCATTCAGGCGGGTGCGCGCGAAGCCAGTCTCATCGAAGCTCCTTTGGCGGCGGCGATTGGCCTCGGCATGCCGATCCAGGATCCGGTTGGTTCGGCCATCGTGCTGCTGGGCGCGGGTGCGTCGGAAGCCGCGGTGGTGTCACTGGGCGGCATCGTGACCGGGGCCGCACGCCGCATCGGCGGCAGCGACGTCGACGCGGCGATCGCCACCGCACTGCGCCTGAGTCTCGGTGTCGTGGTCGCACCCTCGGTCCTCGAGATGCTCAAGTGCTCGCTCGCCTCGGCCCTGGGTCGCACGGCGGGGCTCTCAGAGGTGGTGCTGGCACGCACCGTCGATCGCGGCCGCCTGGTTGAGATCGAGGTGAGCGCGGAACTCGTGAACGGCGCCGCACACGACATCCTGCAGGCGACGATGCGCATGATTCAAGAGTGCTTGGGCGGGGCACCCCCCGACCTCGCTCAGGACGTCAGCGCTCGAGGGCTCACCGTGGCGGGTGGTCACGCCAACATGACTGACCTCGCCGAACTCGTCGCCCAATCGAGCGGCGTCGAAGTCGATCTCGCCCCTCAGGCTGATCTCGTCGTCATTCAGGGCCTGCAGGCGTGCCTGGAGGAGATGTCCGCCCTCCACGCCCTCTTTCGCAGCGCCGATCGCTAGTTGCGACGAGGATTTGCGCGCTAGTGGCTCCGGTAGCGTTGATCCATTACCAGCGCGGCCCCGACATCGAATAGAAAATCGCGAATATGGATTCCTCTGGTCGTGATCGCTGTAGTGCTCCTGGCCATCTTGGCCCTTGAGTCGAAATCCTCGGGTGAGTACTCGATCACACCCGGTGACAGCACACCCGTCGCGCCGCTCATCAAGGTGAGTGGGCTGCAGACGAACTCGCATCCGGGTCGCATCTTGTTCACGGACGTCTACCTGCAGCCGCTGTCGGAGTGGCAGCTGATCCTCACCCACTTCCAAAAGCACGTCCAAGTCGTCCCCGCCGATGAATTGACTGAACCAGGTGTCTCGACCAGTGAGCTGAACGCCCAGGGGTATCTCGAGATGTACGACGCGAAGCACTCCGCCGAAGTGGCGGCCTTTCGCGCAGTGGGCTGGCCAGTGCACCCGACGCCGAGTGGCACCGTGATCACCGGGGTGGAAGAGAACTCGCCGGCGAGTCGCGCGAAGCTCGCGGTGGGCGACCTCATCACAGGCCTCAACTCCAAGCCGGTTCGCTCGGCGTGCCAATTGATTGCGTTGTCGCACGATACGCCGCCTGGCAGGTCGGAGGTTCTCGATATCGACAAGGTGAAGATCTCGAGTTCCGGACGATTCACCTACGGCGCGCCGTCGACGGTGCGTGTTACGACTGCGTCTCTGCCGAGCGATCTCGATCAGGCCAGTTGTGGTGCAAGCGGACGTGCGAAGTCGTGGGTGGGTATCGCTCTCGAAGATGGCTTTCACTACAAGTTGCCCGCGACCGTGAGCATCAACACGGCCAACATCGGCGGGCCCTCCGCCGGACTGGCGATGACCCTGGCGTTGATCAACAAATTGAGCGAAGGGTCCCTCACCGGGGGCCACGTTGTGGCCGCGACCGGCACGATGTCACCGAATGGCCAAGTGGGCGCCGTGGGTGGCGTTGAGGAGAAGGCGGTCGCCGTTCACAACGCTGGAGCGACGTACTTCATCGTGCCCGACGGCGGCGGCGACGTCGACGCCGCGAAGGCCGCGGATCAACCGGATCTCACGATTCTGCCGGTGAGGTCACTCAAGCAGGTCCTGGCGGATCTGAAGCGGATTGGAGGGGCTACCCCCACGCCCCTGACAACGCCCCGAGACACCGATTCCTCGGGCTAGAAACCCTAGGCTGTAACCAATGGACGACCGCCGAACAGTCTCGACCACGCGCCTTTCCTCAAACGAATTGACTCGGGTCACCTTTACCACCTTGCGCAAGGGGGGTGTGGACCCGAACGAGGTCCGACTCCACCTCGAGGCCGCCGCGCGGGAAATGGGTCACCTCGAGAGCCGGGTTCGAGAACTCCAGGATCAGTTGAGCGAAGCTCATCATCTGGCCGAACACCCCACGTTCGATGAGGCCACGTTGACCAATGCCCTGGGTACCCAGAGTGCCTCGATCTTGCGCTTGGCCCACGAAGAGGCGGGGCGCGTCACCGCCGAGGCGCAAGAACGAAGCGCCGCGGTGTTCGCCGAGGCCCAACAGCGAGCCTCCTCTCACCTCATGGAGGCTCAGGAGCGCTCCACGGCGCTCATCACCGAAGCCGAGAACACCGGCAATCAGATCGACCACGACTCACGCCTCGCCGCGGAGCGACTCATCGATTCGGCCAAGGTCAACGGCGAAGCGTTGATCGATCGCGCGCGCGAGCAAGGTCGCGCGATCGTTGAACAAGCGAACGAAGCTCGCCGCACGGTACTCAACGACCTCGCCGTCAAGCGCAAGGCCCTGCACATGCAGATCGATCAGTTGCGCGCTGCACGCGACACTCTCGGCACGTTCGTCAGTGAGCTGCGCGAGAAGGTTGACGACATTCTCACGGGCATCAACGGATCCGACGAGGCCGCCCGTTCGGCGGCTCTCGAGGCGCTGCGCGCACACGCGGCCGTTCCCGAGCCCACCGATGAGGAGTTGCTCGCCGGTACGCCGCTGCGTGAGGTGCCCGCGGCCACGCTCGAGGCGCCGATCGATTCGACTCCTGAGATCAATCGGCGCACCGACGCCGTGCCGCCGCCCGCGCCCGCGCGCTCCACGGGTCCTCACGAAGGCGAGTCGCTGCTAGAAGACGATCCGTCAGGGACCGACGTCGTCAACGAGATCTTCGCCCGTCTGCGCAAGGCCACCTTGGAAGAACGCGGTGCGACCGCCGTCGCCCCGAAAAAGGCGGCACCGGCCAAGCCCGAGACTCCGGTGGGCACCCTGTTCCGACACCGTGACGACACGCTCGATGAGGCACTGTCGGTTCTCACCCGCCGCGTCAAGCGCGTGCTCCAGGACGATCAGAACATCATGCTCGAACGGATCCGCCACGTGAAGGCGATGATCACCGACGAGCTCGAAGACGAGATGGTCCAGCGCAATCGATACGCGGAGGCCGCGAGCGAAGGTTTGGTCCTCGCCGCTCAGGCGGGCGTGCAGTTCGCTCGCGACGAGGGCGGGTTGAGTGAGACGACCGTCGAGCCTTCTCTCTTGGACGACGTGGCCGCGGACCTCGCGGTCACGATTGTGCTCGCGTTGCGCAAGCGCATCCTCAGCGAGTCAGCGGGCGACGCGACGGATCGGGTGAACGCGGCCTATCGCGAGTGGCGCGGGGCGCGCGTGGAGCGGCTGTGCACCGACGCCGCGCGACGAGCGTTTCACCTGGGTGTGGTCACTGCGTCCAAGGGTCGCTCGATTCGCTTCTTCGCTACGCCGAACGACGCACCGTGTGATCTGTGTGCGCACGACGCCGACTCAGGCGAACGCTTAGCGGGAGAGAACTTTCCGAGCGGATCGCAGTATCCGCCACTACATGCGGGCTGCGCCTGCACTGTAATTCCCGTTTAAATAAGTCGTAGGCTCGATCTGTGCGCAGCTCCACCGACGTTCCTCAACGCCCGCGGCGCCTAGGCCGACTGTCCCGGCGGTTCTGGATCGGGATCATCATTGTCGTCGTCCTGATCCTCTTCTTCTCACTGCGCAATCTGGCAGTGCTGTGGACCGACGAGATGTGGTTCTCGTCGGTGGGCTTCTCGAGTGTCTTCTCCACCCTGTTCTTCATCAAGGTCGGGCTTGGCCTCACGTTCGGAGCAATCTTCTTCTTCATCATGTGGGGCAACCTGCTGCTGACTGACCGCTTTGGCGCGAGGGACCTGTCCTTCGACCCGGAAGACGAGGTGGTGCGGCGTTACCAAAACATCGTGCGGCCCTATGCCCGGCGCATCTACGCGGCGATCGCCCTGGTGATGGGCCTCATCGCGGGCTTGAACGCGACGGGCCAGTGGAACAACTACATCCTGTTCTCGCACTCTCAGCCGTTCCACAAGGTCGACCCCATCTTTCACAAGGACCTGAGCTTCTACATCTTCACGTTGCCCTTTGTCTCCTTCGTGATCACCTGGTTCCTCGTGGTCTTGATCATCGCGCTGGTGGTCACGACCGGCTTTCACTTCCTCAACGGCGGCATCCGAACTACCAAGGTGACCCCGCGGGTGGCTCCACGCGTGAAGGCCCACCTCTCGGTCATTGGGGCGGCGATCGCGATCATGAAGGCGCTCGGCTACCTGATCGCCAAGTGGGAGCTGGTCGTCTCGACCAACGGCTACGTCCAGGGCGCGACGTACACCGACGTACACGCGCGCATGCCGGCCCTCACGATTCTCTTCTGGCTCTCACTTGCCGCCGCCGGGATCCTGCTCTACAACGTTCGCTCGAGGGGCTGGTCGCTCCCGGTGGTGGCCGTGGGTCTGTGGGCCTTCGTGGCCCTGGTGATCGGGGTGCTCTATCCCACCATCCTTCAGGCCCTGAAGGTCTCGCCGAACCAGGAGTCCCTGGAGGCGCCGTACATCCAGCGCAATATCGAAGCGACGAGGACGGCCTTCGGTCTCGACAACGTGGCGTATCACAACTTCGCCGGCGCGGCCTCGATCACGTCCAGCGAGGTGAAGGCCGACGCGCCAACCCTCAACAACATCCGCCTCTGGGACCCGGCCAACAACGTCTCGCTCCAGACGGTGACGCGTCGCCAATCGATTCGCTCGTACTACAACTTTGCGAACCTCTCGGTGGACCGCTACTACATCAACGGCAAACTCACGCCGGTGCTCATCGGCGCGCGACAGATCGCGAGCGCGAACCTGCCCTCGAACAGCTGGGTCAACCAGCACCTGCAGTACACCCACGGCATCGGGGCCGCCGTATTGGCGGCCAACCAGGTGGACTCCTCGACCGGTAACCCCATCTTTGACGTCTCCAACGTTCCCCCGCAGTCGACCGACGGCATGCCGACGCTCACCCAGCCCGACATCTACTTCGGACTGGGGCTGAACGGCTGGGTCGTCGCCAACACCAAGCAGCCCGAGCTCGACTACCAGGTGAACTCGGGCCCGAAGGCGGGCACGCCGGTCGAGGTCCACTACAAGAGCACCGGTGGGGTCGAGGTGGGGGGATTCCTGCGCCGATTCGCTTTGGCGCTACGCCTGGGCGACTTCAACTTCCTCATCTCGAATCAGATCACCGACCAGAGCCGCGTGATGTTCGTGCGCGACGTGCGCCAGATGGCCGAGAAGGCTGCGCCCTTTCTCTCCTTTGACTCCCAGCCCTACGCCGTGATCGCCAACGGCGAGGTGCAGTACGTGCTCGACGGGTACACCACCACGAGCCAGTACCCGTACTCCGAGAACGCCAGCAACCTCAACATGAACACTGGTGGACTGCCGAGTAGCTTCAACTACGCGCGCAACGCGGTCAAGGTCGTCGTGAACGCCTACACCGGTCAGATGAAGTTCTACGTCATCGACCCCAAGGATCCGATCATCGAGGCGTACCGCTCGGCGTTCCCCTCGATGTTCCTGCCCATGAGCGCGATGCCGTCGACGATTCGCACGCACCTTCGCTACCCCTCAGATCTCTTCGCCGTCCAGGCCGCCACGTACGGTCGCTACCACATCACCCAGGCGGACTCCTTCTACTCCGCCTCGGACCGCTGGGAGGTCTCGCCCACCACGGGCGCCGGGTCCCCATCGAGCACGATCAACCAGACCGTGACCGAGAACTCCGCGGGCCAGGTCACGAACGTGTCGAACACGCCGATGAGTCCGATCTTCACGGTGGGGTCGCTCCCCAACGCGAACCATCAGCAGCTGCTCGAAACCATCGACTACGTGCCGGCCGGCAACTCGTCGACGGTGCAGAACCTGACGGGCATGATGATCGCTACGAGTGATCCCGATGATTACGGACAGCTCAACGTCTACGAGACCGAGCGCGGCGCGTCGGTGACCGGTCCACTCCAGGCGGACTCCGAGATTAATCAGTTCTCCCAGGCCTCCTCGATCATCAGCCTGCTCGACCAGCACGGTTCCGAGGTCCTGCTGGGCAACAACTTGACGGTCCCCCTCGACTCGGCGGTGCTCTATATCCGCCCGCTGTACGTCACGAGTAAGACCAACCCGATGCCACAACTGCGCTACGTGATCGCCGTCTTCAACCAAGAAGTCAGCATCGAGCCCACACTGGACCAAGCGCTCTCGGCCGTGCTGGGCACCGCGGTGAGCGGGGTGTCGCCACCCTCGACGGGCACCGGCAAGGGCAAGGGCTCGACAACTTCCAATGCGACCGCTGAGCAGTATCTGACCCAGGCGTCGTCCGACTACACCGCGGCCCAAACCGCCTTGTCTAAGGGCAATCTCGGCGAGTACCAGAGGGACGTCAACGCGATGAACACCGCCCTCCAGGCGGCCGAGAACGCTCTCAACAAAGGCACCACGTCGAGTACGGGCACGAAGACGACGACGAGCACGTCGAGACCACGACGACCACCACGACGACACCGTCGGGTTAGTCCTCGCGCATCTTCGACGACGAGGTCCGGTGCGGAGGGCGTTTCGCGCTCGGGATCGCGCACCCCGGGCACGAAGATGACGCCGAGACAGATCGCTCCCGAGACGAGACCGCCGACCAGAAGCGAGTGACGGGTTCCGATCGTGGACGCGGCCAGGCCACCCGCGAGGATGCCGAAGGGCCCGAGAGAAAAGGCGAACAGGAAGATCAGCGACGACACGCGCCCGAGGAACTCACGGGGCACGATTCGTTGCATCCACGAGAAGAACAGGACGTCGCCGTAGAGCATGAGCCCGACTTCGCCGGCCTCGAGTATCCCGGTCACCAGAACGTTCGGCGCAAAGGCTTCGATCGCGATGAGCGCCCCACTCGCCGCGTACGCGCTCCAGAGCACCGTGATCTGGCGGCGGGGCGAGCCGAGTCGCGCGACGTAGAGCGACGCGAGAACGCCCGTCGCGCCGCCGGCGGCAAAGACGAGACCCAGGTCTAAGGCGGTGCCGCGCAACGTCTCGCGAACGAAGAGCGGCAGCAGAACGGTCAGGGGCGCCATGCCGAAGAAGTTGGCGAGAGCGGCGCCAATGACGGTGTAGAGCAGGTACGGACGGGTCCAGACGTAGCGGAGCCCCTCCCGCGCGTCCTGATCGGTGACGTCGTCGGCGCGCGCCGGCCGGGTCGCTGAGCGCAGGGCGACAAGACACGTGGCCGAGACGAGAAAGCTGATCGCGTCAAGTCCGAACGACCACGCGGTGCCGATGGCCGCGACAATAAAGCCGCCAACCGCGGGGCCGAGGAGGCCCTGAGTCAACTGATTACTCATCTGGCTGAGCGCGTTACCGGCTACCAACTGATCCTCGGACAGCAGCTCGGGCATGATCGCCATGGAGGCGGGACTGAAGAAACTGTCGGCGGCGCCGAAGATGGCGGCCATGACGATGAGCTCCCACAGTCGCAGTTCGTTGCGGGCGAGCAGCGCGGCGGTGACGCCCACGGTGGCGCCGCGAAGGAAGTCCGACGTGAGCATCACGATGCGCCGTCGAGGCGCGATCGACGACGACGCCACCGATCAGGGCGAGCACGACCGACGGAATGGCGCGCGCGGCGAAGACCAGGGCGATGCCATCGGGATGGTGATCCACGTCGAGGGTCACTAGGGCGAGGGCCACCGTGAAGATGCCGTCTCCCATGGACGAGACGGTCTGGCCCGACCAGAGCAGGGCGTAGTCGCGGACCTTTAGCGCGTCGAAGGTCCCGCGTTTAGTTGTGCTCACGAAGATCCCCGATCCCGTCGCGTGTGACGCGGTCCCACAACTGTACGCACGAGAGTGGCGCGGACAACCTCACATTGTTCTTGTGGCGCGGCTAGTCGTCGCGACGTTCGTCGAGGTGCCGGTAGGGATTGAGCAGACCCTGGGGATCGAAGACCGACTTGATGCGCCGCTGCAGGTCCACTAGCGCGGGATCGGCGAGTGCAAGATAGACGTCGCGCTTGTCGAGGCCGAGTCCGTGTTCGCCCGACACCGCACCGCCCAGATCGATGCCCGCACGAAAGAGTTCGAGCAGGAGTTCCTCGCGCTGGTCATCGTCGGGCAAGTAGACCGAGAGGTGGACGTTGCCGTCTCCCACGTGTCCGCACCCCGGGATGAACGCGCCGTACTTGTCGCCCAGGGCCTTCACCGTGTCGAGAAAGACGGGCACCGTCGAACGTGGGACGACGATGTCGATGATCTCGTTCGCCCCGGCGGCCTTAGTGACCCAGAACATCCGCTCGCGGGCCTGAATGAGTTGGGTCGCCGGTGAGCCTTCGAGCACGTAGACGTCCAGCGCGCCCGCCTCTCCCACGATCTCTGCCGCGGCCTCGACGTCGGCGTCGAGTTGCTCGCGCGTCCTGGTCTCAAGGACCACGATGAGGTAGGCCGCGCTCTGCTCGGCGATCGCGGGGTTCACCCCCAGGCGAAGTTCGGACGAACCCTGGAGCGCGTTGAGCGTGGTGGAGTCCAGGTACTCCAGCAGCGAGGGCATCAGTCCCGAGGAGATCAGAGTGGGCACGACGCTCGCCACGTCGTGCACCCCGGCGAAGGGTACGAGCAGCGTCGCCGAGTGCGCCAGCACCGGCGAGAGCTTGAGGGTGACTTCGGTGACCAGCGCGAGGGTGCCCTCGCTGCCGATGAGCAACTGGGTGAGGTCGTAGCCGGAAGAGGTTTTCATCACCGGGCCACCGGTCTTCATGACGGTCCCGTCGGCCAGCACGACTTCAAGACCCAGGACGTGTTGGCGCGTGACGCCGTGTCGCACGGCCCGCATGCCGCCGGCGTTGGTGTTGACGTTTCCGCCCAGCGATCCCGAGAGCTCGCCGGGGTACACGGGGTAGTGCAGTCCGGTGCCGGCGAGCGCCTCGTTGAGTTCGCGCAGCGTGATGCCCGCCTGAACGACCGCTACGTGGTCGCGCTCGTTCACCGACACCACGTCGCGCATCTGGTCGAAGGCGATGACGAGGCCGCCGTTGACCGGCACGGCACCGCCGGAAAGCCCGGTGCCTGAACCTCGGGGCGTAATGGGAACCTCGTTACGCGCGGCCCAGCGAACCAGGGCGGCGACTTCTTCGGTGCTGCGCGGTCGCGCCACCGCGAGGGGCTCGCGCTCGCGCAAGTGCAAGGACTCGTCGTGCAGGTCATCGGGGTTGTGCGACCCCGAAAAAGTCACATCCTTGACGAGCGAGAATAGTTCCGCGCGCATCTCGTAGGTTTTCACCTCTGGCACGCTACCGTGCGCGAATCGCCTCGTCGCCGTTTGAGGGATCGATCACCGCAACGGTGCCCCCATTGCGAGGGACACCGTTGCAGTGGAGACGAACCTATCGAACGCGGTAGTTAATGGACGTCCGCTTTCCGTTGCTGAACTGGATGATGAAGCGGTACGTACCTTTCTTCGCGCTCTTCACGACACGCACCTTTAGGTAGATGTGCGTGGCGGACGACCGGATGACCGACGCCACCGTGCCGGCGTGACCGATCACCCGGGGATGGGTGCCGAAGTTCGTGCCGGTAATGACCAGGACGTCGGTGTGTCCGATGATGCCCCAACCGGTGATCCGGTTCGCCTTCGGTGCGGGGGTCTTCGTGATGGTCGATCCCGTGACGTTGAGCTTGAAGGTGAACGTTCCCGAGTCGCCGTTCGGGTCGGCCGTCGTGCCCGAGGCGGTGTAGGTACTCGAGGGAAGCGCACCCGAGGTGCTCACCGCCCCAGAGCTCGACACCACGATGTCGGGCGATCCGGCGGTCTGGGTGTAGGTCACCGCTCCGTTGTTGCCGCTGGTGGCGAGTTGGGCCGTGAAGCCGGCCGTGCTCGTGACCGTGGCGCTCACGGGAAGATTCTGACTCAAGGTCTTGGCAACCACCGCGTAGGAGAACGACGCGTCGATGAAGGGCGCGCTCGTGCCACACACACTGGCGGACTTGGAGTCGTTGCTCGGATAGGGCGTCGCGTTCACTTCACACAGATACACCGTGTACGACGAGCCGGTTGTCACCGTCGCGGGAACCGTCATGGTGCCGCCGAGGACTGGCGCGTTGAGTGTCTTGCCGTCGTAGCAGTCATTCGAGATCGTGACTCCCGTGGCTGGTCCGGCGAAGGCGGGGCTGGAGGCTCCCGCGGCGTACCAGGCCTCTTCCAGATCGGCAGCCGGCACGTCGCCGTACCCACCCCCACCGCCGCACGTCGAGGGAGCGACCGCGGCGGCAGTTCCGGAGTCCAGCGCTTGAACGGCCTGCACGGCGTCACCCCACCAATAGTTCGATGGCGTGGCGTCGCTCACATTGATCAGGCTGCCGGGCGAACCGGTGGCGGGCTGGGCCGCGATCGACGGGGCCGCGGGCGCCGAGGTCTGACTCGCGTACATCAAGAGGTACTCGCCGCCAGCGACCTCTTGTTCCGAGGAGTTTGCAACCGCTACGGCGCACCCAAAGAGACCGGCGTTGATCTGGGCCTGGGAGGGCGGGCACTGGGCGGCGGTGTCGCCCGAAGCGCTAAAGGTTGCGGGCACAGCAAACGTTGCCTCGGTGCAGGAGCCCGCGGTTCCCGCGGGACACAGAGCGTCGGTCGTACTGGCAGTGAAATCCGCCAACGTCGTGGTGTCGGCCTCGGCGGTGGGGACGACGCTCGTCGTCCCGATGCCTGCTAGCAGCGAGGCTTCGGCGGCGACCGCCGCGCCCGACGAGGCGTCACAGTCAAACTTGATCTGAGTGGTGCCGGCCACGACGCCAGTGATAAGCGTCGTCGAAGGGACCACTTGGCCACCTCCGGAGACCGACACAGTGCAGGGCAGGGTCGGCGCGCCCAGCGGCTGCACGGGCGCCGCCGAGACGTCGGTCGTGATCGTGAGAGCCGCTGCGGCCATGAGCGCGATCGACGCGCCGAGCGCGAATAGTGGTGTCCAATGTGTTCTCGCGCCGCGACGTCGTCCGTTCGGGTTGTTCATTGAGTCTCCCTTTGGCTGTGGGTGGGGGTCCAGCCGACACCAATGTGCCGCTCCCTCCACGCTACGAGGGGATCGAACGCCACGTCCTGTCGGCCCCGTCTTCAGGCGGGTCGCCGGTGGAGCGCAATCGCATAGGAATGAACGCAGCGAACGCCCTTCACATCAAACTTTCAGATTCATCTCAGTCGCTCGACTCGTCATTCCACGCGATCACGCCGCCACGCACAGAGATGCCCACGTCGCTATCGCGAGCGGGCAGATCGATGGCGTGCGAGGTGCGAGCGTGCAACGTGAGTTCGCGATGAACATTCGCGCGCAACTTAACCACCGCGTCGTGTCCGTAGAACTCGGTGTCGAGCACGTGGGCGCGGGCTGTGCCGTCCGCAGTGAGGATGATCTGTTCGGGACGGATCAGCACCAGCAGTCGCGCGCCGTCGTGTAGGCCAGGGATCGACGAGACGTCTTCGAGCACGAAGCGCCCAATGTCCGTGTCCACCTCGTGTCCACGGGCGGTCCCCGGTACGAAGTTGACGTTGCCGAATTCTCGTGCGAGGGCGGGCGTGGCGGGTTTCGCGTACAGCGTGGCGGGCGCGTCGCACTGGCTGATGCGGCCGTCGCGAATGACGGCCACCTTGTCGGCGAGCGAGAGCGCTTCGTCCTGGTCGTGGGTGACCAGGATCGCGGTGGTGCCCGCGTCCTTGAGAATGTGACGAACATCGTGACGCACGCTCGCGCGCAGACCCGCGTCGAGCGAGGAGAACGGCTCATCAAGGAGCACCAGGTCGGGGTGAATCGCGAGTCCGCGCGCCAGGGCCACGCGCTGCTGCTGGCCGCCCGAGAGTTGGTGCGGGTAGCGCTCGGCGAGGTTCTCCAAGCCCACCATCTCGAGTAGTTCGTTCACTCGTTTGCCGTTGCGCTCTGCCTTGGGGAGGCCAAAGCCGACGTTCAGCTTCACCGAGAGGTGGGGAAAGAGATTCCCGTCCTGGGGCACGTAGCCAATACGCCGTTTGCGCGAGTCGACGAAGTGCGTCGCGTCATCGACGATCTCGCCGTGCAAGCGCACGCTGCCGGCGTCGGCTCGTTCGAAGCCCGCGATGATGCGCAGGAGTGTGGTTTTGCCACTGCCCGAGGGACCGAGAATCGAGACGAACGAGCCCTCGTCTACGACGAGGTCGAGTCCGCACAGCACCTCTTGGGTCCGAAAGGACTTGACGAGGCCCGAGATATCGAGTTCGCTCATGCGACCACGTTAGGGACTGGGGCCGCCAGGGCCCGGTGGGGCAGACGATCGAAGAACCGGCCCAACACGTACGCCGGCACCGCGGCGATGAGGATGATGACCAAAGCGAACGGCGCAGCTTGGCCATAGGAGAGATTCTGCTGGTACGCCCAGAACTGAGTCGCCAGCGTCTGGACACCGGTGGGAATCAGGATCAGCGTGGCGGTGAGTTCCGTGACACAGCTGAGAAAGACCAGGCAGAACGCTGCCGCCAGTCCCGGACCGATCAAGGGCAGCGTCACGCGGCGAAGAACCTGCCCGCGAGGCACGCCGAGAGATCCGGCGACCTCTTCGAGCGTGACCGGTGCCTGGCTCACCGACGCACGCACGCCCACGAGCGCCAAAGGAAAGAACATGAGGGCGTAGGCAAGTATCAACATGGGAGCGGTCTCGTAGCCGAAGGAGTCGGCGTGCTGTTCCGAGAAGTACGACAGGGCGAGCGCGATGACGAGTCCGGGCATGGCCAGCAGAAGAAAGGTCGATCGCGCGAACGCCCGCGTCCACTTCGTGGGGTAGCGCACGACGAGCAGCGCCACCGGCAGGGCCATGAGCGTGGCGAGCAGGGCGGCCCCGGCGCTGTACAGGGCGGTGTAGAGCGCGGCTGAACCCAGCGACACCCCAGAGATCGCGTCGGCCCCGCCCTCAAACATCCAGTAAATGGCCGAGCCGATCGGCACGCCGAGTGCGGCGAGAACGAGAGCGGTGAAGAGGGCGAGGACGGGAAGTCGTGAGCGACCCAACGTCACCCGAGTGCGCACCGGAGCGACCCCGCGTCCGCTACGCGCCGTGCGCCGAGCGCCACCCATCGCCCCTTCGCCCACCATGACGGCGATCGAGATGACGACGATGACTAACGAGAGTGCGCAGGCCGACGACGTGTCGAAGCCGATCGAGAACTCCGAGAAGATCTCCGTGGTAAAGGTGCGGTACCCCAGGATCTCGAAGGCGCCGTACTCGGCGAGTATCACCAGCGACACAAGCAGGCACCCGCCGAGAATCGAGCGACGCGCTTGGGCGAGGGTGATGCGAAAGAAGACCCCTAGCCGCGTCGCGCCGAGACTACGCGCGATCTCCTCCTGGCCCGTGTCCGCCCCCCGAAAGCTCGCCGCGACAGGCAAGTAGACAAGGGGATAGACGGCCAAGGTCATGACCACGACCGCACCGCGAAAACCGGAGATCCACGTGAACAGCGACGACCAGCCAAACGAAACAACGAAGTCCGGCATGGCGAAGGGGATAACGACCAAGACCGCCCAGACATGTCGTCCCGGTAGGTCGGTGCGCTCGACGCAGTACGCGCACAACGTGCCGATGATCGCGCAGAGAATTGTGACGACGACGGTGAGGCGCACCGTGTTCCAGAGCAGGGTCGCCGTGAGGCTCCGCCAGATGAGGTGCCAGACGTTGCTGGCGCCAGCGTCCGACGCCTCTAAGAGCAAGAAAATGAGCGGAAGGGAAAGGGCCCCAATGACCATCGCGCTCAGCAGAATGAGTGCCTTGGAGCGAGGGCGCCGCCGCCGGGGCGCTGCGACAGACAGGTCGACGGGCGACTGCATCGTCGTCATGCGAGTGATCCCTGATAAGAGGGGCTGCGCGACCCATGGGGCGCCCAAAGGATCATCGGAGTTCCTCCGCTGCGTAGGTCCGTCCCGACCGATAGACGTCTGGTCGCGGGACTTCCATTGGCATTTAGTTTAGGCTAACCTAACTCCCTTTCAGTCGTCAACGGCTGTGCTGCACGCCTGGATTGACGGCCGCGTAAATGAGAGTCGCCTGGGAACTTCAGAGCGCTACACCGCCAAAAGTGGTCGAAATGCCAGCGTTTACTTGACAAATCATCGAGTTTGTGGGTCACCTGTGATCTCGCTGTCTGACGGTCACTGCGTCCGAGGTCCGAAAGAAGATGGGCCACATGAGACACATCACCACTTTTGCGACGCGAAGGACGGCTTCTTCGTCTCGCGTGAACCTTTCCCGCGCGGTTGCCGGCGCCGCAATCATTCTGGGGGCCTCCGGACTGATCGCCGCGCCCGCGTTCGCCGCAGGGACCACCTCCGACACGATTAGCGCGAGTGCGCCGCCCCACGCAGGCAGCACGCACGGCAGCTATAGCCCGAGTGCATCGGCTACTTCGGGCGACACGGTGGCGATCACGCTCGACAAGAGCTCAACGGGGTGCTCGCTCAGCGACGGCAAAGTCACCTTCACCGGCGCGGGAACCTGCGTCATCGACTTCAACGATCCTGGCAACAGCACCTACGCCGCCGCCCAAGTGCAACAGAGCATCACGGTCTATTCAAGCAACACGATCACCACGAGCGCCTTTCCCAAGGACGCCAGTAATGGGGGCGCCTACGCGCCAGGGCTGAGCGCGACCTCGGGTGACAAGGTGGTTATGACCCTCGACAAGGACTCGGGCGGCTGTTACCTCAACTACGGGTGGATTGAGTTCAAAGGTTCGGGAGAGTGCATCATCGATCTGAACGATCCAGGCAACGGTGCCTTCGCCGCAGCGAGCCAGGTCAAGCGCTGGATCAAGGTCTACGGATCCAACACTATTTCGGTCTCGACCCCGCCCGCTGCGGGAACGATTCACGAGACGTACACGCCCAGCGGGTCGGCGACCTCCGGCGACAAGGTCTCGATCAAACTCAGCAGCCAGTCGACCGGCTGCTCCGTCTCCAGCGGCGTGGTGACTTTCAACGACAACGGCGTGTGCGTCATCGACTTCAATGACGCAGGTAACGGCGCCTTCGCCGCTGCGCCCGAGGTCCAGCAGTCGATCACTATCGGAAGCGGCAATCCCAAGAGCCAGGGCGCGCTTGACATCGTGACCACCTCAATGATCTACGGTCACCCGCTCTCGCTGACGACGTCCGGCGGATCAGGCGCGGGCGCGATCAGCTACGCGGTGACCACAGTGGGCACCGCGGACTGTCAGGTGCAGGGAAATGTCCTCACCAGTTCCAAGGCCGGTACCTGCGTGGTCGTGGCGACCAAGGCTGCCGATGGCACCTACGCCCAAGCCACCTCGCTGGCGACGACGATCACGATTTTGGCTCCCGCACCCAAAGCCACGCGACTCGATCGGTCGCTTTTGGTTGGTCGGACGATGAACGCCGTGGTGGTCGGCTCCGGCTTCTACGGGCGACCCCTCGTGGCGAGCAGTCTGGTGGGTACGAGCGCGGTGGTCATCCACGACAATGGTCGCGACCTGACGCTGCACGTGATCGTCGATCGTGGTAGCCACCCGGGCATCTACCGATTCACGATCGTGTTCGCCCACGGTCAGCGAACGGTCGTGCGCTACCGCTTGAGGTGATCGCAGTCCAGACGACTCAGTCGTCTCGTTCGACTTGACGATCCAAGAACGCGTAGACGTCGATGAGGTCAACGCCCGGATAGGCGTTGAAGACGACGGTGTCGGTGGGCAGACCGGATACGAAACTGCTGTGATCGCGCGCCGAGGGCCAGGTGGATCGCTCCCAGCGATCGCGTGCTTCGACGTTTGGTCGGTGACAACAGTCGGGATCGGGACAGGTCGAGACGGCGCGGCGCATGGTGGCCGAACCCCGGAACCAGTGGGACATGGTGTCGATCGTGCCGATGGTGATCGCATCGCCCCGATCGCGATCGAGGTCGATGTGGGTGGTGCACCAGAACGTGCCCGCTGACGTATCCGTGCGCTGGTAGTGGTGCTCGTAGGAGTCTTCTGAGGCGAAGGCCTGACGCGAGCTCCACCAGCGACACAGCCGCTGGCCCTCGATCGTTCCATCCACCGCGGCGGGCAACAGCACACCGTCGTTCTCGTAGGCCTTCCACAGCAGACCCTCGGGGTCGGAGCGCTGGAAGTGCACGGGGATACCGAAGTGCCGCGTGATCAGGTTCGTCAGCCGGTGGGCCGCCATCTCGTAGGACACGTAGAACAGCTCGCCGAGGTCCTCGACGGCAATATCCTCGTTGCGCTTCGCTTCGCCCAAGACCGAGACGACGGCGCGTTCGGGAGCGAGCAATGCTCCTGCGAAGTAGTTCGCTTCGACGCGCTGGCGCACGTAGGTTTCAAAGTCGCCCGGCGCGTCGTGACCTAGTGCGAAGTGCCCGAGCGTCTGGGCGATCACCGATCGCGATGAGCGCGTTCCGCCGGTGGCGTTTCGTTGAGGCACATAGATGATCTTGTGCTCGGTGTCAGTGATGGAGCGAGCCGAGCGTGGCATACCCTGCACGCGCGAGATGGTGAAGCCGAAGTGGGCTGCCGCGTCAGTGAGCTGGCGTTCCGAGACTGCGCCCGGACCGTAGTAGCCCACCGCGTCCAGCGCGGTGGTGGCCACGTGTTCGATCTCTTCGAAGTAGTTGTCGCGATGGCGCATCTCGTCGCGCAGCGCGGCGTTGGCGGCGCGCGCTCCGCTCGTGTTGAGGCGCGCGACCGGCGGCGTGTCACTGAGTGGCACGCCGTCGGAGAGTTCGCGCACCCGGTGGTAGAGCGCCACGACGTGCTCGAGAGCGGCCGCATCCAGTCGTGGGGACGCCTTGAGGTACGGCAGCCCGAGCTCGCGATACGCGGGGTCGTCTTGAATGTGGGCGAGCGCTACCTCGAGTTCGGCGCGCCGATTCGGGGCCGCCGCGCTCAAGAGTTCGGCCGGTCGACAGCCGAGCGCAGCGGCCAGTTGGTTTACCGTCGAGAGTCGCGGTTCGCGGTGGCCGTTTTCCAGTTGCGAGAGATACGACGGGGACGAGCCAACTGCCTCGGCGAGTTGGCCGAGAGTCAGGCCGGCTCGCTTACGCAGGTGGCGCAAGCGCTGGCCAAAGACGAAAGTGTCCAGTGGTTCTGAAATGACGGTCATGTCGAATATTTTTCCATATTTCGCTCTAAGTGACAAGTAATACGTTTCTTCACTTGTGTCAGTGCCGGATACGGACAAATAATCCTCTTTATGTTCGTTACTAGGAATCTCTCCATTGAGCCACACCACGGGGTCGACACTGTCTTGACGCCGTGGGCGGTCGACTTCATCGTGGCGTTGCACGACCGATTCCAAGGCATGCGCGCAGGACTATTGGCCGAACGAAGCCTGCGTCAGGCTCGTTTTGACGCGGGCGAACGACCCGACTTTCTCCCCGGGACTCTCGATATCCGTGACGGCGAGTGGCGCGTGAGGACAGCGCCCGCAGGACTGGAGGATCGACGAGTCGAGATCACGGGACCGGTGGAACGCAAGATGATGATCAACGCGCTCAACTCGGGGGCCAAGGTCTTCATGGCCGATTTTGAGGACTCCAACTCCCCGACGTGGCACAACATCATCGAGGGTCAGTTGAACTTGATCGATGCGGTGCGCGGCCAGATCGAGTTCGCCACACCCGACAAGACGTATCGGTTGCGTGCCGACAGTGAACTGGCCACGCTGGTGGTGCGTCCCCGCGGCTGGCACCTGGCCGAGAAGCACTTCTTGATCGACGACCAACCGATCTCGGCCAGTCTCTTCGACTTCGGCCTCTACGCGTTCCATAACGCCAAGGCTTCCCTTGAGCGTGGATTCGGGCCGTACTACTACTTGCCCAAGCTCGAGAGCCACTTCGAGGCCCGATTGTGGGACGAGGTTATGAGCTTTAGCGAAGAGTCCTTGGGACTCGAGCACGGAGCCATCCGCGCCACGGTCCTGATCGAGACGATCACCGCTGCCTTCGAGATGGACGAGATCCTGTATGAGCTGCGCGATCACATCACCGGACTGAACGCTGGACGCTGGGACTACATCTTCAGCATCTCCAAGAAGTTTCACGACGATAAGGCCTTCGTGATGCGCGAGCGCAGTGCGGTGACAATGACCACACCTTTCATGCGCGCCTACTCCGAACTACTCGTGAAAACCTGTCACCGACGAGGCGCCTACGCCATCGGCGGGAATGTCCGCCTTCATTCCCAATCGCAACAAGCCTGCGGTGACCGAGGAAGCCCTCGCCAAGGTCAGAGACGATAAGCAGCGCGAGGCGGGAGACGGCTTTGACGGCACGTGGGTCGCCCACCCCGACCTCGTGCCGGTGGCGCAGACCGAGTTCGACCTCGTGCTGGGCGACAACGCGAACCAGTTGAGCCGCCTGCGCTCCGAAGTGCGGGTTGAGGCTGCGGATCTGCTCGAGCGTCGAGTACCCCGAGCACGGCGTGACGCCAGCCGGCCTTCGCACCAACATCGACGTCGGCGTTCGCTACATCGTCTCGTGGCTGTCGGGCGTCGGCGCGGCAGCGATCAATGACCTCATGGAGGACGCGGCCACGGCCGAGATCAGTCGCGCCCAGGTCTGGCAGTGGGTGCGTCACGGGATCACCTTGAGCGTTGGCGGCAAAACAATTCTCCGAGACGCTCGTCCGCGATCTCCTCGACATCACCGAGACACAGCTGATCGCCGAGGGTGTCGCCCCGCGGCTCGTTCGGAGCTGCTCGCGCCATCTTCGAAGAAGTCGCTCTTGGCGAAGAGTTCGCCACCTTTTTGACCCTGCCGGCCTACGACATCCTCGACTCAAGAACGACGCAACCATCAACAAGGAGAACCTGACGTGACGACCTATCTACGACATCGAGATCGCCGCCCTGGAACACGAGTGGGCGACCGACCCGCGCTGGGCCGGCATCGAGCGCGGATACGGCGCTGCCGACGTCATCCGTCTGCGCGGTTCGGTGAGCGTCGAGCACAGCCTTGCGCGACGGGGCGCCGAGCGACTCTGGGATCTAATCCACAACGAGCCCTACGTGAACGCGTTGGGCGCAATGACTGGCGGCCAAGCGGTCGAAATGGTGAAGGCCGGCCTCAAGGCCATCTACCTGTCGGGCTGGCAAGTGGCGGCCGACGCGAATCTCTCCGAGCAGGTGTACCCGGACCAGAGCCTGTACGCCGCCAACAGCGTGCCGGCGGTCGTTCGGCGCATTAACAACGCACTGCGCCGGGCCGACCAGATCGAATGGGGCGAAGCGCTCGCCGCGGGCAGTACCGATGAGCCGCGCGAGTGGTTGGTGCCGATCGTGGCGGACGCCGAGGCGGGTTTTGGCGGTGCGCTCAACGTGTTCGAGTTGATGAAATCGATGATCGAAGCGGGTGCGGCCGGGGTGCACTTCGAAGACCAACTGTCCTCGGAGAAAAAGTGTGGCCACATGGGCGGTAAGGTCCTGATTCCCACGGGTCAGCACATTCGCACCCTGATCGCGGCTCGCCTCGCGGCTGACATCGCCGGGGTGCCGACGTTGGTCGTCGCGCGCACCGACTCGTTGGGCGCAAACCTGCTTACCAGTGACGTCGATCCTCGTGACCGAGAGTTCTTGACGGACGAGCGCTCGCCCGAGGGCTTCTATTACGTCCGCCCGGGCATCGAACAAGCTGTCGCGCGAGCCCTGGCGTACGCTCCCGTACTCGGATCTCATCTGGTGCGAGACCTCGACGCCCGATCTCGCCGAAGCTCGACTCTTCGCCGATCGGATTCACGAGGTGTACCCGGACAAGCTCTTGGCCTACAACTGCTCGCCGTCCTTTAACTGGCGCAAGCACCTCGACGATGACACCATTGCCCGCTTTCAGCGCGAGTTGGGGGCGATGGGGTACGCCTTCCAGTTCGTGACGTTGGCCGGTTGGCATGCACTCAACGAGTCCATGTTCCAACTGGCCCACGGCTACGCCCAAAGCGGCATGAGCGCCTACGTCAAATTGCAGGAGCGCGAGTTCGCCGCCGAGAGTGAGGGCTACTCCGCAACTCGCCACCAGCGCGAGGTGGGGGCTGGATACTTTGACGACGTCATGACCACGTTGACCAACGGTGTTTCATCGACGCTGGCGCTTGTAGGTTCGACGGAATCAGAACAGTTCTGATCGGAAGTTCGTTCGACTGGAGTAGATGTTGAGCGATCGGCTAACGTGTACTTCGCAACGCGGGGTGGAGCAGCCTGGTAGCTCGTCGGGCTCATAACCCGAAGGTCGCAAGTTCAAATCTTGCCCCCGCCACGAAGTGAAGAAAGCCTCCCAAAAGGGAGGCTTTCTTCAGAGATTGGCCCGATTGGGGCAACCTAAGAGCGCAAAGTTCTGCGCAGATCGTCTCGCGAAAGTTCGCGGGCCGCCGGATAGCCGTCAACCGCCATCATCAAGTCCATCTCGGCGAGGAAACACTTCACCACGTGCTCAATGCCTCGCTGACCACCTACGGCGAGACCGTAGGCGTAGGGCCGTCCAATCGCTACCGCCGAGGCGCCCAGTGCCAGGGCGGTGAGCACATCAGGACCGCTGCGCACACCCGAATCGAAGATCACGGGTACTTGCTCGTCGACTGCGTCAGCGACGTCAGGAAGACAGTCCAGAGCGGCAAGGCCACCGTTGGCTTGACGTCCACCATGCGTCGAGCAGTAGACGCCGTCAACGCCAGCGTCCATCGCCCGGCGAGCGTCCTCGGGGTGACACACACCCTTGAGGAGTAACGGCAAGCCCGTTAGAGATCGCAGGCGCGTGAGGTCGTCCCAGTCGAGGCCGGGATTACCAAAGAGCGACGACCAGACTCCCGCCGCCGCCGACAGGTCCTCTTCAGGAGGAACATCGAGCTTCGCTCGAAACACCGGATCTGACAGATAGTTCGCGAGACAGACACCCCTGAGTTGCGGGAAGCTCGCGATCGACAGGTCACGCGGGCGCCACCCAAGCGTCAACGTGTCGAGCGTGACGACGATGGCCGAGAACCCGGAGACCTCCGCGCGCCGCACGAAACTCTCCGTGAGCTCCACGTCGTTCGGCGGATAGAGCTGAAACCAACCTGGCGTCTCGCCGAGTTCCTTGGCCACCACTTCCATCGGGTCTTGGCTGAGCGTCGAGGCAATCATGGGCACGCCGCTCGTGGCCGCCGCGCGAGCCGTGTGCACGTCACCGTGACCGTCCGGATCGCAGATCCCGATCACTCCGACGGGAGCGAGCAGGATCGGTGTCGCCAGGTGCGCACCGAAGAGCTCGATGGACAGGTCGCGCGATGTCGCCCCCGCCAGGATCCGAGGCATGAATCCCCAGTGATCAAAGGCCGCGACGTTGGCGCGCTGGGTGCGCTCGTTTCCCGCGCCGCCCGAGACGTAGGACCACATCTCTTTGCTCATGACTGCTTCGGCTCGATGCTCTAACTCGTCGTAGGTCATCGGCAGGTCGGGCCGCTCTCCCGCAAGTCCGTTCAGGTAGATCTCGTACTGCCAGTCGCCGTAGTTGCCCATGGCCTCAAGTTACCGAGAGTCCGAGGTGGACTCCTTGGGCACTCGATGCACCCATGAGCGAACGCCACACTCGGGGCACTTGACCAACTTCTGCCCACCCCAGCGGTGGGGCAGGATCGCGGCTTTGAACGGAGGAATCGAAAACGTGTGACCGCATTTGTCACAACGCCAGTCGAAGCGACCGGCAAGGAAGGCCTGGAATATAAATGTCGCGACGAGAATGAGAATGATCAAAAGTCCGGCCACGTGTTGTCCTTCTCGTTTGAGACGTTGAGTTAGCACGCTATCGGTCCGGACCGATCCGGTAAGTTCTCACGCGTGATTATTCAGTAGGGTGGTTGAAAACTCACTCGGACTCGACATCTCCGGATTCTGTGTTCCAGGCTTTTCCCTCATCGTGGCCTAATTAGGTGTCGAGATATTTCAATTAGAATTGACGAAATCTTGATTACTCGTAGCGGGAGTCGTGCGTTCACCTCGTGAGAATTGGGGCACAAGGGAAGTGAGGGCACATGACGCGACTCCCTCAGCGAGGGTGGTGTAACCGGATAGCGGCGCTGGCCGTTCTGGTCGGCGCGTCTCTTTCCATTCCTCTATCGAGTTCTTCCGCGGAGTCTCCGCCCACGTGGACCTTGGCGTCGGTCCCGAGTCCATCGGTGCCATGGTCTTCGGTCAACTACCTGGGTGGTCAGTGGATCGCGCTCAGTCACGGCGGCCAAGTTGCCACGTCGACCAACGCGTCGACGTGGATCGAGCAGAGCGCGCCGTCCGGCTCGTGGCAGACCGTCGCCTACGGCGGTGGCCACTACGTCGCCCTGTCCTCGGCCGACGCGGTTCCCAACGAGATGATCTCGTCGAACGCTACGCAGTGGACGAGCGAGCAGGGACCGCCCGGCACGCCCAAGCAGTCCGGTCGCCCCGTACAGAGCGGGCAGTGGGCGAGCATTACCTACGGGGACTCTCTCTTCGTCGCCGTGAGTTCGGTCGGTACGATCGCCACCTCGCCCAACGGCCTTTCCTGGACTGAGCGCTTCTGGCGTCCGATCGACGACTTCACGTCGATCACCTATGGCGATGGCAAGTTCATCGCGGTCGACGCGCGCCAAGGCAACGTGTTGTTGTCGCTCAATGGACAGAGTTGGAGCGACATCTTTCAGCCCCTGACCGGTGGTACTCCGGCACCGTCCGGTGGGCTTCACCTCGGCGCCGTCGCCTACGGCAACGGAAACTTTGTGGCCTTTGGTGACTCGAGCTCGGGTGCGGGATATGTCGCGACGTCGGTCTTCGGGTACACCTGGACCCTGCACCAGTACTCGCCGGCCCAAGAGGTTGACGCGGCCACCTTTGGCTGTGACGCGTTTGTCGCGGCGGGCGTCGCGTCGGGATCGGCGAGCCCAATTCTCTCGTCGGTGACCGGTGCGACGTGGACCGCAGCGCCTGTTGCGACGCCCACGGCATCGTCATGGACCTCAATCGCCTTTGGCGCCAATCAGTACGTGGCCGTGGACGACAACGGCGACATTGTGACCGCGAGGCCCGAGGGCAGCTGTGCCGACAGCGTTCCGTCGCCGCCCCAACAGGTCTCCGGCAACGTGCGCAGTGGCGAAGTGTGGACGTACATGCATCCCTCGCTGCGTTCGGGTGGCGCCCCGGTGGAGGGATACCGGGTCGCCATCACCGACGCCTCGGGCACCACGTACTGTCACGCGGCCGTGTACTTCCAGCCGAATTGCATCGTCAAGGGCCTCACCAACCACGAGGTCTACTGGGTCACGGCCCAGGCCTACAACGCGTACGGGTACTCGGCGCCCACCGACCCCGAGTTCGCCATTCCGGTCGCCGACTCGAGTCTGGCGATCGCCGCTCGGCCTAACCTGGCGGCCGCCGTTCCTACCGCACTCCAACTGACTGGCATCACCGCGAACGCGGGCGGCTTCTATCCGGTGACGAAGGTGAAGGTCTACATCGGCCCGATGCTCAAGACTTGCGCCCCCAACCCCTTTGGTGAGTGCTTGATCCGAGCCACCCCCGCGCCGTCGGGCGTCGTCCCGGTCTACTCCACCTACACCGGTTGGTCCGGGCGCCAGTACCGCTCGCCCACGTACCACCTCGCCATACCCCAGGTCTAGGTGGCCGCTGGCGGTCCGTCGTCGAAAGACTGGTCTTCGAGCAGCGTGTCTTCGTAGAAGGCGCCGAAGGTGCGATCGGGGTGCGCGAGACCGATCTCGAGCACCCAGAGGTGAGGCGAGGGCACAATGTCGACCGTCGACATCGGGCCATTGAAGTGCGCCTTGTGCGGATAGTCCGAGATTCGATGACCGGTCAGATCGAGGTTGAGTCGCCAGTCGCGCTCACGACAGGCTGTTTGGGCGAAGGCGTAAAGATCTCGACCGCTTCGATTCTCATAGATCCACGTGTCGCGAACCTCGTTCCACACCTCGAGCACGTCAGACGCCGCTCGAACGTGCTCCGGGTTGTGACCGGTCGTGAACGTCTCGCCGGCGTCTCCCTCGACGCCGTTATAGACCGGTCCGATGTCGACGAAAAAGATGTCGTCGCTGCGCAGCACGACGTCGTCGCCCTCCCGATCGAGGAACTGGCGTATCGTGTTGGGGCCAAAGCGCACCAGAGTCGGGTGCCAGCCTCGACGCAGATCCATCTCCTCGAGAGTGTCGCGGGCCATAGCCCGAGCGTCGTACTCGGACATTCCGACTTCAACCCGTTCGGCGATGGCGCGCAGAGCCCGTCGGGTCCGCAATCGGGTGTCGAGCATCGCGTCAATCGAGTAATTCGTCCCAACGCCCTCCAGTGATGACTCGGTGGACACCGTTGGTCGTTACTTCGCGTTGTTGAGAGTCGCAGCTGCCTTAAAGAGTGACTTGAGCGCGCGGACGTTTATCTTGTCGCCCTCGCGAAAATCGATGGCCCGTCGGATATTTCCCTCGAGACTCGAATTGAAGAGGCCCGCGGGGTCATCGAGCTTCGCGCCCTTCGCGAAGGTCAACTTGACGACCTCCTTGTAGGTCTCTCCCGTGCAGACGATGCCGTTGTCGTACCAGGTGGGAACGCCGCGCCACTTCCACTCCTCCACGACGCCAGGGACGGCCTCCTTGATGAGTCCTCGCAGACGTCCGAGCATCTCGCCGCGCCAGTCGCCGAGCTCCTCGATGCGACCGTCGATCAACTGCGACGGCGTCGGTTCTGCGGTCTTGGCCATGTCTGATCCTCCTGCGCGGTGGGACGTTTCCATCCGACGAACTCTCGAGCGCACCTTATAAGGTGGCCGACAGCGTAACTCATGTCACAGACTGACCTTACGTTGACCTGACGGTGGAATGAGGAGGGACCATGGAGCGCAAGTGGTGGACATTGGTGGTGGTCGGTGCCGCGACTTTTATGTTGCTACTTGACGTGACGATCGTGACGGTGGCTCTGCCCGAGATTCAACGAGGACTTCACGCGAGCTTCTCCGACGTCCAATGGGTGGTCGACGCCTACGCGCTAACCCTGGCGTCGTTGCTATTGACGGCCGGGGCCCTCGCCGACCGATACGGACGGCGTCTGCTCTTCACGATCGGCTTGGTGATCTTTACCCTCGGCTCTCTGCTGTGTGGATTCGCCCAGTCGCCCCTCATGCTGACCCTGTCGCGCATGGCCCAAGGTATTGGTGGCGCGATCCTGTTCTCGACATCACTGGCATTGTTGGCGCACAGTTTCCGGGGGAAGGACCGCGGCGTCGCCTTCGGCGTGTGGGGTGCGATCACCGGTGTGGCCGTGGCCCTCGGTCCAATTCTGGGCGGAGTGATCACGAGCGGCATCAATTGGCGCGCCATCTTCTTGGTCAACATTCCTATCGGCGTCGTCGCGATCGCGGTCACCCTCTGGCAGGTGGAAGAGTCAAAGACGCCCGACGCTTCGCGCCCGGACTGGGCGGGTTTCATACTCCTGACGGCCGGACTGGTGTCGCTCGTTTACGGCCTCATTCGCGCGAGCGAACAGGGCTGGGGCGACACCGGGGTCTGGGTGTGCCTGGGGATTGCGGCCGTTCTGCTCGTCGCCTTCATCGTCACCGAGCACCGCGTCGCGCACCCGATGTTCGACCTGTCACTCTTTCGCATCCCCACGTTCTCGGGGGGCCTGGCGGTCGCCTTTGCGATGAACGGGTCCCTGTTTGCGATGTTGGTGTATCTCGTGCTGTACCTGCAGTACGCGCTCGGGTACTCGGCCCTGGGTACAGGTGCGCGCCTGCTCTTCCTGAGCGGGGGCACGTTGGTCTCGGCCACCATCGCGGGTCGGCTAACGAGCCGCGTGCCCGCACGGTGGCTCATCGGTCCCGGACTCACCCTGGTCGGTGTTGGCCTGCTGCTCATGGGCGGCCTCACCGGGACGACAACGTGGACCCACCTCATTCTCGGATTCATTGTGGCCGGCTTTGGTTCGGGCATGGTCAACCCGCCGCTCGCTTCGACGGCGGTGGGCGTGGTGCGACCAGAACGCTCGGGCATGGCCTCGGGCGTGAACACGACGTTTCGCCAGATCGGAATCGCCGTGGGCATCGCGACCTACGGGACGATCTTCACGTCGACACTCACCAGCGGGTTGCACTCCTCCCTCGCGCCGCTGCACCTGTCGGCCGCCGACATGAACCTGTTCGTGCTCAACGTGAAGGAGGGTTACGTCTCGCGCATTCTTCGGTCGGTTCCACCCTCGGCCCACGGCATCGTCTTTGGAGGACTTCGTTCGAGTTTTGCGAACTCCCTCAACGACTTGTTCGTCGTGAGTGGCATCCTGGCGCTGGCGGGTGCGCTGTGCGCTTTTGTCTTCATTCGTCCCAAGGACTTCGTCGCCCAGGGCGCTGCGAGTCAAGCGGCTCCCGTTCACGCGTGACGCCGGTAGCCTCAACGATGGATCGATTGTCGAGAGGATGTCGCCATGGCGCTAAGTGGTGAGTATGAGCCCAGTCCCTCGGAGTGGGTGCGCAACCAAGTCGAGGAGTACGAGAGCTCGGGCGGCGCGCGGGCCAATACGTTGCTCGATACCGGATGGCCGATCGTGATCTTCACGACGCGCGGTCATCGCAGCGGCAAGATCCGAAAGGTGGCCGTCATGCGCGTCGAGCACGACGGGGAGTACGCGCTCGTCGCCTCCAAGGGCGGAGCGCCCGACAATCCGCTGTGGTACTACAACCTCGTGGCCCATCCCGAGGACGTCAAACTCCAAGACGGACCCGAGCCCTTCGCGGTGACGGTGCGCCAGATCGACGGGGATGAGTACGCGCAGTGGTGGGACCGCGCGGTCGCGGCCTACCCTCCCTACGCCGACTACCAGGTCAAGACGTCACGCAGGATTCCGGTCTTTGTCGCGCGGCGCATCGAGGGCTGAGTCCGCCCTCAGTCCTCGTCGAGCACGAAGATGCAAAACGGATGACCGTCGAGATCCGCGTAGACCCGCAGGGGCTCCTCTGCGGACCCGGTGCGATCGAGCAGTAGCTCTCCACCGACGTCGATGACTTTTGCGTGCACGGCGTCTAACTCCTCGCGCGTTCGTACCGTGAGGTCCAGGTGCATCTGCTGGGGCACGCCATCGTTGGGCCAGGTCGAGTGCGGTAACCCGTCCACCTGCTGAAACGCCAGGGTGCGACGATTGAGCGGCGAGTACAAATTGAGCCAGTCGTGACCGGCGGGATCGTCTTCGCCGTCTGCGGGAGGTTCGTGACCCTCGCGGTAGACGAGACCCAACAGGGCTCGCCAGAACTCGGCGCTGGCGCGCGCGTGGGTTGTGTCGATGGTGATCTGAGCGATCTGGGGCGTGATGTCATCCATATCGGCACTTTATGGCGCGGTCGCCCGGGTGGGTACCGTAGTGGAATGTCCCGCCACGCCCCCAAGGTTGTCGCATGAGCATGGGCGATCGCATGACCGCGCTGGTGGGTCAGTTGGAACAGAACCCTTACCAGTCCATCGCTGCCGAACTCATCCGTTATCGAGCCGAAGCTAACGACGACGTGGTCGCCGGGATTGTGCGATCGGTAGTCGCGGACGGCGAGGACGGCGGAGACCTGTTTCGTCACGCGCTGGACGACGACGCGCTGGACACTCTGCGGCTCTTTACGATACGCCGGGTGTTGCTCGGCCGACGACTTTCCTCACTCGGTCCGCTCTACGAAGCTCTCGACGCCTGCGCCCTGTTGCCGGGTGAGCGCGACGTGCCGTGGGAGACGTGGGTGAAGGCGGCGTTCTTCATCGCGCGGGACATCGGGGGAGACCTCGATTCGATGGCCCGCCGATTCGCAGATCTGCACCCCGAGGAGGCGGACCGCTGCTTCGTCGCACTCGAATCGATGGATCGCGTCTACGAGCTCGCCCAGTGTCGCATCGCCGAAGTCTCGACGACCTACGGAGTCGGCTTCATCGAGACCCTGGCGTTTCTCGGTCGGCCGACGCGCGGGTGGGGGGGATCTCCGCGCCAGGCCGACAACTATGTGGCGTACGAGCCCACGACGAATCTGGCTCAGCTCTGCGTGAGTCTCGCCGACGCGTTGGACTCCTCGAAGAAGGTCGTGGTCGGTCCCATCGGCCAGGATCAGTTAGCCGCGATGCTGTTCTCCCAGACCACGCCGGGGTCCTACGTGGCGACCGCTGGCTGTTTGAGCTTCGTAGCCGAGGACGTCACCGGCTCGTCGCTGACCGCATTGGTGGCCGAACTCCCGGGCGACGAGGACCCCGCGACGCTGGCCGTCGAGGCCCAGGGCTTTGAGAATCAGGTCGCGGAGTCCCAAGGGTCTCGGCTTATCGTGCTCAGCCCTCAGCCCAGTTTCAGCGAACTCGACGTGACGATCGACGTCGCCGAGTTCAAGGACTTCGTGAGTGCGGCGCTCTTGGAGCCGACGGCGCGTTAACTCCCCGCGGGAGCGGGCTGAAGGCTGTACCCGACGCCGGGCGACGTTTGAATCAGCGTGCCGTCCTCGTCGCCGAGTTTCTGACGAAGCCGGTGCACGTATGCGTGGACGTAAGCCGCCTCGTCGCCGTATCCCGCGCCCCACACGGCGCGCAGGATCATCTGGTAGGTGCAGGTGCGCCCGGCGTTCTTGGCGAGGAAGGCGAGCACGCCGAACTCCTTCGCGGTGAGGTCGACTTTCTCTCCGTTGTGGTGCACGTCGTGGTGCACAAAGTCAACTTGCAGCGAACCGAGATCGAGGTCGGCGGTGGTGTCGGGCGCGTCGGTGCCGCGACTTCGCAGCACCGCGCGGATTCGCGCTTCGAGCTCGCCCATCGAGAACGGCTTGGTGACGTAGTCGTCGGCGCCGCTGTTCAACGCGTCGATCTTGCGCGCGGCGTCGCCGGTGGCCGAGAGGATGATGATCGGCACGTCGCTCCACTCACGCAGGCGCCGCGTGACCACGAGGCCGTCCATGTCGGGCAGACCGATGTCGAGCACCACAATGTCGGGTGAGAGCAGGGCGGTCTGGGACAGGCCGTGCTCGGCGTTCGGAGCGCTCGATACATCGTGTCCTTCAGCCTCGAGCCCGAGCCGCAGCGCGCGTAGCAGCGATGTGTCGTCGTCGATGACGAGGATGTGGGCCACGACTAGGCGGGTCGCGCCGTGGCGGCGATGGGCAACGTGAACACAAAGCGCGCGCCACCGCCGGGGGCTTCTTCATACCAGAGACGTTCGTCGTGCGCTTCGACGAAAGTCTTAGCGATGGTAAGGCCGAGGCCGGCGCGTCCGCCAGTGCCCAGTTGGGTGAACCGGTCAAAGATCGTTTCGCGATCCGCCAGCAGCACTCCCGGACCCTGATCAGCGACGCTGAGAACGACGTTGGTCCCTCGACGTTCGCCTGTCACGAGTATCACACTACGGGCGGGCGCGTGGCGGGCCGCGTTGTCGAGCAGGTTGACGAGCACCTGACCCATGAGCACGTGATCGACGTCGACGAGAGGAAGAGAGTCCAGACCCGTGAGTTCAACTTGGTGATCGCTGAGTGTTGCGCTCAGCGCGGCGAGTGATTCGCTCACGAGATCCTCCACCGACACCGATTCGCGATGCAGTGTCAGCACCCCGGCCTCAATTCGGGTCATATCCAAGAGATTGGTCACGAGTCGCGTCAAGCGGTCCGACTCGATTTCGACTAGTCGGTAGAGAAGTGTACGGTCGTCGACCGAGAGAAGTTCGGCCCGACTTGACAGCGTCGAGGACGCGACTTTGATGGTGGCGAGGGGCGTGCGCAGGTCGTGGGACACCGCACCTAAGAGTCCGCGACGGAAGCGGTCCGCCTCTTCGAGGAGCTTGGAGCGAAGGGCCTGCTCGCGGAGTTCCGCTCGCTCGAGGGCGAGGGCGGCGTCATTGGCGAAGGTGTTCAGCAGAGCCCGATCGGTCTCGGCGATTGGGACGCCGCGCATGGCGAGGATGGCGAGGGCGCGCTCAGACCCCGAGAGGGCGATGGCGCGCAGTTCGCTGGAGTCTCCGGCGATGGTGCCGACGCGCACCGGACGCCCCGAGTGGGGGTCGAGCTGGGACAGGTCTTCGGCGCTGAGTGGCTCCCCGGCGCTCGCCTTGACGACGAGGACGCCATCTTCTTCTTCGAGGAGAGAGACGCCGGGCACGTTAAAGACGATTTGGGCGGTGTTGACAATGTTTCTCAGGAGTTCGTCGACGGGACGGTCGCCCACTAACAGTTCGGAGACTTCCGAGACGCGTCGCACCGTGTCGCGGCCACGTTCGGCCTCCAGGCGAGTGGCGTCCAGGCGACCAACGACCCGGGCCACCAGCAACATCACGACGACGTAGACGATGAGCGCGGTCCAGTTCTGAGCTGTCCCGACGCTGAGCGTGTTATAGGGCGGGATGAAGAGAAAGTCGTAGACGAAGAATCCGGCGACCACGCTCACCACGCCAGCGTTGACCCCGCCGACGACCGCACCGACGACCACCGGAATGACGAGAACGAGGGCGGCCGTCGACACGCTCACGTGGTCGCGCAGGGGGTACATCGCGCCACTCACGGCGGCCGCGCTCGCGACGCCGATCAGCGATCCGAGAAGTCGCTTCTGCATGTCATCAGTATCGTCCGAAACGATTCAGCGCTCGTGTTTGAACCGAAAGAAGAAAAAATGAAGAAGCCTAAGAACTTTTAGAGAATCTGTTCAGATTCGGGCTACGACGATGGAGTCATGGCAGATTTCCTCTCGATACTCGGGTTCATCGCAGCAACGCTCGCGATGCTCGGCCTCATCAAGGTTCTGGACAAAGTATGAGCTACTCCCAGATCCTTCTTCTCATCGTCTCGGTAGCGATGTTCCTGTACATCGGCTACGCCATGTTTAAGCCAGAGAAGTTCTAATGGGCTTGTTCCTGACCCTGCTGGCCCTGGTACTGACGTTGGGGCTCACCTGGCGCTACCTCGGTTCGTACATGGAGGCCGTCTTTGGCGGCCGCGTTCACTGGCTCAGCTGGCTTGAGCGACCCGTGTACCGGGCCCTCGGTACGAGTCCGGAGCAAGAGCAAACATGGAAGCGCTACGCCGGGGCGCTGGTGATCTTCACCTTCGTCTCGCTCGTCTTCACCTACGTCATCTTGCGCATTCAGGGTCATCTGCCGCTCAACCCCCAGCACGAGTCGGGCGTGGGATCGGCGCTGAGCTTCAACACGTCCGCCTCCTTCATCACCAACACCAACTGGCAGAACTACGGCGGAGAGACCACCATGTCGTACTTCTCCCAGATTGGCGCCCTCACGGTCCAGCAGTTCGTCTCACCCGCTGTGGGCATTGCGGTTGCGATCGCCATGGTGCGCGGATTCGCGCGCCGCAAGTCGCCCACGATCGGCAACTTCTGGGTCGACATGACCCGTTGCATGCTCTACATCCTGTTGCCGGTTGCCTTTGTCTTCGGCATCATCTTCGTCGGTCAGGGTGCCGTTGAGACACTGGCCGGTACAGCAACCTTCCACGACGTGCTCAACAACATCACCCAGACCATTGCGCGCGGACCGATCGGCTTTATGGAGGCGATCAAGCAACTGGGTACCAACGGTGGAGGATTCCTCAACCAGAACTCCTCGACGCCCTTCGAGAACCCGACTGGCCTGACCAACTTTCTCTCGATGTACCTGTTGCTCAGTATTCCCTTTGCCCTTACTTACACGTTCGGCAAGATGGTGGGCAGCATCAAACACGGCGCGACGCTGCTCGCCGCGATGGTCATCATCTTCGCCTCAGTTGCCGCCATCACTATTAGCGCGGAGCACGACAACAACCCCGCGGTCCAAGCGGCCGGTATCCACTCAACGGTGGGCAACACCGAAGGTAAGGAGGTGCGTTTCGGCGATACCACGACTGCCCTCTTTGCAACGTCCTCGACTCAGACGTCGACCGGTTCGGCGGATGCCTCGTACGACTCCTTCACGCCCATCGGCGGCTTTGGGCTGCTCACCGGCATGATGCTCGGCGAGGTCACCCCGGGCGGCACCGGTAGCGGGCTCTATACCCTTCTCATCTACGCGATTCTGGCCGTGTTCATCGGCGGACTGATGATCGGGCGAACCCCAGAGTATTTGGGTAAAAAGATCCAGGCCAAAGAGGTCAAGCTCGCCGGCTTTGCCTCGCTCGTCATGCCCCTGACCGTCATCATCCTCACGGGTATCGCCGTCTCGACGGTGGCCGGGCGAGCGGGTCCACTGAACTCAGGACCCCACGGATTCAGCGAGATCCTCTACGCCTTCACCTCCCAGTCCAACAACAACGGATCGGCCTTCGGCGGACTCACCGGCAACACGCCCTTCTACAACATCGCCGGAGCGATCGCCATGTTGATCGGCCGCTTCGGCATCATCATCCCCGCGCTTGCGCTGGGCGGTGTTCTGGCCGAGAAGGACGTGGTCCCGGAGTCCCTGGGCACGTTCCGCACTGACAACGGCATGTTCGTCGGTCTCACTATCGGGGTCATCTTGATCATCGGGGGCCTCACGTTCTTCCCCGCTCTCTCCCTCGGCCCCATTGTCGAGCAACTAGTTCACTCGAGGTTCTTCTAATGACCACCGTCCTCAATCAGCCCACGAGTCAGCCGTCCCAGCCCCACGGGGTTGCCCAGTCCCGGGGCCTCTTTGATGGCCCCATTCTGCGCCAGGCTCTCAAGGACTCGATCCGAAAGCTTGACCCGCGGGTCCAGGTGAAGAACCCCGTCATGTTCGTGGTGCTGGTCGGTTCAGTGATCACGTTCATCGAGGCGTGCTCGCACCCGAGCAAGTTCACGTGGTCGATCACGATCTGGCTGGTGCTGACCGTGATCTTCGCCAACTTCGCCGAGGCCATGGCCGAGGGCCGGGGCAAGGCCCAGGCCGACACCCTGCGCAAGATGCGTTCGGACACCGAAGCGCGTCGTCTCATGGCCGGCGGAACCGAAGAGTTAGTACCGGCGGCGTCCCTCAACAAGGGTGATGTCGTCGTCTGTGAGGCGGGCGACGTCATCCCCTCGGACGGTGAGATCATCGAGGGCATCGCCTCGGTCGATGAGTCGGCGATCACCGGCGAGTCGGCTCCGGTCATCCGCGAGTCCGGTGGTGACCGCTCGGCGGTTACCGGTGGCACCAAGGTGCTGAGCGACCGCATCGTGGTGCGCATCACGGCCGAACGCGGCCAGACCTTCATCGACCGAATGATCACCTTGGTCGAGGGTGCCAATCGTCAAAAGACCCCGAATGAGATCGCCCTGACCATTTTGTTGGCGGTGCTCACCATCATCTTCATTCCGGTCGTCGTGACGCTCGTTCCCTTCGCGAACTTTGGCGGCGCGTCGGTCTCGGTGGTGGTGCTGGTGGCGTTGTTGGTCTGCCTCATTCCTACGACCATTGGCGCACTCCTCTCGGCGATCGGTATCGCCGGCATGGACCGACTCGTCCAGCGCAACGTGCTCGCCATGAGCGGGCGCGCGGTCGAAGCAGCCGGGGACGTGCAGACACTGCTGCTCGACAAGACCGGCACCATCACCCTGGGTAACCGCATGGCCTCGAACTTTTATCCGGTCGGAGGGCACACGGAACAAGAGGTAGCCGACGTCGCCCAACTGGCTTCGCTGGCCGACGAGACGCCCGAGGGCCGCTCAATCGTGGTGCTCGCAAAGGACCTCTATGGCATTCGCGAACGCCCGATGGAAGGTGAACACCTCTTCGTTCCCTTCACCGCCACCACGCGCATGTCGGGTCTCGACATTGGCTCACGTCAGATCCGCAAAGGAGCCGGTGACTCGGTGAAGCGCTGGGTGCAAGAACAAGGTGGCACGGTCCCGCCCGACCTCGACGCCATCGTCGAGCGCGTGTCGCGCGACGGCTCGACGCCGCTCGTGGTAGCGGACGGACCCGACATCCTCGGGGTCATTGAACTCAAGGACGTGGTCAAGCAGGGCATCCGCGAGAAGTTTGAAGAGATGCGCCAGATGGGTATTCGCACGGTGATGATCACCGGCGACAACCCGTTGACCGCCGCCGCGATCGCCCAAGAGGCGGGAGTCGATGACTTCCTCGCCGAAGCGACCCCGAGGCGAAGATGGCACTGATCAAGCAGCAACAAGAGGGCGGCAAACTCGTGGCGATGACGGGCGACGGCACCAACGACGCCCCGGCCTTGGCCCAGGCGGACGTCGGTGTGGCGATGAACACCGGCACGACGGCCGCCAAAGAGGCGGGCAACATGGTCGACCTGGACTCCAACCCGACCAAGTTGATCGACATCGTCGAGATCGGCAAGCAATTGCTCATCACCCGAGGGTCACTCACGACTTTTTCGATCGCCAACGACGTGGCGAAGTACTTCGCCATCATCCCCGCACTGTTCGTCTTCGCCTACGGGTTGAACAATAAGCCGCTCGGGGCGCTCAACGTCATGAGGCTCCACAGCCCTGAAAGCGCGGTGCTCTCGGCCGTCATCTTCAACGCGCTGGTCATCGTCGCGCTCATTCCCCTGGCGTTGCGCGGGGTGAAATTCCGGGCGTCCAAGTCCTCGGTGATCCTTCGTCGCAACGTCTTGATCTACGGCGTGGGCGGCATCATCGTGCCGTTTTTCTTCATCTGGCTCATCGATCTGATTCTCGTCGCGCTTCACGCATATTAAAAGGAACTGACATGTTGGTACACCTTCGCCGCTCGTTGATTTTCGCAGTGATCTGCATGGTCTTCTTCGGCTTCGTCTACGCCTTCGCGGGCACGGGCGTCGCTCAGCTGCTCTTCAAGCACCAAGCCGACGGATCGATCACCGCCGATGGCTCGACTCTGATCGGCCAACCCTGGAACCTGACGAAGTGCCCGGGACACCCCTTGGGGAGTTGCGTCTTCCAGGGTCGTCCCGACGACCTCGGACCCTACGCCGACACGAATGCCAAGAATCCGAGTCCGGTCGGTCACCCGGGCGACGACCCCTACGACCTCAATGGCGTCGCGGGAGGCTCGGGTGCGACCAACCTCGGACCACGCTCGAAGGAGTTGCTCGCCGACACCAAGATCCTGGTGACGTACTGGCACGCCCGTGGTGTCAATCCGACGCCGGATCTCGTGACGACGTCGGGTTCGGGCTACGACCCCGATATCTCCCAGGAGGACGCCCTGGTCCAGATTCCAATGGTCACCAAGGCCACCGGCATCTCGCCCACGCGACTGCGCGCACTGATCGTGAGTTACACGCACTCCGCGGAGTTCGGCTTTATGGGGGCACAGTACATCGACGTGTTGCAGTTGAACGAAGGACTGGCGGCGTTGAAGAAGTAGGTGCGAAGGAGAGGGGACTTCATGCAGTGGATCGCGCATCACCGTCAGCACGTCATAATTGCACTCGCCTTCACGGCCCCCCTCGCCGTGGCGGCGGTGCTTGTTCCGTTCCGCGACAGCCTGACCAACGCGGCCACGGCACTCATCTTGGTGGCGGTCATCGTGGCCATCGCCAGTACCGGCTCGCGCTCCGGCGGATACCTCTCGAGTCTCTCGTCAACGCTGTGGTTTGATTTCTTCTTCACCCACCCCTACTACAGCTTCGACATCCACGGGCGAGTGCCCCAGGAGATCACGATTTGCTTGTTGGTCGTGGGCCTTGGCGTCACCGAACTGGCCGCCCGGGGCCGCCACCACCAGCGGGTCTCCCAGGAGGAGTCCCAGTATGTCGCCATGGTGCGCGAACTCACGGACGCCGCCCAAACGATGTCGGGACCTCAGCTCATCGAGCGCGCCGAACCGATGCTGATCGATCTTCTCCATCTACGCGCGTGCCGTTTCGATCGTCAGATCGCCGACCTGCCGATGGCCAGCATTTTGGCGAATGGTGAGGTGGCCCATGTCGGGTTGGCGTGGCCGGCCGACTCGATGGGCATTCCCGGACCAGAGGCCCAGGTCGTCGCCCTCTGGCGAGGGCGCACCTTTGGACGATTCGTGATCACGCCGACGCCGGGCGAGCCCATCAGCCAGGAACGTCGAAGTGTCGCCGTCGTGCTGGCCAGTATCGTTGCGGCGACTCTGACGAGCGACCGAGGGAGTCAGTGATGCGCGGTCAGTTACGCGTTTATCTCGGTTCGGCCCCCGGGGTGGGCAAGACCTATCGAATGTTGGACGAGGGGTGGCGCCGCCGCGAACGAGGCACCGACGTCGTGGTCGGCTACGTCGAGACCCACAATCGACCCAAGACGGTCGCTCAACTTCGCGACCTCGAGATCGTTCCGCGCGCAGTCCACCAGTATCGCGACACGACGTTCCAAGAGATGGACGTCGACGCACTGCTCGCGCGGCATCCCGAGGTTGCGTTGGTGGACGAACTGGCGCACACGAACGCGCCGGGCAGTGTGAATGAGAAGCGCTGGCAGGACGTGGAAGCGCTGCTGGCTGCCGGCATTGATGTCATTACGACGGTCAACATCCAGCACCTGGAGTCGGTGAACGACGTGGTGGCCAAGATCACTGGCATTACCCAGCAGGAGACGGTCCCCGACGCGGTCGTGCGCCGGGCTGAGCAGATCGAGCTGGTAGACGTCACGCCCGAGGCCCTTCGTCGGCGCATGGCGCATGGCAACATCTACACCGCCGACAAGATCGATGCCTCGCTGTCGAACTACTTTCGGGTTGGCAACCTCAGTGCGCTGCGCGAACTCGCGCTGCTGTGGCTGGCCGATCGAGTCGAGGATGCGCTCCAGCGCTACCAGGACGAACACGAGATTCCCGGCACCTGGGAGACACGAGAGCGACTGATCGTGGGCGTGCAGGGGCTCGCCTCCGATGAGGTGCTCCTGCGCCGGGCGGCCCGCATTGCGTCGCGTACGGGAGCGGAGATCATCGGGGTGCATATCATTCCGGCCGACTCCGAGCGCCGAGCGAACGTCGATCCCACCCTCGCCAAGGAACTGATCAACGAGTTCGAAGGTACCTATCACGAGATCGTGGATGACGACGTGCCCACCGCCTTGGTTGCATTCGCGCGCTCCGAACGTGGTACCCAGATCATCGTCGGCTCGAGCCACTCGCGAAAGTGGTACCGGCCCTTTGGCGGCGTCATCCAGAACTTGCTGCGCCACACGCCCGACCTGGATGTGCACGTGATCTCGGTTGACGAGGCCGCGTTGCCCGAGCGCGAGCACCGCAGACGTCGTAAGAACACCGTGCCGTGGTCCCGACAGCTTCTCGGGCTTGGCTGCGGGGTGGTCCTGTTGCCCCTGTTTACCTGGATTCTTACCGCGGCTCGTTCGAGTCTTTCTCTCTCGACGGACATCCTGGTCTATCTCGTCATCGTGTTAGGACTGGCCACACTCGGTGGGGTCGTGGTGGGCATCGTGGCCGGGGTCGCGGCCTTTACTCTCGAGAACTTCTACTTCACCCAGCCTCTCCACTCCTTTGCCATCAGTCGGCCCGATGACGTCGTCTCGCTGGTGGCCTTCCTCGTGTTCGCCATCGCGGCCAGTGTCTCAGTCAGCCGTTTTGCGCGTCGGTCAAGCGAGGCGGAACGAGCTCGCGCCGAAGCGCAGATCCTCGCGAGTGCGGTGGCGACCACGGGATCCTCGCATGACGATCTCTTGCCGCTGCTGGACTCGCTGCGCGCGGTTCTCGACGCCGCCAGCGTGGCCATTGTCACCGATCGCGACGGCGAGTGGCGCAGCGACGTCGTGAGCGGTGCCCCACTGACGGACCCCGCGTCGGCGACCCAGTTCCCGATCGAAGACCATTACGCGCTCGCCATCGAAGGCGTTGACCTTGACGGAGAGGATCGCCAACTGGTCAGTGCTTTCGCGGTGCGCGTCGCCTACGGACTTCGCGTCGTGCGCAGCGTGCGCGAGGCGTCGCAACTGCGTGATTTGGCTGACGTCGAGGTCACGCGCTCAGGTCTGATGCGTGCGGTTTCCACGGAGCTCAGCGGCGCGCTCGAAAGCATTCAGTTCAAGGTCACGTCATTGCTTGATGGGGGAGGGACCGCGCCGGCGCGAGTGCAACGAGAGCGGCTGCTCGCGGTTGACTCCGAGGTACAGCGATTGAGCCGGGTGGTGAACAACCTGGTCGACCTCGGTCGCCTGGAGACTGACAGCGTGAGCGTGCGCGAGACCTCGGTTTCAGTTGGCTCGCTCGTCACTCACGCCTTGTCGGGTGTGGACACGACCGGTCATCCCCTCGACATTGACGTGGCGGGGGAATTGGCCCACGTGATGACCGACCCGATGCTGGCCGAACGGGCACTGTCGATTGTCATCGCGAACGCGTCTCGATTCTCTCCCGCCGCGTCGCCGATTCGCATCACCGCCGGGGTGGCGGGTGACTTCATGGAGATTTTGGTGATCGATCAAGGTCCCGGGATGACAGCCAGCCAGCGCGCCGTGTTCCTTGATCCGTTGGAGCGGCTGAACGGTGAGCGGCCCGCGGCGCTCGGAATCAGCGTGGTCACGGGATTCATGGGACTGCTCAAGGGTTACGTACGATTCGAGGACACCCCCGGTGGTGGGCTCTCGGTCGTGCTGCAGTTTCCGCTGCAGGAGAAGAGCGAGGCCGCCTAAGGCTCGTCAGTCGGCGAGTTCGCCCATGGGACGAAGCTGCGACGTCCACTTTTCTTCGACTCGCCCGTACTTCCAGATCACCATCGCCCCGCCCCAGGTGAGGATGAACATGCCCACGATGATAAACCCGGCGGCGTTGATATTGAAGTTCTCCATGAAGTGCCAGAAGGAACCCTTCCAGTGCAGTTCATGGGGGAGCAGCCCGAGGATCTCGATGGTCCCGATGAAGAAGCAGATGGCGACCGACAGGCCCGTGATGGTGAGGTTGTAGTAAATCCGACGCACCGGATTGAGGAACGCCCAGCCGTAGGCCATGTTCATGAAGCAGCCGTCGAGCGTGTCGAGCAGCGACATGCCCGCGGTAAAGAGGATGGGCAGGCACATGATGGAGTACCACGGCAGGGCCTTGGAGGCGAGCAGCGCGGTCGTGGCGAGCAGCGCGACCTCGGTGGCGGTGTCGAAGCCCAACCCGAAGACGACCCCCACGGGGTACATTTGCCACTCCTTGGTGATCGAGCGCATCCACTTGCCAAAGAACCGAAACATCAGTCCGCGGTTGTTGAGTTGGCGCTCGAGTTCCTCTTCGTCGTAGGAGCCATCCCTCATCGAACGAAAGACCTTCATGATGCCCATCAGAATGACGATGTTCAGCAGGGCAATGAGGTACAAGAAGCAGGCCGAGATGATCGTGCCAAAGACCCCGCCGAACTGTTCGAGACCCGAGCCGTTGTTGGAGACCGCACCGTAGACGGCCTTCTCGGCGATGACGAGGCCCAGGCCGATGGCGACCACGATCGTGGAGTGGCCCAGCGAGAAGAAGTACCCCACACTGAGGGGGCGCCGGGCGCCGGGATCGTCTTGACGATCGGCCATGAGCTTTCGCGTCGTGTTGTCAATCGCCGAGATGTGGTCGGCGTCAAAGGCGTGGCGCGCACCCAGCGTGTAGGCGAGGATGCTGACGCCGAATCCGAGTCCTTTGTAGTGACCGGGCACGACGAAGGCGATGAAGATACCGAATCCCAATGCGTGCAACAAGATGATGGAGCCGAACATCCACTGTGCGCGACGCCACTCGGAGGGAGAGAGCGAACTTCGAAGTCGCTGGCGTCGGGTGGGGGGGGCCTCGAGCGTGGTCATCTATCCTCCGCGGCCCGCCACATTTGGATTGACTCGTCGAAACTGCGGCGTCACGGTCGCCCCCGATCGTTGCCGAAATCTTGGCATAAACAAGAACTGGACGCAAGAACGAATTGGACGTATTTGCTGGCTAAGGTGGGGCCGTGGTTCGATCCGCGTCAGAAACCGGCGACGTGACAGCCGAGAGCGACCCCGTTGAAGGGGTGCTCGAGTTGTTGCGAGAAAAGGGCGGCCGCGTTACTACGTCTCGGCGAGTTTTGCTCAGCTGCCTCTTCGAGTCAGGGCCCCATCACACCGCGGAGGAGCTCGCTGAAGAGGTTCAGAGGATCGCACCCGACGTGCACCTGTCGACGATCTACCGAAATCTGGACGAACTAGAGCGTCTCGGCGTGATCGTTCATGCACACCTTGGTCACGGCCCCGCCACCTACCATCTCGCGACCGAGACCCACGGTCACTTGGTCTGCGAGGTGTGTCAGGGAGAGATGGAGGCACCCGAAGAGTTCTTCCACGACCTCACGACGGCGGCCAAGCAGAAGTACGGGTTCGTCGTCGACCCACGGCACTTCGCCGTGCTGGGTCGGTGTGCCATCTGCGCGGACGAGAATCCCTCGGCCTAACGCCCCCTGTCAAGTTCGGCGATGAGTCGCGGGGAGGCGACGCAGCGATAGGCGTCCTCCAGTAGCTCCTCAAGTTCTTCGAGGTCGACCGATCTATCGAGACGAACTCCCAGCCAGCCGCGCGATCCGACGTAGGGGGGATAGAAGTACCGCTTGGGATCACTCGCGATGAGAGCGGCTTGGGCACCTTCGGGGGCCGCGCACCATAGGTGGGCGAAGGTGTGGTCGTGATGTCCCTGCATCCAGAGAATCGCGAACTGTGCACCGGCGAAGAACGCGGGCGCGCCGTGGCTCAGTTTCTCGGTGGCTCCGGGCAGGGCGAGGCACATCGCGCGAAGCTCTGCCTCAAGATTGTTGGTCGTCACGACTCGACTCTAGGGGTGCGAGTTGACGTCGTCGAGCCTCATGACGGGGTAGTTCCGCCTGTGCGCGTGCGCGATCTTTCTCGTACCATGCACCTATGGAGACCCTGACTTTCCTGTTCACTGACATCCAGGAGTCGACGAAGTTGTTGCGCCGAATCGGGGGCGAAGTGTACGCCGAGGTCCTAGAGCGTCACCACAATTTGATTCGCGCGAGTCTGGCCGATTTCGGAGGCGTCGAACAGGGCACTCAGGGGGACTCGTTTTTCGCCATCTTCACGTCGCCTAGCGCGTGCGTCGGCGCAGCGGTCAGCATGCAACGGGCGTTGTCGAGTGCCGGGTGGCCCGACGGCGCGCGACCCCTCGTGCGGATGGGGATTCATACCGGTGAGGCGTCGGAGGGTTCGACGGGCCTGGTGGGTTACGAGGTCCACCGCGCAGCGCGCATTGCCGGCGTTGGTTACGGCGGCCAGATCCTGCTCTCGTCGGCCGCGGCCGGCCTGGTCGAGGACGTTCTCGCGCCCGGCGTGGGGTTGAGGGACCTCGGATCACACCGGCTGAAGGACCTCGGGCGCCCCGAGACGATCTTTCAGTTGGTCGTGGAAGGTCTCGACGGTGTATTCCCACCACTGCGCTCCCTGGATAATCCGGAACTGGCGAACAATCTTCCCGAGTCGCTGACACCCTTCATTGGCCGGGCCGCGGAGCTCGCTGAGGTGCGCGAACTGGTCACCGCGTCGCGGCTGATTACCCTCACCGGTGCGGGCGGCTCCGGGAAGACCCGTCTGGCGCTCCAGGTCGCGGCTGAACTCCTGGACGGAACGGGTGAAGGAGTCTGGTTCGTCGACCTCGCACCGATCAGCGATCCCGACCAGGTGCCCGCTGTTGTGATCTCGACGCTGCAGTTGCGCCAGCAGCCCGAGATGTCCGCGCTCGACTCGTTGACGGCGACCTTGAAGGGCCAAAACATTCTCATTACGCTTGACAACTGCGAGCACGTTATCGACGCGGTCGCAAAGATGGCCGACGTTATCGCACGCTCGTGCCCTCGGGTCATCCTCATGGCCACGTCACGCGAGCCCTTGGGGGTCGACGGCGAGCGGGTCTACCGGGTTCGCTCGTTGACGTTGCCCCGAGACGAGGTAGAGGGCGTGGACGATCTCGCCGGTTCGGACGCGATCGAGCTATTTGTGGCCAGGACCCGCGCGCACGACTCGACCTTCCAACTGGATAACGCCGCAGCGCCATTGGTCGCCTCTATCTGTCGTCGGCTGGACGGCATACCGCTCGCGATCGAGCTCGCAGCGTCAAGGCTGTCGTCAATGTCGCTCAGGGACCTGCACGAGCGTCTTGACCAACGCTTTCGACTCCTCACGGGAGGCAGCCGCAATGCGCTGCCTCGCCAGCAGACCCTGGGGGCGATGGTTGCGTGGTCCTATGACCTACTGAGTGAACCCGAGCGCGAGGCATTACGCCGACTGTCGGTGTTCGTGGGCGGCTTTGACCTCAAAGCCGCCGAGGCTGTCTGCGCCACGGGATCCCTCGAGGTCTTCGACGTGGCCGACCTCTTGAGTTCGCTCGTGAATAAAAGCCTGGTGGGAGCGGAGCGCGTCTCGACGGATCTGCGATACCGGCTGCTCGAGACGATTCGACAGTACGCGGCCGATCAGTTGCTGCAGATCGACGGTGAGCCGGAAACACTCCTCTCCCGTCGCCGTCACGCGGCGCACTTCTTGGACCTGTGCGAGACAGCGGCACCGGAGCTCATTGGACCCAATCAGGCGGCGTGGCTACGCCGACTGGACGTCGAATGGGATAACGTCCTCGCCGCGTTCACCCTCTTCTCCTCCGAGGAGCAGGGCGCGCAGAAGATACTTCGCCTGGGCGTCGCGTTACATCAATTCTTCTCAACGAGGGTCACCTCCACGATGATCCCGCTCATGCTCCAGGCGCTTGACAGCGATGACATCCCGGCCACGCTTCGAGCCAGCGCCTTGTCCACGGTGGCGCACCTCATTATGCTCACCGATTTCGGGGAGAGGCCCGACAACACCGCCCGCGACATGTTGCTCATTGCACTTCATCTGGCGGAGGAACTCGGCGACGGCGGCCTCGAACTGGACGTCCGTCTCTGGATGATCCTCGCGGCGGCTTCACTCGGTTTGGACGACGAGCGAGACGAGTGCCAAGAACGCGCGGCAGAACTGGCTCGCGAGAGCGGCGATCCGCGCAGTATTGGACGAGTTCTGACATTGGGGACCTATGGGCAGTGGGGTGCCCGCTCGGAAGACCACGCCGAAGCGTTGGGTTTGTTGCGAGAGGCGGGAGATCTCCAATTCGTTTGCACGGCGCTGATCTTCCTATCGATCTCCGGGGGATTCGAAAAGGGAGATTTGCCTTACGCCCGAGCGTTGTCCGAAGAGGCGATGGCGATTGCCGAGGAACTGGGGTCGGCCTGGCATTCGCGTCTACTCTGGTCAAATTACGGGGTGACGCTTTACCTGCTCGGCGAGGTCGACGAAGCGGAGCAGTTCAGCCGTCGCGCCCTGCTGACCTCGCGACGTATCGGCGTGCAACCGGCGATTACCAACTGGATCGTGTTTACGATGGCTTGCTGTGCGACCAGTCGAGGTGACGTTGTTCGCGGCGCACAGTTAATGGGCGCGCACGACGCCCTCTTCGAAAGTCTCTCCGAGACCAATCGGGGATCGTGGTCCGCGATGGAGATCGAGATGAGAGAGAACTGCCGGGCTTCACTGCGTGAGGCGCTGGGGGACAGCGAGTACGAGCGCCACCTCGCCGTGGGACACGCGCTCAGCCTTGATCGGGTAGTCGACTATGCCCTTCGGCGAATTACCGTCTGACGAGAAGATCGCGAATCGCTAAGTTCTGGCGATGTCACATTTTCCACATCAGTTCGAAGATCGTAAAGTTTCCGCTCAGTCCCTTCAGGGTGACCGACCGTGGGGCGCCAAGCGCAAATGCGCCACCGAGTTCTTCCTGAGTTGGCTGCGACACGAGAATCTCGCCGCCGCTCGCCATGCCGGAAACCCGAGCGGCGACCACGACCGTTCTGCCAAAGAAGTCGCCGCCTTCCGCCTTCGCGTTGCCCGTGTGCAGGCCGATCCTCGCCGGCACGGGAACCCCGGACCATCCCTCGGCGAAGGTCCGCTGAATAACGGATGCACACGCGGCCGCCGAGCCGGCCGCGGGGAACGCCAACATGAACCCGTCGCCCTGTCCCTTCACGACGCTGCCGCCAAAGACGGCCGTCTTTTCTCTCACGATTGAGTCGTGCCACGCGAGTAGATCCAACCAGCGAGCCTCACCGAGCGACTCCATGAGAGCAGTCGAGCCTTCTAAGTCCGTGAACACGATCGTGACGGACCCGTCGGCCGACATTCCGGCCGCAGGGGGAGAAGCGTCCTGGACGAGGAGCAGAAGTTCGTCGAGCGCGGTCGTGAGTTCAAGACCCACGGCTTCTTCGTTGGACGTCGTGAAGGCGAGTTGCGCGTGCACAACTTTCCAGTACGCGCCCTCCTCGTGAACGATGATCGTGGACCTGGCGTCTCGAGGCTCCATGTCTCCGATTGCCACGCGAAATCGAAGGAAGATCCATCCGACGGACCCCTCCCTCCACGCGACGATCTGCTCGACGTCAAGATGGGCGGCACCGAGGGTCGCCATTTCGATGAACTGAGCCTTTCCAACCGCGAATATCTTCTCGTACCCCTCCCACCACTCATCGGGATCGGGACCGATGAATTGGGTACCGGGGTGGCGTGCGAAGGCGTCAACAAAGTGCTCGTAGTCCACGAACCACGACGGCATCCATCTCTCCACGAACGCAACCAGTTCGGGCGCAGGCTCCATCGCCCGACACTACTCACGGTGTCACGTTGACACGAGAGGTCGTGGCTCCATCCAATTCCGTCATTAAGAAAATGGAAGGGGAACAGGCGTGGCCTCCGCACACCAACGACAAAGGACGACCTCATGGCTGTACTTGTCAGAATTGCCGCCACTGGTTTGGATGGCGTCACGTACGACCAGATGGCACCGGCCCTTCATCCCCTCAGCAAAGGGCAGCCGGCTTCATCACGCATGTCGCCTATCGAGTTCCGGGTGGATTCGCCGTCGGCGAAGTCTGGGGCACCCGCGCCCAACGAGAAGCCTGGTGCAACGGATTGGTTGTACCCAACCTGCCGGATTCAAGCGCCATGTTCTCGGAGTACTTCGAACTCCACAGCGTCATTGAGCCCTAGTCGACATTGCGCAGACTCAGAACGGGCCAGCGAGGCCTCTCAGAGTCCAATCCGACTGAGGTAGCCCATCCCCATGACCGCTGCCTCGCAACCAGTGTCCGCTAACGCCTCGATGTCCGCGTCATCGCGAACCCCGCCAGCGGCCACGACGAGGACGCTGGTGCGGCACGCCTCTTCGTAGAGGGTGAGGTCGGGTCCGCGCATCGTGCCGTCACGATCGATGGCGGTCACGTGAACTCGCGTCACCCCGGCGCTAGAGCATCGCGCGAGAGCCTCGGTAAAGCTGAGACCCGTGGCGCCTCGCCAGCCACGCACCGCGATTTGCCCGTTTCGCACATCGAGCGCCGCAACGAGCTGATCACCCAGCGCGACTACGAAGGTATCCAACGCCTCATCGTCGGACCAGAGTGCTGTGCCCACGATCACGCGCTGGGCACCCGCGCCGAGGGCCGCGCGAGCACTGTCCACACTTCGTATTCCCCCCGACACCTGGAGAGGAATGTCCCCGGCCGAGCGGCGGCACCGTTCGATCACCTCGGGTCGCAAAGCCCCGTCGCGCGCTCCTTGAAGATCGACCACGTGGACAAGGGACGGGCGGGTCGCCACGATGCGCTCCATGAAATCCTCAAGCGGCTGGCGAAAGAGAACGCGGTCGTAGTCGCCCTGCTCCAAGCGCACGGCGTCGTCGCCAAGGATATCGAGGGCGGGGATAAGTTGCATAGTAGCGAGTTAGCATATTAGCATGCAAGCATGACCAGTGGAAAGGTAGTGCCCGCCGACGCGAGTCCCGAGACCGCGTCGCGCTTTGATGAACTCATCGAGGCCATCGCGCACCTGCGCGACCCCGACGTCGTGCGAGCCTTCCTGCGCGACCTGTGCACGACCACTGAACTCGACGCCATGGGACAGCGTCTCCAGGTGGCTCGACTGGTCGATGAGGGTCTGTCCTACCAGGAGATCTCGCGACGCACCGGCGCGTCAACCGCCACGATCACCCGCGTCGCCCAGTGGCTGCACCACGGCGAAGGTGGGTATCGCGCCGTTCTAAAGAGAGGACGACGATGACTCGTCGACTGACCATGGCTCTGCCGTCGAAGGGTCGACTACGCGAACCCTCCTGGGTACTGCTCGAAGCGAGCGGTGTGTCGCCCCAGGAGGCGGGCGAGCGCATGCTCCAGGCCCACTGTCGCAACGCGGACATTGACCTGCTCTTCGTGCGCGCCGATGACGTGCCCGAGTACGTGCAAGACGGCGTCGTGGACTGCGGCATTACGGGTCTCGACCTCATTAACGAACGCGAATGCAACGTCGAGGTACTCCTGCGACTCGGATTTGGAGCCTGCTCGCTGCAGGCGGCCGTCTCCAACGAGGACGACGCACGCGAGATCGAGGATCTGGAGGGCCGACGCATCGCTACCTCGCACCCGCGAATCGCGGCCAAGGCGCTGGCCGATCGCGGCGTCAGCGCCGAGATCGTCACGGTGGCCGGTTCCGTGGAGATCTCGCCTCGCCTGGGTCTAGCCGACGCGATCATCGACCTCGTCTCAACGGGGAGCACTCTGCGCACGAATGGGCTGCGCTCGATTGGCGTGCTCTTCGAGTCCGAAGCGGTGCTCATCGGACAGGTCAACGCGAAGGACTCCGAGGCCCGACGGACCCTGACGACGGTGCTCGGCTCGGTCATCAACGCGCGGGCCAACCGCTATCTCCTGTGCAACGTGCCCAAGAGTCGACTGGATGAGGTCACCGCCATCCTGCCGACGAGCGGTTCGCCGACGGTGATGGATCTCGCGACGCCCGGCGTCGTCGCGGTGCACGCGCTGGTGCCCGCCGCCGACATCTGGTCGCTGTTGCCGCGACTCGAAATGGCGGGGGCGAGTTCAATCTCTGACTCTGCCCGTCGAAAGGATGGTTCCGTGAGCACCCCGGTCAAGACCGAACGGACTTTCACGATCGAAGAGATCGTGACGTCCGTTCGCGAACGCGGCGACGACGCGCTCATCGAGTGGTCGAAGCTCTTCGACTCGACAACCTCGGACACTCCCGAACGGGCCGTCGCGTACGGAGATATTCCGACCGCGGCGGTGCTGGCCGCCGCGCAGAAGCGTGCGCACGTGGCACGCGGCCCAGCGTCCCGCGGACCTGATGATGGAGGTCTCACCCGGGGTCACGCTCGAGCGGCGGTGGACGCCGTTGCGCTCGGTGGGGATCTACGTGCCCAAGGGATTGGTCTCATCTCTCATCATGAGCGCGGTGCCCGCGCAGGTGGCGGGAGTCGAGCGCATCGTGGTGTGCACGCCGCCCAATGGTTCGGCCGCCGTGGCCGCTACCGCCGCGCTGCTCGGCATCGACGAGGTATGGGCGGTGGGGGGCGCACAGGCCATCGCCGCCATGGCGTACGGCACCGAGTCGATTGCGCCCGTCGACAAGATCTTTGGACCGGGCAACGCCGCGGTCAACGCCGCCAAACTCATCGTCAGTCGCGACGTGGCGATCGATCTGCCTGCGGGACCGAGTGAAATCGTGGTCGTCGCCGATGACGGGGTCGACGAGGCGATCATCGCCCAGGAGATCGCCGCTCAGATGGAACACGGACCTGACTCGAGGGGCTACGTCGTGCGGGTGGGCGACGACCTTGAAGCGGCGCTCGACCGAGGTCGAGGGCTACGCCGCCGAGCACGTCGTCCTGTTGGGTGAGCGCGCGGAGTCGCTGGCACCGCGGATTCGCAACGCTGGCGCGGTGTTCGTCGGTCCCTATTCGCCGGTGCCTGCGGGCGACTACGCCACCGGTGGGAATCACGTCCTTCCCACCGGTGGTTGGGCGAAGTCGACGGGGGGACTGGGTCTCGAGGCATTCATGAAGACGGTCACGGTGCAGCGCGTGACCAAGGAGGGCCTCGAGCGACTGGCGCCCACCATCGAGGCGCTCGCCGAACTCGAGGGCATGAGCGCTCACAAGGCGACGGCCCGGCGATGAAACCCGTCGCCCTCGAGGCCTATCAGTGGCCGCCCTCGACGGAGGCAATCGCTCGGCGAGTGGGCATTGACCCCCGCTCGATCGTGCGCTTCGACGGCAACGTCGCGGCCGCGCCTCCACCGAGCGCGCGCCCGGCCGCTCTCGCGCGTGCGCTGGCCGAAGTGAACGAGTACGAGCGCGGACGCTACCTGCCCCTGCGCGAGGCGATCGCTGCCTACCACGGCCTCGCGGTCGAGAACGTGGCGATCGGAGCGGGCAGTGACGAGTTCATCGTTCTGCTCGCGCACATGTTCGCGCCTGGCGGCTCCATCGCCACCGTGCCCGCGTTCTCCTACTCGATGTACCGCTTCGCGGCGATCATGGCGGGTGCCACGGTGGTGGACGATCCCGGCGCCGCCGATCTCGTGTTCGTCTGTCGACCCAATAATCCGACCGGAGAGCTCTGTGAGATCCCCGACGTCCCCGGTCAGATCGTTGTCGATGAGGCCTACGCCCAGTACGCCGGGGTTGACGCGCTCGATCGACTCGACGACGGCGTCATCATCCTGCGCACCTTCTCCAAGGCGTTCGGTCTTGCCGGAGCGCGCGTGGGGTACGCCCTCGCCTCTCCCGAGCTGATCGAGGCGATCAGTTCGCGCCAGGCGCCGCTCTCGGTGTCGTCACTGTCCGCCGCGCTCGCCCTCGCCGCGATCACCTCTCCGCTCGACATTTCAGGTGCACTCGACGAGCGCGATCGACTGTCGCGCGAACTCGAGACGTTGGGACTCGCGCCCCTGCGCTCCTACACCAACTTCCTCTTCATTCCGATGGACGATCCCGAGAAGCTCGTTGATCAGTTGCTGAACTACGGCGCCGTCGTGCGGGCCTACCCCGGTGGACTGCGCGTGAGCGTGCGCGATCAGATCGACAACGACTTCCTGCTCGACGCGCTGCGCGCCGTGCTCTTCGATACACCGATGCCCGCGCAGTATCTGCGCTACGAGCGCAACACCGCCGAGACCCTCTTGAGTGTTCGTCTGCGCGTGCCAGGCGAGGGACGGGTGCTACGTCAACACCGGTTCGGGCTTCTATGACCACATGCTCCAGCAACTCGCCTTCCACGCGGGTCTCGACTTGCGACTCGAAGGGGTGGGCGACCTCGAGACAGGTGATCACCACACGGTCGAAGACATGATGCGCGCCTTCGGTGAGGCACTGGACCGCGCGCTCGGCGACCGCAAGGGCCTCACCCGTTACGGCGAGGCTCGCGTTCCCATGGACGAAGCACTCGCCCACGCCGTCGTCGACCTCTCGGGGCGCGCGACGGCCAAGATCTCCATCAATCCCGATGAGGGAATGGTGACCCACGCCTTTGAGTCTCTCGTCCAGACGGCTCGCATCACGCTGCACGTCACCTCCGAGGGACAGAACGCCCACCACGTCGCCGAAGGTGCCTTTAAGGCGGTCGGTCGAGCGTTGGCGCAGGCGCTGACCACGAACGGATCGTTGGTGCGATCCACCAAGGGTTCACTGTGAGCAAGGTCGTGGTGGTCGATTACGGGGCCGGCAATACTCGCTCGGTCTGTGCTGCTCTCACTCACATCGAACGTGAGAGCGTCGTCACGAGCGACCCACAACGCCATTCGCAACGCGGAGAACGTCATCCTGCCCGGCGTAGGCGCGGCGGCGAGTGCCATGGCTCACCTGAATGAGACCGGAGCGGCCGACGCGTTGCGCCGCCGCTTCGAAGATGAGTTGCCGATTCTGGGTATCTGCCTGGGCATGCAGCTGGCCGTTGAACGCAGCGAGGAAGGTGGCGGTGTGGTTGGCCTCGGCCTCTTGGAGGGCGACGTGGTGCGACTGCGCGAGGGCCGAGTGCCACGATTGGGTTGGTCGGTCGTCAAACCCTGGGGTGACGCCTTCTACTTCGCTCACTCCTATGCGGTGCGCTCACCGCGCGAGGTGGCTCGGGTCGGTGACGTCACAGTGGCGGTACGCCGCAACTCGTTCTTCGGTGTGCAGTTCCACCCCGAAAAGAGCGGCCCGGCGGGCCTAGAGTTCCTCGACCAGTGCCTCTCCCTCGCTTAATCCCTTGCCTGGACGTCGCGCACGGTCGCGTCGTCAAGGGCGTCAGTTTCGTCGATCTGCGTGACGTCGGCGACCCGGTCGAACTAGCCAGCTACTACAGCCGCGGGGGTGCCGACGAGTTGGTCTTCCTCGACATCGCGGCGACGCCCGACGACACGGCGACCATGACCGGTGTGGTGGAGCGCGTCGCCGACGTGGTGGAGATCCCTTTTACTGTCGGCGGCGGGGTGCGCTCGGTCGAGGACGCGTCGCGACTCATCGAGTCGGGCGCCGATCGAGTATCACTCAACTCGGCCGCCCTCGCGAACCCCGCGCTCATTAGCGACATCGCGGATCGCTTCGGATCCCAAGCGGTCGTGGTCGCCATTGACGCCGGTGATCGCGTGGTCTACACGCACGGCGCTCGCATCGCCACGGAGATTGAGACAATTCCGTGGGCCGTGGAGGCGTGCAAGCGCGGCGCAGGCGAGATCCTGCTCACGTCGATCGCCCACGACGGTCACCGCAATGGATTCAATCTAGAACTCACCGCTGCGGTGCGCGACGCGGTGAGCGTGCCAGTAATTGCCTCGGGGGGCGCGGGTTGCGCGCGCCACGTCGCTGACGCGCTTCGCCTGACCGACGCCGCGTTGGTCGCCTCGATCGTCCACGAGAATCCCGAAGGGATTATGGGACTTCGTCGTGAGATCGAAGAGTTGGGCGTGGCGTTGCGACCGCTAAAGGAGTACCGATGAGCGACGATCTGCGCGCGGCCATTGTCCAGGACGAAGAGAGCGGGAGAGTATTGATGCTCGGGTGGATGGACGATGAGGCGTTTGCTCTCACCAAGTCAACTGGTCTGGTGCACTTTTTCTCGCGTTCGCGTCAACGTCTCTGGAAGAAGGGCGAAACCTCGGGCAACGTCTTTCACGTGACGAACGTCGAACTCGACTGCGACGAAGATGCCGTTCTCGTGAGCGTGCACGCCGAGGGTCCGGCCTGCCACGACGGCTCGACCTCGTGCTTTACGCCGTGGCTGTGGCGCAAGATTCTTCGACGCCAAGCCGAGGCGGCACCGGACTCCTACGTTCACTCCCAACTCTCCGGAGGGGTGGCGATCAACGCGCGCAAGGTGGGCGAGGAGGCGGTAGAACTAGCGGTGGCCGCGCTCAGCGAAGAAGACGAGCGAGTCGTGAGCGAAGCCGCCGACCTGTGGTTTCACACACTCTTGCTCCTGCGCAGTCGAGGTCTCGATCCGGCCGCAGTCGAGGATGAGCTAAAGCGACGGGCTTAGGCCGCCGGCAGTTCGTAGGCGGTCATCGACAGCGATCCCATCTCGTAGCCGTCGACGATCGTCTTGGTTGGCGTATTCGCCGCCGCCGACAGACCCGCGAGGTAGGCCAGGGGCAAGAAGTGATCGGGGGTCGGAACGGCGATGCGGTAGTCGCCGTGCGCGCTCGCCGCGCCGAGATCGTTCGCGTCGTGCGTCATGATCTGGCGCACGCCGTCGTCAAATCGATGCGCCCAGTCAGTGCCTTCCGCGGGCGAGTGCCAGTCGATGAGGCGCAGATTGTGCACGACGTTGCCACTGCCGATGATCAGAACGCCCTCGCCGCGTAGTTCGTGCAGTTTCGCGCCCAAGTTGAAGTGATAGTCGAAGGGCAGTTCCGCGTTGATGGAGAGCTGGATGACGGGTACGTCCGCGCGGGGGTACATGTGAGTCAGAACCGACCAAGTGCCGTGATCGATACCCCAGCTGTCCGCATCCAGTCCCACGTAGGTCGGCTCCACGACGTCGACAATGCGCTGAGCCAACTCCGGATCGCCCGGGGCCGGATACTGGACGTCAAAGAGAGGCTGGGGAAAGCCGTAGAAGTCATGAATGGTCCGAGGCAGGTGCATGGCGGTGACCGCGGTGATGTTGACGTACCAGTGCGCGGAGACGACCAGGATGGCTCGCGGTGTCGGTATGGAGGCGGCGAACGACGTCCACGACTCGGTATAGCGATTCGTCTCAATTGCGTTCATGGGGCTGCCGTGTCCTATGAACGCCGCGGGCATCAGGCTTGACATGTGATCATCATGGTAGTGGCGGGATTGGTCGCCTTAATGGCTACTCGCCCGACAGCCGCGGAACGTCGGACAGAGCACTTTCGATTCGCATCATGATCGTCTCAATCGGCAGTTCGGCGTCGACGCGAATGCCGCGCTCATCATCTTGGAGTGGCTCGAGAGCCGCGAACTGTGATTCGAGGAGCGAAGGCGGCATGAACTCGTGGTGTCGACTCATCATGCGTGAGCGAATCAGATCGATGGGTCCCTCGAGGTCGGCAAAGAACGCCGTGGGCACGTACGTGCGCAAGATGTCGCGGTACGAACGCTTGAGGGCCGAGCACGCTGTGACGGTCGATATCCCGCTCTCTGCGTCAGCTCGTAGAAGAGCACCGATCGCGTGAAGCCAGGGCAGGCGGTCTTCGTCGTCCAGTGGAATGCCCGCTGACATCTTTTCGGTGTCACTCGTCGAGTGCAGATCGTCCGACTCGATGTAGTGATCGCCCCACGCCTCGGCCATGCGGCGCGCGACCGTGGTCTTACCCGACCCGACACGCCCATGACGATGACGCATCGAGGAAAAGACTCGGAGTTCACGCGCATCATCCTACGAGTGCCGCCCGCAATTTCGCGGAGCGCATTGGCCGCGTTGAGGTCGCTATGGTGGCGAAAGCAATCACGCACCAAGACAGCAGGTTGCTTTCGAGAGGAGACCACGTGTCGAGAGATCCCTACGCCGAACTTCCTTCAGTGGCGTCATTCAGTGTCGAGTCGGACGATATCCGCGATGGAGAGCCGTTATCGATGGCCCAGGTCAGTGGAATCATGGGCGCCGGCGGGAAAGACGTCTCGCCGCAGCTCTCGTGGAGCGGCTTTCCCGACGGCACCAAGAGCTTTGCCGTAACGGTCTACGATCCGGATGCCCCGACGGCCTCGGGCTTTTGGCATTGGTCGGTCGTCAACATTCCCGTCACCACGACGTCGTTGCCCTCGGGGGCGGGCGACGATGCGGGGAGGGGACTCCCCACCGGAGCCGTCCAGCACCTCAACGACGCCAGCGTCAAGCGTTACATTGGCGCCGCTCCGCCGCCCGGACATGGTGTGCATCACTACTACGTCGTCGTTCATGCGCTCGACGTTGACTCGTTGGACGTGCCCGAGAACGCGACGCCGGCCTACGTGGGTTTTAACCTGTTCGCCCACGCCCTGGGTCGGGCCGTCATCGTGGGGACCTACGAGCAGAACTGAAACGGATTGTTTCGACAATCCGGGCGTTCCCCTTGTCGTCACGGTTCTCGGTTGCGCGGGATCGTCCTACGACCCCGAGTTGCGACAGCCGTGCTCGGGCTATCTTCTCGAGTCGAAGGGTGCGTCGGTGATACTCGACTGCGGTTTCGGCACCTTCGATACGTTTCGAGACCTCGGTGGTGACGCCAATGTTCGCGCCATCGTGGTGAGTCACGCGCACCGCGATCACTACGCCGATCTGAGTGACTATCTCGTTCATGCATCGGCCACGAATCAGCACCCGGCGGTGATCGCTTCAGCCGACACCTTTGACGGGATCGCTGAGACTCTCAACTCGTTAGACGCCGTACGCGTGACTGTCGACGATGACAGTCGCATCTGGCTAGATCCCTTCGCCCTGGAGTTCTCGACGACGACGCATCAGATACCCACCCTCGGCGTTCGCGTGTCGGTGGGCGACAGTCACGTTGTCTACAGCGCGGACACCGGACCGGGCTGGCTCGCCCGGCCCTCGTGGCGTCGGCCGGACCTCGCAATTCTCGAGTGCACCTACGCAGATGAGGAGGACACGACGTGGCCGTATCACTTATCCAGCAAAGGCGTCGCAATATTGGCTTTGGAGCTCGATGCGGTCACGACACTCATCACACACGTGCCGCCACACGCCGATGCGATGGGACGTCTAAGGGCAGCCGAGCTCGCCGCCCCGAGCCTGTTGTTCGCACTAGCCGAACTTGGCCAGCGCACGGAGATCACGCGCGACGACGTCTAGGAATAGTGCGGGGGGCGTTCGTGCTGGTCACGGCGTAGTCGCGACAGTTCTGCCTTTAATCGTTCGACTTCTTCGGTGAGCGATCGAACCAGAGCTTCGAGATCTTCGACGCGGTCGTGTTGATTCATTACTTAAGACTTGCACAGCCGCGCAGTCGCATAACTCTGTGCTCTAGTGCGTCGATGGTTATCGTTAGGGGCCAGTCGCGCAGTGAAGCGTGGCAATGGGGGGATGGATATGCCGGTAGATGAACATGTGGTGAAGGACCACGAGCGACTTCATGCGCTCGGGTATCGCCAAGAGTTGAATCGAGTATTGGGGCTTTTCGACAACTTCTCGGTCGCTTTTGCCTACCTCAGCCCGGTGGTCGGTATCTACTCGATCTTCGTAATCGGAGCGGGTGCGGGCGGACCGGCCTACATTTGGACGATTCCGATCGTCGTGCTGTTTATGACGCTCGTGGCGTTGGTGTTTGGTCAGTTGGCCAGTGAGTATCCGCTCTCGGGTGCGCTGTACCAGTACGGCAAGTTCAACATCGGGGCTCGCTACGGCTGGTTCGTCGGCTGGATCTACGGCTTCGCGCTGCTCGCGACCGTGGCCTCGGTGGACTCGGGCATCGTCAGTTACGTCACCGACCTAATGAATATCTGGTTCAAGACCGATCTGAATCCCGCCAACCACGTGACGATCTTCTGCGTCGTGGCGATCGTCATTCTTCTCTCGGCGATCATGAACTCGGTCGGCGCCAAGATTCTGGGGCGCGTCGCACGTTACGGCGTCTACGTCGAGACGATCGGCACGTTCGGCGTGTTCATCGCGCTCGCCATCAAGGGCTTTCACCACGGTCTGGGCTTCCTCACGACCACGCAAGGCGTCCAGTACCAAAAGACCAACGCCTTTGGCGTGAACTTCGGCGGCCACTGGCTGACCGGGGCGGCCCTCGTCGCGATTCTCGCGAACGTCTACATCTTCTATGGGTTCGAGTCCGCCGGCGACATCGCCGAGGAGACTAAGGACCCGGGCCGTCAAGTTCCTCGCGCGATGCGCACCGCCATTCTCTACGGTGGCGTCGCATCCTTCGTGCTGGTACTCGGACTGTTGCTCGCGATTCCCAAGACGGGCTTCAGCGCGGTCGTGACCGGGGGCATTCCGGTGATCCTGTCGCAGCTGCCTAGTTGGCTCCAGGACTTCTTCTTGGTGATGGTGATCATCGCGTTCTTCAGTTGCGGCACGGCGGTCATGGGAGCGGGATCTCGCGTGACGTTTGCCTTGGCGAGAGACGGCGCGATCCCCGGATCGAAAATTCTGCGTCAGGTCACGCCTCATCGCCGCACACCACGGAACGCCATCGTGGTCGCGACGGTCATACCATTCCTCTTCTTGCTCCTCGTGCTCGTCAACCCGTCCAAGCCCGTGCACGTGCTGTGGTTCTACTACCCAGCCAACGTGAACGCGCTGTTCGCGCTGGTGTCCTTCGCGACCTCGGGTATCTACCTGTCGTTCTTCTTGACGGTGCTCGGTTCGTTCATTGCCGAGCGTCGTGGGTGGAAGCCCAGTGGACAGTTCACACTGGGCAGATGGAGTACGCCCGTGACCGTGATCGGAGGGGTGTACCTCTTCGTCATGCTGCTTGACATCGTGTGGCCCAGTTCGCTCTCGAGTGGACGCGGCGTGCTCTTTAACTACGGGTGGATCACGCTGCTCGTGATGTTCGTCATCGTGGTGATCGGCGCGCTCTACGAGGCGTTGGCGCGCCCCGATAAGAAGACGGTCGATCAGTCCCGAGGGATCGCCGAGACCGCCGAGGCGACAGCGACCGACGGGCCACATGTGAACTAGTCGTATCGTCGGTGGTTCGCCCGAGCGCTTTGGATGCTCGGGCGAACCGCGGCGTAGCGCTCGGCTAACTCCGGCGGAATCGATCACATTTGTAGTGTGGTGAAAATTCAACGGGAAGAAGGTCGCCGTGACGTATTGCCAGGTCTGTGGGGCCGAGCAATCGGAGGGCGCCAACTTCTGTTCTTCGTGTGGCACTCGTCGCGCCGACGCGCAGATGTGTGAGACTTGCGGGGCAGCGACAACGCCGGGTCAGACGTTCTGTGGCTCGTGCGGCGCGCTCAGTCCACGTCCCAACGCGAGCGGCTCGGGCGCGCCCGCGACCGTGGCTCGCGGCACGGTGGTGACGGGCGAGTACATAGCCGGGTTCTGGTGGCGCGTGCTCAGCTTCATCATCGACTCGTTCATCGTCAACGCGGCCATCGGCTTGCTCCAGAGCGGCGCCACGAACGTTCCGACGTGGGCGCTCGCGCTTGAAGCAGTCGGTGTCAACGCCGCCTATTTTGGGCTCTGGATTCACTACAAGGGCTGGTCACCGGGCATGGCGATGTGCCACATGCGTTGTCGGGGCGTTAACGGATCGCCGGTGACTTCGAAACAGGTCTTCACCCGCACACTGTTCTACTGCGTGTGGATTCTGCTCCCGTTCCTGCACCCACTGCGCTTCTACATCGACTCCACCACGCACCGCATCATCGTGCCGACGCAAGGGATCTATATCTTCTTGTTGCTGCAGGTTCCCCACTACTTCGAACTCCTGTGGGCCGCGTGGGACCGGCGCCACCAAACTCTGCACGACAAAGCGGCGGGTACCGTCGTCGTGCGCGAGCGACGGGTTTAGGGAAAGAGACCGCGCAGACGCGTCGCTTCGGCGATGCGCTCGACGCCCACCACGAGCGCGGTGTCGCGCAGGGCGAGGTCCAACTGCTGGTGTCGTTCCCAGACGGAGTCAAAAGCCGCGTGCATCGTCTTTTCGAGACGCTGGTGGAAGAGTTCTGGTTCCCACATGAATCCTTGGAGATCTTGAGCCCACTCGAAGTAGGAAGCGACCACGCCACCGGCATTCGCGAGCACGTCGGGCACGACGGGGATGTTGCGCGACGCGAGCACCCCCGCGCCCTCGCCGGTGGTGGGACCGTTGGCGGCTTCGACCATCATCGTGGCCGACATGGTCGTGGCCACCGCCTCGGTGATGACTCCACCCAAGGCGGCGGGTATGGCGATGTCGCTCGGGATGGCGAAGAACTCGTCGGGGTTGACCTCGTCCGAGCCGGGATATCCCATGATCGACCCGCTCTCCTCGTAGTGGTGCGCCATCTTTTCGGCGTCGATGCCCTCGGGCACGTGGATCGATCCGTGAACGTCCGCGAGGCCCACGACCTTCATGCCGCGCTCGCCGAGCAGTTTGATGAGCGGAGCGCCGACCTTGCCGTATCCCTGGATGACGACGCGCTGTTCGTACGGGCTGCGCTCGAGTTTCTGGAGCAGCGCCATCGTGCAGATCGTCACCCCGAGCGACGTGGCTCCGGCGTGACCGAGCGTGCCGCCAATCGCGGTGGGCTTGCCGGTGACCACACCCGGCAGGCTGTGTCCGGCGAGCATCGACACGGTATCCATGATCCAACTCATCACCTGAGTGTCGGTGTTGATGTCGGGGGCCGGGATGTCGCGGTCCGGCCCGATCATGGGGGCGATCGAGTACGCGTAGCGACGCGTGAGTCGTTCGAGTTCGCCGCGACTGAGAGCGGTCGGGTCGACTTTTACGCCGCCCTTGGCGCCGCCGTAGGGGATGTTCACGACCGCGCACTTGATCGACATGTCGGCCGACAGGGCTGCGATCTCGTCCACGTTCACGCTCGGGTGAAAGCGGATGCCACCCTTGCCCGGACCGCGCGAGGAGTTGTGCTGAATGCGCCAGCCGGTGTAGACGTGGATGTCTCCCGTGTCCATGCGCACGGGAATTGCGACTTCGAGGATCCGCTCGGGGATGACAATACGAGCGATCATTCCGTCGTCGAGCCCGAGAATGTGTCCCGCTTGCTCAATCAGGGAACTGATGCGAAGCCAGGGATTGAACTCGTCAGAGTGGGCTTCGTTAGGACGCGTGACCACGTGTCACCAACCTTTGTGATTTTCGAAAGCGCCGTTGCTTTCGTCACCCAGGTTACGCGCGGGGCGAGGGTGCAGGTGACCATGAGAGGTAGAGCCTTGCTTCCGGTACTGTGACGGTGGTGCGAAGGGGGATCGTGTGAAGATCACGACCAATCTGGGCTACGACGGCGGATTCAAGGCGGCCGTGGCACAAGTGGCTGAGATGGAAAAGGCCGGTCTGGACCTCGTCTGGGTCGCTGAGGCCTACGGATTCGACGGACCTTCCCTAATGGGGTATCTCGCGGCTAAGACCGAGACGGTGGAGATCGGCTCGGGCATCCTGCCGATTTACACCCGCACACCCACACTGATCGCCATGACCGCGGCCGGACTTGACCTGCTTTCGGATGGTCGGTTCTCCCTGGGCCTGGGTGCCTCGGGCCCTCAGGTCATCGAGGGTTTCCACGGCGTTCCCTACAACAACCAGTTGGGTAGAACGCGCGAAATCATTGAGATCTGTCGCGACGTCTGGAAGCGCGAGGTCCCTCTCGTGCACCAGGGCAAGAACTACACATTGCCCCTGCCGCCCGAATTAGGCACAGGACTTGGCAAGCCGCTCAAGATCATCGCACACCCGGTGCGCGCTCAGATTCCCATTTGGGTCGCGTCGTTAGGTGAAAAGAACGTGGCGTTGACCGCCGAGGTGGCCGACGGTTGGCTGCCCATCTTCTTCATCCCCGAGCGCGCCCACGACGTCTGGGGCGCGGCCTTGGCCGAAGGGCAAAGCAAGCGCAGCAGCGAGTTGGGCGAGCTCATGATCAGCGCCGGAGGATTGCTCGCCATCGGCGACGGTGAGGATGTCATCGCCCAGCGTCAACGCATGCGACCGATGGTCGCGCTTTACGTCGGTGGTATGGGCGCCAAGGGCAAGAACTTCTACAACGAACTCGCCACTCGCTACGGCTTCGAAAAAGAGGCCGAGGTCATCCAAGATCTCTACCTGAATGGTAAGAAGAAGGAGGCCGAGGCGGCGGTGCCCGAGGAGTTTCTGGAACTCACGACGTTGTGTGGTGCCCGAAAGCTACGTGAAAGAGCGCGTCGAGGCCTTCCGCGCCGCGGGGGTCACGCACCTCCAAGTCCAACCGATCGCTATCGCGGGCCACACCACGACCTCACTCATCGAGGCCGTCAAGGCGATGGCCTAGGCGGTACGAGTCGCGTCGCGGCCGCCCGAGGCGAGCCACGCGTCGTACATCACTGCGTACGCGCCGCGGCGCGCAAGTAGTTCATCGGGCGTACCCATCTCCACAACGCCGCCATCGTCGATGACGACGATGCGATCCGCTCGCTGAGCTGTCGTGAGGCGGTGCGCGATGAGGATCGCCGAACGCCCCTCGAGGATGCGGTCCAGCGCGCGTTCGATCACGGTCTCGCTCTGCAGGTCGAGCGACGACGTCGCCTCGTCCAAGATCAGCACCCGCGGGCGGGCGAGGAACGCTCGCGCCAAAGCGAGTTGCTGGCGCTCACCGGCCGAGAGCGTTTGGCCGCGTTCGTGCACTGCGGTGTCGATGCCCTCCGGGAAGGCGGTCCACGAGCTCACGCAGACCGACGATGTCGATAGCGGTGTTGATCTCGTCTTCGGTCGCGCTCGGCCGACCAAAGGCCAGGTTGGTGCGAATCGATCCGGCGAAGAGGAAGGGCTCTTGGGGAACGACACCCAACTGCGAGCGCAGCGAACGCAACGTCACCGTCTTGAGGTCGATGCCGTCGACGAGCACGCGGCCCGCCGTGGGGTCGTAGAAGCGATTGGCCAGCTTGGCCATGGTTGACTTGCCCGCGCCGGTCGGGCCGACGAAGGCCACCGATTCGCCCGGGGCGATCTCTAGGTTGACGTCGTGCAGCACGAGGTCGCCCTCGAGGTATCCGAAGTCCACGTGCTCGAAGGTGATGCGACCTTCAATCGTGGGTAGGACGGTGGCGTCGGAAAGTTCGTTGACACTGGGCGTCGTTTCCAGTAGCTCACGCAGGCGAATGACTGACGAGCGGCCCTGCTGGAGCGTCGTGTACTGCTGAACCAGCAACTGGATGGGCGCAAAGAAGCGGTTCAGGTAGAGGAAGAAGAGGATGAGCTCGGCGACGTTGAGCTGGTGCTCCAGAATCATGTGGCCGCCGATTCCGAGCAACATGGCCTGGCCGAGGATGCCGATCATCAAGGTCGCGGGACCGTAGATCGCGTTCACGCGTCCGGTGTAGGCATTGGCGTCGCGGTACGCCCCCACCACGTGGCGGTGGTTGCGGATGTTGCGACGCTGGCGATTGTTGGCCGTCACGACGCGTATTCCGTAGAGCGACTCTGAGAGGTCGGCTAGGACGAGCGCGATACGGTCGCGCGCCAGCAGGTAGCCCTTTTCGGACGCGTGGTGGTACCAGATGGAAAAGACCACCAGGAGGGGCACGATCATGAGCACGGTCCACGCCGCCAGCTCGACGTTGGTGAGAAACAGGACCACCGTGATCACGATCATGGTGAGGCCCTGGAGAGCGAACTGGCTGATGCCGTCCTGGATGAGTTGTTGGAGGTTCTCGATGTCGCTCGTCATGCGGCTCATGAGGACGCCGGCCTTTTCCTCGGTGAAGAAGTCGAGGCTGAGTCGTTGGAACTGGGTGAAGACCCGAATGCGCAGGTCGTGCATGATGCGCGAGGAGAGCTTGCCGGTGACGTCGACCTGCTCGCGCTGGAAGTACACGCTCACGAGGGCGAGGAGCAGATAGAGCAGCGCGCACACCACGATTACGGTGAAGCTCCTGTGGTTCTCCATGCCGTGTCGGATGGCGTACTCGGTGAGCAGAGGTCCGGCTTGCAGGGTCAGGCTGATCACGATGACGAGCAGAGAACCGCTGACCACCCACTTGGGGTAGGCGAAGAGCATCTTGGGCAGCGTCAGGCGTTCACGTTCCTTCGCACTGGGCAGTTGCGTGAAGTTCACATTCGACTTGGGGTGTTCGGGCTCGCTCGCGAGGAGCTTCGTCGCACCTTCCATGAGCTCTTCGGGAATGCCGCCAAAGGGCAGGCCCGCCCGACCGGCCGCGGCGTGAGCACCCGGACCCATCATGCCCCCGCCCCCGCCGAATCCGCCTCCGCCGCCCCAGCCCATTACAAGTCCTCCGCCGTCGTGGTCTGAGCGAGGATCTCCGAGTAGAGAGGTTCATTGCGCAGCAGCTCTTCGTGCGTGCCCGAGGCGAGCACCCTGCCCTCGTCCAGCACGATGACGCGACGCGCGAGCGCGATGGTCGAGATGCGGTGAGCGATGATGATCGTCGTCCGCCTGCTCATGAGGTCGCGCAGCGCGGCGTAGATGCCGGCTTCGACGTGGACGTCAATGGCACTCGTGGCGTCATCCAAGATGAGAATCGGTGGGTTGAGCAAGAGCGTGCGCGCGATCGCGATGCGCTGGCGCTGGCCGCCCGAGAGCGTGTAGCCACGCTCACCCACCACCGTGTCGTAGCCCTCGGGCAGATGCTCGATGAACTCGTGCGCGTTGGCCGCGCGGGCTGCCGCCTCGACGGCCTCCAAGGGCGCGTCGGGCCACCCATAGGCAATGTTGTCGCGGATCGAGATCGAAAAGAGGAAGGGCTCATCTAAGACCACGCCGACGTTCTCGCGCAGACTGAAAAGCGTCACGTCGCGAATGTCGTGTCCGTCGATGGTGATCTCACCGCCGCTCACGTCGTAGAAACGGTCTAGCAGGCGCGCCACGGTGGACTTGCCCGAACCCGTGCGCCCCACCAGCGCGACCGTGTCGCCAGCGGCGATGTGCAGGTCAAAGTCGTCAAGGATCTCGGCCCCATTGTCGTAGGAGAAGTCCACGTGGTTGAAGTCGATCCGGCCCTTGACATCGACGAGGTCGTAGGCGCCCGGTCGTTCCACGATCTCAGGATTCTCATCGAGAATCTCGAAGATGCGCGCAGCACTGGCCTTGGCGCGCTGACCCATCATGACCAGTTGACCGAGCATCATGAAGGGGGCCTGCATCATCAGCAGGTACAGGCTGAACGCGAGGATCTGGGGGTAGATGAGGTCCCCGTGCAAAACCATCCAGCCCCCCACCAGCAGGACCAGGGCGAGTCCCAACTGGGGCAGGTTCTGTACCCACGGCGACCAGATCGCACGAAGGTTGGCGTCTTTGATGTAGGCCCAGGCCACACCCTCGGCGGCGTCGGCCAGCCGATCGATCTCAGCCTCTTCCTGGGCGAAGGACTTCACCACTCGCACGCCGTTCACATTCTCGTCGACGACCGTGGCTACTTCGGCGAGACGCGCCTGGGTGACCCACGAGATGGGAAACATGACCCTGCGCATCTTGATGCCCACCACGTAGAGGATGGGCATCACGATCATGGCGATCAGGGCCAGGACCCAATTGATCGAGAGCATGAAGCAAAAGGCCACGAGGCCGATACAGCACTGGACGATGATGAGCGGCGCGAAGATCGAGTACATCTGCACGCTGCGGATATCGCTGTTGGCGCGACTGATTAACTGACCCGATTGGACTCGGTCATAGAAACTGAACGACAGCCACGTGAGGTGCTGGTAGATCAGTGAGCGCAGGTCGGCCTCGACGTTGTAGGCGGTGTTGTAGAGAAACTGACGCGAAATGATGCCCGCGACCCCGGCGAGCACACCCACGATGACCACGGAGATCACGTCGGAGTGCAGGGAAGCGATGTGCTTGACGAACGTGTGGTCGATGTCGTTGCTGAGCATGTTGGGCACCAGGACCTGGAAGATCAAGCTCACAAACGAGAGCACGATGGCGGTGATGAAGGTGGCGCGGTGCGACTGGATGACGGGCAGAACACGTCGCCACCAGGAGAGATTCTGGTCGCGCGAGATCTCGAATCTTGGCCCGGGATAGTTGGAGTGCACCCCGCCCAGAGGATTGGCAGGCCCGCCTAAGGAGTCTTTGTCATCCTCTCCGACTCGCGCGAAACGATCGGAAAGGGAAAACGACACTCATCAATTGTACCAACGGAGGGTGACAACCTAATCGGCGACCGAGAGCGCCGAACGGCCGTGGCGATACCATGCCTCGATGCCGCTCACGCCGGACGAATTCTTCGACAACGCTCTGACAACGGCGGACGGGGATGGGCGCGCCGGACACTCCGGGATAACGCGTTGGGACATCTTTCCTTTTGAGCAGGACGGCCTTCGTGTCGCGCCTCTGCACGCGCCCGACCTCCCGGAGCCTGCGCGAAACGGTGAGGAACCTGCGACCTGTGGGAACTGTCGTAAGGGCGACGACCACGTCATCTGGCAGGACGACACGTGGCGCCTGGAAGTACTTCCCAAACCTTCGGGTGCGCCGCTGGTATTGGTACTGATGCCCAAGGAGCATTTCGACGTCACGGACCTTCCCGCCGAGCTGGCGGCGCAGCTCGGACTCATCGTGATCCAAACGGCTCGAGCGATCGAGTCGCTCGAGCACATTGCGCGCGCGCACGTCTCGCGATGGGGAGACGGGGGAGCGCATTTGCATATCCTCTTTTTCGCTCGACCCGAGGGTTTCGTACAGCTGCGCGGCACGTGCCTCGCGATTTGGGATGACCTCTTGGCTCCCGTGCCCAGAGAGATGCGCGACGCCGACGCGACCAGAGTGGGAGAGATTCTTGCCGCGTCGTTGGGCGGATCGCCCAGAGCGCTGTAGGGGCCCACGATCTAGTCTGAGCGCGTGGATTCTCTCTTTGTCGTTGATCATCCCATCGTCGCGGACAAGATTCGCCAACTGCGCGATGTGCGGACCTCAAACGCCGACTTTCTGCGACTCGCAGGCGAGATCTCGCGATTTGTCGCCTACGAGGCCTTTCGTGACACGCCGCTGGCCGACACGACGGTCGATACCCCGGTGATAAAGGGGGCACCGGCCCAACGCATCGACACCGAGTACCTGATCGTGCCGATATTGCGCGCGGGGTTGGGCATGAGCCCGGCGGTCCAGGAGGTCCTGCCGCTGCACCGAGTGTGCCTCGTGGGCTTGCGGCGCAACGAGCACACCTTGCAACCCGACGTTTACCTCGACGGCTTACCTGACAGTTTGATCGGCGTGCACGTGGTGATCTGCGATCCCATGCTGGCGACGGGTGGCTCGCTCGATCGCGTCCTCGAGATGTTGGGCGAGCGTGGGGCCGACGCCACGACGGTGCTCTGTCTCATCGCAGCCCAGCCGGGCGTCGACTTTGTCGTGAGCCGTCACCCCGACGTGCGGATCGTGGCCGCCGCCCTGGACGCCGAACTCAATGACGTGGGTTACATCACGCCGGGTCTCGGCGACGCGGGCGATCGACTCTTTGGCCCGCCCGCGCGCTGAGCGTCACGGCGAAGGAGTAGTCCCGCCAGCACCAGCAGCGCGCCGTCGACACCGACCGAGGCGAGGCCGAGAAGTAGTCCGAGTAGCGAAAACACAATCAATGCGATGCCCGCGATGATCGCACCCAGCCCCACGCCACTCACACTCTTGAGTTTCCGAACGACCAGATCGACCACGGCTGTGAGAAGGCCGAGACCGAGAGCGACGGTAATGATCGCACAGGACACGGGGTCGCGTTCGCGCAGCGTCAGGCTGGGCGGGTTCCCGTAGTACGTGTGCGCGTTGGTCGTGATCGACCGGACACCGCCTGGCTCATTGATGTGATAGCGATTCATTCCGATCACCACAACGACAGCCCACCCGATTGCAAGAGTGACGACGACGATCCCCGCGACACCTCGCGGCGAGATCCTGGTGCTGTGAGCGTTGATCAGAGGCCGATGTCTTCGTTCCAGAGTTCGGGGTGCTCGGAGATGAAAGCGCCGAGCAACGCGGTGCACTCCGGGTCATCGAGAACAATGATCTCCACGCCGAGGTCCTCGAGCCAGTCGTGCCCGCCGTGGAAGTTCTGGTCCTCGCCAATGACAACGGCGCCGATGTTGAACTGACGCACCAGACCCGAGCAGTACCAACACGGTGAGAGAGTCGTGACCATGACGCACTCGGGGTAGTCGCGCCGGCGACCAGCGCGGCGAAAGGCGTCGGTTTCGGCGTGCACCGACGCGTCATCTTCCTGGACGCGGCGATTATGCCCCGCGCCCAACAGCGTGCCGTCGCGTCGAAACAACGCCGCGCCGATGGGAATGCCGCCCTCGGCGAGACCGATCTGGGCTTCGGCGAGGGCCGTTGTCAACATCTCGCGTGCGAGGGATCGATCAAGCGGTGCGTGGGGCTCGGTCATGGAGATAAGTATGCTCCCTGCGGTGAATAGAGGCACGTACGTCGTCGACATTGGTTCCCAGCAACTGGAGCTGCCGATCGTCTCGCTCAACGACAATCTCGCCCTCGCCCTTCTTATTACGGTCGACATTGGCGTGACGTTCCTGGAGCGTGCCGGCAAGGAACTGGCGGAGGTCCTCGAGCCCTACGAGGTCGACATTGTGGCGACCGTCGCTACGATGGGCATCCCGCTCGCGGTTGAAGTCACGCGACACCTGGGTCTGGATCGCTACGTGGTGCTGCACAAGACGCCCAAGATCCACCTGGCCGACGCGATCAGCGAGCCGGTGCGTTCGATCACCACCGACGCCGAACAGCGCTTGCTGTTCGATCGCGCCCGGATCGGCGACGTGCAAGGAAAACGTGTCGCCATCGTCGACGACGTGATCTCCACTGGCGCCTCCACGGGGGCCACACTCAGACTGCTGCGCGGAGTTGGGGCCGACGTCGTGGTGATCGGGACCCTCGTCACCGAAGCGGGACTGTGGCGTGACGCGTTGGGCGAAGACGCCCAGATGGTGCGCGCGCTCGGATCTATTCCCGTCTTTCGTCCCGACGGGTCCGGCGGACTCGTTGAGGACTGGAACGGCTAGTTACTCGCTCGACGACATCGCCAGGATTTCGTCCTGGCGATCGGCCTGGGCGCGCACGGCGCGTGCGGCGAGCACCCAGTAGAGCAGCCCGCCCACGGCGACGCCCATGAAGATAGAGAAGTCCGCGCCGTATCCGTAGCTGTCGCGCGTCGCCCAGGTGATCGGGTTCAGCCAGTGGGGCACCGAGAACGTGGGCGACAGAGCAGAAAAGGCGGCGTACATGCCCACGACTTGGGCGATGATCGCGGGCCAGAAGTACCCGCCGTTGCGGTAGTAGAGGCTGCCCTTATCGGTGCGCTGGAGTTCGGCGGGCACGTAACGGAAGCGACGCAGCACCCAGTCGACCATGAAGATAGCGAACCACGGAGCGATCCAGACGATCACGACGTCCACGAAGTCGCCGAGGTACGTGGTGAACGACGAGTTAAAGACGGCGTACAGGGTAACGAGGAATGCCACCGCGCAGTCGACCAGGACCGCCTGGTAGCGCTTGACCTTAAGACCCATTGCCTGCAGGGTGACGCCCGAGGAGTACATGTCCAGGGAGTTGATGCAAAAGAGCTGGACGATCGCAAAGATCAAGAAGACCGTGACGAGCCACGAGGGTAGGTCACTCGTGTGGGCGAAGGGATAGAGCGACCCGTACCCGTGGTTCGAGCCTCCGATGCCGGGCAGGAACGTGCCCACCACTGCACCCAGGGTCATCACCAGGATCTCGGGGACCGCGGTGCCGAGAAAGACCCAGCCGACGATCGCCTTCTTCGAGGAGTCCGGCGCGCAGTAGCGGGTGTAGTCGTTGCCGCACTCGGTCCAGCCGAGCCCCGACAGCGTGATGACAAAGGCGAGGCCTTCCATCATGGTCTGCCAGTCGGCGCCGTGGGCGACGCCGTGGGTGGTCGCGTGGGTGATCGAGTAGATGAGCAGAATGGCGAAGATGACGACGAACGGGAGGGCGAGCATACGCAGGGTCTTGACGATGGAAGCGTGTCCGAGTACGGGCATGATCGCCTGGATCACGATGGCGACGACCACGAAGATCACCTTGGACGCATCTCCCGGGGCAAAGCCGGACTTGAGGGTAAGCACCAGGCCCGCACCCACGATGAGGATGAGCCCTTCTACCTCGAAACCGATCTGGGTGACCCAGTTAAAGAAGGAGATGATCCGACTGCCGTTGGTGCCATAACTGGCGCGATTTATAGCAAAGACGGTCGTGCCCGCCTGGGGGGCCTGCAGACTGGCCAGTCCGAGCAGGAAGTACGACACGTTGCCCACAATGATGAGAAAGAGCGCCTGGGCGAAGTTGAAGCCAAACGACATGAGAATCGCCCCGTAGATGAAGTACTCGACCTGCACGCTGGCCCCGGCCCACATGCCTCCGACGTGGCGGGGCGTCGCCCAACGCTCGTCGAGTGGCACGTAGTCAATGCCGTGTGCTTCGATGCGAAAGGCGTCGTCGGCGCTCGCTTGGCCGTGCGCGTCCAATGTTGTAGCCACTCTGGTCCCCTCGTTGGTTGGCTCGTGAACGCCCGACACCCGCTCGTTGTCGCAGCCAGTATGCCCGATGTGAAATCTTCGTGACGACTTTTCCTTAACGATTTCTCACCCACGAAACAAATCACGATTTAGGCGATCCTTACCTTGTTTCAATGGCGGCCTCAGACTCACCCGCCACAATTGATGGCGTTGCTCGATGAGAAAGAACGAGTGCAAGCTCTGCCTGGTACGCACTTTCAAAGTCACAACACCCCGACCCGGGACGGGGTCCCTCCTTCGGGGGAGACGGTCACTCGTCCCGACTGATTTTTCAGGACCCAGGCGGCTCCTCCCTTCCGCCTGGGTCCTGAAAAACACCTCGTGAGGTTGCTGAACTCGCTCTCACAAAGTTCGCCAACTGTACTGGCAAGTAATCAAACTCTTGCTAAGTTTTCGCCCAGTGGAGAAACCCAATGGGGGGTTCTTCGGGGGAAAGCAGGAAAGATGTCGTCAACGATCGATCGTCGTTCGTTTCTCACTCACTCCGCGGTTACCGTCGGCGGCGTCGCGATGGCCGGTACGGTCGTCGATGGCATGCTCGAAGGCGTCGCGGGTGCCGCGACCGGGGTAGCCAAGGGCAAGCCGAAGATAGGCGGAATTCTCAACGTGGGGCTGTTGTCGGACGTGCCCAACTACCACATTTTTAATGGTTCATCGGGTAAATTGGACGACTCGGGCTTCTGCGTGGCCAATGCGCTCTACGACCCATTATTTGTGATGGCGGCGGATGGTAAGACCGTCCTGCCAATGCTGGCCCTCTCGGCCAAGCCCAATTCGACTTACACGGTTTGGACGATTGCGCTACGACGTGGCGTCCAGTTTCACGATGGAACGAATTTTGATGCTTCGGTCGTTGTTGCGAACTACCAGGCTGCTGCGGCAAACGCCACAGTTGGCACCGCTATTCAACCGATCATCGCTGACGTAAAGGAGGTCAATTCATTCACCGTCGAATACGAGATGGTGGTCCCATTTGCCGCATTCCCAATAACGTTGTCCGAGCAGCAAATCGCCTATATGGCGGCGCCGTCGGCGCTTGGCAACAACTACAGCGGTCACCCCATTGGAACTGGACCTTTCAAGTTCAAGTCATGGTCGGTTGGAGTTGAGTCCCAGTTCACCAAGAACCCCAAGTACTGGCGGAAAGACGCTGCCGGCCGTCGCCTTCCGTACCTGGACGGCATCAATTTCAAGACCATCGTTGACCCCTCCTCGCGCAACGAAGCCCTACAGTCGGGATCCGTGGACATCATCCTCCAGGAAAACGGCCCTCAGATTAAGCAGTTGAAGAAGATGTCGGGGGTCTCGGTGATCACGAGCGAGACCGAGCCACTCGACCCGCCGATTAACTGCCTGATCGTCAACACGACCGGCACGTTGAATCAGTTCCTGGCGTGGTACGGAGAAATTCCAGGAGTACCGGGGGCCTATCCCGACTACATTGCCAAGGGTATGCCCGTACCGACCGCGGTGCAGGACGCTGACTGGTTGGGCACACTGGGTGCAGTGAACCCGTCAACCTTGCAGTGGGACACCTCCCTCAAGCCGGTGCTCAATGACATCTCGATCCGCCAGGCGTGCGCGATGGCCATTAACCGGCCCACCTACTTCAAGGTCATCGACGGCGGCGTCGGATCGGTGGCGGACGGGCTGTATCGCAAGTCCTCGCCGTTCTACACGAGTCCGAACTATCCGGCCTACAACCCGACCAAGGCCAAGGCCCTGGTAGACGCTTATAAGACGGCGAACAACCTCACCAGTGTGGGCTTTGTCATCGACATCCTCCAGGACAACGCCTCGTCCCAGCAGGCGTACTCGTTCTTCGATTCGCAGTTGGGCGCCATCGGCATCACTACGACGCCGCGGCCACTCGTTCAGAGCGCGCTCATTGCGAACGTAATTGCCGGCGAGTACGACTGCGCGCAGTGGAATCAGTTCGGCGGTGTCGACCCGTCACTCAACTATGTGTGGTTCCTCTCGCTGTCGGCGACGGCGTCGCCCGCAGACGGCGGCCTTGGACTTACGGCTCTGCCCGCGGGTACGAACATTGCCGGTGCGGTCAACTTCGCCCACCAGGGCGACCCGGTGGTCGAAGACTCGATGCTGTCGGCGCTCGGCTCTCCGTCGGGGTCGGCAGCTGAGGTTCGCGGATGGCGAACGGTGAACGACCAGTTCGCCAAGGACATCCCGTACCTGTGGCTGGATCAGCTGATCAACGCCTGGGCCGCTAAGAGCTATGTGCAGAACTGGGCGTACGGCACGGCGGCCGACGGCACCACGCGCTGTCTCAGCCCCGACGGCGGATCGGCGCGCTGGGACCAGATCTGGCTCTCCAAGTAAGACGGGCCTTAGATCTTCGGTGATCGGGCGGGGAGAGCCCCGCCCGATTGCGGTGTCGGAGAACTGGTCACGCGGCCCTGCACGTGACGCCACCAGTACAGGGTGGTGAGGGCCATGACTGCCGAGATAATGGCCAACACCGTAAACGGCATCGCAGGATTGACCGCGAAGAGAAAACCCGACACTCCGGCCGCCAGCGCGAGAGCCGCCGTGTTCGACATGGTGAAGAGACCCTGACGTCGGGAGAGTTCCCGGTCCGCAGCTCCCTGGCTCATCAGAGATGAGATCGCGGGGAGTGACAACGATGCGCCGATGGACTCGAGGGAGCCCAAGCCCAAGATGACGTCGTTGTTGTGGATGTGGGGGTAGAGCGCCAGGAAGAATGCGCCATTGAGAAGGCCGAAGAGGGCGGCGATTCGGCGATTGGTGTGGTCGGCCAGCCATCCGCCGAGGCGCGAGAGTAGTACCCAGGGCAGCGCAAAGAACGTCCAACTCAGGCGAATCTGCAGGGTGCTGGCGTGGTGCGAACGCAGTAACAGGCTCCAGCAGGCTTCGTAGACGCCCACCGCCAGGCCCGAGGCACTGGCCGCGAATAGCGCGCCCGTCAGTTGCGAGGACCACTGCAGTTTGGGTAGAGGTGTGGGGTCGTACTCGCGATCACCGAGGTCGGTGCGCAGCGCCACGCCAGCGGCGATGATGCTCGCGACGCCGGCCGCAAAGAACGCCCAGCCGAGATCGCTCACTGTGGCGACGGCACCCGCCACGGGTCCGAGCGCCAGTCCTAACAACTGGGCGGCCAGTATCTGAGAGATCGCGCGACCCCGTCGCTCTTGGGGAAAGAGCGAGGCGACCGCCGACAGGGACGTGACCTCGATGGCCCCCGCCGATGCGCCCTGCACCGCGCGTGTGAGAGCAAACCACGGAGCACCCACGTGGAGAAGAAACGTGACGCTGGCCAGTCCATAGACCACCAAGCTGGCGACAAGGAGGAGTCGACGTCCGAACTTGTCAGCGAGATGCCCGAATCCGAACTGAGTGGCGATGCCCGCGACGAAGAACGCGGCCATGACGAGTCCCACCTCGCTCGGGGTGCCGTGCCGGCGCTCCAAGAACAGGGGAAGAAGGGGAAGACCCAAGGTGGCGCCCATCCACTGGATGGCCACGATGACAGTCAGGCGGCGCAAAGTTGTCTGAGGAGTGCTTCGGGCCACGACGTCCACGCTACTAACGCGAGGTGCGATCAGAACGTGTGGCAGTCCCACAGAACGAGGACACCGAGGACCAGGTCCGCGATTGAAACGAGAACGTTCGCGTGACCGCGCCCCCATGCAATGAGGCGGGCTCGACGCCGCACGGCTTGCGCGAGAACAATGAATGAAGCCTCGAGGAGACAGAACGCAATGGCCATGGCGGCCCCGCGGGCAACCCCGTTCGCACGCAATAGCGCGGCCCACGTGACCAATACAGCGGCGCCGTGCACGAGGGTCATGGTGAATGTCGTGAGAACGCCGCGGGCGAACTGCTCTCGCGCCGCGCCACGTTGTTGCGCAGCGTGAAGAGCGAGACCGAAGAGCGCGAGTGCCGCGACGCCGACCCATCGCACCGAGATGGGAGAGAGGAACGCGGCGATGGCCGCGCTGACACCAAGCAAGACAACCATCGCTGACGCGTGCGCGAAACACACGCGACGGATGCGTGACTCGCTGGTGAGGGCAAGCTGTCCCGCGAAACTAAAGAGTCCGTCAGACGTCATCGCGACGAAGGCAATGATCGCGACGCCAACTGCGCCAATGACGCTATGCACCCGCAGACCTTACCTGCCGGTAGGAATGGCGCAAGGGGAGCGGAACTAGTGTTCTTCGTGATGGTTCGTCATGTATTGCCCCCCACGAACGAGCAACTCGCCCACGCGCGCGAGGTCGTCGGTCGGTATCTCTCACCCACGCCGACAATCACGATCTCGCTTCGCGGTCGTCCCGTGTTCGCCAAACTCGAGAGCCTTCAGGTCACGGGCAGCTTCAAAGCCCGCGGCGCCCTGGCGGCGGTGGACGCGGCGCACCGCGACGATCCTCACGGGGCCGTGATTACCGCGTCGGCTGGCAATCACGGATTGGGCGTCGCCTACGCGGCGACCTTGCTCAAGGTGCCCGCTACCGTCGTGGTGCCCGCGAATGCGTCGGCGGCCAAGGTGAAGAAGCTCTCGACGTTCGACATCGAACTCATCCAGTTCGGTTCCTCCTACGACGAGGCCCAAGCGCACGCCTTGGAGTTGGCCGATGAGCGCTCGATACGCTTCATCTCTCCCTTCAACGACAGCGACGTCATCGCTGGTCAGTCCACCGTCTTTGACGAGGTGCTCGCTCAGGCGCCGGAACTCGAGCACATCGTGATTCCCGTGGGCGGCGGCGGACTCATCTCGGGCACGCTTCTCTCGCGCGACGCCCACGGTCGCAGCGACATTCGCGTCACGGGCGTGCAGCCCGAGGTGAGCGCGGCCCTCTATCACGTACTGCGCGGGGCGACGATGGCCGAGGTGGTGCACGGATCCACCATCGCGGACGGCCTGGCCGGTGGTGGCGACGATGGAGCGGTGACGAATGAACTCATCGCCAAGTCGGGCGTGGAGCTCGTCCTCGTCCCCGAGGCTCAGATTCGTCAGGGTGTTCGCGAAGTTGCCGAGACGTCGGGACTGGTGATTGAAGGGTCGGCCGCCGCGCCCTACGCGGCCATCGCGACCGACCTGGTGGGAGATGCAACCTCGCGCATTGGCTTCGTCGTGAGCGGGCGCAACATCGCGCACGAACTGTTCGTCGATCTCTTGAATGAGCCGCTCGACTAGCCCCTTTCGGGAGAAAATCGAAACAGTAGGGTAGAACGAATGCTCAAGACGCGCGTGATGGCTTTCGCGCTGGCGGTGGTCGCTCTGGGACTGACCGTCACCGGCGTGGTGCTCGCGGCGACCGACTCGAATCCCGGCGACTTGGCGAAGGACTCCTTGGTCTTAAACGGCTATCCGCCCACCTCGGCCCAACTCGCCGTCACCGTCTCGACCGGCTCGGACGTGACGGTCGATGCAACGGTGAACGTGAACTTCAAGACCAATCGGATCGCCGCCGTGGCGCGCGTGCCCCTCGTCATCACTACCGCGTCGGTCGATCTGGTCTTTGCGGATGATGAACTCTTCGCGCGATCCGCCGACGTCCAGAATGGCCCGTGGTTCAAGGCGTCGGTCACGACGCCCCCTCTCTTTGGCTTCTCCCTCGAGTTCACCAAACCCGACATCGATCTCATCACCGGTTTCCACAAGACGGTAACCACCAGCGGGTACGACACGACCTACGTGTTCTCGCGCGACAACGTACCCCTTTCGAGCGTCTTCGCACCGACCAGCGCCTACTCGGTGCTGGGGTCGGTTCGCTGGTCCATCACGGTGGGCAGCCAAGGCGAAGTCACGGCGAGCACGCTCGTGGAGCACGCGCGTCACCTATCGACCACGATCACCGCGACGGTCCTCTCGTACAACAAACCCGCTCACATCAGCGTTCCTACGATGGCGAACTCACAGTCGCTCTCCACGGGCGGACTGTCCAGCATCCTGGATGAAGTGAACTTCAACTCGCTCCTCATTCCCAGTGCGCTTCGCTCACTCGGCCAAACGTCGATCAGTTAGTTCACATGCCAGAGATCCCGATTGAACCCCGCTGGCCCGCGGACCTCTCGGTACTGGTCTGCGCGGGGCTTTACGTGCTGTTGACGAATCGCTTGGTGATTGGGCCGAAGTGGCTGTTGCCAGGCATGATCGTGCTGCTGCTCATTCCACTCACTATTCGCCGGAGGCGTCATCCCCGGGACTTCAAGTGGATTCGCAGGTTGGCGATCTCGATGGTGGCGGTGGTGACGCTGGCCAACATCGTCTCGGTCGTGTTACTGATCCGACACGTCTTTTATTCGACGCACAACATCGATGCGCTGGGTCTCTTGTACTCGGCCGCGTCCATCTGGACGACGAACGTCATCGTCTTTGGGCTCTGGTTCTGGGAGCTGGACCGAGGCGGTCCGCACTTTCGGGCCGGTGCGGACGCGCGACCTCCCGATCTGCAGTTTCCTCAGATGACGGTGCAACAGACGGATCCGCCATGGCATCCGCGCTACTACGACTACCTCTACACGTCCTTTGCCAACGGCACGAGTTTTGCCCCGGCCGACGCCATGCCCCTGACCGCCTCAATGAAGGGTATCTTCGCGGCCGAGGCTTTGATCTCATTTATCACGATCGCCATCGTGGCCGGCGAAGCCATCAACATCCTGCACTGAGTTAGTTCATGAGTCGCCCGAGGAGACGAGCGGCGCGACTGTTGCTCTTGCCTTTGGACTCCGCGCGATCGGCTCCAATCGCGGCCGCGAGGGCCGCGTTGATCCCGAGCCAGCGCAGTGGTTCGAACTCCCAGTTCGGGCCGCGATGCTGGACGAAGGGAAGCGTCGTGAACTCCGTCTCGACGTCCGGAGCGACCATCAGGTCGGCCAGAGCAATGGCCGCGATGCGCGTCAAAACCACCCCGTCTCCCGTATAGCCGCCCGCACTCGCGAGACCGCTTTCGTAGTCCACGATCACCGACGGCGACTGGTCCCGGGCCATCGCGAGCGGCCCGCCCCACCGGTGGGTGATCGATCCTTCCAACGCGGGAAAGAGTTCGCGCAATGTCGCTTCGAGGAAGGAGAAGACCTTGGGGTTCTGATCAAATCGTGGCTCGACGGTCGAACCGAAGTGATACGACGCTCCTCGACCTCCGAAGGCAAAGCGATTGTCGCTCGTGCGCTGCCCGTAGATGATGAGGTGCCGGGCGTCGGCGAAGGTTTCGTAGTGGGACAAGCCAACATCGGCCCAGAAGACCTCGCTCTGGGGTTCGGTGGCGATCATGAGCGAATAGAGCGGCGCGACGCGGCGCCTCGCACGCGGCAGCTCCGGCGTGAAACCCTCGGTGGCTCGCACGACGTAGCGCGCGTGCACGCTGCCTTCGGCGGTAACGACCTGGGGCTCAGAGTGGGACGTGCCGGCCAAGATCTTGGTCACCTTCGAGTTCTCAAAGATGCGAACGCCCAGTCGCTCGTTCACGTCGGCGAGACCGCGCACGAGACGCGCCGGATGAACCCGCGCGCAGTGGGGCGAGTATGTGGCACCGAGCGACCCGGTCACCCGGGCGCGTTCGTTGGCCTCACCATGGTCGAGCCAGCGCAGGTCATTCACCGAGTAGCCCAGATCGCGCGCGGTCTCGACGTGGTGTTGCAGTCGCTGGACCTGTGGCTCGCTGCGCGCGAAGTCCAGGGTGCCGCCTTGGACGAAGTCCGCGGCGATCCCGTCTTCATTGATGGCCGCGCCAAACGCGCTCACCCCGTCTTGAAGAACGGTGCGCAGGTGTCGAAACTGATCGATGCCGTGGCGCGCGACGAGTGAGTCATCGCCCAGGGGATAGAACGACGACGCCCAGCCGCCGTTGCGACCTGACGCGCCAAAGCCGCACACCGACTGTTCCAGTACGGCGATTCGCAGAGCGCCATCGCGCCGCTTCAGTTCCCGCGCGGTCCATAGTCCGGTGAAACCGCCACCGACGATGGCGACGTCAACATCAAGGTGCGTCGTGAGCGAGGGCCGCGGGCTGAGCGGATGAGGTAGCCCGTCCCACCACAGCGAATGTGGCGGTCGCACTAGATGCCGCGCCTGGCCGCCTCGCTGAAGACGTCGTGCAGGACGCCCACCATGAAGTCGATGTCGTCGCGCGTGGAGATCAGCGGCGGGGCGAGTTGCACGACCGGGTCGCCTCGGTCGTCTGAGCGACAGATCAGCCCGCGTCGGAACATCTCGGGCGAGACAAAACCGCGCAGGAGCCTCTCGGCGTCATCGCCGGCCCAGGTCTCCTTGGTCCCTTGATCCTTGACCAGTTCGATGCCCCAGAAATATCCCGCGCCGCGCACGTCGCCCACGATGGGAATATCGCGCAGCGTGTCCAAGCCGTCGTGGAAGTAGGACTCGTTCTTGGCGACGTTCTCCATGATCCCCTCTGCCTCGATGATGTCGAGGACCTTGAGGGACACCGCACACGACACTGGGTGACCCGACCACGTGAAGCCGTGCAGGAAGGCGGCGTCGCCCTCCATGAAGGGCTCGGCAATGCGGTCCGAGACGATCATCGCCCCGAGCGGGGCGTATCCCGCGGTAATGCCCTTGGCACACGTGATGATGTCCGGGACGTAGTCGTACTTGATGCCTCCGAACCAGCTGCCCAGACGTCCGAAGCCGCAGATGACATCGTCCGAGACGAGCAACACGCCGTAGCGATCGCAGATCTCTCGTACCTCCTGCCAGTACCCGGGCGGGGGCGTGAAGCAGCCACCCGCGTTCTGGACCGGCTCCAAGAAGATCGCGGCCACCGTCTCGGGACCTTCGCGCAGAATCGCCTCTTCGATCTGTCGCGCCTGCCACAGACCAAAGGCAATGGGATCGTCACCGTGACGCTCGGCGCGATAGAAGTTGGTGGCGGGCACCTTGATCGCGCCCGGTACGAGGGGTTCGAAGGGGGTGCGATAGGGCTCCAGGGACGTGATCGTTAACGCGCCCAGGGTCGTGCCGTGATACGCGATCTCGCGGCTGATGACTTTGTAGCGGTCGATGTCGCCGCGCATCCTGTGATAGTTGCGCGCGAGTTTCCAGGCACTCTCGTTCGCCTCGGCCCCACCGGAGGTGAAAAACACGCGGTTGAGGTCACCGGGCGCGAGCGACGCGAGTCGCTCCGCGAGTTCGATGGCGCGCGGGTGGGCGTAGGTCCACAAGGGAAAGAAGCCCAGTTCGTTCATTTGGGCGGCTGCCGCCTCCCCCAGCTCCGTACGGCCATAGCCGAGCGCGTTGGTAAAGAGACCCGAGAGGCCGTCGAAGTACTCGGTGCCGTTGGCGTCGTAGACCCGCGTGCCTTCGCCGCGCACGAAGATCGGAATCTCCTTGTCGTGGTCGTAGGCGCCCATGCGCGACATCTGCAACCACAGGTTGCGCCGCGCGCGTTCCGAGTACTGATGGCTCGGTTGTCTTTCGTTCGTCACGGTAATGCCGTCCGTGATCGTCTCGTTGAGTGTCACTTTTCCCCCCAGGCGTAGGTCTGCTTGGCCAACTTCAAATACAAAAATGTCTCAACTTCGGTGACACCGGGAATCGAACGAATCGCGTCGTTCAACAGGTGCACCAAGTCGTTGTCATCTTCGGCAATCACCTCAGCGATGATGTCGAAACTGCCCGCGGTCATCACGACGTAGTTGGCCTCGTCGATTGCCGCGACCTTGTCGGCCACCAAACGCACGTCGCCGTGTACGCGAATACCGACCAACGCTTCACGGCCGTAGCCGAGTTGCAGAGGATCGGTGATCGCCACGATCTGCATGACGCCCGAGTCCTTCAGGCGTTGTACGCGTCGGCGCACGGCCGCTTCGGAGAGTCCGATCTCCTCGGCGATCGCTCCATAAGCGCGTCGTCCGTCTCGCTGGAGTCGCGTGATGATCTTTCGATCGAGTGAGTCGAGAACCCCCGGCGCGGAGTTGTTGACTCGCTCGTCACTCTCTCGTTGCGCTTTGGTTGCTGACATTGGTTGTTCCTTAGCTAGTAGCCAAGTGGCTCCATGCTGCGGTTTTTGACAGTATAAGCAGATCTGGCGACGAAATGAGGCGAGTTTTTTCTAAGAAGTGACTCAATCCTTCTCCATCCGGTTGCGAAACCCTTGTCTTTTCTGGCAGAGTGAACAAGAGCGCTGCAACGAAGCAGCTTCGTCGAGGAGGGGAAAATGGCGCGTCTAGCCAACTTCATTGGGGGAGAGTCCGTTGCTCCCCAGAGCGGTCAGTACGTGGACCTAACCAATCCCTCGACGGGTCAGGCCTACCTCGAGATGCCTGTCTCGAACGCGGCCGACGTGGACGCAGCCTTTGACGCGGCGAAGAAGGCCTTCGCGTCGTGGAAGCGCACGACGCCCTCGCAGCGCTCGCTCGCTCTGCTCAAGATTGCCGACCTCTTCGAAGCCAACGCCGAGAAACTCGTCGCAATTGAGTCCGAGAACACCGGCAAGATCATCTCGCTGACGATGTCCGAAGAGATCCCCCCAATGATCGACCAGATTCGTTTCTTCGCCGGCGCGGCGCGCCTCTTGGAGGGCCGCGCGGCGAGTGAGTACATGGAGGGCATGACCAGCTACGTGCGCCGCGAACCGGTGGGCGTGTGCGGCGCGGTGACCCCGTGGAACTACCCGATGATGATGGCGGTGTGGAAGTGGGCGCCAGCAATCGCCGCGGGCAACACGATGGTCCTAAAGCCCGGAGACTCGACGCCGGCCTCAACGGTCTTCATGGCTGAACTCATGGCTCAGGTCCTGCCCGAGGGCGTTTTTAACGTGGTCTGTGGTGACCGGGACACCGGTCGCGCGCTCGTCGAACACCCCACACCCGCCATGATTTCGATCACCGGCTCGGTGCGCGCGGGCACCGAAGTCGCCGGCTCGGCGGCGAAGGACCTCAAGCGCGTACACCTCGAGCTCGGCGGCAAGGCCCCCATCGTGGTCTTTGATGACGTGGACCTAGCCAGTGCCGCCGAGGCGATCGCGATCGCGGGCTACTTCAACGCGGGCCAGGACTGCACCGCCGCCACCCGCGTGTTGGCTGGCTCGGGTGTGTACGGCGACTTCGTTGACGCTTTGGTCGAGCAGGCCAACAACACAGTGGTGGGCGCGCCCGACAACGATGACGCGCTTTTCGGTCCGGTCAACAACCGTTCGCAGTATGAGCGGGTTCAGGGATTTCTCTCGCGCACGCCGGGTCACGCTCGCGTGGCCGCAGGTGGCTCAACCTTGGATCGCGACGGCTTTTTCATCCAGCCCACGGTCGTGGCCGACCTCGTCCAGGACGACGAGATGATCCAGAACGAGATCTTCGGACCGGTCATAACCGTTCAGCAGTTCAGCGACGAAGCCCAGGCCCTCGAGTGGGCGAACGGTGTGGACTACGGTCTCGCGTCCTCGGTGTGGACGCGAGACCACGGTCGGGCTATGCGCTTCGCGCGCGACCTCGACTTTGGCTGCGTGTGGATCAACACCCACATCCCCCTCGTCGCCGAGATGCCCCACGGCGGTTTCAAGAAGTCCGGCTACGGCAAGGACCTCTCGGTATATGGCTTTGAGGACTACACGCGCATCAAGCACGTGATGCACAACATCGAATTTTAGTCCTGGTGATAAGTGAACGCCGGGTTGTTAGCGTGGTGCCGGCCCACGAAGGAGATCAACGATGATCATTGGCGTAGTCACAGAAATCAAGACCGACGAGAACCGTGTCGCACTGACCCCTGCGGGCGCGAGGGAGTTGAGCGGAGCCGGACATCGGGTGCTGGTCGAGCGGGGCGCCGGCGCAGGGTCGTCGATCAGCGACAACGACTACGTGGCCAACGGCGCGACCATGGTGGAGAGCGCCGACGACGTCTGGGGCGAGAGCGACTTGTTGCTCAAGGTCAAAGAGCCGATCGATGCGGAGTACGCGCGACTGGCCGCTAAGAAGGATCAGGTTCTCTTCACGTACCTGCATCTGGCCGCCTCGCGCGAGTGCACGGACGCCCTTGTTCGTGCGGGCAACGTAGCGATCGCCTACGAGACCGTGCGACTGGCAGACAACTCCTTGCCCTTGCTGACCCCGATGAGCGAGGTCGCGGGTCGCATGGCCACCCTCATGGGTGCGCACCACCTCATGCGGCCCGGCGGGGGACACGGCACGCTGATTTCGGGCGTACCCGGTGTTGCCCCAGCCAACGTCACGGTGATCGGGGCGGGCGTGTCCGGACTGGCCGCGGCCACCATGGCAGCGGGACTGCACGCCAACGTGAAGATCCTGGACCGTAACCTCGAGCGCCTCCGTCAAGTCGACATTCACTTTGATGGCCGCGTCGAGACGATCGCGTCGTCCACATTGGCCATCGAAGAGTCGTGCATTTGGGCCGACATCGTGATCGGCGCGGTCCTCGTTGTTGGCGCACGGGCCCCCAAACTGGTGAGCAACGAACTGGTCTCGCGAATGCGCGAAGGTTCGGTTCTTGTCGACATCTCGGTGGACCAGGGTGGCTGCTTCGAAGCCACGCGGCCCACGACTCACTCCAACCCGACCTTCGTGGTCAACGGCTCGATCTTTTACTGCGTGGCCAACATGCCCGGTGCGGTGCCCGCGACCTCGACGCGAGCGCTGTCGAACGCGACGCTGCCCTACGTGATGGAACTGGCCCGACACGGCTGGCGCGAAGCGGTTCTCGCCGACGCCGCACTCGCTGAAGGCGTGAACGTGGTCAACGGCAAGGTGACCTACGGGCCGGTCGCCGAGGCGTTGGACCTGAACTACACGCCACTCCAGGAAGTGCTCTAGGGAGAGGTCGGCTTAGTCCGTCTCGTCGCCGAGACGAAGGACGACTTTGCCAAATTTGCCCGGCTGAGCGAAGTACTGGTAGGCCTCGCTCGCCTCCTCGAGGGGGAAGACCTTAGCGAGCGGTACCTCGATTTCGCCGTCGCGCCAACGCGGCACCAACGTGTCGGCGACACGGCGAGTCACGTCGGCCTTTTGTTCGCGCGTGCGTGATCGCATCGTCGAGCCGGTGAGCGTGAGGCGCTGTTGCATCACTTGGAGCAGGTTGACCTCGAGACGGCTACCCGAACCCACACCGACCGTGACGATGCGCGCGTAGGGGTTGACGACCTCGAGGGCACGCGAGAGGTGAGCGGCGCCAATCAGTTCGATCACGACGTCGACCCCGTCGATCGACGTCACGTCCTCAAGGGTGATCGTCTCTTCGGCTCCTAGCGCGCGCAGCTGACCGTGGAACTGGTCGTCTCTCGTGACGGCCACCACGATGGCCCCGAGCGCGTGCGCGATCTGCACCGCGGCCACGCCCACCCCGCCCGCCGCCCCCGAGACGAGAACGCGCTCGCCGTTTTGCACGTGACCCTGGGTCACGAGTGCGTCGTGAGCGGTCGCGAAGGCCTCGGCGAAGCCGCCCGCCTCGTCGAAGGAGACGTGATCGGGCACGAACAACAAGTGCTCGGCCGGCACCGCACAGAGTTCGGCTTGTGCGCCACCGCCGACCAGTGCGCACACGCGACGATTCATTAGCGGTTCGACGACCCGATCTCCCACCGCCACGACCACCCCGGCGAGTTCCATGCCCGGAATATCTTCGGGCCAGCCAGGCGGCGCGGGATAGAAACCCGCTCGTTGCATGAGATCCGCCGCGTTGAGGCCCGCGGCTTTCACACGAACGACGACGTCGTAGGGTCCGGGTTCGGGGGTGGGCCGGTCACTGAATACGAGTGATTTGTTGTAGATGGCGAGCGCCCGCACGACGCGAGCCTACGTGGCCGGGCTTGCGCACGGACGTTTAAAGTCAGGACATGACTATCTACGACACCCCCATTCACACGCTCGCGGGCGAACCAACGTCACTCGAGAAGTTCAAGGGCGAGACGATCTTGATCGTCAACGTTGCGTCCAAGTGCGGACTCACGCCGCAGTACGAGGGCCTCGAGAAGCTCCAAGAGACCTACGGGGAGCGAGGCTTTTCGGTGCTCGGGTTTCCCTGCAACCAGTTCGCGGGTCAAGAACCCGGAACGGCTGAGCAGATCCAGACGTTCTGCTCGACGGCGTATGGGGTCACGTTCCCGCTCTTCGAAAAGATTGACGTCAATGGCGAAGACCAGAGTCCGATCTATGCGGCATTGGAAAAGGTGCCCGACCAAGCTGACGGGTACACCGGCGACGTCAGGTGGAACTTCGAGAAGTTTCTCGTGGGTCGCGACGGATCGGTGATGCGCTTTGCCCCGCAGGTCACGCCAGAGGATCCCCTGCTGCTGATCGCCATTGAGACCGACCTCGGCTAACCCGCCCCGATCGTGCGGTGCAGCCGCACGTAGGTGACGCGGAAGCCGAAGTGACGCCAGAAGTACGCGGCACGGTGGTTGGTCACGCGCCAGTTCGCTTCGGCGTAGCGAAAGCCGGCGTCCAAGGCATCGTTGAGCGCGCGACGGATGAGCGCTTGGGCGATGCCCTTGTGCTCGTGATCGGGTCGCACCGCCAGCGCGCTGACGTGAAGAGAGTCGCCGAAGGATCCCCGACGTGAGTCGAGCGGAAAGGTGATGCACTGGGCGATCGACTCCCCGTCGTAGTCGACGAGGTAGTGATGGACCTCCGGGTCGTCCAGCGTGTCCAGCATCTCTTCGGGTCGTGATGCGTGCTCGACGAAGAGAGAGAACTCGGACCGCGCTGTTGGGCGGCATCCAAGATGTGATCGAGCTCGAGCGCGATGACGAGGTCGTCGGGTTCACCGCGGCGGACCGTGTACCCGAGTGGCCAGTTGACGGCGCGGGGCGCACCGAGCGCGATCACGCCGCGCGCGTGCATGCGCGCGAATCCCAGTTCGTACCACGGCGAGGTGTCCGCGGGGTCGTCGAAGACCCAGGCGTAGTGTTCCACGGCGTCATTGGCGATCCACGACGAACCCGCGTCGGCGTAGAGGGCGTCGAGCACGTCGGGCGAGTCGAAGGACACGCCGTCGGGTCCGACCCACGCACCCTTGCCGTACTCAGGGCTTTCGAGGAGGGCCCCGTAGAGATGTCCCACGATGGTGCCGTTTTCTTCGGCGACCCAGGTCTGGTCAGCCGCGCGCGCCAGCGCGTCGGCAAAGTGGCCCTCAGTGAAGGTGGAGTTAACCAGATCGTTGCGCGCCGCGTCGTGGGCGAGACGCTCGCTCGCGCGGCGCACGATGCGATCTATATCGCCCGACTCGACGCGACGCACGATCATTAATTCACCGTACTGTCGCGTGTGTAAAGGTGAAGCGGTGACCCTACGCGCGACACTTTTCGACATGGACGGGCTGTTGTTGGACTCCGAAATTCTCTGGCACAAGGCCGAAGTGGAGATCTTTGGCGCCCTCGGCGTGCCGCTCAGCGACGCCATGGGTCGCTCGACCAAGGGCATGTATGTCAATCAAGTCGTGACGTACTGGAACACTCAGTACCCGTGGGCGAACCCGAGCGAGAACGCGGTTGTCGACCTTTTGCTGGAGCGCGTGGGCGAACTGGTCGAAAGCGAAGGCGTGCTCATGCCGGGGGCCATGCGCGCATTGGATCTCACGGGCGGGCGCGGCCCGTTGGCCCTGGCGAGCTCTACGCCGATGGGACTGATTATCCGTTGCCTCCAGCACTTTGGCCTGCTCGATCGCTTCGCGGCAATCCATTCGGCCGAACACGAACCCTTCGGCAAACCGCATCCCGGAGTGTTCTTGAGCGCGGCGGCGTCGCTTGACGTCGCGCCCGATGAGTGCCTGGTGTTCGAGGACTCCGCGGCGGGCGTGCTCGCGGCCAAGTCCGGGACGATGACCGTGGTGGCCGTTCCCACGCCCGATGACCTCTATCGCCCCGAGTTCTCTCTCGCGGATCTGGTACTGGTATCACTCGAGGAGCTCACGGTGGAGTGGCTGGACGAACGCTTCGCCTAGAGGGCTTTCATAAATCGGCTGGCGAGGTGGTAGGAGTGTGCTCCGGGTGGATACTCGGCCACCGCGAGCCACCCCGTGGTGCGATAGAGCTCCACCGCCTCGGGCTGCGCGTAACCCGTTTCGAGGTAGAGCTGCGCGTACCCCATCTCTTTTGCGCGCTCTTCGATTCGCCACATGAGTGCCGAGCCCACGCCGGAGCGTCGTTGATCGGGTCGCACCCACAGGCGCTTGATCTCACCGATGTGCAGGGCGGGATCGCTGATCGGTCGCACTCCCACGCCCCCAACGAGGTGAGCGTCGAGTCGCGCCACGAGGAAAGTCCCGAGTGGCGCCATCAGTTCTTCGACGTGTAGGTACCGGTCTTCGTCGCTTCCGCCGTAGCGCCGATTCAACTCATCAATCGAGGCGTGATAGACGCTGAGGGCGCCGTGGGTCGTGATGAGTTCATCGTCGATGACGAGTTCGCGCACCCAGACACAGTAGAGGTCGGACTTTGGCGGCGACCTCCTTCACTACGATGGAGAGATTCTTTAAAGGAGACCCATGTTTCGCCCGGTCAGCGCCGATCTTGAGTTTGTGGCCATCGAGGAGGCCGAACTCGCCCGCTGGAAGGCCAACTACGTCTTCGAGCGCTCGGTCAAACTGCGACAAGACGCCGAACCTTGGATCTTCTACGAGGGACCACCGACCGCGAACGGCTTGCCCGGCCTTCATCACGTCTGGGCCCGGGTCTATAAGGACCTATTTTGCCGCTACCACACGATGAGCGGCCAGTTCGTGCCCCGCAAGGCTGGCTGGGATACCCACGGGTTGCCCGTCGAAGTCCAAGTAGAAAAGCAGTTGGGGATCTCAGGCAAGAAGGAGATCGAGGACAAGGTCGGCATCGCCGAGTTCACGCGGCTGTGCCGTGAGTCGGTGCTCGAGCACGTCGACGAGTTCGAACGACTCACCGAACGTATTGGCTTCTGGCTCGATACCGAACACGCGTACTACACGTACCACCCAAGCTACGTGGAGTCGGTGTGGTGGAACTTAAAGCAACTCTTCGAGCGCGGCCTGCTCTACGAGGACTACAAGGTCATTCCCTACTGTCCACGGTGCGAGACCGGCCTCTCGTCACACGAACTGGGCCAGCCCGGGGTGTACTACGACGAGAGCGACGAGAGCGCGTACGTGCGCTTTCGACTGACCGACGCGCAGACTCGTGACGACCTGGGTCAACCGTCCTACCTCGCCGTGTGGACGACGACCCCCTGGACTCTCATCTCGAACGTCGCGGTCGCCGTCAACCCCGAGGTCTCCTACGCCGTCGTCGACGGCGTCGTGGTGGCCGAGGGTCTCATTGCGAGTGTCTTTGGCGAGGGGGCACGAGTCACCGCGACATTCCCGGGCTCTACTCTCCTCGGCCTGCACTACGAACGGCCCTTTAACGACGTGCCGATGCCGGAGGGTGTCGACGCGAACTACGTGGTGGCCGCGGACTACGTGACCACGGAGGACGGCACCGGTCTCGTGCACCAGGCTCCCGCATTCGGCGAGGTGGACCGTCAAGTTGCGCGCGAGAACGGGCTGCCCACCCTCAATCCCGTTTTGGCCGACGGCACGTTTAACTCGTCCGTGCCTTGGCTGGAGGGCCAGCACGTGCGAGACGCCAACCACGCGATCAACGACGAACTCGAGCGGCGCGGGCTGCTCATTCGCCGCTATGACTACGAGCACTCGCTGCCGCACTGCTGGCGTTGCGGGACGGCTCTCATCTATTGGGCCAAACCGAGTTGGTACGTCGCCACCAGCCAGCTCAAGGACAAGCTGATCTCGGAAAATCAGCGCGTCGACTGGCATCCCGAATACATCCGCGACGGGCGGATGGGCGAGTGGCTGGCCAACAACGTCGACTGGGCGCTCTCGAGAGATCGTTACTGGGGTACGCCGCTTCCCATCTGGCGCTGCGAAGACAAGCATGTGACGTGCATCGCTTCGCGCGATGAGCTCTCGGCCCTCACCGGGCGTGATCTCAGCGACCTTGAGCCCCATCGCCCCGAGATCGACGAAGTGGTCTTTGCCTGTCCGACGTGCGGCAAGGTTGCTCGCCGCGTCGAGCCGGTGATCGACGCGTGGTTCGACTCGGGATCGATGCCGTCGGCCCAGGTCGGCTATCCCCATACGCCCGGTAGCGCTGAGGCGATGAGGTTCCCGGCCCAGTTCATCTGCGAGGCGATCGACCAGACGCGGGGATGGTTCTACTCGCTGCTCGCGGTCAACACCCTGGTCTTCGGTGAGACGCCCTACGAGCACGTGCTGTGTCTGGGGCACATCGTGGATGAGACCGGCAAGAAGATGAGCAAGTCGGTGGGTAACGTCATCGACCCCTGGGAGGTGCTCGACACCCGGGGGGCGGACACCCTGCGGTGGTGGATGTTCTCCCAGGGATCCCCCTGGACCTCGACGCGCGCGAGCCTGGGCGCCATCGACGCGTCGATGCGCGAAACGCTCGCCACACTATGGAACACGGTCAGCTTCTTTACGACCTACGCCTCGCTCAACGAGTTCGATCCAAACGATCCAGAGATTCCCGCCGCGGCTGATCGAAGCGCGATCGACCGATGGATCCTGTCGCGACTCGAGAACGTGACCGACGTCATGACCGCGTCCCTCGACGGGTACGAACCACTCGGGGGAACTGACGCGCTCGGCGAACTCATTGACGACCTCTCGAACTGGTACGTGCGGCGCAGTCGCCGGCGCTTCTGGCGCACTGACCCGAACTCGCCGCGCTCGGAGTCCCTGGCCGCCCAGGCCACGCTCCTCGAAGTCCTCCAGCGCGTGACCTTATTATTGGCGCCCTTCTGCCCACTGCTCACCGAGCGGCTCTATCAGGAACTCTTTGAGGTGAGCGACTACGACTCGGTGCACCTCGAGGATTGGCCGACGTCATTGCCGGAGCGACGTGACGAGGTTCTCGAGGCGTCGATGGCGTTGGCGAGGCGACTCACCTCTCTCGGACGAGCCGCTCGTGCCGAGGCGGGCGTCAAGGTTCGCCAGCCCCTGGCCCGTGCGCTGGTCTTCGTACCGGCGAACTCGCCCCAGCCGCCCGAGGGCGTGGTGGAAGACGAGCTGAATGTCGACCATCTGGAGTACGGCTCGGAGTTGGCCGAGGTGCTCTCCTTTGAGCTCGTGCCAAATTTTCGTACCGTTGGACCACGCCTCGGTGAGGCGGTCAAGGAGTTACGTGGAGCGCTGGCTGCGCTCGATGCCCAGAGTGCCGCGAGCGCGCTGGAGTCGGGGGCCGGCGTGCGCGTCAGTTTGTCGAGCGGCGAGTTTGAACTGTCGGGCGACGACGTGGAGTTACGCGTCAAGGGTCAGGCGGGATTCGCCGTCTCGCGTGACGGGGCGGAGGTCGTGGCCCTCGACCTTGCGCTCAACGACGAGCTGCGCCGACGCGGGCTTCTGCGCGACGTCGTTCGTCAGATCCAAGACCTGCGAAAGAACTCCGGCCTGGATGTTGCTGATCGCATCGTCTTGCACGTGGTGGGACTGGACGATCTCCGCGGTGAGTTCGTCTCGTTAGCCGCAGAAGTCCTCGCCACCGATGTGGACACCACGCCCGGCATCGGGGAGGGAACAGCCCTTGATCTCGACGACGAGCGCGAGGCGGTCGCCTGGGTCGTCAAGGCCTAGAGCGGCGAGTTCAGTTTTGCCAAGAGTTCACTGAGCGCGCGCCGCTCGGTGTCATCTAGTCGGGTGGCGAGGTTCTCGTCCAGGTAGCGCAGGTGTACCGCGAGCGCCTCGTCCAGCTTCGCGTTTCCCTCATCAGTGATGGCGACCCAGATGGCGCGCCGGTCAGCCGCGCAGTGCTCGCGACGTACGAAGGTGGCCTCTTCGAGACGGTCAATGAGCCGTGTGGTACCACCGCTCGAGTGAACGATCGCCTCGGCAATCTGATTCATCTTGAGTCGTCCGTTGTCGCTCTGGCGCAGTTGCAAGAGGACGTCGAACCAGGCGAGGGGTAGGTCACAGGCCTTCTCGAGCTCGGCGCCAAAGTCCCGCGAGAGCCGGGCGTTCGTCTCGAGGAGCAGGCCGAAAAGTATGACTTTTTCATCACCCGATGGGCAAGACGTCGACAACATCACCCCACCATTATAGCGGAAGATACTGCTCATACAGTAACTTCTTGACAAGTAGTTGCGGAAGCAAGTATAATGAGTGAAGCACACAAAGTGCCCTTAGAACAAGGAGAAATTCCCATGAGCAACCTTCCCGCTCCCGGCGTGTACACGGTCGACCCCGTCCACACCAACATTGACTTTATCGCCCGTCACCTCGTCGCATCGAAGGTTCGCGGCAATTTCACTGACTTTACGGGTGTCATAACCCTCGGAGACACGATCGAAAACTCGAGTGTCGTAGCAACCGTCGAGGCTGGCAGTATCACGACCCACAATGAGATGCGCGACGGGCACCTCAAGAGCTCAGACTTCCTAGAACTCGAGACGTACCCGACCCTTACCCTGAAGTCGACCAAGATCACCTCCAAGGGTGGCGACGACTACGAGATGGTCGCCGACCTCACGATTAAGGACGTCACCAAGTCGGTGAGCTTCGACCTGGAGTACCTAGGCACGAGCCCGGGCATGCAGCCCGGTGTCACCGCGATCGCCTTCGAGGCGAAGACCGAGATCGACCGTCGCGACTTCAACGTCAGCTTCAACGCGACCCTGGACAACGGCGGACTCGTCGTGAGCAACAAGGTCGTCATTGAGCTCACCATCGAAGCACTCAAGCAGGACTAGTTTCACTCGCGCAACGCGTGAAGAAGCCGGGGGCCGTGTGCCCCCGGCTTCGTCGTTAGTACGATGGGCGGATGTCGAAAGTGAAGTCAAGTATCGGCGTGTTGGGGGCCATCGCGACCATCATCTCGGTGTGGTGGTTTGCCTTTCGCCCTCGTCGCGACCAGGGCGATTCCGAGGAATAACTGCCGGGTGTATCCCGAGCCAGCTCGGTTGAGCGGCTGTTTTTGCTGGCAGACTAGGGTCATGCCCTTTGTTGCTATCAATCCCGCCACCGAAGAGATCATTGCTGAGTATCCGGTCCTCGACGAGGCCGGTATGGAGCGAGCACTCGAAACCGCACACGGCGCGTACCTCAAGTGGCGCGGCGCGAGTTTCGCCGAGCGAGCCACCTACATGACCCACGCAGCGGAGCTGCTCGAGGGGGAGATTCCTGTAGTAGCCGAGCTCATGACAAGCGAAATGGGCAAGACCTTCGCCGCGGCCAAGGGCGAGGCGATGAAGTGCGCGGCGACCATGCGATACTTCGCCGAGCACGCTGAGGCGATGCTCCAGAGCGAGAACATCCCGACCAAGGGCTCGCGCAGCGGATTGCGCTACGAGGCGACCGGCGCGATCTTTGCGGTCATGCCCTGGAACTTCCCGTTGTGGCAAGTCGTGCGCATGGCGGTGCCCACCATCATGGCGGGCAACGTCGTGGTCTTTAAGCACGCGCACAACGTGCCGGGGTGCGCGCGATACCTCGAGGATCTGTTTCTCCGCGCGGGGTTTCCCGCGGGGGTGCTCACCACCGTGTTCGTCGAGATCAACCAAGTGCCCTCAATTATCGCCGACGCGCGCATCGTGGGCGTGACCCTGACGGGGTCGGATCGCGCGGGCCGCTCGATCGCCGCCGAGGCGGGTAAGAGCCTAAAGAAGTGCGTCTTGGAGCTAGGGGGCTCGGACCCCTTCGTCGTGGCCGCCTCGGCCGATATGGATCTCACCGTCTCCACCGCGGTCGCCGCCCGCATCCAGAACAACGGTCAGGCCTGCATTGCAGCCAAGCGCTTCATCGTCGTGCGCGAGAGGGCCGATGAGTTCCTCGAGCGCTACGCCGAAGCCATGGGTGCCGTGCGCCTCGGCGACCCGATGGATCCCGCCACTGAGCTCGGCCCGATCGTCTCGGCGGCACAGCGAGACGAGCTGGCCGCCCAGGTCAGTTCGTCAATTGAGGCGGGCGCCACCGTGCTGGCGGGCGGCGAGTCGCCCGAGCGCCGAGGCTTCTACTATCCCGCCACCGTCCTCACCGATGTACCGGCTGGTTCGCGCGCGGGCTGCGAAGAGCTCTTCGGTCCGGTGGCGGTCGTGATCCAAGCACGCGATCTGCCCGACGCGATCCGTATCGCCAACGACACGCCCTGGGGACTCGGTGGATCGGTCTGGGCCCAGGACGCCAACGAGATCGACGAAGCCATCGCCGGGCTCGATGTTGGCACGGTGTTCGCCAACGCCATGGTGGTGTCGATGAACGAACTGCCCTTCGGCGGAACCAAGAGCTCGGGTTTCGGTCGAGAGCTCTCGGCGCTGGGCGCGCGCGAGTTCACCAACGTGAAGTCGTTCTTCGTCGCATGAGCCCGCAGTACTACTTCGATCACGCCGCGTCGGCACCGCGGCGCGGTGCCGTGAGCGACGCGATGGCGCGCTGGCAGCACGGAATCGTGGGCAACCCCTCGGGCAGCCACCGCGCCGCGCGTGAGGCACGACGAGCTGTCGAGGACGCACGCGACGAAGTGGCGGGTTACGTGGGGGCCAAACCGGGTGGCGTGGTCTTTACCGGCGGAGGCAGCGAGTCGTGTTTTTTGGCGCTGGCCGGGGTGACTCATCATCACCGGCGCAACCACGAACGCACCGAACTCATCGTCTCGAAAGTCGAGCACCACGCCGTGCTCGACACGGCGATGGCGCTCGCCGCCGACTACGAGTCGGTGCATGCTCACTTTGTGGATGTCGATCACGAAGGAGTCGTCGACCTCGATGCACTGCGTGGGCTCCTCAACGAGAACACGGCGATCGTAAGCGTGATGGCGGTCAACAACGAGACCGGCGTACGCGAACCCCTCGACGGAGTCTCCTCGGTTGTGCACTCTCTGCCCGGGAGCACCGTCACGCACACCGACGCCGTGGCGGCAGCGCCGTGGCTGGATCTCTCGGTGGTTACAGGCTCGATGGATATGGTCTCGATCTGCGCCCACAAGCTGGGTGGCCCGGTCAACAGTGGCGCGCTCATCGTGCGCAGCGATGTTGTCTACGAGGGAGTCATTCCGGGCGGTGGGCAGGAACGCGGTCACCGTGGCGGCACCGTCGACGTGGCGGCGGCCGTGGGACTCGCTACGGCCCTACGCGAGACGACGCGCGAGCTCGAAGAAGCCAACGATCGAGTGTTCGAGTATCAGCAAAAGATCGGCGCCGCCCTGAGTTTCCTGCCCGGCTGTCGCGTCACGGCAGAGAATGCAGCCCGCGTCCCCGGAACGGTACACGTCACCTTCGAGGGTCTGGCGAGTGATGAGTTGCTCTTCCTCCTGGACCAGGAAGGCGTGTGCGCCGCCGCCGCCGCCAGTTGCTCGAGCGGGGCCTCGGTGAGCAGCCACGTGCTTGCCGCCATGGGCGTCACACCCGAACGTGCGCGCGGCTCGGTGCGATTTTCGATGGGTGCCGAGACAACGGACGACGACGTCGACGCTTTGATCAGAATCGTCTCGTCGGTGGTCTACCACCTTCACGACGAGAAGTAGTCATCTTCCACGAGGTTTGACATTTCGTTGCTCGGAGGAGATGTCGGTGAGTCCTGGCAGACTGGGACGATGAGAGTTCTCGTAGCGATGAGTGGGGGAGTCGACTCTTCGCTCGCGGCCGCTTTGTTACTGGAGGCGGGTCACGAGGTGACTGGCGCCACCCTCAAGCTGTGGGGTGGCGCGTCCGACTCGGGTTGCTGCTCAGTCGCCGATGTGGACGACGCGCGTCGCGTCGCCCAGGTCTTGGGCATTGACCACCACGTCTTTAATTACACCGAAGAGTTCGAGCGCTACGTGATTGCCCCGTTCGTCGAGGGCCATCTGAACGGGCAGTCGCCCAATCCCTGTATCGAGTGCAACCGTCACATCAAGTTCGACATGCTCTTCGATCGTGCCACGCGACTGGGCTTTGACGCGGTGGCGACGGGACATCACGCCCAGGTGATCGAGCGCGCCGGGCGCCGATACCTGGTGCGCGGGGCTGACGACCAGAAGGACCAGAGCTACGTCCTGGGCTACCTGGGCGAGAGCGAACTCAACATGCTGCTTCTGCCCATCGGCCACTTGAACAAAAGCGCGGTGCGCGCCGAAGCGGAGCGTCTGGGACTGAGAACCTGGGACAAGCCCGACAGCCAGGACGTGTGTTTCATCGAGGCCTCCAAAGGACGTGAGGCGTTTCTTCGTTCACGTGCCGAGCTGACCACCGCGACCATCGTGGACGTGGCGACCGGCGAGACGTTGGGCGAGTCCTCGGCCGCCGAACTCGTCACCGTCGGACAACGCCGCGGCGTGCTGCCCGGTCGAGACGGGGAGAAGCGCTACGTGGCGCGGGTCGATCTGCGCGCTCGGCGGGTCGAGGTCGGTCGCCTCGAGGACATCCTTGTGACGTCGCTCACTCTCGATGATGAGACACTCAGTTTCACGGGCGACGCGCTGCTCGACGGCGCACCGGTGCTCGTCCAGTGCAGTGCGCACGGCCGAGCGCAACTCGCCACGCTACGTCGCGGCGAGTGCTGGTGGCTGGAGCTACACGCGCCGGCGCGCCCCGTCGCGGCCGGCCAGTCGGTGGTGATGTATCGAGTTGACGATCCGTCCGTGGTCGAGGGCGCGGCGATCGTTTCGCTTCGGTGAACGCCAAGTCTCGGGTCGCGCAGTTGCGCGACGAGATCGCGCGCCACAACGAGGCCTACTTTGTCCACGACGAGCCGACGCTGCCCGACGGTGACTACGACGCACTCGTTCGCGAACTGAGGGACCTCGAGGCTGCGCACCCTGAGCTGGCCGACGAGCAGTCGGTGTCGCGCGGCGTAGGGGCACCCGTCTCCACCACGTTCTCGCCGGTCACCCACGACGAGCCGATGCTCAGTTTGGACAACGTCTTTGGCGCCGATGAACTGACGACGTGGAGCGAACGGGTGGCCAAATCGCTCGGTGCGGACGCCACCTCCATCGACTTCGCCGTCGAGCCCAAGATTGACGGACTCGCACTGTCCATCCTCTATGTGGACGGCCAACTCGTGCGCGCGGCGACCCGCGGTGACGGGCGGGTGGGTGAGGACGTGACCCAAAACGTGCTCACCATCAAGAGCGTGCCCCCCACTCTGAAGCGAGAGGGGCGAGGTCGCGTCGAGGTTCGTGGTGAGGTGTTCCTGGCGCGCCGCGACTTTCAGGAGATGAACGAACAGCAGGCGGCCGCGGGACTGAAGGAGTTTGCCAACCCGCGCAACGCCGCCGCGGGCAGCCTGCGACAGAAGGATCCCGCCGCCACCGCCAAACGACCGCTGTCTTTTCTCGCCTACCAACTCGTCGATCTCGATTCGAGTCGACACTTCACCTCGTACACCGACACCATTTCGCAGCTCGCTACCTGGGGCTTTCTCACGGCCGCCCAGTCCAGTCTCGAGCACGGGGCGTCGGCCATGGTGGCCAAGAGCGACTGGTTCGAAGAACATCGACACGATCTCGCCTTCGACATCGATGGCGCGGTGGTGAAGGTAGACAACCTCGCGTTGCGAGAGCGCTTGGGGTATACGAGCCGCGCGCCGCGCTGGGCGATCGCGCGTAAGTTCCCGCCCGAAGAGCGCACCACACGCCTGCTCGCGATCGAGGTCTCCATCGGGCGCACCGGCCGGGCGACACCCTTCGCGGTCCTAGAGCCGGTCGTCGTAGCGGGCTCGACCGTGTCGATGGCCACGCTGCACAACGAAGACCAGGTCAAACACAAAGACGTTCGTCCCGGTGACCTGGTGATCGTACGCAAGGCCGGCGACGTGATTCCTGAAGTTGTCTCGGCGGTTCCCGAATCGGGCAAGCGTCGGGCCAAGGCGTGGACCTTCCCCCTCAACTGTCCCGAGTGCGGTCAGCCGCTCGTGCGTCGCGGTGCCGAAAGCGATACCTACTGCGTCAATCCGACGTGCCCCGCCCAACAACTCGAACAGATCGTGCACTTCGCGTCGCGCGGGGCCCTCGACATCGAAGGACTCGGCGAGCAGCGCGTGGCCCAGTTGCTACAGGCCGGTCTCATCGGTGACGTGGCGGATCTCTTCGCACTGCGGGTGGAGGACGTGAGCACCCTTGAAGGATTTGGCGAGCTGTCGGCGACGTCGTTGGTGCGCGCGATCGCCGAGGCGAAACAGTCACCTCTCAGCCGTGTCCTGGTGGCGCTGGGCATCCGCCACGTCGGGCCGGTCGCGTCCCGCGTCCTGGCCCGGCACTTTCGCACCTACGCATCCATCGAGAGTGCACCGCTCGAAGAGCTCGAGGGGCTCGACGGCGTCGGGCCCATCATCGCCCAGGCCATCTATCAGTACTGTCGAGAAGACGAAAATCGCGAGCGCATGGCCCGCCTCGCCGAGTCGGGCTTCACGTTGAATGAGCCCGGGGTGGCCTCGACCATTGAGGCGACCCTGGCCGGTAAGGCAGTGGTGGTGACCGGAGCCGTTCGCGGTTACACGCGCGAGGAAGCCGAAGCAGCGATCCTCGCCCGCGGCGGCACGTCGCCGGGGTCGGTCTCGAAAAAGACCTTCTGCGTCGTGGTGGGGGAGGCGCCTGGGGCGTCCAAACTCACCAAAGCCGAGGAACTGGGCGTTCCGATCGTCAGCGCCGAGAACTTCGAGCACCTCCTGGCTACGGGCAGCGTTTCGCCGTAGCCCGTCGCCCGGGCCGCACCTTCACTAGTGTTTTGCCGATGGCGCCTACATACTCTCCGGACCATGTGCTCGCCGGGCGATATCGCATTGTCCATTTGTTGGGAGTGGGCCAGACCGTCGAGGTCTACGAGGCCGAAGACCTGTCACTTCAACGTCGCGTGGTCGTCAAGGTGCTCCTGGCAGACTTGGCCGCGCACGAGGAGATTCGCCGCGCCATTCGGGATCGAATTATCCGTGCGGCCGCTCTCAGCCATCCGCACCTGGCGCGGGTCTACGACGGGGGACAAGAGGCCGGGGCAATCTTCATGATCACCGAATACTTAGGCGGTGGCTCGCTCGAGGATGTCCTCGCGTCGGGACGACGTTTTAGCGTGGACGACGGCGCACGGCTGGGCCGCGACATCGCGAGCGCCCTGGCCTACCTGCACGATCGTGGCTTCGTGCTCGGGAACCTTTCGCCGTCCAAACTGCTCTTCGATGACGAGGGTCGCGTTCGCGTCACCGATGTCGCCCTCGCGGGACTCGCCGGTCCCTACCGCGCACGCACCTCAATCAACGACGCGCGCTACCTCTCGCCCGAACAGGCTCTGGGTGAGCCGACGACGGGCGAGAGCGACGTATACGCACTCGCCCTCATCCTCTTTGAAGCCGTGACCGGGTCGGCTGCCTACGAGGGTTCGACGGCCGAGGCCGTGTTGCGCGCTCGCCTCGATGCACCACTTCCCGTCCGCCTCGAACTCGGCACCCTCGACATGGTCTTGGCCCAGGCCGCCGTACCCGACCCTCGTTTGCGACTCGACGCCGAGCAGTTCTCCCAGCGCCTGGGAGCCGTCGTGGGTGACGCGAGTCCCCTGGTGGTCCGGCCCGGTTCGGAGGAAACACCGCTGCTGGCGCAGTTCGAACAACAGCCCGAGCCACGCCGATCCATCGGCTTTAGTGCGCCCTCGGCCGAGCAGATCACCGGCGCTCAACCGGCGGTCGGGGCCTTTCCTCGCGCCACGCGGCTGCAAAGCACGGGCGCCTCACCGGCGTCGCGCGTGCCCCTCGGCCGCACTCCGCGATTCGGTGGCACGCAGTACGACCTGCCGCGAACGGCGAGTCGACGAGGGGGATTCCTCGTGGCCGCCGTTGTCATCGTGGTGCTGGCGATCGCGGCGGGCTTGGTGTGGAAGCTGGGCCTCTTCAAGTCGAGTCACACCGTGCCGAACCTGGTCGGTCAGACCACCAAGGAGGCGGCGAGCGCGATTACCAGTGGGGGCTACACCCTCAGTATCCACGACGTGAACTCCACGTCGCCTGCCCTTGACATCGTCAGCCAGACGCCCAAGGCCGGCACGTCGGCCAAGTCGGGCACCGTGATCAACGTGAATGTCTCGACGGGTCCGGGCGTGGTGACCTTGTCGCGAAAGTTGGTGGGCGAGACTTGCAACGCGGCCGTCGCCCAATTGTCGAAGCAGGGCGTGAACGCGACGTGCCCCGCGTCACAACGCATCTACTCCAACGTGATTCCCTCCAATCGAGTGGCGCGCGTGGTCTATGGCCACAGCGTGAACCCGCTCGCGGTTCCCCGCGGGGCGACGGTCGTGCTCGAGCGCTCGAGGGGAGCCGTCACTGCCACCACGACCACCACGACCACCCAACCAGGAACCACCACGACCACCACGACGACCGCTCAGACCGCGGCTCGCGCGGTGCCCAACGTGGTGGGCGATGACTACGCCGAGACCGTGGCCGCCATGCAAAAGGCGGTGCTCTACTTCACCACGGTCGGTCACGGCGCCGGCACCACCACGTGGACCAAGGTCATCTCCGAGTCACCGGCCGCTGGCACCATGGTCCCCTACAAGTCGCTGGTCACCCTCACTGTTCAGTGAGCGCGGACTGCGAACTCTGCGAGGCCGCCGTCCTCACCAAGCGCTACTTCGAAGATGAGGTCTGTTGGATCGCAGACTGCGAGATCTGCTTGGTGCCGATGGTGGTGTGGAAGACCCACGCCGCGCTGCCGTCCGACGACGTGAAGCGCCACCTCCACCAGGTTCTGGCCGAGGTGGCGAACGAGGAGTTCGTCGACACCGCCTGGAGCATCGATGACCACATGCGCAACATCCCCGACCACTACCACGCGCACGCCCGACCGCCCTACTTTTGGCGTCGGCACTAAGTCGAAGCGTCCCTCGTCGGTACACTTAGTGCTCTAACCCCACGTTTCGGAGGATCCCATGGGTGCACTCGAGGGCCGCGTCGCCATCATCACGGGAGCTGGTCGCGGCATCGGCCGCGAACACGCTCTGCTCTTCGCCGCCGAAGGCGCCAAGGTGGTCGTCAACGACCTCGGCGGGGGACTGGACGGCACGCCACTCGAAGCGACTCCGGCCGAAGAGGTCGTCGCGGAGCTCACCGCCATGGGTGCCGAGGCGATCGCCAACCACGACAACGTGGCCACTTGGGACGGCGCGGCCAATCTCGTGAACTGCGCGCTGCAAGCCTTCGGCGATCTGCACGTGCTGGTGAACAACGCGGGCATCCTGCGCGACCGCGTGCTCGTGAACCTCTCCGAAGACGACTGGGACGATGTGATTCGCGTTCACCTCAAGGGACACTTCGCCCCGACCCGCCACGCCGCGGCCTACTGGCGCGAGCAGGCTAAGCAGGGAAAGACGGTACGGGCCTCGGTGATCAACACGTCGTCCACCTCAGGACTGCTGGGCAATGTCGGTCAATCGAACTACGGTGCCGCCAAGGCCGGCATCGCCGCCTTCACGGTCATCATCGCGGAAGAACTCGGACGCTACGGTGTGCGGGTCAACGCGATCGCCCCCGCCGCGCGCACCCGGATGACTGAGTCCACGCCCGGACTGTCGGACTACGTCGTGAAACCCGCGGACGCCGCGGTCTTTGACGTGTGGGATCCGGCCAATATCTCGCCACTCGTCGCGACGCTCGCGATGGAACACTGTGCGGCGACGGGCCAGGTCTTCTTCGTCCAGGGCGGCACCGTGCGCAAGTTTCAGAACTGGACGATGACCGAGACGCTCGAGAAGAACGACCGCTGGACCGTCAGCGAGCTCGCCGCGCAACTCCCCGCTCTGCTTTCGTGAGCGACGAGCGCCCGACGGCGCACGTGGATCGAGAAGATCCCGACGGTCTGCTTAACGCCCGTTCCGACCCAGCGAGTGCGGCCTTTGGCACACTGGGCAGCGAAGCGGGCAGTGACCTCAACTGGTTCTTCCTGCTGCGCCAGCGCGTCCAAGACCGCGCGGTGTCGTCGTCGCGCTATGAGTGGTGGGTCCTGTGGGCGCTGCTCGCGGGGCTTTTCTCGCTGAACTTCACCTTCACGGTGTTCATCGTGGCTCTGCCCACCGTGGCGAGTCAGTTTCACACCTCGGTCACGGTCTTGACCTGGACGATGGTGGGACCACTCCTCGCCTACGGACTGGCGGCGCCGCTGCTCGGTAAGACCGGGGACATCTTCGGGCACCGCCGGCTGTACCTCGTGGGCTTGGTGGGGGCCATGGCCGCAGCCCTGCTCACCGCTCTCAGCCACAACGTCGAGATGTTGATCTTCGCGCGCACACTCGACGGCATTGAGGGAGCCGCCACGGGCACCGCCTCGGGAGCCTTGATCAGCACGGTCTTCTCGCGCGAAGATCGCGTGAAGGCCATGGGCTGGTGGAGCTTGGTGGGCGCGGGAGGTCCGGTCGTGGGCCTGTCGCTCGGGTCGCCGATCATCGCCGCCTTCGGCTGGCGAGCGCTGTTTTGGGTCCAATTGGTGGTGATCGTCGCCTGCTTTTCGCTGGTATCGATTGTTCTGCCGCGTCGGCGCGGGCTAGATGCTGAGACCAGTGAGGCGAAGGCTCGGGCTCGCGCCGAGTTCAAGCAGCTCGACTGGTTGGGCAGTGCCTCGCTGTCGATTGCCGTGACGTTGGTGATGCTGGCGTTGTCGATCGGACCAAGCGTGGGGTGGACCAGCGCGTGGACGCTGGGCGGGTTCGTTCTCGGCGCGTCCTTGTTGGGTGTCTTCGTGTACCGACTCAAACACGCCGCGCATCCCCTCATTCCGGCCGCCTACTTTGGCCGACGTAACTTCGTCTTCCCCATGGTGCTGCGCGCGTGCGCGAACTTCGCCTACTTCGGGGCGTTCTTTCTCTTTCCGCTACTCATGGAGCAGGGGTACGGATACTCGATCTCGCGGGTCGGCGCGATCGCCATTGCGCGTCCCTTGGTGTTCGCGATCTCATCGCCCATTGCCGGTTACGTGGCCGTGAGGGTGGGCGAGCGCGTGAGTGCGGTGGCCGGGGCGGCCTTTCTCACCGGTTCTCTTGCCTTGTTCGCCTTGCTGAATCCGAGTTCGGGCGCCTGGGTCGTGATTATCGCACTCGCCCTGTCGGGCCTTGGTCAGGGGGTGGCCCTGCCGTCGACGAGTTCGGTGATGGCCAACGAGGTCAAGGTGAGTGAGTTCGGCGTCATGTCCGCGGCCCAGCTGCTCGCGGTCCAGGTGGGCGAAGTCGCCGGGATTCAGGTGCTCGAAACCGTGCAACAGGCGATCGCTCGACGACGAGGGCTGAGTCACGCTCACCCCGGTGCCGCCCTGCTGTCGACGTTTCACACCTCCTTCGTGATCGGTGCGCTGGTGGCGGGAGGCGGACTGATCGCGGCCACCTTCATTCGCGCATTGCCTCGCACTTCCGGTCCCGCGAGGCGCGCCCATTAATCTGGAGGCCTATGACCCAGGACATACTCGTTGGCGCTGAGCCCTACTCGCATCAAGGAGGATCATCGGGCGTTCTTTTGCTGCACGGATTCACCGGTAATCCCTCATCCCTGCGATCCCTCGCTGCACTGGCAGCCGACAAGGGCTTCAGCGTGGAGTTGCCTCGCCTACCTGGTCACGGCACGAGTGTGGAGGACATGATGACCACCACGTGGGCCGACTGGACCCAGAGCGCGGAAGCAGCCTTTAACGATCTCGCCTCGCACTGCGAGCGCGTGGCGATCGTAGGACTCTCCATGGGCGGGTCGCTCACCGCCTACCTGGCCGAGCGCCACGATGACCTCGCCGGGTGCGTCTTCATCAATCCAATGGTCAAGGTACCGCCGGCCGAAATCGTCGAGGGCCTGAACGCGCTGCTGGCCGCGGGGGTGGAGAGCTACGAGTCGATTGGCTCAGACGTCAAGAAGGACGGCGTGTTCGAGTCCTCCTATGACGCGACGCCGCTGGCGCCCGCGAAGACCCTCTTTGAGGGTGTGGCCCACGTCAATGACGACTTGACTCGCATCACCTGCCCGGTGTTGCTGCTGTCGAGTCGCGAAGACCACGTGGTGGCGAGCGACAACGGCGACGAGCTCGTGGAGAAGGTGCGCGGACCCATCGAACGAGTGTGGCTCGAGAACTCCTATCACGTCGCGACACTGGACAACGACCAGGCCTTGGTGGAGTCGCTCGCGCTGGACTTTCTCGTTCGGGTTCTGTAGTCGTGGTCGAAGCGCTGCGTCGCGAAGACGTCGCCAAGGTCGCCGCGCTCGCTCGTCTTCGGCTGAGCGACGAAGAACTCGATACCTTCACGTCCCAGCTCGCCCAGATACTCGAGCACGCCAACGACATCGCCGCGCTTTCCCTCGAGGATGTCGCGCCCACCGCGCATCCCTTTGATCTCATCAACGTGGTGCGCGAGGACGTCATCCAGCCGTGCCTCTCGCGTGACGAGGTGCTCGCCATGGCGCCCGACGCCGAGGATGGGCGCTTCGCCGTGCCGCGCATTATGGGAGAGGCGCCGTGAAGAGCGCTCTCGATACTGCTCGCGACGTGCGAAGCGGCGCCGTGAGCGCCCTGGACGTAACCGGGGCCTCGCTCGCGGCGATTCGTGCGCGCAACGAAGAGCTCAACGTCTTCGTTCACCTCGACGAGGAGGGCGCTCTCGCGCGAGCGAGCGACGTCGACGAGCGCGTGGCGCGCGGGGAGGATCCCGGTGCGCTCGCGGGCGTGCCGCTGGCCCTCAAGGACAACCTGTGTCGCACCGGTGAACTCACGACGGCGGGCTCACGAATCCTCGAGGGCTGGCGCCCGCCCTACACCGCGACCGTCGTTGAGCGCGTTCTCGCGGCCGGGGCGGTCGTGATGGGCAAGACCAACATGGACGAGTTCGCGATGGGATCCTCGACCGAGACCTCGTACTACGGGCCGACCCGCAATCCTCTGGACACATCGCGCGTCCCCGGTGGTTCGTCGGGTGGATCGGCCGCCGCGGTCGCGGCCGACATGACCCCACTGGCGCTGGGATCGGACACCGGCGGTTCTATTCGCCAGCCCGCGGCCCTGTGTGGTGTGGTGGGGGTGAAGCCGACGTACGGTCTGGTGTCGCGCTACGGACTCATCGCCTTTTCCAGCTCGCTCGATCAGATTGGACCCTTCGCCCAGAGCGTGGGCGACGCCGCGCTTCTCCTCGAAGTGATCGCCGGCCACGACGCGAGGGACTCCACGTCGCTGCCGGTCGACTCACCCTCCCTGCTGAGCGGACTCGACGACGGCGTGGAGGGCAAACGAATCGGCGTCGTTCGTGAACTGATCGAAGGGGCCGACGACGACGTCGTGGCTCAGGTCACCCGAGCCCGCGACGTCCTGGAGGCCGCCGGTGCGACGATCGTCGACTTATCGATACCCGAGTGCCGCCTCGGACTGTCCGCGTACTACCTGATCGCGCCAGCCGAGGCGTCGAGCAACCTCGCGCGCTTCGACGGAGTGCGCTATGGACTGCGCGTGGACGCCGACGATGTGGCAGCCATGAACGAGGCCACGCGCACCCTAGGCTTCGGCGCTGAGGTTAAGCGACGCGTGATGCTCGGGACGTACGCGCTCTCGGCGGGTTACTACGACGCGTACTACGGCCAGGCACTTAAGGTTCGCACCCAGATGATCCACGCGTTTCGACGAGCCTATGAAGAAGCCGATCTCCTGCTCGGTGCAACTGCGCCCTCGGTGGCATTTCGCTTCGGTGAAAAGACGAGCAACCCACTGGCCATGTATCTCTCTGACGTCTTTACGATTCCGACCAATCTCGCGGGTGATGCCGCCATTTCGGTGCCCTTCGGCCGCGGCGAGGGCGATCTGCCGATCGGCGTGCAGTTACTCGGCCCCGGTCGGAGCGAGGCGCAACTGATCGCCGCGGCCCGAGTCCTTGAGGTGGCGTCGTGACTCTCGAGGGTTGGGAGATGGTGGTGGGCCTGGAGGTCCACACCGAACTCAAGACGCTCACCAAAATGTTCTGCGGGTGCGAGAACGTCTTCGGCGCCGAGCCCAACACCAAGGTGTGCCCGGTATGCCTGGGACTGCCGGGATCGCTGCCGGTCCTCAACGTGCGGGCCGTCGAACTGGCCATGGCGATCGGCGTCGCGCTGCACTCCACGATCAGCCCCTCGACGTTCCATCGCAAGAACTACTTCTATCCCGACATGCCCAAGGACTTTCAGATCAGCCAGTACGACCTACCCATCAACGTGGGCGGCTACGTCGATCTGCCGGATGGTTCGCGCGTGCGGATCGAACGCGCGCACCTCGAAGAGGACACCGGCAAGTCGACGCACCTAGGCTCGAGTGGACGCATTCATGGCGCCGAGCGCTCGTTGGTGGATTACAACCGTTCGGGTGTGCCGCTCGTAGAGATCGTCTCGGGACCCGACATCCGCTCATCGACTCAGGCCCGGCTTTACGCGTCGGAGCTGCGGGGCATCTTGATCGCGACCAATGCGTCGGACGGGCGTATGGAAGAGGGCTCGATGCGCATCGATGCCAACGTCTCAGTGCACCACGTGGGCGAGCCCTTCGGGACCCGCTGTGAGATCAAGAATCTCAACTCCTTGCGCAGCCTCGCGCACGCCATTGACTTCGAGGCCCAGCGCCAAGTGGACCTGATCGAAGGCGGCGGGGTCGTGCGCCAAGAGACACGGCACTGGGACGAGACGCGAGGTGAGACCTCGACGATGCGAGTCAAGGAAGAGGCCGAGGACTACCGGTACTTTCGTGAACCGGACTTAGTTGATCTCGCGCCCGACGCGACCTGGCAAGAGCAAGTTCGCGCCTCGCTCGGGCCGATGCCCGCGGAGCGGCGACTGGCGTTGCGTGGCATGGTCGGCAACGTGACGGTCGCCCAGCTCGACGCTCTCGACGTCGTAGTGGACCTCGGCTTTGACGACTACGTACTCGCCGCGATCGCGGCCAAGGTCGATCCGGGTTTGGCGCTCGCCCGCGCGGCGAACGAACTCGCCGCGGACGCCGATCACATCGACAACCTGACGAAGGAAGCCTTCGTTACCACCCTTTCGATGGAGCAAGGTGGCGAACTCTCCGCCACTCAAGCAAAGGGGGTCCTTTTAGAGTTACTGGCGAGCGGGGGAGAGCCACGCGCGATTGCCTCAGACAAAGGCTTTGAACAACTGTCCGCCGACTCGCTGGGCGACGTCGTCGCCGAGTTGATTGCAGCGAATCCCGACGAGTGGTCGCGCTATCGAGACGGGGACGACAAGTTGGCTCAGTTCTTCATCGGTCAGGTGATGAAGGTGACCAAGGGTCAGGCCAACGGCAAGGCCGTGATTGCCGAGATCGTCTCGCGTCGCTGAGCCAGATCGGGTTCTCATCCGGAGTAGTCGGTCGCCCGGAGAATCCATTCAGTAGTTGCCGGAGACGAGCGTCACTTTCGCGCTTACGGCTGGACGCATCCGCTACTCGAGATGGTGGATTCTGCGGTCGCGGCCGACTTTGTGCCGATCCAGTTGGTGCCAATGTAGGCCGCCACCTCAAACCAATAGTTCGCTGCCGACAAAGTGGCCGTCGTGTAACTGGTGGTCGTGACGCCAGAAGCCAGTGATACGTAGGTCCCTGAGGCGGAGGTCGTCGCGTCGTAGACCGTGTACGTCGTGGCTTTGGCGACGGCACTCCAACTGACCTTGACTGTCTTTGCGGTCGAGCTCGTGCACGCGGCGGTGGGGCTCGCGGGTGCCCCCGGAGCCGCTTGAGCCTTCGCGGCGCCAGCGCTGGCGGAATGCAGTGTGACGACCCAGTTCGTGGCCCACGCCGTTCCCGAGGTCGCGAGAATCGCGCCGAGTGCGGCGGCACCCAGGAGCCAGCGATTGGCCGGTCCCGGAGTGTCGCCGCATCGACGTGGCACGAACGGGGAGTTCTTCGGGAAAGATCAACTAGTCCAGGCGTCGGTAGCCGGGCTGGTGGTCGACGTGGCGGCTCCGCCGGTCGCAGTCACGCCCGTCAACGACGGCATGGAGAAGTACGTGTTGGCGCAGGCCGACGGCGCCGCCGCCGTCATGCTGGCATCGTTCGTGAACGTGACGACCAGGGGATTGTTTGAGGCGCCACTGGCCCCGACGGTGAGAGCAGTCGTCAACGTGTGGGTCGTTCCGCTGGTGGCGTTCGCGAAGTTCCAGATCACGTCGCTCGGTGTCGTCGACAAGCAGCCGGTCTGGGTGGTTGTCAGCGCGCTGGAGGTGTATCCCGTGGCGTAAGTCGTGTTGGTGGGCAGTTGCAACGCGGTGATCGTGACGGGGAACGGGTTGGGATTGCTGATCGTCACCACCACGTCACCGGTACCGCCCGGGTAGAGAAGGTTGGTCGGCGACGGCGACGCTACGGCGCTGATGGTGAGGTTCGAGATGTTGGCCGACTGACCCGCACCGCTGGAACCCGCGGCCAAACCGACGATCCAGTTGGTCGCGGCGAAGGCGACTCCACCGGCGAGCGCCACTCCGAGAATCGAACTGACGATTTTCGCCTTGGTGGTCCGCGGTCGGCGGATCAGCCTTCGGGGACGGATCGCTTCTTTAGCGTGCGCGGCACGCGTCAAACTGACAGTTTTCATGATGGACCTCCACGTCCTGACGACCCCGACATTTGAAAGTGGCCGTCGTATGAGGGTACGAGAGAGTGTCACAACTGCCCAACAAATGATCTACGAGAATCGGATCCGTAAGGTACGGAATTTAATTGCGTATCGAAAACGTCTGGATTTAATTCCGCATCGAAATCCTACGGAGTAAATCTACGTATCGAAAGCGCTTGTTGCGGCGTCGACGCCAGGTTCGAAGCGCGCTAGCAAGTCCTTCAGTCGGGCGTACGTTTCAACGGCTTCGACGCGCGTTCGCACTCCGAGCTTGCGGTACGCGCGTCCGAGATGCGATTCGACCGTGCGTGGAGAGACGAAGATCTGTTGTCCGATGTCGGCTGCGGTGGCCGTCTCCGTCAATGCTTCGAGTACCTCGCGCTCCCGTGACGTGAGCGCCGTCAGTTTGGTCTTTGCAATGGCCGCGTGTGAGGACAGTTCGCGCTCAAGACGTCGCTTCTCAGTGATGTCTTCGACCGTTCGCATCATGTAGGCGGGCTGCCCTTCGTCGTTCAGGATCGTGGCCGCCGACATCGAACCGTACGCCACGTTTCCACTCTTGGTCATGTAGCGCTGTTCAACCGCGCATTGTGCGAGCGCATCGGCGTCGAAATGGCGTACGAGTTCGAGTTCCGAGGCCACCTCATCGGGATGGACGAAGGCGGAAAACGCGCATCCTATGAGTTCGTCGGTCGAGTATCCAAGGAAGTCACATAGCGCCGCGTTCGCGTTAGTGATTTGGCCGTCGGGGTCAAGAAGAGCCACGCCGAATGGCGCCTGCTTGAAAGCCTGCCGAAAACGCTCCCTGACCACGTTGAGCTCGTGTTCGGTCCGTGCTCGTTCGGTGATGTCGTGTGCGATTCCGACGATCTGCGCACGACCACTGTGATCGTTCAAGGGGACGATGTGAGTCTCGGTGAGGACGTAGTCGCCCGACGTGGTGCGTATGCGCACCTCGTCGTCGCTCGTTTCCTCGTTGCGAAGAATCTGGCTCAGAGTGTTGATGGCGTCAGTTAGATCGTCGGGGTGAATGAGAGGGGCGAAGTGGGTACCGATGAGGTCCTCTCGGCACCATCCGGTCCGCTGCTCGAACGTGCGGTTCACCGACTGAATCACACCGTCGGGCTGCAGGGAGAACATCATGACCGGAGCGCGTTCGGCGAAGGTCCGAAGGAGTTCACCGTCGCGATCGTGTTGACCCCCCGACGCAACCAGTGACGCGACCGCGTAGGTGCTCAGCCCGACGGTGGCGACGCTGAGCTGCGCCTCCACCTCAATCGCGAAGCCGTCGGCTCGGCGCAAACGCGTGGTCACTGTTTCGTTTGAAAATCGCCAGTCGGGCCGACGAGCGAAGAGATCGTCGAGAAGCACGCTGCGCGCCTGTTGTCCGAGGACCTTTGGTCCATACAGCGAGAGTTCGCGCAGACGCTGATTGGCGAAGACGATAAATCCATCGGTATCGACGACCATGATCGCCGCGGGCAATGCGTCCACTACTGCGGCCAACTCTCCACGGGAAATGTCCTGCACTTCGGGCGCTTGCATTTGTATATTTTTAGTAGATGGAAAGACGTTATTCGACGATGGTCAAGCGTCTCGCCGACCCGTACCAATATCTGTACTTCGCCGTGAACTCTCAAATATCAAGAACTCTTTACTGTGACGTCCAAAGGTGACCAATTGTCGGGCCGCGCAACTCCGCACAGTTGGCACCTTCTGCCATATCCCGGCCGCGGTTCCGGGACGCCATCGAAGTTTGAGGGTCCCCAGATCGTCAGAAACTCGACACTCGGTTAGCCAATCTCGGAGCCAAGAAGGGCTATCTGGGCGCCCAAGTGGACAAGCGTCGAGGTCGACGTGAGCGTCCATTGCATGGTCTGTCGCCGCTGCGAACCCCCACGCTTGTCGTGCGGGTTTCGTTCTGCGTAGAATGAAAACGTGACAAACCGAGTCGAGATTCTGGTAGTAGTAGGCGCCTGGCGCCGGTAGTCACACGTACCCACGTACATACCGGAGGCCTCCCAAGAAAGGGAGGCCTTTTTGCTTATAGGAGACAAAGGAGCGGCGTGCAACTCACCGGAGCACAAGCACTGATCAAGAGCCTGGAACGCGAGGGGGTCGATACCATCTTCGGCCTGCCCGGTGGCGCCATCCTGCCCGTCTACGACCCCATTCTGGACTCACCCATTCGCCACATCCTTGTTCGCCACGAGCAGGGTGCCGGGCACATGGCCGAGGGCTACGCCCTCGCAACGGGCAAACCCGGTGTCGCCATGGTCACCAGCGGCCCCGGGGCGACCAACATTGTGACGCCCATCGGCAACGCGCACATGGACTCCACACCGCTCGTGGTGATCACCGGTCAAGTCGCGACGGCCTCGATCGGTACCGATGCCTTTCAGGAGTGCGACATCACGGGAATCACGATGGGCATCACCAAGCACAATTTTCTCATCAAGTCGGCGCACGAGATTCCGCGCGTCGTAGCGTCCGCCTTCTACCTCGCCACCACTGGCCGACCTGGACCGGTGCTGGTGGACTTCCCTAAGGACATTGCCCAGTCGACCATGGAGTGGTGGTACCCCGAGTCGATCGACGAGCTCGACCTGCCAGGATATCGACCCGAGGTGGCGATAGATGAAGCCGGCGTCGCGCGGGCGGCCGAGTTGATTGCGGCGAGCGAGCGGCCCGTGCTCTACGTGGGCGGCGGCACGCTCAAGTCGCGCGCGAGCAAGGAACTTCTGGCCTTCGCCGAACGCACGAAGATGCCGGTGGTGACCACTTTGATGGCCCGTGGCGCCTTTCCCGACTCCCACGACCAGCACCTCGGCATGCCGGGCATGCACGGCATGTACAGCGCGGTGACCGCGATCCAGAAGGCCGACCTGCTGATCTCACTCGGCGCGCGCTTCGATGACCGGGTGACGGGCAAGATCTCAACCTTCGCGGCAGACGCAAAGATCATCCACGTCGATATCGATCGCGCGGAGTTCAACAAGGTACGCACGGCCGACGCCACGCTGCTCACCAACGTGGCCATCGCGTTGCGCGCACTCGACGGCGTGGGGGCCATGCCCCAAAACCTGGATGTGTGGTGGAAGGAGATCAACACGTGGCGAGAGAGGTATCCGCTCGTCTACGAAGAGCCGAGCACAGACGGTCCACTACGACCCCAGCACGTGATTGCGTCAATCGCGAGGGCCGCCGCTCCGGGCACCATCGTGACGTCGGGCGTGGGCCAACATCAGATGTGGGCCTCACAGTTCTGGCAGTTTGAGGAACCCGGCACGTGGGTCAACTCTGGCGGGGCGGGGACTATGGGATTCGGCGTGCCGGCAGCCATCGGGGCGAAGGTGGGTCGACCTGATCGCACGGTGTGGTGCATCGACGGTGACGGCTGCTTCCAGATGACCGCCCAAGAGTTGGTCACGGCCCGCAGTGAAGGCATACCCATCAAGGTGGCGATTTTGAACAACGCCTATCTCGGCATGGTGCGCCAGTGGCAGGAGATGTTTTACGAGGAGCGCTACTCCGAGGTCTACCTGAGCGCCGAGCTCCCGGACTACGTGAAGTGGGCCGAAGCGATGGGCTGCGTGGGACTTCGCGCACGCACGCTCGAAGAGATGCACGAGGTGATCGCCCAGGCGAACGCGATCAACGACGTGCCCGTGGTGATCGACTTTCGCACCGACGTCACCGAAAAGGTCTTTCCGATGGTGGCGGCCGGTGCCAGCAACGATGACATCATGGTGCACCCCCTGCTGCGGGGAGACGACCAGTGACGCCCGAACCATTTCTCGGTGAGGTCGACGCCACGCCGGTACGTCACCACATCCTGTCGGTGCTGGTAGAAAACAAGGCCGGCGTACTGGCGCGCATCGCCGGGCTGTTCGCTCGGCGTGGCTTTAACATCTACTCCCTGGCGGTGGCGCCGGCCGAGGGCCATGCGCGTTTTTCGCGCGTGACGATTGTCGTCGATGCCCAGAGTGCGCCGCTCGAGCAGATCATGGGACAACTGGACAAGCTCATCAATGTCGTGGCGATCACGGATCTTGCCCCCGAGGACGCCGTCGAACGCGAGTTACTGCTCGCGACCCTGCCGATCGACGAGGCGAGTCGCGCGGATGTTCTGGAGGTCACGACCGAGCACGGCGCGTCGATTGTTGACGTCAGTCCCGATTCGGTCACCGTGATGTTGGCTGGCACGCCGGGAGCGTGCGACGCGTTAGAAAAGGCGCTCGAGGCCTTCGGGGACGTCGCGCTTCAACGAACCGGTCGCGTCGCACTCCCTAGACTCGGACAGACGGCGAACGCCTAAAGCGAAAGAGAAAGTGCCCCCATGACGACGTTGTATTACCAAAAAGACGCCAAGCCCGAGTTACTCAAATCCAAGAAAATTGCTGTCTTGGGCTACGGATCGCAAGGTCACGCCCACGCGCTTAATCTGCACGACAGTGGATTCGACGTTCGCGTTGGTCTGCGCTTGGAGTCCTCGTCAGTCCACAAAGCCGAAGAGGCCGGGACTTCGCGTGCTGTCCATTGCCGACGCCTCCGCCGAAGCGGACGTGATCATGATCCTGCTGCCCGACACCGAGCAGAAAAGGATCTACGACGCCGAGATTGCCCCGCACCTGAGTGCCGGCAAGTGCCTGCTCTTCGCCCACGGCTTCAACATTCGCTTCAACCTCATCACGCCGCCCGCCGACGTCGACGTCGCGATGGTTGCCCCCAAGGGTCCGGGTCACCTCGTACGGCGCACCTACTTAGAGGGCGGCGGTGTGCCATCGCTCATCGCCGTGCACCAGGACGCCACGGGACACGCCCTCGACATCGCGCTCGCTTACGCTGACGCGATCGGGGCGACGCGCGCGGGCGTGCTCGAAACCACCTTTTCCGAGGAGACCGAGACTGACCTCTTCGGTGAGCAGGTGGTGCTGTGCGGGGGAGTGACCGCCCTGGTGCGCGCGGGCTACGAGACTCTGGTCGAGGCCGGTTATCAGCCCGAGAGTGCCTACTTCGAGTGCCTTCACGAGCTCAAGCTGATCGTCGACCTGATGTACGAAGAGGGCATCACCGGCATGCGCTTTAGCGTCTCGGACACCGCCGAGTACGGCGACCTCACCCGCGGTGAGCGTGTCATCACCGACACCGTCAAGGGCGAGATGAAAAAGATCCTCACCGAGATCCAAGACGGTACCTTTGCGGCCGAGTGGATTCAAGAGAACGAGATCGGTCGTCCTCGGTACCGTGAACTTCGCGAGGCCGGCAAGAATCACCCGATTGAGAAGATCGGCGCCACGCTGCGCGAGATGATGCCCTTCGTCTCGGCGGGTAAGCAGAAGGTGTCGGAGATCTCGGGCGGCGACACCGACGAGTAGCCGCGCCCGTCATTCGGCGGGCGAGTGACCAAACGATCAAAGGAGATCGGGTGAAGGTGACGCCCATCATGATTGGCAGTGAGCGCAGCGAGGCCGGGCTCTTCGAGGGAGCGAGGCTACTGAAGGAAGGCGCTCCCGCGTTGGACGCCGTCGAAGCGGCGCTGCGTCTGTGCGAGGACAACCGGGACGACCATTACATCGGCACGGGTGGACTGCCGAATGCGCGAGGGGACGTGGAGCTCGACGCCTCGCTCATGATCGGATCAACTCGCGCGTTCGCCGGCGTCGGAGCGGTCAAGGGCTTCGCCCATCCCATCTCGATCGCCCGGGCGTTGTTGGAACGTCTCTCCCAGCACTGCCTGTTGGTGGGCGAGGGAGCCGAACTCTTCGCCGAGGAGTGTGGATTCGAACGCAGCGATTTGTTGACGCGAAGAGGCATGGCAACTGTTTCGCGACGCCCTGGCGCACTCGGATGAGTCGGTCGAGGGAGAAAACACGCGGGCGACGTCCGGCGACGAGGCCTATCGCACGAGCGCGGTGGAACTCGTCAATCGACTTCGCCCGCACGATGGACCCTGGGGCACCATCAACGTCCTCGCACTCGACGAGACGGGCGAACTCGTCTGCGGCGTCTCAACGAGTGGCTATCCCTGGAAGTACCCCGGGCGAGTGGGCGACTCGGCCCTGCCTGGTGCGGGTAACTACTGCGACATTCGCTACGGCGCGGCCGCCTGTACCGGGCGGGGCGAACTCAGTATGCGCAGTCACCGGAGCGCGGGAAGTGGTCGACAACCTTGCTCGGGGTGACGAGCCCTGATCAGGCCTGCCGAGCGATGCTCGCCCAGGCGGCTGCGCTACCGGACCGGTTTCACTCGGAACTGCGCACGCTCTGTCTCACGCCCGACGGACGCCACGGCGGAGCCGCCAGCCAGAAGGGCTCGACCTACAACGTCATCAGCGCCGCAAGCGGCGACCTCGAGGTCGTGACGCGCTCCACCCTGTGAGGCCGTCGAACTAGAGGTTGCCCACGATCCAGTTGATGCACGCGCACAGTGACGCGACGTCTTCGGAGTCGATGCTCGGGAACATCGCCACGCGCAACTGGTTGCGCCCGAGCTTGCGATAGGGGTCGGTGTCGACGACGCCGTTCGCGCGCAGGACGTTGCGATCTGCGTGGCGTCGATGTCGTCGCGGAAGTCGATCGTGCCCACGACCGTGCTGCGATCTTCGGGTCTGGTGACGAAGGGCGTCGCGAAGTCCGACGCCTCGGCCCAGGAGTAGAGGATCTCGGCGGACTTGCGCGAGCGGCCCGTCGGAGAACTCCAGACCGCCGTTGTCGTTGAACCACTCGATCTGCGACGCCAGCAGGTGGATCGTGGCGAGGGCCGGGCGTGTTGTACGTCTGGTTCAGCCGAGAGTTATCGAGGGCGATCTTGAGGTCGAAGAAGGCCGGCGTCCACCGACCCGATGCCGCCAGGGTCTCGATGCGCTCGATCGCCGCGGGCGAGCACAACGCGATCCACAGCCCGCCGTCGGAGGCGAAGGACTTCTGCGGGGCGAAGTAGTAGCAGTCGAACTGGGAGGGATCGATCGGCAGAGCCCCGGCCCCGGACGTCGCGTCCACGGCCACGAGACCGCGCGCGCCCTCGGGTCGAGTAATGGGCATCATGACGCCCGTTGACGTCTCGTTGTGGGTGAGCGCGTAGAGGTCGACGCGTCTCATCAGCGACCGCCACAGGGTGCGTGCCGACGTCGCTGGTGATGATTGAGGGCTCCTTGATGTGCGGGGCCTCCTTGGCGGCGCTGGCGAACTTGGACGAGAACTCCCCAAAGCTCAGGTGCTGGGACTTTTCGTCGATGAGATGAAAGGTCGCCGCGTCCCAAAAGCACGTGGTGCCGCCGTTGCCGAGCAGCACCTCGTATCCGTCGGGCAGAGTGAACAGCGAGCTCAGTCCCTCTCGAATGGCCGCGACCTTGTTCCTCACCGTCGCCTGGCGGTGCGACGTGCCCAAGAACGTCGATGCGTCAGCGGCGAGCGAGGCGACCTGTTCGGGACGAATCTTCGATGGGCCGGATCCGAATCGCCCATCGCGAGGGAGAAGGTCAGCAGGGATCTGGGGGAAGTTGGGGGAACTCATAGACTTATTCTTACGGAAAATCGATCGGAGCCATTCAGTGAGCGCCAGAGTTAGTGACCTGTTGAACGGACTAGCCCCCAGCGCGACGCTGGCGGTGGACGCCAAGGCTAAGGCTCTCAAGGCGAAGGGCGAGCCCGTGATCGGGTACGGCGCGGGCGAACCGGACTTTCCCACACCGGTGCACATCGTTGAGGCGGCGGCCAAGGCCTGTTACGACCCGGTCAACTACAAGTACACCCCGACGCCGGGTCTGCCGGAACTGCGAGAAGCGATCGCGCTCAAATCCATGCGCGACAGCGGGCTCAACGTCACGTCCACTCAAGTTCTGGTCACCAACGGTGCCAAGCACGCGGTGGCGACGGCCTGCATCACCCTGCTCAACCCCGGCGACGAGGTGCTGATTCCCGCGCCGTACTGGACGACCTACCCCGAGTCGGTGTACCTCGCGGGCGCCACGCCCGTGGCGGTGATGAGCAGCGAGGCCAACGGTTTTCGCGTCACCGTCGACGAGCTCGAGCGTGCTCGTACGCCCCAGACCAAGATGCTGATCTTCAACTCGCCGAACAACCCCACGGGTGCGGTCGCCAGTCACGACGACGTCGTGGCGATCGGACACTGGGCCGCCGAGAACAACATCTGGGTGCTGTGCGACGAGATCTATGAGCACTTGACCTACGGCGATGCTCACACCGTCTCGCTGCCTGTCGTGTCTCCCGAGCTCGGCGATCGCTGGATCGTGGTGAACGGCGTCGCCAAGTCCTACGCCATGACTGGGTGGCGCATCGGCTGGATGATCAGTGCGCCCGACGTCATGGAGGCGGCCTTCAACTACCAGAGCCAGACCACGTCGAACATCTCGAACATCTCACAGCGCGCGGCGATCGCCGCGCTCACGGGAGACCTCATGGCCGTCGCGGAGATGCGAGAGGTGTTCGATCGCCGTCGCAAGACGATGGTGGCGATGCTGAACTCGATCGACGGGGTGTCGTGCACGGAGCCCGACGGCGCCTTCTACTGCTTTCCCAACGTGACGGGACTCTTGGGGCGCTCACTCGGAGGTCGCGTCGCGAACTCTTCAGCCGAGTTGGCCGCACTGCTGCTCGACGAGATCCAGATTGCGGTCGTTCCGGGCGAAGCCTTTGGTGCGCCGGGTTACGCGCGACTCAGTTACGCGCTGGGCGACGAAGACCTTGTTGAAGGACTCGATCGCTGGCGGGACTTCGTCGCGGCTGGCTGAGTCCGCTCGATCGACCCGTAGTCTGTTTTCTTTCACGTGAAAGGTGTGCCGTGGCCCGAGTTCTAGTTACCGAAGAGATTGCTGATTCGGGTCTCCAAAAGCTACGCAACGCCGGGCACGAGGTCGACATCCAACTTGGCCTCACGCCCGCCCAGTTGCTTGAAGCAGTTCCGGGAGCCCACGCACTGATCATCCGTTCGGCCACCCAAGTCGACGCCGCGACGCTCGAAGCGGCGAGCGATCTAGTCGTCGTCGGACGTGCGGGTATCGGCCTCGACAACGTCGACGTCGCTCGCGCTACCGAGCTCGGGGTGATGGTGGTCAACGCTCCGGTCTCGAACATCTTGTCTGCGGCCGAGCAAACGATGGCGTTGCTCCTGGCCCAGGCGCGCAATATTCCCCAAGCGCACGGGGCGCTGAAGAACGGCAAGTGGGAGCGCAGCAAGTGGGAGGGCGTCGAACTTCACGGTAAGACCCTTGGCGTGGTCGGACTGGGCAAGATCGGCGCACTGGTGGCCCAACGCGCGAACGCCTTTGGCATGCGCCTCATCGCCTACGACCCCTTCATCAGCGACGAGCGCGCTCGTCACATGGGCGTGGAGCTGGTCGACCTCGACACGCTGCTTGCTCAGAGTGACTTCATCACGATCCACCTGCCCAAGAACAAGGAGACGACCGGGACTCCTGAACAAGGAGTCGTTCACCAAGGTGAAGCCGAGCGTGCGCATCATCAATGTCGCTCGGGGCGGAATCGTCAACGAGGCGGACCTCGCCGAGGCGATCCGCGAGGGCAAGGTGCAGGGTGCCGCACTGGACGTCTTCGAAAAGGAGCCGACCACTGAGTCGCCGCTCTTTGAACTGCCATCGGTCGTGGTGGTGCCTCACCTCGGGCGCCTCCACGTTCGAAGCCCAGGACAAGGCGGGCGTTACCATCGCCGAGCAGGTTGAGCTGGCTCTCGCGGGCGACTTCGTACCCTACGCCGTCAACGTCTCGGCGGGCGAGGTCTCGAACTCAGTCAGCCCGTTCATGGGATTGGCCGAAATTCTGGGACGCTTCATCGGAGGCCTTCTCGACGGCGAGCCGGCGAACTTGACCGTCACCTATCAGGGTGAACTTGCTGGTGCGGGCACCAAAATTCTGACCCTGTGCGCGCTCAAGGGTCTGCTCAGCTCGACCGGCCTGGACGGCGTGTCCTTCGTCAATGCGCCCCAACTCGCCGAAGCCAACAACGTGACGTACCGCGAAGTGTCCTCGGTTGCCTCGTCGGAGTACGTGAGTCTCATCACCGTCAGCTCCGGGGCGCATAGCGTCGCGGGCACGCTGACGACGATCGGGACAAGACTGGAAACTCGGGTGGTGAGCGTGGATGATCACGCGGTAGAGATCGCCCCGGCCACGTCCATGCTGGTCGTGCACAACGACGACCGTCCGGGCATGATCGGTCTCGTGGGAAGCGCCCTCGGCCGAGCGGACATCTCGATCTCTTCGATGGCGGTGGGACCCGACCCCGAGACCAAGACGGCTCTCATGGTGCTGTCGACCGAAGCGCCCACGCCGAGTGAGGTCGTCGAAGAACTTCGCAGCACCGACGGCATTCAGGACATCCACCTCATCGCGCTGCGATAGGGAGTTAGGGGCGGTTCGTCCCGCGGCTCCGCTTGACGGCGTCTTTGAGCTCCTGTCCGCGCTGACGAGCTTCTTGCTTGAGTTCCTTTTTGATCTCGTCCTTCAAGATGTCGCCCAACTTGCGAGCGTCCTCTCGACGCTTTCGAGCGTCGTCGCGTAGCTCCTGTCCGCGCTTGTGGGCGTCCTCGCGATGCTTTCTCGCCTCTTCGCGTATCTCTTGGGCTCGTTGACGCGCTTCTCGGCGAATCTCAAATGCTTCGCGGTGGGCGTCGTGAAGCGCGCGCTGGGTGTCGTGCATCTCTCGAAAGTTTCGCTGGAGTCCGTGGTCGTCGTGCGCGTGTTTTTCCATCTCCGTTTTGATGGCCACCCACGCGGCGCGCGCTTGCTTGAGCGCAGCCAGCACTTCCTGGCGCGCCTCAATCGTCGCGTCGGCGGCGGCGTTGAACTCGTCTCGCCCACTCGTGCCCTGCACGACGGTGCCGAATGACCACAGGCCGGTGTCGAGCAGCCGAGCGGCACGTTCGACGTCGCTCATGACCGTCTCACGCAGTTCGTCCATTGACAGTCTTCGACGGAGTACTTCACGATGGCCCGGTAGAAGATTCGCCAGAGGCTGGTGAGCGCGTCAGCGGCGATCTGCGGTTCGGGGTCGCTCGGGTCGACACCCGCGCGCTCGGCCATCGACTCGGCGGCGATCTGGGCAAGGCGTTCGATCATCTCCGCCCGGGCAGCCTTGAGGGAGGGGGTGCTGTCGATGAGGTCGTTGAAGTCGGCAATCTGGGGGAACGAGGTCATGTCCGTCGTGCTCAGGTAGCGTGACGAAGTTCTCGAGCTCGCGCCGCAAGACTCCGACCATCGCCTCGACCGGCGAAGCGAACTCACCGTCGGGTCCCAGAGCCTTGCGTAGCTCAAGCGCGGACTCCTCCTCGCGGTCCAAGACCAAGGACTCCTTGGTCGGGAAGTAGTTGTAGATGGTCTTTTCCGACACCTCGCAAGCCGCGGCAATGTCGCTGACCTTGACTTCATCGAAACCGCGCTCGAGGAACATGAGGGTGGCGGTGTTGGAGATGAGTTCGCGCATAATGGCCTTCTTGCGCTCGCGAAGTCCCTGATGAAGAGCGCTGGTGTCGCCCCGTAGTCCGGGGACGCCCGGCTGCGCGTCACTTGCGTCTGAGAGAGTCTCGTCTCCTGAGTCCATCACGTCACCCATTGTACCGGAAAAGTTTCCAAATTTCTAGTTGCTAAATCTTTTTAGTTACTGTAGTGTTTCCGCTCGAAGGGAGATCTATGTCATCTCGATCATCAAACGAACTGATAGTTGTTACCAGACGGGCTCACGAAGCAGTTCGGCGACTTTGCCGCTGTCAACAACTTCGACCTCGAAGTCTTTAGCGGCACCGTGGTGTCGCTGCTCGGTCCGAATGGCGCAGGAAAAACCACAATCGTGCGCATGCTCGCCACGTTGATCAAGCCCACGAGTGGCACTGCGCTGGTGTGCGGGCACGACGTTGTCAAGGAGTCAGACACCGTTCGCAGCCTGCTCTCACTCACCGGGCAGTTCGCCGCGCTGGAGGACAACCTCACGGCGCGTGAGAACCTGCTGCTCATGGCCCGCCTGAGGGGTTACGGCCGTGCCGCGGCGGTACGCGTCACGGACAGTCTCATCGAGCGCTTCGACATGGAGGAGTTTCGCGACAAGCTCGTGAAGTCGGTCTCGGGCGGACAACGTCGCCGTGTTGACCTAGCCGCCAGCCTCGTCGTCCAGCCCAAGGTCCTCATCCTCGATGAGCCCACGACCGGTCTTGACCCGCGGAGTCGCCAGGTGGTCTGGAACACCATCCGCGAACTGGTCAGTGCGGGAGTCACGCTGTTTCTCACCACGCAGTACCTCGAAGAGGCCGATGCGCTGGCGGACTACATCGTCCTGACTGGACCACGGCCGCACTACCGCGGCGGGCACGGCGAATGAGCTCAAGGCTCGAATCGGTGATCAGCGCGTTGACGTGATCGCGGCCGACCTGGCGGGGATGGAAGCTCTTGTCTTCGCTCTCTCGTCGCGCTTCGAGGTCACCCCCTCGCCCGAGCAGCGCATGATCTCGATCCCCGCGCCCCACGACGTGGACGATCTTGCCCACGTAGCCGCCGCTCTGAAGGGCATCGACGTGGAGATCGATGAGATTGCTCTGCGTCGCCCGACCCTCGATGACGCGTTCCTTGCGCTGACTGGACAACCAGCCAGTCAGTCTCACACCAACAACGACGATGAGGGTCTCTTGTGGACCCCGCAACTGGAGGAGTCGCACTCATGAGCGTCCTGACACTTCACGCGATCGAACGAGCCCCCGCCGACTACGAGCCGCTACCCGCACGACCGAAGAGCTTCACGCGCTTTCTTCGTGAGACCTCACTATTGGTAGCGCGAGGTCTGCGCACGATTCCTCGCGTGCCTACCCGACTGAGTGACGTGACCATCCAGCCGATCATGTTCACGCTGTTGTTTCTCTACATCTTCGGTTCGGCCATTCACATCCCACACATGACGTATCAGAACTTCCTGTTGCCGGGACTCATCGGCCAGAGCCTGGCCTTCGGCGTTATTGGCGCGGGCGTGGCCACCGCGACCGACTTCGCGAGCGGCGTGGTGGATCGCTTTCGATCACTCCCGGTCACTCGACTCTCGGTCATCTCCGCCCAAGTCATCGGTCAGGTACTGGAGCAGATTCTCGGCCTCGCCATCGTCGCCGGTATCGGCCTCGCGCTGGGGTGGCGTCCGGAGCACAGTTTGTCCACGATCGCGGCGCTCATCGGACTGGTCCTGCTGGGTCTCTTCGCGTTCACGTGGTTCGGTGTCTGGTTGGGCATGGTGTTCGAAGACCTCGATGCAATGCAGGGCATCGGCTTTGCGATCATGCTGCCCCTGTCGTTCCTCGCCGGAACCTTCGTGCCGATCGCTGGTCTTAAGCCGTGGATTCGTGTCATCGCCGAGTGGGACCCACTGTCCTCGTTCGTCGCCACCGTGCGCCACGTCACTCAGGGCACGAACGCCACGGGCTCGTGGCAATTGACCCACCCGGTCATCTCGATGATCGGCTGGTGCGTGCTCATCATCGCGGTCTGCGTGCCGCTGGCCTTGCGGCGCTTTCGCACCACGACCGCGGCCTCGTCAGCTACATCAAGGAGATGAGGTCGACGCGTTCCATGACCTCATCGGTGAGCAGCGGTATGACGTCGAGGGCGCCCATGTTCTCGCGCACCTGGGCGGCCGACGAGGCGCCGGTGATGACGGTGGAAACGTGGGGGTTCTTGGCGCACCACGCGAGCGAGAACTGAGCGAGCGAGACGCCGAGGTCGTCGGCGATCTTTTTCACCTCGGCGACCTTCGCGTTGGACGCCTTGTCGGTGAGCATGTTGCGCAGCCACTCGTAGCCCGGCAGCGTGGCTCGAGAGCCCTCGGGTACGCCGTCGAGGTACTTGCCCGTGAGCAGACCCGAAGCCAAGCGGCGACCAGATCGTGGTCCCGAGGCCAATGTCTTCGTACAGTCGCGCGTACTCGTTTTCGACGCGCTCGCGCGTGAGGATGTTGTACTGGGGTTGCTCCATCACTGGCTTGTGGAGGTGGTGGCGATCGGCGATGTCCCAGGCGGCGCGGATCTCGTCTGCGCTCCACTCCGAGGTTCCCCAGTACAGCGCCTCGCCGCGTTCGATCATGTCGCTCATCGCCCACACCGTCTCTTCAATCGGCGTATTCGGGTCGGCGCGGTGACAGAACACCAGGTCGACGAAGTCCAGGTCCAGGCGCTCGAGTGAGCCCTCGATGGCCTGGCTCAGGTACTTGCGGTTGAGCGTGTTGCGCATGTTGGGCCCCGTCGTGGAGGCCCCAGAACAGCTTCGTGGAGATCACGTAGTCGTGTCGCTCCCAGCCCAGTTCGCGAATGGCCGCTCCCATGACTCGCTCGGACTCGCCGGCGCCGTAGGCCTCGGCGTTGTCGAAGAAGTTCACGCCGGCTTCCTGGGCCGCTGCGAGGCACTCGGCCGCCTGTTGGGCCGTCTCGAGCTGATTCGCGTTGGCGAAGGTGACCCAACTCCCAAAGGAGAGCACGCTCACCTTCAGGCCTGAGCGTCCGAGGCGTCGATATTCCATTTCAGCCATGGCTATTCCTTTGGACAGCGACGTCTAGGCGTCGGGGTTACGGGGGACGCTCGGCCACTCGTCGAACGAGAGCGGCCCGGTGTCCTTCTTGCGCTTCACTGCAACGATGACGCCGGCGACGATTGCGCCGACCACGAGCAACATCAACAATTTGAGCAGGGTCTTGAAGAGGCTCACGACGATTCACGATAGTCCGCAAATGCCGACGACCGAGCGGACAAAGACTCAGCCCAGGGGCTTGAACTTCACGTTGATGGCGGCGGTGGCTATACCGATAACGGCCAGAACGCCTAGAACGACTGCCAGTTTGAGGAGAGTCTTTAGGAGGGGCATGTCGAGCGAGGCTAGTACGAGACGGCTCTGGACAACGCGGGACGCAGCGGTACAATGAAAGATGTGAGAGCACTCCAGAGCGAACTGCTGCTGTAACGGGGCGAGTCGCGACTCGCCCTGCCCCCGCGTTGCGGGGGTTTTTTTATGTCTCTGGCGACAACGAAAGGAATGAGATGAGCTCAGGTCCCCAACAGTCGAGCCCCATGGCCTTTGGCAAGTACCGCGCGACGGTGCCCGTCGAACTGCCCGACCGCACGTGGCCGGACCGCCGACTGACCACGGCCCCGCGCTGGTGCAGCGTCGACCTGCGTGACGGGAACCAGGCCCTCATCGACCCGATGGACTTAGAGCGCAAGAGCGTGATGTTCGCCCACCTCGTCCAGATGGGTTTTAAGGAGATCGAGGTGGGGTTCCCCTCAGCGTCCCAGCCGGACTTCGACTTCGTGCGCGACATCATCGAGCGCGACGTCGTCCCGGGCGACGTGACCATTCAGGTACTCACCCAATGCCGCGAGGATCTCATCCGTCGCACGTACGAGTCGCTGCGCGGGGCCAAGCGCGCGATCGTGCACTTCTACAACTCGACCTCCACCCTGCAGCGCCGGGTCGTCTTCGGACTCGACATGGAGGGCATGAAGAAGATCGCCACGGACGCCGCGACGCTGTGCCGGTCTCTCGAGAGAGACATCGCCCGAGACCGAGTTCTTCTACGAGTACTCGCCCGAGAGCTTCACCGGCACCGAACTCGATTATGCCCTCGAGGTCTGCAACGCGGTGATCGCCGTGATCGAGCCCACACCCGAGCGTCCGCTCATCTTGAATCTTCCGGCCACGGTGGAGATGTACACCCCGAACCTCTACGCCGACGCCATCGAGTGGTTCCTGCGCCACTTGACCGTCGCGACTCGGTGGTGCTCTCCCTTCACCCCCACAACGACCGCGGCACGGCCGTGGCCGCGGCCGAACTCGGCGTGCTCGCGGGCGCAGATCGCGTCGAGGGGACGCTTGTTCGGCAACGGGGAGCGCACGGGCAACGTGGACGTGGTCACACTCGCTCTCAACCTCTTCTCACAAGGCGTCGATCCCGAGCTCGACATTCGCGACATCGACAAGGCCCGCCACGTAGCCGAGTACGCGAATCGCCTGCCCATTCACGTGCGCCACCCCTACGCAGGTGATCTGGTCTATACCGCGTTCTCCGGCTCTCACCAGGACGCGATCAAAAAGGGCATGGCCGCCATCGGCGATAAGTACGAGTTCTGGGAAGTGCCCTACCTGCCCATCGACCCCAAGCACACGGGCCGCACGTATGAGGCCATCATCCGCGTGAACTCCCAGTCGGGCAAGGGGGGAGTTGCCTACTTGCTCCAAGCGGACCACGGTCTGGACCTGCCTCGTTCCATGCAGGTGGAGTTCTCGAAGAAAGTTCAAGAGCTAAGTGAGGAGTCAGGCACCGAGGTCACGCCCCACGAGATCTGGGAGACCTTTGTCGAGACCTACCAGCCTGATGGTGCATCGATCTCCCTGCTGTCGGCGGAGGTCGCCGCCGACCGGAACCAGACCCGCATCTTCGCCCAACTGCTCGTTGACGAGCAGCACGTCACCATCAAGGGTGAAGGCAATGGTCCGATCGACGCGATGATCGCGGCCCTACGAAATGATCTCGGTATCTCCTTTAAGGTCCGCGACTATCACGAGCACGCCCTCACCGAGGGTTCTGCGGCCTCGGCCGCGGCGTACGTAGAAGCCGAAGGGGATGACGGCTCGACGTGGTGGGGGATGGGTACGAGCTCGTCGATACTTGACGCCTCGCTCGAGGCCGTCGTCTCAGCCGCCAACCGTCGTCGCTAGTGCGACTCTTAGGAGCGAACGGCGTGACCGTCGGCGTCGAAGACTCCCTCGAGGCTGGGCGCTGAGCTAGTCGCCTCGAAGATGGTGATCTCGTCGGCGCGCCGCAGACTGAGTCCGATGTCGTCCCACCCCTCGACGAGTCGTTCCTGGGTCATGGGGTCGAGATAGAAGCTCTTTCGCCACCCCGCCTCGGGCACCTCGATCGTTAGGGACTCAACGTCCACGACGACCAACCGGGTCGGGTCGTCCTTGATGAGTTGCGTGAGCTCATCGATCCCGCGGGGGTCAAGTTGCACGGTGACTAAGCCCTGCTTCGCGGAGTTGTTGCGAAAGATGTCGCCGAAGGATGAGGCGACGACCGCGCCAAAGCCGTAGTCCATCAATGCCCACACCGCGTGCTCGCGCGACGATCCGGTCCCGAAGCGTGCCGCCCCCACCAAGATGGTGGCGCCGGCGTACTCGGCTTGATTCAGTACGAAGGTCGTGTCGTCGCGCCACTCGCTGAACAGACCGCGACCAAAACCGGTTCGTTCGACGCGCTTGAGCCAGTCTGACGGGATGATCTGGTCGGTATCGACGTCGGAGCGTTCGAGCGGGACGGCGCGACCCTCGAGAACACGAACAGGTTTCACGCGCGTACCTCGTCGGGCGAGGCGAAGCGGCCCTTGATGGCGGTCGCCGCGGCGACGGCCGGTGAGACCAGGTGCGTGCGACCGCCGCGTCCCTGGCGTCCCTCGAAGTTCCGATTCGACGTCGAGGCGCAGCGCTGGCCGGGCGAGAGGATGTCGGGGTTCATCCCGAGGCACATCGAACACCCGGGCTCACGCCACTCGAAGCCCGCCGCGGAGAAGATCGCGTCCAGGCCCTCGCGTTCGGCCTGTTCCTTCACGCGCCGGGACCCGGGCACTACCAGCGCCCGCACGCCCTCGTGAACGTGAGCGCCTTTGGCGACCGCGGCGGCGGCGCGCAGGTCCTCGATGCGCGAGTTGGTACACGAGCCGATGAACACCACGTCGACGCTCACCTCCCGAAGCGGAGTGCCGGGCGTGAGGTCCATGTACTCGAGGGCTCGCGCGAAGGTCTCGCGCTCATCGGCCAGCGGGGCGTCGTCGGGGGAGGGGACCACCCCGCTGAGTGCGACGACCTGGGCCGGGTTGGTGCCCCAGGTGATGTAGGGCACCAGGTCCTTGGCGTCGATCACGACCGTGGCGTCAAAGACGGCGTCGTCGTCCGAGGCGAAGGTTCGCCAGCGCTCAGCCGCCCGTTCGAAGTCGTCGCCGACGGGGACGCCCGGGCGCCCTCGCAGGTACTCGATGGTGCTCTCGTCGACCGCCACTAGTCCCGCGCGCGCGCCGGCCTCGATGCTCATGTTGCAGACCGTCATGCGACCTTCGATCGAGAGGTTGCGGATGGCCTCGCCCCGATACTCGATGACGTACCCCGCACCACCTCCCGTGCCGAGTCGGCCGACGATGGCGAGCACGATGTCCTTCGCGGTGATGTCGGGCGACGGGGTTCCCTCGACGACCACCGCCATAGTCTTGGCCCTCTGCTGGGGCAGAGTCTGGGTGGCGAGGACGTGCTCGACTTCGCTGGTGCCGATACCGAAGGCGAGGGAGCCCAACGCGCCGTGGGTGGAGGTGTGCGAGTCGCCACAGACGATGGTCATGCCCGGCTGAGTCACGCCCAACTCGGGCCCGATCACGTGGACGATGCCCTGGTTCTCATGCCCGCGCGGAAAGACGATGATGCCAAACTCGCGGCAGTTCTCGTCGAGCACTTCGAGCTGGCGCTTGGAGATCGGGTCGGCGATGGGGGTCGAGAGTGGATCGGTGGGCACATTGTGATCGGCGGTCGCCAGGGTGAGGTCGGGGCGGCGTACCGTTCGCGCGTTCAGGCGCAGCCCGTCGAAGGCCTGGGGGCTGGTGACCTCGTGGACCAGGTGCAGATCGATGTAGAGCAACGACGACTCGCCCGCGGGACCCTCGATGACGTGGTCGTCCCAGATCTTTTCGTAGAGCGTCGCACCCATGGCCTAGTGCAGGCCGACGATCTTGACCGTCAGCACACCGGAAGGTGCCTCGTACTGGACGGTGTCGCCGACCTTCTTGCCCAAGAGGGCCTCGCCGAGCGGCGAGGTGGGCGAGGCGACCAGGGCACCTTCGGGCCTCTCTTCGATGGAGCCGATGAAGAACTCCTGGAAGTCGCTCTCGTCGTCACCCTCGTACACGACGTTGACGATGGACGCGTGTTGGACGGTGTCGGCGTGCTCGTCGTGCGCGACGATCTCGTGGTTTCGGATCACCTGGTCGATCTGGCGAATTCGCGACTCCATCTTGCCTTGTTCGTCCTTGGCGGCGTGGTAGTCGCCGTTCTCCGAGAGATCACCCAACAGGCGCGCCGACTCGATGACCCGGGCGATTTCGGTGCGTCCGACGGTGGTCAGATAGGCGTACTCTGCCTCGAGCTTGTCGAGCGTCGCTTGAGTGATTCGGTGAATTTCGTCGGCCATGCCGCAACCCCAGGTGGTAGAGAGGCTCAATTCTACTGGTCGACCTTCCGTCTCCAAGTTGCCCGCAGGGGCTCTGGCCAACCAAAATGGAGGAAAGAGGAGAGCGAGTGAGCAACCAGCCGACGTATCGGGTGGCCGTAATTGGGGGAGACGGTATCGGCCCCGAAGTGACGGTGGTGGCGCTCGACGTCGTCGCGGCATCGGGCATCCACCTCGAGACCACTGAATTCGACCTCGGAGCGGCGCGCTACCTGCGCGACGGCTTCGTACTCGACGACGCTACGTTGGAGGAACTACGCGGATTCGACGCGATCGTGCTCGGCGCGATCGGTCCCGCCATCGGCGACACCCGCGTGCCCAGCGGTGTCCTGGAGCGTGGGCTCCTGTTGCGCATGCGCTTCGGGCTCGACCTGTACATCAACTACCGCCCCTTTCACGGCGTCGAAGGCTCGCTGGCCGAGGGCTGCGACTTTGCGATCGTGCGCGAAAATACCGAGGGACCCTACGCCGGAGAGGGCGGCGTTCTTCGCTACGGCACGCCGCACGAAGTCGCCACCCAGGGTTCGGTGAATACCCGCTTCGGTGTCGAGCGCTGTGCGCGCTTTGCCTTTGCGCGCGCGAGCCAGCGCGACGTCAAGAAGGTGACGTTGGTCCACAAGACCAACGTGCTGACCTTTGCCGGCGACCTCTGGCGACGCGTCGTAGCCGAGGTGGCCTCCGAGTTCCCCGATGTGAGCGTCGACTACCAGCACGTCGACGCCGCGTGCATCTACCTGGTGGAAGACCCGCAGCGCTACAGCATCATCGTGACCGACAATCTCTTTGGCGACATTCTCTCGGACCTGGCCGGAGCCGTCACCGGCGGGATTGGCTTTGCCGCTAGTGCCAACTTGAACCCCGACCGCACGGGGGCCTCGCTGTTCGAGCCCGTCCACGGTGCCGCCCACGACATCGCGGGGCTGAATCGAGCCAACCCGTTGGCGGCCGTCTCCTCGGCCGCGCTGATGCTCGAATACTTCGGTGAAACCGAGGCCGCCTCGCGCATCGCGCGCGCAGTGGCAGACTTTGATGGCGACGTCGCGGTGCTGGGCACCGATGGCGTGAGCCAACAGTTACAGGAGAGTTTGTAGATGCCCATCACCCCCACCGCCAAGATTTGGATGGACGGCACGCTGGTCGACTGGGACGAGGCCAACGTGCACGTACTCAGCCACACCTTGCACTACGGTCTGGGCGCCTTCGAGGGTATTCGCGCGTACAAGACGCCCAACGGGGTGGCGGTCTTTCGCCTGAAGGAGCACATGCAGCGTCTGCTCAACAGTTGCAAGATCTTGGATTTGGACGTTCCCTACACTCTGAAAGAGCTCTGCGAGGCGACCAAGGAACTCGTGCGGGTCAATGAACTGAACGAGGGCTGCTACATCCGGCCCATCGTCTACCTGGGGTACGGCGAGATTGGTGTCAACCCCATCGGCTCACCGGTCCAGACTGCAATCGCTGCCTGGGAGTGGGGCGCGTACCTGGGCGATCACACCGACTCGGGCGCGCGCATGAAGATCTCCTCCTGGGCGCGTCACTACCCGAACTCGATGCCCACCGCGTCCAAGACCATTGGCGGCTACGTGAACTCCAGCCTGGCCAAGGTGGAGGCGATAAAGGCGGGATATGACGAGGCCATCATGTTGGGCACCGACGGACGGGTGAGCGAGTGCACGGGAGAGAACCTCTTTATCGTGCGCGACGGACGGATCATCACGCCGCCGCCCTCCGAGGCGGGGGCGCTGAGCGGCATCACGCTGTCGTCCATCGTGCGCATCGCCTCCGACCTGGGCTATGAGGTCACCTTCGAGACGTTGCGCCGCGATGACTTGTACCTGGCCGACGAGGCGTTCCTGACCGGAACCGCCGCCGAAGTGGTGCCCATTGCCTCCATCGACGACCGCGTGATCGGTAACGCCAAGCCTGGTCCCATCACGACGGTGATTCGCACGACGTACCATCAAGCCGTGCGTGGCGAGCGTCCCCAGTATGAGGACTGGCTCGCTCGGGTCTAGACCTGCCGGGGTAACCTCGTCTCGTGGCCCAACCTACGTTTTCTCCCGTTCCGCTGGCTGGGGAAGTCCGTCCCCTCATGTCGACGCAGATCCCTGAGATTGGCCGGGTGAAGAAAGCCGGGCCTCCAGCGCTCCGCCGAACCTCCGGTCGGACGGGGGTTCGGCACGCCGGCACCCGGCGAGGGGTACGCGCTCACGATCGCCAGCCGCGAGTGCGCCAAGCTCGACTTTGTCCGCCCCCAGGACGCCCACGACGTGGCGATCGGCGTGGGTCTGGTTGCGGCCAAGCGCGCGAGCACCGTGGGACGTGGACCCACCCTGGGCGACGTGCACGTGGCCCTCGACTACTTCTCGCTGCGCGAGACGACTCCCGTGAGTGCCAAGGTCACCAAACCCTTTCGCGGTCTCGCCCACAGTTACGTAGCTCAGCGGCGCTTCGTGGACGCCGTGCCCGCCGAGCACTTGGTCGAGGGCGCCAACAACGCCGCGTCGTCGCACTAATCCTTCAACGAAGAGGGGACAGGATGAGTTTTGGACTCACCGAGGAGCAGCGGAGTTTTCGAGACGTGCTGCGCGACTTCGTCGATGCCCGCATAGCTCCGAACGCCGCTCGCTACGACCGCGAACAGGTCTTTCCTCAGGACAGTTTCGACGCCTGCGTGGAGATGGAGCTGCCCTCCCTCGGGATTCCCGAAGCGTACGGCGGGGCGGGGGCGGACATGGTCACTCAGGCCATCGCCATCGAAGAGATCGCTCGGGGTTGCGCGTCGACGTCGGTGACGGTTCTCATCTCGAAGCTTGGCATGTTGCCGATCATGAACTTCGGCTCCGAAGAGATCAAGCACGCGTACCTCCCGCGCATCGCGAGCGGCGAGATCCAGGCCAGTTACTGCCTCTCGGAGGCCGACGCCGGTTCGGACGTGGCCTCGATGAGTTGTCGGGCCGAGCGCGACGGCGACGACTACGTGCTCAACGGATCGAAGTTCTGGATCACGAACTCGGGCGTGTCGGACGTCTACACGGTCTTCGCTAAGACGGACGCTAACGCTCGCGGGCGAGGGATCACGTGCTTCCTCGTCGAGAAGGCGTGGGGGCTGGAGTTCCCGAGCCACGAGGACAAGATGGGCCTTCGAGCGTCCCCCACCGGAGAGGTCGTGTTGCGCGATGTGCGCGTACCCGCCTCGCATCGAATCGGCGACGAGGGTCAGGGTTTTTTTATCGCGATGCACACGCTCGATCGCTCGCGTCCAACCATCGGCGCCCAGGCCGTCGGCATCGCCCAAGGGGCCATCGACTACGCCGCCCAGTACATGCAGGGCCGTCGGGCCTTCGGCGCTCCCATCAGCGACCTTCAGGGTTTGCGCTTCATGCTGGCGGACATGGCGATTCGCACCGAGGCCGCGCGCACCCTGGTGTACCGCGCGTGCTCGACCATCGACCAGGGCGACCCGGACGGCAATCTCAGTTACCTGGGTGCGTCGGCCAAGGCCTTCGCCTCGGACACCGCGATGAGCGTGACCACCGACGCGGTGCAACTGCTCGGCGGATACGGCTTTACCAAGGAGTTTCCGGTGGAGCGCTTCATGCGGGACGCCAAGATCACCCAGATCTACGAAGGCACCAATCAGGTGCAGCGCGTCGTGGTGGCGAAACATCTGCTTAAGTAGTGGGTGGTTGACCAGTAAGGAGGTCGGGCATTGGGCGAACGAAACGATCCGCTCGGCCGATTTCTAGACCAGCCCCCCGAACAGGGTGTTGGCGATCACAAAGAAACCCGACTGCCCCACTCTGTTTCTCGGAGTAGCTTTCGAGCTTGGCTCCGCCGTTTCATCTTCGAAAAGGAACCGAGCGACTACTCCTCCATTGCGCCGCGTCGAGTTGACGGGTCAAGAACGAATCTGTTCTTCTTCAACGGAAATGGTCGCGGTCGCTGAGGGAAGTCCGACGCTTTACCCAATGAGCGCCAGCGCTCTACCATGGCGACACTGCCCAAGGAGGCTTCGATGAATGAACTGTCCGAATCCGTAGATATTGACGCCCCGGCGGACAACGTCTTTCGCGCGGTGTCCGATCTGCCGACGATGGGCCAGTACTCGCCAGAAAATACGGGCGGCGAGTGGCTGGGTGGGGCTCGGGGTCCGTCAATCGGGGCCAAGTTCAAGGGGACGAACGAAAACGGGGCCAAGTCCTGGACCACCACCTCCACCGTGGTGGAGTTCACTCCGCCCAGTGCCTTCGCCTTCGAGGTGACGGTCGGACCGTCCAAGGTCGCTCGCTGGTCCTACTCGATCGAGCCCACGGCGAGCGGGTGCAGAGTAACCGAGTCGTGGATCGACCGGCGTAGCGCGCTCTCGCGGTGGGCCGGAGGTAAGGCGAGTGGACGTAACGACCGCGCGGACTTCACGGCGCGTTCGATTCGCGAGACCCTCAACAATCTCAAGAACAAGCTTGAACAGACTGCTTCGTAGATCTGCGGAGTCTGACGGATGACCACGATTGTCCTCGTCATTGCGGTGGTGGTCGCGGTGGCGGTCTTCCAATGGTCTGGAAAATTCGGCGACCGTAATCGCAGTTCGGGCACCTCGCTGCGACGAGGTCCCCGGGCCCACACCACCGCCCGGGGTCAGGCGAAGAAGGGGTTCGACACGCGAGACCAAGCGCTTGGGCACGCCGGCGATGGACTCACGCCGTACAAGTGCGACAGCTGTGGCAAATGGCACCTCGGCCACTGAGTAGACAAGTTGCCTCGCGACGACGACGCGTCGCTTCTAAGGAATGGTTGTGGTGGTTGTCGTGGTGGTTGTCGTGGTCGTCGTGGTGCTCGAGGACGAGGGTGCCGGAAATGTCCCCAGTAATGCCCCGCTCACCAGGTTCATCTCGGTAAGTGATCCGGTGGATGAGCCGGGGGTGGGGTTGTTGGCGCCGCTCCGGCTCGCGACCCATAGGTCGTCCCCCGATACCGCAAAGGCCGAGAGCTCGCTGAAGTAGTACGGGCCATTCGTGTTGCACATGTACCAGTACGGGGTTCCCGTCGTTGCGTCCACTCGGGTGACCATTGGGCTGGAGCCATACGGCGTGGCGATGTACACATCGCTTCCCGCCGCGATGACGGTGGCCGGGTCCCCGAATCCGTAACTGGCCTCTGAGTCGGTGAAGGTGCCCACGATGGCGCCGCTGGACGCGGTGATCTCGGTGGCCGAGTTGCTCGTACTGTCGGACACCCACACGCGCCCGTCGTTGACCGCGATACCGTCAGGTCCACTGAGACCTTGGCCGGAGACCACGCGCACCAGACGCCCGCTCACCATGTTGACTTCGGTGACCGCGTCGGTGGTCTTGTTGGCCACGAAGATCTCCGGGCCGTAGGTGGCGAAGGCGGACGTACCGCGAAAGTCATACTGCGAACCGGATATTACCCTGATGAGAGCCCCGTTATGGGCGTTGAACTCGGTGATTGATCCCACCGGGTTTCCCGCGTTGAGAACGAGCACGCGCCCCCCCGCCTCGGTAATCGCCACCGGATTCTTGAAGCGATACTGCTTGCCAAAGACAATGCGAACGAGCTTGCGCGTGGTGGCGGAGATCTCGCTGACCGACCCGACCGAGTTCGCCACGAAGATGTCGGCTCCGTAACTGGCGACGCCCACGGGACGTTCGATGCCGAAGGGTCCCGAGGTCAGCGAGGCGACCCACGATCCATTCGCTGGGTCGATCTCAGAGACCGAGTTGCCGTCTTCGTTGGCGACCCAGAGCTGTCCGCCACTAAAAGTCAGGCCCACGGGATAGTCGAACTCATGTCCCGAGGTGAGACTGGTCGCCCCCGAGACGCTCGGCAGGTACCACGCGCCGGCGGCGATGACCAGCAGGACGCTCAGCCAGCCAGCGAGACGATGACGTACGCGTGGGTGCACAAAACTGATTCTAGGGGGGCGCCCCCGCCGGTACTAGGGCGCGGGCGAAGTCGTGGTCGTCGTTGGCGTTGAGGTCGATGTGGTGCCGGCCAGGGACGGGATGTCACACGTGGTGGGGGTACCGGTGGCCGGTTTTCCCTGGCTCATCGCGATCGCCGCCTCAATGACGCACTTCATCACGGGTCCGGCCTCGATCGCGCCGGTGACGTCGAAAGCCTGGTAGGGCAGGCTTACGGCAACGGCAATCACGGGGTCAGTCGCCGGAGCGAAGGCGATCATCCAGTCGTCAGTGTCATTCGTGAGATTGTTGCCGACTTGGGCGGTGCCGGTCTTCGCCGCTACATCGTCTTGGGGCAAAAACTCCACCTGGGCCGCCGTACCCTCGGTAACCACCTTTTCCATCAGGGGAGTGATCTGTGCGGCCTGAGACTCGGTGAGGGGCGTCTTCCACACAGATTTCTTGTAGCGCATGATGGTGGCGCCATCGGGGCCCTGGATCGACGCCAGGAGGTGTGGGGTCATGATCGTTCCCCCGTCGGCGATGCCGGCCGCCACGAGTGCGTTCTGGAGCGCCGTCACCTCGACGTCCTCTTGGCCGATCGCCGAGTAGGCGAGGAATGGAGGGTTAGCGGCCAAGTTTGACTCGGTGGGAAAGAATGACGCCACCGCTCCGGGCAAGTCAATCGGGGGAATTTGGTTGTACCCGAAGGCGTTGGCCGTGGCGGTGAGGTCTTGAGCACCAAGATCGAGTCCGAGCAGGGCATAACCGGGGTCACAGGACTGGGGCAGCATCTCTTCAACGGTGCCGCCACACGGTACGCCGCCGTCGTTGGACAGTGTTTTGTTGGAATCGGGGAGCTTGGTGGAGACCTCGACGGGGATCTCCTTGGTGAGCAGAGACGGCTTGTACTTCACGATGCCAGCCGTCGTAATGACCTTGAACGTGGAGCCGGGAAAGATCGTCTGCTGGGTGGCGACGAGTCCGAGTGGCGGATAGCCCTCGGAGTCCTTGGCGTTGTCCTTCTTCCAGGCCGCTTCCTGAAGCGCGGTACTGACGGCGGTAAAGGGCAGGGGGTTATAGGTGGGATTGGAGTACATCGCGAGGATCGCGCCGGTGCTCGGGACAATCGCAACCACCGATCCGTCGCGTCCGGCGAGCTCCGCCTGAGCCACTTTTTGGAGTTCCGGCTGCAGCGTCAAGGTGATCGAGTCATCGCCCGTTGTGGGCTCCAGCAGCTGCTCAAAGCTCTGGGGTGGCAGCGGGTGGGATTGAAGATAACTGTTGTACTCCGCCTCCAGGGCCCAGTTGCCGTAGACCGTGGAGGTGAATCCAACCTCGGCCGAGAAGAGAGATCCCTGGGGATAGATGCGCCGCCACGGATTGGTGGTGCTCGGCGTAGGGATTGACTGGGCGAGCACCTCTCCATCAGCGGCCAGGATCTCGCCGCGCGGATACTGCTGCGTCGACACGTCATTGCGGGGGTTCAGCGTCGACGCGTCGAGGGCTTTGGCGTGAAAGAACTGAACGTACGCCGCCTGTCCGACGACCAGGGCGAAGAGGATCATGACGACGATCGCCAGGCGCCAGATGCGACGCGACACTACAGAGCCCCTCTGGGCGTGGGCAGTTCACTCCGGTACGGCGTTGACTGTTCCACTGAAAAGATGCTAATTCGCAGGGTCTTCGCTTCGCGGGCACGCTCGAGAAGAACGCAGTGGTCGCCTGCAATAATGGCTGGGTGACTGCCGCTCAGCGCCCCCTATCAATGAGCACGTCGTTCCTCGACATCATCGCCGCCAACTCGTAACTCCGTGACTGACGCCACGAGTAACGCCAACACCGTCATGCGAGCGGCGCTGTTGAAGATCAATGCGGATCACGTGCTGAGCGTCGTTGACACGCTGGACCTGCGCGCTAACGCCAAGGTCAGCGCCGTTGTGGGCGTGCCGCTGCGACAACTCCAGCAGCGTCGCGGCGTCGAGACGTTCGCCGTGAGCGCACCGGTCGCCGCCGTTCGTGGGCTGCTGGAGGTCATCGCGCTCTCGCCACTCGAGAAGATCATCGAACTCCTGGGCGAGCACGCCGAGAACCCGAGCTATGAACGACTGGCCGCCGCGATCGACGAGTTCCTCCGCGCTGGCGGTTCGGTGGACGACGCGATCAGCGTGCTCGCCTTCGCGGTCGGTGACGGTTTTCCCGCCGCGCCCCACTGCCGACGGCTCCTTGCCGAACGCGAGGAGTTTGCCCTGCCCGAGATTCCAGACGCCGAAGTGACGTCGGTTCTTGCGCCGCCCCGAGAGGTACGGCCCGAGATTCGCGAACAGCGCAAGCAGCGCCGTGAGGAGGAGAAGCGCAAGAAGAAGGCGCTGAGTCCGTCGCGGGTGCCCAGTCGTGCTCATCCCAAGAACACCGCGAGTGTACGACCCGGTGCTCCCGCCGCGCCCACGGCGCCCAGCGCGCCCGAGGCGCGTCGGCGCGCGATTCTTACGCCCCTCGAGGAGTCCCGATTTGATCCCGACCATCCGCTCGCCGGTTCGCTGGTTCTGGTCGACGTGACCTTTGATGCGGTCGATCCTGCCCAACCCGAGATCACGTCCAAGGAGCGTCCGGCCGTCGTCGTAGCAGCGTCGACAAAGGAATTATTGGTTCGTCCGCTGTACTCCCAGGACTCCGTGACCCGTTCGGTCTTCTCGCCGTGGCGGCGAGTCGGCCTCGACCACGTGTCCTACATCGACGACGCGCGAGTGATCGTGGTCCAGGCGACTGACGCCATTCGCCCCTTGGCCCAACTCACTGTCGCCGAATGGAACTCTCTGTTCTAACTGCACTGAGCGTCTCCGAGATCGATTGACCGAATTTCGGCGACCCGGTTCGTTCTTCGTCGCGGCCAGTGCACGATCAGCGTGGCAACGCCCGCTGCTGCGAGCACGAGGCCCGCTATCTGCACGCCGAGCGATCCGCTGTGTGACTCTTGGCCGAGCAAAAGGCGTTCATCGGTCGACCGGACCACGCCCCAGACGATCATCCCGATCGAGGTAATGACTCCCGGAACGTTCTTTGCTCTCGTGCGCTCTACGGCGATGAGGACGAGCCAGAGCAGACCGTCTTCGCACCCTTGAATGAGGGGGACGGGTACTCGCTTGCCGACCTGCCCGTGATAGTGCAGGCCGAACCACTGATGGGTCAAGTGCCCTCCGCCATCAACCATGAACTGGGGTCCGAGAAACCGGCCCAGAGCCCAACCGGCGATCAGGGCCGGGACCAACGCGTCGGTAATTGCGATGAGTCTCGTTGCGCGCCAGTAGCGCCGCCAGAGGATGAGCCCGACCACCAGGGCGAGGCCGATGCCACCGAAACTCGCGAGTCCCCCCTGCCAGACCGCGATCCACCGGCCTGGGTGAGCGTCGTAGTACCTCCAGTTGGTGGCGATGTTGGCAGCCCGAGCCCCGATGAGTCCACTCACGAGGATCCAAAACGTAAAGCGGGCGAAGGGCGCGACCGAGACGCGCCGCTTCTCCAGACGCCGACGCGCATAGAGGTATGCGACGTAGGCGGCGATCGCCAGGCCGAAGCCGTAGGTGTGAAAGACCAGCGGGCCGAGGTGAAACGAGGTGGGAAAGCCCGTCACCTAGCGGGGGCGGCCTAGCCCCACGAATCCGCCGTAAAGCCGAATGGGGGTGATGTGCACCACCTGGCCGGTCTCGGGCGCCTCGATCATGTCTCCGCCACCGACGTACATGGCGACGTGTTCGTCGCCACCGGGTCCGTAGAAGAGCAGGTCGCCGGGCTCGATGTCGTAGAGGGGTACGCGTTCGGTGTCTTCGTACATCGCGCCCGAGTAGTGCGGAAAGTAAATGCCCGCGGCGTCGTAAGCGAGCATGATGAGTCCCGAACAGTCCACGCCCGATCGACTGGCCCCGCCCCACACGTAGGGCACGCCGAGGTAACTCTCGGCGGTACGAATGGCCGTGGCGGCGACCGCGGACGAGCCGGGGGGAGGGGCTGGAATGTTGGTGTCAACGCTGTTGATCGAACTCTCGGAGGCGGCTTCGGCTTCGGCCTGGGCTTGAGCGATGTCCGAGGCGATCTGACCTTTGACTTGAGAGAGGCTGTTCTTGAGCTGAGCCTGGATGACGTTGGCCTTGTTTAGCGAGTGGGCGGCCGAGCGCGTGTACGTGCGTGCGTTCGCGTCTTCGGCTCGCAGGAGGCCACGGTCTTCGATCAAGCGAATCTTGTCGGTCTTGAGATTGGCGATCGTCGTGTTGATGTTGCCCGCAGCCAACTGGGAGTAGACGTTCGTCGCGCTGGCGCGCGACGCATTCTTGGCGAAGAGCGGATTGTTCGACGCGTTACCGCCGTTGGTGACGTAGGCGAAAACGACGTCGGCTTGAAGTTGACGATGACCCTTCTTCTCATTGGATTCGATGTTGGCGATGATGTTCTTGGTATTGGCGATCTGGGAGTTCAGCGCGTGCAACTTGATGAGGGCCTCGTCGTACTTCTGTCCGAGCAGACTCACTTCGCTGTTCAGTCGATTGATCTGACTGAGCAGCACCTTGGCCTTTTGGCGATCGTTCGACAGCCCCGACGCACCCGCAGGATGCACCGAGGTGGCGGCGAGGCTCAGGGTCAGTGCGCTGAGCGCAAAGCCGACGACCGTGAAGTGAAACCATTTCGATTCCCTTGCGGGCCGGGTCAAAGGCACCTCGTGCCCGACGTCAGTCACCGAACCAGGCTAGTAGAACGTTCTGGAAGCGTTCGCAAAGACGTCACGACTGCCGCGCAATGCGCCTGGTCAACTCAGTCGTTGGAACAACCTCTTGTGAATCACGATACGAAGTCTGATTCCCTCCCGATCTAGGCTCACGCCATGTCGCAGCGATCTCGATATCTGCCTCGTCGTTCGTGTTTGTCTACGCCGGGATCGTCGGAGCGCTTTCTCGCCAAGGCTCCGGTCTCGGTGGCTGACTTCTCATTTCTCGACCTCGAGGATTCGGTCGCGCCCAGCGAAAAAGTGGGCGCTCGCGACAAGGTCGTGCGCGCCATTCGCGATCTGCATTGGGACGATCGCGTTCTGTGCGTGCGCGTAAATGGCTGGGAGTCTCCTTGGACCTACGGTGATGTGCTCGAGGTCGTGGGGCTCGCCGGCGAGCGGCTCGATGAGGTGATGTTGCCCAAGGTGCGTCGCGCGTCAGACGTGGTAGCGCTCGATCTACTGCTCTCCCAGGTGGAGATCAACGTCGGACTGGCACCGGGGCACGTGGGAATCGAGGCCCAGATCGAGACCGCCGAGGGCCTGATCAACGTCGAAGAGATCTGTGGCGCCTCGCCTCGCCTCGAGTCCGTCGTGTTTGGTCCGGCCGACTTCGCCGGCTCCATTGGTATGCCGGTCACCACGATCGACGACAGCATTCACGATGGTCCGTCGAATCCCTTTAGCTACGCCTTCGCCAAGATCCTCGTAGCCGGACGAGCGCACGGCTTGCACGTGATCGACGGTCCCTATCTCAAGGTCCGTGACCTAGCAGGTCTCAAGCGCGCTGCGTCGATCAGCGCGTCGTACGGCTTTGACGGCAAGTGGGCACTCACTCCCGACCAAGCCATCGTCCTCAACGACGTCTACTCACCCAGTCAGGAACTCTTCGACAAGTCCTACGACATCCTCGACGCCTACCGGGTCGCCACGCGCGACTCCACCGGCGCGGTCATGTTCGGCGACGAGATGATCGACGAAGCGTCGGCCAAGATCGCCGAGTCCTTTGTTGCGCGCGGACTTCGCGCGGGCCTGATGCGCTCGGCCTAGGCGTCTTCGAGGTTTCCGAGTAGCCGCGGGGCGATGACCTTGAGGCACAGCGTCTCGTCGGCGCCTTCGAAGATCGAGAGGACTCGTGCGTCAAGGAAGTAACGACTCACCGCGTACTCCTCGGCGTACCCCATGCCGCCGTGAATCTGCATTGCTTCCCGGGTCACCCACTCGGCGGCTCGCGACGTGAACGCCTTGGCCATCGCGGCGCGTAGCGACGAATCGTGCCGTTCGATCTCGCGGGCGACGTCGAGGGTGAATTGACGCGCGCACTGGATCGTGCACGCCATCAAGGCGAGCTTGACGCGGGTGAGTTCGTAGTCGACGAGCGCGCGTCCGAACACCTCGCGCTGGCGCGCGTAGGCAACAGCCGCGTCGTAGGCGGCCTGCATGAGTCCCAGCGCTCTCGCGGCCGTCTGCAAGCGACCGTTCTCGAAGCCGGCCATCTGCAGATAGAAGCCGCGTCCGAGCCCCTCCTCGCCACCTACCAGGCAGTCGTCACTCACGAACCACTGATCGAAGCTCAACTCGTACGAGTGCAGACCGCGATAGCCGATGGTGTCGATGGATCGTCCTTGCATGCCTCCGGACTCGTTGCCGTACTTGCGTATCGCGAAACCCTTGCTGTCGGTGCGTTGCTTTTCGACCAGAAAGAGGGAGAGGCCCCGGTGGGCCAGCGACCGATCGGGATCAGTTCGGGCGAGCACCGCCAGCAAATTGGCGCGCGCGGCGAACGTGCACCAGGTCTTGGCACCGTTGAGCAGCCACCCTCCATCGGTGCGCGTCGCGCTCGTCGTGAGCGCGGCCACGTCCGAACCACAGTCGGGCTCGGTCACGGCGATCGCGCACAACGTCTCTCCGCTCGCGATCTTGGGGAGCCACGTGGCGCGCTGAGCCGACGTTCCCCGCGCAGGAGTGCGCGGATCAGGATCTCGGGCCGGGTGACGAGTGAACCGCCGATGGCAAGCGACCCCCACGAGAGTTCTTCGGTTGTGACCACCATGGCGACTTCGGTAGGCCCCCCTCCCGAGGCCGCGCCACCGTACTCTTCGGGAATCGACAGCCCAAACGCACCCAGTTCGCTGAGGCCCTCGATCACTGACTCGGGAACGTCCGCGTTCGCTCGGTGAACGTGTTCGGCGTGAGGGCGGATCTCGCGTTCCGCGAAGCGACGGAACGTCGATGAGAGCAGAGCCATGTCGCTGTCCAAATGGCTTTCGCCCACCACCTCGGCCATCGGAGCGAGAAACGACGCAGCGCCGTAGGTCTGCACGAAGGGTCGCAGCGGCTCGAACCAGTCCGGTCCCACGCCCCAGAGAGTCTCGCGGCCCAGGACGCGTGCACTCGAGTTCACTCAACGTCACCGACACGAAGGCGTCCGCGAGGTTCGCCTCGCTCACCCCTCGCCGGCCGTAGTCGAGGGCGGAGCGGGCGACGGCCAGTGCGCTCGCGGCGTGGGCGAGATCGTAGGCAAGGGTCTGATTGGAGTCGACCCCACCCCGCTCGCGCAGCGACCGTACTGCGGAGTCGATCACGGTGTCCGCGTGATCCAGAGCGCCCCGCCCCGCGTCATGGTCGGGACGAGACGTGGGCACCAGAGAAAATGTATCGGGTGGCCCCGTGGCGAGCCGTACTCGACTTCGAGGCGGCTCATCGACCGCCTCTAGGCTGGGTCGCGTGAACGTGACCATGCTTCTGGCTGACTCGGCCCAGGTCGCCGACGGCAAGCTCTACATCCTTGGCGGCGGTTGGTCGATCGTGGGACCCGACCCGATGCCCATGGCGGTTGCCCTTAAAGTGAGCGTCGATACGCACGAATTCAATACGCCCCATCACTGGGAGCTGTTCTTAGAAGACGCCGACGGTCAACAGATCTCCTTCGAGACGCCCGAAGGACCTCACTTCATTGAGGTTCGCGGCGACTTCTCGACGTCGATGCCGCCCGATGTACCGGCGGGTACTCCGGTGGAGGTTCCGATCGCCGTCAATTTTGGTCCGATTCCTCTTATTGGCAATGCGCGCTATACGTGGCGCGTGGTGATCGACGGCGAGACGTTGCCAGGTGCGCTGGTTTCCTTCACGACGCGTCCCGCGCGCGCAGAAGTTGACGAGACGCCCGACCAGGCGCAGTGAGCACCTACGAGCGACCCTTCGGGCGATGCCTGGAGGACTTCGTCGTCGGCGACGTCTATCGGCATTGGCCCGGTAAGACGATCACCGAAGCCGACGATCACCTGTTCTGTTTGATCACGATGAATCATCATCCGTTGCACCTCGATGCGTGGTACGCCGAACACGACGCGCTCCAAGGTCGCAACGTGGTGGTGGGCAATCTGGTGTACTCCGTCGTTCTCGGTATGAGCGTGCCCGACGTCTCGGGTTCGGCGATTGCGAACCTCGAGGTGGAGTCACTGATTCACCGCCACCCGACCTATCACGGCGACACGATCTACGCCGAGAGCGAGTGCTCGATGTCAGGGCGTCCCAGTCGAAGCCCGATCGCGGCGTCGTCACCGTCGAGACCAAGGGTCTCAACCAAGACGGAGTCGAGGTCTGCTACTTCCGTCGCAAGGTCATGGTCTGGACCCGCGACGCGGCGCCGCCCCGTCGGCGCCCCTACGGTGACGACATCTGGTCGTAGCGACGTCGTCGCGTTTCGTCGGGCTCTGCGTCGCGCTGCCCCGGGACTACAACGAGATCTGCCCTGGTTGAACGATCCTCGTCCGTGGGCGATTTTGGTCAGTGAGGTCATGCTCCAACAGACTTCGACGTCGCGCGTGAAGGAACCGTGGGCGCGATTTCTAGAGCTCTTTCCTACTCCGGTCGTGTGCGCCGACTCACCACTCTCGACTGTGCTCGTCGCATGGAGCGGGTTGGGTTACCCGCGCCGCGCTAAGGCGCTGCATGGCGCGGCGCGTGTCATTCGCGACGACTTTGGCGGTCTGGTTCCTGAATCGGTCGATGATCTCCTGCGACTTCCCGGCGTGGGCCCGTACACGGCCCACGCCGTCGCCACGTTCGCCTTCGCCAAACCGGTTGCGGTTCTCGACACCAACGTGGGGCGCGTGCTCGCTCGCGCGCTCGCGAACGCTCCGCTGCGCCGTGGCGAGGCACAGCGTCTGGCCGATGAGCTGTTGCCGGAGCGACATCCCGCCTCCTTCAATCAAGCGATGCTCGATCTCGGCGCGCAATATTGTCGCGCCGCGCCGCTGTGCGAGTCCTGTCCCGTAAAACGCCACTGCACTTGGCAGGGCAGTGGCGGAAGTGATCCCGCTCCCGTGAGTGCCGCCGTCTCGCGACGTCAGGCGCCCTTTGTCGGATCGAATCGCGAGCAACGGGGTCGCGTACTGCGACTCTTGGCCGACGGGCCGCGATCTAAACGACAACTCGTGACTCATCCGGGCATCGACATCGATCGCGCGAACGAGGTCTTGGAGAGCCTGGTGCACGACGGACTGGTCACCAAATCGAGTCGGTGGTACTCACTCAGCGAGGGTGGCGACCACACCCGTCCGTGACGAGGGCCGCCGATAAGGTGGCGCGGTGGCCACGTTCGACAACGCGCACTGCAAAGAAGTCTTGGGTCACTACGTCACGGGCATCGTGATCATCACTGCGATGACCCCCGAAGGTCCGGCCGGCTTCACGTGCCAGACCTTCGGTTCGCTCTCGATCGACTCCGCCCTGGTGTTCTTTGCGGCCACCACAACGTCGCCGTCCTGGCAGCGTGTTCGCAACAGCGGAGTCGTCGGCGTCAATATCCTCCGCGATGAGCAAGAAGTACTGGCCCGGGGATTTGCCGTGAGCGGGGTGGACAAGTTTGATGGCGTGGCGTGGACACCCGCACCGAACGGATCGCCGTTTCTCGAAGGGTGCTTGGCCTACCTGGAAGGGACGATCCGCGAAGTGACGAACCACGGCGACCACGACATCGTCGTGGCGGAACTCGATTTCGCTTCCACCGAGCCGGGCGGTCCGCTGGCGTACTACCGCGGCGGGTATCGGGTTCTCGCGCCATAGATCCAGTCACTACGCTTCGTGACGTGACCCGGTCGGGCGCGGTGGACGGCGACCAATTGGAGCGAGGGTGAAACTGGCGATCGAGATCGTCGCAGCAATCGTCGTGGTTGTGCTTCTGGCGGGCACACTGCTGCGCCTGCGCAAGATTCGTCGCGACGAGAGGCGCGAACTCTCTCGCCCCCTCGATCGACGGCTGGTCATGCCGCCGCCCTCTCCCTACGCGCCCTCCAAGGGCTTTCGCGTGCTCGACGGCTCGGACGAGTCACTCGATCGTCCCGCACTGGAACGACCTCGCATCGATCCGGCGCGCCAGTACGTCTTCACCGACCCCGACGAGCCACCCGCCATACGCGCTCGTCACAACGAGGACTGGTTTCTCTCGCGATCCGCGCATCGCTCGACGTCATCCCTCGTCGGCCGGGCCGTTGGCATCGTCGTCGTGGTCGGGCTGGTGATCGCGGTAGTGGTCACTTACTACGTCCATCACGATCCCGCCCCCAAAAAGCATGCCGGCGACACGACCACCACGACGACCAAGCCGCCGCCCACGACCACGACGACCGCACCGGCCCTTGATCCCGTGTCAACGGCCGGCGACGACGCCGTCTACAACGTGAGCGCGTCGCGCTATCGGGTGACGGTCTACGGCGCGCGCGGTGAGACCTGGACGGTCTACAACATGGGGCCGTCCAACACCCTCGAGTGGCAGGGTGCGGTCGCCGAGGGCTCCCATGAGTCACTCGTGATGATCGGCGACTCACGCATCACCCTCGGCTCGCCGTCCAGCGCGAGAGCCACGCTCGATGGCCGCCCCGTGGTGTTTCCTTTGCCGCTGCCCGCGACATTGGTACTGGTCTTTAACGTGTCGAGTTCGACAACTCCGTGATCTCGCTCAGCAACCACGCCAGAACCTGGGCCTCGTCGCGCCAGGCGTCATAGCGCCCCGACGGGCCGCCGTGTCCGGCGCCCATTTCGGTTTTGAGGATGGCGTGGTTCTCGGCGTTGGCGTCGCGTAGCTTGAGCACCCACTTGGCCGGCTCCCAAAAACCCACCCGGGAGTCGTTGAGGCCGCCGGTCGCGTAGAGGTGCGGATAGAGGACGGGCGAGCCGTCGTCGTGCGTGGCTTTCACGTTGTCGTAGGGCGAGTACCCCTTCATCGTGCGATAGCTCGTCGCGCTCGCCTCGGGATTACCCCACTCCTCCCACTCGCCCGCCGTGAGGGGGAGTGAGTCGTCGAGCATCGTGGTGACCACGTCGACGAAAGGGACCTCGGCCACGATCGAGTGGAAAAGCTCAGGTGCCTGATTCATCACGGCTCCCATCAACAGCCCGCCCGCCGAGCCTCCACGAGCGGCGAGTTGTTCGGGGGTCGTCCAGCCGAGCTCGAGGAGCGCTCTGGCGACGGCGATGAAGTCACTAAAGGTCGTGGGCTTCTGGGCGAGACGACCCATCTCGTACCAGGAGCGTCCCATCTCACCTCCGCCTCGAATATGGGCGATAGCGAAGACGACGCCGCGATCGAGGAGCGATAGGCGCAACGACGAGAAGGCAGGATCGATCGAGATCTCGTAGCTGCCGTACCCGTAGAGGAGAAACGGCGATGGGGCGAGGGGCTCGAGGGTGCCGTCACTCGCCACGCGCACGAACTCACGCTTCGCGACGAGCGAGACGGGAATCTGCACGTGGTCGCTCGCTTGGACCCAGAGACGACCGGTGACGTAGTCCGACTCTTCGTAGCCGCCGCGCACCGTCTGTCGTTTGCGCACGATGACTTCGCCCGTGTCGACCACGACGTCCGCGATGAAACGCGGGGTGGTCAGTGACGTGATGAGAACGCGCACCTGGGGGGTATCGACGTTGGGGTTGGCCGACAGGGCGACGGTGTTGGGGAACGTCCCATCTTGGACGAGAGATGAACGCGCGAGAAGGTCGTCACCGAAGGGGTCGTCACCGGGCAACAGGCGCACCAGACGCAGGGCGGCGCACCCGTCTTCGCGCACGCTGAGGGCGAGGAAGCGCGAGAAGGCATCCACGCCGTCGAGTCGACTGCCGGGACGCTCTGCGACGATCTCTCGCCACTCGTCGCCGGCAACCGGTCGCGCGAGGAGTCGAAAGTCCGTGGCGCCCTCGTTGGTGACCTTGAGCCACCACGACTTGCCCGTGGCGTCGACGTAGTGCTCGACGCCGTACTCGATGCCGTGGCGTCGAGCGTCGAGGACCCGAAGATCCGCGGCGGGATCATCGGCAGGCACGTAGCGCACTTCGCTTGTCATCGAGGAGTTCAACATCACCACGATCATCCGATCGTCGCGGCTTCGCCCGACTGACACGGTGTACTCCGCGTCGGGCTCCTCGTAGACGAGGACGTCCGCGCTCGCGGGGGTGTTGAGTTCGTGTCGCCACAGCTGCCAGGGCCGCATGGCGTCGTCGACGCGGGTGTAGAAGAAATGGCGGGAGTCACTGGACCACGCGAAGCCGTAGTACACGTTGTCGAGTTCATCAGCGAGAGGATCCTGATTGGCGAGCGGCCGGACCGTCACGTGGTGGCGCTCGTTGCCATCGAAATCGGTGCCCACCGCCACCCACGATTCGTCGGGACTCACGGCGAGAACTCCCACCGAGAGAAAGTCGCTCTCGCCGGCCTCGACGTTCTCATCCAGAATGACCTGCTCACCCTCGAAGGTGGAGAGCGGATCGACATCGGGGGGAGTGAGATCATCGCTCGGCGCGGGTACGCGCACGCTGATGGGGTAGTTCAAGCCTTCGCGCGTGCGTTCGAAGTACCACCAGTGGCCCTTGCGCACAGGCACCGAGATGTCCGTCTCTTCGATGCGACTCTTAATTTCGATGAAGAGTTCGTCTTCGAGGGCCTTGAGGGGCGCGAGCTCGTGGGCGAGAAAGTCGTTCTCGGCGCGTAGATGGGAGAGAACTTCTTCGTTCTCGCGGTCCATCAGCCAGTAGTACGGGTCGACCCGGGTATCGCCGTGACGGGTGATCTCAATGGGGCGCTGGGGGGTGCGGGGGGCTTCAGGCATCCCTCTACTCTGTCAGTACTTGGGTCACATCCATTCAGGCAGTTAGTACTATGTGGATAGGGATTATCCCAGAGGAGCGCAATGGCGATTGACAACTTGGACTTCAGCCGTTACCAGTTGGGTTGGTCTGATGAGCACCTGTCAGTCTTTAAGCCCAAGAAGGGACTGAACGAAGAGATCGTTCGCGAGATGTCGTCCATGAAGAGCGAAGAGCCCTGGATGCTCAAGTTCCGCTTGGACGCCCTCAAGCGCTTCGAAAAGAAGCCCATGCTGCCGTGGTTCGCGACCCGCATGCCGGACCTCGACTTCAACGACATCTACTACTACGTCAAGCCCACTGACCATCAGGTCAACTCCTGGGAAGACCTGCCCGACGCGATCAAGACGACCTACGAGCGTCTGGGCATCCCCGAGGCCGAGCGCAAGTACCTGGCCGGGGTCACCGCCCAGTACGAGTCCGAGGTGGTCTTTCACCGCAACCGCGAGGACCTCGAGCGTTTGGGCGTCCTGTTCTGTGACATGGACACCGCCGTGCGCGAGTACCCCGACCTCGTGCGCAAGTACTTCGGCACCATCATCCCGCCCAACGACAACAAGTTCGCCGCACTGAACTCAGCGGTGTGGAGTGGGGGATCGTTCATCTACGTGCCGCCCGGGGTCAAGGTCGACCAGCCCCTGCAGGCCTACTTTCGCATCAACACCGAGAACATGGGCCAGTTCGAGCGCACCCTGATCATCGCCGACGAAGGCTCCCAGGTGCACTACGTCGAGGGCTGCTCGGCCCCGGTGTACTCCACGGACTCCCTGCACTCGGCCGTCGTAGAACTGGTTGCCCTCAAGGGCGCGCGCATCACCTACACGACGATTCAGAACTGGTCGAACAACGTCTACAACCTCGTCACCAAGCGCGCCCGCGCCGAGTCCGAGGCTCACGTGGAGTGGATCGACGGCAACATTGGTTCGCGGCTCACCATGAAGTACCCCTCGGTGTACCTCATGGGACCCAAGGCCTCGGGTGAGGTGCTCTCGGTCGCCTACGCCGGTGCGGGCCAGGTCCAAGACGCCGGAGCCAAGATGGTGCACTGCGCACCCGAGACGACCTCGACCATCGTGTCGAAGTCAATCTCCAAGGACGGCGGGCTCACCGCGTACCGAGGTCTGGTGAAGGTCGAAGAAGGGGCCACGGGTGCGAAGAGCTTCGTGCGTTGCGACGCGTTGATTCTCGATGAGATCTCGACCTCCGAGACGCGCCCGTACATGGAAGTCGACGAACAAGACGCCTCCATCGGACACGAGGCGACAGTCTCCAAGATCGGCGACGACCAGCTGTTCTACCTCATGAGCCGCGGGCTGACTGAGAGCCAGGCGATGGGCATGATCGTCAACGGCTTCATCGAGCCCGTGACGCGCACGCTGCCCATGGAGTACGCGGTGGAGTGGTCGCGCCTCATCGAACTGCAGATGGAAGGCTCGATCGGCTAAGGAGCCAGCTTCAACATCGTGAAGTAGGGCGGCCCCCCGGCCACGGGACGAACGGTCTCGCGCAGGTCGTACCCAAAGCGGTTGTAGTAGGCGAGGTTCTCTTCCTTCTGGGTTTCGAGATACCCGCCGACGCCATCTCGTTTCATCTTTTCGATTCCTTCGTTCATAAGCAACGTGCCCACACCCTGTCGCTGCACCGACGGGTCGGCGGCGATCAGGGCGAGATACCAGTGGGGTTCCTCCTTGGGGTGCACCTTCAAGACGGCGTTGATGTAGGTGGCGCCTAATCGAAGGGCGCGCGGATGGCGATAGAGCGCCCGCAAGGTGAGGGGCAACTGGGATAGCTGGGTGCCAATCGACGGTGGCCAGTGACCGGGCCCAAACCATACGGCGATCCCGACGATCTGTTGACGCTCGTCGCGTACGGTGACGGCGCGTGCGTGTTCGCCCCCGTGTCGGATCTGGCCGGAGAAGAGCAGCTCCAACGCCCGTGATCGCGTGCGCTCGTCAGGCAAAAGGTACGAGAAGTAGACGTCATCGAAGAACGCGCGCGCGGATACCTGGGCGGCTTGCTTTTCGTCGCTCGTCGAAAGCGGGCTCGTATCAAGGTGAAAGTCGGGCGTCACGAGCGCTAAGCCTACGGTTCACGAGCACGTGAAACAATGTTCACATGCCCATGCGCGAAGAGTGCAAGCACTTTCAGAGCCGAACCTACAAGTCCGGAGAGGTGGCGCGCTTTTGCGTGCTCGGCAACGCGCCCGACCAACCGTGGTCGTGCCCGGAGAACTGCCTGACTTACGAGCGACGATTCGTCGACGTCGGCTGGAGCCACGGCACCCTGGTGGACCGTCCGGTGGAGCCTGCCCCGCCGGACGTGCCGATTGAGGAACGACGCGATCTACTCGCTCAGGCGAGTGAGATCGTGAACGCGGTTGCCCCTGAACTCATCGAACAGCGTCGACGCGAAATGGCCGAACTGGAGAAGAAGCAGCGCAAGGGTCGTTGGTTCAAGCGCCGCTAGTCGCCCGTGAAGTCGGGCGCGCGGTGCTCGAGAAAAGCTGACATCGCCTCGCGTAGGTCGTTACTCGCGAGATACAGGGTGTTCCAGCGCGCGACGAAATCGAGGCCCTCGTCGACGCTGCGCCCGTCGTTCGCCGCCAGTACCGCCTTGGTTCCCTGGACGGCCAAGGGCGAGTTCGCGGCGATCTCGACTGCGAGTTCCCTGGCGGCCCGGTACACCGCGTCGGCCCCCTCTCCAGTGACCGAGTTGACGAGGCCGATTGCTGCGGCTCGCGCGGCGTCGATGTCCTTGCCGGTGAAGGCTAGTTCGGCAACGTGCCCCGAACCAATGATGCGCGGCAGTCGCTGGAGCGTGCCAAGGTCCGCCACGATGGCCACTTTGGTCTCGCGCACCGAAAAGACAGCGTCCGCGGACGCCACGCGCATGTCGCACGCGCTGATGAGGTCGACACCGCCACCGATGCAGTAGCCGTGCACGGCCGCGATGACGGGAATGGGAAGCGCGGCCAGCGAGGTCACCGAATCTTGCATGGCCCGCACGTTGGCGTAGGTGCGCGCGTTCGACGCCGCGCGCGAGTTCGAACTGCTCGTTTCGCCGAGTTGAGCGCCGAACTCCTTGAGGTCGAGTCCCACCGTGAAGTGCGGGCCCTTGGCGGCCACCACGAGCACGCGAATGTCACGGTTAGCCGCGATCTCAGCGGCCGCGAGCGGTAGCTCGCTCCAAAAGGCGCTGCCGAGCGCGTTACGCGCCTCGGGCCGATCCAGCCAGAGGGTGGCGACGTGAGCGTCAGACTCAAGGGTGATCACGCTAGAAGAGAACGCCACGCAGTCCTTTCGCTCGTGAGTCAGCCTACGTCGCCACGCAGAGACGCCAAGGGGCCCCAGTACACTGCCTGAGGCCACTTTCGTTATGACATCCTTCGCCGACTCCGCAACTTCATTCATCTCTGAGCGGCCCGACGCCGTGGAACGGCGCTCGGCCTGGGAGCGCTTCGAGATCCTGGGTCTGCCAACGACGAGTGACGAGGTGTGGCGATACGCGCCTCTCCGGGACCTCAACATCGATCAGTTTTCGGTGGCGAGCTTGCCGCGACATGACGTCGACTCTCCCTTCGCCGCCCAGTTGTGCGAGCGCGCCGGGCTGGTAGTGCGCGTTACCGATGGATTCGGCCTCAGTGTCAGTGGACTTCCCGATGGTGTCAGCGTCGAGTTCGTCGAAGCGGCACCGTCGCTGCACGATGAGAGATGGACCGAACGATACGCCGGCGACAGTTTCGCTCTGTTGAACGTCGCGCTGGCCCCTTCAACCACCGTCATTCGCATCTCAGCCGGGCACAGAGGTCCGTGATCCGATCGTGGTTCTCAACGAGTCTTCGACTACTGCGTCGTTTTCTCGGACCCAGATCGTGGTCGAACGAGGCGCCAGCGTGACGGTCGTCGAGTACTTCGAGGGCGGTCGCGACGCGCTGGTGGTGCCCGTGAGTGAGTATCGCGTGGACGATGATGCCTCGCTGCGACTGGTGACGTACCAGCGATTGGACGTGAGCGCCTGGCACGTTGCGCGCACGACCGGCCGACTGGGCCGCGACGCCCGACTCCAACAAGCGGTCATCGGACTCGGTGGGCACTACGACCGCTCGCGCAACGATGCGGATCTACTCGGGGCTGGGGCGTCGAATGAGCTGCGTACGACCTTTCTTGGCACGGGCGATCAGGTTCACGACTTTCGCACCCGGCAGTTTCACGTGGGCGCGCGCACGACCTCGACGTTGCTGTCCAAGGGGGCGGTGGCCGACGAGTCACGTTCGATCTACACCGGACTGATCGAGATCGAAAAAGGGGCGAAGCGTACTGACGCGCGCCAGACCAATCACAACCTGCTGCTGTCGAAATCGGCGCACGCGGACAGTGTGCCGAACCTCGACATCCGCGAGAACGACGTGATGTGCGCTCACGCCTCGAGCGTGGGACCGCTGGACGAACTGCAGCGCTGGTACCTCGAGTCGCGAGGAGTCAGTCGCGAGGACGCGCAGCGCCTCATGATTCAGGGCTTCTTCAACGAAATGCTCGCGGCCTTGCCCCAGGAACTCGCCGAACTCGTCGAGCGCGACGTGACCTCGGTGCTCTCGGGCGTGGCGGTGGTGGCAACGTGAGTTCGATCGATATCGGCACATTGTCGGACTACGAAGACGGCGTACCTCGTCAGTTGAAGATTGAGGGTCACATCCTGGTGGCGGTGCGAGTGGACGAAGAGGTCTTCGTGCTCGACGACCGATGCAGCCACGAGGAGTTCTTCCTCTCCGACGGCGAAGTGGATGTTGAGACCAAAGAGATCGAGTGCGAGCGACACGGCTCGATGTTTCGCCTCTGCGACGGGGCGGCGATGACGCTGCCCGCGACCAAGCCGGTGGCTCACTACGACGTGCTCAAGCGTGACGGCCGACTGGAAGTGGTGCTGCCGTGAGTTCGACGCTGAAGATCGAGAACCTGCACGTGGCGGTAGGTGACAAGGAGGTCCTCAAGGGCTTCTCGCTGGTCATGCACTCGGGCGAGGTACACGCGATTATGGGTCCCAACGGCTCGGGCAAGTCGACGCTCGCCCACGCGCTCAGCGGACATCCCGGCTATCGCGTTCTTGAGGGTTCGGTGACCCTCGACGGCGTCGAACTCTTGGAGCTCTCGCCGACGGATCGAGCGCGCGCCGGACTGTTGTTGGTGCTCCAGCACCCCTTTGAGATTCCCGGCGTTCGGGTCTTTGATCTCCTCGAGGCCGCGGGGGCGGAGCGCAGGACCCTGCGCCGTCGCTTGTCCGAAGAGGCGCAGCGAATTGAGCTGCGACCCGAACTACTCGACCGATTCGTGAACGTGGACCTCTCGGGCGGCGAGCGCAAGCGGGCCGAGATGGTTCAACTCGGTGTCCTGCAGCCCAAGTTCGCCGTCTTGGACGAGGTCGACTCAGGATTGGACGTGGACGCGCTCGACGCCGTGGCGCGTCGACTGGTGGCGGCGACCGCCGAGTGGAACTGTGGCGTGCTGGCGATCACGCACTTTCGCCGACTGCTGGTGGAGCTGCCACCCACGAAGATTCACGTCATGAGTGACGGCCGAGTCGTTGAAACGGGCGGTCCAGAACTCGCCGAGACCCTTGAACGCGACGGCTACGAGCACTTTCGCGGCGCGACGCTGTAATCAATTCGCAAGGCTCCACAGGTAAACTCGCACGATGGCCAATGGACGTGACGACTCGCCCGGCTCAGGTCGCCACCACTCCAGACGAGACCTCGCCAATCAGGACCGATTACTCGCGCTCGGCGACGCCGTCGAGGGGCGAGAGGGCGTCAAGCGCCGCCACAAAGGCAGGCGCCGCGTCGGGCGACGCGTAGCCATTGGCTTCGTCGTTTTGATCGTGCTGGTGGGCGCGGTGGTGGGCGGAAGTTACCTCTACGCGAACTGGCGCTTCGACAAGATCACCAAGATCAAGGTCGCGGGCGAAGTGCCGCCGATCTCGGGCCAACCCTTCAACATCCTGTTGATCGGCTCTGACTCTCGTGCGGGCCTTACCGGGTTGCTGGCACGCCAGACGGGCGCGACGAGTGACCTGGTGGACGGCCAGCGCAGCGACAGCGTCAAGATCGTTCACGTCGACCCGGGCGCGGGAACAATCAACATGATCTCGATACCCCGCGACACGGTGGTTACGCTGCTCGCGAACCAGACGCTGTACGGAAAGTTCAACCGCATCAACGTCAACTTCGGTAACGGGCCGTCGTTGCTCGCCCAGACCATCACCGCCAACTTCGGCATCAGGATCAACCAGACCGTCGTCGTGAGTTTCGCTGGTCTCATTAATGCCGCTGACGCCGTGGGTGGGGTCTACTTGGACTTTCGCTATCCCTCCTGGGACCCCTACTCGGGGCTTCGCATCCTGCACCCGGGCTGTCAGATCGTGACGGGATTCCAAGCCCTGGCTCTGTCGCGCAGTCGCCACTTCTACTACAACGTCGATAACGCCAAGGTCTTTCCACCGGTCATCTGGGGCTCGACGGACTCAGGGGCCAACGACCTCTACAACGCGGGCTGGATGTACGACCCGACAAGCGACTTCGGTCGTATCGACCGACAAGACGCGTTCCTGCGCGCATTGATCGCTCGCGCGAAGAAGCTCTACAACCCCATCACCTTGAACTCGTTCCTCTCGAAGTTGCCCCAGGGCATCGCGCTTGACCAGAACTTCTCGCTCAACGAGCTCATCGGCCTCGCCGAGCGCTTTCACGGGATCAACCCCAACTCGGTGCAAACCTGGACCTTGCCCACTATCGCGGCGGACAACGCCGACTTAGGCGACGTTCTTTACGTCGATCAACCCGCGGCGCAGCAGATGCTCGTCGACATCTTTGGCAACACTCTGGCCACCCCGGCGGATCCACCGCCCAATGAGGCGGGCCAGACACCCGAACCACCCGTGGTCACCGTCCCCACGACAACGACCACGTTGGCGGGCACAACGACCACCAAGTCGGGCAAGCACCACACAGCGCCCACGACTACGACGACGAACCCGACCCTGGCCGTGCCTAACTACGACCCAGTGCCCTGCAGCCCCTAAGGTCGGACCTCGCGTTACGCGGAAATCTCAGCGAGCCCCTGCTGCAAGGTGTTCCACGCGAGGGTGGCGCACTTGATGCGCACGGGGAACTTCACCACGCCCGCCAGAGCGGCCAGTTCACCGAGGGAGCGCAGATTGTTCGCTCCTGTCTCTTCGTCGGACGACGCCCCCGACACGGTCATGAGTTCCTTGAACTTCTTGATCGTCGAGTGAATATCGTCGAGACTCTTTCCCTTCACCGTCGCGCTCATGAGCGAGGATGAGGACTGCGAGATCGAACAGCCGTGCCCGGTCAACTTGATGTCGCGCAACACGCCATCTTCTACCTCGAGATAGACGGTTACCTCGTCGCCGCACAGTGGATTGAACCCTTCGACCTTGTGAGCGGGCGGGGTGGCCAGCTCGCCGCGGTTGCGCGGCGAGCGGTAGTGATCGAGGATGATTTCGCGGTAGAGGTCTTCGAGATTCGACACGACTCAGCCAAACATCTTGAGCGCGTGCTCGAGGGCCTCGATCAGTACCGTCGTGTCGTCGCTCAGTGAGTAGGGGCCAAAGGAGGCCCGAGCAGTGGCCGCCAGGTTGAAGCGGCGCATGAGGGGCTTGGCGCAGTGATGTCCGGGACGTACGCACACGCCGAACTCGTCGAGAACCTGGGCGACGTCGTGGGGATGCACACCCGCCACGTCCAGGCTGATGACGCCACCACGATCGATCACGGTCGGTGGACCGATGACACGGATGCGCTCGTCGAAGGCCTCCTCCAGGCGAGTCAACGCGTCCTCGGTAAGTGAGCGCTCGTGGGCGGCGACGTTGTCCATGCCCAGTCCCTCGAGGTAGCGCACCGCGGCGTGGAGTCCGACGGCTTCGGCGATCGGAGGAGTGCCGGCCTCGAAGCGTGCGACGCCCTTGGCGGGAGTGAACCCGTCCAGGCGTACGTCGGCGATCATGCCGCCACCGCCGAGGAACGGACCCATGGTCTCGAGCACGCTCGCGCGAGTCCAGAGCACGCCGATTCCGGTGGGGCCGAGCATCTTGTGCCCCGAAAAGGCGAAAAAGTCTATGTCGAGGGCGCCCACATCTACCGGCCCGTGCGCCACAGACTGAGCACCATCGACGGCGATGAGCGCGCCCACACCGTGGGCGGCGGTGGCGAGTTGGCGAAGGTTGCTCTTGGTGCCCAGCACGTTCGACATTCCCGTCACCGACAGGAGCTTCACGCCGCGCAGCAGTTCATCGAGGTGGGAGAGGTCGAGGCGGTAGTCGTCGCCCACCGGCACGAAACGAACCTCGACGCCGGTCGCTTCGCGTAACTGGAACCACGGCACGATGTTGGCGTGATGCTCCATCTCGGTGACCAGCACGACGTCCTTCGGTCCCAGGTTGACCGCCCCCCACACCTTGGCGATGAGGTTGATGGACTCGGTGGTGTTCTTCGTAAAAACGATCTCGTCAGCCCCGCCGGGCGCGCCGATGAATCGAGCGACGGCCGCGCGAGAGTTCTCGTAGGCCTCGGTCGCCTCGTTGGCCGTCTGGTAGACGCCGCGATGCACGTTGGCGTGGCGCAGTCGGTAGTACGTGCTCATGGCGTCGATGACCGCGCGCGGCTGGAGGGAACTCGCGCCGGAGTCAAGGTAGGTAATGGTGCGACCGTGTACCTGGCGCGTCAGCTGGGGGATGTCATTGCGCACGCGCCGAGCGTTAAAGCTGCTCACGCGCTGACCGCTCGCCACGCGTCGTAACCGTCATGGTCGATGAGTTGGGCGAGGTCCACGTCACCGCTGTGCACGATGCGTCCGTCCACAAGCACGTGAACAACGTCGGGGCGGATCTCGTCGAGCAACTTGACGTAGTGGGTGACGACGACGGCTCCCATGGTTGGATGCTGGTCGCGTACCGTACGAACGCCCCGGGCCACGACGCGCAACGCGTCGATGTCGAGTCCCGAGTCGGTCTCGTCCAAGAGCGCGACGACCGGTTCGAGCAGAGCCATCTGGAGCACCTCGTTGCGCTTGCGCTCGCCACCGGAGAATCCTTCATTGAGGTGGCGCTCGGCGAAGGCGCTGTCGATGCCGAGGCGGTCCATCCATTCGGCCAAGTCGAGACGGACTTCGAGCACGCTCAACTCCTCGAGACCCTTGCGCGCGGCGATGGCCTGGCGCAAGAACTGGATCACCGAGACGCCGCCGATCGCTTCGGGGTACTGAAAGGCGAGGAATATTCCTGCCCTGGCCCGCGCGTCGGGAGTCCAAGCGGATATGTCCTCTCCGCGTAGGAGAATTTCGCCCGCCGTGACGTGATAGCCGGGGTGACCCATGATGACGCTCGCGAGAGTTGACTTGCCCGCACCGTTGGGACCCATGAGGGCGTGCACTTCACCCTCGTTGACGACCAGGTCGACGCCGCGCAGGATCTGTGATCCTTCCGCCTCAACGTGCAGATTGCGGAGTTCCAGTAACGGTTTTGGCACGAAGTGAAGCCTACCGGGCCACTAGGAATCGCTGACGGGACCTACCAGCCCCGCTCGACCCACTCATCGAGATGGCTGCGTTCCGCACCGATGGTGGATGGCGCGCCGTGCCCGGGCCAGAAGGTCACCTCGTCGCCGTAGATCCCAAAGAGTCGCTCGTCAATCGAGGCAATAATGCTCGAGAAGCTTCCGCCCTCGAACGTCGTGTTGCCCGGGCCGCCCGGAAATAAGGTGTCACCGGTAAAGAGCACCGGGGTGTTCTCGAGCGCGAAGCAGATGCTGCCCGGGGTGTGGCCGGGCGTGTGGATCGTGCGCAGTCTCAACTGTCCGACCTGGTGGACGTCGTCGTCCTCCAGCAAGTGGTCGTAACTGGGCAAGAGATGGGCGTCTTCCTGGCGCACCCATACGTCGATGCCCGCCTCGCGCACCGCCTCCACCGCCCCGATGTGGTCCCAGTGCCCGTGGGTCTCGAGGACCGACGTGACGCCCAGGCGGCGCGCCACCTCCAAGAGGCGATCGTGTTCGTTGGCCGCGTCCAGCAGCGCGGCCTCGCCCGTGCGCCGACACCGCACGACGTAGACGTTGTTGGCAATCGGGCCCACCACGAAACGGTGGACCTCGCTCAGGGCGTCCGACCAGACCAGTTCTACCTTGTCCACGTCACCAGACTGCCACGAAAAAATCGGAGGTGGGCATTGAGTAATCTCGGTCCTGGTGCGTCGCACCGTGAACGAAGAGGGGCCGTCATGAACTTTGGTTTCAGCGAAGAACAGGAAGAACTTCGCAAGATGGTACGACGGTTCTTGGAAGAGAAGTCGCCCGAAACTGAAGTGCGACGCCTCATGGCCACCGAGGAGGGCTACGACCCTGCGGTGTGGGCCCAAATGGCCAACGAACTGGCACTTCAGGGACTCGGCATTCCCGAGGAGTATGGCGGGCAAGGTTTCGGTCCCGTTGAGTTGTACGTGGTCTTTGAGGAGATGGGTGCGGCCCTTTTGTGCTCGCCGTATTTCTCCACCGTGGCGTTAGCGGCGAATGCCCTGCTGCTGGTGGGCGACGAGGCAGCCAAGTCCGCCTACCTGCCGGGCATTGCGTCGGGCGAGACGATCGCCACACTCGCCTTGACCGATGACGCGGGCGGTTGGGACCTCTCGACCACTTCGACGAAGTCCGAGCGCGACGGTGACGGATGGGTGCTCTCGGGGGTGCGCAGTTTCGTGACCGACGGATCCACGGCGAGTTTGTTGTTGGTCCCGGCCACGACCGACAAGGGACTGTCGCTGTTTGCGGTTGAGGGAAGTGCGTCGGGCGTGGAGAAGGAGTCGCTCGCCACGATGGACCAGACGCGCAAGCAGAGTCGCCTGGTCTTTGCCAAGGCCCCCGCCACGCTGGTGGGCGAGGAGGGCGGAGCGCTCGAGGGCCTGGAGGCGGCGGTGCAGATAGCCGAGTCCGCCCTGGCGGCCGAGCAGGTAGGCGGAGCGCAACGCGTGCTCGACTCCTCGGTGGAGTACGCCAAGAATCGAGTGCAGTTTGGGCGCCCCATCGGGTCGTTCCAAGCAATCAAACACAAGTGCGCCGACATGCTCCTCGACGTGGAGTCGGCGAAGTCGGCCGCCTACTACGCCGCCTGGGCCTCCCAGGAGCGAAACGATGAGCTGCCGATTGCGGCCAGCCTGGCCAAGTCGTTCTGCTCCGAGGCGTACTTCCACTGCGCGGCGGAAAACATTCAGATTCACGGTGGCATCGGATTCACCTGGGAACACCCCGCGCACCTGTACTTCAAGCGTGCCAAGAGTTCAGAGCTCTTCCTCGGCGACCCGACCTACCACCGCGAGCTACTGGCCCAACGCCTAGGCATTTAACTTTCATGCTCGATCACGAGCAACTCACGAGTGGCACATCGACCCTCGACCTGCGCATCTTGAACTCCAGCGCTCGACCGGTCGCGGGTCACGTGCTGGTCCTCGTCCACGGCCTGCCTCGACTCATGGGCATGGGCCGTCAGGCGGCGGGGCTCTTGCCCGAACTCGCTGAGCACGTGGCGAATGAGTCGGGCTGGCTCGTGGCGACCGGCACGCTCTCGGGGGTCGGGGGAAGTACCGGTACCTTTTCGCCCACCAAGTGGCACGAGGACCTGGCCACGATCCTTGACCGCGTCGCCGAAGGTGAACCGCGCGTCTCGCTCGCGGGCTTCGGCTTCGGCGGAGCGCTCGCCTTGAGAGTCGCCGCGAGTGACGAGCGCGTACGCGGGGTGGCGACGTTCGCCGCTCCGGCGCACCTTGCCCCGTGGTGCCGGTCGCCCGAGGAGATCCATCGAGCGGTGCAGATATCGGGCGTGGTGGGCGATGGCAACGATCTGCTCTCGCCCCACGACCTCTACCGCGACATCCTGGCGATCGATCCCATGGGCGCCATTGCCAAGTTGCCGCCGCGCCGGCTTTTGATCGGCCACGGCACCGACGACATCGAAGTGCCCGCGTCCGACGCGCGCGATCTGGTCGCCGCGGCCGAAGGGCGTGCCGAACTGCGGCTCATACAGGGGGCGGGTCACCAGCTGCGCGCCGACCCGCGAATGGTGGCGACGCTCTTAGGTTGGCTCGACCGCCACCGCTAAGGCATTCTCGAGCGCCCGACGGATGTCACGCGCAGTTGCTTCGGGGTTGGGTGACTCGGTGAGCGCTCGCACCACGACAAAATGACGGAGCCCCGCGGCGACGAGGCCGCCAACGTTGTGCTCGTTGACGCCTCCCGTGACAAAGACCGGCCGATCGCTGCGTCGCTGGCTAGAGAGTGCGTAGTCGAGTCCGGTTCCTTCGCGGCCGGGCTTGGTGGGGGTGGGAACGATCGGACCGGCGCTGAAGTAACTGGCCGCCCGGGCCAGTGCGTCATCGAACTCCTCGCTCGAGTGCGTGGACAGACCCACGATCGCGTCATCGCCGAGCAGCTCGCGACATCGCTCGACGCTCACGTCCTCTTGGCCCACGTGGACGCCGTCGGTCGCCAGCTCCAGCGCGAGTTCGGGCGAGTCGTTCACGATGAAGGGAACCCCGAACTCTCGACAGATCGGCATCATCTCGCGCGCGACCCGGAGTTGCGCCGCGAGATCAAGGTTCTTTTCTCGCAGCTGGACGACGTCGACGCCCCCGCGCAGAGCCGCCCCCAGGAAGTCGATCATGTCGTCCCGCACGCCCACGCACAGGTAAAGTCGCCGCGTAGAGAGGTCGAACACGCCCCTTACCCTAGAAGTTTGGGCTCGAGGCGCCCCATCTGCGCAACCCGTACGGCAGAATGGAGCCGTGCAGGTTCCCGCCAAGGCCGAGTATGCGATTCGCGCACTTCTCACCCTCGCGGCGAGTGACGTCTCAGTGAGTGCCGAGCATCTGGCGCACGAACAGGACCTGCCCGCCAAGTTCTTGGGCGCGATTCTGAGTGACCTGCGTCGTGGAGGTCTCGTGACCAGTCAGCGTGGCCCCGAAGGCGGATTCAAACTCGCTCGGGATCCAGATTCCATCTACATCGCAGACATCCTTCGCGTGGTGAGTGGTCCGATGGCCGGAGTGCGAGGGATGCGACCCGAAACCCTCATCTACGAAGGAGAAGCCAAGCATCTGCGCGACGTGTGGGTAGCCGTTCGCGGGACCTTACGCGAGGTGCTCGAACACGTCACTCTCGGACAGGTGTTGCGCGGTGACCTGCCGCCAGCCGTTACCCGCTTTACGGAGGACCCGGACGCCTGGATTACTCGCGTCATATGATCCGCGTCTACACCGACGGCGCCTGCCGCGGTAACCCGGGTCCGGGCGGTTGGGGCTGGGCTAGCGGCCCGGATGATTACGGCAGCGGTGCGGACCCGCACACGACGAATCAGCGCATGGAAGTCATGGCGGTGATCGAAGCGTTGCGCGAGCACCCGAGCGGGGCAATCGAAATCGTGAGCGACTCCACCTACGTGGTGAAGTGCTTTCAGGATCGCTGGTATGTGGGCTGGCAGCGTCGAAACTGGAAGAACACCGCCGGTAAACCGGTCGCCAATCGCGACCTCTGGGAGGCGCTGATTCCACTCGTTCTCGAGAGCGGACGACGGGTGACCTTCTCGTGGGTGAAGGGTCACTCGGGGGACCCGATGAACGACTTCGTCGACACTCTTGCCACGGTCGCCGCTGACTCGCAGGCCTCCCAACACTCCTAGAACCCCGATAGGGGAGAGGACCAAAAACATTAGGATTTTGCGTCGGGGGATATGGCTGTCCAACCGAAGGGAATGATTGTGGTGAACGAGGTCCAGCAGTTTGACGTGGTCGTCATTGGTGGAGGACCTGGTGGTTACGCCGCCGCCCTCTACGGCGCGGCGGCCGGCCTCAACATCGCCATCGTCGAGCGCGACAAGGTGGGCGGAACGTGCCTACACCGTGGTTGCGTGCCCGCTAAGGAGTTCCTCGAGACCGCCCACGTGCGACGCACGGTGGAGCACTCGGGAGACTTTGGCATCGCAACGACAGGCGTGAGCGTCGACTTTTCAGTCAGCCAAGCCCGCAAGAACGAGATCGTCGACAGGCTCTTCAAGGGCCTCTCCGGTCTGTTGAAGGGCCGCAAAGTGACCATCTTCGATGGCACGGGTCGCCTCGACGCGAATCTCACGGTGAACGTGGTTGACGGCACCGACGCCGGCGTCGTGGCCCAAGGCAAGAACGTCATTCTCGCGGCCGGTTCGGTGCCGCGCACCCTGCCCGGCTTCGAGATCGACGGCAAGATCGTCGTGACCTCGGATGAGTTCCTCGACCTCACCGCCCTACCCAAGCGTGCGGTTGTCATCGGCGGGGGAGCGATTGGCTGTGAGTTCGCCTCACTCCTCTCGGACATGGGCACCCAGGTGACCATTCTCGAAGCGTTGCCGGCCATCCTTGTGGGATGCGACACTGAAGTCGCCAACGTCGTGAGTCGTTCGTTCAAGAAGCGCGGCATTGAGACGCGCACTGGCGTCAACATCACGGGGCACACGCCCAAGAAGAACTCCACGACGATCGAGATGGAAGGCGCCGAGAGCGTCGAGACCGACATGGTCGTGATGTCGGTGGGACGCCGGCCCCGTACCGAAGGGCTGCTCGGCGACGGCACGGGAGTCGTCATCAACGACCGCGGCTTCGTTGAAGCGGATGGCTTGATGCGCACGGCCGCCCCCAACGTGTACGCCGTCGGTGACGTGGTCGCCGGCACCCCGCAACTCGCCCACGTGGGATTTGCCGAAGCGATCGTGGCGATCAAGACCATCTTGGGCGAGCCCGCGGTCCCGGTTGACTACGAGCGAGTGCCGTGGGCCATCTACTCGAACCCCGAGGTCGCCTTCGTGGGCTTGACCGAGGCGGCAGCCAAGGAGAAGGGCTACGAGGTGGTCGTCAAGAAGGACCCCTTCGGTGGCAACTCGCGTGCGCAGATCATCGGCGACACCGACGGCGTGGTCAAGATCATCGCCGAAAAGCGTGCCGACGGGTCTGGCGGTCAGATACTGGGCGTGCACATGGCCGGCCCGTGGGTCACCGAACAGCTTGGCGCGGGATATTACGCCGTCAACTGGGAGGCGACGGCCGAAGAGGCCGCCGCGCTGATTCAGCCGCATCCGTCGCTGTCCGAGACGTTCGGCGAGACACTCCTCGCGCTCGCCGGGCGAGGGCTGCATCTTGGCTGATGTCACACGTAATAAATGTCCCTAGAGAACATTGGCCACCGCGTTCTCGTTGACGGAATGATGGGGTCCGGGAAGAGCACGTTCTCATGTGCGCTTGCGGCCAAGATTGGTTTGCCGGTAATCCACCTCGACCTCCACTACTGGAAGCCGGGCTGGGTGCGCCCATCGGATGACGAGTGGCGAGATCGGCAGGCCTCCCTGCTAGCAGGCGAAGAATGGATCATCGACGGCAACTACAACGAGACGCTTGCCCTCCGGCTTGAACGCGCGGAGACTGTTGTTTTTCTCGACACCCCATGGTGGACGTGCGCGATTCGAGCGTTTGTGCGTGGGATTCGCAAGCCAGTCGGCGAGATGCCCGAGGGTTGCCAGGACTCGAGAAGCCGCCGCTTGCGTGACGAGTGGGGAGGCGTTGGGCGGATCTGGCGCAACCGCCGTTCAGAGCCCGCCTACGCGCGCTCCGAGTTGTTGCGCCATGAGTCTGACACGACAGTGCACGTACTTCACTCTCGGCGCGAGGTGACGGAGTTCCTCGATGCCATCTGCCTCTAGTGAACATGGTCTATGCCCGAGCGATAGAAGCGTGGTCGCCGCGGATTTCGTCGTAATCAAACCAACTTTGGCGCCGTTAGAGTCGAAGCCATGACCGATGGCGTGGTGGATAAATGTCGCTAGACCCCAAAGCCGAAAGGCGCGGTCTCCCGCTGGAGCTCGATTCAGTTGCGGAGAGTGCGGACCCGTCGTTGCCTGGCTTTTTGGCCCGCCCTGAAGACGAGCCCGTGTATCACGGCTTTCGAATAGTTGACAAGGTAGAAGTCGAGGGCTTCAAGCTTGGAGCGATTTCGTCCTTCGACGGAGGCGCACAGTACGGGGATGCCTTCATTGTCGCCCCTGACGGGAGCCGCGCTGGGCTGGTATGGGAAGTAGGCCCCGGTAGCGACCTTCGGGTGATACTTCCCTTCGAAAAAGAACGTTGGGGAGTTTGGGGAATCTCCTTTCCGCGCAGCATTGACAATGTTGACGACGTAGGGACAGTTCTAGAAAAGGTGGTCCCGCTTCTTCGCCCCCGCTGGGAAGAGTGGAAGAGGCTGTTCAATGGCTGACGTCACCCTTCCCTCGTTGGGTGAGTCGGTCACCGAAGGAATCATCACTCGGTGGTTCAAGAAGGTGGGCGACATGGTCGCCCGCGATGAGCCCCTCTTTGAGGTATCGACTGACAAGGTTGACTCCGAGATGCCGTCGCCAGCCGCTGGCGTACTGGTGGAGATTCTCGCGGGTGAGGGCGACACGGTCGAGACCGGTGCGCGCGTCGCCGTGATTCGAGAGTCGAGCGACGCGCCGCCCACCGCTCCTGTGTCACCAGCCGCACCGGAGCCCGCGGCTCCCACTGCGACCTCCGAGCCGACTCCAGTTCCGAAGGTCGCGCCGATCCCATCGACGGCTCAGCCTGACTCATCATCGGGCGTCGTGGTCTCGCCGGTCGTGCGGCGCATTCTGAGCGATGGCGGTGTGGAAGCCTCATCCTTGCGTGGTACCGGTCCTGGTGGGGCGATCACGCGCCGTGACGCCGAGCGCGCGGTGGCCCAAGGACCGAGCGAAGAGGTTGTCCTTCCCCTCAGCAGCGGACAGCGACGCATGGGTCAGCACATGTCCATCTCCAGCCAGAGCACGCCCCACGGCTTCGTTGCCGTCGAGGTGGATGGGGGGATCTTCGCGGAGCTTGACGCGCTCGGCCGGGTTACGCGTGACGGCGAGCCCATCAGCGACGAGATGGTCGTGGCTCTGGCCGCCGTGCGAGCCCTAGGTGAGTTCGAGTTCTTGAACGCGACGTACGCGGGCGACGAGTTGACTCTTCACCGCACGGTCAACCTCGGACTCGTTCGATCAATCGCCGAGGACGGCATGCTGGTGCCCGTCGTGCACGCCGCCGCCGGCTTGACCTTGCGCGCCCTTGCTCGGCGCGTGAACGAACTCGACGCCCGTGTGCTCACTCGGCAACTCACGGCCGATGACTTGATGGGGGGAACTTTCACGGTGGCGGGCGCTCCCACAGACCACTTGCTGTGGTCAAAGCCGATCATCATCCAGCCCGAAGTGGCCATCCTTTCGATGGGCGCGGTGCATGTGGTGCCGGTGGTGTCGAAGATCGATTCGACGATCGAGATCGGGCGTCGCGTGGTACTCGGGCTCTCCTTTGATCACCGCGTCTGTGAGCCGACCGCGGCAGCCACGTACCTCGAGCGGGTTGGTGAACTGCTTGCGGGACTGGACCTCGAAAGCGACCGGTAGATGCTGCGCCGCCGTCACCTTGGTCGCGTCTCCTTCGCCGAGGCGAACGACCTTCAGCGCGCTCTCCTCCAAGCGAGCGACGACTACGTCTTGTTGTTTGAGCATCCGCCGACCTACACGCGTGGCGTGCGCACCCACGAGGAGAATTTCCTCATACCCCCATCTCAACTGAACGCAGTCGTCATTGACGCCGACCGCGGCGGCGACGTCACGTATCATGCGCCGGGTCAGGTCGTCGCCTGGGCGATTGTCACCGTGGCCGATGATCCCGCGGCCGGCAAGACCCACGTTCGCCACTTGGAAGACGCCGTGATCGCTACCGTTCGCTCGTTCGATCCCGAGGGACTGCTCGGCGAGATCGGTCGGCTCGAGGGATACCCCGGGGTGTGGGCCCGACTGGACACGCTGCCGGCCAAGATTGCCGCCGTCGGTGTACGCACCGAGCGCAATGAGAACGGAGCCCGGCGCACGTTGCACGGTGTCGCGCTCAACGTGGACATCGATCTGTCGGGGTTCGCCGCGATTGTGCCGTGCGGCATCCCGGACAAGCCCGTGGCGTCGATGACCTCGCTCGGGCTCTCGGTCAGTTCCATCGAGGTGGAGGCTGCGCTGGGTGAGGCACTCGATCGTGAACTCGCTGGCGTAGTGCGCGTCGCGGCGGTCGACCGCAGTGCGGCCTCGATGTCCGACGAACGGCCCCTCATTCGTCGCTTGCGCAAGGCGGGCGTCGACCCCGACGCGGGTCTGGCGATCTCGACGCGCAAGCCCGAGTGGTTGCGCATCGAAGCCCACATGGGCGCTGAGTATCAATCGCTGAAAAAGCTGACCGAGGACTTGCGACTCGTGACCGTCTGCGAAGAGGCAGGATGCCCGAACATCTTTGAGTGCTGGGCCTCGGGTACGGCCACCTTCATGGTCAACGGCGAGCGCTGCACTAGGGCGTGCGGATTCTGTCTGGTCGATACTCGCAAGCCTCTTGCGCTCGATCCCACCGAACCTGATCGGGTGGCCGAGGCGGTGGTGCGTCTCAAGTTGGCTCACGCCGTGATCACCTGTGTCGCACGTGACGACCTCGCCGACGGCGGGGCCGGCGCGATCGCGGCCAGTGTGCGGGCCATTCGCGAGCGCTCGCCGGGCACGGACGTTGAAGTGTTGACCAGCGACCTGCGCGGCGATCCCGACTCGCTGCAGATCATCGTCAACGAACGACCCGACGTGCTAAACCACAACGTCGAGACGGTCGCGCGCCTGCAGCGCGCGGTTCGCCCGAGTGCGGGCTACCTTCGCTCGCTCACCGTGCTCGCACGAGGGGCCGAGGCGGGACTGGTCACCAAGTCCGGACTTATGGTCGGCCTGGGCGAGAGCGCCGACGAAGTGGAAGAGGCCTTGGCCGACCTGGCCGCGGTGGGCGTGCAGATCGTCACGATTGGCCAGTACCTCCGTCCCACGCAACGCCACCTGCCGGTAGCTCGCTACTGGGAGCCATGGGAGTTCGCCGACCTCGCCGAGCGGGGACGACGTCTCGGTCTTCGCCACGTGCAGTCCTCGCCACTCACGCGTTCGAGCTACCACGCGCGCGAAGCCTTGAGTGGGGCGACGCCGGTGGCGGCACCTTCGCTGCGCCGTTAATTCATATCGGGCTTGGGCGTCTCGCCGCGCATGACTTGAGCGAGGCGCTCGAGGTAGAAGCCCCATCCGTCTTCGTGATCGCTGACCGCGTCCTCGGGGAGACCGCGGTGAGTGAGTCGAACCAACGTGTCCTCGCCCTGTGGCGTGAGGCTGATCTCGACTTCGGTTGAACCGGGAGGGATGGGATGACCTGGCTCGCTCCACCCGAAGGTGAACACGACGCGCTCGCCGGCCACAATGTCAATGAACTCTCCGGCTCCCTCGTTCCCTCCGCAGTTCAGACGCACGCTGCCACCGGTTCGTGGATCAAGTTCCACGGATCGGCCCAGCCACTGGACCATCAGGTCGGGATCGACCAGGTAGGGGAACACGGCGGCCGGGGAGGCCTTCACCACGATCTCTCTGACTGCTTCACTCATGACTGTCCTTTCACTGCTTCACTTGACTCGGCGAGGTCGCGCAGCTTCTCGAGGCTGTTGGTCCAAAAGGAGTCCAAGAAGTCACGAAGTCGGGCGACCTCGGTGCGATTGACGCAGTACATCCGACGCGTGCCGTCTCGTCGTTCACTGACGAGACCGCTGCGGCGAAGCACACCCAGGTGCTGGGAGATCGCGGAACGGGTGACGCTGGGAAAGTGTGCGGCGATCTCGCTCGCCGTCTTCTCATCGCTCCACACGAGTCGAACGATCTCGCAGCGTTTGGTCTCACTCAGGGTCTTGAGCAGCGTCTCCATGACAATACGTTAGCAATTCCTTACGTAAGTGTCAACTTACGGAACGAGTAACTTTCGGGAGTTTGTCACGAGTTTTGACACAATGGAACGTGCACCCGACAGGGTGAACGCTCGACATCGTGAGTATCTTCGCGCCCGTCGAGCAGATGAAAGGTCGACATGTCTCGCACGGCTCGCGTCTCGTCTATCAAAGAGGCGCTGGGTGCGCCCACCATCGCGGTACCAGTGGTCATGCGAGACGGCGCAGGTTCAATCAGCTCCACCATCGCCCAGGCCGGCGTAGACGCGCCGACCTCACTCAGCGCACAGTGGTGCTCGACCCAGGGACTGAAGGACGAGGCCGGTTCGATCGCGGTGTTGCGTTCGCTCGACGGCGCGAACGTGGCCCTGGTGTCAATTGGCGCCGACGCGCAGTGCGTCGCCGCGTACCGGTTGGCCGGAGCCAGCGCGGCTCGAGCCGCCGGCGACGGTTCCTTCGCGTTCTTCCTGCCGACCGAAGGTCTCGAGCATCCCGGCCTCGTCGCCCAAGCCGTGGTCGAGGGCGCAGTTCTCGTGTCCTACACCTACAAGGCCAGTGAGGCGACCTCCAGCGCGGAGATCGTCCCTGTGGGCACGCCACTACCACCCGTCGCAGTTCACGACGAGGTGACGCGCGGCGTCGAGCGCGGGGCGCGCATCGCAGACGGCGTGAACTGGGCGAAGCAGTTGGTCGACACCCCGGCCAGTTCGCTGCCACCTCGAGTTCTCGCCGCCGAGATTGAGTCGCGACTGGGCGAAGACCCCCACGTCGACGTTCGCGTCTGGACGGAGTCGAAGATTCGTGACGAGCGTCTGGGCGGACTCTTGGGGGTGGGACTGGGTTCGGCCCAACCGACTCGACTCGTCTACGTCACCTACGACCCCGAACCGGGGGCGATGATGCCGCACGTCGCGCTCGTGGGCAAGGGCGTGACGTTTGACTCGGGGGGCCTGTCAATGAAGTCCCCCGAGAGCATGATGACCATGAAGACCGACATGAGCGGAGCCGCCATCGTCATGGGGGCTACTTTGGTCGCCAGTCAACTAGGACTGCGCGTGCGGGTGACGGCGATCGCTCCGCTGACCGAGAACCTGGTGGGCGACAACGCGACCAAGCCCGGCGATGTTCTCACCATTCGAAACGGCATGACCATCGAGGTCCTCAACACCGACGCCGAGGGTCGTTTGATCCTGGCCGACGCGCTCAGCCTCGCGGCCGAGACCGACGCGGAGGCCATTATCGATGTTGCGACCCTCACGGCGGCTCAGAAGACCGCACTGGGAGACGAGGTCGGCGCGATCTACGCCACCGACGAAGCGCTGGCCGAACAGCTCATCGACGCGTCGAGAATCTCTGGTGAGACACTGTGGCGAATGCCGCTGGTAGACGCCTACGAGGTCCACATCGAGTCGGACATCGCCGACATGAAGAACATCGGCAAGCCGCTGGTCGGTGGTTCCATCGTGGCCGCCTTACTTCTGCGGCGCTTCACGGCAGGACGGCCGTGGGCGCATCTCGACATCGCGGGCCCGGCGCGCGCCGACGGACCTCGGGGATACGTGAACAAGGGCGCGACGGCCTTTACGCTTCGCACCCTCGTCGCGTACCTCAGCGCCCTGTCGAGCTAGAAGATCCGTCGCACGCGATCGCGGCGGGAGGGTACGTCTCGCTCGAGCGAGACCGAGCGTGAGTCGTTCCCGTCGGCGCGTCCCATTAGCACGCTCGCGAAGAGCTCTTCGTCGCCCAGTCCCGCCCAGTCCCGCACGGCTGCATCGTGTCGAAAGTTGCCCCAGATCGTGGCCTGCCAGCCGCTCTCTTCGAGCAGCAGCAGCAGGGTCATGGTGGCCATGGCCGCGTCCGTGTGCCAGTACGGCACGGGCCAGGCGTCTCGCTCCCACAGTCCCGAGGACGACTTGTCCGACTCGGCGTATCGCGTCAGATAGTCCTCGGGTCGCGAGGTAACGAGTACGGCAGCGCCGGCCCTGGCGAGTCCCTCGTAGCGCCGAGACGTCTCGCGCCACTCGGCGTCGGTGGCGACCTCGAGAAACTCTCCCACGTGCGGTGCGTCGATGATGTGAAGGCGAACGCCCGCGGCGTTGCCGGCGGTGGGCGACCAGAGCGCCTCGGCGCAGAGCCCTTCGAGCCACTCGACGTCAACCGCCGTGCCGTCGAAGGAGCGACTCATTCGTCGAGCGGCCAACAGGCTGGAAAGATCCACGGACGTGGTTTAGCAGGCGAATGTCGCCATTGTTGACCTGACCGGTAAGATTTCTGTGCTAGTTAAGGAGCGCTGATGCCCTCACCCCGGGACCTGTTGAACGCCGCGAAGTCCGAGATCCGCGAAGTCACGCCCGAAGACGTCGCCGCGCGCCTCGGCCAGATCACTCTCCTTGACGTACGCGAGCCCGACGAGTACGAACAGGGCGCGATAGCAGGCGCGGTTCATGTGCCGCGCGGTCAGTTGGAGTTCTCCATCGAGGGCCGAATCACGGACAAGTCGGCGCCCATCGCCGTCTACTGCGCCGGGGGAACTCGCAGTGCCTTTGCCGCCAAGACCCTCCAGGAACTGGGCTACCAGGACGTCGTCTCGATGGCCGGTGGATTCAATAAGTGGAAGGACGAGGGCCGCGCCTGGTCCACGCCTCAGGCGATGAGCGCGAACCAGCGACTGCGCTACCAACGCCACCTCCTACTTCCCGAAGTAGGAGAGGCGGGGCAGATGAAGTTGCTCGCCTCCAGGGTTCTCCTGCTCGGCGCGGGTGGATTGGGCTCGCCCGCCGCTTTGTATCTGGCGGCCGCGGGAGTGGGCACGATCGGAATCATCGACATGGACGTAGTCGATGAGTCCAACCTCCAGCGTCAGATCCTGCACACGATGGATCGCGTGGGCATGCGCAAGGTCGACAGCGCCAAGGCCGCGCTCACCGCGATGAACCCCGACGTCACCGTCATCACCTACGACACACGTCTGGGTGCGGACAACATCCTGGACATCATCGACGGCTACGACGTCATCGTGGACGGTACCGATAACTTTCCCACCCGCTATCTGCTCAATGACGCCTCGCTCATCAAGCGCATTCCGGTCGTGCACGGCTCGATTTTTCGATTCGACGGGCAGATCACGGTCTTCAACCCCTACGTGGGACCCTGCTATCGCTGCATGATTCCCGAACCGCCACCGCCGGAACTCGCGCCCAGCTGCGCCGAAGCGGGCGTGCTCGGTGTGCTGCCGGGCATCGTCGGATCACTCCAAGCCCTCGAAGCGATCAAGCTGCTGTTGGATCTGGGCGATCCGCTCGTCGGGCGGCTCTTGACCTTCGACGCGCTCGAACAGTCATTTCGCACGTTCAAGGTACGTCGCGATCCCGACTGTCCGGTGTGTGGCGAACACGCCGGCGAGATCACCATCGCCGAGTACGACGACTTGTGCATGCCTCACCCGGTCGGCGTCTAGTCAAAGAACAAACGCGACAGAATTGATGCCGAACTCGATCGCGTGAACTGCCCCCATTCGTTCACGAAGGCGCGCAACAACTGTCACTCGGGATTCATTCGTCAAACATATGGTTCGTCTCGCGGTCTTAACAGAGGGGACGAGCCATGCGGTCAACGAGTTTTCCACGTCATTGTGCGGTATCAGTCGTTGCGATAGTGACGGCGGTCAGCGCATCTGCGCTCTGGGGTGCAGTTTCCGCTTCGGCCACGAAGACGCCGTTTCACGTGTCCCAGATCCTGCTCGGGACATCTCTGCACCATACCTATACGCCTGCCGGATCAACTGAATCCCGTACGGAGACGCTGAGCAATCCCGATGACATCAGTCGTTGGGGCAACGACCTGTTCGTCGGATTTCAAAACGGCGTTGGGCCGCAAGGCCAAGCGAGTACCGATGGTGACCTCGACAGCACGGTTGTCGAACTTACCTTCAGCGGTCACGTTGTCGCGCAGTGGGACGTTTACGGCAAGACTGACGGCGTCACGGCCGATCCGGGGCTCGGTGTCCTCGCCACGGTGAACGAAGACGCGAACTCGGCGCTCTACCTCATTCGCCCGAATGCGTCGGGAAATAGTGCGGTCACTCGCTATTCCTACAGCGAGCCGCTGCCGCACAAGGGCGGTACTGACGCCATCTCCATCGACAATGGTCAGATCCTGATCAGCGCGTCAGCGCCCGGCACGACGGGTACCGCTGCGCCGCAACCAACGTATCCAGCCGTGTACTCGGTGAAACTTGATGCCACCACCAAGGTGGCCGAGATCACGCCGCTCTTCTTCGATGAGAGTTCCGCCATCGTGGCGAACCAAGGCACGAGCAAGTTTGGGACCTCCACCAAACTTGCGTTGACCGACCCGGACTCCAATGAAATTGTCCCCTCGCCGGGTCCGCGCTTCGCGGGAGACTTTATATTGACTAGCCAAGGCGATAAGGAACAGATCTACGTGAGCGGATCAGGAACCGCACACCAGAGTTTGCAGGTGTTGTCACTGACCCAATCGGTTGACGATACGGCGTGGCCCACCGACGCGTCTGGCTCGCTCTACACCACCGATTCGACCTACGACGCCGTCGACAAGGTGACGGGGCAGTTTGTGACCAATCGGCCAATGGTGGTCGCGACCCCGTGTGACGCCAACGGTTCTCCTGCGACCTGCCCCGGCCCTGGATACCCGCCCAACTACCTCGCGACCATGAATCCGAACACGGGAGACGTGACGCGCGTTGACATCACCGGTGCGAAGTACGTGCCCCAAGGTGGGCTCGCTTTCGTTGCCGGATAGGGGTTCGACTCTTTCGCTGGGACGCTGCTTAGCGCTGGATGGGTTCGTGAAAGTGCGTCACGGTGAGGGCACCGACGTAGAAGGGATGCGTCAGGTCTCGCCAGCGCGCGTACAGCGGGGTCTCGCGAAAGGCCATATGGGCTTCGAGGGACGTCCATTGCACCAGGAGCAGATAGATCGACGGGTCTTCTTCCTGGCGACGAAACTCCGCGACGTGACACCCGGGAGCGGACTCGATAATCGGCAGGGCCTCTCGCGCGGCGACCTCGAAGTTGGCTTCTTCACCGGCCCGGACCTGCAGCACCGCGTGCTCGAGCATCATGAGCGGCTCACCAGGCGCTGGCGCAGCGCGTCGTCACGAGCGACGCCAATCACGGTGTGGGCCAGCGCGACCGCTCCGTCGATGACGGCCTGATCAGCCTCGGGCGTCACGGCCGCCGCGGTGAACTCGGGCTGGTGATTGATCGCGCCGTTGGTGGGGATCATGAGCAGCGGGTGAATGGAGGGAACCACCAGCGAGACGTTGGCCATGTCCGTCGATAGCGTGGGTCGCGGAGCTTCCTCGTCGTCCAGATGAAAGTCCCGACCGAGGGCCTCGGCGGCGTGACGATAGTGAAGCAGCACGTCCGGGTCGGACTCCATGTGAGAGAACTGATGTCCGAGTTCGACGATCTCTAGGGTCGCGCCGGTCGCGAGGGCTCCCGCGGCGAAGCAGGCATTCACTCGATCGCGTAGTTCCTGGAGGCGTTCAGCTGTCGTGGCGCGCGCCATGAAGCGACCCACCGTTCGACTGGGAATGATGTTGGCGGCCGAACCGCCTTCGAGCACGAAGCCGTGAAATTGATCACCCGGGCGCAGCTGCTGGCGCAAGAGACCGAGTGCGGTCTGAGAGATCGTCAGGGCGTCGAGCGCGTTGATCCCGAGCCAGGGCGCGGCCGAGGCGTGGGCTTCCTTGCCAGTGAAGATCACGTCGAAGTGGTCGACCGCGAGGCAGATGGCATCCAGTCGATCGCTGGGGAAGGGGTGGACCATGAGCGCCACGTGCTCATCGTTGAAGTACCCCGAGTTGATGAGATCGATCTTCCCGCCGCCGCCCTCCTCGGACGGTGTGCCCAACAGCGTGACGCGCAGATTCAGTTCGTCGGCGACGGCGCTCACCCCGAGGAATGCGCCGAGCGAGGAGGCCGCGATGATGTTGTGGCCACACGCGTGACCGACGTCGGGCAGCGCGTCGTACTCGGCGCAGAACGTGACGTGAAGGTCGCCGCTGCCGCTGGTGGCTCGAAAGGCGGTCGGTAGTCCCGCGCTGTCGCGTTCGACCTCAAAGCCCCGCGCGACGAGTTGGTCGATGAGGGCCGCACTCGACTCGAATTCCTCGTAGCCGAGTTCGGGATGCTCGTGAATGAAATGGCTGAGCGCGACCAACTCGTCGCGTGCGTCCTCGATGGCGCTCTTCGAGCGTTCTTCGGACGTCATTCGATCTCTACGACCGCGTCGCCACCGCTGACGGAGTCACCCGTTGCAACGTGAATCTTCTTGATGACGCCCGACCTTTCGGCGTTCACCGCGTTCTCCATCTTCATCGCCTCAAGGATCACCACCGTCTCGCCTGCCTCGACCCGTTGGCCTACGGCGACGTTGATCTTGACGATGGTTCCCTGCATGGGGACTCTGACAGTTCCAGATCCGCTGCCCACCACACCGCTGTGATGCTGACGGCGAGGTTTGAGCGCCGTGCTCTGGGGACGAGCGGGGAGTTCGTCGTCGTCGTCGGACACCCACAGCGCGACGGTCACCCGGCGTCCATTGACCTCAGCCGTCACGTCCTTGCGAATCCGACCCTCGCCGATCGAGACAGCGGGCACGGCCGCAGACGGAAGAGAGGAGAAGTCGACGGTCGTTTCGACCCACCGGGTCGAGTGGGTGCCCTTCACGAAGTCTTCGCTGGTGAGGATGAGCACGTCGGCCGGTAGCGTCGTGGCGACGCCTTCGATCGTTGTTTCTTCGATGGCGCGCAGCATGCGCCGGCGAGCCCGATCGCGAGTGGGACCCCACACCACCAGTTTGGCGATCAGGTTGTCGTAGTACTGCGAAACGGTGTCGCCGGAGACGTAGCCTGCGTCCAGTCGCACCCCCGGTCCCGCAGGCTGATCGAAGCGCGTGATGACGCCCGGTGACGGCAGGAACCTTCCTTCTGCCGGATCTTCGGCGTTGATGCGCACCTCGATGGCGTGTCCGCTGCGCACGATCTCGTCTTGAGAGAAGGTGAGAGGCTCGCCCGCCGCGATGCGCAGTTGCCACTCGACAAGGTCAAGGCCGGTGACGAGTTCAGTGACGGGATGCTCGACTTGGAGTCGGGTGTTCATCTCGAGGAAGAAGAACTCGCCGTCCTGGTAGAGGAACTCCACGGTTCCCGCGTTCACGTACCCGCAGGCCTCCGAGACCTTGACGGCCGCCGCGCCCATGGCCAGACGAACCTCGTCGGGAAAGTTGGGCGCCGGGCTCTCTTCGATGAGTTTCTGGTGACGGCGTTGGGCCGAGCAGTCTCGTTCGCCCAGCCACAACGTCGTGCCAAAGGAGTCGGCGAGCACCTGCATCTCGATGTGGCGCGGCCAAGTCAAGTAGCGCTCGACGTAGCACTCGCTACGCCCGAAGTAGCTGAGCGCTTCACGCTCGGCGCTCTCGAGGGCGGCCGGTGCGTCCTCGGGCGTGTTCACGACCTTCATGCCGCGCCCGCCGCCGCCGTACGCGGCCTTGATGGCGACGGGCCACCCGAACTCCTCGCCGAAGGCAATGACCTCATCGGCACTCGCAAGTGCCTGGCTGCGCCCGGGTACGCCGGCCACGCCAGCGGCCTCAGCGGCGAGACGCGAGGAGATCTTGTCGCCCATCACCTCAATCGCTTCAGGCGGCGGGCCAATGAAGGTGACGCCCCGCGAGGTGATCGAGCGAGCGAACTCCGTGTTCTCGGAGTAGAAGCCGTATCCCGGGTGCACCGCGTCGGCCCCTGAGCGCTCAATGATCTCCAGGATGGCTGCGGTGTTGAGGTAGCTCTCGGCCGCGCTCTGGCCGCCCAAGGAGTACGCCTCGTCCGCTAAACGCACGTGGGGTGCGTTGCGGTCGAGTTCGGAGTACACGGCCACGGTGGCGATGCCCATCTCGCGACAGGTCCGGATCACGCGCACCGCGATCTCGCCCCGATTGGCGATTAGGACTTTGCGCAACACGAATCCTCCGACCTGAGCCCGTTATTTTCTAGCATCCCTCCCCAAAACCCTAATGTTTGACCGTGGAACCCACGATCTGGCGCGTCGAGCACTTCGAAGAGATCGATTCGACGAATACCTATCTCAAGAGTCGAGCAGACGAAGTCGAAGGGCTGGTGGCTTTCGCCGACTTCCAAAGTGCGGGCCGGGGTCGACTGGATCGTTCGTGGGAGTCGAAGCCCCGATCGTCGCTACTGTGCTCGCTGCTCTTTCGTCCCGCCCTCGATCCCACCCAACTCCAACTAGTGGTCGCGATGGTGGCCCTGAGCGCACGCAGTGCGATTGAGCGACTGAGTGGTCTGCGTGCCGGTCTGAAGTGGCCCAATGACCTTGTCGTCGGAGAGAACAAACTGGCGGGACTATTGGCCGAGGTGGTGTCGGGGGGCGACGAACTCACCGTCGTGGTGGGAATCGGTGTGAACCTCACCTACGACGGCCCGCCCGGGGTGCCGGCGACATCGGTGCGCGCCCAGACGGGCCTCACCATCACCCCGCGGGCCTTGCTCGACATTCTGCTCGAGGAGATCGACGCCCGCCGCACGTTGCTGGAGACCGAGGGCGGGCGTGTAGCCCTGCGCGAGGAGTACGTGGTCGCGCTCGACACGATCGGCCAGTGGGTGCGCGTCGAGCAGTCCGATACCGAGACCCACGGCCGCGCCCTCGGCGTGGACGCCCAGGGGCGATTGGCGGTCGAAGTGAACGGCAACGTGGTGGTCTTTGCCGTGGGCGACGTCGTTCACGTGCGCGCGAGCGAGGCGGCCTCGTGAGTTCTTCCACCCGGGTCCTCGTGACGGGGGCCGCCGGACAGGTCGGCCTCGACCTGATGGACGTACTGCGAGGCGAGACACCCCTGGGCAGTGACCCGTCCTTTCAACCTGACGGGAGAGAAGTCGCGGGGGGAGAGTTCCAGACAGTGGGATTCTCGCGCGAGACCCTGGACGTAACCGACCGTGACGCGGTCGTGGGCACCCTGCGCGACGTGCGACCCGACGTGGTGGTGCACCTGGCGGCCTACACCGCGGTCGATCGAGCCGAAGGCGACGCCGACGCATGCTTCGCCGTCAACGAACAGGGAACTCTCAACATGTCCCTGGGTGCGCACGAAGTCGGTGCGCACCTGATCACGATCTCCACGGACTACGTGTTCGACGGCAAAAAGGGGGAGGCCTACGTCGAATACGACGAGGCGCATCCCCTCAACGTGTACGGAGCCTCGAAGTTCGAAGGCGAGTTGCACTGCTCGAGCGATGACACGATCGTGCGCACCTCCTGGGTGATGGGCGTTCGCGGCAAGAGCGTCATCCACGTGATCGCCGAGCGGGCGTTGAGCGGCGACACCGTGCGATTCGTTGATGACCAGACCGGGACCGTCACTCTCGCGAGTGACCTCGCGCGATCTTTGGTGACGCTGGTGCGAGAACGGCCCGGTGGGGTGTGGCACGTGGCGAATCCGGGTGCCACCACGTGGTTCGACATCGCGGCCTACGTGGGCGAGATCCTAAGTCGCGGTGAAGACTTTGCCACGCCGATCTTTTCGAGCGAGCTCGCCGGATCCCAGATCGCGGCTCGTCCTGAGCGAAGCGATCTCAACACGTACAAGTTCGCCTCAACGTGGTCGGCCCTGCCCGCGTGGCGCGAGGGGGTCTCGCGCCTGATCGCCGATCGAAGCAGACGGGAGATCGCGTGAGCGAAGTGGAAAACGACGTGGTCGCAGTCGTGGTGGACTATCACGCCGATCAGTTCTTGATTGAGTGCGTGGACTCACTTTTCGACAACGGCGTCTCCCAGGTCGTGGTCGTGGAAAACGGTGAGGTTGGATCGGTGCCAGCAGCTCTCTTGGATCACGACGTCATACTCGTCTCTCCCGGGGTCAACCTGGGGTACGGACGCGGCGTCAATCGAGGCGTGGCGGTCGCTCGGGCCACTCCTTTCGTGCTCGTCTCCAACCCTGACGTCGTGGTGCACGACGGTGCGGTCGCTGCGCTCGTGTCGTACCTGGACCATCACCGCGATGTCGCCCTGGTCGGACCGACCATCCTTCGACCCGACGGGACCGTCTATCCCTCCATGCGTGTGTTTCCCAATCCGATCCTCGCGGGCGTGCACGCGTTGCTCGCGCCGTTGTGGCCCAACAACCCTGCGACCCAGCGTTATCGCTCGGCGCATACCGACGGACGCGTGGACTGGGTCTCGGGCGCGTTCTTTTTGGTGCGCCGTGCGTCCTTTGAGGAGGTGGGCGGCTTCGACGAGCGCTACTTCATGTTCGCCGAAGAGATGGCCCTGTGCTGGGCGCTGCGTGAGCATGGATACAAGATCGCCTCCGAGAGCAAAGCCGTCATAACTCACGTCGAAGGGGTGTCTCGCGCCAGAGTGCCCCGCGAGATGGTCATCGCACACCACAAGAGTGCCCTGCGCTTTGAGATACAGACGGCCCGCGGGTGGCGACGGCTCTTGATCCCTCTGGCGGCGGTCGTGTTGAGCCTGCGCCTCGCCCTAGTGCTGGTTACGAGACCGAAAACCTAGGAATTGGGCCTAGACTTGTTCTCCAGGGCTGCGGGTGGTCTGTGGTTGAAAGTCGATGCCAGTCGCGGGCGAAACGACCCACGTAAGGCGTCCTTCGGGACGCTGAGCATGGCGCGGTTTAGACGTAAGTCCTACGTCTCGCTGGTCACCGTGACCAGGTAACGAGGCGCAGGCGAGTGTGGGGTCAAAGACCAGGTCAGCGCGCGCAGCCCTCTTAATTACAACCCGGGACCGGTAGGGTAAAGCACGATATGAGCGTATTTCAGAAGATGTTGAGGGCGGGCGAGGGTAAGCGCGTGCGCGAGCTGGCCGGCCTGGTCGGGCCGATCAACGAACTCGCCGAAGAGATGGCCCTGCTCAGTGACGACGACCTCAAGGCCAAGACGCCCGAGTTTCGCGATCGTCTGGCGGCCGGCGAGACCCTCGACGATCTGCTCATCGAAGCCTTCGCGGTGGTGCGCGAGGCCGCTACCCGCGTGCTGGGCCAGCGACCCTACGACGTTCAGCTCATGGGGGCCATGGCCCTGCACTTTGGGTGGATCGCAGAAATGAAGACCGGTGAAGGCAAGACGCTCGTCTCGACCCTGCCCGTCTACCTCAACGCGCTCGCCGGTGATGGCGTGCACGTGGTGACCGTGAACGACTACCTGGCCACCCGCGACGCCAGGTGGATGGGCGAGTTGCACCGATGGCTCGGACTCACCGTGGGACGGGTCGGACCCGACCTGCCCGACTTCGAGGCCAAGCGCGAGGCTTACCAGGCGGACATCACATATGGCACGAACACCGAGTTCGGCTTCGACTACCTGCGCGACAACATGGCCCGACGTAGCGAGCACATGGTCCAGCGCGGTCACCACTACGCGATCGTCGACGAGGTTGACTCCATCTTGATCGACGAGGCGCGCACGCCGCTCATCATCTCGGGTCCCGCCTCGGACGTGACCAAGCTCTACTACCAGTTCGCCTCGATCGCTCGCTCACTCACCCGCGACGTGGACTACGAGGTGGACGAGGAGAAGAAGACCGTCGTTCCCACTGAGGCCGGAATCGAAAAGGTCGAAAAGCAGCTGGGTGTCACCAACCTCTACGACGCGGTGGCGACGAACTACGTGCATCAGTTGGGCCAGGCGCTGCGCGCTAAAGAGCTCTTCCACCGCGACAAGGACTACCTGGTGGACGCGGGCGACGTGAAGATCGTCGACGAGTTCACCGGTCGCACGCTCGAGGGCCGTCGTTGGAGCGACGGGCTGCACCAGGCCGTGGAGGCCAAGGAACGTGTGCGAATCCAGGAGGAGAACCACACCTGGGCGACCGTGACGCTGCAGAACTACTTCCGCCTGTACGAGAAGTTGGCCGGCATGACCGGTACAGCCGAGACCGAGGCGGCCGAGTTTGGCAACACCTACGGGCTGTCGGTCGTGCCGATTCCTACGAATCAACCGGCCATCCGCGACGACAAGCCCGACATGATCTACAAGACCGAAGAGGCGAAGTTCGCTGCCATCGTCGAGGACGTGCGCGAACGTTTGGACGCCGGCCAACCGGTGCTGCTCGGTACCGCGTCGGTCGAGAAGTCCGAGTTGCTCTCGCGCGAACTCTCCAAGGCCGGTGTTCCCCACGAGGTGTTGAACGCCAAACAGCACTTCCGCGAAGCCGAGATCGTGGCCCAGGCGGGGCGCAAGGGCGCGGTCACTGTCGCGACAAACATGGCCGGTCGAGGCGTCGACGTCATTCTCGGCGGCAACTTCGAAGGACTGGCGGCGCGTGATGTGATAGCTCAGGGCCAGATTGCGGGAACTCCCGAGTACGACGAAGCGTACGAGAAGTCCCTGGCCAAGTGGAAGCCAATCACCGAGGCCGAAGGCGACGAGGTCCGAGCGGCCGGAGGCCTCTACGTGCTCGGCACCGAGCGACACGACTCGCGGCGCATCGACAATCAGCTCCGCGGTCGCTCGGGTCGTCAGGGCGACCCTGGCGAGAGTCGCTTCTACCTCTCGCTCGAAGATGAGTTGCTTCGTCTCTTCGCCACGGGGGCCGTCTCGTGGGTGATGGATCGCGCCATGCCCGAAGACGAAGCGATCGAGGCCAAGATGGTCTCGCGGGCCATTGAGCGCGCCCAGAACACCGTCGAAGCCCGCAACGCTGAGATTCGCAAGGACGTGCTCAAGTACGACGAAGTCATGAACGAGCAGCGCAAGGTCATCTACAAGCGACGCCAGCAGGTCATCGACGGCGAGGACATTCACGACGCCACCATCGAACTCATCGAGGAGCGACTGGCCGACGTGGTCGCCTAGCACGTGGGCCTGGGCTACGCCGAAGAGTGGGACTACAACGCGCTCTTGCTCGACCTGCAGTCGAACTACCCCACGGAACTCACCGTTGACACGCTGCGCGAGTATCGCGACGCCGAAGAGATCGGTGCCCTGGTCGTTGACGAGGCGGTGGGCAAGTACGAGAAGAAGGCGGAAGAGTTTCCGGGTGGCCTCGTCACGGCCAAGGAGATCGAGCGCGACGTCATGCTCCAGATCCTCGACCAGCGCTGGCGCGATCACCTCTCGGAGATGGACTACCTACGCGACGGTATCCACCTGCGCCAGACCGCCCAGCAGGACCCGCTGAACGCCTGGCAGAAGGAGGGGTACTTGATGTTCGAGCACCTCCTCGAAGCGGTCGACGCCGACTACGTGCGCTACATCACCCACGTCGAGGCGACCGTGCCGGTCGAAGAGAGCGTCGATGACGAAGGGCTCACCGGTGCGCTCACCAACGCCAACGAAGTCGCCCCAGGCGCGACCGAACTGCCAGCGCACACGACTGCAGGACCCTCCAAATCCTCCACGACTCAGCACGAAAAGCTCGGTCGCAACGATCCCTGCTGGTGCGGCTCGAAGCGCAAGTTCAAGCAGTGCCATGGCCGACCCTAAAGCGGAAAACGCCCTTCGCCTCGCTCTGGTCTCGATCGAGGAACTCGAGACCCGGTGGGAGGCGGCGCGCGACTACCTCAAGATGGACGCGAATCGTGCTCGCCACGCGCTGCTCAGCGAACTCGCGGCCGATCCCAACCTCTGGGACGACCAGGACCATGCTCGTGAGGTCACCACCGAGTTAGGTCGGCTTACCAACGACCTCGACTCCTTTGATGCACTGCGCCGCGAACTCGACGACGCGGTGGTGCTGGCCGAGTTCGCCCGCGAGTCACTCGACAGCGGCGAGCCCGATCGCGCGACGTTCGATGAACTCACCGAGGCGGTGGACGCCCTCCAGCGCGATATCGCCTCTCTGGAGGTGCAGAGTCTCTTCAGCGGTCCCTACGACGAGAACGCTGCGATCGTCGATCTGCACGCGGGGGCCGGCGGCACCGACGCGCAGGACTGGACCGAGATGCTGTTGCGCATGTACTCGCGCTGGGCCGAGCGACGGGGATTCAGCGTCGAGATCGACGAAGCGACCGAAGGCACGGAGGCGGGGCTGCTTTCGGCCACGTTCATTGTCACGGGACGCTTCGCCTATGGGTGGCTGTCGGCGGAACGCGGAGTGCACCGCCTCGTACGCATCAGTCCCTTCGACTCTCAGGCGCGCCGCCAGACGAGCTTCGCGAGTCTGGACGTCACCCCGTTGCTGGACGACAGCGCGGGCGAGGTAGAGATCGATGAGAAGGACTTGCGTATCGACACGTTTCGCTCGTCGGGCGCGGGCGGACAGCACATCAACAAGACTGATTCGGCGATTCGCATTACCCACCTGCCCACCGGCATCGTGGTCTCCTGTCAGAACGAGCGGTCACAGCACCAAAACAAGGCGCGTGCCCTGCAGATCCTCGAGGCCAAACTCTCGGAGCGCGCTCGCGCGCAACGCCAAGCCGAGATGGACGCCCTGAGTGGGGTGCGGTCCGACAACGCGTGGGGCTCGCAGATCCGCAGTTACGTGCAGGCGCCGTATCAACTCGTCAAAGACCACCGCAGCGACCACGAAACAGGAAACGTCGACGCGGTGCTCGATGGCGACCTCGACGCATTTATGGAGGCTGAACTGCGTCGACAGAGATCCGTGTCCTAAAAATTGGTGATTCGTTCAATTACTGGTGAGTGATGGATCAAGTGGCGTAAGTCGCCTCAGTAGAATGAACCTGTCACTGTGCCCGAACAACTGCACAATTCGCCGATGAAACCAAGGGTGTGAAGCCGTGATTCGATTTGAAAACGTCTCGAAGACTTACAAGAACGGGACCTCGGCGCTCAAGGACATCTCCCTCGACATCGAAAAGGGCGAGTTCGTCTTTCTCGTCGGCGCGTCGGGATCGGGCAAGACGACGTTTCTTCGTTTGTTGCTGCGCGAGGAGCACCCCGACAAGGGCCGGATCCTAGAAGCGGGACGCGACATCGGCGATCTGCCCAAGTGGCGCGTGCCATATTTGCGCCGAAACATCGGCTGCATCTTCCAGGACTTTCGACTGCTGCCGAACAAGACAGTCTTTGAGAATGTGGCCTTTGCCCTCGAGGTGATCGGTCGACCGCGTTCTACGGTGGAGTCACAGGTCCCCCAGATTCTCGAGCTCGTGGGTCTTAGCGACAAGGCGAAGAACCGCCCCCACGAACTCTCGGGTGGCGAGCAGCAGCGTGTCGCGGTGGCTCGGGCCTTCGTGAACCGACCACTCATCTTGTTGGCCGACGAGCCCACCGGCAATCTCGACCCGTCGAACTCAGAGTCCATCATGGCCCTACTGGAGCGAATCAATCGCACCGGCACCACGGTCGTTATGGCGACACACGACAAGGCGTTGGTTGACCGTATGCGCCGGCGCGTGATCGAGCTCGACCGCGGTGAGATGATTCGCGACCAGGTCCGCGGCGTCTACGGCATCGACGAGAGCGTGGCCATTTAATGGGCGTCTATTTCGTCTACGCCATTCGAGAGACGCTGGGCAATCTGTGGCGCAATCGCATGATGACGATCGCGGCGGTCCTCACCGTGGCGGTGTCGCTCTCCCTAGTGGGAGGGGCGTTATTGCTCAAGCAAAGTGCCGCCCAGGCGTCGGTGGACTGGCAGGAGGGCACGCGCGTCACGGTGTGGGTTGAAGCCAGTGCTACGCCCAGCGAGGTCACCGCCATTGGCACCCAGCTCAAGTCCATGGACATCGTAAAGAACTGCAAGTTCTACTCCCAGGCCGCCGACTACCGGCAAGCGACCCAGATATTGGATCGAGCGATGTCCCAAGTTCTCACGGTGAAGTCGGTGCCGTCCTCGTACCAGTGCACGCCCGTCGTGCCATCAGACACCTACACCGTTGAGCAGACCTTTACGAACCAGGCCCACATCTACGCGGTCACCGGTCCGAATCAAGAGATCAAGTCGATGAACCACGTGATTCGCGTCTTGCAGATCGTGTTCTTGGCGCTGGCGGCGGTCCTGTTGTTGAGCGCGCTAGTTCTCATCCTCAACACGATTCGCATGGCGATCTTCTCGCGCCGACGCGAAGTGTCGGTGATGAAGTTGGTCGGAGCGACCAACTGGTTCATCCGGGTGCCCTACATCACCGAAGGCTTCATTCAGGGCCTATTGGGATCGGCGGTCGCCATCGGCTTGGTGAGCTTGGCCAAGGTGTTCTATCCATTGCACAACGAGTTTGCTCTGAACTCCTCGGCGCTTCTTGGCACCAATCTCGTCGTCCTGATTGTCGGGGTGTTGATTGGCTCGGTGGGATCGGGTATTGCGATCCGCCGCTTCCTCGACGTCTAGTCCGGGCGGCTGTCGAAGTCGAGGGCCAGGGAGTTCACGCAGTAGCGCAGCCCCGTCGGCGTCGGTCCATCGTCAAACACGTGTCCAAGGTGCCCCCCGCAGCGGGCACAGAGGATCTCGGTGCGTTTGCGAAAGAGTGAGTGGTCGGCTCGCTCGACGATCGTGCCGGGTTCGCACGAGTCGAAACTCGGCCACCCGCAGCCCGAGTCGAATTTCTGAGCGGTGGAAAAGAGAACCTGCTGGCATCCGCCGCAGCGGAACACGCCCTCAGCGTCGACGTGGAGAAGTGAACCGCTGAAGGGTGCCTCGGTCGACGCCTTGCGCAGCACGGCGTAGCGGTCGGGCGTGAGCTGCTCGCGCCACTGCTCGTCGCTCTTGTCCACGTCGAAGGTCACCTAGAAAGTGTAGAAGTCGACTAGGAGTAGTTGGGCCGCGGCGTCTCTTTGTAGGCGCGCGGGAACTCCGGCTCGCCATTGAGCAGTCGGGTGAATGCTCCGCAGAGCCCCTCGGGGTCGAGACCGAGTTCGGCCAGCAGCAGATCGGGCTTGTGGTGCTCGAGGTAGGCGCGCGGCACGCCGAGGATGCGCGTCGTGGGGTGCGCCAGACCAAGTTCTTGGGCCCGAAGCCGAATGGCCGAGACCATGGCCGTTCCGGCGCCGCCGTGACGAGTGGCGTCTTCGACGGTGATGATGCGCTCGTGAGTGAGGGCGTCGTCAATCATTCGTGCGTCCGGGGGCAATACGCGCACGTCGTACAGGGTGACTTTGGACGCTTCGGCTCCCATGCGCTCGAGAGCCGCGTAGGAGTTGGGGGCCATCTTGCCCACGGCGAGTACGCAGAGTGAGCCGTCACCCCCGACGACGCGACGGGCGTCAAGGCCTTCGCCCACTCGACCGTCGAAGGGCTGGGAGTCGGTTTTGGGGTAACGGATGGCGCTCGGTCCGGAAAGCGAAAGTGCGGTCTCGAGCATGATTGGCAGTTCGTCGGCCGTGGACGGCGCGAAGATCGTCATATTGGGGATAGCCAGGCAGAGCACGATGTCGAGGAGTCCGTGGTGACTCGGTCCGTCGTCGCCGGTGATGCCCGCGCTCTTGAAGACGAGGACGACCGGCAGGTTCAAGAGGCCGACGTCCAGGTGAGCCTGATCGAAGGCCCGGGAGAAGAACGTGGCGTACATCGCCACGATCGGCTTGAGCCCACCCATCGCCATACCGGCCGCGGCCGTGACGGCGTGTTGCTCGGCGATGCCGACGTCGAAGAATCGGTCGGGATAGCGACGTTCGAAATCGATCAGGCCAGTGGGGCCGGCCATGGCGGCAGTGATGGCCACGATGCGCTCGTCGGCCGCGGCCACTTTGACCAGCGACTCTGAAAAGACTTCGGTGAAGGAGGTCGCCCTGGTGCCGGCCACCTGAGCGGCCGGCAGTTTGTAGTCGTGCATCTTGAGGTCGTCACTGACCGCGGGCTGATAGCCCCGGCCCTTTTGGGTGATGGTGTGCACGACGATGGGGCCGTCCCACTCCTTGGCACTCTGAAGTGCGATTTCGAGGGCCTGGATGTTGTGGCCGTCGAAGGGACCCACGTAGCGCACGCCGAGGTTTTCGAAGAACGTGTGGGGCGTCACCATTTCGCGCACCACGGTCGTGAATCCGTCGATGCCGTAGTACGCGGCCTTGCCCACGCGCGGCAGATGTGGGACGAGGCGACGCAGCCGCTCTCGAAACGTGAGGTAGCGACGGTTCATCCGCAGAGAGGTCAGCGACTCAGACAGCTTGGAGACAGTGGGTGCGTAACTGCGTCCGTTGTCGTTGAGGACGATGACCACGCGCTCGTTCGAGTGGCCGAGGTTGTTGAGCGCCTCGTAGGCCATGCCGCCGGTCAACGAACCATCACCCACGACTGCCACCACGTGGCGAGTGCCGCCGTGTCCCGCGAGCTCGCCTCGTTGTTCGAGCGCGACAGCGAGACCGTGAGCGTAGGAGAGGGCGGTCGAGGCGTGACTGGACTCGATCCAGTCGTGCTGGCTCTCTGAGCGATTCGGATAGCCCGACATGCCTCCGCGTTGGCGCAGGTTCTTAAAGCCATAGCGGCGGCCCGTGAGGAGCTTGTGGACGTACGCCTGGTGCCCGGTATCCCAGAGCAGGATGTCGTGGGGCGAGTCGAAGACGCGATGTAGAGCGATCGTGAGCTCCACGACGCCCAAGTTCGATCCGAGGTGCCCGCCGGTCTTGGTCACGCTCGAAATGATGAACTCGCGGATCTCGTCGCTGAGTTTGTCGAGCTGGTGATAGGAGAGTGGTCGAAGGTCGGCGGGCGTTTCGATCGACGGCAAGATCACGCCAGCAAGCCTACCGTCGCGAATAACTAAGAATCTCGGCTGATCTCGGCGTGCGCACTCCCGCGAGTTCGCAGCACTCATTCGCGTTCTACGCTCGATGCATGACCACACGCGTTGCCAACTTCACATTCGATGCACGTGATCCGATCTCGCAGGCTCACTGGTGGGCTCAGGTCGTCGACGACTTTCACCTGGTTCCCGAGGGGGAGATGAGCGAAGACGACGCCGAACTGCGCGGACCGGGTGGCAGGTCCCTCGAGTTCATCAAAGTGGCCGATCCGAAAGTCGTCAAGAATCGCATGCATATGTGTCTACGTCCCGTGGCATCGACGTGCGACGTCGAAGTCGAACGAATCGTCGGTCTGGGGGCCACCATCGTGGACGATCGACGGGGACTGTCCGACGGGGGCTGGGTCGTGTTAGCGGACCCCGAGGGTAACGAGTTCTGTGTGCTGAGAACCTCGGCCGAAGACGCGGGGATCGTCTAGCCCAATCGCCAGAGACCTAGTCCGACGAGGAGGTTGAGGAGCTCGTCGTGCTCGTCGACGTTCCGCTCGACGTCGATGCGGGCGTCGAACTGCTCGTTGACGAAGCCGAGACCGATGCCGTCTCGCTGGTCGCGGGGGTCTCTGACTTTGCGGGAGAGTCCGACGTGGACTTGCGACTGTCGTTCTTGTAGAACCCGCTGCCCTTAAAGACGATGCCGACGGCCGAGAAGACCTTGCGCAGCTCGCCCTCGCAGTGGGGGCACACGCTCAAGGGAGCGTCGGTGAACTTCTGGACGGCCTCTACGCGCTCGCCACACTGCTGGCACTCGTATTCGTAGGTGGGCATGACGGACTCCGGGTACGACAGATTGAAAAAGTGAGTCTACCGGTCTCCAGTGGATTGCTGGGCGGTCGCCTAGCATGACGCGGTGGACGATTTCCACCAGCTCAGGCGCGGCGGACCAGCGGGAACGCCCTTTCCCCGCGAGGTCGGGCCGGGCGAAGTCAGCCAGCGTCGCGCCCTCGCGCGCGGCCGGGTGAGCATGCTCGCGTCCACCACGGAGGCGGTCGCAGCCAACACCCTTAATAAAGGCGACGTTCTGGCGACCGCCCGCGTCGCGGGAATTCAGGCGGCCAAGCGCGCCGTGTCCCTGCTGCCGATGGCCCATCCGGTGCTCGTGGGCAACGTGTATGTGAACTTCACGATTGGCGACACCTTTATTGAGATCGAAGCGGGCGTTGACACCATCGATCGCACCGGTGTGGAGATGGAAGCGCTGACCGCAGTCACCGTGGCGGCCCTCACCATCTACGACATGTGCAAGTCAGCCGACCGGACAATGACGATCGAGCAAGTCGCGCTGTGGGAGAAGTCGGGGGGTCGCTCGGGAACGTGGCGTCGCGACGACTCAGCGGGCAGCGGCCTCGTGGGGGCCTAGCTCGTTCGCCACTACTCTCGTTGCGATGAGTACCATTCGCGGCGGCGTGGAGCAGAGTCGTGAACGCCTGGTAGCGCTGGTCCTGCTGTTGCAGCGCGCGTGGCAGTACGGGGCGCTGACCCAAGAGGAGATCCTGCGCGAGCTGACGATCGACGAATATCCGGTAGCGGCCAAGGGGCCGCGAAAGATTGGTGCCTACGAGGGATCCGACTCCACGGTGCGCCAGAAGTTCGAGCGCGACAAGGCGCGGATACGAGAACTGGGCTTCGTGATTGAGACTGTCGCGAACGAGGACGGCCTGGTGGGTTACAAGATTGACCCGTCGAGTGGCTACGCTCCGCCCATCTACTTCACGCGTGATGAGGAACGGGTGGTTCGTCTGGCCCTGCGGTTCTGCGGATTTGGTAAGTCGGGGGCGTTCAGCGTCTTCAACGACGTGGCGGCGAGCGATGGCGGGCTTGAGGTCTCGAACTACTACACGCCCGTGCTGCGCGCGCTGAATCTGCGTCGGGTCCTCTCGTTTGACTATCTCTCGGCGGTCGACAAGAATCGAGTGGTCGAGCCACTGGTCATCGACGTCTTTAACGGGGCCAGCTATCTGGTGGCCCGGGTCCGTGAGTCGCGCGAGATCAAGGGCTACCGCTTCACCCGAATGACCTCGATGCCCGAAGTCCTCGACGAGCCATTTGAAGCGACCGACAACGACGTGGAAGTGGCCAGGGCGTGGCGACCGGAGTACGCCAAGTCTTTGCCGCCCTTTGACGTGGTGGTCGCGACCAACGAGGACTACGCCGATCTCTTGGTGCGCCAGTATCCTCAGGCGGTCGCCGCCACGAAAAAGAATGGTTCGGTCGAAGTGGGCATGACCTTCGAGAACCCGAGGGCGGCGCTGCGCTTCGTCCTGGACGGGGCCGATCGTGTGCGTCTGCAGTCGCCCAAATCGCTCAGGACCGAACTTCAGGACTGGTTGGGCGGCGTCAACCGTGGCGACGTGCCGCCGGCGTCGCAATTGGTCTTTGAACCGGCACCCGCCAACGACGTCCTCGGCCAGACCCTCCAGCTGCTGCACGCGGTGTACGCGAGCGACGACGGTCTTCGCATCAGCGAGCTCTCGAGGCGCTTTTCGTTGTCGCCCGACCACGTGCGGCTCATCATGGACCGACTGGTCTCGCTGGAGCCCATGGCCGACTCGGTCGACGGCACAAACCGCTTTCCGGCGCACGTGATCAAAGAGTGCGACGACTGGGACGACGAGGCCAGGGACGATTCGTTGTATCGCGCGGACTTCTCGGACCTGCCCGAGGGGAGCGACGATCCGTCAGCGTTCATGTGGCGCGACCTCTTCGAACTCAATATCGCCCTGCGCGAAGCGTCGCGCCTCTACACCGACCCCGCCATCTTTTCGGCGATCGAGAAGATCGAGCGAACCACGAGCGCGCCGGTTCAGGTAGAGACGACGTCGAACGAGTCGCTCCTAAAGCAGGTGGAAGCGGCGATCGAGACTCACTCGCAGATCAAGATCGTCTACACCTCGAGTGAGAGCGACGAGGCCACGACGCGCGCCATCGAGCCGCGCGAGGTCAAGGTTCTCAACGGTCACACCTACGTGCGTGCCTACTGCAACTCTCGTAACGCGTGGCGCACCTTTCGGGTCGATCGGATCAAGGACGTGGTGGCCACCTCACCCGCTCCGACACGTCCCAATGATCCGGTGCCGAACTGGCTCACTCAGGTTGGCGAAGAAGGTGACGAGGTCGTCGTGATCGTCGACGCCGACAATCGTTGGCTCTTCGAGCCGTTGCCGGGCGCGGTGTGGCGCACTCTGAAGGACGGGCGCCACGCGGTTAAGTTCCGGGTCAGTGAGCCGCGCTTCCTCGACTACCTGATGTTGCGAGCCGGTCCGGGGTCGGTGGTGGCAACCCAGAAGTACGCGCTCGCCGGACACGATCTGGCGCGCAAGATCGCCGCACAGCTCTAGGCGACCGTTGGGCCCCGAAGGGGGTGATCGGTGCTCCGTCTCATGGCACGTCGAACCAACGACGTTACGTACTTCACGAATGACGCCGCGCACGAACTCGACGGACTGCGTCGAGGCGGGCCGGGGTGGTGGCTGCGTGGCGAGGGTGAAACGCGTGACCCTGGCCACGTCGCCCAGGTCCTCACGACGAGCGAGCGGGCGCAGATCTGCGGCTACGACCTGATCGTGGCTGCCCCACGCCCCCTGTCGGCACTCCTGGCGGTGGATCCCTTTCACGCGCGGGGCGTGGTGGACGCCCATCGCGCGTCGGTACGCGCGGCCATCGGCTATCTCGAGGAACGAGCGGTCGTGGTGCGCGAGCAGCGTGGGGGACAGGTGATCGACCGCTCGGCGCAGTGGGAGCGCATCGTCGCCTTCACTCATGGTGTGAATCGTCACGGCGAGCCCCACTTGCACGACCACGTCTTGGTGGGAGCACGGCCGGGCAGTGAGCGCAACGTCCTGGATGCGAGAGCCCTCTACGCGCACGCCCACGCCGCGGACGCGCTGTATCGCGCATCACTACGACATGAACTCGCAACGCGAACTCCTTGGAAAGCTTGGCGTTCCTTCGAAGGGGTGGAGCGGGTGGTGGACCTCGATGAAGGGTACCGAGCGCTATGGCCTGGACGTCACCCGGAGCGGGGAGAGAAGTTGTCGTGGTCGAGGGACGAGACGATCCGCTCGTGGCGAAGCGACCTCGCGCGCTTTGAACCGCTGGGGGTAGTGGAGGCCCCCCCGCGAGGTCGCCGAGTTCTCGATGAGCACCGCTTCGCCGGCGCATTCGAGGGTCGCTACGACGTCGCGCGTCGACACGTCGTGGCCGCGTGGGCCGACGCAGCCACGTTCGGACAGGACCCAAGGGATCTCATTCGCCAGATCGACCTGATGTATCCGCGAGCTCGCGGGCGCGCCGGTGTGTACGAGCCGGCGATGTCGGTGCGTGACGCCCGCTCGCTGGCCGCGGTACGCGAGCATGGCCCTCGACCGCTCGAAAGTACTCAATTCCAACTCTGGCGCGAGCGCTCGCTGGAGACCTCGCGGGCGCGCGAGGGTCGCTCGAGATAGTGCCGAAAGCGAGGATCGCGGTACGCGGGCGTGAGTTCGATCCACCGCAGCTGATTCTGCGCGTTCAGTCCCATGGCATGGCCCGGTCGACCCTGGGCGATGTCGCTCATCGACAGTCGATCACGTTCGATCCACGAGACGCTGTGACCCGTCGCTCGACCCTTCGTATCGCGCTGGATGCTGGGCGACTCGACCAGATCACGCCCGGCGAGATGACGCAGCGTCTCGAGCGTGGCACGATCCGCGATGCCGCCGAGGACCACAGTGGTGGGAAAGAGCGAAAGAAATCCCTCGGCGGTCGTGCCCCAGCGCGCTCGGGCTTGCGAGAGATCCTGCAGGCAGGCGAGCGTGAGGACGCCCTGGCCGCCCCCTTCTGAGACGATGCCGGGGAGCCGCGGCAGGGGAGCGACGTTGGCGAGTTCGTCCAACGCCAATAGCAGCCGTGCGCCCTCGTGGTGATGGTCATAGGTGGCGTGGACCAGCTCCTCGACCAGCCCGACCACTAGGGGTATTGACACAGCCTGGTGGCGACTGGGCGAGACGATATGAAGCTGGTGGGGTCCCCGTAAGAACTCCTCGACGTCCAAGGGGGCTTCGCGGGCCGAGGCTCGAGCGGCTTCGGTTCGAATCCCCGCGAAGAGTCCCGCGGTTGTGGACCAGATGCTCGATCGTTCCCGCTCTTCGGTCGCTAGTACTCCGCGCAACAGTGTCACGGCTGGGTGGTGATCACCGTGGTGCTCGGTGAGTTCGCCGATGAGATCATCGCATCGTCGTTCGTCCACGCGGCTCGCGAGCTCTCCGAGTGACTCGTCTCGCAGAGCGCATGCGTGCATCATCGGAGCAACTAATGCGCTCGCTCGCTCGCTCCAGTGGTCGTCACTTCTCTCACCTCGACCCCGCCGCGCAACGTCGAGAAGACTCCTTGCAGCCAGAACGGCGCCATCCCAACTTGAAGATTGCCTTAGAGGTGAATATCCGACTCGATACACACCGGGAGGTGTGTCGACGGTTCCGGACGGATCAAAGAGCAAAGTGGTGCCGTTGCGATGCGCGCGTGACATCAAGGACACGACATCATTCTTCGTTGACGTGATGACGCAGGAATCATTTGTCATCAGGAGATTCGGAACGATGATGGATGTGGTCTTTCCACTGCGCGTAGGACCCAGCACGAGTGTCGAACGTTCATGTCCACTCGTTGCATCACCGTGTGCGCCTCGACCTAAGTAGATGCCACGCGTCGAACTCACCGACGACCATCGGTCGTAAAAGTTTCGCAAATGCTTGACATTGGTGTGAAGAACGACTGAACTTTTAAATGTCCTTCTGCGGAGGAGGTCTACGTTGTCGCTTGCGTTGCGTGCAACGCAGGACGTAGTCGTCGTCCGCGTGAGGGCCGTGCACTGCGATCAGTCGTTGCACAGTCGAGAGACTGGGCGGCACATGAGCGAGTACATGACAGATCAAAACGGTGACTGACTTTTTGGAACAGAGATTCTCAAGTCCCAATTTGAATCAACGTTGAGTCCCAAGGAGGGAAAGTGGCACCAGCCGCGAAGAAGAAGGCTCCGGCCCGTAAGGCCCCAGCCAAGAAGAAGGCAGCCGCCAAGAAGGCTCCGGCCAAGAAGCGCCCGGCCGCCAAGAAGGCTCCGGCCAAGAAGCGCCCGGCCGCCAAGAAGGCTCCGGCCAAGAAGCGCCCGGCCGCCAAGAAGGCTCCGGCGAAGAAGAAGGCCGTAGCCAAAAGGGCTCCTGCCAAGAAGCGCCCGGCCGCCAAGAAGGCCGTCAAGCGCGCGGTGAAGAAGTAACCAGAACGTCTCTGTAGTCAAAGAGTCGTCATTTGAGGGGGTCGAAAGACCCCCTCAAATGCTGTCTCAGCGCATTCCCCGGGGCGTCACTGAGCGGCGCGGCGTAGGTCGGCCGGTTCGTCGACATCGAAGCGCCAGGGGCTGTCGGTGATGAGATGCCAGGCGACCCCGAGGCGCGCCGCCTCTCGTTCGTGGGCGATCGCCGATGACTCGCCGTACTGGAAGTGAAAGTCGATCCCGGTGGGCACCGCTAAGACGTTGGTGCCGCGCCCGCGATAGTCAGTGACGATGGTGACGCCGTCTTCGGGCTCAAACTCGTTGAGCCCGAACGGGTTCTGAAGGTCCCCGTGAACGACGATGAGTCGTTCGAAGCGACTCCCGAGGCGATCGTAGGCGTTCTGAACCGCTTGGTTCAGGTCGGTGGCGTCCGATTCGAGAACCTCTACGTCGAGGTCGCGGGCGAAGTCCGATACTTCACTCGATTCGCTCAGGACAATGACGTATCTGGGCGCGCAGCTGCGTACCACGAGGGTCGCCAGATTTCGGGCGAGGTCGGTCACGCCGTCCACCTCGCCGAGGCGAAGCCGGTTCTTGGCCCGGTCGAAGCGCTTGAGGGGAACGACGAAGGCGTGGGAGGTCACGAGGATGAATACTACGAGCGGGCGATCTCAGTACGATTTGGGGGTGGCTCGCAGGGGACCGGATCTACTCGCCCATGAGCGCGCCCTCGTCAAACGTGGAGAAGTGGTCGTGGGCCTCGACGAGGTTGGTCGCGGAGCTCTCGCGGGCCCGGTCACCGTCGGTGCAGTGGTCATTACGCACGCCGCACGCCCCCCCAAGGGCCTCACCGACTCCAAACAACTCACTCCCGACGAGCGCGAGTCTCTCATCATTCCCCTCGAGTCCTGGGCGTCCGCCTGGTCGCTGGGTTCGGCGAGTTCTCGCGAGATCGATCGCTGGGGACTTCGTGTAGCGCTCGCCGTGGCCGCAAACCGGGCGATGGCCGGTCTCTCGATCATTCCCACTCACGCGTTGATCGACGGACCCTTCAATTTGCTCGACGCACCACTTCGCCTCGAGAACGAACTGCTCGAAGTGCCCGAGCTGCGCTACGCCACCCTCTCGCACACGACCCTCATCGGGGGAGACTCTCTGAGCGCCACCATCGCGGCAGCCTCGGTGCTCGCCAAGGTCCATCGAGATCGCGCCATGGTGGGGTTATCAGGCGAGTATCCGATCTACGGCTGGGACGCAAACAAGGGTTACGGCGTGCCCCACCACCTGGCGGCGCTGATTGACGAGGGTCCGTGCTGCCACCACCGACTGACGTGGAAACTGACCTCCTGACGAGGATTAAGAATCGGTAAGAGCGTGGCGCTAGCCCCCAGCAAATCTCCGCAAATGACTAGGATTGTCTAGTTATGTCGCCGCTGCTGACAGTGAAGAATCTGAAGGTTCAATTCGCGACTCGCAATACGTTCGCCACCGCGGTGGACGACTTCTCGCTCACCATTGATCCGGGCGAATGCGTCGGCCTGGTGGGGGAGTCGGGATGCGGCAAAACCACGACCGGTCTCGCAATCATGCGCCTGCTGCCCGGTAACGGGCGCATCGCCGGGGGATCGGTCGAACTCGACGGGGTGGATCTGGCGTCGCTCTCAGAAAAGGAGATGCAGGCCAAGCGCGGCAACGACGTAGCCCTCATTCCCCAGGATCCCATGAGTTCGCTCAACCCAACGACCAAGATCGGTCGCCAGATCGGCGAGGGACTTCGGATTCACCGAGGCGTCACGGACGAAGAGGCGCGCAAGCGCGCCCTGGAAGTCCTCGAGATGGTCGACATGCCGCGTCCCGCCGAGCGTTTGGATCAGTATCCCTTTGAACTCTCGGGCGGTCTACGACAGCGCGTCATCATCGCGATGGGACTGACCTGCTCGCCCAAGCTGCTGATCGCCGACGAACCCACGACCGCACTCGACGTGACGATCCAGGCCCAGATTCTTGACATTCTCGACAACCTGCGTCGCGAACTTCAGATGTCGGTGCTGCTGATTACCCACGACATGGGCGTGATCGCCGGACGAACCGACCGGGTGGTCGTCATGTACGGCGGCAAGAAGGCTGAGCAGTCGCCGACCATTGAACTGTTCAACGAGATGCACCACCCGTACACCCAGGCTCTGCTCGCTTCGATGCCGAGTCTGGAGACGGCGTCGAAGCAGAAGTTGCGCTCCATCGCGGGTATGCCGCCGGACCTGTCCAAACCAATCGTGGGGTGCCGATTCGCCCCGCGGTGCCGCTACGCGACCGAGGAGTGCCGCGAGATAGATCCTGATCTCACTGGCACCGAGACGCACACCTACGCCTGCTTCCACCCCGTCGATGGCCCTCTTTCGACCGTGATCGACACCCCCCAGGCTGAAGTCGCGGTGAGTTTGCGAGAGCGCAAAGAGTTGGCGCGCGTGGAGAATCTGGTCAAGGAGTTTCCCATCAAGGGCGGCCTTGTTCGCCACAAGGTGGGCGCCGTGCACGCCGTGTCCGACGTGAGTTTTTCGATCTACGAGGGGGAGACCTTCGGTTTGGTCGGTGAGTCAGGGTGCGGCAAGACGACCATCGGCCGCATGCTCGTCGGTCTGGAGTCCGTGACCTCGGGTGCGGTGTACTTCGACGACAAGGTCGTTTCGGCCAAGGGGTATCGACCGACGAAGGCTGACCGACGTGATCGCCAAATGATGTTCCAGGACCCCTACTCGTCGCTGAACCCTCGCATGAAGGTGAGCCAAATCCTGGGTGAGCCCCTGCTGGTCCAGCACGAGGGATCTCGCGCCCAGCAGACCCAGCGGGTGACGGAGTTGTTGAACTCGGTCGGCCTCGACGCGCTCGCAGCGGACCGATACCCGCACGAGTTCTCGGGTGGACAGCGCCAGCGCATCGGCTTCGCCCGAGCTCTGGCGCTGAATCCCCGTCTTATCGTGGCCGACGAACCCGTGTCGGCCCTTGACGTCTCCGTGCAGGCACAGATTCTGAACTTGATGAAGGACCTGCAGCGCGAGCACAATCTCTCCTACGTCATGGTGAGTCACGACCTCGCGGTCGTGTATTACATGGCTGACACGATCGCGGTGATGTATCTCGGCAAGATCGTGGAGATCGGCGACGCCGAGTCGGTGTTCCGTTCGCCCGCTCACCCCTACACCCAAGGGCTTCTCGACGTGGTGCCTGTGCCCGATCCGGTAGAGGCGCGCAAGCGCCGCGGTCGCCAGGTAACGGGCGAGCTGCCCTCTCCCGTGAACCCGCCGTCAGGATGTCGCTTTCGCACACGTTGTCCCAAGGTCCAAGAGATATGTTCGGTGGAAGAGCCGCTACTGCGATCCTTCGGGCCGACCCAGCAGGCGGCCTGTCACTTTCCCATGAAGACGCCGGTTACGTTGAGTTCGAGTTCATCGGGATTCACCACCGCGTAAGACCACGAGGCTTGCGCTGAGTTAGCGCTCGATCAGTCGAACCTCGAACGTGTCGCGTAGCGCATCGCCGATGTAGTTGATGGCGACGACGACGAGGATGAACACGGCAGCCAGCGGATAGATCTCCCACCAATACCCATTGGAGATCTGCGCCGTTCCGTTCTGGAGCATGGTGCCCCAGTCCGTCTGGGGCGTGAGGATGCCGAGTCCAAGGAAGCCCAGGGCGGAGAGGAACAGAATCGCGTCGGCGACGCTGAACGTGGCCACGGTGACGATATTGCTGATGGAGTTGGGAAAGACGTGGCGGCGAATGATATGCCACTTGTTCGCGCCCATCGACGTGGCGGCCTGGGTATATTCGAGTTTCTTGATCAACAGGGCGTCGCCTCGAATGATGCGCGCGTTGGCCCACCACCCCGTAATGCCGATGATGATGATGAGGAACGGTGGTCGATCTCGAGAAGATGGTAAAGAGACTGATCAAGAGAAACAGGTACGGGATCGACAAGAACGCGTCGAGGATTCGCATCATCACCGTGTCGACCACGCCCCCGATGAAGCCCGAGACCATGCCATAGATGGTGCCCACGATGATCGTGATGAGACCCGCGAGCATGCCCAGGGTGAGGGAGTACTCACCGCCATACATGATGCGCCCGAGTTCGTCGAAGCCGCTGGAGTCGGTGCCGAGCCAGTGCGCGGCCGAGGGCGCCGCGTTCCACACCGAATCCAAGGTGGCCGCCTGATTTGTCTGGTTGGTGTGGTAAAACACGGGACCGAGGTAGCAGAAGAGCAGAATAAGGACCAGGTAGCCCACCGAGGCGATGGCCAACTTATTGTGCATGAAAATGCGCAAGCGTTGACGCCACATGGGGACGATGACGTCGCCGACGACCGCCCTTCTCGTCCACGATGCCCGACCGGGTCGACGATGTCGGCCAGGATCGCCGGCTCGCCGAGCATGCTCATCAGCCGGCCCTTCCTTGAATGCGAATGCGCGGATTCACGACTCCGAGCATGATGTCAGCGAGGAAGTTGCCGGTCAGCGTCAAGATCGTGGCGAGCAAGCGTAATGCCGAGCACCGTAGGAATATCTACGTTCGTTGCTGCATTGACGGTCTGGATGCCGAGCCCGGAGTAGTTAAACACACTCTCGACGATCAGGGCGCCGCCCAGGAGTGCGGGAAGCGAAAGACCAAGAATGGTGACGATCGGACCTAGGGCATTTCGCATGGCGTGTCGAAACAGAACCCTTTTGGGGCTGCAACCCTTCGCTCGCGCGGTGCGGATGTAGTCCTGCACCAACACCTCGAGAACGGTTCCGCGCATGAATCGGCTGAGTGACGCGACCTGAACCAGCGTGAGACAGGCCACGGGCAGGATGAAACCTATGGGATCGGTGAAGATCGCCCACGGTGCCACCCCATTGGGTGGCGAGGCGGGAAGATGCGGCCAGCTGAAACTGAACGCCTGCAACGCCAACAGGCACAAGAGGAACAAGGGCATTGCGTAGAGGACGAAGGCCACTCCGGTCGCGGTGTAGTCGACTGACGTGTTGCGCTTGGACGCTTGATAGATACCGAGCGGAACGCCGATCAGGACGGTAAAGATCAAGGCGGAGAGGGCGAGCCAGAGGGTACGGGGAACGTAGAGCGAGATGATGTTCCACACGGAGAGGTTCAGCTTGTAGGAGTGGCCCAGGTTGAAGTGTCCGAAGACCTGAACTAGGTAGTTCCAGAATCGCACGACATAGGGATGATTCATGCCGTTCTGTGCGCCCCACTCGAGCACGGTGCGAGCGTTGGCGTGCACTCCCAGCACCGCAAATGCCGGCGCGTAGATTCCTCCGGTCTGGAAGTAGGGCAGCGTGAATGTGAAGAGCATCACAATCAACAAGACGATCAGCGACTGAATGAATCGCCGGATCACGTACGCCAACATTGGGGCAAATTGTATCAGTGCTCGGGCGCTAACTTCGTTGCGCCTCGGCCTGATCGGCCAGTGATTCTTTAAGAATTCGTCTATATAACCAAAAAGAGCCCCCTCTTTCGAGGGGGCTCTTTTTGGTTATTGGCTTAGCGACTTCGCGAAGTACAGGTACTCCGGCATGAAGTTCTGCAACGGGTTCGCAGCGAGTCCGTTGACGCCGTTGACCGACTTGGCCTGCAGGGTCTTGAGGATCTCACCGGTCGGGTCAGCTTCGGGCTGGAAGAGCACCGGCAGCTGCTTCGCCGTGAACTCCGCGTAGGCCTTCAGGCTGGCGGTTCCAAAGGTCGTGCCCTTGATGTCCGCGGTCTCGGTCGCGTTGGAGTAGTCACCCACGTTGAAGCCGCCACCCGGGGCGAAGAGCGTCTCACCCGAGGGGTAGTAGTCCGGCGCGTAGCTCCAGCCACCGCCCCATGAGCAGATCTCGAACTTGGTGCCCGCTTCGCAGTCCCGATCACGTCGTTGAACGTGCTCTTCGGTGTGCGCGAACTTGATGCCAATGGAGTCCCAGTCGGAGACTCCGCGTTGAACGTGTCGTCCAAGGACGGCGTACCACTCGCCCAGACGATGCTGAGCGAGAGCGGGTGCCCTTGGTGATGCCTGCGCCACAGTCGGTCGCGCCGGTTCCGGCTGACTCACACGATGTCAACGCCACCCACTTCGCTTCCAGCCGTGGCTCGGTGAGGAGCTTCTTCGCGGCGGTCAGGTTGAAGGGGTAGGGGTTCGTCACGGGCTCAAGAGCCTATCGGCGAGACCACTGACCGACTCGGAGTGTTCGGTGGCAGCGGGCTGTCGATCGGCACGCCGTATCCCTTGTCCACCTTCTGGATGATGCCGATCTGGTCAACCGCCTCTTGCAGAGCCTGACGGATGTAGAGCTGCGAGACCAGGGCGTGCCTTCGGGTCCTTCGGGCTGAAGTTGAAGGGCGCGTAGTTAAACGCCCAGGTGGAGCCGGTCGCCAGGTTGTAGTTGCTGCGATACGGCCGACCAGTTGGGACCGACCTTGCCTGGAGCGGGCGCGTTGGCGTCAGTTCGGTCGGGTCGACGTAGCCGAGCGTGATGGCGCCACTGCGCAGTGCGGTCTCTTCTGCGTTGGCCGTCGTGAAGGCCTCTTCCTTCACGAAGTCAATACCCTTGTGAGCCTTGGTCGGACCGGAGTACGTCGCGTTCGGAATGAAGGTGGCGTTGCCGAGGTCGTCCATCTTGGTCAGCTTCCAGGGGCCGTCGGCACCACTGGTCCAGAGGGCTGTCGGCGAAGTCGGTCATGGGTCGCCGGCCTGGCTGTCGAGGTACTTCTCCACTGCCTTGCACGCCGCGTCCGTCGAGGCCGCGCCGTACACGCCACTAGCGCATGTCGAGGTCTTGCCGGGAGCCGTGATGTCCCAGGTGTTGGGCATCGGGGTCAGTTCTGCCAGGTAGTTGTACAGGATCCAGCCCGGGTTGACCGAGGTGGTGAACTTGATGGTGACGGTATTGCCGGTGCCACTGCACTGGCCACCTGGTCGGGAATGCCGTATCCCTTGTTGTAGCCGCAGTAGGAGGTCGGGTTCGCCTTGTACATGTTGAGATAGAACATGACGGACTCTGCGTCTGACGGTCTGCCCGTCAGCGAACTTCCAGCCCTTCATATTGATGGTGATGGTCTTGTTGCCGTTCGAGAAAACGGGCGCCTTAGCCGGCGAGAGGCTGTAGTCCACGGCGCTGGAGCCGGGAGTACCGAACCAGTAGACGGGACGATAGGTCATCTCCTGGAACTGACTCAGCGTCGCAACCGAGAAGTACTGACAGCCCAGATACGGGAAGATGTAGTTCGGCGCGGCGCCTGGCGCCTCGGCAAACGTAATGGTGTTCGACGGGGTGCTCACCTTTGCGGAGGCTGCCCCACCCACTGTCGGCGCCACGAACCCTATGGTCATCGCGCCGGCAACCGTGCCGACGGACACCAAGAGCCGAAGCTTTGTTTTGAATTGCATGTTGATATTGCCTCCCCGTACCACCGAAATGGTCACGTCCAATTTGAACTTCCGTCAACGATGACTGAAGGCAACTGTACCGGGGGGTAGCAAGCGAAACAAGTTAGGGCAGTGGGCCAATTCGACCCTCTGCGAGCTTTTCGCAGGGTCCAAAGACCAGTCTCTTGCGACCCTCTACCCGGGTACCAGTGCTTCGCACGGTGCCGTTCTTGCTGCCAGATAGGGCGTAAAAGACCTCTCGCTCGCCAGCCAGGCCATGAAATTACTGGTGTTCAGGGTTGACCCTCGATCGCGCTCGCGTGGTCCGGTGGTGTGTTTTGCGGTGGTTTTGAACACATTTGGACCTGAACGAGTTCAGTTATCGCTAATAAAGGACTCTCGTGCGCAACATGAATCGGTTAACGGCGTATGAATTCTGAAGCGTTCTCAGTTGAGAAGGCCGTCATCCCCTAAAAGTGCAGGTACTCGGGCAGGAAGTCAGAAAGCCCATTGGAGGCCCAGCCAGCCGACGTCTTGAGGCTCCGAGCGGTCTCGGTGAGTGTCTCTTGCGTGGGCAGATACAGCACGGGCAACTGGTTAGCGGCGTACTGCTCGTACGTACTCAACGTGGCCTTGCTCGTCATATCCGCACCGATTAATGCGTTCATCTCAGCGTCGTCGTACCCGCCCCAGTTGGAGTCGGCGCCCGATGAGGAACGTCTGTTCACCCGATGGATACAGGTTCGGTTCGTAAGTCCAGCTCTGCCCCGACCAGCACATCGACCACGGCGTGCCGCTGCCCGTGGTGCAGGTGGTGGCGAGGAGGTTGAACGTGGTGGCGGTCGCAGTGACCGAAATGCCAATGCTCTGCCAGTCCGACACCATCGCGTTCACCGTGGCGTCGATGGTCGGATCACCCGTGACGTATAACAAGGTGAAGGCGAGAGTGGCACCCTGGGCGATGTTGGTGCCGCAGTGGCCGGTCGTTGCTCCCGGGTTCGTGCAGGTCATGACGTTGCCCACCTCGCTCCAGCCGTGACTGGTGAGAAGCGCCTTGGCCGACGTGAGGTTGTACGCGTACGGGCTTTTAGGTGCCTTGGCGAGAGCTGGTGCGGCGCTGGGGGGCAGGGGGCTGTAGTTAGCCACGGCGTAGTTGTCGTCGACGTTTCGTACGATGCCCACTTCATCGAGGGATTCTTGCAGGGCTTGACGTATATACAGCTCTTCGAACTCCGCCTGGAGGGGGTTCGTGGTGGAGTAGTTCATCTCGGCGAAGTTAAACGCATAGGGCGTGGAGACCGAGAGCCGGTACTTCGAGTTGAGTGCCGGCAGGTTTGGCCCGGCGCTGCCCGACTTCGGTGCGGGCGAGGTCAGGTCGGAGGGCTCTACGTACCCGATGTCGAGCTTGCCGGACTCGAGGTCGCTGACCTCGGTCGACTCCGAGGTGTAGGCGATCTCCTTGACCGAGTGGACCTGGGCCGCCTGGGGACCCGAGTAATGCGGGTTGGACTCGAACGTGGCGTCCCCGGCGCTGTCAAAGGCCGTCAGACGCCACGGCCCGTCGTCGCCGCCTTGCCAGAAGGCTGAAGTGAAGGAGCTCGTGGTAGTCGCCAACTTGTCCAGATACGCCTCAACTGCTTTGCATGAGGCATCGGTCGCGGCGGCACCGTAGGTCCCAGTCGCGCACCGCCCCGACACGTTGGACGAGACCATGTCCCAGTGATCGGGCATGGGCGTGATTTCGGACAGGTAGTTGTAGAGAAACCAATTCGCGTTGACGGCGGTCTTCATGCGCAGAACAACCGTGAGACCTGAACCGCTTGCGCTCGCGAGTTCGTCGGGAATCCCCACGCCCGGCGTGTAGCCGCCGTAACTGGTCGGATCGGCGTGATACAGGTTCAAGAAGAACATGACCGAGGCGGCGTTGACGATCTGACCATCCGCGAAGTGCCAGCCCTTGAGGTGAATGGTGATCGTGCGGTCATTCGGGCTGAGGACCGGCGTCTCGGCCAGCGAGAGCGAAGGGTCGTAGGCCGTGGTGGCACCCTGCCCGAAGAAGTACAGCGGACGGAACATGAGCTGTTGGAACTCATTGATGTTTGAGGCCGAAAAGTTGAGGTACCCGGTGTAGGGAAAGATCCAGTTCGGTGCGGCGCCCGGGGCCTCGGCGTAGGTGATGGTGCTCGACGAGCTGGCGGCACCGCTGGTGACCGAACTCAGGCCCAAGCCGAGCGCGCCCACGGTGGCCAGCACTACGGCGGCGGACCTCCATGTACGTTGAAACTTCATACTCAATTGCCCGCCAGTGACCGCCAAAGTGGTTGAAGAGGGCTGCGTCGAGCCGCCTTAAAAGTCTTGAGGTCAACTGTACCGGAGCGGACTCGAAAAGGCCGGTCACACCCCTTGTACTCAGTGCGCCTACAAGCTCACGCTGACGAGAGTTCCATTGCCAGCGCGGTCGCGACGTCGGGACTGACGAATGCGAATCCTGACTCGAGAAGGCGTCGCGGCACGGCGCGCTGACTGGTGAGCAGTAGTTCATCGGCCATCTCTCGGCCGAGCGCGACGCCCAATGCGACCTTGGGCACGCGAAGAAAGGACGGTCGGTGAAGGGCCGAAGCGAGCTGGCGCGTGAAGTTGAAGTTGGTCACGGGCGCCGGACCGACCAGGTTGAGTGGCCCCGTTAGTTTCTGATCAATAACCCACTCGATGGCGCGAACCTCGTCGCGCAGTGCGATGGGACTCATCCACTGGCGGCCCGCGCCCAACGTCGCGCCCAGTCCGAGACGGAACATCGGAAGTTGGCGCTCGAGTGCCCCGCCCCTCGCGGAGAGCACGATGCCACTGCGTAGATAGGCCACGGGTACGCCGTCGTCTACCAGGGGGCGTGTGGCGCCTTCCCACGCACGACACACGTCGGCCAGAAATCCCACTCCGCCGCTCGAACCTTCGTCGAGTTGTTCGTCGCCACGATCGCCGTACCATCCCACCGCCGAGGCGTTCACCACCAACCCGACGCCTTGGCTCAGAGTTCGCGCGACGTGAGCGAGCAGAGCCGTCGATTGCACACGCGACGAGAGGATGATCTCTTTTCGATGTGAATTCCAGCGACGGTCACCAATTCCCACTCCCGCGAGGTTCACGATGGCGTCGAGTCGACCCACGGCGCGAAGGTCGTTCTCATCCACGAGACTGCACGAGGGGTCCCAGCGAATCGTCGACCCTGGGCTGGGCGGCGAGGACGGGCGAACGAACCGCACCACCGTATCGCCGCGCTCGCCCAAGGACCGAGTGAGCGCCTGTCCGATGAATCCTGACGATCCGGCGACGCCTATGCGCACGTCGCGTCCCAGCGTTCTTCGATGACCGCGGCGAGTTGCGCGGTGTTTCTAAGGTGCGCGTCGTGGCCCGCGTGTTCGAGCTCGATGGTCACAATCTTTGGATTGAGCTCGACGAGAGCCTCGCTCAGCGCTCGGTAGTACTCCGCACCGTTGCCGTCTCCGTGCACGTACGTCGCCGGAACGTGCAGCGTCGAGAGGTCGAACGGCGGCGTTTCGTCGCGCACCGTTCGCAGATCGTTCAACAATGTCCCACCGTCCAGACGTCGCGACTCACGCTGGGATTCGCCGAGGCGCTCCCACGCGCGATCGGAGACGACGCGTCGAAAGAATCGCTCGGCTTCCATCGCGGGATCGTCGCTCGAAATGTGGTGGATGGCGCCTCGTCGCAGGATCCAGGGCAAGGGTGATTCGTAGTTCACGACGAGACTGATCTGCGCGGGTGCCTCAATCGCCGCCTTGAAGGTCACGACTCCGCCAAAACTGTGGCCAAAGAGGATGACCGGTTGATGCGACGCTTCGCGATCAACCAGAGCGAGCAAGTCGGCGACGTGGTGACTGAGATCGACGGGCGCAAGGTCACGGGACCCCTGGTAACCCCGTCGGTCGTAGGCCAGTACATCAAAGCGAGTTAATCGTCGTGACAGCCGGGTGAACGATCCGGCGCGGTCCAGGGCCCCGTGCACGCAGATCAGTGCGGCCTCGGGAGAGGCCACCCGGAGTTCGGCGAGCGCGAGTCCCTTGACGGGGGAGTCCTGCACGAAATGGATTTGACGGGTGGTGTTCGCCGGGGAGGACACGAGTTGACCTTACGTCTGAGCCGTTCGTTACCTATCAAATGGGCGTTTCTGAGCCCTAGGCTGGAAGGGTGACTACCCCTCCCGACTCGTCATCACGCCCGGCCCAGGGCTCCTTTGGCCCCAACGCGTGGCTGGTCGACGACATGTACGACCGCTTCCTCAAAGATCCCAATTCGGTGGCGGAGAGTTGGCGAGAGTTCTTCGCCGACTATCAGCGCAGCACTCTGCCGCCCGTCGCCACGACGACGACGTCATCGAGTGCGCCGACGGCCCCGCTAACGCCGCTCGCCATTGACGCCGAGGCCACCCCGCTTCGGGGAGCGGCCGCGCGCATCGTCTTGAACATGAATGCGAGCCTCGCCGTTCCCACCGCGACCAGCGTGCGCACCGTGGCGGCCCGGCTCCTTGAAATCAATCGGGCCGCGCTCAATGAGTCTCTGGCGCGCACGAGCGGCGCCAAGGTCTCCTTCACCCACCTCATCGCTTTTGCCCTCGTCAAGGGACTGCGCGAGATACCCGCGATGAACAACACCTTCGTGGACGCGGTCGACGAAAAGGGAACTCCCGGCGTTCGCCACAACGCTCACGTCGGTCTCGGTCTCGCGGTCGACGTCCAGAAGAAGGATGGCTCGCGCAACTTGCTCGTCCCGGTCATTCGAGACGCCGACACGATGGACTTTCGAACCTTTCTGCTCGCCTACGAAGAGCTCGTGCGCAAAGTCCACGGAGGCACGTACGGCGCGGACGACTTTGTCGGTGCGACCGTGTCGATCACCAATCCCGGCACGCTGGGCACGGTCCAGTCGGTGCCGCGCTTGATGCCGGGCCAAGGTGCGATCTTTGGCGTGGGCGCACTGGCGTGGCCGGCGGGCTTCGAAGCCGCTGACCCGCGGGCCCTGGCCGAACTTGGCGTGGGCAAGGTCATGACGTTGACGTCCACCTACGACCACCGCATCATTCAGGGAGCGGAGTCCGGTCTGTACCTCAAGTACGTCGCCGAGTGCCTGACCGGCGCGCACGACTTCTACGACGACGTGTTCGCTTCGCTCGGCGTGCCCTACGAGCCTGCGCGCTGGGCCAAGGATCTCAACGCGGTCGACGACGACGAGGCCGAACGAATCTTGAAGCAGATTCGTGTGCAGTCGCTCATCAACATGTATCGCGTCCGCGGACATCTCAACGCCCACCTCAACCCCTTGAGCAACGAGCCTCCGCCCATCCACGCTGAACTCGAACTCTCCACGTACGGCCTCACGATCTGGGACTTGCAGCGATCCTTCGTGGTGGACGGTCTCGCCGGCCTGCACGAGGCCACCCTCGAAAAAATCCTGTCGATCTTGCGCGACGCGTACTGCCGCACGACGGGCATCGAGTACGGCCACATCATGGATCCCGCGCAGAAGCGTTGGATCCAAGAGCGCGTCGAAGGCGTGAACTCCTCAGTGGGCAACGACGAGCAGCGCCGCATCCTCAACTCGCTCAGTGAGGCGGAGGTTTTCGAGACGTTCCTGCACGCCCGCTACGTGGGGCAGAAACGCTTTGGTCTAGAGGGGGCGGAGTCAACCATCGTGGCCCTGCAGACGATCCTCGACGAGGCGGCCGACCGCGGTGTCAAGGAAGCCGTGATCGGCATGGCGCACCGCGGACGCCTCAACGTGCTCGCGAACATCGTCGGCAAGTCCTATAGCGATATCTTCAGCGAGTTCGAGGGCAACCTCGATCCCGACAGCGTCCAGGGCAGTGGCGACGTCAAGTACCACAAGGGCGCGCGCGGGGTGTTCAAGAACCCCAATGGCGCGACGATCGACGTGTCTATGGCCTCGAACCCGTCGCACCTCGAAGCAGTGTCGCCCGTCGCCGAAGGTATCGTGCGCGCCAAGCAGGACCTCGTGATTCGACCGAGCGATGGCACCGAGCAGGTTCTGCCCATGGTCGAGCACCCGTACCTAGCCCTACTCATTCACGGCGACGCTGCCTTCGCCGGCCAAGGTGTGGTGAGCGAGACTCTGAACCTCTCGCAGCTCTCGGGCTATCGCATCGGTGGCACGGTGCACATCGTGATCAACAACCAAGTAGGATTTACGACCGCTCCTGAAGCGGCGCGGTCCAGTTTCTATTCGACCGATGTGGCCAAGATCATTCAGGCGCCCATCTTCCACGTCAACGGTGACGATCCCGAGGCGTGCGCGCGCGCCGCGCGCCTCGCCTTTGAGTACCGCGAGACCTTCCAGCGCGACGTCGTGCTCGACATTGTCTGCTATCGGCGTCGCGGCCACAACGAGGGCGACGACCCGAGCTACACCCAGCCCGAGATGTACAAGGTCATCGACCAACTGCGCTCGGTGCGCAAGATCTACACCGAGACCCTGGTGCGTCGAGGCGACATCTCCATTGAAGAGGCCGAGGCCGCTCTCAATGAGTTCAACACGCGTCTCCAAAGCGTGCTCGACGAGGTTCGCACCGTTCCGGTCCCCGTGCTCGACCGCGTGCGCCCCTCCGAGGTGCCTGCCGACCTCGCCGCTCCCGAGACCGGCGTCGAGCGCGAGACGTTGCTCGAGATCGCCAAAGCCACGATCACCGCTCCTGGGGGTTTCACCATTCACCCCAAGTTGGAACGCCAGTTCGCCCAGCGCTTAGCGGTGCTCGAGTCGGGCGACGTCGACTGGGCCTTTGGCGAAGCGTTGGCCCTGGGTTCGCTGGTCCTCGAAGGATCCAACGTGCGCCTCACGGGACAGGACACTCGCCGGGGCACCTTCTCGCATCGTCACTCGGCACTCATTGACTACGAGAACGGCGAGCAGTACGTACCGCTCGCGAGCATGGGTGCACCGGGATTCTTTACCGTGCGCGACTCGGCGCTGAGCGAGTACGCCGCGCTGGGCTTTGAGTACGGGTACTCAGTTGAGTCCAAGAACACCCTGGTGGCCTGGGAAGCGCAGTTTGGCGACTTCGCCAACGGGGCGGAGATCATCGTGGACAACTTCCTCGTCGCCGCCGAAGACAAGTGGGGTCAGTTGGCCTCGGTCGTGATGCTTTTGCCGCACGGCTACGAGGGTCAGGGCCCGGAGCACTCGAGCGGTCGCATTGAACGGTACCTATCACTGAGTGCGCGCAACAACATCCGCGTGGCTCAGCCCACCACCTCGGCTCAGTACTTCCACCTGCTGCGTAGTCAGGTGTTGCGCGAACGACCGGTGCCTCTCATCGTCTTTACCCCTAAGTCGATGCTGCGAGCCGTTCAGACTCGTTCGCCGCTGAGTGACTTTGAACACGGATCGTTCCAGACCGTGCTCGACGACACGCTGAGCGATCGAAGTGCGGTTACCCGACTGGTGCTGGCGTCAGGCAAGGTGGCCCACGAGGCGATCGGGCGTCGTGACGCGGGTGCGATTAATCACGTGGCCGTCGTGCGGGTCGAACAGCTCTACCCGTGGCCGGCCGCTGAGATCGATCGGACTCTCCAGGGATACCCCAACGTGACTGAAGTGGTGTGGCTCCAAGAAGAGCCCGAAAACATGGGTGCGTGGCCCTTCGTTCATCTCCAGATGCATCACCAGTTACGAGGGCTCGCGGTCTCGCACGTCGCGCGTGCGGAGTCGGCGAGTCCGGCCACCGGTAGCGGTCTCGTGCACGCCGCCGAGCAGGCCGACCTTCTGACGCGGTCGGTCGGGTGAGTCCCGACCAGAGCTCCACGCCTGCGCGTGGTGGTGGATGGGTCCAACCTCGCCACGGAGGGCCGCCTGACGCCCAGTTTGAAGCAGCTCGACGAAGCGGTGAGCGCCTTTGCCGACGAGCATCCCGGAGCCGAAATCATCGTGGTGGCCGACGCCACTTTCGAGCACCGTGCGGCGGCCAACGAGCGCAGCCGCTTCCTCGATGCGACGATGGCGGGTGACATCGTGACACCGCCTGCCGGAGCCGTAGGTCGCGGCGACGCCTTCATCTTGAAGATCGCCGACCGCATCGGCGGGGTGGTCTTGAGCAACGACTCGTTCCAGGAGTTCCACGACGAGTACCCGTGGCTCTTTGATGTGGGTCGCCTCATCGGTGGCAAGCCGGTGCGCGGGGTGGGGTGGGTCTTTACCGACCGCGTGCCGGTGCGTAACTCCAAGGTCCCCCAGAGCGTGAAGAAGCTCGCCGTGACGTTGGCCAGCGGGGCCAAGCCCACCATCGGCACGACGATCACGCCCGTCAAGACGAAGAAGGCCCCCGCCGCGAAGAAGACGCCACCCAAGGCCGAGAGGGCGATCGAGAAGATTGAGAAGATCGCGAAGGCCCCAGCGAGAGCCTCGAAGAAGTCGGCCAAGACAGTGGCGCCCGAAAAGAAGCGGGTCTCGAAGAAGCAAGTGTCGAAGGTCGCCGAGAAGCCGACCAAGAGGGTGGCCAAGGTTGAAACGCCACCCGAGGCCGCGCCCGCGGTGGCCCTCAAGCGAGGCCGCCAGCCGGTCAATCCCGAAACCGAGTTCGCCACATTTAAAAGCACGTATCGCGTAGGTTCGCGCGTCCCGGGGGAGGTGACCGCCTTCACCTCACACGGAGCGGTCATCAAGGTCGAGCTCAAGGGCGGCCAACAGGTGGAGTGCTACGCGCCGACCACGCTGCTCGGTGACCCTGCGCCCGCTCGAGCGCGCGACGTGCTGAAGCGAGGCGATCAGCGGGTATTTCGCCTCGTCACCGTTGACAGCGACCGGCGAATCGCCGAGTTGGCGCTGGTATGAGCGAGCTCTCTCTGGATCCGACGCACTGGCTGCCGCACCGTCCTCCCTTCTTGTTCATCGATCGACTCCTCACGATCGAGCCCGGAGTGCGAGCGAGCGGCGAGTGGACGCTTCGCGGTGACGAGTGGTTCTTCCCCGGACACTTCCCCGGTCGCCCGACGACGCCCGGGGTCTTGTTGCTCGAGGCCATCGCCCAATGCGGGGCCGTCGTGGTGTTATCCGACGAGCGCTACACCGGTCGCTTGCCACTCTTCGGTGGCCTTGAGCGCGCTCGCTTCCGACGTCAAGTTCTGCCCGGCGATACGGTGACCTTGGAGTGTGAGATGACCAAGCTGTCCGCGCGCGGTGGCAAGGGTGCGGGACGAGCGAGCGTCAACGGCGAGCTCGCCGCCGCAGGCGAGATTTTTTTCGTCCTCGCCGACGTCTGAGTCAACCCATGCGCTTCGGCAGCAGCGCCTCAATGAAGGTGGGTCCGGGCGTGACGTACGAACGTCGCAAGGCGGTGACGAGTTCCTCAGCGGTCGTGGCGCGCTCGCTTGGGACTCCGAGAGAGGTAGCCACGCCGGCGAGGTCGAGCGTGGGGTTGTCGATGTCGAGAAGCCGAGCGCTTGCTTCGCCCTCGGCGTGAGCACCTACCCGCGAGAGCTCGAAGTTCAAGATGGCGTAACTGCGATTCGACAGTCCCACGACCGTCACGTCCAGGCCCTCGCGGGCCATACTCCACAGTGCCTGGGGCGTGTACATCATCGATCCGTCTGACTCGAGCGCCAGCACGCGTCGCTTCGAAGCCACGGCCGCGCCAAGGGCAAGGGGCAGGCCGAACCCGATGGATCCGCCCGTGAGCGTCATCCAGTGGTGCGGTGGTGCCAGGCTCAGCAGGCCTGGCAAGTGAACGCCACTGGTGTTCGACTCGTCAGCGATGATGATGCCCTCCGGCAAGGTCGCCACGAGCGCCTCCGCCATGGAGCGCGTCGTGAGTTGTCCACTTGGCACCGGAGGTGGCACTTGCATCGGTGCGTGGGCCGAGGGCGGGACATGAAGGGCGTCTGCGAGGGCCTCCAGGGCAGGCCCGACGTCGCCCCCGGGAGCCACCAGGTCGATGATCTCCGCACCGTCGGGCACCAAGCGACTCGGCACGTTCGGGTAGGCGAAAAAGCCCACCGGTTCGCGCGCTCCCACCAGAATCACGGTCTCGGCATCCTTGAGTTGTTCGAGGGCAAACTCGCTCAGGTAGTTGAGTCGCTCGGTTCCGCCGCCTTCGACGATGGTGGGAAACGTCTCGGTCATCACGCGCGCCGACGTCGTCGCGCCGATACGGTGCGCGAGGTCGAGGTGACGGCGAGTGAGGGAACCTCCGAGCAACAGCACCGTTCGCCGCGTGCGCAACACGTGTTCGGCCAGGGACAGCTCCTCGTCGCCGACATCCACCCGTGATGGTTTGGCCGCTATCGGCCAGGCAGATGGCACGTCAACCTGGTTCCAGCTGACGTCGGCCGGCAAGACAAGTGTGGCGACTCGACCGGGCGGTCCGTAACTCGCGGCGACCGCGTCGGCCGCGTCCGTCGGCGAGAAAGTTCGCGTCAACGCTGCGTCGGTACCAACCCTCAAGGGGCTCAGCCAGGGACTCGATGTTGCTCTGCAGGGGTGCGTCGTGGATCGCGTGATACGTCGCGTGATCGCCCACGATGTTCACGATCGGGGTGTGAGCGCGTCGCGCGTTGTGCAGATTGGCCCAACCGTTCGCCAGTCCCGGACCAAGGTGTAACAACGTGGCGGCTGGTGTGCCGCTCACGCGTGCGTACCCGTCGGCCGCTCCGGTGGCGACGCCCTCGAAGAGGCACAACACGGCATTCATTTCCGGTGTCTCGTCGAGTGCGGCGACGAAGTGCATCTCTGAGGTACCGGGGTTGGCGAAGCAGACCGAGACACCGTTGGCGCCCAGCGTCGAGAGCAGAGCGCCGGCGCCGTTCACGGCTGGACTCGCGGGGGGAAGAGTCTCACGCGTGCGAACTATACAAGGGCTTTCAGCTCACCTCGTCTTGGCGCTCTCTTCGATCTGCGCGAGGCTTTCGGTCAGCGACGCCTTGATGGCGTCGAGACGAGCCTTGCGTGCGTCGCCCGTGAGCGGGGCGTTGCGTCGCTCGATGTCGGCGATCACAACTTCGATCGGCGCGAGAAATCGTGACGGGTGGCGGTCGGGGTAGCGTGGGTCGTTTCGCCCGCGACTCCACGTGATGAGTAGGGACTGCTCGGCGCGGCTAAGCGCCACGTAGGCCAGACGCTGTTCCTCGGCTAACTGCTCTGGGGAGGTGGCGTTGTAGTGAGGGAGTTGGCCCTCGGCCCAGCCGATGGCGGCCACGTGCTGGAACTCGAGTCCCTTGGAGCGGTGAATGGTGGAAAGGGCCACGGCGTCGTGATCGGGCTCGTCGAGCCGACGCGTCGAGAGGTCTGTGGCTAGCAGGTCCGAGGCGGGTGAGTGTTCGGGACCGCGCCGCTCGTAGGGAATGTCGGCGGCGTCGAGGTAGCTCGCGATGAGTTCGAGTTGCGCGTTCGTGCGTGCGAGCACCGCCAGTGAGTGCCACGGGCTACCCGGGTGATGCTTTGCCGAGAGCCACGTCGCGACGTGCTCCGCCTCCTGCTCGTCGGTGTCGTAGGCGCGCACGAGTGGAACATCGCCTTCGTCCTTGGCGGGCTCGATTCCCCGAGCGCCCGGCTCGAGCAGAGTGTTGGCGACCGCGATGATGTTGGCCGTGGATCGGTGGTTGCGCGTCAGGTCGAGCACGACGGTATCGGGCCAGGTTGCCAGAATGTCGGTCATGAGTGACGGCGCCGCCCCGTTGAAACCGTAAATGGACTGATTGGGGTCGCCGACACAGAACAGGTCGGGGTTGTCGCCGGCCATCTGGCGCAGGAGCATGAACTGAAGAGGATTCATGTCCTGGGTCTCGTCCACGTAGAGCGCACGGTTGCGGTAGCGAAATGACGCCCGCACGTCGGTTTCGTCGCGCAGCAGCGTGATCGCTTCGCTCAGTAGCAGGTCGAAGTCCAACTGCCCGCGGCTGCGCGTGAGACCCACGTAGCGGTCCAGGATCTCGGCCAACTGAGCCGGTGGAAGGGGCGCCTCGCGACGCTGGCGTCGCGCCACCTTCGCGTACGTGGCCCCATTGAAGCCCTGGCTCAGCGCCCAACCGATCTCTTGTTCCAAGCGGGGCAGCTGCCAGTCTTCGAGCTTGAGTTCGCCGCTCTCGCGCAACTGGATGGCCAGCGCGCCCACAAGTTTTCGTCGATTTGGTTCGAGCGTCAGGGGTCGCAGGTGGTGGTCGTTGCGGTACTGGGTGACGATGTTGAGCGCGGCGCGGTGAAAGGTACCGGCGCGCACGTCACGTACTCCCGCGCGAAAGAGACGCTTTCTCAGTTCGTCGCCGGCCTTGCGAGTGAAGGTCATCGCCAAGATCTGGTCGGGCTCGGTGTCGTGATCAGCCACGCGGCGTTGAATCCGTAGGGTAAGCACGTGGGTCTTACCCGATCCCGCGGTCGCTCTGACCAGGAGGCGTCGCGCGGGCGACATCACGGCCTCGCGCTGCTCGGGCGTGAGACCGATGAGTAAGTCGTGTGAGAAGTTCGCTTCGTCCATCGCTCCTTGCACGCTAATGGGAGGCGGTGACGTAGTTCAGGGCCGCTCACCCATCTCACTAACCTCTATACGTGCTTCGTAGCTACGGCGACTCGCAGGTTTTCGGGGAGACCTACGGCACGGGTCCCATCCGCGTGGTGTGGCTCCACGGCTGGGCTCGGCAGGCTCGCGACTTCTCCGCGGCGGCTCAGCTACTGGCCGATCGGGGCTTCGCCTCGGTGGCCCTTGATCTTCCCGGCTTTGGCTCCTCGCCCGCGCCAAGTTCTGCGGGCGGGGCCTGGTTCTACTCCGAACTCATCCTGCCCACGCTGCGCGAGATCTCCGAATTACCCCTCGTCCTTGTTGGTCACTCCTTCGGTGGGCGAGTGGCGCTGCTCGTCGCGAGCGAGCACCCCGAATTGGTCAGGGAACTGGTGCTCACTGGCGTGCCGCTGCTGCGACTCGGTCCGACGAGAAAGTCACCGCTGCGCTACCGACTCGTGCGTTGGCTCGCCGCGCATCACCTCCTCAGCGAGGCGAGACTTGAGTCGGCGCGCCAGAAGTACGGATCGAGCGACTATCGCAACGCGAGTGGCGTGATTCGTGGCGTACTGGTCGCGACGATGCAGGAGAACTACGAGTCAGCGCTGTCGTCGCTGCGCGTGCCGGTGACCTTCCTCTGGGGTGAAGGTGATCGCGAGGCGCCGCCCGAGGTCGCAACGCGCGCGGCTGCAATTGGTCACGTCTCCTTCGAGCGTTTCGGTCTTGGCAGGCGTGGGACACTTCGTCCCCCTCGAGGCCGTTGATGCGCTGGTTGACGCGACCACCAAGGCGCTTGGTTCGTGACGATCGCTGTCACGATCGTTCTGAGCGCGCTGCTGGTGGCGGCGTACTGCGCTCAGATGGCCCGATGGCTGAGGGTCTTGCAGCGAGAGCACTACGACGCGTCGTCGCTCATGCGCTTTCTCGCGCGCTGGTCCTCGCCGCAGCGCCCGAGTGCCAAGGCCAACCTGGGGGGTAAGCCGCACCGACCATTCACCTTGAGTCACGTCCTGATCCTGGCGATTCTCGTGACGATCGTGCTCCGCGCCTGGGACCCGCTCGTCGTCGTGTCGTCGCTCTACGGACTGTTCTGTCCGTGGGGGTTGCCCGTACGCGGGCGCACCAGTCGTCTTGAGTGGACTCGCCGCCTGCGCACGACGGCCCTGCTCGCAACCGTCGTCTCCCTCGTCGTCGCCGGGGTCGCCGCACTCGCGCCTCACCCCTTCCTGGGCGCGGTGGTCATGGTGTTGGCGGTGAATCCGATGCTCGACCTGGTGACGAGGGCTCTCAAGCCGATGGAGAATCGCCGTGCTCAACACTTCGTCGACCAGGCCGTTCGCCGGCTGTCATCGATCAGCCCACGAATTGTGGCGATAACTGGGTCGTATGGCAAGACGTCCACGAAGAACTATCTCAGTACCTTGCTCGGGACGAGCGTCGGGGTAGTCGCCTCGCCTCGCAGTTTCAACAACCGCGCCGGTCTCTCACGCGCCATTAACGAGAACCTGGCCGAGGGCACGCAGATCTTCATCGCGGAGATGGGCACGTACGGTCCGGGAGAGATACGCGAGTTGACGTCGTGGTGCGTGCCGGAGATCGCCGTCGTCACGGCGATCGGTCCCGTGCATCTGGAGCGTATGGGCACGTTGGAAGTCATCGAGGCCGCCAAGCGCGAGATCACCGAGAGTGCGTCAACCGTCGTACTGAACTTGGACGACGCGCGACTCTCGAGCTGGGTGAGTGACTTGCGCGCACAGGGCAAGCGAGTGGTCACCGCGGGGTCGCGAATGGTGGACGCCGACGTACGAGTCGCACTTTCTCATCACCGCTGGCGCGTCAGCATTGGCGGGGATGTGATCGCCGAGCGTGACGAGATCCTCGGCGTGCAGCCAACTAACTTGGCGTGTGCTCTGGCGGTCGCTCGCGAACTCGGGGTCGACGCCACGACACTCGCGGGGCGCCTCGACGACGTGCAGCCGGTCGCCAACCGACTCAACGTGGCGACGTCGCCGGCGGGGATCGTCGTCGTAGACGACACGTTCAACGCCAATCCGGCGAGTGCGATGGTCGCTCTCGAGACCCTCCAGTCCCTCGACATCGCCGGCCGACGAGTGGTGGTGACGCCGGGCCTCGTCGAACTGGGACGCGAGCAGTACGTCGAGAACCTGCGCCTGGCGCAACTCGTGCAGGCCGTTCCCGCCGAACTCGTCGTGATCGGGCGCACGAACGTCGTGGCTCTGAGCGCGGGGTTTACCACTGCGCCGCGACGCTTTGACACTCGCGACGACGCCGTCAAATGGATTCGCACCTCGCTCGCACCCGGCGATGGGATCTTGTTCTTGAACGATCTACCCGACCACTACCCTTGATGTCTTATGGGTCGGGCGAGGTGAGTGGTGGCTAGCGGGGTTCTCTTTGGGGGTCCGTCGCCGGAGCACGATATCTCGATCCTGACCGGACTGCAGGCCCTACGTGAACTCGCGACCTTCGAGAGAGACGCGCTTGGCATCTACTGGACCAAGACCGGGGCGTACCACTCAGTCGGCTGTGACGTTGAAGCCGAGGCGTTCTTAGATGGGGTGCCCAAAGGGGCGAGCGAAGTCACCCTGCGCCTGGGCGAGGACGGCGGCTTCTGGACCTCCGGTTCGCGACTCTCAGGTGCCAAGAAGCTCGACACCGACGCATTGATCCTCGCCACCCACGGGGGGCCGGGCGAAGACGGCACTTTGCAAGGCGCGCTCGATCTCGCGGGGCTCAAATACTCCGGTCCCACGGTCGCCGGAGCGGCTCTGGGCATGGACAAGTGGGCGTTTTCAGCCGTCATTGCTGGTGCAGGACTGGCGTCGTTGCCGCGCGAACTACTGAGTTCCTCGAGCACGTCACTTCCCTTCGCGGGGCCCTATATCTTGAAGCCGCGCTTTGGCGGATCGTCGATCGGTATCGAAGTGGTGGCGGACTTCGCTACCGCCAAGGCGCGCCTGTCGGTCAACCCGCACTTTGTTAACGGTTGCGTGGTCGAGACCTATCGCGCGGACCTCACCGACGTACAGATCGCGCTACGCACCTACCCTTCGCTGGAGCTCTCGGCGATCGAGCGACCCATTCGGCGCACGACAGATGCCGAGTTCCTCAACTACCGCGATAAGTACGTCGGCGGAGAAGGCATGGTGGCCGCGCCTCGCGAGCTGCCGGCGGAACTGGCGCCGGGACAACGCGAGGAGATTCTCGCCCTGGCTCGCAGCATCGCCGACTTGGCCCTGGTGCGTGGCGTCGCCCGCCTGGACTTTCTCGCCAACGATCACGAGATCTACGTCAACGAGATCAACACGATTCCGGGATCGCTCGCCAAGTACCTCTTCGTCGATCCGGTACTTCCGTTTGCGGCACTATTGAAAGATCTGCTGGCTGAGGCCCGTGAGCGACCAGCTCATCGCTACAGCGCCGCGGGGGCTGACGGGCTGGTGTTGCGCCGGGCGGGCTCCATCGCCGCCAAACTCGCGTAGGCGGGGCACCTTGGCGAGGGCGTCGGTGAGCGCATCGCTGTACGGGTCGATCAAGAGTCCTTGCTGCAGTGACCAAAAGGCGAGTTCATAGTTGCGCCGGCCCATCGCGCTGTGGTGCAGCGCGAGAGCGGCCCATTCGCCGTCGCGCGCGAGTCGAGCGGCGAAGCCTTCGGCAAGAAACCACTCGAATCCGCGCAACGTGCTGGCCAGGGGTTCGCCCTTGATCAGGAGCAGCGCTTCGTGAGCGAGAGATGCCGCGTCGCCGATGGGCAGTTGACGTGCGCGCGCCACCAGGGTGGAGAACATCTCGACGTCGCTCGTCACGCCGTGAGTTGTGTACAGCCCCGACGAGGAGACCGGATGGAGGCGAGGACCCTGAACGTCAACGCCGAGCGAGCGCCGTACGGAACTCGCCGTGTTGGCGAGGGTACGTGACGACGCTTCGATGTCCGCGTGAAGCAGAACGCGCGTGCGCAGGCGTTCGCCGGTCACGGGCTCGTGTCGATGCAGGGCGAGATAGGCGACCATCTCGATGCACCGTCGTCGCAGCGTCGGAGTGAAGGCCTCGACAAGACCTACGACAGTGGGATCGGCCCGCAACATCTCGACGCGCAAATCTCCCGTGCGCGGTGCGTCGTGGACGACGGGAGAGGGAAGCCGAGAGTCTTGTTCTAGGTAGGGAGTGAGAGTGACCGCGCAGGCAGATAGCTCGTCCTCCAGGTCGCTCGAGGGTCCCAGGTATACCACCACGCTCCGTCGCAGAGCGCGGGTGGCGAGTGCACGGAGGAGTTCGCCCTCGTCGCGGGCAAACACGACGGTGCCTTGATGGAGGACGACGACTTCGCGCTGGATGTCGTCGGCGCTCCACGCCGCGCGAATGGGGAGCCGACCTCCCTCGCGGGCGAATCCAATCAACGTACCCGTCGCGCTCGGTCCCAGCGTGCACGCGAGGATGGCTGTGGTCGGCGCGCTGGACAGAACGGCCGGCTCGTCGGGCACGTCGAGAACACCGTCGCGGTCCTCTCCGATGAGCGCTGCGAGGTGCCCGATGAGTTGAGGATCGAGGCCGCGCAGCAGCTCGATGGACTCGTTCACGTCAAAGAGGTCGTCGCCGTCACGTCGCAAGGCGTCGCTGCGACGTTTCGCAACGAGGGCGAGGGGCATCGGTGACAGGCCGACGAGGGGAGTGGGCGCGCGATGGCGCAGGGGCAGAGAGGTCGGTCGGTACGAAACGGTGATGGCGCTGGGTTGATGGGCGCTGACGTGAGCGGGCGCCGCGAGAGCTAACAATGCCACGAGGAGACCAGCGAGCCAGGCGCTGCCACCAGACTTCACCTGTCGACCGCGCCGCAGCCGCCATACGTTGCGCACGACTTGGCAGAGAAAGCCAAGCCAGAACGCGACCAACACGACCAACAAGAGTCGAATGAAGGTGCCGCTTGATTCGCTCGACGTTCGCTGCCACTTGGTGAGTACGACGTAGGGCAGCAGGGCGAAGTAGAGCGCGAGCGCTCCCCCGTGAAGGCGCGTGCTCAGCGGACGGCCTAGTTGCTCGGTACTAGTTCCCACGTGACGTTCTGAGCGGGGATCGGGTCGGTGATCGTTACCTGGCACACCGTACGGGCGGCGATCTCGAACTGAGTTTCGACCGCGATCGTCGTCCCCGCGCACGTCAGGGTCACCGACACGGAGGCGCTCGTCGCGACCTCCCACGTTCCAGGACCCCGCAGCGGCACGTCGGCCACCGAGAGGGTCGAACCGAGCTGACCGCTGACGACGTCGCTCGAGGCGTTCGCGGCGGAGGCGCTCGCGTTCGACTTGTCGCTCGAATCGGTCGCGCTGGACGAGTTCGAGGCGCGACCGGCGCTGGTCGCGGGCGGGATCGTCGCGACGTTCGTCACGTTGAGCGCAGATCGTTCCGGTGGCGTCGTCACTTGGGTCGTCATCGGCACGGTCGTGGTCGTGGTGCTGTGCTTCGTGGTCGCTGCGACCGGCACCAGAGTCGTCGAGGTGGAAGTAGTGGTCGGCCGCGAGGTCGCGCGTGAGGCGACGTGGGTAGCCAGATGGCGCGGTGGCGTCGAACTCGACGAGGCGGTCAAGGTGAAAACGAGGACCAAGAGAAGAACGGGGCTGGACCACATCACCCAGTGAGCGCTCTTGAGCGAATGGGGCAGTCTCATGGTCGTCCTTCGAGGGTAACGGCTCGTCGTGTCGAAACTCGGGGCTCATTCACAACCTTTGATAACCGCTAGAGCAAAAAACGAATAGCAAAATATTGCAGTTCCGATTGCAGCGCCGAGGGCGTGCTGTGATCGTCAGCGGCGAGTTCGCGAAGTGAGCGACCCTCGAATACGCGGGCGTAGGTCAGACGCACTAGACGTTGGTGTTCGTCGCCGAGACTGCGCAGGCGCGCCAGCAGCGGGGACGCTTCGCTCGCCGGGTGGTCGACCGCCTCATACGCCGAGACCGCGCGGCGTGCCTCCTTCTCCTTGAGCATCCATCGCCGCAAGCGTCCCCGCAGAGCGGATAAGAGGTCCGGCGCGGCGTAGGTGCGCGACTGTCCCGCCCAATCCACCAAGAGCTCGCTCAGTAGCGAGATCGCGACCGACACCATCTCGCTGGGCTCATCCACCACGCCCTCGCCGAAACGCAACTGGCGACTCACGCTGACCACGCCCGGGAGCAAGGTCTGAAGAAGTGCGCGATGAATGTCGGGGTCGGTCGCTTCTTCCAGCAGCGCGCGCACGATGTGGGCGCGTTCGAGAACGTTGCGCCCTCCCCGAGACTCGAGCAGACCCACGAGGTCGCACAGATCGTGCTCGTTGCCCAGTCGTAGCTCGGGGTGGCGTTCGTCGAGGCGCCGGAGGGCCGATTGCGCGCTGGGGCGCCGGCCGATCCAGCGCCACTCAGTGCGCATGTTGGTCAGGATGTCAAAGTGGCTGTTCATGGATCCCAGTAGAGAGATCGCCACGCACCGAAGGACGCCACTCTTGCCTACTGTCCCCGTGACATTTCTCATGACCTCATCGTGAACATGACCGCACACATGGCAGCGCACATAGCCGAGTTCTAAGGTGTGACGATGGACATCGAATCCTTTTACGAGCAAAATGAGGCGCGCCGCGAGAGTGCCGAGATCGAGTTCGGCAACGAATGGACCGACGCGAAGGACAACGAGTACGAACTGTCCTGGGTGGAAGCGACGGGCGAGCTCTACCTCATGGTCGAACCGGATGCTCCGGTGACCGAGGATCTCTTCGGTGACTTCTACGTCGCCGGCGAAGTGGTCACCGATCTCACCGTGGTGGTGATCGCCAAGATCGACTCCCAGGCGGCGCTAGAGGACCAACTCGCGGGCTGGGAGGACGCGATGCTGGACGACAACTCGCTCACGTGGTTACACCAGCGCCTGTCGCAGGAGACCTAGACGTAGGGCGTTTGCGAGTTAGCGATTCGACACAAACGACTGAGCGTGTCTTTGAGATCGGGAATTGGAACCCGCTCGGCTTCATTGATCGCTGTCATGAGCGGATTCCAACTCCCGTCGATCGAGGTGGCCGCGGCGGCGTACGGCGTGCCTTTCAGGAGCTCGCTAAGCGCGCCGGCCTCGAGGCTGTTGCGACGCGAGGTCGTGAGACCCGGCTGCTGGCTCCGACGCTCGATGGACAAGGCTTTCGTGACGTAGACGCAGCTGCGCCGGGCATCGGCGATGGCGCCACCCGAACCACACGAGCTGAGCACGACGCTCGATACCGCGAGGAATGCCAGGACGCCGCCGACTCGAGTTAGCCGAGCCACGAATCCGCGGACTGCAACAGAAAGTCGCTCACGCTACGTCCACGCTCGAAGATGTCGCACAGTGGGTCTTCGCCCTTGGCGACCTGACTGAGCGAGATTGCCCGGCGTGCCACGATCGAGATGCGTCGCTCGCTGCTCTCGGTGGGGGAGTCGAAGGTGTCCGTGGCGGTCACCTCCAGAGGCATCTCGAGCCCACCGATAGGAGCAAGATCAATGGCTAGGCGCAACAGATCTGGCCCCTGGGGCATGGGCGGCAGACTCCACGTGAGGACGAGGGGAAAGTGGAACTCGTCGGGCGGATCGACTTCGTCGGGTAGTCCAAGCACGGCGTCTTCAAAGGCGAGCAGCGTGCGAGGGTCGACGTCGAGTTCAATGTGCAGATCCACGGGACCGCCGCAGCCGTCTTCGGGGTGTAGGTCGACCTCCCACGCTTGGCGCAAAGAGTATGTCTCGACGAAATGGCGCTCGTCGTGGACGTGAAAGCCGTGAGTGACTGCGTGGTCTTTGAGGTCGGCGACGAAGCCTGCGACATCTATAGCGGCCATTCCCTTCAGGCTAGTCGTGCCCGCCACTAGCGTTGCTGCGTGTCGAGTTCACTTTTCGAGCCGCTTCGCCAGTGCGCGCTGGAGATTGGCGCAGTCGTGAGCGCGGGAGATCATGATGGGTATTCCGGCCTGCGACCCACTCAGTATCACCTGGATGTCGAGGCCGACGAGGTCGCACTGCGCGTGCTGCACGGTGCGGGATTCCGCGTCGTCAGCGAAGAGTCGGGGGTCACCGGAGGGGGTGACTACACGGTCGTCCTAGACCCGATCGACGGCTCGACGAACTGCGATCACGGGGTGCCGTTCTTCGCGACCAGCCTCGCGGTCCTGCGCGAGAACGAGTTGGTGGCGGCCGTCGTGGCGAACCAAGTCACCGGCGCCTTCTATGAAGCAGAAGTCGGAGGGGGAGCCTGGCGAAACGGCGAGAAAATATCCTCGAGTGGTCAACGAGAGTTGGGCGCGTCGATCGTGAGTTTCTCGGGACTTCCCTCGCGCCACTTGGGCTGGGCTGAGTACCGATCGTTGGGGGCGGCAAGTCTGGAGATCTGTCTGGTGGCCGATGGTTCCCTCGACGCCTTCAGCGTGGCCGCGCACTCGCGACTCCACCCGTGGGACTATCTCGGCGGTTTGTTGATTGCTCAAGAATCTGGCGCGGTGGCGGCCGAGTATGACGGCGAAGTGCTCGTTACGTCAGAGCGCGTGAGGCGACGCCCGTGCTTCGCGGCCTCCTCAGATCTGCTGACACAACTGATCGCTGCCCAGCCGTTCTAAGAGATACGGCGGCCGGCCAGTAGGCTGGTCTATTCCGGGCGCTTAGCTCAGTTGGCTAGAGCAGCTGATTTACACTCAGCAGGTCGGGGGTTCGAGTCCCTCAGCGCCCACACATTTTCTAAGGACTGAGGTGTGAAAGTTCGGGACGTGTGTCTCACTTTGACTCCGGGACGTGTGTCGCACTTTCCGGCCCGGCTTCGTTTCCCCTGTCCCGGTGGCTCCGGGACCTCTGTCTCACTGCTTCCACCTTTTTGACACGCTGTCACTCGAGTTCTGGACGTGCGTCCGGTGTTCGAGGAGGCGGCAATGTTGAGCGAGCTGTCCGTGGTTGAGCAGCGCTATCTGGCGGTGCGCGAAGCACTCGATTCTGGCGCGACGATCGTCCAGGTCGCCTCGCAATACGGTGTCGATCGACGGACGTTGCACCGTTGGCTCACCCGCTACGCCAACGGCGGACTCGAGGCGCTGGCCGATCGCTCGTCGCGTCCCGACACGAGCCCGACCCAGATGGATCCGAGGATCGAGGCGCGCCTGGTGATGATGCGACGTCAACACTCGGGCTGGGGACCGCGCACGCTGCGCACGAAGTTGGTGAACGAGTTTGGCGACCGCGCGCCGAGTCGCTCGGCGGTCTACCGGGCACTCGTGCGTCATCAACTCATCGTCCCGCCCCGCGCCGTCGTCGCGCCGAGGACTACCGGCGCTTCGAGCGCACCCGCTCGATGGAGATGTGGCAGATGGACGTGGTCGGACGGATCTATCTCACGAACGGCACGTCGATCAGCTGCGTGACCGGCATCGATGACCACAGTCGCTACTGCGTGAGTGCCCAACTGGTCGAGCGCGCCACGGCCCGGCCGGTCTGTGACGCGCTGCTGCTCGCCCTCCAGCGTTACGGAGCGCCCGAGGAGATCTTGACTGACAACGGTCGTGTCTTCACTGGCAAACACCAGACCACGCCCGCCACGGTGCTCTTTGACCGGATCTGTCTCAACAACGGCATCAAGCACCGACTCACCGCCCCCTACTCATCCGACCACGACCGGCAAGGTCGAACGACTGCACCGCACGATGCGCGACGAGTTCTTCTCAGAGCATCGCTACGACACCCTCGAAGAGACCCAGGCGGCCCTCGACGCGTGGGTGGTGACCTACAACACCGAGCGCCCGCATCAGTCCCTCGGCGACACCGTGCCGCTACGTCGCTTCGAGCTCGCGCGTCGCGACGACGTCGAGATCATCGACGGCGAGGTCGAGACCGAACCCGTCATCCCCACGCGCAAGAGTCTGCACCGTGTCGTCGACGACAAGGGCCGGGTGACCGTGCTGAACTTCCGTTATCACGTCGGGCGCGTCTACAGCGGCGAACGGGTCCAGGTCTCGAGCGACGACGGGCTGCTCTACGTGCACCACCGCGACGTGTTGATCGCCACCCACGCTCGACGCCACCTCGTGGACGACGACGTTGCCTTCTTGGCCCAACCGCAAGCCAAGGCTCCCACCAAAGGTGACGAGGTGATCCGCAAGGTCGATCCCACCGGCGCAGTGAGTTTCGCCGGCTCCAACTATCGCGTGGGCAACGGCTATCGCGGTCGCTTAGCCGGAGTGCGAATCGTCGGCGACACAGTGCAGATCACTGTCGACGGCGTCCTCATTCGCACGCACCAATCCCGCCACGACAAGTCCAAAGAGTTCAGTGCGCTGGCTCAACCAAACGGAAGAAAAAGGAGGAAAGATGTCGCATAGGTCCCGAAGCCATAACGTGACACGGGTGGTGAG